>JBQKKG010000003.1:0-315929 GCA_052116865.1 Lachnospiraceae bacterium LCP25S3_G4 | reverse complement strand
AGTAAGACCCCTTGAAGACCACAAGGTAGATAGGACAGAGGTGGAAGTGCAGTAATGTATGGAGCTGACTGTTACTAATAGGTCGAGGGCATAACCAAAATGGAATAGGTAGATGGATGAAACATTTCTTTGTATGCAGTTTTGAAGGTATATTATATAAGGTAGATACCATGGTATAGATATCATGGTGTTTCTTTTTATAAGAAAGTAGTAAGGATTGACAAAAGGAATAAAAATATGGTATAAATATCAAGTGGATAAAGGGGATTGGTCAAATGGTATGATAGGAGTCTCCAAAACTTTTGGTGGGGGTTCGATTCCCTCATCCCCTGTTAAGAACTGGCATAAGCTGGTTCTTTTTTTGTTTAATATCATCAAAAGGTCAATTGGGGACGTAGCAAAATTCATTTTGCTACGTCCCCAATTGATATTTAGTTAGTTATTTAATTAAAATTTAGTTATAAATATTATAAAAATATAAATTATTAAAAAATATATTGACGTTTTTAGATAAAAAGCATAATATATTAGTTAAATGTCTAACTAATGGAGGGTTTATGGAAAAGAAGAAAGAAAAGCATATTCAGATGCTTTTACATCAAATTCTACATCTTAGCATGCATAAAGCAATGCAGTTGTTAAAAGAATATGATTTAAAACCAGGGCAAGCGGGAATCCTTTTTGTGTTACATAGTAACGGAGAATTATCGCAAAAGGAGGTAGCTCAAAAAGTGGGTGTTACGCCACCGTCTATTACAGTTGCAATTAAGAAGATGGAAAAATTTGGGTTTATTGTCAGAAAAGTTGATGTGTATGATCAGCGAGTGATTAGATTAAGATTAACGGACAAAGGGAGAGAGTATGTTGCTCAGATTGAAGAAGTACAGGGACAGATGGAGGAAATCTTATTTGATAATATGAGTACTGAAGAACGCATTATTATTAAACGATTACTAGAGCAGATGAGAGATAATCTGGTTAATAGTAAAGAACTACAGGATATTAAGCTATGTCCACCAATACATTAAATGAAGAAAGGAAAGACATCATGACAAAATTGTTTAAGTATTTAAAAGGATCCACTGGAGTTATATTTGCTATTTTGTGCATTTTAATTGTGCAAGCATATTGTGACTTGTCGTTACCAGGATATACATCCGATATTGTAAATGTGGGCATACAACAGGGGGGGATTGATACTTCAGTACCAAAACAAATTAGAAAGAGTGAGCTAGATAAACTCTTACTATTTGTAAAAGAAAGTCAGCAGCACATTGTAAAAAGCGCTTATGAAAAAAGCGAAAAATCTGAAGGTAATTATGATTTGAAAGAACGTATACTCACAGATGAAACAAAATTAGAAGAACTTACAGATATTTTAGGTAAGCCAATGGTAATAGTTTCAGGACTGGATGGTGATAGCAAGCAGTCACAAAAAATGAAAGAACAATTCATGACGGGAATAGGTTCCTTGCAAAATAGTGGCTCAAGTTCAGATATACAAGGGGCACAAGCACAGCAAGTGCAAAATGATATGTCAATTTTTGAAATATTAAAACTTATGCCTGAAGAACAACGAGTGCAAGTAATCACACAGATAGACCAACAATTTGATGACATGCCAGAGACAATGATAGAGCAAGCAGCCACCACTTATATTAAATCAGAGTACAAAGCACTAGGGATGGATACCGAAAAGATTCAAAATAGCTATATTTTTAATACTGGACTGAAGATGATTTTATTGGCCTTTCTTGGTATGATCGCAAGCGTGATAGTAGGATTTTTATCAGCAAGGGTAGGATCCTCAATTTCAAGAGATTTGAGAAGTAAAGTGTTTAAAAAAGTAGTAGGATTCTCAAGTAATGAATTTGATCAATTTTCAACGGCTTCTTTAATTACTAGAAGTACCAATGATATCCAGCAAATCCAAATGTTGATTATCATGATGCTGCGTATGGTATTGTATGCTCCAATACTTGGAATTGGAGGTATTTTAAAAGTATTTAAGACCAATGCAAATATGTCTTGGATTATTGGGTTAGCTGTGGCTTTAATTCTAATTGTTGTAATTACATTATTTACAGTAGTTATGCCAAAATTCAAGTTAGTTCAAAAATTAGTTGATAGATTAAATCTGGTAACCAGAGAGATTTTAACTGGATTATCGGTTATTCGAGCTTTTAGCACAGAAGTACATGAGGAAGAAAGGTTCGACAAGGCCAATAAAGATTTGACAAAGACGAACCTGTTCGTCAATAGGGCAATGACATTTATGATGCCTACGATGATGCTCATAATGAATGGTATTACAGTACTAATTGTATGGGCCGGTGCACATGGAGTAGACAGTGGTTCTATGCAAGTAGGAGATATGATGGCATTTATTCAATATGCAATGCAGATTATCATGTCATTCTTGATGTTGTGTATGATTTCTATTATGTTACCAAGAGCATCAGTATCGGCGGTGCGTGTAGATGAGGTTCTTACAAGTAAAACATTGATACATGATATACAGAATCCAAAGAAAATCGGAGACAAAAAAGGATATGTGGAATTCGACCACGTATGTTTTCGATATCCAGAAGCAGATGAGGAGATTTTGCATGATATTTCTTTTACGGCTAAGCCAGGAGAGACCACTGCTTTTATAGGAAGTACAGGAAGTGGGAAATCAACCTTAATTAATTTAATTCCTAGATTTTATGATGTAACAGAAGGAAGTATAAAGATAGACGGATGTGATATTCGAGAAATTGCGCAACATGATTTAAGGGAACAATTGGGATATGTTCCTCAAAAAGGAGTATTATTTTCTGGTACAATTAGTTCCAATATCGCATATGGTAATGGAAATGCAACAGAAGAAGAAATAAAAGGCGCTGCATCCATTGCACAGGCAACAGACTTTATTAATGAAAAGCCTGAAAAATATGAAAGTTATATTTCACAGGGTGGTGCAAATGTATCAGGAGGACAAAAACAAAGACTGTCTATTGCTAGAGCAATTGCTAAAAATCCTAAAGTATTTATCTTTGATGATAGTTTTTCTGCATTAGACTATAAGACCGATGTGACATTAAGAAAAGCATTGAAAAAGAAGACGTCGGATAGCACAGTATTAATTGTAGCGCAGCGAATCAGTACGATTCTTCATGCAGAACAAATTATTGTATTGGATGAAGGTGTAATTGCTGGGAAAGGTACGCATGAAGAACTATTGAAGACGTGCGATGTTTATAGGCAAATAGCAATGTCTCAGCTATCAGAAGCAGAATTAGCAGAATACATTGATGTAGAGAAGGAGGGCCAACAACATGAGTAATGAAAATCAAACGAGTATAAAGCCGGCAGATGGTCCTAAAAGAGGTGGTCCCATGGGGGGGCCAATGGGACATGGAGGAATGGGAGCAGGAGAAAAAGCAAAAGACTTCAAAGGGACAATCAAGAAATTGATGAATTATATGGGTCACTATAAAATAGCTATTTTCTTTGTAGTACTTTTTGCTATTGGAAGTACGGTTTTTAATATTGTTGGTCCCAAAATATTAGGAAAGGCGACAACTGAAATCTTTAAAGGATTAGTTGGAAAAGTATCTGGCGGTTCCGGAATTGATTTTTCAAAAATTGGAAAGATTCTTTTGCTATTGCTTTGTTTGTATTTGATTAGTGCCTTATTTTCCTTTGTTCAAGGGTATATTATGACTGGGGTATCACAGAAATTAACCTATCGATTGCGAAAAGAATTATCTGAAAAAATAAATCGGATGCCTATGGATTATTTTGATAAGAAAACGCATGGAGAAGTTCTTTCACGGATTACCAACGATATTGATACTTTGAGTCAAAGTTTAAATCAAAGCGCGACCCAAGTGATTACGTCATTTACAACCATTATTGGTGTATTAATTATGATGTTAAGTATTAGTCCAATGATGACATTAATCGCTTTACTAATATTGCCAATTTCTATGGGACTGATCTCTGTAATTGTAAAGAAATCACAAAATTATTTTAAACAGCAACAAGAATTTTTAGGAAATGTAAATGGTCAGGTTGAAGAAGTGTATGGGGGACATACAATTGTTAAAGTGTTTAATAAAGAGCATGATGTAATTGAAGAGTTTGATAAAACTAATGGAAAATTATATGAATCTGCATGGAAATCCCAATTTCTATCTGGTATGATGATGCCAATCATGCAATTTGTAGGGAATCTAGGATATGTGGCAGTGGCAATAGTAGGAGGATACTTTGTAATTAAAAATCGTATTGAAGTTGGAGATATTCAATCATTTATTCAATATGTGCGATCATTTACGCAACCAATTACGCAGGTGGCTCAGGTAGCAAATTTATTACAATCTACGGCTGCAGCATCAGAGCGTGTATTTGAATTTTTAGAAGAAAAAGAGGAAGATCAAACTGTAGAAAATCCAGTAGTAGTAGAAGGGCTAAAAGGAGATGTTACCTTTGAACATGTACATTTTGGATATAAACCAGAAAGAATTATAATAAATGATTTTTCTGCTGAAGTAAAGCAAGGACAGAAGATAGCTATTGTTGGACCCACGGGTGCAGGAAAGACTACTATGATTAAATTGCTTATGCGGTTCTATGATGTTAATAGTGGTGCCATTTTAGTGGATGGCCATGACTTAAGGGATTTTAACCGGAGTGAACTTCGCCAAATGTTTGGTATGGTGCTTCAAGATACGTGGTTATTTCATGGAAGTATCAAGGAAAATATTCGGTATGGAAATTTGAAAGCATCAGATGAAGAGGTAATGGAAGCTGCAAAGGCGGCTCATGTGCACAGATTTGTTAAAACACTACCCAAAGGTTATGATATGGTATTAAACGAAGAAGCAAGTAATGTATCACATGGTCAAAAACAATTATTAACCATCGCTAGAGCAATATTAGCAGATCCAAAGATTTTAATTCTTGACGAGGCAACTAGCTCTGTAGATACAAGAACTGAAGTGAGGATTCAAAAGGCTATGGATAACCTGATGAAGGGAAGAACTAGTTTTATTATTGCACATCGACTATCGACGATTCGTGATGCGGATTTGATTCTGGTTATGAAGGATGGGGACATTGTGGAGCAAGGAAATCATGAAGAATTATTAATGAAAAATGGCTTTTATGCTAGCTTGTACAATTCTCAGTTTGAAAAGACCAGTGCATAAAAAAGAAACCCCTCAATATCATTCAATGATATTGAGGGGTTTTAGATTGGAACAGATGAAAAGAGACGTTAAATGAGAATCGGGAAATCACAGAATATATTGATGGATTGCCGCAATGATGCTTATAGTATATTTAGTACATATTATAGATAGTACAATTGCAATAATAATATAAGCTAACATATCATTCATCTCCTTTTCTATATTATATTCCACATTTAAATTATCTTTCGTATTTGTAGAATATATGCCGAAAAAAATAGGATTGTACAAAAGCATAAAAGGAACATCCAAAGAGGGACATTATAATAAGTACAATTAACTCAGTATAGATAGAATATGTAATTAGAAAAATAATGGGTAAATACAAAAACAATAGTAAAAGAGAATATGGAAAATTAAAAAAACACATCCAAAAAGCATTTCGAATAACTCCCTTAGTATCCAATTTAAAATAAGATAATATTGGAAATATATATATGTAAATTATAAATAATATAATAGCAAACAGTACCAAAAAAGATTTCATAACTAAATAAAAAATGGAATGAAATTGAGAAACAAATATATAATCAGTGACAAGAATGCCAATTACGATGAATCCTATAACACTCAACAAGGTTGCTTGTTTAAAATTTGCTTTAAATTGTTTAAAATAACTTCGTATCAAATAGGACTCTTCGTTTTTCACCATTTTTAATGTAACAGAATAAAGGGCAGTAGTAGAAGCGCCTAAAGTCACAATAGGAAGAGTGGTTATTAAAAAAATAAAATTAAGTATTAGCAAATCTATAATACGTGAAAAAATATTCAGTACAACACAATTAGTATTACTGACTTTATTCATGTGATCTCCTTTAAAATTATTATTATCTAATCAAAGTATATCCAAAAAAAACTTAAAAATCAATACAGAAAATATGAAAAAGTAAAAAATATTGATATTTACTAAATTAATTATTTTAAAAATAATAATTACAAAAATAAACGTACAAATACTACAAAACAGTAAATGAAAAATAAACAAATAATATACAATATAACTATTAAAAACTACCAAAATATTATAAAACAGGGGAAAATTACAAGTAAAACATTGACATATTACTAGTAAAATGATAGCCTTTTGTTATATTCAAGAGAGGAGAATAGCTTTGGAAAGAATAAAAAAACGTTGGGAAGATGAGACATTAATCCATCTTGGTAGGCGTAATCCACATGTAAATTTAAAGAGGGAGCAATATAATTATTGTGAACAGTCATTAAATGGTGACTGGGAATTTTTATACTTAGATGCACCAGAATATGCACCAGAAGATTTTTTTAGAGATAATTGTAATATGGATAAGTGGGACCAAATACAAGTTCCCTCTTGTTGGCAAATGAAAGGGTATGGAACAATGCATTACACTGATGTATGGTATTTATTTCCGATTAACCCACCATTTGTACCTTCTATTAATCCCACAGGCATTTACCGCAAAAAGTTTACATTAAATAAATTATGGGAAAATCAAAAAGTAATATTAAAATTTAACGGCGTAAACAGTGCGTATGACCTATGGATTAACGAAAAACATTGTGGATATAGTAAGGTTAGCCGATTGTTAAGTGAATTCGATATTACAGATTATGTAAGGCAAGGAGAGAACCAAATTACAGTTCGTGTGTATCAATGGTCTGATGGATCTTATTTAGAATGTCAAGATATGTGGTGGTATAGTGGTATATTCCGTGATGTCCTAATTTACAGCGAGCCATTAGTTGCAATACAAGACTGTATTGTCAATAGTGGATTGAAAGATAATTATGCAACTGGTAAATTAGGAGTAAGTGTATTTGCAACTAATATCGATATGACAAGTGGAGTGAGTTATAAGCTGTATTCAAATAATAATAAAAAGCAGTTGGTCATATCCGGCGAAGCAGAATGTATTGGAGACAGTTATAGGATAGAAGCAGAAATTCCAGAGGTTAAATCATGGACAGCGGAAACCCCGGATTTATATACTCTGAATATTGAATTAAAGCAAGGATGTAATACGATAGATGAAATAAAGGTAATGGTTGGATTCCGCGAAATTGAAATCATCAATCAGAACTTTGCAGTAAATGGGAAAGTTATTCTACTGAACGGGGTGAATATGCATGATTTTAGCCCTAAACAAGGTAATACTGTGGAAAGGGATGTGGTGGAGCAAGATATCATATTAATGAAGCAACATAATATTAATGCAGTTAGATGTTCACACTATCCCAAAATGGATTATTTTTATGACTTATGTGATCAATATGGATTATATGTGATTGATGAGGCAGATCTGGAAACACATGGATTTGAATGGGTACAGAAGTATGAATGGCTTAACAAAGTGGAGTCGTGGAAGGAGGCTTATGAAGACCGAATCGGACGTATGGTACAAAACCATAGAAACCATCCTTCTATTATTATGTGGTCTTTAGGAAATGAATCTTCTATGGGAGAAAATTTTACAGCAGCAGCATCTTATCTACGCTCATTAGATAATACTAGACTTGTTCATTATGAAGGTGATTCACAAGCAGATATAACGGATGTTTATTCAACCATGTATACAACTTTAAGCCGCTTACGTGAAATAGCAGTGGGCGAGGAACGTCATGGAAAGCCTCATATCCTTTGCGAATACGGTCATGCCATGGGAACGGGACCAGGCAATCTAGCTGAGTATCAAGAAATGTTTCAAAAATATAAGAGGTTACAGGGTGGCTTTATTTGGGAATGGTACGATCATGGTATTGCGCAAGAAGATAAAGCAGGAAGAGAAACATATTTTTATGGTGGAGATTTTGATGATGAGCCCAATAACTCTAACTTTTGTATGGATGGTTTATTGTTGCCAGATAGGACGGTTTCTACAGGGCTAAAATGTTATAAGCAAGTCATTGCTCCAGTTCATGCAATTGCAGAAAATCTGGAGGAAGGAATAGTAAAAGTACAAAATAGATATAGTTTTATAGATTTGTATCATCTAGAGTTACAATGGAGCATTTGTCATGATAATATTACAGATGAGTCAGGGGTTATAACAACATTATTAATACCTCCAGGAGAATGGCAGAATGTGAAAATTCCATATAAGAAAATACAACCAAAAGAAGGCAATGTGTATTATCTAAATCTATCATTTGTTTATCGTGAGGAGGTATCTTTCGCAGGGCCGTTACACAGTGTGGCAACCATGCAGTTTCAACTTCCAATAGATAAACCATCTATAGTAATAAGTCATGAGAAACGAGAAGAACTGTCCGTCCATGAAAAAACACAGGTGCTTACGATCCAGAATCAAAAGGTCAAGGTAGTATTTAACAAAGTAACAGGACAGCTGCTTACATATGATATTGATGGGGTAGAATACATTTCAAAAGGTCCACATTTAAACGTTCAGAGGGCTACCATAGATAATGATATGTATAAGATAAAGGATTGGACAGAGAAATATTTTATACAAAAGCCGGAGGAACAACTAGATGCTATTTCTTGTGAAATAGGTGATTCAAAAGTTATTGTAAATATACAAACACATTTTTCGTTTTGGAGTCAGATATTTGGATTCAAATGCCATTACAAATATAGTATTTATAGTGACGCAGGGATGCAACTTGAATTAGAATGTAAGGCATTTAAATACAGTGATTTTGCACCAGCAATGATTCCGAGGGCTGGAATTGAATTAGCATTACCAAGCGAATGCAGGCAAGTGAAATGGTGTGGGTTGGGATTTGATGAAAACTATTTGGATATGAAAAGCCACGCCCAAATGGGGATTTATGAAACGGATGTCAGAGGTATGCATACTCCATATGCTATGCCACAAGAAAATGGACATCGTGAAAAAGTCTCTTGGCTTGCAATAGGGACGGAAAAAAAGAGCTTACTAATCAAATCTAAAAAGCCAATGGGTATTAATGTGCACGATTATACCATAGAGGCGTTAGATGAAGCTAAGCATATTGGAGAAATAAAATATTGCAATCAAACAATTGTACATTTAGATGCAAAACACTCTGGGTTGGGATCGAATAGTTGTGGGGAAGAACAAACCTATGAAAACAAAGTAGGGTTAAATGACTTTTCGATGAATTTATATTTTAGCGTCGTAGAGGAAAAGAGTGTAATAGCAGAAAGCAAGGTAGTTAGGGAGGATTAAAATGAATAGGAAGCCGTTCATTAATCAGCATTCAGTGCCGTATGTGCTAATAGCACCGACCGTCTTAATATTTTCAGCATTTATGATATATCCAATTTTTCGATCGTTGTATCTGAGTTTTTTTGAGTATACATCAGGAGAATATATTTTTGTTGGGATACAGAATTATGTCAAATTATTCGAAGATCCCATTTTTTACAAAGCAATGTTTAATACCTTTATTTACTTGGTAATTCAAGTACCAGTTATGATTATAGGTGCACTTTTAATTGCAGTTGCAATTGAACAAAAATTCGTCAAAGGAAAAGCATTTTTTAGAACTAGTATTTTTCTTCCATCTGTTACCGCTTTGGTGGCTTATGCATTAGTTTTTAAAGTACTATTGAATTCTGAGCATGGATTGATTAATTATGTTTTAGAATGGTTTGGCGGGAAACCAGTCTCTTGGTTCTATGAGGAGTGGCCTGCGAGATTTGCTGTTATTATATCTATTACGTGGAGATGGCTTGGTTATAATATGATTATTTTATTAGCAGGTATTCAATCCATTCCAAATGAACTAATGGAGGCGGCGGATATTGATGGGGCTATCTTCTGGAAGAAACTAATACATATTACCATACCTATGATAAAACCAATTATCTTATTTTGTACGATTACCTCAACCATTGGCACGCTGCAATTATTTGATGAACCTTTTATTTTAACTGAAGGTGGACCAAATAATGCCACAATTACAATGGGACAGTATTTATTTAATAATGGGTTTACGTATTTGAAATTTGGGTATGCATCTGCAATTGGCTATGTCATGGTTGTAATTATTGGACTTTTGTCAGTCTTTCAATTTCGGGCAACCAAGGAGGATGAATCATGAAAAATATAAAAAGAGCCATTGGTTACATAATTCTGACAATTGGAGCATTTTTATCATTATTTCCATTTTACTTCATGTTTGTATCTGGAACCAATACAAATACAGATATTTTGTCAGTTCCGCCCAGATTAATCCCCGGACATGAATTAGCTCAAAATTTTAAGATGTTAAGTGAAAAAGTTGATTTAATAAGAAATATATGGAATACATTATTTGTCTCCGTTACTTATACTGTTTTAGCATTATTGATATTTTCTGCCGCGGGATATGCTCTTGGGAAGTTTAAATTCAAAGGGAAAGGAATTATATTCGGATTTATTATGGCATCTATGATGGTACCTTCATTGGTTATGTATGTGCCCTTATTTGAAATGATGATAAAAATTGATATGACGGATACTCATATTGCAGTGATTTTACCACTTTTAGCAAATGCATTTGGTGTATTTTTAATGCGGCAAAATATGATCAATTTCCCACAAGCGTTGATTGAAGCAGCAAGAATTGATGGGGTAGGGGAACTCGGGATTTTTGTACGCATTGTCCTACCAAATATAAAGCCCGCCCTAGGTGCTTTGGTTATCTATATGTTTACTAGTATGTGGAATAACTTTATGTGGCCATTAATCATTTTAGGAAGTAAAGATCAGTATACACTTCCAATTGCATTGGCAATGCTTGATGGCAATCCAACCAATAAGAACTTTGCTGTGATTTTACTTGCAACCGCGATAGCAACGTTACCTATTTTGATTATCTTTTTGATATTTCAAAAGCAATTTGTAGCGGGTGTTATGGGGGGAGCAGTGAAAGAATAAAAAGGAGGAGAAATTATGAAAAAAATGAAACAAATCAGCGCACTACTATTGATTCTTATTATGGTGGTGTCAACAGCAACAGTGGGATGTAGTAAGGGAAGTCAAGAAAAAGAAACAACAAAAGACGGGAAAGTAGTAATTTCTGTATGGGCATGGGATGTCGCTTTGATGCAACTACAGGATGCTGCAAAAGAATTTCAAAAAACACATGAAAATGTAGAGTTTGAATTTGAAGAAATGGGAACCGAACAAATTTATAACAAATTATCTACATCTTTGGCTACTGGAAATGGAATTGCAGATGTTATAGCAATAGAAGGGGAAGTACTTGCTGGATATGCAGATAAATTTCCAGAAGGATTTTTAGATTTAAGTGATGCTGTTAATAAAGAAGAGTTCTTACCTGTCAAGATAGGTGAAGTAGAATTTAATGACAAAATACACGCATTTCCATGGGATGCAGGCCCAATGGGGATGTTTTACAGAAAAGATTATTTTGAACAGGCTGGTGTGAAAGCAGAAGATATTATAACTTGGGATGATTTTATTGAAGCAGGGAAGAAAGTTACGGCTAATTGCAAAACTCCAAATGGCGATCCTGTAAAAATGTTACCAATACGTCCAACAAAGCCGTCCATTTACTCCACTATTCGATCAGAATTAGGAAAAGCGACATTTGATGATGAAGGAAATACAATTGTAAACTCTAAGGAATCAATTCAAGCAATGGAATTGACTAAAAAAATCTATGATGCTGGAATTGCATTGGATTATAATGGGTGGGATGAATACGAAGGAACAGTTGTTAACCAAAGTGTTGCAACTATCCCAGAAGCTGTTTGGATGATCGGAACCATAAAGGACAAGGCGCCAGATACATCAGGCAAGTGGGGCGTTATTGATTTACCAAAAGTAACTGCAGATGGTTCTTCTAGTTGTGCGAATGGGGGATCAGTATTGGCTATTAATGCAAAAGCAGCAGATCCAGATTTAACAACCGAATTTGTTAAATTTGCTATGACAGATGAGCAATTGCAAGCAAATGGATTCGAAAAGTACGGACTTTATCCATCTTATATTCCAAGTTACGAGAATGAAATATTTACAAAAGGGGATGAATTTTTCGGAGGAGACAATATTTACGAAGTTTTCATTGAAAATGGTAAAAAAATCCCTCAATTTGTTATGAGTGAAAACAATGCAGAAGCAAATGATGCCATAGGCGTTGCTGTTTCTAAGATTTTATTGAATGGGGAAGATGTTAATAAGACAATGAATGAATTACAAGATGAATTAGTTACTAAATTTGGAAAATAACATAATGATGAAAAGTGGGTGCATTGCACCCACTTTTTAGTAAATGCAATGGGATTATTACATCGGGCTTGGCTTTTTAGAAAAATATCGATATAATAACAAAGTAGAAAGGATAATATAAATGAAGAAATATTTGGGCATAGTAGGACTTTTAATTGTTACAGTAATTTGGGGTGGTGGATTTGTAGCTAGTGATTTGGCATTAAAAAGTTTTACGCCATTTCAAATTTTGACAGTTCGATTCTTTTTGGCATCTGTATTTATGACTATGCTTGGATGGAAGCATATCAAAACAATTCAGAAAGAGGAACTTAAATGTGGATGTATGTTAGGCTTTTTTTTGTTTGCAGGATTTGCGTTACAAATTATTGCACTTCAATATACGACACCATCAAAAAATGCTTTTTTGACAGCGACAAATGTGGTGTTTGTACCTTTTATAGCGTTAGTTTTATATAAGAAACGGGTGAGTCCACAAAGTATGGTAGGTGTATTACTTGCAATTATAGGTGCAGGTGTGTTATCTTTACAAAAGAATTTTACCCTCGGATTAGGTGACGGGCTTACTTTGATGTGTGCAGTGTGTTTTGCATTTCAAATATTTTTGACAGGAGAATTTGTCGGAAGAGTACGTGTGACGGTACTAAATTTTTTGCAAATGACAACAGCATTTGTACTTTCGTTTATCGGGTTATTGTCGCGGGGTGAAATAAATATACATCCAACAAGGGAAGGGGTATACAGTATTTTATATCTAGCCATTGGGAGTACAACGATTACATATTTGTTACAGACGGTGTCACAAAAATATGTGGAAGAAACAAAAGCGGCTATTATTTTATCAATGGAAGCAGTATTTGGAACTATTTTTTCCGTTATATTATTACAGGAACATGTGACAATTAGAATGGTGATAGGTTCCGCATTAATATTAGGTGCAGTGCTAATATCAGAGTGGAAAAATGGTGATGTTGAGAATATACCAATAGAATGTGTGGAGGAAAATGTATGACAACAATTAAGGATATAGCAGATAAGGTTGGCGTATCTATAACTACAGTATCTAGAGTTTTGAATCATGATGAAAGTTTAAATGTGCAAGATGAGACAAAGAAGAAGGTATTTGAAGCAGCAGAAGAATTGGAATATCAGTTAAAAGTCCAGAAGAAGCGTAAGAAAAAGTTGAGAGTGGGTGTCTATTACTCCTATTCTCCAGAGGAAGAATTACAAGATCCATATTACTTGTGCGTGCGTGTTTCAATTGAGAAGAAGTTGGAAGAAGAAGGGTATAAAAAACACGTAATAACATCTTTAGATACACCGGAGAGTTTAATAGCAATTGATGGTATTATTTGTCTTGGGACTTTTAGTGATTCTATGGTGGAAAAAATAGAACGATTTGGAAAACCGATTGTATTTATAGATACAAATCCAAATGAGGAGAAGTATGATTCAATTGTAATTGGATTTAAAAGGGCAGTAGAAGAGCTTCTAGATTATTTGGTTAGTAAGGGGCATACAAAAATAGGATTTATTGGTTGTCAAGAATCGGATAGAGATGGGAAAGTATTACTAGAACCTCGGACAGAGATATACCAAAACTATATGAAAAAGAAAGGCCTTTTTCGTGAGGAGTACCAAAGGACAGGTTTGTATTATCCAAAATATGGATATCGATTATTGAAAGAATTATTGGAATTAGATGAACGACCAACGGCGGTATTTGTAGTAACTGATTCCATGGCAGCAGGTTGTTATAAAGCTGCATATGAATTAGGATTATCGATCCCTGATGATATTAGTATTGTTGGATTTAATGACATACCTACTGCAAAGTATATGATACCACCGCTTACTACAGCAAGAATCAATATGGAATTTATCGGAGAACGTGCTGTATTAATGCTGGCAGACCGTGTACTAACAGGAAGAGATATTTGTATGTCAGTGACCGTACCTGCAAAATTCATCGAGCGAGACAGCGTGGCAGCAATCAAGAAATAGGGGGGAATCCATTGGATATCAATATAATAAAAATCACTGAGGATTCAATCATATAGTGTAATCCGCAGTGATTTTATATGCTATTGATTTAATGCAGCTTCTACAAATCCTTTAAATAACGGATGTGGTCTATTTGGTCTTGATTTTAGTTCGGGATGTGCCTGTGTTGCAATAAACCATGGATGATTTGTCAGTTCTATTACTTCTACAATCCTACCGTCTGGGGAAAGTCCAGATAATAGCATCCCATTTTTCTCTAGAACATTCCGATAATCATTATTCACCTCATAACGATGACGGTGTCTTTCTTCAATTAATTTTTTTCCATATAAATGATATGCCTTAGACTCTGGATTTAGTATGCAAGGATAAGAACCTAGTCTTAAAGTACCACCGATATCTTGAATTCCATTTTGATCGGGCATAAGGTGTATAACTGGATGTGTCGTATCTGGTTTTAATTCCACACTATGTGCATCGTTGTAGCCAATCACATTTCTAGCAAATTCAATGATGGATAATTGCATTCCAAGACATAATCCTAAAAATGGTTTTCGATGTTCTCTTGCATATTTAATTGCAGAAATCTTTCCTTCAATACCACGGTGTCCAAAGCCACCAGGGACTAAAATGCCGTCAATATTTTTAAGGAGTTCCCCTACATTTTGGTCTGATAGATGTTCGGAATCGATCCAATGAATATTAACAGTTGCATGACTTGCAATACCACCATGTTTTAACGCTTCTACGACACTGATATAGGCGTCGTGTAATTGAATATATTTGCCAACTAATGCAATGTTAACTTCGGCAGTTGGATGGTGAAGAGCATCTACCATAGAAGTCCAATCAGCCAAGTCGGGGGAAGGACACTCTAAGTGTAAGCATTCGCATGCAACTTCTGCAAGATGTTCCTTCTCCATTGCCAGTGGGGCTTCATATAGATAATCTACGTCTAAATTTTGCAATACACGGCTTGCGGGAACATTACAGAATAAGGCAATCTTATCTTTAATTCCTTGATCTAACTGATGCTCAGAACGGCAGACAATGATATCAGGTTGTATGCCAAGTCCTTGTAAATCCTTCACACTTGCTTGGGTAGGTTTTGTTTTCAATTCTCCGGATGCTTTTAGGTAAGGAATTAAAGTGACATGAATTAGAATCGCATTTTCATGTCCTACATCATGTTGAAATTGTCTAATGGCTTCTAAAAAAGGTTGGCTTTCAATATCGCCGACGGTTCCCCCTACTTCAATAATCGCAATTTTTGTATCTTTTTCTGTGACATCTCGATAGAAGCGGTCTTTAATCTCGTTGGTGATATGTGGAATTACCTGTACCGTTCCACCACCAAACACACCGCGTCGTTCTTTTTGCAGTACAGACCAATAGATTTTACCAGTGGTTACATTTGAATTCTTAGTTAAATTTTCGTCTATAAAACGCTCGTAATGACCTAAATCCAAATCAGTTTCGGCACCATCATCAGTAACAAAGACTTCACCGTGTTGTACAGGATTCATAGTTCCTGGGTCGATATTGATATAGGGGTCAAATTTCTGCATAGTCACTGAATAGCCACGTGCTTTGAGCAAACGTCCTAGCGATGCAGCGGTAATCCCTTTCCCTAGTCCAGAAACAACTCCTCCTGTCACAAAAACATATTTAATTGACATATAATCGCCTCCTTTAAGCAATAGATTAAAATAAAAAGAAGAAGCAAATAAGTAAAGATAGAAGGATCTCTATCTTTGCTCGTCTGCCCCTTTGCATACGTTCTTAATAAAATACTTATGAATTATACACTATAATTAAAAAAAAATCTAGTGGTAAATTGTTTTATTTTCATATTTAGCTTCTGACGTTAATTGAATAGATAATTTTTTGAATTGCTTTACGTCTACGGCAGCTAACATGACTGAAGTGTGTGCTTGGCAACCAGCGAGTTTTGGAATCTGTTCTAATGCTAACTGCGCAGTTGGGTTAGAAGCAGCACTGATAGAAAGTGCAATTAACACCTCGTCAATGTGCAGTCTAGGATTTTTGCTACCAAGATATTTAGTCTTTAACGTTTGTATAGGTTCGATTGCAGTTGGTGATATGACATGTTCTGAATGATCAATACCGGCTAGTTCCTTTAGAACGTTTAAAATCAAAGCAGCCGATGCACCTAACAAGTTGCTGGTTTTACCAGTAATGATTCTTCCGTCTGAAAGTTCTAAAGCAGCAGCGGGTGCTTCTGTTGCGGCGGCCCGTTGTAAAGCGCTATCTACAACAGAGCGATCATGTACGGTTATGTTAGCTTGCTTCATTAGTAATTCGATTTTGAAAACTTCCTCCTCCAAACAATTACCTTCCAATAAATTATTTAAGGAATGATAGTAACGACGAATAATTTCTTGCTTGGAAGCATTTTTACAGATCGTGTCATCGACAATACAATTTCCGGCCATATTGACACCCATATCTGTTGGGGATTTGTAAGGATTCTTCCCGTATATTCGTTCAAAAATAGCACCCAATACAGGGAAAATTTCTACATCACGATTATAATTGACAGTAGTAATACCATAAGCTTCTAGGTGAAACGGATCAATCATATTCACATCATTTAAGTCAGCAGTGGCTGCTTCATATGCGAGATTCACTGGATGCTTTAAAGGAATGTTCCAAATTGGAAATGTCTCAAATTTAGCGTAACCAGCATTAATACCTCTCTTATGTTCATGATAAAGTTGTGATAGACAAGTTGCCATCTTGCCACTTCCAGGCCCAGGAGCGGTAATGATTACCAAGGGTCTTGAAGTTTCGATATAATCATTTTTACCATACCCATCATCGCTTACAATTAGCGGGATATTAGAAGGATAGCCTTCGATGGCGAAGTGAGTATATACTTTAATTCCTAATTTTTCTAATCGAGTTTTGAATAGATTAGCACTGCTTTGTCCAGCATATTGAGTAATAACAACGCTGCCAACAAAGAGACCCTTATCTTTAAATGCATCCATTAAACGAAGGACATCTGAATCATATGTGATTCCTAAATCGCCACGTACTTTATTTTTTTCAATGTCACCGGCACTAATTACAATTACGATTTCTGCTTGGTCTGATAGTTGCATAAGCAGTCGAAGTTTACTATCTGGGGCAAACCCTGGAAGCACGCGAGAAGCATGATAATCGTCAAAAAGTTTACCACCAAACTCAAGATATAACTTATTGTCAAATTGGTTAATGCGTTCGCGAATATGTTCGGATTGCATAGATAGATATTTTTTGTTGTCGAATCCTATTTTCATAAATAAACCATCCTTTTGTATATTAAATTTAATTTCAGCATAAGCACTACAAAAAATATTATACTACAAAAATGAAGTTTAGAAAAGATTTAGAATTGCGGACTTCATTTCACAATGTTTTTATTGATTTATAAGTGGGGTATCCTTATAATAAAGAAGACAATACGTAGGAGGATAGAAATGGATAATAACCAGAATAGAAATAATAACAATAATAATAAAAATCCCAAGAACAATAAGCAGGGTATTAGTATTATTATTATGACTACATTAATTACAGGTTTGTTAGTTTTAGGACTTTATCAATTTATGCAAGACACGACATCCAAGGAAATTACATATAGTAAATTTCTAAAGATGGTTGATGATGAAAAAGTTGAAAAGGTGGAAATTGACAGTGACCGATTAGTCATTACACCAAAAGAACAAAAGACGCCAGGCATTACGGTGACTTATTATACCGGTATTGTGAAAGATGAGACACTATCGGAACGTTTATATAAGGCAGGGATTGATTATGGGCAGGTGATACCGGATTCAACTTCTGCAATGTTATTTAATATGTTCATTAGCGTAATTTTACCATTTGCAGTCATTTGGATTGGATTAAGTTTTGTTATGCGCCGTATGTCAAAAGGCGGTGGCATGATGGGGGTAGGTAAAAGTAATGCTAAGTTATATGTGGAAAAAGA
The DNA here is from genome assembly GCA_052116865.1 of Lachnospiraceae bacterium LCP25S3_G4. GTDB lineage: Bacteria > Bacillota > Clostridia > Lachnospirales > Lachnospiraceae > CAUPWF01. The sequence goes on along the minus strand of JBQKKG010000003.1, from coordinate 297,528 downwards.
AACAGGTGTTACATTCAAAGATGTAGCAGGGCAAAATGAGGCGAAGGAATCATTGCAGGAAGTTGTTGATTTTTTGCATAATCCGGGGAAATACACAGGAATAGGTGCAAAACTTCCTAAGGGTGCTCTTTTGGTAGGCCCTCCAGGAACTGGAAAGACGTTATTAGCGAAGGCTGTAGCAGGGGAGGCAAAGGTTCCATTCTTTTCTCTATCAGGTTCCGCATTTGTAGAAATGTATGTAGGGGTTGGAGCTTCTAGAGTACGTGATTTATTTAAAGAAGCTCAGAAAATGGCACCATGTATTATTTTTATTGATGAGATTGATGCAATTGGAAAAAGCCGTGATAATGCTATGGGAAGCAATGATGAGCGAGAACAAACTCTGAACCAGCTTCTAGCAGAAATGGATGGATTTGATACTGACAAAGGGTTATTGTTATTAGCAGCAACAAATAGACCTGAGATCTTAGATCCGGCGTTGTTGCGTCCAGGACGATTTGATAGAAGAATTATTGTAGATAAGCCGGACTTGAAAGGCCGCATAGATGTTCTGAAGGTTCATTCAAAAGATGTGAAGATGGATGAAACTGTGGACTTAGAGGCCATTGCACTAGCAACATCAGGGGCAGTAGGATCAGATTTAGCGAATATGATTAATGAAGCGGCGATTAATGCGGTAAAGTGTGGCAGAAAAGTGGTGGCACAGTCTGACTTGTTTGAAGCAGTAGAAGTTGTTCTAGTTGGGAAAGAAAAGAAAGACCGTATTATGAATGAAGAAGAGCGGCGTATTGTTTCTTATCATGAAGTTGGGCATGCACTTGTTAGTGCTTTGCAAAAGGATTCAGAACCAGTTCAGAAAATAACGATTGTACCAAGGACAATGGGAGCACTCGGGTATGTCATGCAGACACCTGAAGAAGAGAAGTTCTTGAATACAAAGAAAGAGTTAGAAGCCATGCTGGTTGGATTCCTTGCAGGGCGTGCTGCAGAAGAAATAATATTTGAAACTGTAACAACAGGAGCATCCAATGATATCGAGAAAGCAACTCAAATTGCACGTTCTATGATTACTCAATATGGTATGTCTGAAAAATTTGGGCTCATTGGTTTGGAGTCTGTGCAACATAAATACTTAGATGGACGTGCTGTGTCCAATTGTGGAGAGGCAACTGCAGCAGAGATTGATTTAGAAGTAATGAAGATGCTAAAAGATGCTTACGAAGAAGCAAAGAGACTGCTTCTGGAAAATAGAGATGCACTTGATAAGATCGCTGCGTTTCTTATTGAAAAGGAAACAATTACTGGAAAAGAGTTTATGAAGATATTTCGAGAAGTAAATGGATTGGAAGAATCAGAGGATTTCAGTAAGACAGAAATTTAATATAATTAAGGACAAGACTGATTAGTCTTGTCCTTAATTGCATTTACGATTATAATAAGACTATGGATAATAATAATTTTAATATAATGGAAGAGTTGAAAAAATTACCCCAAAAGCCGGGAGTATATTTGATGCATGATGAAAGGGATCAGATTATCTATGTGGGTAAAGCTATAAGTTTAAAGAATCGAGTGAGACAGTACTTTCAGTCAAGTAGGAATAAGGGAGCTAAAATTGAGCAAATGGTGTCTCATATCACTAGGTTTGAATATATTGTGACGGATTCTGAGTTAGAAGCTTTGGTTTTAGAGTGTAATCTTATTAAAGAGCATCATCCTAAATATAATACAATGTTGATGGATGACAAATCTTATCCCTTTATTAAAGTGACTGTAGATGAGGAGTATCCCCGAATATTATTTGCAAGAAGGATAGTCAAAGATAGAGCAAAGTACTTTGGCCCATACACAAGTGCAACAGCTGTAAAGGATACCATAGATTTAATCCGCAAACTATATAATATTAGAAGCTGCAATAGAAACCTTCCCAGAGATACAGGAAAGGAACGTCCATGTTTGAATTATCATATCAAACAATGTAAGGCACCATGCCAAGGTTATATATCTCAAGAAGATTATAAGAAATCAATTGAGGAAGCAATTCATTTTTTGAATGGCAATTTTGATACAATCATTAAGGAATTGGAACATAAGATGCTTCGTATGTCGGAGGAAATGGAATTTGAAAAGGCCATAGAATATAGAGATTTATTAACAAGTGTGAAACAAATTGCTCAAAAACAAAAGATAACAAATAGTGATGGGGAAGACAGGGACATCTTAGCAATTGCTACAGAGGAAACAGATGCAGTAGTTCAAGTGTTTTTTATCCGGGGAGGACGTTTAATTGGAAGAGATCATTTCTATCTTAAGAATATTGAGGGTGAGACTAAAGGTGAATTGCTGACTAGTTTTATAAAGCAATTTTATGCGGGGACGCCATATATACCGGGAGAACTTATGCTGCAAGAGGAGATAAAAGAGGTAGACGTTATTCAAGAGTGGCTTTCGGGAAAAAGGGGACATAAAGTATATATTCGGATTCCCAAAAAAGGATCGAAAGAAAAGTTAGTAGAGCTGGCTAGAAAGAATGCACAGCTGGTATTGAGTACGGATAAAGAGCGCTTAAAAAGAGAAGAAGGGAGAACGATAGGAGCAGTAAAAGAAATTGAAGAACTCCTTGGTTTGAATCAAATATTACGAATTGAAGCATTTGATATTTCCAATACGAATGGCTTTGCTTCTGTTGGATCTATGATTGTCTATGAACGTGGGAAACCTAAGCGAAATGATTATAGAAAATTTAAAATTAGGGGTGTACAAGGTGCAGATGATTATGCATCTATGGAAGAAGTTCTTACAAGAAGATTTCAACATGGATTAACCGAGTTAAATGAAAAGAAAGAGTTTGGCAGCTTCATAAGCTTTCCGGACTTAATCATGATGGATGGTGGGAAGGGACAAGTGAATATTGCATTACAAGTATTGGATAAATTAAATATTCACATACCCGTTTGTGGTATGGTAAAGGACGATCATCACAGAACAAGAGGGTTATATTACTGCAACCAAGAAATTGAGATAGACAAAGCATCAGAAGGATTCCGATTAATTACAAGAATACAAGATGAAGCACATAGGTTTGCCATTGAATTTCATAGGAAATTGCGTAGTCAGGGGCAAGTACATTCTATATTGGATGACATACCGGGAGTAGGAGATGCTAGAAGGAAAGATTTGATGAAACATTATGCAAGCATAGAAGAAATAAAAGGTGCAACAGTAGAAGAATTAAAGCAGTTATCAACAATGAATGAAAAATCAGCAAAGGACGTGTACAATTTTTTTCATTGATGTTATACTAAGACAAAAAATAAAAGGAGACGGATATGAAAGGTGTAAAATTACAAAAACTTGTAGAAAAAATGAACTTAAAGAACCTTACTTCGAATATCGACATTACAGAACGTAGAGTAACGGTGCCAGATATTAACCGACCAGCACTACAGTTAACTGGATTCTTTGATCATTTCGAATCAGACCGTGTACAAGTAATAGGTTATGTTGAGTATACGTATTTAGAGACACTTACAGAAGAAAAAAAGAATGATATTTATGATCAGTTGTTAACATATAATGTTCCATGTATCATATTTAGCCGGGAATTAGTTCCGGATCAATCACTAATTGAGAAATCGCTGAGGAAAGGAGTTCCTATATTTTCTACTCAAAAACAAACATCATCTTTCATGGCAGAGATTATTCGTTGGCTAAATGTAGAACTTGCGCCGTGTATTTCTATTCATGGTGTATTGGTAGATGTATATGGAGTGGGAGTACTGATTATGGGCGAAAGTGGTATTGGTAAAAGTGAAGCAGCACTAGAGCTCATTAAGCGAGGACATCGCCTTGTAACAGATGATGTAGTTGAGATTCATAAAGTTAGTGACGATACCCTAGTAGGAACTGCTCCTGATATTACGAGACATTTTATTGAACTAAGAGGAATTGGAATTGTAGATGTGAAGACATTATTTGGTGTGCAGAGTGTTAGAGAAACACAGAATATAGATCTTGTTATTACGTTGGAAGATTGGAATCGAGAGAAGGAATATGACAGACTTGGATTGGAAGAAGAATATACGGAATTTTTAGGTAACAAAGTTGTTTGCCATTCGATACCTATTAGACCTGGTAGAAATCTTGCAATTATTGTGGAATCAGCATCTGTAAACCATAGGCAAAAGCAAATGGGATACAATGCCGCCCAAGAGTTATACAGACGCGTACAAGAGAATTTAATTAAAAAGGACTAGGAGGAAAACATGAAGTATTGTTTTGGTGTAGATATTGGAGGAACAACAGTAAAGATGGGGCTGTTTGAAGATAATGGAAAGTTAATAGAAAAATGGGAAATTAAAACCCATACAGAAGATGAAGGTAAGGCAATTCTACCAGATGTCAGCAGATCTATTCAGCAAAAAATAAAAGAGCTTCAGTTAGATAAGGAACAAATTATCGGAATTGGTGTAGGGGTGCCTGCACCAGTTTCGGAGGAGGGAATAGTTAATGGATCTGCTAATTTAGGATGGAAATACAAAGAAGTGCGTCTTGAGTTAGCGGAGCTTACGGGCCTTGCAGTAGTAGTAGGAAATGATGCCAACGTAGCAGCACTAGGAGAAATGTGGCTAGGAGGTGGAATTGGCTATCAAAACCTCATTATGGTAACACTTGGGACAGGTGTGGGAGGCGGAATTATCAACAATGGACATGTTGTTGCAGGATATCATGGAGCAGGAGGCGAGATAGGTCATCTTTGTGTTAATTACAATGAGAAGGACCGTTGTGGTTGTGGTAATAAGGGGTGCTTGGAGCAATATGCATCCGCAACTGGGATTGTAAGACTGGCCAAGAAACACTTATCAACAAATGAAGAACCTACTATATTAACCTCTAATTGCATAAGTGCAAAATCAGTTTTTGATGCTGTCAAAAAAGATGACAAGGTCGCCATACAAATAGCAGAAGAATTTGGTAAATATTTAGGATATGCTCTTGCCAATGTTGCAACGTTGGTAGATCCAGCAGTAATTGTGATTGGTGGTGGTGTTTCAAAAGCAGGCCAGATATTATTATCTTTTGTGGAAAAAAACTACCAAGCTAGGGCTTTTTTTGCTAATAAAGATGTGAAGTTTGCATTGGCTCAATTGGGGAATGATGCAGGGATATGTGGAGCGGCTAAGATGGTTCTTGGATAAACAATCGGGTAGGTACAAGAATTTTTGAATTTGTGCTTTACATAAAAAGGAGATGGGATAATGTAGTCATTATCCCATCTCCTTTTTTATTCTGCTGGGGTCTCCGGTGTTGGATCCGGGGCTGGATCCGTTGGCGTGGTAACCTCAGGCGTAGTTGGTTGTTCGGGTGTTGTTCCAGTGTTCGTAGAAGAGTGATCTGCATTTGGATCTTTTTCTTCTTCGGTTTTTTCTTCCTCTTCTGGATAAGCAGAGGCATGTCCAGGACAAGTTTCTTTAGGAACAGAACCTACGGCAAAATATTCTGTAATAGTAGGACATCCGTTATTTGCAAGTTTTCCTGTTTCTGTACAAATGGTCATCTTCTCCACAGAAGATGGAATTACAAAGTCTTTATAAGGGTAACCATCATGAACACGCTCCATGATAGAACGCCATAATACTAAGTGCCAAGAAGTTTCGTATCCTTTCAATTCTTTGTTTGTATCGTAGCCTCCCCATACAGAACAAGTTAAATAAGGGGTATAAGCAGAAAACCATATATCTTTATTGTCAGAGGTCGTACCGGTTTTTCCGGACACGGGCATATTACTTAATCGTGCCTTGGTACCAGTACCTTTGGTAACAACATCTTCCATAGCATTTGTTAACAATGCAGCAGTTGATTCTTGAAGTACTGTTCTTGTTTTTGGTTTTTTTTCAAGTAATATATTGCCATCATGATCTAGAATCTTAGTATAAAGAGTTGGCTCTATATACGTTCCCCCATTGGCAATTGCTGCATATGCAGCAGTCATTTCGCTATTAATTACACCATTTGTAATACCACCTAGTGCGGTAGCTTGCTGAATATCAGAAAATCCGGGTTTGTCTGGGTTTGTCCCATCTTCCAGTGTTGTAATACCAAAGTTTTTCAAGTAATTAAAACCAAGTTGTGGTGTAATATCTGTCAACACTTTAACCGCAACAATATTCATAGATTGCTCTATTGCCTTTCGAATAGTAACATCACCTTTATAACTTTCTCCCCACCAGTTCTTTACAGGAGTACCGTTAAAGTATGCATATGGTTCATCTTTTACGAGGGAAGCTAAGGTATAGCCTGAGGTGTCAAGTGCAGGTGCATACGTTGATAATATCTTAAAACAAGAACCTGGTTGGCGATAAGTATCTGTAGCACGATTTAAAGATAGGCTTTCCTCTTTTGCCCCACGTCCTCCAACAAGTGCTTTTACATAGCCAGTTGCTTGATCCATAATTACACAAGATGCTTGAGGTTGTATAGCAAGGGATAATTTTTCGTCTACAGTATCGCCTTCTTGAATATTTAAAGTAGATTTATACTCATCAATTGCTTGTTGTGCCGCTTCTGGACTTCCATAAATCAGTGGCTGGTCGTCACCACGGGTATTTCGGATGTAAGATGCAAACATTTCCGTACTATAATTTTCTGCTTTTCCATCAGTGGCACGAATAATGGTGAGGGCATAATCTACGGCATACTCATAATTACCTGGAAAGTTATCAGGATTATTAAACTCTTCATCACAGATTTGTTGTATTGCCAAATCTTGAGTAGCATAGATACTTAATCCGCCACTATATACGGCATTGTATGCTTGTGTATACGTATATCCCTTTTCATCTTGTAAATCTTGAATGACTTCTTTTGATAATGCATCGATAAAGTAAGTGTAAGGAGAATCCGTATTAATGGAAGCGTTCACATTTTGAATCCGTTCATATACGTTATCTGCTTTCGCTTCATCGTATTCAGCCTGCGTAATATAATTTTGAGCAAGCATGTCCCCTAATACTTTTTCACGGCGTTTAGAATTATCTTCTGGATTTGTAACAGGATTATACCGTGATGGATTTTGGGTGATACCAGCAATTACAGCACACTCAGATAACGTTAATTCAGATACATCTTTATTAAAGTAACGTTTAGAAGCAGACTGCACACCTAACGTGTTTTGCCCTAAGTTGATGGTATTCATATAAAGCTCCAGAATTTCTTCTTTGTTCATCTGCTTTTCAATCTCGACAGCCAAAAATTGTTCCTGGACTTTTCGCTCTACTCGATCGTAAAATGTCTTTTCTTCTGTAAAATTAGGAAATACATTATTCTTGATTAATTGTTGCGTTAAGGTACTTGCGCCCTCTGAAAAACTTCCGGAAGTAATTCCTTTTACTGCAGCACGGGCGATGCCCTGTAAATCAATACCATTGTGCTTGTAAAAACGTTCATCCTCAATAGCAACAAAGGCATGTTGAAGATTTTCGGGAATTTCAGTAATGGTTCTATAAACACGGTTAGAACCGGATGCAACAAATTTTTCTAGTTGTGTTCCGTCTTGTGTATAAACAAAAGTTGAATATCCAGCAGGTTTTACATCAGCCGGACTTATCTTAGGTGTATCATTTAAGATTTTTTTAAAAAAGATACCAGCTCCAATAACTCCTACAACAGCTAGGAGAAGGATACAGAGGATGGTTACTTTAAAAATTCGTACTCCAACTCTTTTTTTCTTCATATTAGATTTTGAAGATATTTTTTTTTGCTTTTGAGAAGCTTTCTTTTTTCCATAATTCATGAATAATTGCCTCCTTCATCTTTGTAATTATAACAAAGAAGTACTGTGAAATAAAGCAAAACTTAAAAACTTTAGAATACTAATAGAAAAAATTAAGAAAAAGTTTGGTAATTGGCGCAAATCTTGATATAGTGTAAGGAGAATAATCGAAAAAGGTGGAAGTATGCTAAAAGAATTTAGAACCGTATATGAAGGTGGAGAGAGCGAAATCATTGAGAAAAAATCAAGATTTATTGCATCTGTGCAACCCGTAGAGAGTGAAGAAGCAGCAAATACATTTATTGAAACAATTAAGAAAAAACATTGGAATGCAACGCATAATTGTTTTGCCTATGTTTGTGGTGAAGGAGTTGAAGTACAGCGGTGTAGTGATGATGGAGAACCAAGTGGCACAGCTGGAAGACCCATATTAGATGTGTTGTTAGGGGAAAAAATTCATAACGTAGTAGTGGTGGTAACAAGGTATTTTGGTGGGACGTTATTAGGAACTGGGGGATTGGTTCGAGCTTATAGTAGTGCGACAAAAGCGGGGTTGGAAAAAAGTTGCATTATTACGAAACAATATGGAAGAAAGATATTAATTGATACGGACTATGTAGGATTGGGGAAGATACAATATATCATAGGCCAAAGAGGTATTGCGGTACTAAATACTATTTATACAGAACGTGTAACAATAGAGGTCCTTGTTGCCGAAGTAGAGCAGGAAGAATTACGAAAAGAGATTATAGAAGGAACCAATGGACAAGCAATTATTAGCCAAAAACAATATTCTTATTTTGCAAAGGTAGGGGAAGAGGTAATTGTGTTCTAAAAAGATAAGAAAGACCCTTTGTACCAGTATCAGGTACAAAGGGTCTTTCTTTATTATTTCAAAAATTGTTTTATATTTTCTAAGACTTTGTTGCTCAATCGCTGATATGCCTGCAACGTCATTCCGGAAGATTGATGGACGCAGTTGACATTCTTACAGGATAAGAGAGCGGGATTGTCTAAGGCCATTTCTGTATCACAAATAAAATAATTATCTTCTTGAATCCATGTTTGAAATGGTTCCATATCAAAAGAAGGGCTTAGACCTGTATTAATCAGGATTTTAGGTTCTTTCATAAGATGGAATTGTTCTTCGTGGAGCAAAATGGTATGTTTATTTAGGCAGGTACAAATCACCTCGCAATGACTTACTAACTCATTCAAGGAACGGTAAGTAAAGCCATGAGCTTCGGCTCCTGATTTTCGAGTACGACTAAAATAAGAAATATCGGAACCAAAGTACTGCAATCCATTTGCAACCATTGTGCCTGATGTGCCCAAACCTATGATACCTACTTTGAGACCAGTAAGTTCGCGTGGTACATGTGACCACATACGGCCATGAAAACCATGAAATAATTGTATTAGTTCACTAACTACAAATTCGACCACACCCTCATCACCGTAATCACGGATACCCGTTACTGTAATATGATGTTCCTTGGCATAAGCAATATCTACATTAGCACTGGATTCCGAATATAGGCTACAACACATCCCAATATATTTTATAGAAGGACATTGAGATAAAACATAACGGTTAATATTTGTTGTATAGCTAACCAGTACAGCATCAGCATCTCCAATTCTTTCGATGATTTCTGTATCTGTTGTAGGCTTTGTTGTGCTCAAAACAACGGAACTAGCATAGTTATGTAGGGCTTCTTTAGCTTCTGGTAATAAACTAATGGGTTCTATAGCGACAAGCTTTTTAAACATAAGAATACCTCCAAATTTTTTTATATATTACTATAAATGATTATAATACGTGAGTAAGCAAAAGACAACATGAACAAACAGGTCTTTACAGGTTTAGTTTAGATACGATACAATAAAATATATAAGTTATGGTAACCAAATAAAAACCAAGGGAGGAATTTATGAAAAAGTATGCGGTAGCATTGTTGAAAAGGATGTCAACTACTTTAGAGTTATTTATTTCATTATTGTTAGGAGTTGCAATTACCTTATTGAGTATAAAACTTGCATTGGGGGTATTTAATGTACCCAATTTAAATGTGTATCCTAATTATGAGGATTTATTAAGTACATGTTTGAATCTCGTTATTGGAGTAGAGCTGATTCGAATGTTATATACGCATACCCCATCTACGGTTTTTGAAGTATTGTTATTTGCTATTGCAAGACAAATTATTACGGAACATTCATCTGCGATGAATAGCCTAATTGGAGTCATCGCTATAGGGATACTATTTGCAACTAGAAAATTTCTATTTATAGATTTTGATGAGTCGGAGAAAATTATTTTTCGTGCCACTCAAAAGGTACATAATGTTAACAAATTATTGCACGTAGCAATTCCACACCACGACAATCAAACACTTGCAGATGTGATCGTAGAAAAGCTACAGGAAAGTAAAGATGAAGTAGGGGTTGGAGCATGTGCATACTATCAGGAATTAGGTCTTCGCATAGCAAAAATGAGGGATGGTAAAATTACAAGAATTGAAGTGATTAGGGCAATACATTAAGTGTAAACAAAGATATGATGAAGACGATGACTAATTATTTTCTTACAATAGAATAATTGTCAGTCTATTTATAAAATATTAATAATTTTATAGAAATATTTCTTGCATTAATATGTAAAAATGAAGTATACTATAATCATAGTACAAACCTTACATATCACTTAGTATTAAGTCAAAAGACCAATGAAATGATGATGTGTTTGTATAATATATCGAAAAGGAGTTGACATCATGAAATTTATAATTAGTGGAAAAAACATCGATGTAACAGTAGGCTTAAGAGAGGCTATCGAACAAAAGTTAGGAAAACTAGAAAGGTACTTCACTCCTGAAACAGAGATTATTGTAACCCTAAGTGTTGAAAAAGAACGACAAAAAATTGAAGTGACTATTCCAGTAAAAGGAAATATTATTCGTTCAGAACAAGTAAGTAATGATATGTATGTATCAATTGATTTGGTGGAAGAAGTAATCGAACGCCAACTTCGTAAGTACAAGAACAAATTAATTGCAAGAAGCCAAGAAGGTAGCAATTTCAGACAAGAATTTTTTGAAAGTGATGATGGAAATTCAGAAGTAAATGAAGAAATTAAAATAATTCGAACAAAGCGTTTTGGAATAAAGCCAATGTATCCGGAAGATGCATGTATTCAAATGGAATTATTAGGACATAATTTTTATGTATTTTGCAATGCAGAAACGGATGAAGTTAATGTTGTGTATAAAAGGAAAAATGATACTTATGGATTAATTGAACCTGAGTTTCAATAGAAGCGTGTAAAGGGAAGGTTCATAGAAAAAGAAAAGAGGTTCGTACATTTCGAATGTACGAACCTCTTTTCTTTTTTATTTATTAGCAGTATTACGTTTTCGCATTTTAGAATCTAAGATTTTTTTTCGGATTCTTAATGTTTTTGGAGTAACTTCTAACAGTTCATCCGTGTCTATAAAATCAAGTGCTTCTTCAAGGCTAAGAGTTTTAGGAGTTGTCAATTTTAATGAATCATCAGCGCCGGAAGAGCGGGTGTTGGTTAAATGTTTTGTTTTACATATATTTAATTCAATATCTTCGGCTTTTCCATTCTGCCCAATAACCATACCAGCATATACTTTTTCACCAGCACCAATAAATAAAGTGCCACGCTCTTGTGCACTGAAGAGACCGTAGGTTACAGATTCGCCTGTCTCAAATGAAATAAGGGAGCCTTGCTTACGGTATTGAATATCTCCCTTATAAGGAGCATAGTCATCAAAAGCAGTATTAATGATACCATTCCCCTTTGTATCGGTTAAGAATTCTCCGCGGTAGCCGATAAGACCACGAGCTGGAATGGAAAATTCCAAACGAGTGTAGCCACCATTGGAGGTACCCATTGCGCGAAGTTCACCTTTCCTTTGGCTTAACTTATCAATGACAGTTCCGGTGAATTCATCTGGAACATCAATGAAGGCAACTTCCATAGGTTCTAATAATTTTCCGTTATCGTCTTTTTTATAGAGAACTTCAGCTTTACTTACTGCAAATTCATAGCCTTCACGGCGCATATTTTCAATCAAGACAGACAAATGTAGTTCGCCACGACCAGAAACACGATAACTTTCAGTAGTTTCTGATTCTTCTACTCTTAGACTTACATCTGTATTGAGTTCGCGCATAAGGCGTTCTCTAATATGGCGAGAAGTAACAAACTTACCTTCTTGCCCTGCGAAAGGGCTGTCATTTACGATAAACTGCATTGCAATAGTTGGTTCGGAAATCTTTTGAAATGGTATTGCAACTGGATTCTCAGGGGAGCATAAGGTGTCTCCAATGGAAATGTCTGCAATTCCGGAAATAGCGACAATAGAACCGATGGTAGCTTCTTTCACTTCTACTTTGTCTAAGCCGTCGAACTCATAAAGTTTACTTATTTTAACTTTTTTTCTTTTATCTGGTTCATGCACATTTAAAACAAGCATATCCTGATTCACGCGAATCGTTCCATTATCAACCTTGCCGACTCCAATACGGCCAACGTATTCATTATAATCAATCGTACTAATCAATACTTGGGTATCAGCCTCTGAATCGCCTTCAGGAGCTGGAATATAGTCAATAATTGTTTCGAATAAAGGAATCATATTCTTTGGATCCTCAGTAAGGTCTAATACTGCGTGACCAGCCTTTGCAGATGCATATACAAAAGGACAATCTAATTGATCATCTGAGGCATCTAAATCCATAAATAGCTCTAGAACTTCATCTATGACCTCGTCGGGTCTTGCCTCTGCACGGTCAATCTTATTGATACATACAATTACTGGTAAATCTAATTCTAAAGCTTTACGTAGCACGAATTTTGTTTGTGGCATGGCTCCTTCAAATGCATCAACTACTAATACAACACCATTGACCATTTTTAGAACTCGCTCTACTTCACCCCCAAAGTCGGCATGTCCAGGGGTATCTATAATATTAATTTTTGTATCCTTGTAATAAACTGCAGTATTTTTTGATAAAATAGTAATTCCACGTTCGCGTTCAATGTCATTGGAGTCCATAACACGTTCTGCGACTTCTTGGTTAGCTCGAAATACACCACTTTGCTTTAGTAATTCATCAACTAAAGTTGTTTTACCATGATCAACATGGGCAATAATGGCAATATTTCTGATATCTTCACGTTTTGTTCTCATTTTTTATTCCTTCTCTATGATTAATTCCTTCTTATTGAAAAGTTACAACTTAAATAGTTTAACACATTTCAAAAAATTTACAAGGTTTTTTAAAAAGAGTTCTAAAAGAGGAAAAGCTGTCATAGACATAGTATAGACAACAAATACGACGAAGAGGAAGGGAGAATTACAATTTATGTCAGATAAGGTAATAGAAAACAACCAAGTAACAATTATGGGAGAGGTGGCTTCGGAATTCATATTTAGCCACGAGGTATTCGGAGAAGGGTTCTACATGGTAGATATTCTGGTAAAAAGACTAAGCAACTCTGACGATAGAATACCGCTTATGATTTCAGAGAGACTGATTGATGTGACAGAAGACTACAGAGGAGAATATATTATGGCGAGCGGACAATTCAGGTCTTATAATCGTCATGAAGATCAAAAGAACAGATTGGTATTATCCGTATTTGTAAGAGAAATATCATTTGTAGAAGAAGAAATGGATGGAGCAAAGACCAATAGCATTCTTTTGGATGGGTACATATGTAAGGCTCCGATTTATAGAAAGACTCCTCTTGGAAGGGAAATAGCAGACTTGCTATTAGCAGTAAATAGGCCATATGGTAAATCAGATTATATTCCCTGTATTTGTTGGGGACGTAATGCAAGATATGCACAAAGCTTTGAAGTAGGTGAGCATGTGCAAGTATTAGGACGTATTCAAAGTAGAGAATATGTGAAAAAAATTTCAGAAACAGAAGCAGAAAAGCGTGTTGCCTATGAAGTGTCTGTGAGTAAATTAGAATGCATGGAATCCTAGAGGCTTCCATTGACATTGGTATAGATAAGTGATAAAATTCTAATGACAAAAAACCAATGTTAAGGAGGAGTATACAATGGCTATTTTTAAAGGCGCAGGTGTGGCGATTATTACACCCTTCCACGAAGATGGAAGTATTAATTATGAACAGTTAGAAATGTTAATAGATTACCATTGTGATAATGGAACAGATAGTATCATTATATGTGGCACAACAGGAGAGTCCGCTACCATGACGGAAGAGGAGCATAAAGAATGCATTCGTAGAACAGTTAGTTATACGAACAAACGGATTCCGGTGATTGCAGGAACAGGAAGTAATTGTACTAAAACGGCAATTGAATTGTCGCAAGATGCAGTTAAATGTGGTGCAGATGGACTTTTAGTTGTAACTCCTTATTATAATAAAGCAACTCAGCAGGGATTAATCGAACATTATACAGCAATTGCTAAGGCAGCAGACGCTCCAATCATTATGTATAGTGTGGCAAGCAGAACGGGTTGTAATATCGAACCAGCAACGGCGGCAACATTGGTGAGGGACGTGGATAATATTGTAGGGTTAAAAGAAGCATCTGGAAATATTTCACAAGTAGCTAGAATTATGCAACTAACAAATGGTGACATTGATTTGTATTCAGGAAATGATGATCAAATCGTACCGTTGTTGTCATTAGGAGCAAAAGGTGTAATTTCTGTATTATCTAATATAGCACCAAGAGAAACACATGATATTTGTGCAAAATATTTTGCGGGAGAGATAGAGGCGAGTAGAGATTTGCAGTTGAAAGCGATTCCACTGATTAATCAGCTGTTCTGTGAAGTGAATCCAATTCCAGTAAAAAAAGCAGTTAATTTGATGGGCATGGATGTGGGTGGATTACGTATGCCACTAACAGAGATGACGCAAGCAAACGCAAACAATTTGGCTAAAGAAATGATTCGTTTTGGAATAAAATTAGTTTAATTTATATTAGGGGCGGCGGCAATCGGCATTGTCACCGTCCCTAATTACATTGTAAAAAAAACGTGAATATGTTATGCTTAAAACGTGTAAAATACTGATTATTAGAGGCTCTTTAGGAGACTAATTGTAGAAAAAATAACGAAACACAGATAGAGATAAGGAGAAATAAGATGGTTAGAGCAATGATGCATGGGTGTAATGGAAAAATGGGACAAGTGATTTCTAATATAGTAAAAGAAGATGAGTATATTTGCATAGTAGCAGGAATAGATGCACATGTAGGAATGCAGAATGATTATCCGGTCTTTGAAAGCATAGAGAAATGTAATGTTGAAGTAGATGTAATCATAGACTTTTCTAATGCGGCAGCTGTAGATGCATTGCTTAGCTATTGTGTGGACAAACAAGTTCCAGCCGTCTTATGCACAACGGGATTATCAGAGGAACAATTAAAAAAAGTAGATAAGGCTAGTAAAAAAGTTGCAATTTTAAAGTCTGCAAATATGTCGCTAGGTGTAAATATGCTACTTAAACTATTACAAGAAGCAACAAAGGTATTGGCACCGGCAGGGTTTGATATTGAGTTAGTAGAAAAGCATCACAATCAAAAAGTAGATGCACCAAGTGGAACTGCACTAGCGATGGCTGATTCAATTAATGAAGCGTTGAACCAAGAATATGTATATAATTTTGATCGTAGTAAGGAGCGTAAGAAACGTGATCCAAAAGAAATAGGTGTTGTGGCTGTACGTGGAGGTACAATCGTTGGCGAGCATGAGGTCATTTTTGCTGGAACGGATGAAGTAGTTGAATTTAAACATACGGCATATTCGAAGGCTATTTTTGGAAGAGGGGCAATAGAAGCAGCAAAGTTTCTTGCGGGAAAAGAACCTGGACTTTATGACATGAGTCATGTCATTGGTTAATAATAGTAAATGGGAGGACCTAGATGAAAACGTTGGAATTTAAGTATCTGGAACGACTGTCAGACTTATATCCATCTATTGCATCGGCATCAACGGAGATTATTAATCTACAGGCAATTTTAAATTTGCCAAAAGGAACAGAGCACTTCATGACGGATATCCATGGAGAGAATGAGGCATTTTCACATGTACTGAAAAATGGCTCTGGTTCTGTGCGTAGAAAAATTGATGATGTATTTGGGAATACTTTAAGTAGTAAGGATAAGCAATCATTAGCTACCTTAATATATTACCCAAGGGAAAAGATGGCTAGAATAGTCAAAAAAGAGAGAAACATGGAAGACTGGTATAAAATCACATTATATCGGTTAATTGAAGTGAGTAAACGAGTCTCGAGTAAGTATACTAGATCCAAAGTTCGCAAGGCGTTGCCGAAGGATTTTGCATATGTAATTGAAGAACTAATTACAGAAAAAATTGATATGAATGATAAGGAATCTTACTATAATGAGATTGTTAAGACCATTATAAGTACAGGGAGGGCAGATGTCTTTATAATAGCCATATGTGAACTGATTCAGCGGCTGGTAGTGGACCATTTACATATTGTGGGGGACATTTTTGATCGGGGACCAGGTCCTCATATTATTATGGATAAATTAATGAATTACCATTCAGTCGATATTCAGTGGGGGAATCATGATGTCTTATGGATGGGGGCAGCAGTTGGGCAAAAAGCTTGTATTGCTAATGTAATTCGTATTTGTGCCCGTTATGGTAATCTAGATATTATTGAGGATGCATATGGAATTAATTTACTACCATTAGCTACATTTGCTTTAAATACATATGAAAGTGATCCGTGTACTTGTTTTGAACTAAGAGGAAGTGCCAATTATAATACTAAAGAGATGGAAATGGATGTCAAAATGCATAAGGCCATTTCTATTATACAATTTAAGTTAGAGGGCCAGTTAATTAAAAAGTATCCGAAATTTGAATTAGAAAGTAGAAATTTGTTACATTGTATTAATTATGAAGAGGGGACGATAACTATTGATGGGAAAAGTTATGAATTATTAGATAAAAATTTTCCGACAATAGACCCTAAAAATCCGTATACTTTGACTAAAGATGAACAAAACATTATGGAGCGGTTGGAGCAGGCATTTCTAAACTGTGAGAAGTTACAGACGCATATGAAGTTCTTGCTGGCCAAGGGCAGTTTGTATAAGGTTTTTAATATGAATTTGTTATATCATGGGTGTGTGTTACTCAATGAAGATGGAACTTTGAAGGAAATAGAATTGTTTGGGAAGAAATATAAAGGAAAATCATGGTATGACATCTTAGATAGTTATGTTAGAAAAGGATTTTTTTCCTTAGATGTTAGAGAGAGGGAAAAAGGAAAAGACTTGATGTGGTACATCTGGTTGCATCCGAACTCGCCGCTATTTGGAAAAGACAAGATGGCAACTTTTGAACGATATTTTTTGAAAGAAAAGGATATGCATCTAGAAAAGAAAAGTCCTTATTATTATATGTTAGAAAAAAAAGAGATTATAGAAAATATTTTAGCTGAATTTGGATTACCACCAGAAGGAACTCATATTGTAAATGGTCACGTACCTGTAAAAAGTAAAAATGGAGAAAATCCTATCAAGTGTGATGGGAAAGTGTTAGTTATAGATGGAGGATTCTCTAAGGCTTATCAAAAAGAAACAGGAATTGCAGGTTACACATTGATCTATAATTCATATGGGTTGATTTTGGTTGCACATGACCCTTTTGAGTCGACAGAAGCTGCCATTGAAAATGAAAGTGATATACATTCTGATAGTACAATTGTGAAACGCGTAGTGGAACGTAAGTTAGTTGGTGACACCGATACAGGCAAAGAGCTAAAAGAACGAATCAAAGATTTGGAAGCATTGTTAAAATCATATCGCTCAGGCCTTATAAGTGAAAAAATGAAATAATTACCAAATTACAAAAGGCATAAATTCCTTTGAATTGCAGATATTACTAACAAGAAGAAATTCTTAGTGTAAATAACATATGCAGAAAGGGAGAAATGCAATGAAAAAAATTAAAAAAGCGCTGGTTTGGATGCTTTGTGTTGGAGTACTCTGTGGAATGACAGCTTGTGGAAATAAGGATACTAATAATGGCACGAATGACACAGGAACAAAAACCACGAATGATGCAACTGATAAGAACACTACAAATACAGACAAGAGCGATACAAATGACGGAATTATTAATGATGCTGCTAAGGATGTAAAAGATGGTGTGAATGATGTGGTTGATGATGTAGATGGGGATAAAGTTCCAAACGAACAAAATACCAATAATACAACAAATAATGGTCAATAGACAATTGAGGACGGGGGCAATCTACATTGCCCCCGTCCTCAATTGTTAACATTGTGTACATTCAATTTTCACATTTTTTATGGTATACTATTTCTCATATTGTCGAGAAAGGAATTATCATATGAAATTTAGGCCATGTATTGATATTCATAATGGAACTGTTAAGCAAATTATTGGTGGGACTTTAGCTGATCAGGGGAATCAGGCTTTGACTAATTTCACTTCAAAACACGAAGCCGATTATTATGCGCGGTTATATAAAAAGGATGGATTAAAAGGTGGGCATATAATTATGTTAAATGCCACGGACTCTGAGTACTATGAGATTACTAAAGAGCAAGCGGTAAAGGCATTGCATGCGTATAGAGGTGGATTGCAAGTGGGGGGAGGTATTACAGCTGTCAATGCAAAACGATTTATAGAATACGGAGCAAGTCATGTGATTGTAACATCCTATTTGTTTGAGGATGGACGAATAAAGTATGAGCATTTAGAAAATCTAAAAAAAGAGGTTGGGAAAGCACACATTGTTATTGACTTAAGCTGTAGAAGAAGGCAAGAAGTATATTATGTTGTAACAAATCGCTGGCAAACATTTACGAAGGTTATTGTGACACCAGCGCTACTTGAAATGTTATCTGAATACTGTGATGAATTTTTGATTCATGGGGTTGATGTAGAAGGCAAATCATCTGGTATTGAACAAGAACTAGTAACTTTGCTTAGTCAGAGTAAGTGTTGTCCGATTACATATGCTGGCGGAATCGGCTCGATGAAAGACATAGAAAAATTTTATGAATATAGTAATGGAAAACTAGATTTTACAATAGGTAGTGCCTTGGATTTATTTGGCGGGAACATTTCTTACGAAACGATAAAGTGTTTATAATTTTGTTGAACTCCCTCTCAGATAGTGCTAAAATGATGGGGAGTGTATATTCTAAATATAAGGAGTAAAGTATGAATATAATAGAAAAAATTTTTGGAACGCATAGTGAAAATGAATTAAAACGTATTTATAACATAATTGATCATATTGAATCACTGGCTCCAGAGCTAGAGAAGTTATCGGATGCAGAATTGAGAGACAAAACGAGAGAATTTAAAGAGAGACTTGCAGACGGACAGGCATTGGATGATATTCTTCCGGAAGCTTATGCTGTAGTTCGTGAAGCAGCATCTAGAACACTTCATATGAGGCATTATAGAGTTCAGCTTATTGGTGGAGTAATACTACATCAGGGACGTATTGCAGAAATGAAGACAGGAGAAGGCAAAACATTAGTTTCTACTTTGCCAGCTTATTTGAATGCATTGACCGGTAATGGAGTTCACATTGTAACAGTGAATGATTATTTAGCGAAGCGTGATGCTGAATGGATGGGGCAAGTACATGAATTTTTAGGATTAAAAGTAGGTGTGGTACTAAATTCCATGGATAATGACGAACGTCGGGCTGCCTATAATTGCGATATCACATATGTAACGAATAATGAACTTGGTTTTGATTATCTAAGAGATAATATGGTGATATACAAAGAGCAGCTAGTACAAAGAGGGCTACATTTTGCCGTTATTGATGAAGTTGACTCTGTGTTAATTGACGAGGCAAGAACACCGCTTATTATATCCGGACAAAGTGGCAAATCTACAAGATTATATGAAGCTTGTGATATCCTTGCTAGACAATTAGAAAAAGGTGAAGCAAGTGGTGAGTTTTCAAAAATGAATGCCATAATGGGAGAAGATATTGAAGAAACCGGGGATTTTATTGTTAATGAAAAAGAAAAAAGCATTAATCTAACAGAAGATGGTGTGAAAAAGGTAGAGCAATTTTTTCATTTAGAGAATCTGGCAGATCCAGACAATTTAGAGATTCAACACAACACGATTTTAGCACTTCGTGCTCATAATTTAATGTTCCGTGATCAGGATTATGTGGTTACGGATGATCAGGTAATGATTGTAGATGAATTTACAGGTCGTATCATGCCAGGGCGACGTTATTCTGATGGGCTGCATCAGGCAATTGAGGCCAAAGAGCATGTAAAGGTAAAAAGAGAGAGTAAAACGTTAGCAACGATAACATTCCAGAATTTATTTAATAAATATGATAAAAAAAGTGGTATGACGGGTACTGCATTAACAGAAGAAAAAGAATTTCGTGATATATATGGAATGGATGTTATTGAGATACCTACAAATGAATCAATTGCAAGAAAAGATTTAGAAGATGTGGTTTATAAAACACAAATGGAAAAATTTTCAGCAGTTATTGATGAGATTATTGCGGCCCACGAAACAGGGCAACCAGTATTAGTTGGTACGATTACAATTGAAACATCGGAATTGCTAAGTAAAATGTTAAAAAAGAAAGGTGTTCCTCATAAGGTACTGAATGCAAAATTCCATGAAATGGAAGCGGAGATTGTGGCAGATGCAGGAATGCATGGAGCAGTTACAATTGCGACGAATATGGCTGGGCGTGGTACAGATATTAAATTGGACGATGAGGCAAAGGCAGCAGGTGGATTAAAAATTATCGGTACTGAAAGGCATGAATCAAGACGTATTGATAATCAATTACGTGGACGTGCAGGACGTCAAGGTGACCCGGGAGAATCCCGCTTCTATATTTCGTTAGAAGATGATTTGATGCGTTTGTTTGGTTCGGAACGGTTAATGGGGGTATTCGAAACATTAGGAGTAGAAGAGGGGGAACAAATCCAACACAAGATGCTCTCCAATGCAATTGAGAAGGCACAAAAGAAGATTGAAAGCAATAACTTTGGAATACGTAAAAATTTACTGGATTATGATCAGGTTATGAATGAACAACGTGAAATAATCTATGAGGAAAGACGTAGGGTTCTTGATGGTGAGAGCATGAGAGATTCTATCTATCATATGATCACAGATTACATTGAGAACGTGGTAGATCATAGTATATCATCAGAATTAGAATCGGATGAATGGGATTTAAAAGAACTAAATGTAAACATTCATGCGAACATACCGATGAAAGCAATAACGATTGATGAAGTACAAGGTATGGAACAAAAAGAATTAAAACACATGCTTAAGGAGCGTGCAGTAAAAGCCTATGAAGCAAAAGAAGCAGAATTTCCTGAACCAGAACACCTTCGTGAAATAGAACGCGTAGTATTACTGAAAGTCATTGATGCTAAGTGGATGGATCATATTGATGATATGGATCAGCTGCGTCAGGGAATTGGACTACAGGCTTATGGACAAAGGGATCCTTTGGTTGAATATAAAATGGTGGGATATGAAATGTTTGGCTCAATGACACAAGCCATTGCACAAGATACGGTTCGCTTGCTATTTAGTGTTAAGATAGAGCAAAAAGTGGAAAGAGAACAAGTCGCTAAAGTTACAGGAACCAATAAAGATGAAAGTGCCACGCGAGCACCTAAAAAACGTGAGGAAAAGAAGGTATATCCAAATGATCCTTGCCCATGTGGAAGTGGTAAGAAGTACAAACAATGCTGTGGTAGAAAGTAATTCTATAATGACTATCATAAAGAGACCTCTCTCGTATAAGAAGATACTGAGAGAGGTTTTCTGAAATATGTAAACGAATATAAGAAAGAGGTGATTATGTGGTTGTATTAGATGAAATAAAGGGTATATTGAATACCTACGTGTGTCCACTGGAAGAATTGAGGGGTTCACTTTGACTTACCATCCAAACGAGCGCGCATAGAAGAGTTAGAGAGAAAGATTAGTGAACCGGCATTCTGGGAAGATTCGGATTGTTCTCAACAGGTAATGAAAGAATTAAAAGGGTTGCAAGACTTCGTAAAACAAGTGGAAGGATTGGAGTCCCAATACGAGGATTTACAGTTGTTGGTAGATATGGGATATGAGGAACAAGATACTAGTATAGTAAAGGAAATAGAACAAGAATTAGAGTTGTTTGAAGAAGTATTTGAAAAACTTCGCATTCAGACGTTGTTATCTAGAGAATACGATCAGGACAATGCAATTGTAACCCTTCATGCTGGTGCAGGAGGGACGGAAAGTTGTGATTGGGCGAATATATTGTATCGAATGTATAACCGTTGGGCAGAACGAAAGGGATTTACTGTAGAAGTGTTAGATTATCTGGATGGTGATATTACAGGAATTAAAACGGTTACCTTTCAAGTGAATGGGGAAAATGCTTATGGCTATCTCCAATCTGAGAAGGGAGTTCACAGATTAGTTCGGATTTCGCCGTTTAATGCAGCGGGGAAGCGACAGACTTCATTTGCATCTTGTGATGTTGTGCCTGATATAGAGGATGAAATTGATATAGACATTAATGAGGATGAATTGAAAATAGATACGTATCGTGCAAGTGGTGCAGGTGGTCAGCATGTGAATAAAACATCTTCCGCGATTCGTATTACACATTTGCCTACAGGTATAGTTGTGCAGTGCCAGAATGAGCGTTCCCAACATACAAATAGAGAGAAAGCATTGCAAATGCTAAAAGCAAAACTGTATCTGCTGAAACAACAAGAGCAAGCAGACAAAGTATCTGGTATTCGAGGCGAAGTCAAAGAGATTGGATTCGGGAATCAAATACGCTCTTATGTTATGCAGCCTTATACCTTGGTGAAAGATCACAGGACAAACGAGGAGAGTAGTAATGTATCTGGCGTGTTGGACGGGGGATTAGATCCATTTATTAATGCATATCTTAAGCAAAGAAATATCACAAATCAATTAGAAATATAACTAAAAAAGTTGCGGTTTTTATGCAGATATGTTAATATCTTTTCTTGAGAAACATATGTTTTCGCATGACGAACATGGAGGAGTAATCATGGATAATACAAAATATTATGTAGTGAAGAAAAAGGCGGTTCCGGAGGTACTACTTAAAGTAGTTGAGGCAAAAAGATTATTAGCATCTGAGAAGGTGATGACAATTCAAGAAGCAACAGAAAAAGTTGGAATCAGCAGAAGTTCTTTCTACAAATACAAAGATGATATTTTCCCATTCCATGAAAATGAGAAGGGCCAAACGATAACATTGGTAATGCAGATGGACGATACGCCAGGGGTTCTGGCAGATTTACTGCAGAATGTAGCAGAGTATCATGCAAATATTTTGACAATTCACCAAAGTATACCAATCAATGGTGTGGCTACGTTAACTTTGAGTATTGAAATTCTTTCTACCACAGGAAATATTTCGGATATGGTGGAAAATATGGAAGGGAACCTAGGAGTACATTCACTTAAAATTGTAGGCAGGGAGTAAGAGTATGGTAAATATTGCAGTGTTAGGCTATGGAACAGTTGGATCGGGAGTAGTGGAAGTAATTAATACAAATGGAGCAAGAATTAATCAAAGAATTGGAGATGAAATTAAAGTCAAATATGTTTTGGATCTGCGGGACTTCCCAGGTGAACCAGTACAAGAACTTATCGTTCATGACTTTGATGCAATTATAAATGATGATGAAGTAAAAATTGTGGTAGAAGTAATGGGAGGAATCGAACCGGCGTATACATTTGTAAAAAGGAGTTTGCAAGCTGGAAAGAGTGTAGCAACTTCCAATAAAGCGCTAGTAGCTAAACATGGTGCAGAGTTGTTGTCGATTGCCAGGGATCAAGGTATTAATTTCTTGTTTGAAGCAAGTGTAGGAGGAGGGATTCCAATCATACGCCCTTTAAACTCCTCTATGACAGCAGATGAAATAGAAGAAATAACTGGTATCCTGAATGGAACAACTAATTATATGTTAAGTAAAATGTTCTATGAAGGTGCAAATTATGAAGAAGTTTTAAAAGAGGCGCAGGCAAATGGTTATGCAGAACGAAATCCAGAGGCGGACGTAGAAGGATATGATGCATGTAGAAAAATAGCGATTTTATCTTCTTTGATATCTGGACAGCAAGTTGATTTTGAAGACATATATACAGAAGGAATTACAGAGATTACAGAACAAGATATGCTATATGCAAAACATATGGGAATGACAATTAAGCTTTTAGCCTCCAGTAAAAGGAATGGGGATCGTCTCCATGCGATAGTAGCTCCGTGTTTGCTTCATGCAAATCATCCATTATTTAGTGTAAGTGATGTCTATAATGCAATTTTTGTACATGGAAACGTATTAGGTGATGCGATGTTCTATGGAAGTGGAGCAGGGAAGTTACCTACTGCAAGTGCAGTGGTGGCAGATGTAGTGGATGCAGCTAAGCATTTGAATGGAAATATTATGACTATGTGGGATAGTGAAAAATTACAATTAGAAGACAAGGCGGATAGTAGAAGAAAATTTTTTGTACGTATTTCGGGAAATTTAGAGGCACTTTTGCCAGCTATAGAAGATACTTTTGGCAAGGTGAATGCAGTTTGCGTGGAAGAATTACGAGGAGAATTTGGATTTATTACAGATACAATGAGTGAAGGGGAGTATGAGAGCAAAGCCAAACGTTTCCCAACAATTCTTCATATGATTCGTATAGAAGGATAGGAGTAGTGATATGAAATACATAATTGTACTAGGAGATGGAATGGCGGATGAACCGATTCCAAGCCTTGGAAATAAAACGCCATTGGAAGCAGCAAATACCCCCCATATGGATTACTTAGCAAAAAAAGGAAACGTTGGATTGGTTCACACAGTTCCAGAAGGAATGAGCCCAGGAAGTGATACAGCGAATCTGTCTGTCATAGGATATAATCCAAAAGAGTATTATACAGGAAGATCTCCACTAGAGGCGTTGAGTATCGGAATAGATATGAAGGATACAGACGTATCATTTAGATGCAATCTAGTAACACTTTCGGAAGAGGAATATAATTATAAAGATAGAGTAATGGTTGACCATAGTTCGAGCGAAATTAGTACGGAAGATGCACGAATATTGTTAGAAGCATTAAAAGTTGAACTGGAAAAAGAAGAGTATCATTTCTATAGTGGAACTAGCTATCGACATTTACTAATTTGGGAGCATGGGTCGATAATAGAATTAACACCACCGCATGATATATTGGGGAGAAATATAGGATCATATTTACCAAAAGATCAAATGCTATATACAATGATGGAAAAAAGTTTTGATATCTTAAAGAATCATCCTATTAACGTAGCTCGTAAAAAGCAAGGATTAAACCCGGCAAATGCAGCTTGGTTCTGGGGTGCCGGAACACGACCTTCATTAAAATCTTTTGAACAAAAGACAGGAAAAAAGGGCGCTATGGTTTCGGCGGTAGATTTGCTGAAAGGGATTGCGGTAGGTGCAGGGATGCACAATATTAAGGTAGAAGGAGCCAATGGAGGGCTTCATACCAATTACCACGGAAAAGCGCAAAGTGCGGTAAATGTGTTGCTGAATCAGGGGTATGATGTTGTCTATGTGCATGTAGAGGCACCGGATGAGATGGGGCATCAAGGGTGTGTAGAAGATAAAATTAAAGCCATTGAATATATAGATGAAAATGTTATTGGATATATTATAGATGAACTAGATTGTGCAAAGGAAAACTATAGAATGCTAGTCCTGCCCGACCATCCAACTCCAATTAGAGTGAGAACGCACACCGGTGAGCCTGTACCATATATATTATATGATAGTTCCAAGACACTAGGAACCAATAAAGAATATAGTGAAAAAGAAGCAAGAAATAATGGAATAGTATGTAAACAAGGATATAAATTGATTGACTGCTTGTTAGAGATTTAGGAGGAAGTTATGCTAATAGTAAAAAAATTTGGAGGAAGTTCTGTAGCCGATAAGGACCGAATATTTAATGTTGCAAAGCGTTGCATCGAAGATTATCAAAAGGGTCATCAAGTAATTGTTGTGTTATCAGCCATGGGGGATACTACAGATGAACTATTATCTATGGCGAAGACAATTCATCCAAATGCACCGAAGAGAGAATTAGATATGCTTCTTACCACGGGAGAACAGGCTTCTGTTTCGCTTATGGCAATGGCCATGAATTTTTTGGGAGTTCCTGCGGTGTCGTTAAATGCATTTCAGGTTGCTATGCATGCTACATCTCGATATGGAAATGCAAGATTTAAACGTGTAGACTCAGAACGTATTATGCATGAATTAGAATCTAAAAAAATTGTTATTGTTACTGGATTCCAAGGAATTAACAAGTACGATGACTATGCAACACTTGGAAGAGGAGGATCTGATACCACTGCAGTAGCAATCGCTGGTGCCTTACACGCAGATGCATGTGAGATTTATACAGATGTGGATGGTGTGTATACGGCAGATCCAAGAATTGTAAAAAGTGCTAAGAAAATGGATGAGATTACCTATGATGAAATGTTAGAGTTAGCAACTTCTGGTGCCAAGGTATTGCATAATCGTTCTGTAGAGATGGCAAAAAAGTATGGGGTACAGCTAGTAGTACGATCCAGCTTAAACAGAGAAGAAGGAACCGTTGTTAAGGAGGTAGTTAAAAAGATGGAAAAAATGTTAATAAGCGGTGTGGCAGCAGACAAGAATACAGCAAGAATTTCAGTAATAGGTGTTGAAGATAAGCCGGGGATCGCTTTTAAAATTTTCAATTCGTTAGCCAAAAACAATATAAATGTTGATATCATATTACAATCTGTTGGCCGAGGTGGATCAAAGGATATCTCGTTTACTGTGGCTCAAGATGATTTAAAAGAAGCATTGGAAATGCTGGAAGAGAAAAAAGAAGCTTTAACGATTCAGGAGATTAAATATAAAGAAAGTGTAGCAAAACTTTCAGTTGTAGGGGCGGGGATGATGAGCAATCCTGGAGTTGCTGCAAAGATGTTTGAAGCATTGGCAAATAGCAATGTCAATATTAACATGATTTCTACATCAGAAATCCGTATTACTTTATTGATAGATGAAAATGATATCGACAGAGCGACCATTGCGGTGCATGATGCATTTGGGCTAGGAGAAAGTTAAGGTATACGAAAAGATAAAAGTAACATCGGGTTAATCACCGATGTTACTTTTTAATTGTGATTTTATAAATGCGGTAATTATTTTTTTATTTTCTTCAGATAAATCTCGGTAGTCAAAAATATGGGTAATTTCATCGTCAGTCAAATAGAGCGTATCCTTAGTACGGATATTAATACCAGGTAAATAAGGCGTTTTATTTTTAGCAAAAACATTGCCTATATTTTGACTTACTAATTCGTCCAAGCTTATACAATAAATTTGAGAAATATTAATTAACGTATCTATATCAGGGACTCGTTTCCCATTCTCATAATTTGAATAGGCTTGACGTGAAATATTTAGTAAGGTACTTATGTGAGTTTGGGTTAGCTGATGTATCTTACGTAGCGTTTTCAAGTTCTTTGTCAATTGAAGGTTAGACATTTGCAGAGCTCCTTTGGTTTGTAGATTTTGGAATAGATACTTGATTATTATAGCAAGTAATATTCTATTTACATAATTTTGGAACAAAATGCTACAAAATGCAACATAAAGCGACAAAGCAACAAAAAGTTGCGAAATATGAAGTTTGCATTTTAGAAGTTAGTTTGGTAAAATGCAAGAGAAATCCACCATAGGAGGACGAAAGATGAATCGAGAAGTATGTATATTTTTTGCTGATGGCTTTGAGGAGATTGAAGGTCTTAGCGTAGTAGATTTACTTAGGAGAGCAGGTGTTAGAGTGCGAATGATATCTGTGACTGGATCATTGAATATTCATGGTGCACATGGGATAAATGTACAAGCAGAAGAGTTGTTTGAACATGCTATATTTGAAGACACTACAATGCTTGTGCTACCAGGAGGGATGCCTGGGACAAAACATTTAAAAGAACACAAAGGATTAATGGATTTACTAGAGGAATTCCATATACAGCAGAAGTATATTGCGGCAATCTGTGCAGCACCAAGTATATTAGGAGAAAAGGGATATCTGAAGGGAAAAGTTGCAACTTCATATCCAAGCGTAGAAGAACAATTAGAGGGAGCGGTGATAACCAGAGATGAGGTTGTTGTGTCCGATCACATTATAACGAGTAGAGGAATGGGAACTGCCATTGCTTTTTCGCTAGTGCTAATTAAGGAGATGCTTGGTCAAGAAAAAGCAGATATGGTAGCTTCCTCTATTCTCTACCAAAAGTAGAGGAGGAATTTTATGAAACATTGGAAAAAATCGAAACTGGTAATAGGCATACTTGTTGTCATATGTGTAGTAGCAGGTTGCATTCTATTGAAAGACTTTGATGCATCGGGGTATGTAGAGGCAATATTAGAGCAGCATTTCAAAGGGAATGTAAAAAAGGCAAGTGAGATTATAAAAGGTGATTCGAAAGCAGAATTGGAAGCACAGTATGAAAAGGGGATTGAACAGTTTGTTGAGGATACTCTTACCAGTGGTATAGTATTAGATTCTTCCTTACATGAACAATATATTGTAACTTGTAAGAACATATTTAAAAGTATGAAGTATGAAGTGAAGGAGTCTAAGAAAGTAAATAAGAAAGAATATCACGTTACGGTAGAGTACGAGCCAGTAGATTTGTTTCTAATATTTCAGGCGGCGGTGAAACAAGATTCCCAGACGTTGATTGAGAAAGCTAATAATGGAGAATATCAGGGGACGAAAGAAGAGATTACGCAACAGATGCAGATGGACTTTGTAAATAACGCTTATAAATTGCTGGAACAATCCTATCAAACAATGACTTATGGAAAAAAAGAAACCACAGTTTTTAAAGTGACGAGTCAAGATGGGAAGAAATTCTCTCTTGACGAGACAGCATTGTCGCAATTTATTGTAGATATCTTGCGTTTAGATGAAATTCAAGACTAGAAATTTAATGAAGACTATGCTATACTATTTCAATGACTGTGAATGTAAAATGAGACGAAATAAAGTTCACATATATTAAGGAGGAAACAGGCAATGAGTTTACAAGTAGAAAAGTTAGAGAAAAACATGGCGAAACTAACAATAGAGGTTTCAGTAGAAGAAGTTGAAAAAGCACTTCAAGGAGCATACATGAAACAACGTGGAAAAATTAGTGTACCAGGATTCCGTAAAGGGAAAGTACCTCGTGCAATGATTGAAAAAATGTATGGAGCTGAAATCTTTTATGAAGATGCTGCCAATACAATGATCCCAGAAGCCTATGGAAAAGCATATGATGAGTGTGAGTTAGATATTGTATCACAACCAAATGTAGATGTGGTACAATTAGAAAAGGGAAAATCATTTATCTTTACAGCTGAAGTAGCTACAAAACCAGAAGTTACTTTGGGTGAATATAAAGGGTTAGAAGTAGAAAAAGTATCAACAAGAGTTTTAGCAAAAGAAATTGATGAAGAAATTGCGAAAGAGCAAGAAAAAAATGCTAGAACAATTAACATAGAAGATCGTGCTGTTATCGATGGTGATGAAGTGATTCTAGACTTTGAAGGATTTGTTGATGGTGTTGCTTTTGAAGGAGGTAAGGGAGAAAATTATTCTTTAGTTATTGGATCTAATTCCTTTATCCCTGGATTTGAAGCACAGTTAGTAGGCGCTGAAATAGACAAAGAACTAGAAGTAAAGGTAACCTTCCCAGAGGATTATCATTCTACAGATTTAGCAGGAAAAGATGCAGTATTTAAATGTACAGTACATGAAATTAAAGCAAAAGAGCTTCCAGAATTGGATGATGAATTTGCGTCAGAAGTTTCTGAATTTGATACTTTAGAAGAATATACGGCTGATGTAAAGAGCAAAATTAAGATTCGTAAAGAAGAAGAAGGTAAAAGAAAGAAAGAAGACCAAGCTGTAGAAAAAGCAGTTGCGAATGCTATTATGGAAATTCCAGAAGCAATGATTGATACACAAGTGAAACAAATGGCAGATGATTTCGCAAATAGAATACAACAACAGGGACTCTCAGTAGAACAATATTTCCAATTCACTGGAATGACTGCAGAGAAAATGTTAGAAGAAATGAGACCACAAGCAGAAAAACGTATTAGCACAAGATTGGTTCTTGAGGCAATTGCAAAGGCAGAGAACATTCAAGTTTCTGATGAAAGAATTGATGAAGAATTAGCTAAGATGGCGGAAGCATATAAGATGGAAGTTGACAAGCTAAAAGAATTTATGGGCGATAGCGAAAAAGAACAAATGAAAACTGATATATCAGTGCAAGAAGCTGTGACTCTATTAGTAGATGCAGCAGTGGAAGCGTAACCCTTTGGGGGATGTTAAGAAAGAAGTGGAGGTATATGCATGGGTTTAGTACCAATGGTCATTGAACAAACTAGCCGTGGAGAACGTTCTTACGACATTTATTCTAGATTACTAAAAGAAAGAATTATTTTCTTGGGTGAACAAGTGACAGACGAATCAGCAAGCTTAATCGTTGCCCAACTTTTGTTCTTAGAAGCAGAAGATCCAAATAAAGATATTCAACTGTATATTAATAGCCCAGGAGGATCTGTTACTGCAGGAATGGCAATTTATGATACAATGCAATATGTAAAATGTGATGTATCCACAAATTGTGTTGGTATGGCTGCAAGTATGGGGGCATTCTTATTAGCAGGTGGTGCGAAAGGGAAACGCTTTGCCCTACCAAATGCAGAAGTAATGATTCACCAACCACTTGGAGGTGCTCAAGGTCAGGCAACTGAAATTCAGATTGCAGCAGAGCATATCTTAAAAACTCGAAGAAAATTGAATGAAATAATTGCGGAAAATACCGGTAAGGCATTGCAGGAAGTTGCAATGGATACCGAAAGAGACAACTATATGTCAGCAGAAGAAGCAAAAGAATATGGTTTGATTGATGAGGTAATTACCAAACGCTAAGTAATAAATCTAGGGGCTGCTTATAAGTTAAGCATCCCCTTTGCGTGTAAAAATGAGGTGAATGTATGGCAGGAAAGATGAATGACGACACAATAAGATGTTCGTTTTGTAATAAAACACAAGCGCAGGTTAGAAAACTAATTGCAGGTCCAAATGGAGCTTACATTTGTGATGAATGTATTGATGTGTGTGCGGAAATTATTGAAGAAGAGCTGGATTATGATGATGCAAGGGGAATTGATGATATTAACTTGTTGAAGCCAGAAGAAATCAAAGCTTTTTTAGATGAATATGTAATTGGACAGGACGAGGCAAAGAAGGTGTTGTCAGTCGCTGTTTACAATCATTACAAGCGTATTATGGCAGGAAAAGATTTGGGTGTAGAATTGCAGAAGAGTAATATATTGATGCTAGGACCAACTGGATGTGGAAAAACATTATTGGCTCAGACGTTGGCAAAGATTTTAAATGTTCCTTTTGCGATTGCAGATGCCACTGCATTGACGGAGGCAGGATATGTAGGAGAAGATGTGGAAAACATTCTTCTAAAAATCATACAAGCTGCCGATGGAGATGTAGAAAGAGCTGAAGTTGGAATTATATATATAGATGAAATTGACAAGATTACAAGAAAGTCGGAAAATCCATCCATTACAAGAGATGTATCAGGTGAAGGCGTGCAACAGGCTCTTCTTAAAATAATTGAGGGAACAGTAGCATCAGTACCACCACAAGGTGGAAGAAAGCATCCACATCAAGAGCTGATTTCTATAGATACGACAAATATCTTATTTATTTGTGGTGGAGCCTTTGAAGGAATAGATAAGATAATAGAGACTAGAATAGATAAAAAATCAATAGGTTTTAATGCTGAAATTGCATCTATGCATGAGCAAGATATTAGCGAATTAATGCGCCACGTATTGCCACAAGACTTTATTAAGTTTGGTTTAATTCCAGAGTTAGTAGGTCGTGTTCCAGTTACAGTATCTTTAGAATTACTTGATCGAGAAGCGTTAATTAGAATTTTGACAGAACCTAAGAGTGCGATAGTAAAGCAATATGAAAAGTTATTAGAGCTTGATGGGGTTGATTTACAATTTGATGAAGATGCATTGGAGGCTATTGCAGAGATTTCATTGGCTAGAAAAACTGGTGCCAGAGGACTAAGGGCAATTATGGAAAAAAGCATGATGGATATTATGTATTCCGCTCCATCCGATGAGACAATAGAAAGTTGTAGGATTACAAAAGATGTAGTTCAGGGAACTGGTGAGCCCGAATACACATATGTAAATACGAATGCTGGAAAAAAGAGAAATGTAACATCTGAGAGTGCATAGCATGATGTAGGCGGGGGCTAAAAGCGCCTGCCTTTGTGCATACTGGGAGGAAATTTATGGATAAACATTGGAAGAATATGCCGATTGTAGCATTACGTGGAATGACGATATTACCAAACATGGTAGTACATTTTGATGTTAGCAGAGAACGTTCTATTCAAGCGATACAAGAGGCGATGACGGGAGAGCAGAAGATTTTTGTAGTAACACAAAAAGATATTAATACGGAAGAACCAAATCAAGAGAATCTGTATACCATGGGTACAATTGGAACCATAAAACAGGTAATGAAACTACCCAAACATGTCATACGAGTGTTGATTCGAGGAGAGGTTAGAGCAAGAATAGATGAGATTGAATTCCTCGATCCGTATATAAGGGGTGATGTTGTTGAAGCAGAAGAAATTCATACCATTATGAATGAGGATATTAATAATGTGGATATCGATGGTATGGTTAGAGCTTTGCAGGATATGTATAAAGAGTATGTTGCTTACTCACCCAAATATAGTAAAGATGTGGCGAAACAGATTTTAGAAATAAAGGATTTAAAAAAGTTGATGGATGAAATCGCAGCTAATATACCTTTACACTATGAGGAGTTGCAAGAATTACTAAATGAAGTTGATGTATGGAAAAGATATGAGTTGCTATCATTTAAGTTGGTGAATGAAGTTCAAATCATGAAAATCAAGGAAGAACTTCAGGCAAAAGTAAAAGAGCGGGTAGACAAACATCAAAGAGAGTATATTCTAAGAGAGCAACTGAAGTTAATAAGAGAGGAATTAGGAGAAGATACTAATATTTCAGATGCAGAAGAATTTGAAAAAGCAACTGAAAAGTTGAAAGCTCCAAAAGAAGTGAAGGATAAATTAAAGAAAGAGATTGGACGATTTAGAAGTGGGACAAACAATTCTGCAGAAAATGGGGTGTCTAGGACATATATCGAGACATTGCTTGATATGCCTTGGAATAAAGCTGTGAAGGATAATCATGATTTGGTATATGCAAAGCGCCTTTTAGAGTCAGAGCACTATGGATTAGAACCTGTGAAGGAACGTATATTAGAGTTTTTAGCAGTACGTGCTTTAACGAAAAAAGGAGACAGTCCTATTCTTTGTTTGGTAGGGCCACCAGGAACGGGAAAAACATCAATTGCAAGGTCATTGGCAAAAGCAATGAAGAAACCATATGTAAGGATTTCTTTAGGCGGAGTTAGGGATGAAGCAGAGATTAGAGGGCATCGCAAGACTTATGTTGGAGCTATGCCAGGGCGTATTGCAAATGGGATAAAAACAGCGGGTGTAAAGAATCCGTTGTTACTATTGGATGAGATTGATAAGGTGAGCACTGATTATAAGGGGGATACATTTTCTGCGCTACTAGAAGTGTTAGATAGCGAGCAAAATAGCGGATTTAGAGATCATTACTTAGAAGTACCCATTGATTTATCGGAGGTTCTGTTTGTGACGACTGCTAATTCCCTTCAAACGATACCAAGGCCTTTGTTAGATCGTATGGAAGTAATAGAAGTTAGTAGTTATACGGATAATGAAAAATTACACATTTCTATGAAGCATCTAATACCAAAGCAGTTAGAGCGTCACGGACTTAAAAAGGGTCAATTACTTTTTAGCAAAGGATCTGTGGGAAAAATAGCACGTAGCTATACGAAAGAAGCGGGAGTGCGACAATTAGAGCGTAAGATTGGGGAAATTTGTAGGAAAGCAGCAAAAGAAATCTTAGAGACAAATAAGCAAACGATTCGGATTACAGAACATAGTATTACCAAATACTTAGGTAAAGAACGTTATACATACCAAATGGCAAATGCAGTAGATGAGGTGGGAATTGTACGTGGATTAGCCTGGACAAGTGTAGGGGGTGATACACTTCAAATTGAAGTGAATATAATGCCGGGAAAAGGTGAACTATTATTAACAGGACAGCTTGGAGATGTAATGAAAGAATCAGCTAGGACAGGTATAAGTTATATTCGTTCGGTTAGCAAGAATTATAAAATTGAAGATAAATTTTTTGAAGATCACGATATCCACATTCACATTCCGGAAGGTGCAGTTCCTAAGGATGGTCCTTCAGCGGGTATTACTATGGCAACTGCCATGGTATCGGCAATTTCAAACCATAAAGTAAAGGCTAGTATTGCGATGACTGGAGAGATTACACTTCGTGGGCGTGTACTTCCGATTGGCGGTCTAAAGGAAAAATTGTTGGCTGCGAAAAATGCCGGAATCAAGACTGTATTAATTCCATTTGAAAATAAACGGGATGTAGAGGAAATTTCTACAGAAATAACAAAAGGTCTAGATATTATTCCTGTGGAGCAGATGAATCAAGTCCTTGAAATTGCACTTGTAAAGTAGAAGGAAGGGTATAATATGATTATAAGAAATATAAACCTGGAAACAGTATGCGGTATTACAAGCAAAATTCCAGACAATGATAAGATTGAAATTGCATTTGCCGGAAAGTCAAATGTAGGCAAATCATCTTTGATCAATGCATTAATGAATCGTAAATCTTATGCTAGAATTTCAGCAACTCCAGGAAAGACACAAACGATTAATTTCTACAATATTAATGAAGAGATGTATTTGGTAGATTTACCAGGATATGGATATGCAAAGGTATCCCCGAAGGAAAAAGAACAATGGGGAAAGTTAATTGAACGCTATCTTCACGGCTCATTGCAGTTGCAAGTAGTATTTTTGCTGATTGATATACGTCATGAGCCTTCCGAAAATGATAAGATGATGTATAATTGGATAGTAGAGCAAGGATTTAATCCAATTATTATAGCAACTAAGTTGGATAAAATAAAGAGAAGCCAGATACAAAAACATATCAAGATCATTAAAGAAGGGCTGAATCTAGTGCCTGGAACGGAAATAATACCGTTTTCATCTCAAACAAAACAGGGACGAGATGAAATCTGGGAACTAGTAGAAACCAAGTTCTTAAATAAAGAAGAAAATAATGAGGTGAAATAAATGGAAGAAAGGCGGCCATATTGGAAAGTTATAGTAAGTTTAACATTTAGTTTGATTGGTACCGTATTATTTATTGGTATTGGCGCTAAGTTGATATTCTTTTTTATGCCGTTCGTAATTGGCTGGTTTATTGCATTTATTGCCAATCCTCTTGTGAGATGGCTTGAAAAGAGATTAAAGATAGTAAGAAAATTGGGCTCAGTCATTATTATTATGGCAGTGCTGGGATTGATTGTTGTAGGAGCCTACTTTGGAATTAGTAAAATCTTGTCAGAGCTTCTTACTTTTTTAAATACATTTCCAGATTATTATACATCCTTAAGTAATGAATTCAAGGAAGCGGGAGAACGCCTACAGGGGATTATGAATTTATTACCAAGTGGAATACAAAATGGTTTAAATACTGTATTTGCAAATTTGAATGATTCAATGGGCCAATTAATTTCAAAATTTAGTGAGCCTACTGTTGTAGCAGCTGGTAACTTTGCAAAGGCTTTGCCCTCTTTTCTGATTGCAACAATTGTGACAGTAATATCGGCTTATTTTTTCGTTGCTCAGCGGGAAGAAGTAATTAAGTGGGCGAACCATATTACACCAAAATCTATTCAAAAGCGTATGGGGTTAGTGATTCACAATATGAAATATGCCGTTGGCGGATACTTTAAAGCGCAATTGAAGATTATGGTCGTGATTTTTGCTATTTTATTAGTTGGATTTAGTATATTGCATATTAAATATGCTGTTTTGGTGGCTGTTCTTATAGCTGTACTGGATTTTTTTCCGTTCTTTGGAACGGGTACAGCCATGATACCATGGGCTCTATTCAAGGTGTTGACCGGCGATTATAAGTTGGCTATTTGGCTTGTGGCAATATACATTATCACACAGGTTGTACGACAAGTTATTCAGCCGAAGTTGGTAGCAGATAGTGTTGGAATGAATCCACTAGTAACTCTTTTTTTGTTGTACCTTGGGTATAAAGTAGGAAGTGTATTAGGGATGATTTTTGCGGTGCCGATTGGTATGATTGTAATTAATATGTTTCAGGCCGGTGCATTTGATTATATATTAGACGATGCCAAAATCCTAATAGATGGAGTTCTAAGTCTGAGAGAGTAATAGAATTATCATAATAAAGTTTTTTTGTGAAGTGCCTATCCAAAATAGTTGGATAAGCGCTTCTTTCTTAGTAAGGAGGAAGAATAGAACAAACATTCGATTATCTATGTACATTCTTTTTGCTTTTTGGTATAATGTATGAGAAGGTAGAGAAAGATGTATAGGAAAAAGGATAAATGGTGTAATTGGAGGTGTTTTTATGAATGCATTTAAATTAGTATCGGAATATAACCCCACTGGAGATCAGCCGCAAGCAATTGAAAAACTAGTAAAAGGCTTTCAGGAAGGGAATCAATTTGAGACACTTCTTGGGGTGACAGGATCTGGTAAAACATTTACAATGGCAAATGTTATTAATGAGTTACAAAGACCAACACTTATTATTGCTCACAACAAGACTTTGGCAGCCCAATTATATGGTGAATTCAAAGAATTTTTCCCTGATAATGCGGTAGAATACTTTGTATCCTATTATGATTATTATCAACCAGAAGCATATGTTCCATCATCTGACACCTATATTGCGAAAGACTCCTCCATTAATGATGAGATAGATAAATTACGCCATTCAGCAACAGCGGCTCTGGCAGAAAGAAAAGATGTTATTATTGTAGCAAGTGTATCTTGTATCTATGGTTTGGGGAGCCCTATTGATTATCAGGAAATGGTGATATCTTTGAGGCCGGGAATGATCAAAGATCGGGATGAAGTGGTAGCAAAATTAATTGAGATACAATACAATAGGAATGATATGGATTTTCATCGTGGTACATTCAGGGTAAGAGGAGACGTATTAGAAGTCTTTCCGGCTGGAGCGGAAGAATTGGTCGTTCGCATTGAATTCTTTGGGGATGAGATAGACCGTATTACTGAAATAGACTTATTAACAGGTGAAATTAAGAATGAATTAAATCACATTGCAATCTTTCCAGCATCTCATTACGTAGTATCCAAAGATAGTATTCAGCGGGCAACGATAGCTATTGAAGAAGAATTAAAGGAACGAATTGCATATTTTAAACGTGAGGACAAATTGTTGGAGGCTCAAAGAATTTCAGAGAGAACCAACTTTGATATAGAAATGCTAAAAGAAACGGGATTTTGTTCTGGGATTGAAAATTATTCTAGGCATCTAACTGGATTAGAAGAGGGTCAACCACCACATACACTCATTGATTATTTCCCGGATGATTTTATAATTATGATAGATGAATCACATAAGACAGTGCCTCAAATAGGAGGTATGTATTCAGGTGATCAATCTAGGAAGGGTACGTTGGTAGAGTTTGGATTTCGTCTTCCTTCGGCGAAAGACAATAGACCTTTAAATTTTAGCGAATTTGAAGATAAATTAAATCAAGTACTGTTTGTATCTGCAACTCCAGGAGTATATGAAAAAGAACATGAGTTAATCAGGGTAGAACAGGTAATTAGACCCACAGGTCTATTAGATCCAGAGGTGGAGGTTCGACCTGTAGAGGGACAAATTGATGATTTGGTTGCAGAGGTGAAAAAGGAAATTTCACAAAAGAATAAAATTTTAATTACGACACTTACCAAACGTATGGCGGAAGATCTTACGGATTATATGAGGGAGCTGGGCATACGCATTAAGTATTTACATTCGGATATCGATACACTGGAACGCACGGAAATTATTAGAGATATGAGACTTGATGTATTTGATGTATTGGTTGGTATTAATTTGCTTAGAGAGGGGCTTGATATACCAGAGATTACGCTAGTAGCTATTCTAGATGCAGATAAAGAAGGATTCTTGCGTTCGGAAACATCATTAATTCAGACCATTGGGCGGGCTGCTAGAAATGCTCAAGGGCATGTCATTATGTATGCTGATAAGATGACAGATTCTATGCGATTGGCAATTGATGAGACAAAAAGACGTAGAGAAGTACAGTCAAAATATAATCAGGAACATCATATTATCCCTCAGACGATTAAGAAATCAGTAAGAGATTTAATTAGTATTTCTAAAAAAGTAGCGTCTGAAGAACTACGATTGGAAAAAGAACCAGAATCTATGAGCAGATCAGAGTTAGAAAAATTAATACAAAAGGTAACGAAACAGATGAAAAAAGCGGCTACCGACCTGAATTTTGAAATTGCTGCTGAACTGCGAGATAAGTTAAAAGAGTTAAAGGAAGTATATCTGAGTATTGAATAGGAGAATACAATGGCAAAAAAGATTGATAACAAACAATATATTAAGATACGTGGTGCAAATGAGCACAATTTAAAACATATTGATTTGGATATTCCGAGAAACGAACTGGTAGTTCTTACAGGCCTGAGTGGATCGGGAAAGTCCTCATTGGCCTTTGATACCATATACGCAGAAGGACAAAGACGATATATGGAATCTCTATCTTCTTATGCAAGACAATTTTTGGGACAAATGGAAAAGCCGAATGTAGAGAGTATTGAGGGTCTATCACCAGCAATTTCTATTGATCAGAAATCTACCAACCGTAATCCTCGTTCCACAGTGGGAACAGTAACCGAAATTTATGATTATTTTCGATTATTGTACGCTCGAATAGGAATTCCACATTGTCCAAAGTGTGGGAAGGAAATTAAGAAGCAAACGGTGGATCAAATGGTTGACCAGATTATGGAATTGCCAGAGGGGACAAAGATTCAAATTTTAGCACCGGTTGTACGCGGAAGGAAAGGTACACATGTAAAATTATTTGAACGCGCCAAAAAAAGCGGTTATGTACGTGTGCGTGTAGATGGTAATTTGTATGAATTATCAGAAGATATTGTATTAGATAAAAATATAAAACATAATATTGAAATTATTGTAGATCGCTTAGTAGTAAAGCCAGGTATTGAAAAACGTTTGACTGACTCTGTGGAAAGCGTCCTAGCATTATCGGAAGGTCTTTTATTAGTTGACGTGATTAATGGCGAACAGATGAACTTTAGTCAAAGTTTTTCTTGTCCGGATTGTGGTATTAGCATTGACGAGATAGAGCCTAGAAGCTTTTCATTTAATAATCCATTTGGTGCCTGCCCGGTTTGTTATGGTCTAGGTTACAAGATGGAATTTGATATCGATTTAATGATACCCGATCAATCACTGAGTATTGATGAAGGGGCTATTGTAGTCATAGGATGGCAATCATGTACAGACAAGACGAGTTATACAAGAGCAATTTTGGAGGCATTGGCTCAGGAATATAAATTTAAATTAGATACTCCATTCATGGATTATCCGCAGCAGATAAAAGATATATTAATCTATGGAACAGATGGGAAAGAAGTAAAGGTCTATTATAAAGGACAACGTGGAGAAGGGGTCTATGATGTGGCATTTGACGGATTGATCCGTAATGTAGAGCGAAGGTACCGTGAAACGGGCTCTGAAACTATGAAAGCAGAATACGAATCATTTATGAGAATTACACCGTGTCATGAATGTGGAGGACAACGTTTAAAAAAGGGTGCTTTAGCAGTTACGATTGGAGATAAAAATATATCAGAAGTTACTGGTCTCTCAATTGAAAGGTTGCAAAATTTTTTGAATGATCTAGTATTAAATAATACACAATTGATGATTGGTGAGCAAATCTTAAAGGAAATTAAAGCAAGAATAGGATTTTTAATGAATGTAGGATTGGATTATTTAACGTTAGCAAGAGCAACCGGGAGTTTATCGGGAGGAGAAGCGCAAAGAATTAGACTTGCGACTCAAATAGGATCTGGATTGGTAGGAGTTGCCTATATTTTGGACGAACCTAGTATCGGGCTACATCAAAGAGACAATGATAAGCTGCTTTTGACGTTAAAGCATTTGAGAGATTTAGGAAATACCTTACTTGTTGTTGAACATGATGAAGACACCATGTTAGAGGCAGACTATGTAGTTGATATTGGCCCAGGTGCAGGGGAGCATGGAGGAGAGGTAGTGGCAGCAGGTACAGCAGCAGAGATTATGAAGAATAAAAAGTCAATCACTGGTGCATATCTAAGCGGTAGAATTGCAATTCCAATACCTCGGCTTCGTGAAAAATCAAATGGAGTTATCAAGATTATAGGTGCGCAGGAAAATAACCTGAAGAATATTGACGTTGAAATACCTTTAGGCATTATGACCTGTGTTACAGGCGTATCGGGTTCGGGAAAGAGTTCATTAGTAAATGAAATACTTTATAAGAAGCTGGCAAAAGAACTAAATCGTGCAAGATTAATTCCAGGGAAACATAAAAGAATTGAAGGATTGGAACAATTAGATAAGGTGATTAATATAGATCAATCACCCATAGGTAGAACACCGCGTTCTAACCCGGCTACGTATACGGGAGTTTTTGATCTGATTAGAGATCTTTTTGCAGCAACGCCTGATGCAAAAGCCAAAGGATATAAAAAAGGAAGATTTAGCTTCAATGTAAAAGGTGGACGTTGTGAAGCATGTAGCGGTGATGGTATTTTGAAGATCGAGATGCATTTTTTACCAGATGTTTATGTACCATGTGAAGTATGCCAAGGCAAGAGGTATAATCGGGAAACTTTAGATGTAAAATATAAAGGGAAAAGCATCTATGATGTTTTGGATATGACCGTAGAAGAAGCATTGCACTTTTTTGAGTCCGTTCCTAGTATTCGCAGGAAAATGGAGACATTATATGATGTAGGATTGTCATATATCCGTTTGGGACAACCATCTACAACCTTATCCGGTGGTGAAGCGCAGCGCATTAAACTTGCAACAGAATTAAGCAAAAGAAGTACAGGAAAAACAGTTTATATATTAGATGAGCCCACGACTGGCCTACATTTTGCTGATGTGCATAAATTAACAGAGATTCTAAGAAGGCTTTCAGCAGATGGAAATACTGTTATTGTAATCGAGCATAATTTAGATGTTATAAAGACTGCAGATTATATTATAGATATAGGACCGGAAGGCGGAGATAAGGGAGGAACGATAGTAGCTTGTGGAACTCCGGAGGAAATTGCAGAGAATAAAAATTCTTATACAGGTAAATATATAAAAGCAATCCTTAAGAAAAACGAAAAATAAAAAAAAGTCTTTCCATTTGGTCTGATTTTTATTATAATAAGGCATGTATGTTAATATTTGTGATAATATGAGAATAGAAACAAAGGATAATGAAAATAGATTGATGTTAATGAAAGGAGAATTTGGATGTCAGTAGATATCGGAATAGATTTGGGGACTGCGAGTATCCTAGTTTATGTAAAGGGGAAAGGTGTTGTATTAAAAGAGCCTTCGGTGGTTGCTTTTGATAGAGATACAAATGTAATCAAAGCCATTGGTGAAGAGGCGCGATTGATGCTTGGTCGAACTCCTGGAAATATTGTGGCAGTTAGACCACTACGTCAAGGGGTTATCTCTGATTACACGGTTACAGAGAAAATGATTAAATACTTTGTACAAAAAGCAGTGGGTAAAAGAACATTTAAGAAGCCTAGAATCAGTATTTGTGTACCAAGCGGTGTTACAGAAGTAGAAAAGAAAGCCGTAGAGGAAGCTACTTTTGCAGCAGGAGCAAGAGAAGTACATTTGATAGAAGAACCAGTTGCTGCCGCGATAGGAGCTGGTATTGATATTGCAAAGCCATGTGGCAATATGATTGTTGATATTGGTGGTGGTACGGCTGACGTTGCTGTTATATCACTTGGTGGAACCGTAGTTAATACATCATTGAAAGTCGCAGGTGATGATTTTGATGAAGCAATTGTTCGTTACATGCGTAAAAAACATAACTTGCTAATTGGTGAAAGAACAGCGGAAGACATTAAGATTAAGATAGGGACAACTTATCCGTTAGTGGAAGAGGAATCAATGGAAGTAAGGGGCCGTAATTTAGTGACGGGATTACCAAAAACGGTTACGGTAACATCCTCAGAGACAGAAGAAGCGCTAAAAGAAACGACGGGGCAAATTGTTGAAGCAGTAATTGCGGTACTTGAAAGAACCCCACCGGAGCTTTCGGCAGATATATTAGACAGAGGTATCGTACTAACTGGAGGAGGATCTATGCTTCGGGGTCTGGAGGAATTAATAGAAGAGAAAACAGGAATTAATACTATGACCGCGGAAGATCCTATGAAGGTAGTTGCAATTGGAACTGGGCAATTCGTAGAATTTATGAGTGGTAGAAAAGACTTTTAAAGGGGCGTTTACCTTTCGATAGGGGCATTGTGTTACAATGTCCCATGGAGAAGGTGGGCGTCCCTAATTTGTAAAGTGAGGAAAATGGAGATAAATCGTGGAGATTATTACAGGATATGTGGAACATATTATATACAGAAATGAAGACAATGGATACACGGTGTTTCAGCTTAACAACAAAGATGGAGATTTAACCTGTGTGGGGACCTTTCATTATATAGGAGAAGGTGAACTCATGGAATTACAAGGCGAGTATATTACACATGCTGTATATGGAACACAATTGAAAGTAGAAGCGCATAAGATCAAGGAACCAGAAGATTTAATATCTATGGAACGATATTTAGGCTCAGGTGCGATAAAAGGGTTAGGTTTAGCTTTAGCTGGAAGAATTGTGAATCGATTTAAAGAGGAGACCTTTCGTATTATTGAGGAAGAACCCGAGCGTCTCGCGGAAGTCAAAGGTATCAGTGAAAGAAAAGCAAGGGAAATAGCAGCTCAAGTAGAAGAAAAAAAAGATATGCGCACAGCTATGATTTACTTACAGAAGTATGGGATATCGACAACATTAGCTGCAAAAATATATCAGCATTATGGACAAAGTGTATATAGAGTTATGGAAGAAAACCCTTATCAGATTGCGGACCATGTTCCAGGGGTTGGCTTTAAAACGGCGGATGAGATTGCCACTAAAATAGGAATACATACAGACTCTGACTTTAGAATTCGAAGTGGATTGTTCTATACTCTAGTTCAAAGTGTGGGTGAGGGGCATATTTATTTACCGCAACAACTATTGTTGTATCGAGCACAAAAGTTATTAGGTGTGCCAGAACAGCAGATGGAAAAATACATCATGGATTTATGTATGGAGAAACGCATTGTTGTGAAAGAAGTAAATCAAACGATTCGTGTGTATCCAGCGCATTATTATTACATGGAGCTCAATACGGCTAAGATGCTTTATGATTTAAATGCTTCAAGTGAGGTCGCTGAAGTAGTAGTGGAAAATAGATTGTATGAGATTGAGAAAGAGACAGATATTAAGCTAGATGATTTACAAAGACAAGCAGTTGTTGAAGCAGTTCGTCGAGGGTTACTAATTGTGACTGGTGGACCAGGAACTGGGAAAACAACTACAATAAATGCAATGATTCATTTTTTTGAAAGGGAATGTTTGGATATATATCTTGCTGCACCAACAGGGCGAGCAGCGAAAAGGATGACAGAAGCCACAGGATATGAAGCGCAGACAATTCATCGGCTGTTAGAAGTGAGTGGGAATCCGGAGGAAGAAGGGCAGAATGGATTTTTAAGAAATAGAGAAAATCCATTGGAAGCAGATGTAATAATAATTGACGAAGTATCCATGGTGGACTTGCCTTTGATGCACGCATTACTTTCTGCAATCACTGTTGGAACTAGATTGATTTTAGTTGGAGACGTGAATCAGTTGCCTTCGGTTGGTCCCGGAAGTGTACTAAGAGATATTATTTGCTCAGAGAGATTTCCTGTAGTGAAATTAAATAAGATATTTCGGCAAGCAGGAGAGAGTGACATTGTTGTGAATGCACATAAAATAAATAAAGGCCAAAATGTCATCTTAGACAACAAAGGCAAAGATTTCTTTTTTCTAAAGCGACAGGAGGCGAATGTAATTATAAGTGTCATTATTACATTAATTCAGAAAAAACTACCTAAATATGTGGAAGCGAACCAAAATGATATACAAGTGCTAACGCCCACAAGAAAAGGATTATTAGGAGTTGAGCGGTTGAACGGGATTTTACAGGAATACTTAAATCCTCCAGATAAGAAAAAAGCAGAGAAGACATATGGTGATCGGAAGTTCCGTGTAGGTGATAAAGTGATGCAAATCAAAAATAATTACCAGATAGAATGGGAGGTTGCAACGAAGTTTGGATTGGTTGTAGATAAGGGCGTTGGAGTATTTAATGGTGATATGGGGATTATCCGAGCTATTAATAGCTATAATGAAACCCTAGTAGTAGAGTATGAGGAAGGGAAAAAAGTGAGTTATCCTTTTAAAATGTTAGATGAATTAGAGTTGGCCTATGCCATAACAATTCATAAATCACAGGGAAGTGAATATCCAGCGGTGATTATACCGTTATTGCCAGGACCTAAATTATTGTATAATAGGA
The DNA here is from genome assembly GCA_052116865.1 of Lachnospiraceae bacterium LCP25S3_G4. Classification (GTDB taxonomy): domain Bacteria; phylum Bacillota; class Clostridia; order Lachnospirales; family Lachnospiraceae; genus CAUPWF01. The sequence goes on along the minus strand of JBQKKG010000003.1, from coordinate 252,852 downwards.
ATTTATTATATACAGCAATTACAAGAGCAAAGAAATGTGTGACGCTGGTAGGAAGCGAGAGTACTTTTCAGGGAATGATAGAAAATCAAAATGAACAAAAGAGATATACAAGTTTAGATGAAAGAATTCAAGAATTTGAATTATAGTAAAATAAAATTGAGGAATGTATAGAATTGAGTCAAATGTATAGTGAATAAAAGGAATACATTAAGAAGTAAATTATTTGAATTGTTACATGTGTTGGTTGAATTAGTATATCCAACTACTTGTGTTTTTTGCGGAAAAATTGAGGTGAAGGGGATATGCGCATCATGTCGGAATTCACTAGTATATGTAGAAGAGCCACGTTGCAAGAAATGTGGAAAATCAATACGGTACGAGGAAGACGAGTATTGTATGGACTGCAATAGGGAAACCTTTGCATATGAAACTGGGAGAAGTATCTGGGTACATAAAGAACCGGTAAATTCTTCTATTTATCAATTTAAGTATCATAATAGGAGAATATATGCAAAGGCATATGTAAAAGAGTTGGTACAAATACATAGAGCAACGATAGATTCGTGGAAGATACACACTATTATTCCAGTACCCATTCATAAAATACGAAGAAGGAAAAGAGGGTATAATCAGGCGGAAGTGCTAGCGGATTATTTGGGAGTAGAGTTAGAAATATCTGTTGACAAAGGGATAGTGAGACGTATCAAACATACCAAACCCCAGAAAAATATAGAGAAGAAAAACAGAAAGAAAAATCTTGAAAATGCATTTACAGTTACGAAAAAATGGGTGGGAAGTGGAAATGTATTATTGATAGATGATATATATACAACTGGGAGCACTATTCATGCAATCGCAAAATTATTAAAAGAGGCGGGAGTTGATAAAGTGTATTTTTTGACTATAAGTATTGGACAAGGGTTTTGATTCTATGATATACTAAAAAGAGCGTTTAGCTGAGGGGAAGAACGAGTGTAGAGGTGACTTTATGTTAAATGAAGAACGAGTGAAGTTGATGACAAAATTAGCTTCTTACGAAAGCGCAGAAGGAAAAGAAGATTTTAAAACAAGTAGTTACTACAGAAAAGATTACACAAGTATGCATACATTGATTACAGTTATCTGGACAACCATTGGTTATATTCTTATAATTGGCTTTGTAGGCGTTCTTATGATGGATAAAATTATGAACCATTTGACTATTAAGATGGCTATTATTCTGGGAATAACTGCTGTGGCAACATATGTTGTATTAATAATTGTGTTTGTCATAATAGCCAATAGTTTTTATCATGAACGCTATAACAATGCAAAACAGCGAGTGAAAAAGTATTATAGGAATCTTGCACATTTGAATAAGATGTATGAAAAGGAGAAATAGAAATGAGTAATTTATTTGTCTGGAAAGAACAGTTACAGAAATTGTATGCAAATCAGTCGAGATATATTGATAAAATCATTCGTTTTATTTTGGGATTATTAGTATTTGGTTTAATTAATGGGAATATTGGATTTATGAAGGCTGTTTCACAACCAATAGCAACAGTTGTATTTGCAGTAATTTTTACATTTGTACCATTGTCACTTATGGCGGTGGTAGCAGCGGCGATGATATTATTACATTTTTATACATTGTCTATGCCATTAGCACTGGTAGTTGGAGCAGTATTTTTATTAATGTTTATATTTTATTTTAGATTTACGCCAAAGAGTGCATTGATTTTGTTGTTAACACCTGTTGCATTTGTCTTAAAGGTTCCCTACATAATTCCAATAGCATATGGTTTGATTGGAAGTCCAATCTATGTTGTGCCAATTGCTTGTGGAACTATGACCTATTATATTTTATCATATGTAAAGGCGTCGGTAACCACAATTAAAAGTTCTGACGCAAATGGATTAATTGGAAAGGTGACAGTTTTTTCAAAACAAATCTTTCAAAATAAAGAAATGCTAGTTGTAATTGCAGCATTTACTATCTGCTTACTCTTAGTATACAACGTGCGCAAGATGTCTATGGATCATGCATGGAAAATAGCAATCATTACAGGCGCTATCGCTAATCTTGTAGTGATTGTGGCTGGAAATATGATGTTTGATATTCAAACACCATATGTTCAATTGATTTTAGGCAGTGTGGTAGCAATATTTGTTGGGATTGTATTAGAGTTTTTTGTATTTTCAGTGGATTATTCGAGGACGGAACACTTGGAATTTGAGGATGATGAATACTGTTATTATGTAAAAGCAGTTCCTAAACTTTCTGTGGCAGTTCCAGAAAAAACAGTGAAAAGAATCAATGAAAGACAGGAAACTTCTTCGATAGATGCACAAGCGGTTAGAAGTCAAAATAGAAAAAAAAGAACTGCGGATATAGAGAGACAAGCGGCAGCTGTGCGTAGAGCAGAAGAACAAAAGAAAACACATGCTCAGAGAACCTCTATGAGTCACAAACAGGCAAATCAAGTATTACTAGAAAAGAGTTTAAAAGAAGAACTTCGAAAATAATTGTGATTTGAATTATAAAACAGGAAATCATATAAGGCAGGAGGTGACAAGATGGCGCAGATAGAAAATTTCTTTGAACGATATATTACGTGGCTATACTTTCCAGAAATCCGTATTACTGATATTATAGAAATAATCATTGTGGCCTTTTTAGTATATCAAATTATGGTGTGGATTAAGAATACAAAGGCGTGGATGCTGTTAAAAGGAATTATTGTATTAGCGTTGTTTATTCTTGTGGCTGCTATATTTAAGATGCACACCATTTTATTCTTGGCTAAAGAATCCATAGGTGTATTAGCAACCGCCTGCGTGGTAGTTTTTCAGCCAGAACTTCGTCGAGCATTGGAAAAATTGGGACAGAAAAATATTCTCTCCTCTATTGTACCATTTGATAAAACAAGAGAAAATGTACGATTTTCAGAAAGAACAATACAAAGTCTGGTAGACGCATGTTTTGAAATGGGGAGAGTAAAGACAGGTGCCCTTATCGTAGTGGAACAGGCAATTCGGTTAACCGAGTATGAAAGTACTGGGATTATTTTAGATTGTTTAGTTTCGAGTCAGGTGTTAATCAATATATTTGAGCATAATACACCATTACATGATGGTGCTATTATCATACGTGGGGACAGAATTGTATCTGCAACTTGTTATCTTCCTCTTTCAGATAATATGGGATTGAGTAAAGAGCTTGGAACAAGACATCGTGCTGCAGTAGGTATGAGTGAGGTAAGTGATGCGTTAGTAATTATAGTATCTGAAGAAACTGGATATGTATCTGTAGCAATTGGTGGGCAGTTAAAAAGAAATATCTCTAAAAAGGAACTAATTGAACAGTTGAATTATATACAAAACAGAACCGTAGAAACGAAACGATTCAAATTTTGGAAAGGAAGAAAAAAGAATGAAGAATAGGCTGACAAACAATCTCGGCCTAAAAGCAATGGCCGTTCTATTTGCAATACTTCTATGGTTAGTTGTAGTAAATATTGATGATCCAGTAGACTCCCAAACATTTCGGAATATAGAAGTAACAATACAACATCCGGAAGTAATTACAAACAAAGGAAAGACCTATCAGGTTGTTGATAATACACAGTCTGTCACTGTTGTTGTGGAAGCAAAACGCTCGATATTGGCTAAAATTAAAGGTAGTGACATAGTTGCAATAGCAGATATGAAAGAAATGGAGTTAGCCTCTCAGGTTCCGATTACCATTTCGATTACAGGATATGAAGGTAAATATGAGAAGGCATATTCCAATCCAAGGAATTTGCAAGTCCTTATTGAAGATGAAACCAGTAATAAATTTCCGATTACAGCAGCAACCACAGGTACCCTGAGGGATGGATTTGCCTTAGGTGAAATAAAGGCCATTCCAGAAACTGTTACCATAGGTGGAGCGGAATCTATGGTAAGCCGAATTAGTAAAGTTGTTGCAAAAGTAGACGTATCAGGTTTATCTAAAGATACGACATTAGAGGGAGAACTAGTGCTCTACGATGCGGATGACAATGCGATTGACCAAACCTTATTAACGTCTAATTTGGGTGAATCAGGAGTAAGTGTTGAAATAAAATTATTACAAACGAAAACAGTAGCATTAGAGTGCAATGTATCGGGTACCCCTGATGATGGATATCGAATATTAGAAGTGAAGTATGAGCCACAGACTGTTTTAGTATCTGGAACGTCTGATGTGCTTGCGGACCTAGAGAAGATAACTATCCCGGGGAAAGACTTGGATATCACGGGAATATCAAAGAAAACAGAACGTGTGGTAGATATTACACCGTACTTGCCAGAAGGGGTTTCATTAGCAGATCAAAATGCGAATAATGTTATTGTTACTATTGGTGTTGAACGTGTAGGAACGAAGACAATTGATATTCCAGTGGGATCAATAAAGGTGAAAAACGCACCTGAAAATATGAAGACGAGTTATGGAAATATTGAAGATGTTATCTTAGAGTTTCAAGGCTCAGATGATGCACTTGCAAGTTTGACGGTAGAAAAGGTGGAGGCATCCATAGACTTGAAAAATTATCAAAATCCAGGATCATTTGATATTCCACTTTTGGTAGAGGCTCCGAATTGTAGCTTGACCAGTAACATTACAGTCAATGTAATATTAGAACAGAAATAAGTTAGCATAGCAAATATATCTAATAAGAAGTACAGGAGGCCTGTTATGGTAAAGCAAAAGGTTATAATAAAGAATCCAACTGGATTGCATCTGCGTCCAGCGGGAATACTATGTAAAACAGCGATGGATTATAATTGTAAAATTACATTTACAATCAAAGATACAACTGCAAATGCGAAAAGTGTGCTGAGTGTATTAGGCGCTTGTGTAAAGAGTGGAGATGAAATAGAGCTGATCTGTGAAGGTGAGGATGAGGAGCAAGCTCTAAAGGCTTTGGTTGGGATTATTGAAGAAGGATTGGGTGAATAGAGAAAATTACGGAGGATGAATATGTCGAAGGCTACACTTGTCGTAATGGCAGCAGGAATAGGAAGTCGCTTTGGAGGCGGAATCAAACAATTAGAACCAGTGGGTCCAAATGGAGAGATTATTATGGACTACTCTATATATGATGCATTATCGGCTGGTTTTAATAAAGTTGTTTTTGTAATAAGAAAGGATTTAGAAAAAGATTTTAAGGAAGTTATAGGAAGAAGGATTGAAAAGCAAGTAGAAGTTGCTTATGCATATCAAGAGTTAGAGGATATACCAGAGCAGTTTGCGGATCGATTTGTCGATAGAAAAAAACCCTGGGGGACAGGACAGGCAATACTATGTTGTCAGGAGGTAGTTCATGAACCCTTTTTGGTTATTAATGCAGATGATTATTATGGAAAAAGAGCATATGTAGAGGCATATGAGTATTTAACAACAAAGAGAGAGGAAGAGCAACTACAACTGTGTATGATTGGATTCAAGTTGAAAAACACATTAAGTGAGAATGGTGGAGTCACTAGAGGAGTGTGCCAAGTGAATCCTGACGGAATGCTTAGTAATATTGTTGAAACTCATGGGATTGAGAGACGTGGTGAAAAGGCAGTTGTTACAGGGGAAGATTGTGAACCTTATGAGATCAATATTGAATCTCCGGTTTCAATGAACATGTGGGGAATGAATCCTGATTTTTTTGGTGTTCTTAAAATTGGATTTGATAAATTCTTAGGTCAACTAAAGGATACAGACGTGAAGCAAGAATATTTGCTACCAACAATTATAGGAGAGTTGCTACAAAAAAGAGAAGTGCATGTTAAGGTGCTGACATCTTCGGATGAATGGTTTGGTGTAACCTATAAGGAAGACAAGGTCGTAGTTACAGAAGCGGTACGGAAACTAATTAATCAAGGAATATACCCGGAAAAATTATTCTAATCTTATAGAGTGAAATGATGAAAGGGAAAACTAGCATAATTAGGAAGTGATAACATGAGTAAAAATATTTTAGAGTATCTAGAAAATTCTGCAAAAAAATATCCTCAAAAGAGAGCTTTTGCTGATCAGGAAATGTTCTGTACTTACAAAGAACTTGTAGCGAGTGCAAATATAATTGGAACAAGAGTTGCACAAGCTACAAGAGTCCGAAAACCAGTGCCGGTCTTTATGGAGAAAAGTGTTCATGCTGTTATGGCTTTTATGGGGATTGTATCAGCGGGATGCTTCTATATATTATTAGATCCGAAACAGCCAGTCACTAGATTAAATCAGATAATTGCGACGTTGGAACCTGACGTAATTATTGCAGATGGAGCAAAGATAAGTGAGGTAAAAAAACTAGATTTTACTGGAGAGGTACTTTGCTTTCAAGAGATCATTACTGGGGAAATGGATGAAAGGCTACTAAGGCAGATAAAAAATCAAATGCTGGACATTGACCCATTGTATGCTAATTTTACATCTGGATCCACGGGAACACCTAAAGGGGTGGTGGTCAGCCATCGTTCGGTAATAGATTTTATAGATTGTTTTTCAAAAATTTTTCAGATTACTGATGAAGATATTATTGGAAATCAGGCACCTTTTGATTTTGATGTTTCAGTAAAGGACATTTATACAACCTTAAAAGTAGGTGCTACCATGGAGATTATTCCAAGAAAATTATTCTCTTTTCCAATGGAATTGTTAGATTATCTTTGTGAACGGAAAGTGACGACACTGATTTGGGCAGTATCTGCGTTATGTATTATTACAACGCTAAAGGGGTTACAATATAAAATACCTTCTAATATTAATAAAATATTATTTAGTGGTGAAGTAATGCCAATCAAACATCTGAATGAGTGGCGACGATACCTGCCGGATGTGACCTATGTGAATCTATATGGTCCTACAGAAATCACGTGTAATTGTACGTATTATAAGGTTGATAGGACATTTGAGATAGGGGATGTGTTGCCGATTGGAAAGGCATTTCCAAATGAAAAAGTTTTTCTGATAGATGATGAGGGAAAATTAATCGAAAAAGACATGGTTGGGATGTTAGGAGAAGTATGCGTCTCAGGTACTGCATTAGCACTTGGCTATTATAATAATCCTGAACAAACAAAAAAAGCTTTTGTTCAAAATCCTTTGCATAATAATTATCAGGAAATTATATATAAAACTGGTGATTTGGCATTCTACAATGAAAGGTCAGAACTTTGTTTTGCATCACGTAAAGATTTTCAGATTAAGCATATGGGGCATCGAATAGAATTAGGTGAGATAGAAGTTGCAATGGATGCAGTAGAAGAATTAGAACGTGTTTGTTGTGTTTATCTAGAGGACAAAGGTAAGATTATTGCATTCTATCAAGGTGAGGTAACCAAGAAAGAGATTCAAAAAACGATTATGAATAAGTTACCAAGTTACATGCTCCCTAATAAGTATATTCAAATAGCGTCTATGCCTATTACAAATAATGGTAAAATTAATAGGAAACAGTTAATCAGTCAATATATGGAGGCAAATTAGTGGAACCAAATAGATGGAATAAAATATTATCAGAGTATATAACGCCAGCTTATGTATTTGACTTGGATCTGCTAGGTGTGCATATAAAAGAGTTGAAAGAAACCTTAGGGCAACGTGCTGAGTTATGCTATGCGATGAAGGCAAATCCGTTTTTGGTTGCCCCAATGAAGCAATGGGTTAGAAAATTTGAGGTGTGTTCTCCAGGCGAATTTCGTATTTGTGAACGAGAAGCTATTCCAATGGAACAAATTGTATTGTCAGGAGTGAACAAAGAAAAAAAAGAAATTGAACGAATTTTTGATATCTACAATGGAAAGGGCACATATACAGTTGAATCTATGCAACAATTATTGATTCTGCAAGAATGTGCATTCCAAAGGGATTTAGTAATAGAGGTATTACTTCGTATTACAAGCGGAAATCAATTCGGTTTGGATGAAGATACAGTGAAGCAGGTGGTTCGTGAAAGGAATCAATATTCAGCTATACACATAAAAGGGATACAGTATTATTCAGGAACTCAAAAAAAGAAATTATCAAAAATAGAAAAAGAATTAATGTATCTTGATAATTTCTGTGACTTGTTAAAAGATCTTTATAATTATGAAGTGGAAGAAATTGAATATGGTCCTGGATTTTATATTTCTTACTTTGAGAAGGAAGAAAGAATTGATCAGAAGCAATTATTACTCGATTTCGAGAATGCTTTAGAGGCCATGAGATTTTCAGGGAAAATCACCTTAGAAATGGGGAGATATATAACTGCTACGTGTGGGTATTATCTAACTAAGATTATAGATCAGAAAATGAATAATGGGCAAAGATATTGTATTATAGATGGGGGAATCAATCATATAAATTACTATGGACAGACTATGGCAATGAAAGTACCAAATCATTTGCATATATCAGAAGTTCGTGGTGAACATGTAAGAGTAGATGATACTAAAGATGCAGATTTATGGAATGTTTGTGGTTCTTTGTGTACGATTGGTGATGTTATAGTTAAGAATTTGCCACTTCATAATGTAAAGGTAAATGATTACTTAGTGTTTGAAAATTTAGGGGCATATTCTATTACAGAGGGTATTTATTTGTTTTTAAGTAGAGATTTACCTAAAGTATTTTTTTACCAGCAGGGTAAAGAGTTACAACTGGTACGGGGGGCAATTGGCACAGATAACTTGAATTCGATACAAAGATAAAGGAGAGCATTATAATGGAAAAATTATTAGAAATATTGGAAGACATCAAAGAAGGAGTGGATTTTAAGATAGAAAAGGGATTGATAGATAATGAAATACTAGATTCTTTTGATATTTTATCAATTGTAGGTGAGCTAGAAGAAGAGTTTGAAGTAGATATAACACCGGTGGACATTGTACCAAAAAATTTCAATTCAGCGGACGCACTGTGGGACATGGTTCAACGTTTACAATCCGAAAACTAGTAATGGAGGAATAATATGTCTTTTATTTCTATGGAATTTTTGCTTTTTGTATTGGTTGCAGTAGTGGGTTATTATCTGATTCCAAAAAGATTTCAATGGGTTTGGTTATTAGCATTTAGTTATCTTTTTTATCTATCTTCCGGAATTAAAGTGTTATTTTTCTTGCTTTTCACAACAGGAACAACCTATTTAGCTGGAATGTTGATGGACAAGATTACAGAATGCCAAGATAAGACATATATAAAAAGAAATAAGCGCCGGATTCTTGTTCTGACGCTTGTTTTAAATTTCGGTATATTGTCTTTTTTAAAGTATATTAATTTTACAATTGAGAATATAAATATAGTCTTCGGTAGTTCATTTGGTCCACGAAATTTGTTATTGCCTCTTGGAATTTCATTTTACACATTTCAATCAATGGGTTACCTTTTAGACATTTACTGGGGGAAATACAAGGCAGAGAAAAATCCATTTAAATTTGCATTATTTGTATCGTTTTTTCCGCAATTACTGCAAGGACCTATTGGAAGATTTGATCGATTATCCCATCAATTTTTAGAAAAGCATAAATTTAATATAGTATGTATTCAGTACGGTTTACAATTAATGCTGTGGGGATATTTTAAGAAAATAGTAATTGCTGATAGAGCAGCAGAAGTTGTTAATAAGGTGTTTCAGGAATATGGAAATTATACAGGTATGACAGTGATAATTGCAGTGCTTCTATATTCGGTTCAATTGTACGCAGACTTTTCGGGTGGAATGGATGTAGTAATGGGAGTTGCCGAGTTATTTGATATACAGCTGGATCAGAACTTTAAGAGACCATATTTTGCGACATCAATTACTGATTTTTGGCATCGGTGGCATATTACATTAGGTACTTGGATGAAGGATTATGTATTTTATCCGTTATCCTTATCTAAATGGATGAATCGGTTTGGAAAATCAATGAAAAAAGTATTTGGTAAAAAAATAGGACGGGTCATTCCTGTTGCGTTAGCCAATATTATTGTATTTTTAATTGTTGGGGTATGGCATGGAGCTGCGTGGAAATACATTGCATATGGATTATATAATGGGAGTATCATAGCAGTCAGTAATCTTATAGCACCGCTATATAAAAAGGGTATAAGTCTTTGTCATATCAATGTGAAATCAAAACCTTGGAAAGTATTTCAAATTGCGCGTACATTTTTATTAGTAAATATTAGCTGGTATTTTGACATGGCAGTATCTTTAAGTGCTGCATTTATTATGATGAAAAATACGTGTATTAATTTTACCTTTACAACATTAATCGATGGAAGTTTATTAACCTTGGGATTAGATAAAAAGGATTATATGATTCTTATTTTAGGATGTGCTGTTTGGTTTGTAATTAGTTATTTTCAGGAAAAGGGAATAAAAATCAGAAATTATTTGGAGGCAAAGCCAATTGCTATTCGATGGGCATTGTATATTGTTTTGATTTTTAGCATTCCTGCATTTGGCTATGTTATGACTACTGTAGGAGGTTTTATCTATGCGCAATTCTAAAAAGATACTATTTGGTTTAGTGTTTACTACTATTATTGTGGGGTTTACACTTATATTAAACTATTTGTTGGTTCCCAATAGTATTGTAAGGGTGCAATTGCACAATCTTCGTAGTCAGAAGTATGATGATATATTTGTTGGTACATCACATGGATTAAGTGCAATTAATCCAGAAATAGTGGATGAAAAAACAGGCAGAAATAGTATTAATTTATGTTGGCCAGATGAGCATCTAATTGATAGTTATTATATCATTAAAGAGGCCTGCAGAGTGAATAAGCCCTCAAGGATTATCTATGAATTAGACCCTTCTTATTGGAGCACACCTCAGAATAAGGGAGCTAATGCAGTCTATATATATAATCATTTTCCAAATTCAAAAGTAAAGATGGAATATTATTTTGACAAAATTCTAGAGATGGATATGAGAGTCACACTAGCACCTTGGTTTTATTATCGAAATGAATATAAGAATATACCTCATAATTTAACCATGAAAAGGAGTAAAGAATATCAACAATATAATGTTTCAAGCTTAGAGATGAACAAAGCACAAGTTTATAATCAAGATGGTTTTCTGTATCAAACTGTGGTTCCGGAAACAGATAGAGGCAATTTAAACTTTATCATGTGGGATGAAAAGAAGATACAAGATATAGAATTACAGTATTTTAAGAAAATAGTTAAATATTGTAAAGAGCAGAAAATTGAACTGATTGCTATAACCACACCTGTTTCAAGGGAGACATTAGAAAAGTATCCGGATGTCTATGAAAGTGCTAATCGTTATTTTACACAATTGGTGAGTACTTGGAATGTGGAATATTACAACTTTAACACATTAAGCGATGAACAGTTAGATCGAAGTGTTATGGGATATGTAGATTACGAAGGGCATCTATCAGGGGAATTGGGAAATAAGTTTAGCGCCATATTAGGAAAAATTCTAAAGACAGGAGAGAAATAAGTATATGAATAAGAGAAGATTTTTTAATGGGATTCTTTTTTTAACAATTTGCATGTGTCTTAATGCAATTTTATGTTTTGTACTTATTCCACCAAGTTATGTAAAACTTAGCTTGCATAAACTTGTGTCAAAAGAAAGATATGATTACATTTTTGTAGGAACATCACATGGTCAGTATGGAATAGACCCAGAGGTGATAGAGAGGGTTACAAAAAGAAAGAGTTTAAACTTGTGTATGGCAGACCAATACCCAATCGATACTTATTATTTGATTAAAGAAGCATTACGAACTCAAAAGCCGAAGAAAATCGTTTATGAAGTTGATTCATCTTATTGGATGACAGACCAGAGAATAGGTTCACCAACGATTTTTATTTATAAAGAGTTATCAAATTCATGGAATAAACTGGAATACTGGGATGCGAAAATATTATCTAAAAATTATAGGGCAACTCTATTCCCATGGGTGTATTATCGGAATTTATATCCAGATATTAAGAAACATATTAGTACAAAATTAAGTGAAGATTATCAAAATTTTAACCCAAATGCTATTGAATTGCCACAATGTCAATATCAGGATAATGGATTTATTTTCAGGCAGAAGTTAGAAACAGATGATAAAGGTACTTATAATAATATTCCATGGAATGAGGCACAAATAAAAAAAGAGGCGGTTCATTATTTTAAGAAGATGGTCAAACTATGTAAAAAAGAAAATGTAGAATTAGACGTCATTATTACTCCTGTGCCGCAAGAAACTATTCAGAATATGCCAGAAAAATACGAGCAGGCTGATCAATATTTTAGCTTTTTAACAAAAGAGTTGAATGTGAAATATAAGAACTTTAATTATTTGTCTAAAGATGATTTGGATAGGAGTATAAATGGTTATTGGGATTATGATGGTCATATGTATGGTAAATTTGCTGGAGAGTTTAGTAAAATTTTGGGGAGATATATAGAAAATAATATGGATAGGGGTATAGATTTGTGAAACGACGTTACGACGGACTAGATAAAAATAAGATAAAAAGCAAGAGAGAAAGCGATAGGAACAGAGTAAATGAAATAAGAAGTACAAAAATAATTAACCTAGTACGTTTACAAAATGTATTTAAAAGATTAATGAATGTTGTAGCTTTTATGGTTACTATTGTATTGGGATTTTTGGGGACCTTGATATTTAGCAGTTCTAGATGGGTACTTAGTACATTTGGAAATCTAAGTATGGATGAATTATTATTTACCATTAACTCACCATTAGAGGGGACAAATACAGATTTAATAGAAGATTATATTAATGTATGTTTAGTAGGTGCTGTAGTGATTACTATTGCAATTATAATCATTTTTGCCGGAAACTATAAAAGAAAAATATTCCGTCGGAATGTTATGTTAGGAATAACACTCTGCTCCATTATATTAATCGCAAATTCTGTGATGTTACTTTGGGAAAGTCTCGAAATTGGGGAGTATATCGAATATTGTAAAATAGATTCGGACTTTATTGACGAAAATTATGTAAATCCCAGAGACGTACAAATTACGTTTCCAGAACAAAAAAGGAATTTAATTTATATTTACTTAGAATCTATGGAATCTTCCTACATGAGTAAAGATGAAGGTGGAGCATTTAAAGAAAATTACATTCCAGAATTAACAGAACTGGCAAAACAAAATATTAATTTTTCAAATGGTGAAAAAATGGGAGGATTATATTCAACAACAGGTACAGGGTGGACTATGGGTGCATTATTTGGGCAAACAACTGGATTACCATTAAAAGCCCAAGATAATTTTGGAGCAAGCAGCGTAGATGAGGATGTAAACTTTATACCTCGGGTTATTTCTTTGGGAGATATTTTAGAGGAGCAGGGATATACACAAGCCATGATGTTTGGTTCCGATGGAAAATTTGCTGGAAGAAAAAATTATTTTAACCAACATGGTGATTACGCTGTATATGATTATTATTATGCGATTGAGGAAGGAGAAATTCCACCAGATTATTCAGTGTGGTGGGGATTTGAAGATCAAAAACTTTTTTCCTATGCAAAAAAGAAAATTACGGCGTTAGCAGAAGGTGTGCAACCTTTTAATTTTTCCTTACTTACAGTAGATACACATTTTGAAGATGGTTATTTATGTGAATTATGTGATGATGAGTTTGACGATAATCAATATGCTAACGTTCTTTCATGTTCAAGTAGACAGGTGAGTGAATTTGTAGAGTGGATTCAAGCGCAGGATTTTTATGAAAATACTACAATTGTAATTGTAGGAGATCATCCAACAATGGACAGTGACTTTTTTGAAAATGTCAATGAAGATTATGATAGGACGGTGTTTAATACATTTATAAATGCAGTGCCGTATACAGAAAATACTCATAATAGAATAGCTACAACGATGGATATGTTTCCAACGACATTGTCTAGTTTGGGGGTGCATATCGAAGGAAATCGTTTGGGTTTAGGAACAAATTTATTTTCAGAGGAAACAACATTAGGTGAGCAGGTTGGTATTCGTTCGTTAAATCGCCTGCTATACACTGATGCTGATATTTTTGATACGTTTGCTGGAGGAAATGATTAATAATAAAAAGGCAATAGAAGAGTATTTAGAAAATTCCAAGTGGCAGAATTAATTGCTATTTGGAATTTTTCTTGTATTATTCGTAAAATTATGATAAAATTCTATTAAGTTCACGAAAAGGGGGTAATTAAATTACATGAATATACAAGAGTATGATTTGATGAACGAATTATTGAAAAAAGCGTTTGTTAATCAAAGAATATTATCGGAAAATACAGGTTATTCGCTTGGAAAAGTTAATGGATCATTAAAAACGTTAATCAATCAAGAATATTTAGATACCGATATGCATTTTACGATAAAAGCATTAGAGGAAATAGAAATAAAAAAACCTAAAAATGCTATAATATTAGCGGCTGGATTTGGCATGAGAATGGTTCCCATAAATATGGAAATGCCGAAGGGGTTGTTAGAAGTAAAAGGGGAATTACTAATTGAACGATTGATAAAGCAATTGCAAGATGTAGGTGTTACAGAAATTGATATTGTGGTTGGCTTTATGAAAGAACAATACGAGTATTTAATTGATAAATATAATGTTCGCTTGATTTATAATAAAGATTATGCTGTTAAGAATAATCTATACTCGTTACTTAAACTAGCGGATAAAATTAAAAACACCTATATTATTCCGTGTGATATATGGTGTAAAAGCAATCCATTCTCTGAAACAGAGTTTTATTCATGGTATTTAGTAAATGAAAATGAAGATAATGAAAGTACAGTCCGAATTAATAGAAAACGAGAATTAGTGTGTCTTAAGGGGGCGGAAAAGGGGAACTGTATGATAGGAATTTCTTATATCTTAGAAAGAGAGGGGGAAATTCTAAAAAAGCAATTAAAAGAGTTTAGTAAGAAAAAAGAATATATTCATTCCTTTTGGGAAGAAGCACTAATACAGCAAGGCAGAATGATAGTGTACCCCAAAATAGCAAAATCGGAAGATATATTTGAGATTAACACATTAGAAGAACTAAGAGAATTAGATGAAAATTCAAATCAATTAAATTCAAAAGTTTTAGAAGTAATTAAGGATTCTTTGCAAGTGAGTGAAAAGGATATTGTGAATATCAAGGCATTAAAAAAGGGAATGACCAATCGTTCTTTTGAATTTCAATGTAAAGAGAAAAAATATATAATGCGTATCCCAGGAGAAGGTACAGATAGGATGATTAATAGAAATCAAGAGTACAATGTATATCAAGTATTACAAGGAAAGAATATTTGTGATTCTGTTATTTATATTTCTCCAGATACAGGATATAAAATAACAAAATTTTTAAAAGAGGCGCGTGTATGTAATCCAAAAGATTTTGCAGATGTAAGGCTTTGTATGGAAAGACTTAGACGATTCCATGAAGCAAATCTAAAAGTCGAACACACGTTTCATATATTTAAACAAATTGAATTTTATGAGAAGTTACGAAATGGAGAACCATCTATTTATAGGGATTATGAATTGACAAAAGAGAAGATGTATGAGTTGAAAAGATATATTGATAAACAACCGAAGCAAATATCTCTAACACATATTGACGCTGTTCCAGATAATTTTCTAATACAAGATAATGAAATATATCTTATTGACTGGGAATATGCGGGAATGCAGGATGTTCATGTTGACATAGCAATGTTTGGAATTTATGCAATGTATGATCGAACTCAGATGGATAATTTAATAGATGCTTACTTTAATGGAGATTGTGAAGAAACCGTACGAAAAAAAATATATTGTTATATTGCTATATGTGGGCTTTTATGGAGCAATTGGTGTGAATATAAACGTATATGCGGTGTGGAGTTTGGAGAATATTCGTTAAGACAATACAGATATGCAAAGGAATATTATAAAATTATAAAAGAGGAATGTGATCATGAAAAAATATAAAGTGGATAATGCAGTTATTATGTCGGCTGGAATGTCTTCAAGATTTGCACCTTTGTCTTATGAATGTCCCAAAGCATTATTGGTAGTAAAAGGAGAAGTATTAATAGAGCGACAGATTAGACAATTGCAAGAGGCTGGAATAAAAGAGATTGTAATTGTAGTTGGGTATATGAAAGAAAAATTTGAATATTTAAAAGAAAAGTATCAGGTGATACTAGTAGAAAATCCAGCATATAACATGCGAAACAATCACTCTAGTTTATTCGTTGCAAAAGAATATTTAAAAAATACATACATTTGTTCTGGTGATAATTATTTTGTCGAAAATGTATTTTGTACTTATGAAGAAGTGCCGTATTATTCCACAGTATATGAAGACGGTCTAACAGATGAATGGTGTGTTACTACAAATACAGAGAACAGAATAATAGAGGTAGAAATCGGTGGTAAAAACGCTTGGGTAATGTTAGGACACGCGTTTTTTACAAATGATTTTTCACAACAAATAATCCCATTTCTTGAAAAAGCATATAAGAGTCAGAAGATGTGTGACTTCTATTGGGAGGATATTTTCATTTTACATTTAAATGAATTTAAAATGTATAAGAAGGAATTTGCACACGATAAAGTATTAGAATTTGACAGTCTTGATGATCTGAAAAATTTTGACCCACGATACATTTCAAAGTCCGGGTCAAAAATTATGGAGAGTATATGCGAAACACTCCAGTGTCAGGAAAAAGAAATAATGAATATTCGACCACTTAAGCATGAAGAAGAGACGGTAGGCATTAGTTTTCTATGTCAAGATTATAACTATAAGTATTATTATAAAGAAAAAGAACTAAAGAGGGAGAAAAAATAATATGTGCCAAATGGAAGAACAGACAAAAAAAGAAAAATTGAGGGATCAATTAGATTGGGGAACCATGATGATTCCTCTATTTGGAGTGGTAGGTTTATGTGTGATATTCTTGGTGTTACCCAAGCAATCAACAATGATATTGGATACTATTCGGGGATTTTTAGGAAATCAACTTGGTTTTTACTACATTTTATTAGCTCTTGCAGCATTAGGATGCTCCTTATATATGGCTTGTTCGAGATTTGGGAAAATTAAACTAGGTAACATTGAGAAACCACTGTATTCTAGTTTTAAATGGGGAGCCATGATATTTACGTCTACAATGGCAGCAGATATATTATTTTATTCTTTGTGTGAATGGTCTCTATATGCAGCAGAACCACATATAGCAGATATGGGAGGAATACAAAAGTGGGCCGCAACATATCCCTTGTTTCATTGGGGACCAATTGCATGGAGTTTTTATATTGTTTTAGCAGTTGCTTTTGGATTTATGTTGCATGTAAGAGGTAGAAATAAACAAAAATTTTCGGAAGCTTGCAGGCCGATATTAGGAAATAAAGTAGATGGAATATTGGGAAAAGCGATCGATTTAATTGCAGTATTTTCATTATTAGCAGGAACGGCAACCACATTTTCACTAGCAACGCCTCTTTTGTCTGCTGCATTAAGTAGGGTTCTCGGGTTATCAGCCAGTATTACATTAACTATTATTATTTTATTACTAATTGCAGTTATTTACACTCTTACTGTATGGTTTGGGATGAAAGGTATTTCTAAGCTTGCAACAATTTGCACATATTTATTTTTTACGTTGCTACTCTATGTATTCATAGGCGGGGGAGAGAGTGTCTATATTCTTGAAACAGGAATATCTTCTGTCGGCAATATGATACAAAATTTTGTAGGAATGGCAACGTGGATGGATCCTTTAAGAGAAAATTCCTTTCCACAAAACTGGACTATTTTCTATTGGGCATATTGGATGGTTTGGTGTGTGGCAACGCCTTTTTTTATTGGAACAATCAGTAAAGGAAGAACTATTAAGAATACGGTATTTGGAGCCTATGCATGGGGAATTGCAGGAACATTTACTTCATTTATTATTTTGGGGAATTATGGATTATCACAGCAAATACAAGGAAAAATAGATATTGCAAATGAAATAGCCGGTGGGAAAGATATTTCTGCTTGTATACTCGAAGTATTTGACACATTACCATTATCTAAAGTTGGATTGTTGTTATTAGTAATTACTATGATTGCCTTTTACTCTACCACATTTGATGCGCTAACAATGGTTATTTCATCTTATTCTTATAAACGGTTATCAGTAGATGCAGAACCAGATAAGAAAATTCGTACTTTTTGGGCAATCTTATTTATTTTATTTCCAATTGCACTTATTTTTTCTAAAAACTCCATGAGTAGTTTGCAGTCTGTTTCTATCATAGCGGCATTTCCGATTGGGATTGTAGTAATCTTGATTGTAATTAGCTTTTTTAAGGATGCAAATCAATATTTGCAGGAAAAATCAAAAGACAATAAACAAATTTAAAAAGTTAAACAAGGGCTTATATATAGTAGGATGCCGTATATAAGCCCTTAATTTTTAAAAAGGAACTGTCCGTTAAATCGTTTATCATATTGACAAACATATCCAATTAACAATACAATAAAACAAAGGTAGATTGATGGGGAATCATGAGAGGAGAGGGCATGTGATAAAAAAGAATGTAAGAACAAAAATTGTTGCTTTGATAATAGTTGTGGGGGTTATTCTACAACAAAGGGTGGTATTGGCAAATGAAATAAGTGGATTGACGGAACAAAATGATAAAAGTTCTCTTGGATATCTAGAAAATCAAGTAATCGTAACAATGGAACAAGGTAATTCAGTGCATGATTTACCCCAGATTAATGAAGATACAGAATCAATAGAGGAATTGGATGCAGAAAATCAAATTGCAATAGTTGAGACTGATGATATTGAAAAAACAATTTCTGAGCTAGAGCAATGTCCAGAGGTTCAGAGTGTTCAACCCAATTATATCTATACATTGATGGACAGCATAGTAGTAAATGATCCATTTTCGGAAATACAGTGGTCCCTAAATAATCCGAATATACAGTTAAAAAAAGCATGGGAGCTTTCTAAGGTAGAAGGGAAAGTGAGAATTGGAATTTTAGATACAGGGATTCAAATGACCCATCCTGATTTTCAAGGTAATCTTAATAAAGAACTGTCATATGATGCAGTAACAGGAAATAATAATGTGAAAGATGATATTGGACATGGAACTCATGTAGCTGGAATTATTGCTGCAAGTGCAAATAATGGAATTGGGATTGCAGGCGCATCTTATAATGCAGAAATAATCGCATACAATGTATTTGAGTATTCTGCTCAATCAAATGGATATGTTGCGTATACATCCAGCTTGGTTAGTGCTTATAAAAAAGCAATGACAGATGGTGTTAAGGTAATAAATATGAGTCTTGGAAAATATGGGAAGTTGGATCAAACGGATCAATTACTTAATAGTTATATTGAAGAGGCCGCTAATCATGGCATTGTAACAGTATGCGCTGGGGGAAACGGCGATAAAAACGGAAACCCGTACACTGACACATCATTTCCAGCTGATCTGGAAGTATGTATTTCTGTAGTGCCTACAGATACAAATAATCAAAGACCACATTATGCAGATTATAATTCTGCAAAAGATATTGCAGCTCCTGGAGTTGGTATTTACAGTACATTACCAGGAAGTTCATATGGATATAAAAGTGGCTCATCTATGGCTGCCCCTTTTGTTACAAGTGTTATTGCAATGATGCTAACAGTTAATCCAGAGTTATCGGTAGATTTGATAAAGGAGGCTTTATATACTACAACGTTAGACTTGGGTACAAGTGGAAAAGACGATTTCTATGGATGGGGTCTTGTAAATGCGTATGAAGCAGTAAAGAATGTAGTACCCAATAAAACTATTGGATGGATACAAGATGAAAGAGGTTGGAAATATTGGAATGGTGATGGAACCTTTGCAAAAGCACAGTGGAGATGGATTAATGATGCATGGTACTATTTTGATCTAAATGGATATAGAGCAAGTGGGTGGATATTTGATGCTAAGTGGTATTACTTATCTACAGAAAATGGGAAAATGTTAAAAGGACATCAATTTATTGATAATGAATGGTACTATTTAAAAGATAATGGAGAGATGGTTACGGGGTGGCTTTGGGCAGATGAACAATGGAAGTTTTATAAGAGTAGTGGAAATATGGCAGTTGATTGGATATGGGATGGGAATAAATGGTATTATCTTGATGACAAAGGTAAAATGATAACTGGTTGGAGATTCATTAATAATAAATGGTACTATTTTTCTCCAAATACTGGAGAAATGGTTGTAGGTTGGCAATTCATTGATTGGAAATGGTACTATTTTTATGGAATAAACAATGGGCAAATGGCAGCGCATGCTTGGATTGACGGATATTATGTAGGATGGGATGGAGCATGGGTGAACTAAGTAAGGTTTCATGTAGAATAAAATCGGTCATGATAGTGGCAGCTAATAGTTAAACTATAAAAAATATGATATTATAATATATTCTTATTATGAGGAGAGACAATATGCGTAAAAGATTGTTAGGAGTATGCTTGACTATAACCTTCCTATTTAATATGGTTCCAAATGTTAAAGCTAATGAAGTTGGTATGGAGCCGAATACTGAAATTGTACAAGATGCGGATATACAAGAAGATAATCAACTTCAGAACGATGAAAAAATAGAACAAACAGAAAGTACAGAAAAAACGGAAACTGAGGAAAACATAGAACAATCAAAACTCGATATACAGGAGGAACCGCAAGATGTCAGTGTAGTCGTGAAAAACGGATTTTTAATAGAAGATGGTAAGACGTATTACTATATTGATAATGTAAAGGTAATTGGTTGGAAATGGGTAGAAACTGCTTGGTATTTTATGGATGAGAACGGTGTTGTTCAAAGTAACGGATGGTTAATTGATGATGGAAAACATTATTATTTATCTGAGACGGGAGCGATGAAAACCGACTGGATCTGGTGTGACAATAGTTGGTACTATTTAGGAAAAGATGGTTCAGTAAAAACAGGTTGGGTATGGACGGATAATCATTGGTACTTTTTAAGGGGTTCAGGAACTATGGCAACGGGATGGCTCTGGGATGGATTTTCTTGGTACTACTTAAACTCAAGTGGAGCTATGTGCAAAGAATGGATTTTTACTGGGGGTTATTGGTACTATTTGAGAAACAATGGTTCGATGGCAACTGGTTGGATTTTATGGGAAGGTAAGTGGTATTATTTAGGAACATCTGGGAATATGTATCAGGATTGGAATTACGTAGACGGATATAAGTACTATTTTTATTCCAATGGTGCATTATGTGAAGATGTTCGTCCATATGTAGGTGGGCCATATTGGATAAAAGTTGCAAAGCAGGCAAATTGTGTTACCGTTTATGCAAAAGATGGAAATAACGGATATATTATTCCCGTGAAGGCTATGGTATGTTCAACTGGAAATCCAACACCTATTGGAACATTTTATTCACCATCAAAATACAGGTGGCAAGAAATGGTTGGGGGATCTTTTGCTCAATTTTGTACAAGAATAACTGGGAATTTTCTTTTTCATTCTGTACCATATGCAAAAACGAATAATCAGACATTGTATACAAATTATTATAATTTGTTAGGAACCACTACTTCCTTAGGTTGTATTAGGCTAACAACGGCTGACGCATATTGGATATACTATAATTGTGAGTTAGGTACCCCGATTACTATTTATAATAGTTGGCATCCGGGTCCATTTTCAAAACCGGAGGCTCCGAAACTGCCAATTGGTCAAAGATGGGATCCGACAGACCCTACATTATAACATGTAATATAAGGAAAGGCCCTGTTCATCAAATATGAATAGGGCTTTAATAGTGAAGAGAAGGAGTGAGTTAAATATGGGAAAATATATAATGAACAAACCATATAATCAAAAGGTTCTAAAAAAGTTACAACAAGTTCAAGTGGAAATACTAAAAGACTTTATTGAAGTATGTAATAAGTACAACTTAACATATTTTGGTGTTTATGGTACTGCTATAGGAGCAGTGAGACATCATGGGTTTATTCCATGGGATGACGATACAGATGTTGCTATGTTGCGAGAAGATTACAATATATTTCTTGAAGTGGTACAAAAGGAACTTGGAGATACTTATCGCATAATGACTCCAGAGACGAATCCGCAATATGCGTGCACAGTAACACATCTACAAAGAAAAAATACAAAATTTATTCCTGCATTTTGTAAAGAAGCTAAATATGAAATGTGTATTGACCTAGATATATTTCCTTTAGACTATGTGGCAGAAGATGAAAAAAAACAACGTAGACAAAGTAAAATGACAAATTTTTTGGGAAGGTTATTGTTTCTTTCGGGAAATAAACACCCAGTTATTAATGTTGATGGGACAAAAGGAAGAATAATGGAGCTTATTTGTGTTTGTATTCATTATATTTTATGTATTTTTAGAATTAGACCTCAGATGATATATAGATGGTATCTAAAAGAAGCAACTGCCTATAATAAAGAAGCAGGAACATATGTAACATCATTTGAATATGCGGGAGGAATAAAGGACAAGGTAAAAGTAAAAGAATTATTTCCCACCTATCAGGTACCATTTGAAGATATTTTGATTGCACTTCCAAATAATAATGAGGAATTTTTGCAGAATGTTTATGGAGATTATATGACAATTCCACCAATAGAACAACAAATTAACCATGCACCTTATGTAATTCAATTTGAAGGAGAGGAACCAATTTACTCATAATTCTGAGAATTAGTTATTGCTTGAAAAGGAAGATTTATAATGTTATAATCACGAAAGTAGAATTAAAAAGGGGTAAATATGAAAAAAATATGTATATTTGCAGCTCAATTTCTTCCTCACATGGGAGGGGTTGAACGATACACTTATAATTTAGCATGTAAATTAGTAAAAAAAGGATTAAAAGTTACAGTAGTGACCTCAAATGTTGAGGGGCTTTCGAGTAGAGAAGAGATGGAAGGATTTACAATATATAGATTTCCATGTATTAATTTTTTAAATGGTCGGTATCCTGTTTTAAAGTATAATAGAGAAGCAAAAACGATCGATCATTTTTTAAAGCAATCAGGGTTTGATTTTGTTTTTGTAAATACTCGATTTTATATTCATTCTTTATACGCAGTGCGTTTTGCTAAAAAAATTAACGCCAAATGTATTGTGGTAGAACATGGAACTAGTCACTTGCAAATGCATAATCGTTTCTTAGATGTTTTGGGAGCCTGGTATGAGCATGGGCTAACAGCAATTGTTAAACATTATTGCAAGGAATACTATGGTGTTTCTAAAGCATGCTGTGAGTGGTTAAACCATTTTCATATTATGGCAAAGGGTACATTGTATAATGCTATTGATTTAGAACAAGTCTGTCAGTTGAATGATACAATGGAGAATTATTTCAGAGATCAATATAACATTCAAGAAGAAGATATCGTAATTGCTTTTACGGGTCGGCTTTTAGAAGAGAAAGGTGTTATAAGTTTAGTCAAGGCTGTTCAGAAAATTTTAGAGGAACGTAATGATGTGTATTTATTTATTGCGGGCGATGGGGAGTTAGAAAATTGGATTAGAATAAGGAGTAATGAACATATTATTTTACTCGGAAGGTTAGAGTATAAGGATGTTATTGGATTGTTGAAAGAATCAGATATATTTTGTTTACCATCTTTTTCAGAAGGTTTTTCTACATCAGTATTAGAAGCGGTTGCTTGTAAATGTTATGTTGTAACGACAAAAAGGGGTGGAAGCAAAGAATTAATCAAAACAAAAGAGTATGGAATTGTTATGGAAGATAACAGTCAAAATTCTGTGTACACTGCATTGAATAGCGTTATAGATGATGTAGATAAGCGAAAATTGGGCATACAATTATCTTATGAAAGATTAGAGCAAAACTATACTTGGGACATAACAGCTGACAAGGTATGTCAATTGTATAATACGGTACTTTAGGAGGAAATATGAAAATTTTAGTAATAATTCCAGCATATAACGAACAAGAAAATATAGTAAGAGTGGTTGAGGATTTAAATAATACTTGTCCGAATTTAGATTATGTTATTGTAAATGATGGTTCCAAGGATAAAACAGCCAAAATATGTCGAGAGCATCATTATAATTTGATTGATCTGCCCGTTAATTTGGGATTATCAGGAGCTTTTCAAACAGGATTAAAATACGCATTTTATAATGATTATGACTATGCTATTCAATATGATGCGGACGGACAACATCGACCAGAATTTATTGACAGTATTTTAAATGAAATGTTAAAGGGATCAGATATCGTAATAGGCTCAAGGTTTGTCAATAAAAAGAAACCTAAAAGTATGAGGATGTTAGGAAGTAATGTGATTTCTATAGCAGTTAAAATGACAACAGGCAAAAAAATAAGTGATCCCACGTCGGGGATGAGAATGTTTAATAAAAAGATGATACGAGAATTTGCCCAGAGTTTGAATTATGGTCCGGAACCGGATACCGTTTCTTATTTAATAAAACAAGGAGCACGGATTTCAGAAGTGCAAGTGGAAATGGATGAAAGAATCGCGGGGGAAAGTTATTTGAACGTGATGCGGTCTGTAGTATATATGATTAGAATGGTAATTTCTATTATTTTTATCCAAAATTTCAGAAAAAGAGACAAAAAATATTTATAAGGATAAGGTGAAACATTATGACATTGGTATTTCGTATAATATTAATTTTAGTTTCAATATGTACAACGATGTATATTATAAAAAGAATCCGACAATCCAAAGTACAAATAGAAGATTCTATTTTTTGGATATTGTTCGCAGTTGTGTTAATTATAATTAGCATTTTTCCACAGATACCTGACTTTTTTGCGGATATTTTAGGAATATATTCCACAGTCAATTTTATCTTTCTTTTTTTTATTTTTGTGTTGCTAATAAAAAATTTTTACATGACAATTCGGATTTCTCAAATGGATCATAAAATACAAGAATTGACACAAGCAATTTCGATAAAGGATAATATGCAAAATGAAAAATAAAAAAACTTTTATTGTAGGAATTATTATGTTGTTGCTTGTTGGTATGTCACTAATTTTTATGTATCGCTTAGAAGTTAGGAATGCAATGAAAGATAGAGCTCATTCTTACAGTAATATGAAAGAATACGAACCAGAGGAAACTTTACAAGAAGTGATTCTGCTCAAACAACAGTTAGAACTGTCTCAGCCACTTGTTTTGTATAGTGAAACATTAGAAGGAATTGAATTGGTATTTGATAATCATGAGGGTCATGCTAATTCGGAACTAGCTGTCCAAATAAATAATTGTAGTACTGGAGTGAATGTAGCCACTTGGAATATTAATACGAATAGTATGGCAGATGATAAACCTTTTGAACTATTATGTGAAAAGCCAGTGAAAGTGGATAGAGAACAAAAATATGAAATGGTAGTTAAAGTATTAGAGTCTGGCGAGGAGTTAGCTGGAATATATATAACTCTGAGTGACGGACAACAAATGCCAATTCAAACAAATGATGGAACGCTTTATGGGGATGCAGTGTTACAGTACAGCCTAATTAGTGGTTATGCTTCCGACATAAAAATGGTGTTTGCTTTAATTTGTTTTGTTACATTGTTTGCAATGGTAATTGTCCTATATGGAATATGGAAGAAAATGACAATAGAAAAGTTATTTGTTGGGATGTGTTTGTCACTAGGGATAATATATATATTGATTATCCCACCCTATGCAGCACCTGATGATACAGCACATATAGCTACGACCTACTATTATAGTAATCTCCTTATGGGGAAAGCACCTGTAGACGATTTTGAAAGAGTAATAGGGATGAAAGGGGATCCTACGATTTCGAGATCAACATTTAGACCAGATAAAGATAGTTACATACAATATACGAAAGGTTATTTAGGGAAAGGTGACGATTTGAAGGAAAGAAAGACCTACCTTAGACCCCCTTTGGAAATCACACCAACAGGGTATATTCCCCAAATTGTTGGTGTAACAATAGGACGAATGTTACATATGGGTGGTGAACAGGTATTACTATTAGGTTCTTTGTGTTCACTTTTCGTATATACCGTTCTTATGTATTGGGTAATTACTATAATTCCAATAGGAAAAATGTTAATGTTTTTTATTGGTATATTACCCATGAGTTTACAATTAGCTACTTCATTTTCATATGATACAAGTGTAAATACTCTCAGTTTTTTGATGATTGCATATATTTTGCAATTGGCTTATGTAAAAGATAAAACAAAATTAAAAGATTGGGTATTTTTAGGGGTATTGACTTTTTGTTTATCACCTATAAAAGTAGTATACATTCTTATAGTGGGCTTATGCTTTATGATTCCACGAGAAAAGTGTGAAGGAAAAAAAATCAAGGGAATATGCTGTTTGGGTGGAATCGGAGTTGTAAGTATAATGATGACACGCTTAACTCAAATACTCCAATTTGCGAATAATGCAGATGATTTGTATTGGACAAGTGATTTGGGCTATTCCGTAAGCTATTGCGTTCAGAATCCAATTAAAATCGTGGGAGTATTTTTTCGAACATTTGAAAGAGAACTTTCAACTTTTATAGAAACAGCAATTGGTTCTAAACTTGGCAGTTTAGAACTGATAGTACCGGAAATAGTTGTTATTGGATTTTTATTCATTTGTATTTGTAGCGTTTTGAACGAAGAAACAGAAGAAATATTGCTTAGCATTACTGATAGGTGCTGTATGGGAGTAGTAAGTATATCAGTAATATTTGCGGTAGCAGCAGGCTTACTACTTGGGTGGGCAAGAAGAACAAGTCCTGTAATTGAAGGCATACAAGGTAGATATTTTCTGCCAATTATGCCACTGATATTTTTAATGCTCAAGAATAGGGTGGTAACTCTAAAAATAAATATCGATTACTACCTTATTTTAGGAGCGTTAGCCTTACAGGTAACAGCAATTTTATCGGTGTTTAGATTTGTCGTAACAAGGTAACAAGGTTGAAGTTTTTGACTAATGGTGTTATACTAAGTCAAATATATTTTTGGGAGGATAAAGATGAGAACTTATTTAGTAACTGGTGGAGCTGGATTTATTGGTTCTAATTATATTCATTATATGTTTGAAAAATATGGAGATGAAATTCAAATTATTAACGTAGATAAACTTACGTATGCAGGAAATTTAGAAAACTTAAAAGATGTTGAAGATAAAGAAAACTATAAGTTTGAAAAAGTTGATATTTGCGATAGTGATGCAATTAATAGAATTTTTGATGAGAATGAAATAGACCGTGTTGTACATTTTGCAGCTGAGAGTCATGTTGATAGAAGTATTAAGAACCCAGAAGTATTTGTAAAAACAAATGTATTAGGTACATTAGTAATGTTAAATGCGGCAAAGTCAGCATGGGAATTGGAAGATGGGTCATTTAAAGATGGGAAAAAGTTTTTACATGTTTCTACGGATGAAGTATATGGATCATTGGAGGCAGAGGGGGAATATTTCTATGAAACAACGCCATATGATCCTCATAGCCCTTATTCAGCAAGTAAAGCGTCTTCGGACATGCTTGTAAAATCTTATATGGATACGTATAAGTTCCCTGCTAACATAACAAATTGTAGTAATAATTACGGACCGTATCAATTTCCAGAAAAATTGATACCTCTTATAATTAATAATGCATTACAGGGGAAGAAACTTCCAGTGTATGGAGATGGAAAGAATGTGAGGGACTGGCTTTATGTAGCGGATCATGCAAAAGGAATTGATATGGTTCAAGAGAAAGGCCGTCTTTTTGAAACCTATAACATAGGTGGTCATAATGAAAAGCAAAATATTGAAATTATTTATACGATTATAGATACTTTACAGGAAATGCTTCCAGAAGGAGATCCAAGAAAAAAATTAGTTAGCAGAGACTTGATTACCTATGTTGAGGATAGAAAAGGTCATGATAGAAGATATGCCATTGCCCCAGATAAAATTAAAGAAGAGATTGGATGGGTACCAGATACAATGTTTGCAGAAGGAATTAAGTTAACAATTAAATGGTTTTTTGAAAATGAAAAGTGGATGCATAATGTAACAAATGGAGATTACCAAAAATATTATAACGAAATGTACAAATAAGTAGGAGGCACTTTATGAAAGGTATTATTCTTGCAGGAGGTTCAGGGACGCGTTTGTATCCTTTAACGAAAGCTATTTCAAAACAAATTATGCCAGTATATGACAAACCTATGATTTATTATCCTTTATCTATTTTAATGTTGGCAGGAATTCGGGATATTTTAATTATTTCAACACCAAGAGATTTACCGATATTTGAAGAATTATTAGGAGATGGAAAAGAATATGGGTTATGCATGTCCTATGCAGTGCAAGAATCCCCAAGAGGATTAGCCGATGCATTCATCATTGGAGAAGAATTTATTGGAAAAGACAGCGTGGCTTTAATTTTAGGTGATAACATTTTCTATGGACAAAGCTTTTCAAAGGTTTTAAAGCAAGTGGCGACAAAAGAAAGTGGAGCAACTATTTTTGGTTACTATGTAAGGGATCCTAGAGAATATGGGGTAGTTGAATTTGATGAAATGGGGAAAGCTATTTCTATAGAGGAAAAACCAGAAAAGCCAAAATCTAACTATGCAGTTCCGGGATTGTATTTTTATGATAATGATGTAGTAGAAATTGCTAAAAATGTCAAACCATCGGCAAGGGGAGAAATAGAAATCACAAGTGTAAATAATGAATATTTGAATAGAGGAATTCTACACGTGGAGAAACTAGGAAGAGGTTTTGCATGGCTCGATACTGGAAATCATGATTCCTTACTTGATGCCGCCGATTTTGTCGCTGCATTCCAAAAACGTCAGGGACTTTATATATCTTGTATTGAAGAAATTGCATACAAGAAAGGATTTATTAATAAAGAGCAATTAATAAAATTGTCACAACCTCTATTAAAAACAGCATATGGTCAATATTTATTAGAGGTTGCAGAAGGCTTATAATCTAGTAAAAGTATAAAAGGTGGGAAAAAAATGGGAAAAATCACAGTTACAGAATGTGATATAAAAGGTCTAGCGGTAATTGAACCAGCAGTATTTGGTGATGAGCGTGGATATTTTATGGAAACATACAATTTTAAAGATTTTCAAGAGGCGGGAATAGGAGTCGAATTTGTACAAGACAATCAATCAAGTTCGAAAAAGGGTGTTTTGAGGGGGCTTCATTTTCAAATTAATTATCCTCAAGATAAATTAGTTCGTGTTGTAAGTGGAGAGGTTTTTGATGTTGCGGTAGATTTGAGGCCAGATTCGGAAACTTATGGAAAGTGGTATGGTGTTATTTTATCTGCAGAGAATAAAAAACAATTCTTTATACCAAAAAACTTTGCGCATGGATTTCTTGTACTTTCTGATTTTGCAGAATTTGCATATAAATGTTCGGACTTTTATCATCCAAACGACGAAGGTGGATTAGCATGGAATGACTCTGATATTGGGATCGAGTGGCCAATTTCTGAGAATATGGAGCTTATTATTTCAGAAAAAGATCAAAAATGGAAAGGGATTACATCATACAAGAGATAGAATATCTCTTGTATGATTGATGTGGAGGTTAAAACATGTCAGCATACATGCAGAACTTTGTGAAATTTATTCCACTTTTAAAAGAATTAGTTTCAAGAGATATTAAAATAAAATACAGAAGATCCATGTTGGGAGTACTTTGGACATTATTAAATCCTTTATTTATGATGATTGTACTTTCAATTGTTTTTTCTAACCTATTTAAGTTTGATGTAGAAAATTTTCCTTTGTACCTGTTAAGTGGGCAGGTCATTTTTAATTTCTTTTCAGATGCGACAACTAGTTCTATGACGTCTATTATAGGAAGTGCACCACTTATTAAAAAGATTTATATTCCTAAGTATTTATTCGTAGTTTCTAAAGTCTTTTCTTGTGCTATTAACTTAATGGCATCATTTACAGCATTAATTTGTGTAATGTTAGCCACACGTGCTGAATTACATTGGACAATTTTATTAGCAGGAATCCCTTTGTTGTTTGTAATTATGTTTTCATTAGGAACGGGATTAATATTAGGGGCAATTGCAGTGAAGTTCAGAGATATTGTCCATTTATATTCAGTATTTATAACCGCTTTGCTATATTTAACTCCGGTTATCTATCCAATGTCAATCTTGCCTGATACAATTCGCAAATTAGTAATGTTGAATCCAATAACTAATTTTTTAATGATGTTTAGAGATGTCATAATGTATAATTCGCTTCCAAGCCTTACATCCCTGCTTGTTGCCATTATTGAAACGGGATTAATTTGTGCGTGTGGAGCATATGTATTCTGGAAACATCAAGATCAGTTTATTCTGAATTTGTAGGAGATAATTATGGAAAAGATAGCAATAAAGGTTGATAATGTTTCAATAAGATTTAATTTGGCTAAAGAAAAAGTAGATAGTTTAAAGGATTTTCTGATTCGCAAAATAAAAGGCGAAATTGCTTATGATGAATTCTGGGCATTACGCAATATTACAATAGAAGTAAAAAAAGGTGATTCTTTGGGGCTCATTGGTTTAAATGGTTGTGGGAAAAGCACTTTGTTAAAAACAATTGCAGGAGTATTAAAGCCGACGGAAGGAAAAGTTATGGTTAATGGAACTATGGCACCTTTGATAGAGTTAGGCGCAGGATTCGACATGGATTTGACTGCAAAGGAAAATGTTTTTTTAAATGGAGCAATATTAGGGTATTCTAGAAGTGAAATGGAGATGTACTATGATGATATCGTAGAGTTTTCAGAATTACATGACTTCATGAATGTACCAATTAAGAATTTTTCTTCTGGAATGATTTCCAGAATTGCTTTTGCAATAGCTACAATAGGGACGCCAGACATCTTGATTGTTGATGAAGTTTTGTCAGTGGGTGATTTTAGGTTTCAACAAAAATGTGAAGAACGAATTAAGAAAATGATGTCGAATGATACTACTATTTTATTTGTATCTCATAGCATAGAACAAGTACAGCAATTGTGCAATAAAGTTGCATGGATTGAACATGGACATTTAAAAATGTATGGAGATTCAAAAGAAATAGGTGATTTATATAAAAATTCTTAGTAAATGGAGTTGGAATAATGAAAAGAAAAATTAGGTGGCTTATTTTTTCTATTGTAGTAATAGGTGCAACATATTTATATTCTTATATTGAACAGCCAGAGCCGATTTATAGTGAAGCAATTGCAGTAGAAGAATATGTTTCATGCGAAGAGATAGTTGGGGATTATGTAATAGAACAAGAATTTGTGGCAAAACAGGATACAATAAAAGGTGTAAAGATTAAATGTAGAACATTTAATGACAAAAAAGCTCCCAGTGCAGATATTATTTATAGTATAAAGGATAAAAGTAATGGGGAGATTGTTGCAAAAGGAAAAGTAAATGCTTCTAAGATAAAAAACAGCAAGTTTTATGAGTTTGAATTTAATGAGTTAACTTCATGTAAAGGTAAAACGTATGTATTTACAATCACATCGAAAAATGGGATGCCAGGAGAGAGTATAAGTGTCTATAAAACGCAGGCAACGAATCGTGACACTCATCTTAAGGTGAATGGGGATGAAGTGGAAGGCACTTTAGTATTACGTACTATTAGCCATATATTTAGTTGGGAAACTTTTTTTGTAGTAATATGTTTTGTGATATATATATTTGTATTTATTAAAGTACTATATAAATTCTTTAGATAATAACGTTAATTGATTTTGGAGGAAAAAAGATGAATCAAGAAAAGCATGTCTTAGTCACTGGCGCAGGCGGATATATTGGAAAATTTATTGTTAAATCATTACTTGATTTTGGTGCGAATGTAACAGCAGTTGATATGAGGACGGAACATATTGACGGCAGAGCGAAAATATTGCAATATGATATTTTTAATGGAAATCAACATATTTATGAGGAATTAGGAAAACCAGATGTTTGTTTACATTTAGCATGGAAGGATGGTTTTGTTCATAATAGTGATTCTCATTTAGAGTTATTGTATGCCCATTATGAATTTGCACGAAATATGATTGCAGGGGGATTAAAACAATTTGCAGCTATGGGATCTATGCATGAAGTAGGGTATTATGAAGGCATGATTACACAAGAGACTCCTACAAATCCTAAAAGCATGTATGGAATAGCTAAAAATTCTTTGCGTCAAGCACTTGCAGTGTACCAAGAAAAGTCGGAATTTGTACTTCAGTGGTTAAGGGCATACTATATATTTGGAGATGACCTGCATAATAATTCTATTTTCACCAAGATCCTTAAAGCAGAGGAAGAAGGGAAAAAGGAATTTCCACTAAATTTAGGAAATAATAAATATGATTTTATTCATATAGAAAATTTAGCTAAAGAGATTGCTTTATCAGTGATGCAAAATAAAGTGCAAGGAATTATTAGCTGTTGTTCTGGACGACCAGTAGCATTGCGAGATAAAGTTGAGGAATTTATAGAGGAAAATCATTTAAATATTAAACCAGCTTATGGAGTCTTTCCAGAAAGAAGTTATGATTCTCCAATTGTTTATGGTGACACAGAAAAGATAAAGGAAATAGTTAAGAATGCGAAAGAGGATATGTACATTCGTAATCAGATAAAGGAAATTATTGAAATTTTAGATGTATAAACAACATATAGATTAGGGAGCAGAAAAGTTATGGAAAAAGTGTCAATTCAAATACAATCAGTACTATATCATAATGAAAAAGATGCTTTAGAAAAAGCAATCATGGGACTGGCAAAGGCAATTACTGTGAACAAAGAGAGAGATGGAAGTGTAAATCAGTGTTTGCTTAAATATGGAGATGCATCCAAAGAACCCATTTATACGCAAGAAGAAATTAATATTATGAATCAAAAATTGAGTGGTATATTGTCTATAGAATATAGGTATTTTGATTGTAATACTGGTACAGCAAAAGGTCATAATCGTTTAGGGGAAAAATGTAGTATGGATTATATGATGATAATGAATCCAGATGTTATAGTTTCACCCCACTTTTTTATTGAAATGATGAAACCATTTGAAAATAATTTGGTAGGATTAGTTGAGGCAAGGCAAACGCCAATTGAACATCCAAAAGAATACAATATGAAGACATTTGAAACTGCTTGGTCTACGACAGCATGCGTTATTTTTCCAACCAAAATATTTAAAGAAGTTCATGGGTTTGACGCTCAGTCTTTCTTTATGTATTGTGATGATGTTGATTTTTCATGGAGAATCCGTTTATTAGGATACAAATTGTTTTATCAACCATTAGCGCCAGTATTTCATGCAAAGCAATTGTCAAGCGATGGGAATTGGCAACCTACTGCGGCAGAACGTTACTATTCAGCAGAAGCAGCTTTAATGATGGCTCATAAGTGGTCTAATAATAAATTATTAACTCGGTTACTTTGGGATTTTAAAAGAAGTAAGAATGATGAGTTGAAAAAAGCGGCTGATGAATTTGCAGCTCGACGAAAAGCCGGAAAATTAGTAAGACCGGTTGATGAAGAACATAAAGTTGCAACATTTGTCGAGGGTGGATATGCAAAACACAGATTTATTATGTAAAATGTCGTGGATAAGGAAGGGTACACAGATATGAGAAATGTAAGGGCAGATGTAAAAAAGCATATTGATGAGTTAACTGTGAATTTAGCTGATAATGGAAATATTCTTTATGTTGATGAACATATTACCATAGAATCATTAGAAAAAGAACTGGAAAAATCGGAAGAGATAAATGTCATTATATTTGAGGAATTTGGAAGAAATCAGGAAAAAAACTATGAGTTTCTTGAAAAGAATCACAATATTCTTGTAGACAGAGATATCTCTGTGATTGTTGTAGGAGAAAATGCTGCAAGAAAGGACAAAGTTTTAGGTATAGTTTCTGGAACAACACTAAAACAAAGTAGTGTTGCTCAAGTATTGGGAAAAGAATTAAATGTAAGAATGGAACGTTTGGGATATAAAGAATGTGCGAAAAATGATATTAACTATCAGGAATGCGATGAGTCCTATAATACATTTATGGCTAAAGAAAGCTTGGTTAATCAATATTTAACATGGATGCAGGAATTTATTAATTCAGAATATATGATAGATGTTTTTATCAGGCAATATAGTCCAATAGAGAAAGCGGATTTGGAGGAAATTAAAAGACCGTTCTTATCTATCGTTACTAGAACACAAGGAAAAAGATCAGAAGCTTTAAGGGAAACATTGTTATCTTTAGCAGGGCAAAGTTGCATGGATTTTGAAGTAATGGTCATGGGTCATAAACTTTCGAAGGAACAAAAAGAAAATGTAGAACAAATTATAGCAGATGTACCAGAATTTTTGAGTGAGAAGATCAGATTTATACTAGTGGAAGATGGAAATCGAACTACACCAATTAATCGTGGGTTTGAATTAGCACGTGGACAATATGCAGTAATTTTAGATGATGATGACTTAGTATTTGATAACTGGGTATCTTCTTTTAAAGAAAAGGCGGAAGATTATCCGGGAAGAGTATTACATGCGTATGTTATCGCACAAGATTGGTGTACAGTGAAGACGAAAGATGGAATTCAGGGATTGCGTGCATGTGGTTCACCACAGAATCAATTCTGTAAGGATTTTCATTGGTTGACTGAATTAAATGGAAACTATTGTCCAGTACTTGGTCTTGCTTTTCCATTATATCCATTTAAAGAGTTGGGGATAAGATTTGATGAAACGTTGGATACAACTGAAGATTGGGATTTTTTAATGCGAATTAGTGCATTATGTGGGGTGGCAGATATACAAAGACCAACAAGTATTTACCGATTATGGCGAAATATAGAAAACTCGTATTCTTTACATGATGACGAAGTGTGGAAGAATAATCATAAAAAAATACAAAACAAATTTAAATCTAAACCGATTCTTTTACCGAAGGAATATGTGGGTAATTTAATTGAGGCAGTGGAAAATTATGGAGATGTTTTTGATGAATCTTTAAGAAAAAAAGAATTTGGACAAATAACGGCACTGTATTTAAATCATGGTAGTGGTTATTCTGAAAAATGGTCGGTGCATTCATCAACAAAGGTTGCGTTACCAGATTTTAAATATGAATTTTCCGAATTAGAGACATATGGCGAGATACACCAGATTAGATGGGATCCATATGATAGAGGAGGAATTATGCTAGACCAACTTCAAGTCAATATCACTTTCAAAGACGGGAGACAAATTGAGAAGAATATTGGTCAAGTTTCGTCAAATGGATTTCGATCTAGAGGGAAAATTGTAATATTACATTCAGATCCACAAGTTTACATTACCTTAGCTAAGAAAGAAGTTATATCAAAAATAGTAGTTACTGGTCATTTATTTAAGAGAGTACCGGATGAAGAATATGAATATATTTCTGCTGCATATGATTCAAATATTATTAAAAAAACCACAAAACATGGCAAGCGGTTGGCTAAGAAGGCCATTGCTAGAATTAGAAAACGAGATTAAAGGTGGTAAAATATATGATATATTCAATCTGTTTTGTAATTAGCTTTCTGATTTTATGGAGTGGATTATTGATCATAAAAAAGTCAGATAAAAAAGAAAATGTTTTTGTCTGGGGACCAATTATGTTTATGGGAATACTGTGCTATCATGCCTTAATAGCTGGAGTGATAAATTTAATTAATATCCCTATTAATATTCTGAGTTTAGGAATAGCCGATTTGCTATTTGGTGTTATTATTTGGTGGATTATAATAAAAAATGATAAAAGACAACAGCTTGAATGGGAAATGTATGATATTATTGCATTTGCAATTATCGCAATTACAGTTTTTATTGGCTGTACCAATCAATTTGGCTTTAAGTTTGATATTAATTATCTTACTACAGACCCAGGAACACATTTTAGACAGGCCCTATCTGTAATACAGAATAAAAAAATAATAAGTATGTATTTCGCGCCATTGAATAATGCACTGTTTTTGGAAGTATTTCAACCGTTCTTAAGAATGACAAGAATTTATAGGGCGTTTATATTGGCGGATGTTATTATGTATTTTATATCTGGTAGCTTATTTTTTTGTCTCATTAGAAACAAGTTAAATGATAGATACTCAAGAGTTATAGGTATTTTACTGACTGTTGTTTACATGTTAGGATATCCTAGAAACAATATGCTATTTGGTTTTGTATATTTGGGTATGGGAGTATCACTTGTTATTTTTTTAATGTTTATGGTTCGGATATTTGTAGAATCAGATGAAAATAATTTATTTATATTATTTTTTATTATGTGTGGAGCATTAAGTATAGGTGTTTGCTATTCGTTATTTGCACCAGTTGTCTTTTTTTCTATTTGTTTTTTTATATCCTGGGATATGTGGACAAAGCGAAAACAAATTACAAAAAGAGTACTCAAGGATATAACTAAAATTAATTTGGGTTTATTTTTTGTTCCATGTATTTTAATTTTATCTTATAGTATGTTTCAATTATCAGCTTTTGGTTCAGAATTGAGCGCTGGTATTGCTCAAGAAGGATTTGTGTATAGAGAATTATACTCTAACTTTTTGTTTATATTACCAATTAGTTTATTGGGGCTTTATTCTTTGATAAAGGAGAAAAATAAAGATGTAGGTACTTTATTGTTTTTCTTTTTAGCAGGATTTATGTTAGTACTTGCTTATCTAGGGACAAAAGGGAAGGTTTCGTCTTATTATTTTTATAAAAATCACTATTTAATGATTATGATTCTTTTTTATTTAGCATTATATGGAGCTTTATATATTGGAAGATTTTGCAAACCTTTTATAGTTATATATAGCGGAATAATTATGATTTTAGCGATTTGCTGGTTTGGTGGTTTGGAAAGTGAATTTCAGAATGAAACGGTACTTTACGTTCCAGAAATAAAGAGCAATTATTTTTTCCATATATATAACTTTAATCGAGAGTGTCTAAGAGACCTATCGCCGTATTCGGAAAACAAAATACGATTATATGAAGAATACTATGAACAATATAAAAATGAAGAATACGTAATTTTTAATGGATATATAGAAGATTTTAATTGGTTTAGGGGAATAACAAGAAGAGTTGATTTTGATAATAATATTTTTTGGAGTGTGTTTAAACCAGAGGAGATTGAGGAGTTAACAAGACCAGGAGTCACAAATGCTCTTGACAAGACAAATAAAAAAATTTTAGAGGCAACATTGAATAACGAAGATATGTTAAACGTCTATATGGATACATCTGAACCAAAAGTAAAAGAAAATATGGTGATTGTTGTTATGAATAGAGTTGAAGGAATTGCAGACTGGAAGGAATTGGATTATGCAGATAAATTAGATGTTAAATATGAAAATGCAGCTGGATGTATTGCAATTTTAAAGAATGTAGGGGAATAGTATGGATCAACAGCAGACAAAAGTTAATTTAAATAGAATGAATAATTACAATATGATTGGATTTGTATCAGCCCTCATGGTGGTTTTAGGACATATGTGTCACCTCATAGGAATTCCACCAACTTTATTCATGGGGCAGGCGGTTTCTACGTTAGCAGTTAAGATTCTTTTTGTAATTAGTGGATGCTTAACGGCAACTAGCTATATGAGGGATAGAAATGTAATCCGATATGGAATTAGAAGAATTTCAAGAATTTTGCCGGGCTTAATAGGAGTTGTGTTGTTTTCTATATTAATTATAGGACCCATTTTTTCATCGCTAGATACGATTGATTATTTTAAACATGATGTTACATGGGGATACTTGAAGAATATTCTGTTTAATGTGCAATATTTTTTGCCAGGAGTTTTTTCAAATAATCCATATCCTGATGCAGTAAATGGGTCCTTGTGGACTCTACCAGTACAAATGGGTTTATATATTATGTTACCAATTGTTTTTACAATATTTAGACAATTTGATAAGATAAAAGTTTCATTCATGATTGCCATTCTATTAGAAGGGGTGAATATTATCTTATCTAGATTTTTTCCGGAAATAAGAATTGTTATTTGGGGAACAGACATTATATCGGCATTAACGATTATGCCATATTTTTTTATGGGGATTGTATTTACGTCAAGTAAAATAAAAAAATATTTAAACCTCCAATTAGGAATTGGTCTTGTTCTTGTTTCAGCGATGTTAAATTTTGCACCTGCTAAGACAGAGCTTTTAGTTTTTTTGATCTTACCATATTTTGTCTTTTCTTTTGCGCTTGCCGAAAAACCTTTTTTTGGTAAATGGTTTTCAAGAAATGATTTTTCTTATGGAATGTACCTTTATGGATTTGTATTGCAGCAAGCTATTGTTACTATCTTATGGAAGTATCAATTAACACTCAATATTTACTGGGTTATAAGTAGCATAATAACAGTCATATTCGGAATGTTATCCTGGTTTTGTATTGAAAGGCCTTTTCAACAACTTGGAAAAAAATTATTAAGTAACGAAAAGATTAAGAATTTACCACAGCAGGAAATGAGAGTTGTCGAATAGTTTTGGAGGAGTTCATATATGAAAAGGCTAAAGTTAATGATCGGACGCTCAAAGGAGTATTACTATAAATTTGGTTTTAAAGAATTCTTAAAAAGAATAGTTGTAAAAATATTTCATCTTGATAAAGTAGATTATCAATCGTGGATATTGGAAAAATTGCCAACGAAACAGGAATTAAAAAAACAGTCAGAAAAGGAATTTAATTATCAACCTATTTTTAGTATTGTAGTACCTTTATATGAAACACCATTACACTACTTAGAGCAAATGATTGAGTCCGTTATGGTACAAAGTTACTCAAAGTGGGAATTGTGCTTGTCTGATGGGAGCGGTTTTGATTCTCCAATAAAGGATGTGTTAAAAAGGTATACAAATTTGGATAATAGAATTAAAGTCATCTACAATGAAGAAAAGCTTAACATTTCAAGGAATACAAATAAGGCATTGGAAATTGTAACCGGCGATTATGTTGCATTTATGGATCACGATGATTTACTTACTCCAGATGCATTATTCCAATGTGTAAACATATTAAATAATGTTGGAAAACAAGACTTAATTTATACAGATGAAGATAAAATTACAATGGATGGAAAACATTTTTTTCAACCTCATTTTAAGTCGGATTTTAATATTGATTTGCTTTGTTCTATGAATTATTTTTGCCATTTAGTAGTTGTAAGCAGAGAGTTATACAATTGTGTTGGAAATTTAAATGAAGAATTTGATGGAGCCCAAGATTACGATTTTGTTCTAAGATGCGTAGAATCTGCAAAAAAAATTTACCATATACCTAAGGTATTGTATCATTGGAGAGCACATAAAGAATCTACAGCACAAAATCCAGATAGTAAAAATTATGCAGTAGAGGCTGGGAGAAATGCCATTCAAGCGCATTATGACAGAATTGGTATAAAAGCGAATGTCATTGAAGGAGAAGGATTTGGAGTATATAAAACCAAATATCAGGTAACTAATATGCCTAAGGTTTCCATTATTATTCCGAACAAGGACCATACAGATGATTTAAATAAATGCATAGAATCTATTGAAGCCAAAACGAAATATCCCAATTATGAGTATATTATTATTGAAAATAATAGTGAATTAGAAGAAACATTTGAATATTATAGAAAACTAAAAAAGAATAATGATAAAGTGAAGATTGTTACATGGAAGAAAA
The DNA here is from genome assembly GCA_052116865.1 of Lachnospiraceae bacterium LCP25S3_G4. Lineage (GTDB taxonomy): Bacteria > Bacillota > Clostridia > Lachnospirales > Lachnospiraceae > CAUPWF01. The sequence goes on along the minus strand of JBQKKG010000003.1, from coordinate 213,135 downwards.
AGTTTAATTATGCGGCAATCAATAATTACGGTGTGACATTTGCAAATGGAGAATATTATTGGTTTCTTAATAATGATACAGAAATTATAAATAGTGATTGCATGGAGGAGTTGTTGGGATATTGTACAAGGGCAGATATTGGGATTGTTGGTGCAAGACTTTATTACCCTGATAACATAGTTCAACATGCTGGAATTGTGATTGGATATGCTGGAATTGCTGGTCACGCATTTATAGGACAAATGCGAGGAATGCCTGGATATTTTTCTAGAATTGTGTGTGCACAAGATTATTCAGCTGTGACAGCAGCCTGCATGATGGTAAAAAAGAGTGTATTTGAATTGGTGGATGGATTTGAAGAAAAGTATGCAGTGGCATTTAATGATGTAGATTTTTGTCTGAGAGTTAGAGAGCAAGGAATGCTGGTTGTCTATAATCCTTATGCAGAACTTTATCACTATGAGTCAAAATCACGGGGATTAGAAGATACTCAGGAAAAAAGGCAAAGATTTCAAAAAGAAGTAAAACTATTTCAAAAAAGATGGGAAAATTTATTAAAAAAAGGTGATCCGTATTATAATATAAATTTGACATTGGAAAAACCTGATTTTTCTTTAAAACCATTAGATGAGAAGTGCGAATAAGGAGACCATGAATTATGAAAGTGTTAGTAACAGGAGTAAAAGGTCAGTTGGGATATGATACTGTTATTGAGTTAGAAAAAAGAAATCATGTAGTGATTGGTGTTGACATTGAAGAAATGGATATTACAGATAGTAAATCGGTTGAGAGAGTAATTACGAATGCTAATGTAGATGCTGTTATTCACTGTGCAGCGTACACTGCTGTGGATGCTGCTGAGGATCATCGAGAAATATGTAATAAAATAAACGTAGAAGGAACTCAGAACATCGCCTTAATATGCAAAAAACTTGATATTAAATTAATTTATATAAGTACTGATTATGTATTTAATGGAGAGGGAGTACGTCCATGGGAACCAGATGACAAACGAGAGCCACTAAATGCATATGGAGAGTCAAAATATAAGGGAGAATTAATAATAGAACGTAACCTAGAAAAATATTTTATAGTGAGAACAGCTTGGGTTTTTGGTGCGAATGGCAATAACTTTATAAAAACGATGCTAAAATTAGCAGAATCAAAAACAGAGATTAGTGTAGTGAGTGATCAAATTGGATCACCGACGTATACAGTTGATTTGGCTGTTTTGCTTGTGCGTTTAGTGGAAACGGAGAAATATGGGCGGTATCATGCAACTAATGAGGGGTTCTGCTCGTGGTTTGAGTTTGCAAAAGAAATTTTCAGACAGGCAGGAGTAGAGATTATTGTAAATTCGGTAGATAGTAGTATGTTTCCTGCAAAAGCAAAAAGGCCACATAATAGTAGAATGAGCAAAGATAAATTAGATATGAATGGATTTTCAAGACTACCCAAATGGCAAGATGCGTTACAAAGATATTTGCAGGTGATTCGTTAATGAATAATATATACCAAAAGCCAAGTGAGAAAAAAATTTATTTTTGGAATATTGCAGGGAGTATATGCAATGCGTTTTCTTCTATTTTATTGTTAATGTTAGTGACAAGGATATTGGGGACAAAAGAAGGAGATATTTTTAGTATTGCTTGGGCAATTGGTCAGCTGATGCTTACTATTGGAACGTTTCAAGTTAGATTATACCAAGCTACAGATATAATTGAAATGTATCAATTTAGACAGTACTTGCTGTTTAGACTAATAACTATTATTCTAATGGTTATTAGTACAATGGCATATACTTTTATAAAGGGGTATGGTCTTTATAAATCTTTAATTATAATGATTCTATGTCTATTTAAGGTGATTGATGCATTGTCTGATGTTTACCAAGGGTGGTTTCAACAAAAAGAAAGATTGGATTTGGCAGGGAAAACTCTGGCCTATAGAGTTTTTCTTTCAACAGTTATATTTGGTATTGTATTGTGGAATACAGATGATTTATTACTAGGATGTGGTAGCATGGTTCTAGTAAGCTGTATTTGCTTTTTTGTATTTGATTTAAGATATGTAAAGGTTATGCGTACCTATAGAGAAGATTATATTGAGATAAAAAATATAAAATGGGTGTTGAGCTTGGGAGTAACTTGTATGCCTCTTTTTCTAAATTCTTTTTTAGTAATGTCTACCTTTAATGCACCTAAAATGGCAATCGACACGATGACGTCTAGTGGAGGTGCTAATTCTGGGATGCAGACAATATATGGAATATTATTTATGCCGGCGGCTGTAATGAATTTAACATATATAGTATTTCGACCATTAATTACGCAAATGGCGGTAAGATGGACTAACCAAAATTACAAAAGTTTTTTTGAATTGATAAGAAAAATATCTTTACTTTTATTGGGCGTGGGTGTGGTTATTATGGTGTGTGGCTCATTTATAGGTATTCCAATTTTATCGATGCTTTATGGAATAGACTTACGCGAGTATAGAAGTGCCTTACTTATTTTATTAATGGGAGGAGCTGTAAACACATTCGCAAATGTGTTAGACAATGCTTTGACTGTTATACGAAAACAATACACACTGATAATTTCGTATACAATTACTTGGATCTTTGCTATCTTAGTAGCACCATCTTTTGTTAAACATATTGGAATAATTGGGGCAGCATATTCGTTTTTGCTCTCTATGATAGTTTTATTTATTAGTACATTAATATTATTCTGTGTAAATATAAAGAAAGCAATGAAAGAAAATTGTAGGGACAGATAACAAAACAAAATAGCACAAGCATTTAGGGTGTGACGCGTTAGTGTTGCACCCTACTGTTATGTTTTTATTGTTTTTATTGTCGTAAAATGATATAATTTGTATTGATATGTGGTTAACGTAGGGGGAATATAAAGAAAGGTTGGTGTACAGAAGATGATAAAGCTACAGTCAATTAAGAGAGGCATTGTAACAGGAATTATTTGTTCACTTCTTTTAGGAAATGTGTCAGTACCAAGTCTGTATGCACAAGAGGCTTCGGAAGAACAGTTGGCAAATAATAAACAACAAACTGAAGTACAAGTGGAGGAACAGACAGAAGAAGAACCGGCACCAGAACAAGTCAACAATCAGGGAGCAAATTTGGAATACTTGTTTATTGGAAATGCTCAGATACAAATACCTGATACACAATATATTTTAGCCTCATTTGGTGAATCAGGAGAAAATATTACGGAGGCTACGCTTACCTATCAGGTGAATGGAGGTGAAGAAAGTGTTTTGCCCATGGATGCAAATACGGAAGAAGCGATACTGTTTAAGAAAACATTTACTGATGAAAGTCAGAAAGGCGAGTATCAATTAACAAAACTTTCTTATTTACTAAATGGAGAGCCGCATACAATTGATTTGTTGGATATAGGGATTGAAGGAAAGTTTGGTGTTAATCAAAATTGTGAGACAAATCCTGATGTAGTGCTGGATAAAGGTCAGATTACAGAAAAAGATGAAACAGACCAAGACAATAACGATGCGTTAGATGCAACCATTTTGACCTTGGATGATCAAGGGAATGAGGTGGAGACAACAACTGAAAATATGGGAGCAGCACTTCAAACTTTTGCTGTTTCAGATGGGGCAAGAGCACGTGCAGGTGGAATTAAAATAGTGTTAGATCCTGGTCATGACGCAACACATACGGGAGCAAGTGCGGGTGGTATGAGGGAAGAAGAACTGGCATTTAAAATTGCACAATATTGTTATAACGAATTGTCACAATATTCTGGTGTAGAAGTATATATGACAAGAAACAATTTAAATTGCTCTTTTGGTGGAACAAGTATTACAACAGCACAATGCTTACAAGAAAGAGTTCAATTTGCAAAAAATGTAGGGGCGAATTTTTTCGTAAGTTTGCATTTAAATTCTTTTTATAATCCAAGTGCAAATGGGGCAGAAGTATACTACCCTAATTCTAATTATCGGCCAGATTTAGGAGAAGAAGGAAAACAATTGGCCACTCTGGTTGCTAAACAACTAGAAAAGCTAGGTCTGACTTTGAGACGTGGGGGTGGAATCATTAGTGCGAATGGTGATGGTACATATCCAGATGGAAGCTCAGATGATAGTTTATATGTGATACGTAATTGTAAGAGAGAGGGGATTCCTGCAATATTAATTGAACATGCATTTATGACTAATGCAAATGATGTTGCATTAGTTCTTAATAGTGAAGGGGGCTTGAGATCTTTAGGTCAAGCAGATGCAAGTGCCATCGCTCAATATTTCGGACTGGTAAAGGGTGAATGGATACAAGATGGAAATGGATGGTGGTATCGCTATGCTGATGGAAGCTATCCTAAAAACACTTGGGTATTTCTTGATGGGAAATGGTATCATTTTAGCCCAGAGGGCTATCGTGAAAGTGGATGGCTACAACAGGGCAACACAAAATACTATCTGAATCCAGATGGTGATATGGTGACTGGCTGGAAATGGATTCAAACGGCTTGGTATTGCTTTGATAGTAATGGGGCAATGATTACTGGGTGGCATTGGGATATTCCAGAGCAAAAGTGGTATTATCTACAGTCAGATGGAAGTATGGCAAAAGGGTGGATAACTATTGGATCTGAAAAATATTATCTTTTTTCTGATGGTAAAATGGCAACAGGTACGCAAGTCATAGATGGAAAAACATATTCATTCGCAAGCAATGGAGCTTTAATGCAAAAGGATGGTTGGAGTACAATTAATGGCGAAAAATATTATGTTGTTAATGGAACAAAAGTAACAGGTTGGAAATGGATTGAAACGGCTTGGTATTACTTTGATACTACAACTTCTGCTATGAAAAGTGGTTGGATATGGGACACTAGTAGTTGGTATTATCTAAATCCCAGCAATGGAAAGATGGAAAAAGGTTGGCTTACTATTGGTGCAGATAAGTACTATTTGACCGAAAGCGGAAATATGGTAAAGGGCAAGAAAAAAATTGATGGAGTCACATATTATTTTAGGGATAATGGTACGCTATATGGTCAAGAAGGATGGAATACAGTAAACGGCGAAAAGTATTACATTAAGCAAGGAAACGTTATAATAGGTTGGACATGGATTCCGGACGATATGAAATGGTTTTGTTTTGATAAAGTGACAGGGCTCATGTATAAAGGCTGGAAATGGATTGATACAGCGTGGTATTATTTGGAACCAACATCGGGTGGCATGACAACTGGCTGGATTAATGATGGTGGAAAAAAATATTATTGCAAATCAAGTGGTGAAATGGTTACGGGCGATTATGTTATAGATGGAAAGGTATATTTTTTTAATCTTGATGGGTCCTTAAAGAACCAGGAGCCAGTTCAACAAACAGGATGGAATGAAATAGCAGGGAAAAAATACTATTACTTAGATGGTAAAAAGGTTGTGGATTGGAAATGGATTGATACAGCATGGTATTATTTTGACCAATCTGGAGTGATGCAGACAGATTGGAAATTTATTGGAACTGAATGGTATTATTTAGGAACCGATGGGGCAATGCAAAAAGGCTGGATTAATCAAGGCGGGGTTACATACTATTTATATAGCAATGGAATTATGGCTCGCGGTTGGAATACAATTGAAGATACGTTATGCTATTTTACAAGTAGTGGAAATTTGTATTCTAAAGGAGTGACCTCAATTATGGGGGCTACACAAACGACGTTAGAGCAGATGGTTCGATATTATAAGAGCAGTGGAGTTGTTTATCCCGCGGAAGCATTGGCAAAAGGGGGCGCGCCATCCATAGAAGTTTTTTGTCAATTTTATATTATTGAAGCACAAAAAGAAGGCATAAAACCTGAGGTTGCGTTTGCGCAGGCAATGAATGAAACCGGATTTTTAAAATTTGGTGGTATTGTAAAAATTGAACAGTTTAATTTTGCTGGAATAGGTGCTACAGATGTGGATGGTACTATAAATAGTGCTTGGTTTTCTGACGTTCCTACCGGAATCAGAGCACAGATTCAACATCTAAAAGCATATTCATCTACAGAAAACTTAAACCAACCTTGTTGTGATCCTAGATTTCATTTAGTTCGAAGGGGAAGTGCACCATACGTGGAATATTTAGGAATAAAAGAAAACCCAAATCAGACTGGCTGGGCAACATCTCAATACTATGGTTTTCGTTTAGTTAATTCTTATTTAAAGAAATTACTTAATTCGTAAAGGCGGTATGTATTTATGAAATATAAATGGAAAATAAGCATAATAATAGGTATCGTTTTGCTGACAGGGGTGGCATGCAGCCAAACGGGTGAGGAAAAGAAAGCTACAGCTGATAAAGAGATAACTGAGGAAGAGAAACATGCAGTGGTTCAATCAGAAAAAGATAATTCATCAACAGTGGATAATACGCCGATTGCGATAAATGTATATTATGGAAATGAAAATGCAGATGGATTTGAAATTGATCAGGTTCAAATTGATTCATTAACTCCAGAAATATTAATTCAGCAGTTGCAGAAAAAAAATATATTGCCAGATAGTGTCACAATTTTAAATTGTGACACCGGAGAATTGGATGGGAAGAAAACATTAGATTTAAATTTCTCAAATGATTTTGCTTCATATATTAATCAAAATGGATCATCAGGGGAAAGAATGATACTTGGAAGCGTATGTAATACATTTTTGGAAGCATATGATTGTGAGTGGATTAGTATTCGTGTCGAAGGTAAGTTCTTAGAAACGGGACATCAAGTATACTCTGAATATATGGAGAAATATGAATAGTAGAAATGTAAATTTAGATGTGTGTAGAATATTAGGAGCGCTCATGGTTCTTATAACTCATGTGGGTCAATATTTTACACTAATCAATCCTTATACATCAGTTGGAGCAAAGGGAGTATTTTTGTTTTTTGTTTTAAGTGGCTATTTGATTTTAAAGTCATTAGATAATAGCAATAATTTAAAGGAATATTTCAAAAAGCGTATCGTAAGTATTGTCCCTACGTATTATGTAATCCTTATAATTTTATATGTAAAAGAATTGGTGTTTCTAGGCCATAATATGTCAATAGCTGATGTAATTAGTGGACCGTGCAATTATAAATTTTTAAGATATTTTAGTTTTTTGCATATGATATTACCATCCGATGATTGGGCATTATGGAATAATAGAAGTGCACTTTGGACGATAAGTTCATTTGCAGTTTTTTATTTAATAGCACCACTACTATACAAGTGGATTAAAACTTACAAACAATCATTTATTATGCTTTTTATATTTTTGTTAGTGACACCATATATTAGTCAAACTATTCAATACTATTTTGTGAATTATCCAAGTGAAAGTCACATTGAGTGGTTTGCAAAAATGAATCCTTTGTCTGAATTTTACTGTTTTATTTTTGGAGTAACGCTATTCTATGCCATGAAAGAGGGAAAAGAGATTATATACGCAGTATTATTAGGTGCTATATTAATATTAACGCAAATTCAATGGTTTTCGTACGAAATCATATTTACAATTTTATTGATGTTAGTTTTAAAATCACCATCTATAATAAAAAGTGATAAAATTATTAGTATCATTCAGTTTTTGAGTAAAGGGAGTTTCGCATTATATTTATGCCATCCAATACTATTGCAGATAGCGGTATCTTTAGGAAATAAAATATATTTAAATGATTTTACAAAATGTTTATTTTTTTTAATTGTAACTATTGGTGGTTCTTATACACTTTGGTGGTTCGTTTTAAGACCAATTGAAAATATGGTCAAAGGAAAATTAGAAAAGAAAGCTATGTAATATAAGAGGAGTTGAATTAATTCAACTCCTCTTATATTACATAGCTTTCTTTATCTGTACTTTACTTTTTGAAAAATTTTCGTTTACTCCAATCTACAATATAAGAACAGGTATGGAGAATTAAAGCCAATTCAATTTTCAGATAGTTTAAAGTGAATTTCCAATGGGTAGGTGCTTTTTTGCATTTGTGTATAGTTTCTAATCCCTCTTTAATTCCGTCTATATATTCTTTACCAAATCCAATTCTACAAAAGAAAGCATATTTAACAAGATAACCTATAGTTAATGGTAAAAAATTAATAATTAAATAAAACAGAGGCATGTTTTTATAATTTAAATAAATACTATTTCTAGCAGATAATTTCACCTTAAAACTATTATATTTTGACCCACTTGTTCCACTTCCAACATGATATACCAATGCGGTAGGACAGTACATGTTTTTATACCCATAGATTTTAGCACGATAACCAATGTCAACATCTTCTAAATAGGCAAAATGAATTTCATCAAAGTAACCGATTCGTTCAAAAGCACTTCTTCGATAGATAGCAGCACCTGCACAAGCAGTAAAGACTTCATCCATATTTGTATAATTTTCAATAGATCTGCCAGCACCACGACACACTCCCCATCCAAGTAGTGTATATAAATCGCCAGCACTGTCGATTAATTCCGGGTGGTACATTTGAATCATTTTGCTGCTAACAGAGAAGATACGTTTATCGGATTCAATTAATTGAACCATTTCCCTTATATAATTTTTATCTACTGTAGTATCATTATTTAATAAGATAACAAAAGGAGTATCGGAATGTTTAATACCTACATTAACAGCTTTACTAAAACCGTAATTTTTATTAAGCGCAATTACCTCAAGGGAAGGATAGTCCTCGGTAAGATAAGTAATACTACCATCTGTTGATGCATTGTCTACAATTAAAATTTTGAAATCTTTGTACGTTTGCTTATGTAATGATTCTAAACAAGGTTTCATAAAATGCTTGCCATTATAATTTGGAATAATAATTGTAACTTTCATATTTGTCCTCGTATTTCTTTATTTATGTTAAACAGTATAACAAATTTTTGCGTGTTTGCCTATCCTATATTATTATTACGGAAGTATTAATAAAATGTTAAGAAAAACTGGAAACCAATGGGTTGTGCTTTTTAAATATTTATTGTACTATATAGAATGAATGATTTTGAATATATTTAATATTTGTAATAAATTATAGGATTGGGTGAAAAAAGTGATTAAGGACAATCAAAAATATTTTAATCGGATACATGTAGTTATAGATGCTTTAGTAATAGCCATTTCTTACATGTTAGCGTGGCTAATAAGGTTTAAAAGTGGGATTTTTACAATTGATGATTGGTATTTATCTTTGCGAGTATACATGCTAGCTCTTATTTATATAATACCTGGATATCTTTTGTTATATTACCTGTTTAAACTGTATACGGCAAAGCGAGTCCAAGGTCGAAGATTAGAGGCATGGCATATTTTGCAAGCTAATACAATAGGTTTAATGCTGTTTATTCTTATGCTTTACTTAACAAAAGAAGTTAATTTTTCTAGAACAATGATTTTTGTATTTTTTGGTATTAATATTGTAGCAGAAGTTTTTATAAGGAACTTTATTAGACATTTTCTGCGTGATATGCGAAAAAAGGGCTATAATCAAAAACATATGATTCTTGTTGGATATAGTAGAGCTACGGAAGAATATATTGACCGAATCAAAGCCAATCCAGAATGGGGTTATGCAGTACGTGGTATTTTAGATGATCATCAACCCCGTGGAACAGAATATAAAGGAATAAAAGTAATTGGGACAATTGACAATCTTTTAATTATTCTTCCACAGAACCGATTAGATGAAATTGCAATTACTTTAGGAATTAATGAGTATCATAAACTGGAATATATAGTGGGAATGTGTGAAAAGTCAGGTGTCCATACAAAATTTATTCCAGATTATAATAATATTATACCTACACGCCCATATACAGAAGACATATTGGGTCTACCAGTTATCAATATACGTCATGTGCCTTTAAGTAATACATTGAATGCGTTAGTCAAAAGAGTGATTGATATATTTGGTGCACTAGTTGCTATTTTATTGTTTTCTCCAATTATGCTAGTGACTGCCATTATTATAAAAATATCATCCAAAGGTCCTTTGATTTTCAAGCAAGAGAGAGTGGGGCTGCAGAACAAAACATTTGCAATGTATAAATTTAGATCTATGATAGTTCAGGATATTAATACAGAGAAAAGTGGATGGACAACAAAAAATGATCCTAGGGTCACGACTATTGGAAAATTTATTCGAAAAACAAGTATTGATGAGTTCCCACAATTTTTCAACGTTCTGAAAGGTGATATGAGTTTAGTGGGACCAAGACCTGAAAGGCCGCAATTTGTTGAAAAATTTAAAGAAGAGATACCACGTTATATGGTGAAACATCAAGTGCGTCCAGGTCTGACTGGATGGGCGCAAGTTAATGGTTATCGAGGAGATACTTCAATAAGAAAAAGGATTGATTGCGATTTATATTATATCGAAAATTGGACATTAGGTTTAGATTTTAAAATCTTATTTTTGACTATATTCAAGGGGTTTGTAAATAAGAATGCTTATTAGTAAAATAAGGAGAGTAAATAATGGCAAAAAAGACAAAAATGAGGGGTTCGACTAGACAACAGAGAGCTTTAATGAAAAAAAGAAAGCGAAGAAAACGAGCAATCTTAATTATGATTGAATTACTTATTCTTACGGTCTTAGGAGTTATTGCCTATGGCGTATTTAAATTGGACAAGTTAGACTTCAAGCAATTGGATGATGAAAAGTTAGAGGCTTACAAGGATACGGGCCCATATACGAACATTGCTCTTTTTGGTCTAGATTCCAGAGAAGGGGAAATAGAGGGTGGTGTTCAAAGTGATTGTATTATGGTAGCTAGTATTAATAATGAAACAAATGAAGTGAAAGTAATATCCGTTTATAGAGATACACTTTTACAACAGGAAGATGGCAGTTATGGAAAGGCAAATAGTGCATATAATATGGGAGGACCACAAGATGCAATTGCACTTTTAAATAGAAATCTGGATTTAGATATAACGAAATATGTTAGTGTTAATTTTAATGCATTAATTGATGTTATTGATGCACTTGGTGGAGTTGAGATTGAGGTTACGCCAGAAGAACTAGAATATATAAATGGTTATGCTTGTGAAATTATAGAAGTCACCGGAAAAGATTCAGTGGGGGTATTTGAACCAGGTCTACAGAATTTGAATGGTGTTCAAGCAACAGCATATGCAAGAATACGTTATACAGCAGGCGATGATTTTAAAAGAACGGAAAGGCAAAGAATCGTATTAGAACAAATTATGAAAAAGGCCCAAACAGCCAATTTATTAACATTAAATAAAATAATAGATAAAGTGTTACCCGAGATATCCACAAACTTTAAATCTACAGAGTTAATGGGGTTAGCAGCTCACGTATTAGATTACAAGGTAGGTGAGATGGCAGGATTTCCTTTTGATGTGACAACATCTGAAAACGTAAAAAATCATAGTGGCTCTTTTGTTGTTCCGGTCGGTTTTTCTAATAACGTTAGTAAGTTGCATGAGTTTTTCTTTGCAAAAGAAGTATATGAAGTATCAGAAAAGGTAAAGGAAGTAGATGAAGATATTATATATTTAACTGGGATTGAAGCAAATGCACAAAGTATAAATACTTCGGATGTAGAATCTGAGAACAAAGATTCATATTCAACAGATGATAATTAAAATGCCTATAACAAATACAAGGAGTATGATAAAAAGCAAATGAAAGAAAATGATGTACGCGTATATAATAAAAAAATAATATATGGTATCTATTCCATTGGGTACCTTATAAGTTATGTTCTAGCAAATCTGAATTACCATTATTTAGCAGCTATAATATTAATGGTGATTGCTTTAGGATTATATATTCAAGCATTTGTTGAGACTGATAATTTAGTTGATATGAAAGGAATTTTCTCACTTTCATGGATTGGAGGTCAAGGATTAGCGTGCTTACAACTTAGCAAATTACAAGGCGATTGGAATCCAATGACTTGGCTTTGTTTTGGAGTTGCATATCTATGTTTTTGTTTTGGTTATGATAAAATATGGAATAGAAGGAATATGCGTCAAGACACAAAAAAGGAAAAGCTAGATTCAGGGAAAGCTAGTGCAACTATGTCAAGAAAAATCCTTTTTTGCATTGTGCTATTAGCAATAGCTTCTATTGTGAGCTTTGTAATAGAAGCTCTGGTGGTTGGGTATATACCAATTTTCTCAGATTTACCACATGCATATTCTTACTTTCATGTATCAGGGGTTCATTATTTTACAATTAGCTGCATTTTAATACCAGCACTAACCGTAATTTATGCAAAAGAAAAAGTGTTAAAATCAAAAGGGGTAGTATTAATACTGGGTATATGTAATATAATTTCAATTGCTATACCTATTTTATGCGTGTCCAGATTTCAACTATTATTTGCAGTGATGTTTGCTATTGTCGTCTACATTGTTGCTTACAAAAAAATTCCAATTAAAAAAGTTTTTATGTTAATTATAATCTTAATACCAATTTATGCGTTACTCACAGTTGCTAGAAACCATGATGTATCATATTTAAACAGCATATTTGAGATGAAAAATGTTAATATGCCAATTTTTATAACACAACCATATATGTATATTGCAAATAATTATGAAAATTTCAATTGTATGGTGGAACAGTTAATGGAGCATACCCATGGACTGAAAATGATATTTCCAGCACTGGCATTAACTGGACTGAAATTTGTTTTTCCGCAATGGGTAGCTCTTCCTCTTTATATAACAAAGGAAGAATTAACTACTTTAACAATATTTTATGATGCATATTTTGATTTTGGATTATTAGGCGTGATGGCATTGGCCTTTGTACTTGGTTTAGTTGCAAAAAAACTTACGCGTGTTGTAAAACAAAGAGAGTGTAATCCAATAATGTATCTATTTTATGGACAAATAGCAATTTATTTAGGGTTATCATTTTTTACAACATGGTTTAGCAATCCAACAACGTGGTTTTGGTTAGCATTAACCACAATGATGTATATATACCTTGAATTACCAAAAAAGAAAAAGGATGATTTAAATGAAAGAGCAGATGAAAGTAGACGTAATCATACCAACATATAAGCCAGATGATAAATTTGAAAGATTAATTAAGAAATTGCTGCTACAGAGTTATCCGATTCATCAGATTCATGTAATTAATACTGATGTAGGCAGATTTCCGGATGAAATATGTAAATATGGTGAACAGATTGAAGTTACACATATTCCTCAAGATGCCTTCGATCACGGAGCAACACGAGGCATGGGAGCAGCAGGTTCAAAGGCCGAGATTATTGTTTTTATGACTCAGGATGCAATACCAGCGAATGAAAATTTAATAAAGGAATTGGTATTACCATTTAAAGATGAGTTGATTGGAGCCACATATGCTAGGCAAATGCCAGCATCAGACTGTAAAATTATAGAACGATATACAAGGAGTTTTAATTATCCAAAAGAAAGTAAGATTAAAACAAAAGATGACTTAGAAGTACTAGGTATTAAAACTTTTTTTTGCTCAAATGTATGTGCAGCGTATCGAAAAAGTACATATATTAAGATGGGGGGCTTCGTAGAACGAACAATATTTAACGAGGATATGATTATGGCTGGGGGCATGATCCGTGCAGGGTATAAAGTGGGTTATGTTGCAACAGCGGAAGTAATTCATTCTCATAATTATAGTTATACTCAACAGTTTAAACGAAATTTTGATTTAGCAGTATCGCAAAGAAATCACCCAGAGATATTTAAAGGAATCCATTCAGAAAAGGAAGGAATTAGATTAGTTAAAAGAACCATGAAATATTTAGTTAAGATTAAAAAACCTTGGTTAATTTTTTCTTTGGTAATAAACAGTGGCTTTAAATATTTAGGGTATAAGTGTGGAAGCAATTATATGAAACTTCCACAATTTGTGATATTAAAATTTACCATGAACACTAAATATTGGATAAAATAGTATTATAAACCTACATTTAAACCATGCTGTAATCGGATTTCCAATTGAAATTTTATAGAAAATGATGTAAGATGAAGTGTAAGTGATTCAAAAACTACCAAAGAAAGGATTTTATAATGGCGAAAAAAAGAAAACCTGTTAGAAATTCTAAAACAGTTAAATCGCGTGGGAAAATTAATAAAGATAAGGTTAGAATAAATAGTCGAAAAAGGCGGAGGAGACCCCAAAAAGGATTTGCATCATGGTCAATTGGAAAGAAAATTGGATCTATACTTGGGGGAACAATAGTAATTGCTATGACAGCGTGTATTGTTTTGGTGGCAAGTAAATTAGGGAAAATTGAACAGACTACACTAGATACAAAAAAACTTAATATTTCTGAAGAAGTGGAAGAAAAGCTATCAGGGTACACAAATGTGGCTCTTTTTGGTGTGGATTCTAGAGATGCAGAGCTTGGACAAAACACTAGAAGCGATACTATTATGGTTGCTAGTTTAAATAATGAAACAAAAGAAGTGAGAATTTCATCCGTATATAGAGATACTTTGCTACAAATGAGTGATGGTACTTATAATAAAGTTAATGCAGCGCATTCATTCGGAGGACCAGAAGAGGCTGTTGCAACATTAAATAAAAATTTAGATTTAGACATTACGAAGTATGTTACGGTCAATTTCAATGCAATGATATCAATCATAGATGCAGTAGGTGGGATTGAAATTGATGTACAACCAGAAGAAGTTAACTATATTACAGGATATGCTTGTGAGATTATTGAAGCAACAGGCGTTGATTCAGAAGGTGTTTTTGAACCGGGATTGCAAACCCTAAATGGGGTACAAGCCACAGCCTATGCACGTATTAGATATACATCGGGCGATGACTTTAGGCGTGCTGAAAGACAAAGGGAGGTATTAGAAAAGATACTTCAAAAATTACAGAAGGCAAATTTAAATGTCTTGAATAAAGTGATTGATTCGGTATTCCCACAGGTTTCTACAAATTTTACCTTGCCAGAAATATTGAGCTATGCTAAGTATGCAAAGAAGTATACAATAGCAGAAACTACAGGATTTCCATTTGACAAATCAACAGATACTTTAGCGGGTATTGGTAGCATTGTTGTACCCCAAACACTATCTAGTAATGTTATTAAGTTACATGAATACTTTTTTGGGGCGGATGGATATGTTCCTTCATCTACAGTATCAAGTATCAGCGATGGCGTTGCATATCGAGTTGCTACGGGAGCAAAAGGCAATGGTCTAGAAGATAAAGAAACTGATAATTTTTATGAAAATAAGAATAATAGTAGTAGCAATAATTCTTCTGGGAATACTGAATATCAACCGGAGAGTAGTACAGGCAACTCTAATGCCAATGGTGGACAATCGGGAGGTACCACTACTCATCCTGATGCTGGTGGGGGGAATACTGAACCAGAAACTCCAGAGGTAATACTACCGGATAATGGTAGTGGTTCCACGGAAGGCACTGAAACAGAATAGTTGTTTGTAATCCGTATTTAAAAAGACAGAAAATGAGGAAAAGTACATGAAGATAATGAAAAAAATTAGTAATTTGTTTTTAGCAGTATGTTTGGTCATACCGTGTTTTTCGCTGAGTGTATATGCAGCAAATGGGACAATAACTTTTTCAGATCCTACAACTGCGGTAGGAGAGCAAGTAACAGTTAACGTAAAAATGAACGCTTCAGGAAAACCTATTGGAGATGGAACAATTAATGTAACGTATGATGCAACAGCGCTAGAGTTTATAGACGGTGAGAATGCAAAAGGTGGAAATGGAAGTGTAGCTCTATTTGCGACTGGAGACGGAAACGCAACGGAACTAACTTATATTATGAACTTTAAGGCATTAAAAGAAGGCGAGACAGTTATTGAAGTTGCAGATTCCAAGGCTTTTTTATATAATAATGAATCATTGGATTTAACATTAGGGAATTCTAAAGTTACGATAGGACCTGGTGATGGAACTACGCAAGTGGAAAATGTTTCAACAGCTGGAGCAGTAGCAGTAACTGTCGATGGAAAGAAGTATACTATTTCAGAGTCTTTTACAGATTTGGAAATACCCCTTGGTTTTTCAAAAACAACACTTATGTATGAAGGTGCTGATAGACAGGTATTGGTTCAAGACGCTAGCGGACAGTATTTGATTTATTTACAAGGAGAGGACGGAAAATCTGAATTTTTCTTTTATGTTCCAGATACAGATACATTTTCACCTTATGCTCAAGTTGATATTTCAGACAAAGCTTATATTATGATAACAAATAAGTCTGGAAAGAACACTTTACCAAAAGTATATCAAAAGACGACAGTTGATATTGGTGGAAAAGAATTTGGTGCTTGGCAAAATACGGAAGATGCAAGTTTTTATCTGGTGTATGCACTAAACAGTGAAGGAAAAACAGGATATTATAGATATGATACAGTAGATGGGACCTATCAAAGATTTACAGTGCCAACTGAGAAAAAAGAGGATGCAAAGGCAACAGGATTGCTTGGGAAAATTCAAAATTTAGTTGATAAATATTTGACTTATGTGTTGATTGGGGCATGGATAATATTTATAGGTTTGTTCATCTTAATTATTGTAATATCTATTAAACTACGTCATCGGAATCAAGAGTTGGATGATATATATGATGAGTATGGTGATGAAGAATATGAGAAAGGGGTAGAAACAGAGGGCAAAAAGGCAGTTAATGTTTTTAAGAGACATCAAGGCAATTTAGATGACTTTGAAGATGATTTTAATGATTTACATGAAGAAAATTTTGATTTGGGAAATGAAATTTTTCAAAATACTGAGCCTAGCGTCAAGACAAGAGTAAAACCAATGAAACGCGCATCTGCACAAGTTGATTCAGAAAGAAAAGTGAAAAAGAATCCAAATCGTAATGTAGAATTTAAGAGATTTGACGATGATGATGATTTTTCTGTAGATTTTATTGATTTTGATGATTAAGGTATTAATATAATGTAATACCCTACAAAGGAAATTCGAAAAAAATCGAATTTCTTTGTAGGGTATTTTTGTGAATATTTTCAAATAAAATTAATGGAGAAAAGGAAATGAAAGTTAAATATTACTTTGATTTAATAACTTATAATATTTTAGAAAAAGAAAAAGTATTTGCTGTAAGTGGGTGGTGTTTTGAACATCGCAATGATAACTTAACATATAAGGTATTGGTAAATGGAAAAAATAGTAGTTTTCTTATAAAAAAGATACTACGACAAGATGTTCTTCAAAAGTACTGCAATTATAAAATAGATGTTGATGTTGGGTTTAAAATTAAACTATCAATCCCTTTAGAAAAGGATATCCATAAAATACAAATTATAGCTTACAATAAAGATGTTCAAAAAGAAATTTATTGTATTACAAAAAGAAAATTAGAAGGAATTGCTGATAGAAATACTCTTTTATATGCGATTG
Source organism: Lachnospiraceae bacterium LCP25S3_G4 (assembly GCA_052116865.1). GTDB lineage: Bacteria > Bacillota > Clostridia > Lachnospirales > Lachnospiraceae > CAUPWF01. The sequence continues at coordinate 195,732 of JBQKKG010000003.1, read as the reverse complement.
ACAATATAACTGCTCAAGAGAAGGAGGATAAGTTCTTATTATGCTTACAGGGATGGGCTCATACATTAAATAGAGGTAATGAAGTCATGTTTAAGGTCCGTGACGCAAATTCAGATGATATTATTTATGCTTATAGAATGATAAATAGAATGGATTTATACAAAGCGGGTATTGTAAAACGGAAGGAAAGTGATTGTGGTTTTCTCATTTATTTTGAAGGGCAGAGAAATGAAACGTATCATTTTTCAATGTCAGATGGAACAAGTCAGGTAACAAAGAGTTTTGATATTCTAAGTCTGCAAAAGAAAGAAAAAAGAGACGGGAAAATTCACCTATTGCGAATTATTATTTCTTGCTGGAGCATAAAAAATGTGAGGCGGGGATTGAAATTTTTATATAAAAGAGGTTTCTGTGAATTATTAGAGCGTATTAAGCAGGGAGAAAATCCTATTGGCTTACCTTATTCAAAGTGGTATCAAATAAATCATATAACTGAAAGTGAATTAAAAAAACAACGTCAATGCAGATTTAAAAACGAACCCAAAATTAGTATAATAGTACCTGTCTACAACACTCCAATCCCCTTTTTAATAGATATGGTTGAATCAGTGAAAAGACAAAGTTACACAAATTGGGAACTGTGCATTGGAGATGGAAGTGAAGGAAATTATGAAATAGAAAAAATATTCGAAGATTTACAAAAACACGATTCAAGGATACTATATAAAAATATAAAAGATAATAAGGGAATATCTGGGAACACAAATGAGGCATTAGAACTAGCAACAGGTATGTATATCGGATTGTTAGATCATGATGATGTCTTAGAGCCAAATGCACTGTATGAAGTGGTGGTTGCTTTGAATCATGATAACTACGATGTGATATATACCGACGAAGATAAAGTTTCAACTGATCTTATAGAGCATCTAGATCCTAATTTCAAGCCTGATTATAGCCCGGATTTATTTTATTCCCATAATTATATTACACACTTTTTTGTGGTAAAAAAGGAAATTGTAAATAGAGTAGGAAAATTTCGAAGCGCTTTTGATGGGGCACAAGATTATGATTTTATGTTTCGCTGTATCGAGATATCTGATAAAATTAAGCATATACCACAAATTCTATATAATTGGAGAATACATGCTTCTTCAGTTGCTGGAAATCCAGCCAGTAAAATGTACGCTTATGAAGCGGGAAGAAGAGCAATAGAGGAACACTATCAAAGGGTTGGAATTAGTGCAAGAGTAGAACATGCAGGGCAAGAATTATGGGGGATGTACCATACCATATATAGTACAATAGATAATCCGTTAGTATCTATTATAATTCCGAACAAAGATCATGTAGAAGATCTCGATTTATGTATTCAAAGTATTTATAACAAGAGCAATTATCAAAATTTTGAAATTATACTTATAGAAAACAATAGTTCAAAAGAAACAATTCAATATTATGACACTTTGAAAAAAAAATATAAATGTATAAAATTGGTCAATTGGAAAGGAGAGTTTAATTATGCCGCCATCAATAATTTCGGAGTCAAGTTTGCTAAGGGAGAATATTTGCTATTTCTCAATAATGACACGGAACTTATAGATGGAAATGCAATCAGTGAGTTGCTTGGATGTTGTATGAGAGAAGATGTTGGTGTTGTAGGTGCAAAGTTGCTGTATCAAGATGACACCGTACAACACGCAGGTATTGTAATTGGGTTTGGAGGATTTGCTGGACACGTATTTAATGGTATAGATAGAGATGATTATGGCTATATGGTAAGACCTAGGATAAATTGCAACTATAATGCTGTTACAGCAGCATGTATGATGGTGAAACGAGATGTTTTTGAAAAGGTGTGTGGGTTTACGGAGGAATTTAAAGTTGGTTTAAATGATGTTGACTTTTGTTTGAAAGTGAGGGAGACTGGAAAATTAGTCGTTTATAATGCTTTTTCTTTATGGTACCATTATGAGTCGAAATCTAGAGGATATGAGGATACCCCGGAAAAATTAGAGCGATTTGAGGGAGAAGTGCAGCTGTTTAGAAAAAAATGGGGTAATATTTTGAAAAATGGAGATCCATATTATAATAAAAATTTCCCTATTGAATACGGACCTTTTCGATTAGGATAGGGTCAAATTTTAGTTTACATATGTTATCTAATCTGATATAATATAATCTAAAAGTGCAAAAAAAGTGATGTTTTGTACAACAATAGGAGGCTTAAAATATGTGCGGAATAGTAGGTTATATTGGAAAAGAACAGGCAGCACCTATACTATTAGATGGTTTATCTAAATTAGAATATAGAGGATATGATTCTGCGGGAATTGCAGTGTTTGATGGTACTAATATTGATATGATGAAGTCCAAAGGAAGACTTAAAATTCTTGCTGAACTAACCCATGAAGGAGCAATACTTCCAGGAACTCTGGGTATTGGGCATACAAGATGGGCAACCCATGGTTCACCATCGAATGTGAACGCACATCCTCACTTTAATAAAGATGAAAGTATTGTGGTAGTTCATAATGGAATTATTGAGAATTATTTAAAGTTAAAAGAAAAGCTTATGAAAAAGGGATATGAGTTCATATCAGAGACTGACACGGAAATTATTGCACATTTACTGGATTATTATTATAAAGGTAATCCATTAGAGACAATTACTAAAATTATGCATCGCATGGAAGGTTCCTATGCATTGGGAATCATTTTTAAAGATCATCCAGAAGAACTGTATGCAGTTCGTAAGGATAGTCCATTGATTGTGGGAAATGCGAAAAATGGAAATATTATTGCATCGGATGTTCCAGCAGTGCTACGTTATACTCGAGAAGTATGTTTTATTGAGAATGAAGAAATTGTCAAAATCACAAAGGATAGGATGGATTTTTATAATGTAGATGAAGAGCCAATTGAAAAACAGTTTACAACCATTGAATGGGATGTAGACGCTGCAGAAAAGGGTGGTTATGAACATTTTATGTTGAAGGAGATGTATGAACAGCCCAAAGCAATTCGTGATACATTTTCTCCACGTTTGAAAAATGGGGATATTATTGTAGAAGAACTCAACATGTCGGACGAGGATATTCTCAATATTAAAAAAATTCAAATCGTTGCTTGTGGATCTGCAAGTCATGTAGGATATACTAGTAAGTATATATTTGAAGGGATGGCTAGAATTCCAGTTGAAGTAGATGTGGCATCAGAATTCCGATATCGGAATCCGATTCTTGATGATGGAACTTTAGTTGTGGTAATTAGTCAATCAGGTGAGACTGCTGATTCTTTAGCTGGTCTTAGAGAAGCAAAGAAAAAGGGCGCTAAAGTGTTGGGAATTGTTAATGTTGTTGGCAGCTCCATAGCACGAGAAGCGGATAATGTTATGTATACTTGGGCTGGACCAGAAATTGCAGTTGCGACAACCAAGGCATATTCAGCACAATTGATTGCGGTTTATCTTTTGGCGATAAAGTTTGCAAAAGTAAAAGGAAAGATAGATAGTAAAGAGTTTTCAGCTATGATTGAAGAGTTGAAAATGCTACCGGAACAAGTGGAAATGCTTCTAAACCATAAGGATAAAATACAGAAATTTGCAAATCGCTACTTGGCAGCAAGAGATATTTTCTTTATTGGTCGAGGTCTAGATCATGCCATTTCTATGGAGGGATCGTTAAAACTAAAAGAAATATCATATATACATTCCGAAGCCTATGCAGCAGGAGAACTCAAACATGGTACAATTTCCTTAGTAGAAGAAGGAACTCTGGTTACTGCGGTGCTTACACAAGAGGAATTATATAAGAAGATGATAAGTAACATGGTGGAAGTGCGCACTCGAGGGGCATTTGTTATGGCAGTCACAAATGAAGGGAATGATGAAGTAGAACGTGCATCTGATTATGTCATCTATATCCCAAAGACAAATAAATACTTTACGAATTCATTAGCGATTATACCGTTGCAATTATTTGGGTACTATATTTCCATTGGCCGGGGATGCGATGTGGATAAACCGAGAAATTTGGCAAAGTCAGTTACTGTAGAATAATATAAATTTTTGTCATTTCAAAGATTTTTTATAATTCAATCACATTTTCATCACAATTAGACGTTATACTAGGCTCATACAAAGTTGAAAGGAGTCTTTATTATGGACAATCAATATAATTATTATGTACCAGATCAAGAATCGCAGAAAAATGTGAATAATACACAATCTACAAATACATCACCAAAGGAGCCTAAACAGAAACACCATTTAAAAATTCCAAAGGCAGTAGCAGTAGTTTGTTTTGCAATTATATTTGGAATTGTAGGTGGAACTGCATTTCAAGCTACAAATATAATAGGAAATAAATTATTTGGGACAGGAGAATCAAAACAGGCGGCAAAAACAACAACTGTAGATAGCTCATCTATTACGAAGACATCGGATACAGTAGTTTCAGATGTTTCAAAGGTAGTTGGAAATGTTATGCCATCGGTAGTTTCTATTACAAATATGAGTGTACAGCAAGTGCAGAGTTTTTTTGGGGGAACTAGTCAGCAAGAAAGCGAGAGTAGTGGATCAGGAATTATCATTGGTCAAAATGAAACGGAGTTATTGATCTTAACAAATAATCACGTGATAGAAGGTAGTAATACGTTAACTGTAAGTTTTATAGACGATACAAGTGTGGAAGCACAGATAAAGGGTGTTGACGCTAATAAAGATTTGGCTGTGATTGCTGTTAGCACAGATAAAATTGAAAGTGCAACCATGGATGTAATTAAAGTTGCTACATTAGGAGATTCTACAAAGATTCAAGTAGGGGAACCAGCAATTGCAATCGGAAATGCATTGGGATATGGTCAATCAGTTACAACAGGTGTTATTAGTGCAACAGAACGTACTATTGAGATGGAAGGGTTTGACACTGCTCTTATTCAGACAGATGCTGCAATTAATCCGGGTAATAGTGGTGGTGCATTGGTGAATGCAAATGGTGAAGTTATCGGAATAAATACGGTGAAAGTATCTGCAAGTGCTGTAGAAGGTATGGGATATGCAATTCCTATATCAGATGCAAGTGAAACGATAACTACACTTATGAATAAAGAGACAAAAGCAAAGGTGTCTGAAGCGGAGAAAGGATACATTGGAATTAAAGGTGTTGATGTGACAGAAGAAAGTTCAAAGATGTACAATATGCCAACAGGTGTCTATGTTTCAGAAGCGACAGAAGGTGGTGGTGCTGCTAATGCCGGAATTTCTAAAGGAAGCATCATTACGGAATTTGAAGGTGTTACAATTGATAGTATGGCAACTTTGCAAGAACAATTACAATATTGTGCAGCAGGTACAAAAGTTAAGTTAAAGATACAAGTACCTAACCCAGATGGAACGTATGCAGAACAAGAAGTGGACGTTACATTAGGTCGTCAAACAAATTAAATAGTATTTACTAATTAATAAAAAAGAACAAATGTGAAAAACATTTGTTCTTTTTTATTATGACTATTGACATACAATCTTTGATAATTTATAATAAATATACCCCCTAAGGGTATGTTTAAAAGGAGAGAATAGAAGATGAAAACAGAAAAATATAGAATAAAGGGTATGGCCTGTGCTGCTTGTAGTAGTGCAGTAGAACGTGTAACTAATAAGATTGAAGGAGTGGCAGAGAGTAGCGTTAATTTAACAACAGCGATATTAACGATAACATATGATGAGAAATTAGTTGGAGAAAAAGTCATTGTGGCTGCAGTAGAAAGAGCTGGTTTTGAAGCGGAATTGGAAAGTAAGAAGTCAAAGGTGGAGCAGAAACAGACCGAGGAAGAGATGAGCAAAGAGCTTCGTCGAACAAAGCATCAATTGATTACCAATATCATGTTATCTATCCCGCTACTTTATATTTCTATGGGACACATGGTGCCATGGGACATGCCTCTTCCAGAGATTTTGGATATGGATAGTAACCCCTTATACTTTGCTTTGTCACAATTAATATTGACATTCATTATATTGGTTAATGGAAGGAAATTTTACATTGTAGGGTTGAAAAGTTTGTGTAAGGGACATCCAAATATGGATTCTTTAGTTGCAATTGGTACTGGTAGTGCATTTGTCTACAGTTTGTTTATGACATGCTCTATATCGAGTGATGCTATGGCAGTACATCATTTATACTACGAATCTGCAGCAATAGTTGTAACCTTAGTTATGGTTGGTAAATATATGGAAGGACGCAGTAAAGGAAAAACATCAGAAGCCATACGCAAATTAATGGAGCTAGCCCCAGATACGGCAATATTGCTAATAAATAATAAGCAAAAAGAGGTGCCAGTAGAGAAAGTGAAGCAAGGGGACTTTATTCTTATTAAGCCGGGAGCAAGAATTCCACTAGATGGAATGATTGTAGATGGGAGCACTAGTATAGATGAGTCTATGTTGACTGGAGAGAGTATTCCTGTGGAGAAGGGGATCGATAATCAGGTAATTGGGGGAAGTGTCAATTATCAGGGTGCGGTGATTGTAAAAGTATCACATGTTGGTGAGGATACAACGTTAGCTAAAATTGTTAAAATGATGGAAGATGCACAAGGACGGAAAGCACCTATATCAAAGTTGGCAGATACTGTATCGGGGTATTTTGTTCCCGTAGTTATGGTGATTGCAGTTGTTGCCAGCATTATCTGGTTGTTGCTCGGACATGATATAGCATTTGTTTTAACAATTTTTGTCTCCGTTTTAGTTATTGCTTGTCCATGCGCCTTAGGGCTTGCAACACCAACAGCCATTATGGTAGGGACAGGTTTGGGTGCAAATCATGGAATCTTAATTAAAAGTGGAGAAGCTTTAGAAGTGACTCATAAGATCGATACCATAGTACTTGATAAGACCGGTACCATTACAGAGGGACACCCAAAAGTAATGTCAATCATCGTATCTGAAAGAACAAAGCAATGGTTGAGTGAAGAGGAATTTTTACGCATGACGGCTTCATGCGAACAAGCATCAGAGCATCCATTAGGTATGGCAATTGTAGAGGAGGCAAAGCAACGAGGATTAGAATTAAAAAAAGTATCTCAATTTTTAAGTATCACAGGACAAGGAATCGTAGCAAATGTTGATGATAGCACATTTTATATTGGTAATAAGAAATTATGCAATATTCAACGGTTGGCAATGGGGCGTTTTAGAGAGTTGGCACAGCAAGTTGCTACAAAAGGACAAACTCCGTTGTATGTTGGAATAAAGCGTCAAGATGGTCAGGATGGCCAAGTGATAGGTATTATAGGGGTAGCGGATCCAATTAAGGAGACTAGCATAGATGCCATTAAGAATTTGAAAGAATTAGGAACGGAAGTATATATGATCACGGGAGATCATAGGTTGGTAGCTGATTATATTGGTAAACAGGTTGGGGTAGATAAAATTTATGCTGAAGTTCTTCCGGGAGATAAGGCTAGTATTGTAGAGGAATTGCAGTCTCAAGGAAAATGTGTCATGATGGTTGGAGATGGAATTAACGATGCGCCAGCATTGGTGCAAGCTGATGTTGGAACTGCAATTGGAGATGGAAGTGATATAGCATTAGATTCAGGAGATATTGTATTGATGCGGTCTAATCTTCAAGATGTTTGTAAAGCAATTCAATTGAGCCGTGCTACAATTCGTAATATCAAACAGAATTTGTTTTGGGCATTTTTCTATAATGCATTAGGCCTGCCATTGGCAGCAGGGGTGCTATATGCATTGAATGGAACCCTATTGAATCCTATTTTCGCTGGACTGGCAATGTCTTTAAGCTCGGTTTCTGTAGTTGGAAATGCATTACGCCTTAAGACGTTAAAATTGTAATGGGTATGGTCATAATTCAGATTAATGTGATGATAATTGAAAGGAGAAAAAATAGTGGAAAGATTAACACATCGATCGGAACCAGAATATAAAGACTTAATCACACGGTTAAACCGTATTGAAGGCCAAGTAAGAGGGGTAAGAAATATGGTTGAAGAAGAGAGATACTGTGTAGAGATCTTGACTCAAGTATCAGCCATTCAATCCGCATTGCATGGGTTTAATAAAAAATTACTAGCCAATCATATAAAGACTTGTGTTGTAGATGACATTAAATCAGATAAAATAGGAGCAGTTGACGAATTGTGTGAAACCATCCAAAAGTTAATGAAATAAATTGTAAAAAGACGTCTTTTTCTGTCAGAAAGACGTCTTTTTTGTTGTTTATGGTGTTGAAATATGGTATCTTAGAAGTATAAACATGCGGAGGATGGAAGATGAGAAAAAGTAACACAATAACAATCCTACTGGTGGTAATGCTACTATGCACTGGGTGCGGGGCGAGTACGGTAAGCGAAAGTAGTAGTAGCAATAACACAATATTAGACCCAAAAAATCCTATAACAATTACTATATGGCATTATTACAGTGGAGCACAACAGGATGCCTTTGATGCAATTGTAGATGAGTTTAATGACACAGAGGGGGAAAAAATAGGAGTCATTGTAGAATCTTCAGGGTATGGAAGTGCAAATGATGTGACGGATAGTGTGGCAGCCGCCGTAGAGGGAAAAGTAGGAGCAAAAGAGGTGCCAAATATTTTTGCAGGATATCCTGATCAGGCGTACAAATTTGATGAAAAGGGTATCTTAATTGACCAGAGTCAGTATTTGACGGTGGAAGAACAAGAGGAATACATAGAGAGTTTTATAGAAGAGGGAAGGTTTAATAAAGATAATAGTCTGAAGATATTTCCAATTGCAAAAGCTACAGAGATATTTATGATAAATAAAACGGAATGGGATAAATTCTCAACTGCTACTGGTGCCATATTAGAGGAGTGTAAAACGATAGAAGGATTAGTTAGTATTGCAGAAAAATATTATACATGGACAGATAGTTTGACGCTAGAAGCAAATGATGGGAAAGCATTCTACGGCAGAGATTCTATGGCAAATTATTTTGTGATTGGAAGTAAACAATTGGGGCATGATATTTTTTCTCTAAAAGACGGGCAAACGATTTTGGATTTTCATCAAGAAACAATCAGAGCACTTTGGGATAATTATTATATACCGTATATAAAAGGATATTTCTCATCTTCGGGAAGATTTAGAAGTGATGATATTAAAACAGGAAACATTATCGCGTTTACTGGATCTTCTTCTGGTGCCACGTTCTTTCCAAAAGAGGTTGTTGTAAATGATGCTGAAAGCTATGCTATTACCATGGAATCTATGGAGGCCCCTAAATTTAAGGACGGAGAGAATTACGCGTTACAGCAAGGAGCTGGAATGGCAGTGACAAATGCAGATGAGAAAGAAGTATTTGCATCTATGGAGTTTTTAAAGTGGTTTACAGATGCAGAAAGGAATATATCGTTTTCATTAGATTCGGGGTATCTTCCGGTAAAGAAAGAAGCAACCAAGGAAAATGCTATTGAAGAATATACCAAGAATAAAAATAAAGATGTTGTGGCAATTGTGGAGACATCCATAGACACTGTGAATGAAAACACGCTATACACAATGAAAAGTTTTGAAAACGGAACAAAAGCAAGGGATATCTTAGAATATTCGATGTCTGACAAAGCAGTAGCAGATAGGGAAAAAGTAGTAAAGAATTTAGCAAGTGGCATGAGTTATGAAGAAGCCATTGCAACGTTTCTCACAGAAGATAATTTTATGCAGTGGTATAATGAGACGAAAGTAAGAACTGAACAGTTAGTAAAGTAGAATGAAATAGCAACTAGAAGGGAGAGTCATAGTGAAATCAAAACCAATAGTAAAGCACATACTAATGCCTATGATTCTGCTAGTAATTTTAGAAGCACTTCTGCTAACGGGGACTATTTTAGGTGGGGGCGTATTTGATAGACTTATTGACAATCAAAAAGAAATCCTACATGAAAAAGTAGTGAATCGAAAGAGCTACTTAGAGAATGAAATGATAAATAACTGGAGTGATGTGGGGTTAACGGTAGAACTTATCAATCAAGTGGCAAAGCAAATGTCCATGGATGGTGAAATCCAATTGGATACGTTAGATGATAGTACAGAAAATGCAATTCCCTTTTTAGGAAATATTGCGAACGAGTTAATAGCCATGTTACGAAGCAACAGGGTAACTGGCGTGTATATTATACTTAACAATGATGATCTTAAAGAAGAGATGAAAGCAGGGATGTACCAGAATAAACCAGGGATTTATCTTAGAGATGCAGATCCAGTGGCAGATGCTTCTGTTACGAATGACGATCTGCTTTTTGAACGTGGGCCAATATCGATAGTGCAAAATCTAGATATCACTACAGATAAATCTTGGCAGCCGCAGTTCAATTTTCAGAAAAAAAATGTACCATATTATGATTTTTTGTACAAACCTTATCAACAGGCATATCAGAGTATAAACGATAATACCTATGAAACCTATGAAACCTATGAGTATTGGAGTTGCCCTTATGCTCTTGAAGGAGATAGCACCCAAGTCATAGCATATTCTGTCCCTTTGATATTGGAAAGTGGAGAAATATATGGGGTTTTAGGCATAGAGATATCTTTAGAGTATTTGGCAAAATGTTTACCAAGAAAAAATGCTGAGGATAGGACACATACATTATATACAATTGAGATAGAAAAATCAGGGATACCCTTACATAGCATATGGGGAAATAGTAAGGAAAATGAAGAAGCATATAAATCGACAGAGTATCTGAAACTTTATCATAGCAATACACCCTTTGTAAAAGAAAAATGGGCTGTGGCTGGAAGTGCTGATATGATAGAGATAAAATCGTTTAGCAATGATATCTGGAAATTATTTGCGGGTGGAATTATAATAACATTGCTGATTGGCATCATTGGAAGCATTGTTGTGAGTATGTTGATCAGTCGACCGGTTATTGCACTAGGAATTGAAATGAGACATAGCGATCCAAGAGATGTAGTAAAGTTAAAAAGGACACATATTACAGAAGTGGATCATTTAGTTAATTCTATTGAACAACTAAGTAATGATATAGTAAATGTGTCAGTTAAATTTTCAGAAATATTAAAACTGGCGAGCGTGAAGATTGCAGGGTTCGAAATTATACATGAATCAGATAAATTATTTGTTACAGATGATTTTTTCTATGTATTTGGGCTGGAAGGGATTGATACAAAACGGATGTCAGTAGGAGAGTTTTGCTGTATTATGGATTCGTTGAGTATTTACTATTTACCAGAGGAATCAGAAGAATTGGTAACTATTTTTAAAGTGCCAAAGGGCAAAGAATTTACGTATATAAAATTCACATATTCAAATGATGCTGTCCGATGTGTAGGACTTGCAGAAGATGTAACGAATGCCTTATTAGAGAAAAAAATGATTGAGCATGAAAGGGATTATGACTTATTAACAGGAATGATGAATAGGCGCGCCTTTCAGCGTAATATGAAGCGGTTGTTCCAGTTAGGAGAACCGGTCTTAAAAGTAGCCGCTTTAGTTATGTTGGATTTAGATAATCTAAAATATATAAATGATACATATGGCCATGATTGCGGGGATCGGTATATCAGACAAGCTGCAGAAAGTTTTATTAAAAGCGTTCCTACAACTAGTATTGTATCTCGTATATCTGGAGACGAATTTTATGTTTTTTTATATGGTTACAATGAAAAGAATGAAATACAATCAATTCTGGCCAATTTAGCTGAGGATATCAATCGTTGCTGCATCATACTTCCATCTTCGGAAAAAAAGCAAGTGGCAGTTTCTGGAGGAGTTGCATGGTATCCGGATGATAGTAAATCGTACGAGCTATTATTGAGATATTCGGATTTCGCAATGTATCAGATGAAACAGAAAAATAAAGGTGAAATGGGGGATTTTGATCTAAAGGTATATAATCACCAGATGTATTTGCTACAAAGAAAAGCAGAATTGGAGAAATTAATTCAAAATAACTTAGTTACTTACTATTTTCAACCAATCATTGAGGCGAAAAACGGGAAGATTTTTGCGTATGAGGCATTGATGAGGACAGAGTTGCCTTTGCTTCGTAATCCGATGGAAGTGCTTGAGGTGGCTAGAGAGGCAGGAAGATTACGTCAAATAGAAGTCATAACTTGGATGAATGCGATGGAGGCATTTGTCTCGCATGTAAAGAGTCAAAAAATTGATAGCAATTGTAAGGTATTCATAAATTCATTGTCAGATTGTATCATGACACCAAAAGAAATAGAGTTTTTTGAAGATCAGTATTGCGACTATTTGTCAAGTGTAGTATTGGAAGTGACGGAAGAAAGTGAAGTGAATAGAGAATTGTTGGAAATAAAACGGAAGACAATCAAAAAGTGGAATGGTGAATTTGCATTAGATGATTATGGAAGTGGTTATAATAGTGAACAAACGCTACTGCATTTGGTTCCTAAATATGTGAAAGTGGATTTGGGAATTATCCGTAATATTGATAAAGATGTAGATAAACAAGCGATTGTTATTAACATTGTATCCTATGCACATGCAAGAAATATGTATGTTGTAGCAGAGGGCATAGAGACAAGGGCAGAAGCAGATAAGGCTAAGGAACTTAACGTGGATTATTTGCAAGGATATTATTATGCAAAGCCAACGTTAGAACCAATAAAGGAGATAACTGGAAAGGACTTATAAAAGCATGCATAAAAAGACGGTATTGGTTACAGGAGCTTCTAGAGGAATTGGAAAGTCTATAGCAATAGAGTTTGCAAAGAAAGAATATAATGTTGTTATAACATGTTCAAAAACAGAAAAAGACTTAGTAAATACTAAGCAAGAGATTGAACGGTTGGGAGCATTTTGCATATCATATGTTGGAGATATAGGGCAACCACAAGATGTAAGACGACTTTTTGCACAAATAGAGTCGAGGTTGCCAGGAGTAGATATTCTGATTAATAATGCAGGAATTTCATTTATAGGACTACTATCAGAAATGTCTGAGGATGAGTGGCAACATGTTATGAATGTTAATTTGAATTCTGTATTTTATTGTTCTAAGGCGGTGATTCCTTACATGATACATCAAAAATGTGGTAAAATTATTAATATATCTTCTGTTTGGGGAAATGTTGGTGCATCCTGTGAAGTTGCATATTCGGCTTCAAAGGCGGGAATTCATGGTTTTACAAAAGCATTGGCAAAAGAGCTGGCGCCAAGCAATATACAAGTAAATGCACTTGCACTAGGTGTTATTGATACGAGCATGAATGAGTGTTATACAGTGGTAGAACGTGAACATTTAAAAGAAGAAATACCAGCAGGGAGATTTGGCACAAGTATGGAAGTAGCAGAGATTGTGTTTAGTTTAGCAGTTGGGAATGATTATATGACCGGCCAAATAATTACAGTAGATGGCGGATGGAATTAGACTTGAAATAAAGAGAAGTAAAAGGGGTATACAAACAGATATGAGTAGACGAAAAAGGCATAGTACAAAGCCTAGGGAACATTACAATCCAAGTTATGTAAAGTTAGGTAAAATTGATCGAGATGGCAGTGGTGGTAGATGGAATAGACACCCATTATATAATAAGAAGAAATATAGAGCACCTTGGTGGGTTTGGTGCCTGATTATACTGTCTATTTTAAGTGGATTAGCAGCTTTAGGCATTGTAACGTATCAGTACGAGCAACTCCATAAGGAGGATTCGAACGTACAAGCCATCCAAAGTGAAAAGGGTAAAAGTGCAGTAACAAACTCTCAGAAAAATCAATCGAAAGAAGAAGTTGCTGCAAAACAATTGGAACAGAAGGTACTGCAAAGAATAGAAAGTATGCCATTGCCAGATAAAATTGCACAACTATTTTTAATAACACCGGAGGAGCTGACAGGTACTGCTATTGTAGTGCAGGCAGGAGAAGCAACCAAAACTAAATTGCAGACATTTCCTGTAGGTGGGCTAATATATTTTGAAAAAAATGTGGAAGATCAGAATCAATTGAAAACAATGCTTGCAAACACAAAAGGATATAGTAAGTATCCGATATTTCTCGGAGTTGAGGAAGAAGGGGGAGATTCGTTATCGCGAATTGCCAATAGTGGACATGTCACGGTGCCGCAAGTATCGAATATGATTGAGATTGGAAAAAGTGGTGATATCAAGAAGGCAGCGGAGGTTGGAACAACCGTCGGAAGCTATCTATCAGAGTTAGGTTTTAATCTGAACTTTGCTCCAAATGCAGATGTCATTATTAATAATGAGAATACTACATTTGCGTCTAGGTCTTTTGGATCGGATGCACAAATGGTAGGAAGTATGGTTACCTCCTTAGTGAAGGCAATGCAAAAAGAGAAGATAAGTGCCGTTTTGAAATATTTTCCAGGACAAGGCGATGTACTTGTTGATAATCAGAACGGGTCATATGTATCACAAAAAACATGGAGTCAATTAAAGGAGATGGAATTAATCCCATTTGATGCAGGAATTCAAGCAGGGGCAGATATGATTATGGTAGGACATGTTTCATTTCCAAATATAAATGGAGATTATACTCCAGCTTCTATAGCGCCGGCTATTGTGACAGATATTTTACGTAATCAATTGAATTATGAGGGAATTGTTATAACAGATGCGTTAAATGTTGAGTCTATTACAGGCATTTGTGAATCAAGTGACATTGGTGTGCGTGTAATACAGGCAGGAGGAGACATGATACTTATGCCGGAAGATTTTCAAGCAGCATATACAGGATTATTGAGTGCAGTGCAAAGTGGTGTGATTTCACAAGAAAGAATTGATGAATCTTTAAGCAGAATCTATCGTGTGAAATTGCGAGAATAAATTGGTCAAATTATAAAAAGGCCTCGTGGAAAGCACGAGGTCTTTTTATGGTTTTATGACAAACAGTCTTTACGATTATTTGCAACTAGTATCCCAAGGGAATCCAGGATTAAACGCATAGAAGTTCTTACTATCAAGATGGTCTTGAACAATTCTTAAACTCTCTCCAAATCTTTGGTAATGTACAATTTCGCGTTCACGTAAGAAACGAATCGGATCACAAACTTCAGGGTCTTTTACTAAACGTAGTATGTTATCATAGGTAGTTCTTGCTTTTTGTTCTGCAGCCATATCCTCATGTAAATCAGTAATAGGATCTCCACAGGATTGGAACGTTGCAGCATTAAAAGGGTTACCGCTTGCATCTTGAGGGTATATCCCTAAGGTGTGGTCAACGTAGTACTTATCAAATCCAGATTTTGCTATTTCTTCTGGAGTTAAGTCTTTGGTCAGTTGATATACAATAGCACAGACAATTTCAAGGTGGGCAAGTTCCTCAGTCCCAATATCAGTTAGTACCCCGGTAGCTTCTTTATAAGGCATAGTGAATCTTTGGGAAAGATATCTCAATGCAGCGCCGCATTCTCCATCAGGACCTCCCAATAGCAATAACCTATAATAAGGTGGATGTAAGTATGAAATCAAGGCTTTCGGTAGACTTATCATAAACTATTTTATTAAAAATAGAAGAAAGTGCAGCATGCTTTTGTTCTTTGGAATAGAAGTCGGATTTTAAAAGATCGCAAATCCCCAGGATTTCGTTAGATGTTGCGTTGGTAGAAGCAATATTAAGTGATGATTTTAAATTCTCAATTTGAATGAGATAATTTTCGCGTTCATAAGAAAGAGATAATTTGTGTTGCTTGTATTCATCTAAAGAATCGACTCCATTTATATATGCATCTGTTATGCGTTTTTCTTTTTCTGCAATATGCGCTAACGAAAGATCAAGCATTGCAATTTCCTTTTCGGGATGAAATGGAGTGCGGGGTATGAATATTGTATTGTCAGAATTTTGCAAGTCTTGTAAAGCATCAATTACCATAGTTGAAATTTTATGGTACATGATAGAATGTGAATTAGGGCATTTCCCTTTTGTATAGGCAGAACATTGAAAATTACCATTTTTATGTCCGCCAGAGGAAAGCTTACCACCACAAGATGAGCAATACAACAAACCAGTCAACCAATGAGTCAGAGTTTCGGGAGGTCGAGATCTTTTCGGACGCTTGGATGTAACAAGCATGTTTTGAACAATATCATAGGTAGATCTATCAATAATAGTTTCATTATTGCATGGTTTACGGATTCCATTCCATTGTGCATAGCCACAGTAAATTGGATTAGTGAGAATAAATGTTACAGCTCGAGTTTCAAATGCATTACCTCGCTTTGTTTTAAATCCCATGGAATTAAGCTGACATGTAATAGCATATGGACTCATACCACTAAGAAATTTTTTGTATATATAAGAAACTATTTTAGATTCATCTTTATTTATTATAAGTTTTTTTTCAACCATATCGTAACCAAGTGGAGGGGCGGTTTGATACTGCCCGCGTCTCGCTTTTTCGGTCATACCTTTTAAAACCTCATCGGAAAGATTAAGAGAATAGTATTCTGCCATTGCTTCTAGCATGGCCTCTAGAATAACAGAGAATTTATCATCTTCGATATGCTCTGTAACACTAATTACCTGTATACCATATTCTTTTCGGAGTAAAGATTTATATACAATACTATCTTCTCTAGATCTAGAAAATCGATCAAATTTGTGTACGAGAATTAAATCAAAAGGTTTTGGCTTTCTCTTTGCAGTTGCAATCATTTGCATAAAAGCAGGCCGCTGTTCGGCCTTTCTTCCGGAGATTCCCTCATCGATGAAAATATTTTGTTTAGTAACAATAATTTCATTAGATACCGCGTACTCCATTAAGGCCCGTTCTTGTGCAGCAGGCGAGAACTCTAATTGGTCATCGGAGCTGACTCGTATGTATAGGGCGCCGGTCCTCATTCCATTTCACCTCCTCTAGATAAGCTATTAAATAAATAAATAAAAAATGAATTTATTGTAAGAACTTAGAAATAAGTACAACCAGTTCTCCATACTTTAATAGGAGGTGGTATTCATGTATAGATTCTTAATAAATATCAATGAAAAGCAGATCGATATTCAGACATTATCAAAAGAAAAACGAGAAGTTATTCTAAGAAGGGCAAATAGAAAGGCAGTTATTACAGCGGGGCATGACATAAAACAAAAGAAAGTTTAGAAGTTCAATATTAATACTAGGGCTAGCTTTGCTAGCCCTAGTAGCTACCAACAACGACGGTTAGGTCTACAGTTAGATTTTAAAGGTTCTGAGTCACAGCGTGGTTTTTGTGAGTCTGAATGACAACATGGTTTCGGAGGTTCTGGATCACAACATGTTGGCTCAGGGGGTTCCGGATGACAACATGGTCTCGGAGGTTTTGGGTCGCAACATGGTCTCGGAGGTTCCGGATGACAACATGGTCTCGGAGGTTCCGGGTCGCAACATGGTTTCGGAGGTTCCGGATGACAGCATGGTTTCGGAGGTTCCGGGTCGCAACATGGTTTAGAGGGTTCCGGATGACAGCATGGTTTTTGGGGTTCCGGATGACAGCAATTTGGTCTTGATGGTTCTGGATGATGATGAGGCTTTGGTGGCGTCGGGCGACAACAAGGGCCTATCGGAAAATTAAATCTAAAAGTCATAATAATACACCTTTTTTAAATACTATATGCGTGAAGCAGTATTTCGTGAGGATTACATAAGTAGGAAGAAGTTGTAGAACATTATAGATATGATAGGATATTACCATAAGGACCGCCGTATTGCGTCATTATAATTTGTGCTATTTGAGGGTTACATTGTGTTATTTTTACTGGATATTCCAAACGTTTTTCATAATTCCACATAAATTAGCATCCTCCTTCCTGCCAAGGCCAAGGCTCATTAATCCAATTCCAGCGATCGCCACAAGAAGGCATTGTTGTATCGATTGTAAGTGGCCCGTAATATTTAGCGTATTCTTTTAACGCTTGATTACGTAACTTGCTATACTCTTGGAAATATGCAAGTGCATTAGGATCACAAGGATGCGTATCTAAATACAATGAGACGTCAATTACAGCTAGACTGATGGAATTAATCCATTGTAACATTTCTTTGCGATTCGGTTTATTTGTCATCTTCGTGTGCCTCCTATTCTACAGAATGGTTTATCTAATTGTGGGAAAATAGTACCGTGACATAGAACGTTTTCTATTTCGAATGGGCACTCCCAGTTTTGCCAAGGTACATAGGCCATTGCAAGCGCAAGCCCATCTAGTACGTCGTCATGATCCGAACATTCATTAGGTTGGCGATAATTAGCATATGGTGCTTGAGGCGGTGTACATCCGCAATTTTGACGACGTCCATAGTCGTTCATATTACCCCGATAATTAGGCATGCAAGATTCTCCTTTATAGTTTTTTACAATATTAGTGTATGATAGCAGAATAAAAAGGTGAGGGCACCATAGGTACCCTCGTATGATCTTGTTTAGAATTTTAGAACTATGTTAACTATTTTTTATAAAATCAGTATTACATTTTGGACAATGCACACTAATACGTCCTTTTCCACGAGGAATACGTATTTTTTGTTTGCAATTTGGACATTTGTAAATGTGATGTGTTTTCTTTTGCTTCCAGCTATAGCATTGCCCTTGAATAATGGTACTAAGGTGGCTGGTAACATGCAAAAATTTTTGATTTTCTCTAGAACGATTGGCATGATTTTTCGAAAAAATGCGCACATAACAATATATAATACAGAGAATTGAAATGAAATCCCATAACCGGATATTGAAAAATAAGGAACATATATAACTTAGGATTCCAATTGTAAGTAAGAATTTGGAAAATTGGTCCACTCCATAACGACCTGACATAAATTGCAAAAATTTATTACGAAAGTTCATATTATCAGCTCCTTGCTTGTAATCTTGATGTGTAGTATTATAATGAGAAACACAAAGATATACAATGTTATTGTCTAAATTTATATAATATTTATAATTAGTAAATTAGAATAAAATCTTATAGGGAGTACAGGGAAGACAAATGACAATACGACACTTGAAAATATTTGTAGCCGTTGCAGAATGGGAAAATATGAGTCGAGCTGCAAAGGAGCTATATATTTCACAACCGTCTGTTAGCCAGGCAATGCGAGAATTAGAAGAACACTATCATGTAAGACTATTTGAACGATTAGCTAAAAAGTTATATATCACGGATGCTGGAAAACAGCTACTGCCTTATGCTAGGCATATTATTGATTCCTTCGAGCAAATGGAGGATTTGATGAATACTGCAAGAGAACGGCCAACACTACGTATTGGAGCAAGTGTAACAGTTGGAACATGCCTGCTAAGAGATTTTGTGAAGCGATTAGAAGAAGAAAAGCAGTTGGAAGTTGAAGTTATAATTAATAATACAGAGGTGATAGAGCGCTTGGTTTCGGAAAGCCAAATTGATATCGCCATAGTAGAAGGCAGTGTCCACAATTTAGATATGATTCAGGTACCCATTTATAGGGACGAACTAGTATTGGTTGTAGGTAGACCACACCCATTTTATGGAGTGACGTCAATGTCCTTGCATAATTTAAATAATCAATGCATCATTTCTAGGGAAGATGGAAGCCAAAATCGCAATCAATATGAGCAGTTATTAGAAGAGCACCACATCGTCATGAAGCATAAGTGGCAATGTACGAATACAGAGGCTATTAAGAATATAGTTATACAGGGAGATGGGATTGCCATTCTCTCTGAATTGCTGGTGAAAAAAGAGCTAGAGGAAGGAAGCCTTTGGAAAGTTAAAGTAAAAGGACATAAAGTTAGCCGAGAAATTAAAATGATTTATCATAAACACAAATTTATTTCTCGGCCAATAGAAGACTTTATGTCATTAAGTAAGACTATTATAGAACCATATAAATGATAGTGCCTATAACACCAGTGCTAAAAATAATTTTTATTGCACTGGTCTTATACTTTCTTAGGATGAAGAGGGCACCAGCAAAAAGGATTAATTCTACAATCCTAAAATTAGAAATGGAAAGTGAAGCTTTATCTGCTTGGAAAAGACCAAGTAATAAAATAGACATTCCAGCAGAGGCAATTAATGCAACAACTGCTGGGCGAAGGGCTGCAAGAACTGTTTGAACTCCACTAAATTTACGATATTTATAGTAAATGTGTGCTAGAAGCAGGCAAATACAAAAAGCGGGAAGCACGCACCCAAGGGTACAGAGTAATGCGCCCGGTATTCCAGCAAGTCGCATACCGACAAAGGTTGCTGAATTTATTGAGATTGGGCCGGGTGTCATTTCTGCAATAGTTATTAAATCAGTAAATTCTGCAAGAGTCATTAATTTGTGAACTTCTACAATCTGATATTGAATTAACGGAATGGCAGCATAGCCTCCTCCAACACTGAATAATCCTACTTGTATAAAGCTTAAAAAAAGTGTGAATATCATGAGTTTTCCCTCCTTTTGCTGTCAAATGTATTTTTGCAAACATCTAATAGACCAATCACTAAGCAGATGAAAATAATTATCATAGCACTTACATTAAAGAAATAGGTCGCAATAAAAGCAAGTAACATTAACCCTATATAAAGCAAGCGTTTGGTTTTGCAAACATTTTGAGCCAAATTAATGACGACATCAAAAATTACGGCAGCGACACCTGCACGCATGACTTGAAGAGCTATAGCTATTACTGTGTTTTCACGAAATTGTTTATAAAAAACGGAAATAATAGAGATAATAACCATGGGAGGGATGGAAGTTCCAAGTACAGCGATAAGGGAGCCGAGGATACCGTGCATGCGATAACCAATAATAACTGAGGCATTAATTGGAATTGGGCCAGGGGATGATTGGGCGATAGCTGTAATATCAAGCATCTCATTTTCATCAAACCAATGTAATTCTTCTACAAATTTTTTTTTCATAAGTGATACAATTACAAAACCGCCGCCAAAGGTAAAAGCACTTAAAGTAAATGTAGCTTTAAAAAGATTCCACAGAATGTGTGTGTGTTGCGTTTGTTTATTCATAGTTGACTCCTTTTCTTTTCTTGAATCTATCATATCGTCAACATTTATATTTGTAAAATACATTATTATAATTAACTATATAATGAAATGCCTATATCTAGTTGCGAGAATTCACCGAATTATTTTGGTCAATTGTTGATTGATGTGTAATTATCCTATATGATTACATGGAAGTAACTACAAAAGAAAAGAGGATGGATATGGGCAGCTTTGGAAAAGACACAATTATAAAAAAGAACGAAGTGATTCGTGTAATTGCTAATACTTTGAAATTAATTGACGGACGTTTAGTGGAACATGGAGAAAGGGTAGTATACATAATGTATCAGATATGCCAGGAGGGAAAGTTATTTCATGAACTAGATTGGCATCAGCTTTTTATTTTGGGTTCTTTTCATGATATAGGGGCGTATAAAACAGAAGAAATAGATCGTCTGTTAGAATTTGAAAGTGCTGATGTATGGGAACATTCTATCTATGGATATTTGTTTTTGAAAAATATGACCCCTTTGGGGGAATGTGCAGAGGCAGTGTTGTATCATCACGTGGATGAGAATAAGATGCATAAGATAAAAACTAATTATAGTGCATATGTGCAATTAATGCATCTAGCTGATAGGATAGATATCCTAATACAGTCAGAAGGGATTGCTTGTGACTTGGATAAAATTATTGCTGAGCGAGGTATAAAGTTCAAAAAAGTATATGTGGATCTTTTTATAAGGGCAAATGAAAAGGTGAACATCATTCAGAATATTGTGACGGGAATGTTCAAAGAATCAATTATTCAATTAGGACATGCTATAGATTTATCAACTGAACATGCGATGAGCTATTTAAAGATGCTTGTTTATTCTATAGACTTTAGAAGTGAACATACAGTGACACATACGATTAATACGATGGCAATTAGTGTTGAACTGGGGAGAAGATTGAGAATTTCAAATCAAGAATTGGGAAAAATATATTTAGGAGCATTACTTCACGATTTGGGAAAGATTGCTATTCCAATAGAGATACTGGAGTTTCAAGGCAGTTTAGATCAGAGAAAAATAAAAATTATGAAAAAACATGTAAAGTATACAGAGGATATTATTCAAGGGTTAGTGGATGATGAAGTATGTCAAATTGCAATCAGGCACCACGAAAAATTAGATGGGAGTGGATATCCTTATGGGTTAACTGAAAAGGATTTGACCACAGCACAGCGGATTATAGCGATAGCAGACATAGTGAGTGCTCTTACAAGCAAAAGGAGTTATAAAGAAGTGTTTTCCAAAGATAAAACAATAAATATCTTAAGTGAGATGGAAGAACAAGGGCAACTATCATCGGAAATTTGTAGGCTAATGATAAACTATTATGATGAAATTATGGAAATAACGGATACTAATCGGGATCCGATTATTCAACTTTATCAAAGGATTGCGATTGAATATAAGCAAATAATAGAAAAAGTTTATAAGTAGCTATATTGGACAAAAAACTTGTGTTCAATGTTAGTTAAGGGTATAATAAAAATAATTTTTAGTAATAACAAATAGTGCATAATTTAAGCATGGGGGTTTGTGGGAACAAACACGTTGTTTATAAAGTAAGACAAACAGATAAGAGGAGAATAAGTTTATGTGTGGATTTACAGGATTCGTAGGACAAGTTGATAATAAGGAACAAGTGCTTGAAAATATGATGAATACAATTGTTCATAGGGGGCCAGATAGTGCTGGTTCTTATACGGATGAAGATGTTGCGCTTGGATTTAGAAGATTAAGTATTATCGATATATCTGCAACAGGTGATCAGCCATTATATAATGAGGATAGAAGCAAGGTATTAGTGTTTAATGGTGAAATCTATAATTATCAAGAACTTCGCCAAGAGTTAATAGATGCAGGACATGAATTTCAAACGCATACTGATTCTGAAACATTGCTCCATGGATATGAAGAATGGGGAGAAAGGTTGGTAGAACGCTTACGTGGAATGTATGCATTTGTAATTTGGGATACCAATACAAAAAAGATGTTTGGGGCGCGTGATATTTTTGGTATTAAACCATTTTATTATGCTCATATGAATGAGACTTTATTATTTGGATCTGAGATTAAAACTTTTGTGGAGCATCCTAAATTTGACAAGGTATTTAATGAACAAGCATTAGGCAATTATTTGTCATTTCAATTTGTTCCAACAAATGAGACCTTTTTTAAAGGCGTTTTTTGTTTACAACCAGGACACTATTTTACCTACGAACAAGGGGAAATGGAGATTAAACGTTATTTTGAGCCTCATTTTACAGGAGATACAGACAAATCATTTGAAGAAATAGTAGATGAGATTGCACAGACGTTAAAGGAATCTGTCGAGATGCACAAGATCAGTGATGTAGAAGTTGCTTCTTATCTTTCAAGTGGAGTAGACTCAAGTTACTTAACTTATTTGGGACAAGTTGATCGTACATTTACGGTTGGATTTGATGACAAACAATATAGTGAAATTCAAGATGCAAAAGAATTTGCAGCTAGCATCAATATGTCCAATGATGCAAAGGTAATTGCTCCAGAAGAATATTGGGATCAACTTTCTGATATACAATATTACATGGATGAACCAGTAGCAGATCCAGCAGCGATTGCCTTATATTTTTTAAGTAAAGAAGCTGCTAAAAAAGTAAAAGTTGTACTGTCTGGAGAAGGGTCAGATGAATTATTTGGAGGGTATAACATATACTGTGAACCGTTAGAACACAGAGGATTTAATAAATTACCGATGTTTATTCGTAGATTCTTAGGTAAATTTGCTGAGAATTGTTTGCCGAGGGATATGAAAGGTCGCGGGTATTTAATGCGTCATGGTAAAACATTAGAGGAGCGTTATTTTGCGAATGCAACTAATATTTTTACTGAAAAAGAAGCTAATAAGCTTCTGAAGAATGGCTGTGAAAAGGGAATTATGAAAGTAACTGCACCACTTTATGAAAGGGTGAAGGGGAAGGATCCAGTTACAAAAATGCAATATGTAGATTTACATCTGTGGTTGGTACATGACATTCTCATGAAAGGGGATAAAATGGGAATGGCCAATTCTTTGGAAGTACGTGTTCCTTTCTTAGATAAAGAAGTATTGAAGCTTGCAGAGACATTGCCACTAGATTATAAAGTGCGTGCTCCAAAAACAAAAGTGGCACTTCGTGCGGCAGCAGATAAGGTGATTCGTAGTAAAACGGCAGAGAAGAAAAAATTAGGATTTCCCATACCAATTCGTGTATGGTTAAAAGAAGAAACATATTATAATCGAGTTAAGGATCAATTTACGTCAGTTGCTGCAACACAATTTTTTGATACAGCTTATTTAAATAGGTTGTTAGAGGAACACAAAGCAGGAAAGCATGATAATAGCAGGAAAATATGGACCGTCTATATCTTTTTGTTATGGTATGAGCGATTTTTTGCAAATGGTAAGCCTGTTCACCCTGCGCAGAGTGAATAAGCACACCAGGCGAGTGAGTAGTAGAAGTTAGGGGTATAAATATGGGAACAAAAACAAGAAATTCAAGATATAGACGGAAGAAAAAGACGATACACTATTTTGACTATAGTTTATTGGCTGTATTAATGTTTTTAGTTTGTTTTGGATTAGTAATGCTTTATAGTACAAGTTCCTATGGCGCAATGACAGAGTTTAATGATGGGATGTGGTATTTTAAAAAGCAGGCTCTTATCAGTTTGGGTGGATTTATTGTACTCTTTCTGGTATCTAAGTTGGATTATCACTTCTATGCGCCAATAGCAAAATGGATATTTATTGGATCAATCTTGCTGATGGCGCTGGTACAGTCGCCTCTCGGGGTCGCAAGTAACGGTGCAAAGAGATGGCTGAAACTCCCTGGTATTCCACAATTTCAACCATCAGAGTTTGCAAAAATAGCGGTTATACTGTTTATACCTTATATTATCTGTAAAATGGGGCGTGTTGTAAATACTCCAAAAGGATTGGGGAAAGTCTTTGCATATGGAGTATTTTCCTCAGTGTGTGTCTTTGTATTGACTGATAATTTAAGTACAGCTGTGATTGTTCTTGGAATTACATGTGCTATGTTATTTGTTATTTATCCAAAACCAGGACCATATATTACAATTATTATGTCTTTAGCTGCTGTAGGTCTGATCGGAGTTCAGATATTGGGTAAATTTGTTACCAACAGTGATGACTTTAGATTACAAAGAATATTGGTATGGTTACGTCCGGAAGAATATGCTTCTGGGGATGGATACCAAGTATTACAAGCGCTATATGCAATCGGATCAGGAGGATTTTTTGGAAAGGGGCTTGGAAATAGTACTCAGAAGCTAGGCATAATCCCTGAGGTGCAAAATGATATGATACTTTCTGTCATCTGTGAAGAATTAGGAGTATTTGGGGCCATAGTAGTACTGGTGCTTTTTGGGATTTTGTTATATCGGCTATTATTCATAGCTCAGAATGCACCAGACTTATATGGGTCATTGATCGCAACTGGAATCTTTGCTCATATTGCATTACAAGTAGTACTTAATATCGCAGTAGTTAGTAATTTGATGCCAAATACAGGTATTACACTGCCGTTTATTAGCTATGGTGGTACGGCGGTGTTATTTTTAATGGTTGAAATGGGTATAGCATTAGGAATATCGAGAACAATAAAGTTTGAAACTTAATCATGAATCTTTTAATGATGTACATAGGACGAAGGCGTTGAAAGTTGTGACAGGATGAATCCTGTAATGCACGAAGAAACGTTTTCGTCCTTAATATTTAAAATAAAGCTTCCCATTATGTAATATCTGTGGTAATATAATGTAGTATTAAATACTATGTGAAATAGAAATAGATGTCATACATATGGAGATATCTGGGAGGAACATGGAATGAGTTATAAAGTAATAGTAGATAGTTGTGGCGAATTAACGGATGAAATGAAGCAGGATGGGCACTTTGAAACAGCGTCATTGATGATTCAGGTGGATGATTTTCAAATTATAGATGATGTGACGTTTAATCAGGCAGATTTTTTGAGAAAGGTCGCAGCGAGTCCAAACTGTCCAAAATCTTCTTGTCCTTCGCCTGAAAAATATATGGAAGGATACCACTGTGAGGCGGAAAATATTTATGTAGTCACCTTATCAGCTGAATTAAGTGGATCCTATAACAGCGCAGTACTTGGTAAGAATCTGTATCATGAAGAGTATGGTGAGAAAAATATTTATGTTTTTAATTCCAGATCAGCATCAACAGGAGAAACACTCATCGCTTTAAAAATAAAAGAATGCGAAGATGCAGGCATGAACTTTGATGATATTATTTCTACTGTAGAGCAATACATCGATAGCCAGACAACTTATTTTGTGCTTGAATCTTTGGAAGCACTGAGAAAAAATGGGAGACTAACAGGACTAAAGTCTGTAGTGGCTTCTGCTTTGAATATTAAACCGGTAATGAGTGCAACCAATCAAGGCGTCATCATTCAGTTGGGTCAAGCGAGAGGGGTAAAAAAGGCACTTACTAAAATGGTGGCTCACATAGTGGAAGATGCAGTGAGACCGGAAGAAAAAATATTAGCGATATCACATTGTAACTGCAAGGAACGGGCTGAATCAGTGAAAGAGATGATAGTAGAGCAATTAAAAGTGAAGGCTGTTATTATCAACGACACTGCTGGAATTAGTAGCCTATATGCAAGCGATGGTGGGATCATTGTAACTTTGTAGGTTGGGAAATATGAACCATTGCATAGATAGGACAAAACTTTAAAAATCCATACACAAACATAAAAAGATGTGCTAATATATATAATATGGATGCTAGGATGGATAAAGGAGCGGATTTTAATGAGTCAAGAAAAAGTAGATCGTTATAAAAAAGAAAAAGCGAATAGAAAAAAAAGTATGCAAAAAGAAAAGATTATGAGTGTAGTAAGAAAATGTACATTAGCGATTGCAGGTTTGGTAATTGTAGGATGGCTTGGATATTCAGGGTATAACACTTATGAAAGTAAGCAACCACGTGGGACAGTGGAAGTAAATTACACGGCTGTACAAGAGTATGTCTCTGGGTTACAACAATAAAATGAATGAAGAGGACGAATAGAAAAATTATTCGTTCTTTTTTTATGCAAATGGGGACGGGGGCAATGTACATTGCCCCCGTCCCCATTTGGAAAAAAAACTAAAAAACACTTGAAAATAGCTGTAAAGTGGTTTACAATGGTTTCAAGTGGTAGAAAGTGGTGAAAAGTGGTGCGAAGTGGTAAGAAAGTGGCAGACCACTCCGAAAGAAGGTGATCCAGATGTTTAGAGGTGAATTTAATCACAGTATCGATCCGAAAGGGCGATTAATTATCCCAGCTAAGTTCCGAGAGGGCCTTGGCGAAGAATTCGTTATTACGAAGGAAATTGGTGGATGTTTATCTGTGTATCCAACAGACGGATGGAAAGCTTTTGAAGAAAAACTTGGATCATTACCACGTTCTAAAGCCAATATTGTACGTTTCTTTTCAGGAAGCGCTGTGGATAGTGGCTTGGACAAACAAGGGAGAGTGTTACTCTCTCCAGCCTTAAAGACTTATGCTGGGTTAGAAAAAGAGGTCGTTTTAGTAGGGGTGCTAGATCGAGTTGAAATTTGGGACAAAGCAAAATGGGAAGAAAATAATGCTGCTGCGGAAGAAAACATCGAGAATGAGATGGAAGACTTAGGCTTCTAATCAAGATGGAGGGTTTTTATGAATTTTGAACATGTGTCAGTATTATTAAATGAAACAGTCGAAGGGCTGAACATCAAGCCGGATGGTATATACGTCGATGGAACGCTTGGTGGTGGCGGACATGCCTTTGAGGTATGTAAGCATTTAGGTAACAAAGGGAGTTTTATAGGAATAGATCAGGACGCTGCAGCGATTGAGGCTGCTAGCCTCCGATTAAGCGATTTCGGGGAGAGAGTTACAATAATCCGAAGCAATTATTGTGATATGAAATCGCAGCTTCATGCAATAGGCATTGACAAAGTAGATGGGATCGTGCTTGATTTGGGCGTATCTTCTTATCAATTAGATACGGCAGAACGAGGATTCTCTTATCGTGTAGATGTCCCACTGGACATGCGCATGGATAGGCGCCAAGAAATGACAGCCAGGGACATCGTCAATGACTACAAAGAAATGGAACTTTTTCGAATTATAAGAGATTATGGGGAAGATAAGTTTGCAAAGAATATTGCCAAACATATTGTAATCGAACGAGAAAAAGAACCAATTGAGACAACAGGTCAATTAATTGAGATTATAAGACATGCGATACCAATGAAATTTCAAAAAACAGCAGGACATCCTGCAAAGAGAACCTTTCAGGCAATTCGAATAGAATTGAATAGGGAGCTGGAAGTGCTTAGAGATACGTTGGATGACATGATTGATTTATTAAATGAGAATGGAAGGCTATGTATTATCACATTTCATTCGTTAGAGGACAGAATTGTTAAGGCAAATTTCAGAAAAAATGAAAATCCTTGTACATGTCCTAGAGACTTTCCAGTGTGTGTATGTGGACAAGTTTCAAAGGGGAGAGTAATAACAAGAAAACCTATCTTACCAAGTGGAGAAGAACTGGAGGTTAATAGTAGATCGAAAAGTGCGAAATTACGTATATTTGAGAGACGCTAGAACTTACAAGTAGTAAGCTACCTAAGATAAGTTAGAAAGGGGAGAGCGTTCATGGCAACAAAGAGACAAGAGTATATTTATGGTAATACAGTACGCCAGCCGGAAGTAACACCAAGACGTCGAGAAGAAGTCAGACCAAGGCAACCGAAAAGAGTTAGTAAACAAGTACGAAAGAATCGCAAAAAGGCTATGCATATGAGTGTAGGCTATCTTGTTTTTTTATCAGTAGCTGCAGTAGTGGCACTTTTTGTGTGCGTAAGTTACCTTCAATTACAATCTCAAATTGCAGAACGTTCTAGAAATATATCTTCTCTACAGAAACAGTTGGCTTCTGCAAAAGAAGAAAATACAACGATGTATAATGCGATTGACGATTCCGTAAATTTGGAAGAGGTGTTAAATCGTGCAGTTAATGAGTTAGGAATGGTATATGCAACATCTAGTCAAGTGATAGAGTATGAAAGTCCATCTAGTGACTATGTAAAGCAATATCAAAACATACCAAAGAATGGTGTACTTGCACAATCAAATGTAGAGACAAAGTAAAAGGGTGAGTATATGTCTAATAGAAAAAGAAGAAATGCATTTAGATTTTTAAAGCGTAAGTTTCCAAAGATGATGCAAAAAAAGCTGGCAATACTATTTGTGTGTGTAGTGCTGGCTTTTACTATTTTAGTGGGACGAATTACGTATATTAATGCATCAAGTGGAGATAAATACACTAAAAAAGTACTAGATCAACAACAATATGATAGTCGAGTAATACCGTATAAAAGAGGCGATATTACAGATGCTAATGGTACAAAATTGGCAACAAGTGAACGAGTATATAATGTAATACTTGATCTTAAAGTAATGCTAAGTAAGAAAGAGAATGTAGAACCAACGATTAAAGTGTTAGTGGATTGCTTTGGTATTGAAGAATCGGTGGTGCGTCAATTGATAGAAGAAAAACCAAAAAGCAGATATAATATACTGCTAAAGGGAATTTCTTATGACAAAGCCAAAGAATTTGAAACCATAAATGAGAATGACAAGGAATATCCTAATATAGAAGGAATTTGGCTGGAAGATGATTATGTAAGAACATATCCATACAATACTTTAGCAAGTGATTTGATAGGATTTACCTCAGCAGGAAATGTTGGAAGTGTAGGATTAGAAAGATATTACAATGAAGTCTTAAATGGCGTTGATGGTAGAGAGTATGGGTATCTTGAGAAGGATTCCTCTCTAGAGCGAACAGTAAAAGAAGCACAAAATGGCAATACAGTTGTAACTACCATAGATGCCAATCTTCAGCGAATTGTGGAAAGTCAAATACTACAGTTTAACGAGGAACATCAAAATGAAGCAACACAGGGTATGGGGAGTAAGAATACAGCAGTTATGATTATGAACCCGAATACAGGAGCTATATTGGCAGAGGCAAGTTATCCAAACTATGATTTAAATAATCCAAGAGACTTAAGCGGGTATTTTTCGACAGAAGAAATAGAAGCGATGAATGATGAGCAGTCTTTAGAGGAATTAAATAAAATATGGAAAAATTTCTGTGTTAGTGATACATTTGAACCTGGATCGACGATGAAACCATTTACAGTGGCTTTGGGTCTCGAGACGGGGAAGTTATCAGGAAATGAAAGCTATTATTGTGGTGGTTCTCTTCATGTGGGAGATCATGATATTCATTGTCATAATCGATCGGGTCATGGAATGCAGACGGTAGAGGAGGCAATTGCAAATTCTTGCAATGTGGCATTGATGCAAATGGCGGAAACAATAGGAAATGAAGATTTTTGTAAGTATCAGCGTATCTTTGGATTTGGCCAGTATACAGGAATTGACCTTCCAGGAGAAGCATTAACAGCAGGACTTTTATATACAGCAGAATCTATGGGAGCAGCAGATTTGGCTACTAATTCATTTGGGCAGAATTTTAATGTAACAATGACTCAATTGACAGCAGGATTTTGTTCCTTGATTAATGGAGGGAATTACTATGAACCTCATGTCGTGAGCCAAATCAAAGATGAAAGTGGCAGTGTAATTGAAAATATAGAACCAGTTCTTAGAAAAAAGACAATATCAGAAAAAACGTCAACGGTAGTTAAAAAGTATATGAAAGCAGTACTTGATTATGGAACGGGAAGTACGGCTCAAGTTGAAGGATATGATATTGGAGGCAAGACAGGTACAGCGGAAAAATTACCACGTGGTCAGGGAAATTATGTTCTTTCGTTTATCGGATATGCACCACAAGAGAATCCGGAGGTGGTAATCTATGTAGTGATTGATGAACCAAATGTGGACAATCAGTCAGCGAGTTCTTATGTAACTCAGCTATCAGCGAATATTATGGCGGAAGTATTTCCGTATTTGAACATTACAATGATAGATGGATATACACCATCAATTCAACCAGTTACAGCCCAGGAAAGCAGTACGAATGAAAATGAAGAAGCATATGAACAATCTTACGATGATGAGGACAATTCTTATGCTGAAATACAAAATTCAAGAGAATCAACGACAGATTTAGTGGAATAGAATTAAGAAAAAAAAGAATATCATAAAATACGCGAATAACCTTACGAAAGTTTTAATAAATTGTAACAATAACTTTTGTGAGGTTTTTTATGAAGAATAAAACCTATAATAAAAAGAAAATGTTAGTTATCTTTATTTTGGCTTTTTTAGTAATTATAGGTCTTGTTGGTAGATTGGTATATTTGATGGTATTTGATGCAGAATATTATCAAAAGCGTGCGGAAAGCTTACACGAAAGAGAGCGAGAAATTAAAGCTGCACGTGGAAAAATTGTAGATGCAAATGATGTTGTTCTAGCAACCAATAAGGCGGTATGCACAATTTCTGTAGTTCATAGCCAAGTCACCAATCCAGAAGAAATAATTAGTGTATTAACAAAAGAGCTAGAGTTAGATGAGGATACTGTCAGAAAAAAAGTTGAAAAAGTATCTTCAATGGAAAGAATTAAGACGAACGTGGAAAAAGAAGTAGGCGATCGTGTTCGGGATTACGAACTAGATGGGGTAAAAGTAGATGAGGATTTTAAACGCTATTATCCATATAATGAATTGGCATCAAAAGTTCTTGGATTTACAGGTGGTGATAACCAAGGGATTATAGGGTTGGAAGTAAAATACGAAGAGTATCTGAAAGGAATCAATGGGACGATACTGACAACGACGGATGCAAGGGGAGTAGAATTAGAAGGAATTGCAGAGGATCGAAAGGAAGCAGTACCAGGAAATACATTACAAATAAGTTTGGATTATAATATACAGATGTACGCACAACAAGCAGCAGAGAAAGTAATGGAAGAAAAGCAGGCAGATAAAGTAGGAATCTTAATTATGAATCCGCAAAATGGTGAAATTATGGCCATGG
Organism: Lachnospiraceae bacterium LCP25S3_G4; assembly: GCA_052116865.1. Taxonomy (GTDB): domain Bacteria; phylum Bacillota; class Clostridia; order Lachnospirales; family Lachnospiraceae; genus CAUPWF01. The sequence goes on along the minus strand of JBQKKG010000003.1, from coordinate 163,663 downwards.
TGAATGTTCCTGAATTTAATCTTAATGAACCATTTAAATTAAATCAAGCAGTAGAAATTGAGCAAGAATTACCAGCAGATGAAAAACAAAATTTATTAAATCAAATGTGGAGAAATGGCTGTATCAATGATACGTATGAACCTGGTTCCACGTTTAAAATTATTACCTCGTCGGCTTGCCTAGAGGAAGGTGTTGTTAAACTGAATGATACATTTAGCTGTCCAGGATATCGGATGGTAGAAGATAGAAAGATTCGTTGTCATAAAGTTGGAGGTCACGGCTCTGAGACATTTGTTCAAGGAATACAGAATTCATGTAATCCCGTGTTTATTGACATTGGTTTAAGACTTGGACCAGATAAGTTCTATGACTATTTTGAGCAATTTGGCTTACTTGGAAAAACTAACATCGATTTGCCTGGTGAAGCAGCAACCATAATGCATAAGAAGGAAGACATTGGAACTGTGGAGTTAGCGACCATGAGTTTTGGTCAGTCTTTTCAAATCACACCAGTACAAATGGCAACTACAGTTAGTTCGTTAATTAATGGAGGAACGAGAGTTACACCGCATTTTGGTGTGAAAGTCTTAAATAGTGACGAAAAAGAATTAAAAACATTTACATATAAATCTAAAAATAATATTGTATCTGAGGAAACGTCTTCTACTATGCGTACATTGTTGGAGAGTGTTGTTGCAGAAGGATCAGGGAAGAACGCATATTTAGAGGGGTATCGAATTGGTGGTAAAACAGCTACTTCACAAACGCTCCCAAGAAGTGCAAATAAATATATATCTTCTTTTATTGGATTTGCACCTGCAGACAACCCGCAAGTGCTTGCAATGGCTATCGTTTATAATCCACAAGGAGTGTATTATGGGGGTACAATTGTAGCGCCAGTGGTAAGGGATATATTTGATAATATATTGCCTTACCTAGGAATTTAGAGTATAATATGTAAGTTATATGCTAGAAAACAAAAGAGATGAAGAGGTGTAAATATGGACTATAAAGTAGTATTTCCGGTGCTAATCTCATTTACATTAAGCTTGTTAATGGGGCCGGTTGTTATTCCTTTCCTTAGAAAACTGAAGATGGGACAGACGGAAAGGGTAGATGGTGTGCAATCACATTTGAAAAAGGCAGGAACACCTACAATGGGTGGTGTAATTATTCTTGCAAGCGTGGTCATCACATCCTTATTTTATGTAAAAGATTATAAAAAGATTATTCCAATTCTCTTTGTAACTTTGGGATTTGGTCTGATTGGTTTTTTAGATGATTATTTAAAAGTGGTTATGAAACGTTCTGATGGTTTATATCCCAAGCAGAAGATGGCTTTACAAATTATTGTTACCGCTGTTTTTGCTTTTTATATTGTTCGTGTTGCTCAAGTACCACTTACCATGCTGATTCCATTTTCAGGAGGAAAATATCTTAATATTGGATGGTTTGCGATTCCATTGCTATTTATTGCAATGATTGGAACTGTGAATGGTACCAACTTTACGGATGGATTAGACGGGTTGGCATCTAGTGTTACTGTTTTAGTAGCTACATTTTTTACGGTAGTTGCAATAGGGACCAAAAGTGGAATTGAACCTATTACTTGTGCGGTGGTAGGAGCTCTTTTAGGATTTTTGTTATTCAATGTGTATCCCGCAAGTGTTTTTATGGGAGATACTGGTTCATTAGCATTAGGTGGATTTGTCGCATCTACAGCATATATGTTACAAATGCCTATTTTTATAATTATTGTTGGATTAATATATCTAATCGAAGTTGTATCTGTTATGATACAAATTATTTATTTTAAAAAAACAGGTGGAAAAAGATTCTTTAAAATGGCGCCAATACATCACCATTTTGAACTATGTGGATGGTCAGAGACAAAGGTAGTAGCTGTGTTTTCAATTATAACAGCGATTCTTTGTCTAATTGCACTTTTAGCGATGTAAAAATATTGGAGGAAAAGATGGAACTTAAAAACAAATGTGTCCTAGTTTTTGGATCAGGTATAAGTGGGATTGGAGCATGTCAGTTATTAGATAAAGTAGGAGCTCATGTAATTCTATATGATGGAAATGAGTCTTTAGACGTAAAAGAAATCAAGCAAGAAATAGGATTATATAGTCAGGTAGAAATTGTACTTGGAACTTTACGTAAGGAAATAATGAATCAGATTGAGTTGGTAGTATTAAGTCCTGGTGTGCCTACAGATTTAGAAATATTAGAAAAAATTCGTACCCAGGGAATTCCTATTTGGGGTGAAGTAGAACTTGCATATCGATATGCAAAAGGTGATTTGCTTGCAGTCACAGGAACGAACGGAAAGACAACAACAACAGCACTTTTAGGTGAAATAATGAGTGCTTGGAAAGAGCATGTGCATGTCGTGGGGAATATAGGGAATTCCTATACAAAGGCAGCCATAGATATGGATGAAGATGCTATCACGGTGGCAGAATTGAGTAGTTTTCAACTGGAGAGTATTCAGGAGTTTCATCCAAAAGTTAGTGCAATATTGAATATTTCACCAGATCATTTGAATCGTCATCATACGTTAGAGGCATACATAGAAGCGAAGAAAGCTATTGCAAAAAATCAAACAGAGCAGGATATGTGTGTGTTAAATTATGAAAATGAAGTTACAAGAGAATTTGGGGAAAAAGTAAAAGCAAATGTTCTATATTTTAGTAGTCAGCGTAAACTAGATAAAGGAATTTATTTAGAAGAAGGTAATATTATTTATAGAAATGGAGATATAAAATGCCTTTGTCATGTGGATGAATTACAGCTGCTAGGGAACCATAATTTTGAGAATGTTATGGCAGCATCAGCCATGGCCATTGCATATGGCACACCAATAGAGGTAGTTAAAAAGGCAATCAAGGCATTTGGTGGCGTGGAACATCGGATTGAGTATGTATGTGAAAAGAATGGCGTAGTATATTATAATGATTCCAAAGGAACTAATCCTGACGCAGCAATTAAAGGCATTCAAGCTATGAAAAGAAAAACGTTACTGATTGGTGGCGGATATGATAAAGATTCAGATTATGAAGAGTGGATTAATGCGTTTGATGGCAAAGTGAAAAAGTTAGTACTCTTAGGTGCAACAAGAGAAAAAATAAGGGACACTGCTATAAAATTAGGATTTGATGATTGCATTCTTGTAGATACATTTGAAGAGGCTGTAGAGGCTTGTGTTACACTTGCTCTACCTGGCGAGGCGGTACTTTTGTCGCCGGCATGTGCTAGTTGGGGGATGTTTCAAAATTATGAAGAACGTGGTGATAAATTCAAAGAACTTGTAAATCGCTTATAAGGAGTGAAGCCTAATTGAAGAATCAGAAGCCCACTAAAAGGAGAAAGTATGACTATACTCTTTTAGCGGTTGTATTTTTGCTTGTAAGTATTGGTCTGGTAATTCTTTATAGCACGAGTGCTTACAATGGAACGGTTAAGTTCCAAGACTCTTTCTACTATTTGAAAAAGCAGATGTTTGCGACATTTTTAGGCATTATCTTTATGTTTATTGTTGCCAAGATAGACTATCATTTTTGGAAAAATATGGCAGTTTTAGGATATATAGTAGCACTTTTGCTATCTGTTGCAGTACTATTTATAGGAGATGAGTATAATGGGTCCAAAAGATGGTTATCTTTAGGGCCTTTATCTTTTCAACCTTCGGAATATGCCAAGGTTGCAGTTATTTTATTTTTAGCTTATATCGTCTCTAAGAATGCGAAAAAGATGGGGAAGATGAGACAACTAATCAAGATTATTTTATTAGTGTTACCAATCGTAGGGTTGGTCGGTGCGTGTAATTTAAGTACGGCAGTAATTATCTTAGGTATTGCAGTAATTTTAATATTCGTTGCAAGTCCCAAATATGCACAATTTATTTGGATGGGTGTCGTAGGTATTGGCTTTATTGGTATCTTTTTAGGATTAGAAAGTTATCGATTGGAGCGTATAGCTATTTGGCGTCATCCGGAGAAGTATGAAAAAGGATATCAAACACTACAAGGTCTTTATGCGATTGGATCTGGAGGATTATTTGGGAGGGGGTTAGGAGCAAGTATACAGAAGTTAGGGTTTGTACCAGAGGCACAAAATGATATGATTTTTTCGATTATATGTGAAGAACTTGGATTAGTAGGAGCAAGTTTGATAATTATTTTATTTCTTATATTGATATGGCGTTTTTTCTTGATTGCAAGTCATGCACCAGATTTGTTTGGTGCTCTTATAGCTACGGGCGCAATGGCTCATATGATGATTCAGGTAATCTTAAATATAGCTGTTGTAACAAATTCTATTCCGAATACTGGAATTACACTACCATTTATAAGCTATGGAGGAACTTCTGTTATGTTTTTACTAATGGAAATGGGGCTTGTGCTAAGTGTGTCAAGTTTGGTAGAATAAAAGAAAATTAGAAGAACGAAAGATTTAGAGGAGGGCAGTGGATGAAAGTGGTAGAAGTTGAGTATGAAGAAGAACCAAAGAAAAAAAAGAAAAGAAAATTTGGTTTGTATGCCGCTATGGTCATTATATTGGCACTGGCTATTATAGCTGTGAGCTTTCTTCTGATATTTCATGTGCAAAAAGTAGAAGTGATAGGGAACGAATATTCCTCTCAAGACCAAATTATAAAATGGGTAGAAAAAGATAAATTTTCTTTTAATAGTCTTTATGTTGTTTTAAAGCATAAATTTACAGAAGTTAAGCCACTTCCCTATACTGAAACAACAGAGGTATCCATGAAGAATCCATGGACGGTCTCAGTGCGTGTATATGAAAAGAAAATGATAGGATACATTTTGTTTCAGGATAAGTATGTGTATTTTGATAAAGATGGGTTGGTAGTCAAAGTGGCTTCCGAACAAATAGAAGGAATTCCAATGATAGAAGGATTGGAAGTGAATGAAATAGTATTATATGACAAATTGCCAGTGGAAGACAAGGAAATCTTCAAGTACATACTAGATGTTACACAAATAGTTAAAAAATGCGAGCTTGTTCCAGACCGAATTGTGTGTTCAGGAAAGGATGTTAATTTGTATTTTGGAGGAATCTGCGTACAATTAGGGCATACTAATTTGAGTGACAGAATTGTGCAGGTTCCACCCATATTAGCAAAGCTAGAAGGGCAGGCTGGAATTCTGCATTTAGAGAATTTTAATGAGAGTAGTGAAATGATTAGTTTTCAAAGGCAAGAATCTCAAGAAGAAAGTGTTGAAAATGAGTAAAAAAATAAGAAAATACGCAAAATTCTATTGATTAATTATTGAAAAGACTATATTATATATCTATATGGCAGAATGCATATATCTTGAGGGAGAAGTATAATATAATAAGATGACAAAGGAGGAGAAACTCTTGTTAGAAATTAAAACGAATGAATCAGACGCAGCTGCAAAGATTATAGTTGTTGGCGTTGGCGGCGGTGGTAATAATGCTGTTAACAGAATGATAGATGAACAAATTGCAGGTGTTGAATTTATTGCTATCAATACAGATCGACAAGCTTTACAACTATGCAAAGCTCCGACTCTCATGCAAATAGGGGACAAACTTACAAAAGGACTTGGTGCTGGTGCAAAGCCTGAAATGGGTGAAAAGGCAGCAGAAGAAAGCGCGGAAGAGATTCAAGCAGCATTGAAAGGTGCTGATATGGTATTCGTCACTTGTGGAATGGGTGGTGGAACTGGAACTGGTGCGACACCAGTAGTAGCACGTATTGCAAAAGAAATGGGTGCTTTAACTGTAGGTGTTGTTACAAAGCCATTCCGTTTTGAATCAAAAACACGTATGAATAACGCATTAGGTGGGATTGAAAAGTTAAAAGAAAATGTAGACACATTAATTGTGATTCCGAATGATAAGCTATTAGAAATTGTTGATCGAAGAACTACAATGCCAGAAGCTTTGAAAAAGGCTGATGAGGTGCTTCAACAAGGTATCCAAGGTATTACTGACTTAATCAACGTACCAGCACTTATTAATCTTGACTTTGCAGATGTTCAGACGGTAATGTTGGATAAGGGGATAGCACACATTGGTATTGGACAAGGTAAGGGTGATGATAAAGCATTAGAGGCAGTTAAACAAGCGGTTGCTAGTCCATTGCTTGAGACTACCATTGCTGGTGCAACGCATGTTATTATTAATATATCCGGAGATATTACATTGATGGATGCAAGTGAGGCTGCTGAATATGTTCAGGATTTAGCAGGAGAACAAGCAAATATTATATTTGGTGCAATGTATGATGACGCAAAACCAGAAGAAGCTACAATTACAGTAATTGCAACTGGACTTCATAGTGCAGGTGGTACTGCATCAAAATTAAAAGCTAGATTGGAAGGACAAAAGCCAATGTCTTCTATACCAGCTTATCCATCATTAGATGACGACGACGATTATATGTCGGTGAAACAACCAACACCGCAGCCGTCTGTACCACAATTGGATATTGGGATGATGAATGGCAGGCCAAGTGCTCCTTCGGGAACCGGAACTCCACGTAGTATAGGGGGGACATCTCCATCACTACAAAGTCCAAGAACTCCAACTAGTAAAGTGAAGGAACAATCTATTAAGATACCAGATTTCTTTAAAAGATAAAAAAGTGCATCCGTTAGGATGCATTTTTTTTAGATTAAATATATACTTTTACTATTGATGTCGAAAAGAGGAACTGAGGAATGAGATGCGACACGAAGATTTGACATTCTATACCCGAAGACTGTCGAAAATAATCTGAAAATGGAAAATAATTTGGAAATTAAAAGAAATTAAATAGTTTATAGACAAGCTTTCCGACAAATTAAATTTAATAAAATATTAGTAAAAATATCAACCTACTGTGGTTGATATTTTTTTTATTAGAAAATCTAGTGGTAAGAAATTACATAATTTACCATAAAATGTATTTGTAATTTAATTATAAAAAGATAAAAAAATGACTGTTGATCATGTCGAAGGAAAATCTAGAGCTCCCCCCGAATTTGACAAATTATAAACTGTGTCCGACTTATAATAAATCTTGCTTAAGTACCAAATCGATTTAGTATCTAAAGAAGAAAGAAGGTGGAACATGACCTATGAGTTATATGTAGACGTGTTATTCTTGGTAAACTTTATGATGGATTACTTTGTGCTTCTAATTGTACGTAAGATATTAAAATGTTCTGCCACACATTTTAACATCTGTATTGGAAGTGCAGTAGGATCATTACTGACCTGTATCGTCATTGTATTACCGATACCATATGCGTTTATGAAACTCATATTGTTCCATGTAGTAATAAACACATTTATGATTAGAATAGGATTAAAAATCAAATATTCTAAAACTTTTTGGAAAGCATTTGTAACACTTTATATCAGTGCCTTTTTGTTGGGTGGTGTATTTGAATATCTTCATCAGTACGTACGTATAGGAAGCTTATTTTTCGCAGCAGCAATCGTTAGTTACTACGTTGTGCAAGGGGTTTGGAGATTCATAACATATATACAAAAAAACGAAATGCGCAAATGCAAAGTCACATTGTATTTAAACAATAAAGAACATACATTGAATGCTCTGGTAGATACGGGAAATAGTTTGAGTGATCCAATGACTGGAAAACCAGTTAGTATATTGGAGAGAAAAACTGCAAAAAGGCTTATGAATCAAGAGAAAATACATAGTATGCGATACATACCATATCACACGATTGGAGAAAGCACTGGCGTGCTACCTGCAATTAGATTGGAAAAAATGTGTATTCATCTTGAGGAAGAACACTGGATTCATAATCCAATTATAGGAATCTGTGAGCAAGACATTTCTGACAAAGAAGAATATCAAATGATTTTAAATCCTGATTTATTGTAGGAGGAAAGTAGGATGGTCATCAAAGTAGCAGTACCACATCAATTTAAAATAAAAGTTATTCCAAATTTTAGAAGTTTAATATTTCCGACAAAAAAGGAAATTCATTACATTGGGGGATCAGAGGTGCTGCCCGCACCATTGGAAACAGAAGAAGAAACAGCAGTCATTAGAGAATTAAATACGGAATACGCAGAAGATGCAAAAAAAGTATTAATAGAACATAATTTAAGATTAGTAGTTTATATAGCTAAGAAATTCGATAATACAGGGGTTGGAGTAGAAGATCTTATATCCATAGGGACGATTGGTTTGATTAAAGCAATTAATACTTTTAATCCTACGAAAAATATTAAATTAGCAACCTACGCATCGCGGTGTATTGAAAATGAAATTTTAATGTATTTACGACGAAATAGTAAAACAAAATTAGAAGTTTCAATTGATGAACCTTTAAATGTAGATTGGGATGGAAACGAACTACTTTTGTCTGATATATTAGGGACAGAAGAAGATACCATATATAAGGACCTTGAAAGTGAAGTGGAAAGGAAACTACTGAAAAAGGCAATTGATAAATTATCCAATAGGGAAAAAACAATTATAGAAATGCGTTTTGGCCTTAATTCTCCGGATGGGAAAGAGAAAACGCAAAAAGAAGTAGCGGATATACTGGGCATATCGCAATCTTACATATCGAGGTTAGAAAAGAAAATTATGCAGAGATTAAAAAGAGAAATGGTTAGATACGAAGTATAATATCTAGAAAAGGACGGGAACGATGTAGATTGCCCCCGTCCTTATCTTATGTTAAAATGAAAATAAAAAGGGTGATGGATATGAAACTAACTTTTATTGGGGCAGCCCATGAGGTAACAGGAAGTTGCCATCTGTTGGAAATAAACGATAAGTATATCATGGTCGATTGTGGCATGGAACAAGGACCTGACCTATATGAGAATCAGGAACTTCCAATACCAGCGAGTAAGATTGATTACGTTCTTTTGACACATGCTCACATAGACCATTCAGGGCTATTACCGTTGCTTTGTAAACGGGGATTTAAGGGTCAAATTGTTACAACATTTGCTACAGCAGATTTGTGTAATGTTATGCTACGAGATAGTGCGCATATACAGGAATTTGAAGCAGAGTGGCGGAATCGGAAAGCAAAACGCTCTGGTGGTGAACTTTACGAGCCGATGTATACAATGCAAGATGCCGTAGATACAACTGAGTTATTGGCTCCTTGTGATTATAACCAGATGATAGAGCTATGTGAGGGAGTTCAAGTTCGTTTTAATGATGTAGGACATTTGCTTGGATCTGCCAGTATAGAAGTGTGGCTAAAGGAAGAAGGTGTCTCTAAAAAAATTGTATTTTCAGGAGATGTTGGGAATAACAATCAACCAATAATTAGAGATCCATCTATAATAAAAACGGCGGATTACGTTGTAGTAGAATCTACGTATGGAGATCGTACACATGGGGAAGAAATACCAGATTATGTAAGTGAATTTACAAGAATTCTAAAAGAAACATTTGCAAAGGGTGGAAATGTTATAATTCCATCTTTTGCAGTGGGCCGTACGCAAGAAATACTATATTTTATACGAGAGATTAAAGAGAAAGAATTATTAAAAGAATATCCAGGGTTTGAAGTGTATGTAGATAGTCCATTGGCAATTGAAGCGACCACAATATTTGGGAAAAATATGAAGGGATGCTTTGATGAAGCAGCAATGGAGCTTGTTAATAAAGGTGTTAATCCGTTACAATTTCCAGGGTTGAAAGTTTCTACTACTAGTGATGATTCTAAGTTGATTAATTTTGATAAGCGCCCAAAGGTTATTATCTCTGCATCTGGAATGTGTGAAGCTGGTCGTATTAGGCATCATTTGAAACATAATTTATGGAGAGAGGAATGTACTGTGCTCTTTGTTGGTTATCAAGCCATTGGAACATTGGGACGTAAACTGATTGATGGGTCTGCAAGTGTGAAGTTATTTGGAGAGACGATAGAAGTTAGAGCTAGGATTGAAACGCTCAAGGGAATTAGCGGTCACGCAGATAAGAATGGTCTGCTTGCGTGGCTTAGAGGCTTTGAGACTCCATTTGCACATGTATTTGTAGTTCATGGAGAAGATCAAGTGACGGATGTATTTGCAGATGCTATTCGAAAGGAATTTAAATGTAATGCATTTGCGCCATTCTCAGGTGGTAGTGTAGATTTGGCGGCGAATGCTATTATATCAGAAGGAGTACGAATACCAAAGAAATCTATAGAGAAACCAGCGACTATTCATGCTACTGATGTATTTAATCGGTTGGTTTTGGCAGGAAAGCGTTTGATGAGTGTCATATTGAAATGTGAAGGGATGGCAAATAAGGATTTGACAAAATTTGAATCACAAATTCAGAACCTAATAGATAAATGGGATAGATAAAATTTAATTGTCAAGCCCTAAAACTTTTTAAATTTTTAAATCTGAAGTATATGTCGGAGCCATAGTGAGAATCATTTTACTAGACAATATTTTCTAGGAGGATTCTTATTATGGCTCTTAATAAAGTTGAAATATGTGGGGTTAATACGGCGACGCTACCACTTCTTACAAATCAAGAAAAAGATGAATTATTTGTCCGTATAAAGGCGGGAGATTTAGATGCTAGAGAACGCTATATTCAAGGGAACTTAAGATTGGTGTTAAGTGTGATTAAAAGATTTTCAAGTAGCAACGAGAATGCAGATGATCTTTTTCAAATAGGATGCATTGGGTTGATTAAGGCAATTGATAATTTTAATACAGAATTACAAGTGAAATTTTCCACATATGCGGTACCAATGATTATTGGTGAGATACGACGTTATCTTAGAGACAATAATTCTATACGTGTAAGTAGATCTTTACGAGACACTGCGTATAAAGCTATTTATGCAAAAGAAGGATATGTTCGTAAATATTTGAAAGAACCAACAATTGAAGAGATATCAACAGAAATAGGCATATCCAAAGAAGATATCGTCCATGCATTGGATGCAATTCAGATCCCTATGAGTCTACAGGAACCAGTATATAATGATAGTGGTGATGCGCTATATGTAATGGATCAAATTAGTGATAAGAAAAATAAAGAAGAGAACTGGGTAGAGGATTTGGCTCTTGAAGCTGCAATGGAGCGTTTAAATGAGCGTGAGAAATATATAATTAATTTAAGGTTTTTTGAAGGGAAGACGCAAATTGAAGTTGCAGAAGAAATAAATATCTCGCAGGCACAGGTAAGTAGATTGGAAAAAAATGCTTTGCGTGCAATGAAACAATATCTTCAAGGATAAAATTATAATTAGGTGTTGAAATTTTTATATGTTCATACTATGATATGGATATAAAAGGAGACTAGTTATGTATAAGGCATGTATTTTTGATTTGGATGGAACGTTAGTAGATACGTTGGAATCCCTATATTATTCAGTGAACGAGACAATGAGAGAGTTAAAGTTAGGTACCATAAGTAGAGAGCAATGCCGCGCATTTGTAGGTAATGGTGCTGGAGTTCTTATTGAAAAGACTTTGCGTACGGTAGGCGATATTGAGCTTAAAGAATTTACAAAGGCTATGGAGACGTATGGACGTGTGTTTTCAAAGTATTGTACCTACCAAGCGAAACCATATGATGGAATTGTAGAGTTATTAAAAAATCTAAAAAAAAGGGGATTTCAGTTAGCGGTGTTAACAAATAAGCCTGATGCACAAGCCAGTGATGTGATAAGAACGATGTTTGGAGAGGAAATGTTTGAATGTGTACAGGGGCAATGTGAGGAACTACCACGTAAGCCAGATCCAAGAGGAACATATTATATTGCTGAAAAGTTACATGTTCATCCACAAGAATGTATTTTTATCGGGGATTCGGAAGTGGATATCAAGACTGGACTCAGTGCTAATATGTTAACTGTAGGAGTTACATGGGGCTTTCGCACGAAGGACATTTTACTACAGTCCGGTGCGATACATACGATAGATTCTCCGGAGGAGTTCTTGGAACTAATTACGGATGAAAAAGAGGAATAAATTCCAGAGAAAGATATTAAAATAGTACAAACAAAGGGAGGTCGCATACAATGTATGAGTATGATGAAGAATGTTTGCAAACTTTTTTAAACAAACAAACACAACTATTTGATGAACCAGTCGCAGAAAATTTACCAGAGGCGGAGGCTTTTTTAGAAGACTGCATGGCAGTGGTCGTAAACTCCATTGAAGAGGTTAAGGAATACTTTGAGGAAAATGGGGCTGATGTAGAAGGGATGTCCTTGGATGAACTAGAGGAAGCATCAGAAGTATTTGCATTGCCTAATGGACATTACTTAATCGTGGAAGGGTAAAAGCACATAGAGAAAAGCCGTAGGTTATTCGACCACGGCTTTTTTTAGCGCTTCTTGAATGGCACCAACTATGACTTGCGATGTGTATGGATTATCTTCTGAATAAGAAATATTATCTAAAGATTGTGTATCATATATTTGTTCTGCAATATCTTCAATCGTAGGTTGAATCAATGGGAACATAGTCGTAACGGTTTCATCTAGGTTAGAGAAACGAATGGAATTAATATGGCTTTTATCTACAGTGACTTCTACCTCTAAATTGGTATTATTTAAAGTTACAGTAGAAGTATATACTCCCGGTTTGTATTGAGTTGCGTTTGCTTCTTTTCCTTTTTCTCGTGGGAAAAACATAAAGATTAATAGTAATAATAATAATATCCCAAGTACAACGAAGATAACAGTGTAAATGATTTCTTTCATGTGTAAAACCACAATCTTGGTCTTTGAACTCATAAAGGCCTCCCTATTATTTATATGAATTAAATTGTTTACTTTCTATAATGTATGAAAAAGTATGCTAAATTATTCATGGCTTTTGCGTGACAAAGAGAAAGAGTTCTTGTAAAATATAAGATAGCAGAAAATAGTGACAGAAAATGAGGTGATAAAATGTTTATTATTATAGGCTTAGGAAATCCAACAAAACAATATGAGGGAACTAGACATAATGTTGGATTTGATGTGATAGATGCATTGGCGGATAAATATAATATAGCAGTAGATACTAGAAAGCATAGAGCATATATTGGTAAAGGAATCATTGACGGTCGGAAAGTTATCTTAGCTAAGCCACAGACATTTATGAATTTGAGTGGAGAGAGTGTTAGTAGTCTTGCAGAATTTTATAAAATAGATGAGGAACACGAATTAATCATTATATACGATGATGTCAGTTTGGATGTAGGGCAACTACGAATTCGCAAAAAGGGAAGTGCAGGTGGACATAATGGTGTGAAAAGTATTATTGGACATCTGGGGACACAGAGTTTCTTGCGTATTAAAGTGGGGGTTGGTGAAAAACCGAGGCAGTATGATTTGGCAGATTATGTTCTAGGTCACTTTTCCAAGGGAGAAAGGGACTTGATGAATGAGGGTTATGACCGTTGTATTAATGCAATTGAACAAATAGTTTTAGGAAATGTAGAGAGCGCTATGAATGAATTCAACAAAAAAGTAAAGGCGAAGGAGTAAATGATGCGAGCCTTTTTAGGACCTTTAGAAGAGTTAGCTGAATTTGAGGAAATTCAAAAAGAAAGAAGAAAAAAACAGGGAATGTTGCAGATTGCAGGCTGTGTCAATTCTCAAAGAACACATTTAATGTATGCATTGAGCGATGGTTTTTCATGTAAAATCATCGCTGTTTCTAGTGAAGAAAAAGCAAAAAGAATCTGTGAAGAATATAGATTTTTAGATGATAATATCTACTTTTATCCGGCGAAGGACTTGTTGTTCTATCACGCGGATTTGCGTGGAAAATACTTGATTAAACAACGAATGGAAGTTATAGAAGCCATTTTAGAAAAGCAAAATATAACCATAGTGACATGTTTTGATGGATTTATGGATTCATTACTTCCAATTGAGGAAATTAAAAATAGGGTTCAACACATCAAAATTGGTCAGGTAATAGATTTTGAAAAGTTAAAGAATGATCTCGTTGCTCTGGGATACGATCGTGAAGTGCAAGTTGAAGGCCCGGGGCAGTTTGCAATTCGTGGTGGTATTTGTGATATTTATCCATTGACAGAAGAACTACCTATCCGGATGGAACTATGGGGGGACGAGGTAGATTCTATCCGAACTTTTGATGTGGAGAGTCAAAGGTCTATAGAAAATTTAGAAGAAATGACAATTTACCCTGCTACAGAATTTATGAATGAGACTGCAAAAAGAGTATCCTTTTTAGAATATTTTGATAGATCTAAAAGTATCCTTTTTCTTGATGAACCGGTAAGACTTCAGGAAAAGGGGAATACAGTAGAAGAGGAATTCCTTCATAGTATGGAGAGCCGTGTGGAACATGGATATGAAGTTACAGATGAAGAGATGAAATTATTTTCTACGAAAGAAATTGTAGCAATGATGAATAAATATTATTGCATTGGATTCACCTCGTTGGAAACAAAATGTGGGGAATTCAAGGTTCGTCAGAGGTACAGTATACAAGGGAAAAGTGTAAATCCTTATAATAATAGTTTTGATGCATTGACCAATGATCTGAAGCGTTTGAAAAAAAATCAGTACCGTGTTGTGTTGCTTTCTGGATCTAGAACTAGAGCAAAGAGACTTGCGGAAGATTTACGTGATTATAACCTAAGTAGTTTCTATAGTGAGGATATGGATCGGCAGGTAAGTGAGGGAGAGATCATGGTATCCTATGGACATGTTGCAGAGGGCTATGAATATCCAATGATTAAATTTGTCGTAATATCAGAGACGGACATCTTTGGGAAAGGAAAGAAAAAGAAAAAACGCAAGACTTATGAAGGCCAGAAGATACAAAGCTTTTCAGATTTGAAAGTTGGGGATTATGTAGTACATGAGAACCATGGTCTTGGCATATACCGTGGAATTGAGAAAATAGAAATTGATAAGATTTCCAAAGATTATATAAAAATTTCATATGCAGCAGGAGGAAATCTCTATATTCTAGCGACTCAGCTGGATTTGATTCAAAAATATGCGAGCGCAGATGCAAAAAAACCAAAATTAAATAAGCTTGGTACTTCTGATTGGACGAAAACAAAGACAAAAGTAAGAGGGGCAGTAAAAGAGATTGCTAAAGATTTAGTGGAACTATATGCAACTAGGCAAGAGGAAGAAGGATTCGTGTATGGTGAGGATACGGTGTGGCAAAAAGAGTTTGAAGAGATGTTTCCTTTTGAAGAGACTGAGGATCAGTTGTTAGCGATAGAGGCAACAAAGCGAGATATGGAAAGCCGTAAAATTATGGATCGTTTAATTTGTGGAGATGTAGGATATGGGAAAACAGAAATTGCAATTCGAGCGGCATTTAAGGCTGTGCAAGAAAATAAACAAGTAGTATACCTTGTGCCAACAACTATTTTAGCACAACAACATTACAATACCTTTTTGCAAAGAATGAAGGAATTTCCAGTAAGAATTGATTTGATGTGCAGATTTAGAACACCTACACAACAAAAAAAGACGGTAGAAGATACAAAAAAAGGTTTAGTTGATATTATCGTAGGAACTCACAGAGTGTTATCAAAGGATTTGGAATTTAAAGATTTAGGATTGTTAATTATTGATGAAGAGCAACGTTTCGGAGTCCAACACAAGGAAAAAATAAAAAAACTGAAAGAAAATATAGATGTTTTAACATTAACAGCAACACCGATTCCAAGAACATTGCATATGAGTTTAATTGGAATTCGAGATATGAGCGTATTGGAAGAGGCGCCAATGGATCGTATGCCAATACAAACATATGTGATGGAATATAATGATGAAATGGTTCGAGAAGGAATACAAAGAGAGTTATCTCGTGACGGTCAGGTGTATTATGTCTATAATCGAGTGAAAGATATTGTAGAGGTGGCGAACAAGATTCAATCCTTAGTTCCAGAAGCAAATGTTTCTTTTGCACATGGGCAGATGAAGGAACATGAGCTGGAGCGAATTATGTTTGACTTTATTAACGGAGATATTGATGTTCTTGTTTCTACTACCATTATAGAGACTGGGCTTGATATATCGAATGTAAATACAATGATTATCCATGACGCTGACAGACTTGGACTTTCCCAATTATATCAACTGAGGGGAAGGGTGGGACGTTCGAATAGAATGGCCTATGCATTTTTGCTATATAGAAGAGACAAACTCCTAAAAGAGGTAGCTGAAAAAAGGTTGGCAGCAATTCGTGAATTTACAGATCTAGGATCAGGTTTTAAGATTGCGATGAGAGATTTAGAGATTAGAGGCGCTGGGAATCTTCTAGGGGCAGAGCAACATGGGCACATGGAAGCTGTTGGTTATGACTTGTATTGTAAAATGTTAAATGAAGCTGTAAAACAGTTAAAAGGTGAACTTGCAGAAGAAACCTATGTTACTACAGTGGATTTGAATATTGATGCATATATACCAACGACATATATTCCAAATGAATATCAGAAGTTAGATATCTATAAAAGAATTGCAAGTATTGAGAATGAAGAAGAAATGGATGATATGATAGAAGAACTCATCGATCGATATGGAGACATTCCTAAAAAGGTGCAGCAATTATTAAACATCGCACATTTAAAAGCGCTGGCCCATAGTGTTTATGTGACGTCTGTTGAACAAAAGGGAGAAGAATACAAATTAATAATGTATGAGAAAGCGAAAATCCGAGTTGGCGATATACCTACATTATTGAAACAGTTTAATGGTGAACTTTCATTTAAGGCAGATCATCCCCCATATTTTTTATACTGTAAAAAATGTAAAAGAGGAAATACAAAGGATGAAAATGTATTAGATGTTGTGAAAAACCTGTTAAATGGAATAAAGGCATTGCTAGAATAAGGAAAAAAGGCTATAATAAAAACGTTAGAAATGCACGAAGGAGGGTACTATGAAGTTGAGGAATAAAAAGATAACAATACTTTTATTAAGTGTTGCAATGCTAATAACCACAGTGGCTGGGTGTGGAAAGGTTACAGATGAAGATGTTGTTGCAACTGTCGGAAAAGACAAGATTACGGTGGGAACAGCAAATTTTTATACCAGATTTCAGCAAGCGCAGTATGAAACATACTATGCAAGCTTTATGGGCGATGATATGTGGTCATCAGAAGTGTCAGATGGAGTTTCTTATGAGGAAAATGTAAAAAATGGAGTTTTGGAAAATCTGGAAAATATGTATTTGCTAAAGCAACATATGAAGGAGTATGAAGTAGAAATTACAGATGAAGAAACAGAGAAAATTAAAAATGTTGCAGAACAATTTTTTAAAGACAATTCATTGGAAAGCAAAAAAGTAGTTTCTGGTGAAAAAGCGAATGTAGAAGAAGTATTAACGCTATTGACTATACAAAATAAAATATTTGGCCCTATGACCAAGGATGTAGATACGGAAGTTACAGATGAAGATGCAGCACAAAAGAGTATGCAGTATGTTGCTTTTAATCTAACGTCAAAAGACGAAGAGGGAAATGCCAAGCAATTGTCAGACGATGAGAAGGTAAAGCTGAAAGAAGATGCAACGCAGTTTCTAGAAAGTGCAAAGTCAGCAGATGATTTGGAAGCATATGCCAAGGAATCTGGATATGAAACGACCACAGCTACGTTTGACTCCGAGTCAACTACGGTAAATTCAGAATTAATTAAAGCGGCAGATGCATTAGGAGTAGGGGAATTCACAGGTGTTGTGGAGACCGATAATGCGTATTATGTCGGAAAGGTAACGAGTTTATTAGATAGAGAAGCAACAGATGCAAAGAAAGAAAGCATTATAAATGACCGTAAACAAAAAGCATATGATTTGTTGATAGAAAAATGGAAAAAGGATACTGACATTAAAGTGAATAAAAATGTATGGGATAAAATTAGTTTGAAAAAGCAAGGAGTTACCATGAAGCAGGATGAAGAACAACCTTATTCTAATGGAGCATCTGATACCAATAAGTAAACAGCAGAACAAAATACAATAATAGCGTATTTGCATTATAATGAAAATGTGAATACGCTATTATTAGGTAGAAATGTTTTATTCAAAAAAAGATAAAACAATTTCATTTACTAATTTTCCATCTGCTTTGCCTTTTACTTTCGGCATTAATTCTTTCATGATTTTTCCTTTATCTTTTGCGGTAGGGGCAGAAAGTTCTAAAGATTCTAATACACATATAATAATTTCTTTGATTTGTGCTTCATCCATCATTGTAGGTGCAAAGCGCTCTAGCACGGCTAGACGATGATTACATTCATTGACGATGTCTATGCGGTCTGGTGGGGTTAGTTCTAAAGTTTCTTTCGTTTGTTTGATTTCTTTTAAGATAACTTGTGTTTCCTCTTCAGGGGTCAAGTCGTCACGTTTGTCAATTGCTTTGTTCTTTAATGCAGATAATAAAAGTGAAAGTGATTCTTTGGTTTCTTTATCGCCAGCCTTCATAGCTTGTACCATCGCACCTCTAACTTCTTCTATTTTATTCATTATAAATTCCTCCTTCTTTTTATAGCGGTTGTTTTTATTATAAAGGACTCACGTTGAAAATCAATGGCTTTTTAAAGAATGCTATGATAAAATATAAAAAATCGTGCAACATGAATAATTATATTTGAAAAAGAAGAGGAGTATACTATAGATGGAAGGAATTATATTTGATGTAGATGGTACATTATGGGATTCTACGGAAGTTGTAGCAGTTTCATGGAATCAAGCAATTAGAGAGCATACAAACTTGGAGGTAAAAGTAACAGCAGAAGAACTAAGGAAATTATTTGGTCGCCCGTTAGAAGAGATTATGGATTGCCTATTTCCACAGATGGAATTAAAAAAGAAACAAGAGTTAGCTACCTATTGTTATAAATACGAAAATGCATTGGTGGAGACAGAACCGTGCATTATTTATGAAGGGATGGAAGAAGGAATTCGTAAATTAGCAAAAACATATCCTTTATTTATTGTTAGTAACTGTCAAGAAGGATATATTGAAGCCTTTTTAAAGAACACAAGGCTTGAAGCATACATTCAAGATTTTACATGTCCTGGGGATACGGGCAAATTAAAGGCAGATAATATCAAGATTATTATGAAGCGTAATGGAATAAAGGATGCGGTCTATGTAGGTGACACACAAGGAGATGAAGAAGCTTGTAAATTGGCTAATATTCCAATGATTTATGCTGAATACGGATTTGGAAAGGTCAAAGAAGAGCACACAACGATACAGTCATTTAGCGAGCTATTAACAATAGACTTCTCGGAAATAATGAAAAAAAATTTTTACGACCCGAAGTAATTGGGATTTCACACATAATTTCCTCTTTTTAGCAAATAATAGTAAGAAACACAAGACTTTACTATTATGCTAAATGGAGGAATATTTAATGAAAGCAACAGGAATTGTACGAAGAATTGACGACCTTGGTCGTGTTGTAATACCTAAAGAGATTAGAAGAACCTTAAGAATAAGAGAAGGGGATCCTTTGGAGATTTTTACAGATCGAGAAGGAGAAGTTATTTTAAAAAAATATTCCCCGATTGGAGAATTGGGAGAATTTGCAAAACAATATGCAGAATCACTCAGTCAGACTACAGGATTATGTGTGTGTATTTCGGATATCGATCGGGTCATTGCTGCCTCTGGTAGTGGTAAAAGAGAATTGCAAGACAGAGTAATTAGTAAAGAGTTAGAAAATGTCTTAGAAGAGAGAAAACAAATCATAGCATTTCCAGAGGAGAAAAAATATATTAAGCTATTTTCGGATTTGGTAGAAGAGATATATGGTCAGGTAATATGTCCAATCATTTGTGAGGGTGATGTTGTTGGATCTGTTATTATATTGCAAAAAGATGAAAAGAAAAAGCTGAATGAATTAGAGATGAAGCTCGCTCAAGTAGCAGCAGGATTTCTTGGTAAACAAATGGAACAGTAGTGTCATAAAACCCCTCGGACAATCATACATTGTCATAGAACGAGGAGGAGATGTGATGGAAAAATGATGAGAGTAGCAAAGAATGCAAAGGTAGAAACAAAGAATTCGAAAGTAATCTGGATGTTAAAATCATTACTAGGGGCTTATCTTGTAACTGGAATCTTATTGTTAATTTTGGCTTTACTACTGTATAAGTTGGACTTAAATGAACAGAAAATATCTATAGGAATTACTGCAATTTACGTAATATCAACTCTGGTAGGGGGACTATTGGTAGGTAAATTTGCAAAATCTAGAAGATACCTGTGGGGGTTGACACTTGGAATTGTATATTTTGGTTTATTGCTGCTGATATCTGTGGGTGTGTATCATACATTAAAAGGTAATGGAACAAATGTGATTACTACCTTTGTATTATGTGCAGGTGGAGGTATGCTAGGAGGGATGATATCATAAGAAAAAATACTTTGAAAACCGCTGTAATTGTGCTATAATGTTAAAAGTTAATGCAAATTAAGGAGGAATTGAGATGAAACATATTAAAACATTAAATACTCAAACATTAAACAATACAGTGAAAAAAGGTGGATGCGGAGAATGTCAGACATCTTGTCAATCAGCTTGTAAAACATCTTGTACAGTTGGAAATCAAGTGTGCGAACAAAAGAAATAGCAAACGATGTATAAGAAAATCTGAGGCAGCGTCTTTTAGTCGCTGCCTGTCGTTGTTAAATGAAATGAAAGGCGGTATCTGTTGTGATTCACCAGTACCAGAATAATGAATATAATATTGTCTTGGATGTAAATAGCGGCTCTGTGCACGTGGTTGATATGCTTTGTTATGATATAATAAAAATATTATCAGAAGATGAAATAGATTATACCATAGATATGTTAGAGAAGCCTATAATTATAGAACGTTTAATAATTCAGCTGAGACCAATATACAAAGAAGAAGAAATAAGAGAAGCTTTTGAGGATATTAAAGAATTAACAAAAATAGGACAACTTTTTACAAAAGATACATATGAATGCTATATTGGAGAAGTAAAAAAGCGTAAAACAGTAGTAAAAGCATTATGTATCCATATTGCCCATGATTGTAATCTTGCATGCAAATACTGTTTTGCAGAAGAAGGAGAATATCATGGTAGACGAGCTCTGATGCCATATGAGATAGGGAAAAAAGCATTAGATTTCTTAATTAAGAACTCCGGAAATAGAAAAAATTTAGAGGTGGATTTTTTTGGTGGCGAACCACTAATGAATTGGCAGGTTGTGAAAGATTTAGTTGCTTATGGAAGGGAACAAGAAAAATTATATGATAAGCATTTTAGATTTACACTAACCACAAATGGTGTTCTTTTAAATGAAGAAGTACAAGAATTCCTAAATCAAGAGATGGATAATGTGGTGATAAGTCTGGACGGAAGAAAAGAAATAAATGATATGATGCGTCCATTTAGAAATGGGAAAGGTAGTTATGAACTAATTGTTCCCAAATTTCAGAAACTGGCGGAAAGTAGGAAACAACAAAAGTACTATATCCGAGGCACATTCACCAGAAATAATTTAGATTTTGCTAAGGATGTATTGCATTTTGCAGATTTAGGGTTTCAGCAGATATCCATTGAACCTGTAGTTACGGCTGATACAGATGATTATGCAATACAACCGGAAGATTTACCGGCTATTTTTGCTGAGTATGATGCATTATCTAAGGCGATGTTAGAAAGAGAGTCACAAGGAAAAGGGTTTACATTTTTCCATTTTATGTTAGATCTGGATGGTGGTCCATGTGTGGCAAAAAGGTTATCTGGCTGTGGTTCGGGCACGGAGTATTTGGCAGTGACCCCATGGGGAGATTTATATCCATGTCATCAATTCGTAGGGGAAGACGAATTTTTGATGGGAAATGTAGATCAAGGAATTGTGAAACCCGAAATTGCTGAAGAATTTCGGGGATGCAGTGTTTACTCAAAAGAAAAGTGCAAACAATGTTTTGCAAAATTCTATTGTAGTGGTGGTTGTATGGCTAATTCATATAAATTTCATGGGAATATTCATGATACATATGATGTGGGATGTGAAATGCAACGCAAGCGTGTAGAGTGCGCCATTATGATGAAAGCAGCACAAGCGGATAAGAGGGAAAGGATGTAACATGAAAAAAAGTAAAGGAATAGTCAGTCTGATTTTAGCAGTGCTATTGATTGCGCTGTTAGGATTTACTACGATTGTTGGATTTGGCTCGGGTAATACGGGTGCAGCTAAGAATATCAATCTTGGACTTGATTTGGCTGGTGGCGTAAGTATCACATATCAAGTTACTGATAAGAATCCAACTTCGGAGCAAATGAGCGATACCATCTATAAGCTTCAAAAACGTGTGGAGCAATATAGTACAGAAGCAACTGTTTATCAAGAAGGTGAAGATCGAATTAACATTGAGATTCCGGGCGTATCTGATGCAAATGCAATACTGGATGAACTTGGGAAGCCTGGATCGTTAGAGTTTCAAGACTCTGCGGGAGCAGTTGTATTAAGTGGTACAGATGTAAAGACAGCAACAGCTAAGACTACAGAGGATGATTTGAAGAACAAATCCTATATTGTAGAACTTACATTGACAGAAAAAGGAACAACAAAATTTGCTGAGGCAACTGCAGCAAATATAGGAAAGCAAATTGCAATTGTATATGATGGCGAGAAAGTAAGTACTCCGGTTGTAAAATCAGAAATTAAGGGAGGACAAGCTTATATTGATGGAATGTCTTCTTATGAAGAGGCAGAAAGTTTAGCGTCTACCATTCGTATTGGAGGTTTGCAACTACAGTTAGAAGAACTTCGTTCTAATGTTGTAGGAGCTCAACTTGGAGAAGAGGCTATTAATACGAGTTTGAAGGCAGGGGTTATCGGGCTTGCAATTGTCTTTGTATTTATGTGTGTAGTGTATTTGTTACCAGGATTTGCGGCAAGTTTGGCATTGATTATTTATACGGGATTAATTATTGTTTTATTGAATGCATTTAATATTACACTTACACTCCCTGGAATTGCGGGTATTATTCTTGGAATTGGTATGGCTGTAGATGCAAATGTCATTATATTTGCTAGAGTAAAAGAAGAAATTACAGCAGGAAGAAATGTAAAGACTGCATTAAAAGCAGGATTTCAAAAGGCATTATCTGCAATTTTAGATGGAAATATTACCACACTGATTGCAGCGCTTGTGCTTTGGCTTAAAGGAAGTGGAAGTGTAAAAGGATTTGCGCAAACATTAGCATTAGGAATTTTGGTCTCGATGTTTACAGCATTGATAGTAACACGAATGATAGTATATGCTTTTTATGCAATTGGACTTAAAGATGTTAAGCTATATGGTAGACCAAAAAAAGAAAAGAACGTTATTAATTTCTTGGGAAAAAGAAATGTTTTCTTTATAATTTCTTTAGTGGTGGCTGCTTCTGGATTTGTGGGAATGGGAATAAATTCTGCAAGAGATAAGGGAATATTAAATTATAGTTTAGAATTTAAAGGCGGAACCTCTACCAATGTAAGCTTTAATGAAGATTTATCCATTGCAGATATTGATGCAAATGTAGTGCCAGTGGTATCAAAAGTAACTGGCGATGCCAATGTTCAGACACAAAAAGTGCAGGATTCCAACCAGGTTATTATTAAGACAAAGTCCTTGGATTTGGAGGAACGTGAGGCACTAAATAAAGCGTTAGTTAGTCAGTTTAAGGTAGATGAAGCATTAATTACATCAGAGAATATTAGTTCCACAATTAGTTCTGAAATGCGTTCGGATGCAATTGTAGCAGTTGTAATCGCAACCATTTGCATGTTGTTGTATATATGGTTCCGATTTAAAGATGTACGATTTGCTGCAAGTGCAGTGACAGCGTTAGTTCACGATGTATTAGTGGTACTTGCATTCTATGCAATTGCTAGGGTTTCGGTTGGTAATACGTTTATTGCATGTATGTTAACCATTGTTGGATATTCCATTAATGCAACCATTGTTATTTTTGATAGAATTCGAGAAGAAATGAAAGTGAAGAAGCGAAGTGAGGAACTTGCGGAAGTTGTGAATAGAAGTATTACACAAACACTTACAAGAAGTATTTATACATCATTTACAACATTTGTTATGGTTGCAGTATTGTATGTGATGGGAGTAAGTTCGATTAAGGAATTTGCCCTTCCACTTATAGTCGGTATTATCTGTGGAGCATATTCATCGGTATGTATTACTGGAGCATTGTGGTATGTTATGAAGAAAAGGGTAGCAAAATAATTTCATTAGGGGCGTAGCAAAACGCGTTTTGCTACGCCCCTAATTAGTTTTAGAAGGGAATGTGTACGATGGAAAAATGGTTTGTGCTTAGAAAAGGAGCAGATTTTCAAGGTATTGCTGAAGAATTTCATATTAGTCCCATATTAGCAAGAATAATTCGGAATAGAGAAATTATAGAAAAGGAGGATATTAATCAGTATTTAAATGGTACATTAGATCAGTTGTATGATGGTATGTTAATGAAGGATATGGATCGAGCAACTGAAATACTAGTAGAGAAGATACGTGAAGATGCTAAAATTCGTATTATAGGAGACTATGATATAGATGGTGTAAATGCTACTTATATTCTGTTACAGGGGTTAAAAGGGCTTGGTGCCGATGTGGATATTGATATTCCTGATCGAATGAAAGACGGTTATGGACTTAGCAAGCACTTGATTGAGCGATCAATTGAGGCGGGAGTGGATACCATAATTACATGTGACAATGGCATTGCAGCTAGAGAGGAAATTCAATATGCAAAAGATATAGGTATGGCTATGATTGTTACAGACCATCACGAAGTTCCGTTTGATGACGTAGGAGATGAAAGAATTCAGGTGTTACCAGTTGCAGATGCAGTGGTTGATCCCAAAAGATTTGATTGCGAATATCCATTTAAGGGTTTGTGCGGAGCAGGAGTAGCGTTTAAATTGATGGAAACATTATACAATATTATGGGAAAAGACTTGGAGGATATTAAATATTTAATAGAAAATGTAGCAATTGCAACCATAGGAGATGTCATGGATTTGGTAGATGAAAATCGTATTTTGGTAAAGCAAGGGTTAGACATGTTAAAGAAGACCGAGAATTTAGGACTGAAAGCCTTGATAGAGTGTACAAACGTACCCGTGGAGCAATTATCGTCGTATCATATCGGATTTGTAATTGGACCTTGCATAAATGCAAGCGGTAGATTAGATACAGCAAAGAGAGCTCTTGAGCTACTATGCGCCACATCTAAGAAAGAAGCAAGTCTATTAGCGGGAGATTTAAAAGCTCTAAACGATAATAGAAAGGATATGACAGTTCGCGGAGTAGAAGAAGCGGTTAAACAGATAGAGAATAAGAAATTAAATGAACAAAAAGTGCTGGTCATTTATCTGCCCGATTGTCATGAGAGTTTGGCAGGCATTATAGCAGGACGCATCAGAGAAAAGTATCATAAACCAACCTTTGTATTAACCCAGGGGGAAAAAAATGTAAAAGGATCTGGACGTTCCATTGAGACATATGACATGTATGAAGAAATGTGTAAATGTAAAGAATTATTTCTCAAATTCGGTGGGCACAAAATGGCAGCTGGCTTGTCATTGGAAGAAAGTAAGGTGGATTACTTTAGTCAAAGAATAAATGAGTTGTGTGAACTAAATGAATTGGATTTTATTCCGAAGATTTCTATTGATATGCAGATGCCTATTTGTTATGTCAATGAACAGTTGGTATATGAATTAGGCAGGTTGGAACCATTTGGAAAGGGAAATGCAAAACCCTTATTTGTAGAAAAAAATTTAAAAGTGATTAGCAAAAGAATACTTGGTAAAAATCAAAATGTTCTAAAAATGCAAGTGCAAGATCAAGAAGGAAATAAAATAGATGCCCTATATTTTGGAGATGTTCAAAAATGTGTAGAGTACTTATCAAGAAAAGAGAAAGTTGCATTTACTTATTATCTTGGAATTAATGAATATATGGGGCAAAAAAATATCCAAATAGTTGTGCAAAATTATCAATAGTGATATACTTAAAAGATATTATTTGCGCATAAAAGTGGCATTTGGGCAAGGAGAGATAGAATGAAAAAGATTGAAGAGTATGTTCGGAGTATTCCGGATTTTCCAGAAGAAGGAATTATCTTTAGGGATGTTACAAGTATTTTAGAAGATGCACAAGGCTTACATTTAGCAATTGATTTAATGCAAGAAAAGCTAAAAGGTGTGGAATTTGATGCCATTGTTGGTCCAGAGTCAAGGGGATTTATTTTTGGTGTTCCAATAGCATATAACATGAACAAGTCCTTTATTCCAATCCGTAAGAAGGGAAAATTGCCTTGTGAAACGGTTGCAGTAGAGTACGATTTAGAATATGGAAGTGCGACCATTGAAATGCATAAGGATGCAATCAAACCAGGGACAAAGGTAGTGATTGTGGATGATTTAATGGCAACAGGAGGGACTCTTGAAGCGATGATTCGAATGATAGAATCTTTAGGCGGAGAGATAGTTAAGATTATATTTTTAATGGAGCTTGCTGGATTAGAAGGAAGAAAAAAAGTAGAGTCATATCAGGTGGATAGTGTGATTGTTTATCCAGGAAAGTAAGAGAGTCTAAAGAAGAGGAGGGGATTATGATATGGCAGATGTGAAAGATAAAAGTTCTGTTCAGAATATGGAGATAGTAGACGGGCATGCAGTAAAAGCACCTGCAGATTATCAAGACCCTGAACAATTATATCAGGCATTGATTGCGCGAATACGAAAATATCATCCATCCACAGATATTTCGATGATAGAGAAAGCATATTGTATTGCGAGAGATGCACATCAGGACCAAGTACGAAAGTCGGGAGAAGCTTATATCATTCATCCACTTTGGGTTGCTATAATCCTTGCAGAGTTGGAGCTTGACAAAGAAACGATTGTGGCTGGAATTCTTCATGATGTGGTGGAAGATACAGTTATGACAGAAGAAGAAATAGCAAAAGAGTTTGGAGAAGAAGTAGCATTATTGGTGGATGGTGTTACAAAATTAGGACGATTGTCTTACTCATCTGATAAGTTAGAAGTGCAGGCGGAAAATTTACGAAAAATGTTTTTAGCTATGGCAAAGGACATTCGTGTTATCTTGATTAAATTAGCAGATAGATTGCATAATATGAGAACCTTACAATTTATGCGTCCTGATAAACAAAGGGAAAAAGCGCGAGAGACAATGGATATATATGCACCAATTGCTCAGCGTCTTGGTATATCTAAGATTAAGACGGAATTAGATGATTTATCACTTCAGTATTTACAACCGGATATATTCTCTGATTTGGTAAGACAGATTAACGCACGAAAGACTGCTAGAGAGGAGTTCGTAAGGCACATTGTAAGTGAGGTATCTGAACATATTAGGAATGCAAATATTCAGGCAGAAGTTTATGGTCGGGTAAAGCACTTTTTTAGTATTTATAAGAAAATGGTGAATCAGGATAAGACGGTTGATCAAGTATATGATTTATTTGCTGTAAGGATTGTAGTAGATTCCGTTCGCGATTGTTATGCAGCTTTGGGGGTGATTCATGAGATGTATACACCTATTCCTGGGCGTTTTAAGGATTATATTGCAATGCCAAAGCCTAATATGTATCAATCATTGCACACCACATTAATGAGTTCATCGGGACAGCCATTTGAGATTCAGATACGTACAGAAGAAATGCATCGTATAGCAGAATATGGTATAGCAGCGCATTGGAAATATAAGGAAGCTGGAGGGAGTCATAAAAGTGTAGCAGTTCGCGAAGAAGAAAAATTAAGTTGGCTACGGCAGATTCTAGAGTGGCAGCAAGACATGTCTGATAATCGAGAATTTCTAAAACTATTAAAGGGTGATCTGGACTTATTTGCAGAGGATGTCTATTGTTTTACTCCAAATGGAGATGTAAAAAGTTTACCAAATGGCTCTACCCCAATTGATTTTGCGTATGCTATTCATAGTGCAGTTGGTAATAAAATGGTTGGTGCAAGAGTGAATGGAAAACTTGTAAATATTGATTATAAGATTCAAAATGGTGATCGAATTGAAGTTTTAACATCTCAAAATTCAAAAGGGCCGAGTCGTGATTGGCTTGGTATTGTAAAAAGCACACAGGCTAAAAATAAAATTAATCAATGGTTCAAAAAGGAGTATAAAGAAGAAAATATCATCCGAGGAAAGGAGATGTTAGCTTCTTATTGTAAAGCAAAGACATTGACATTGAGCGATTTATTAAAACCAAAGTATGTGCAAGTGGTTCAGCAAAAATACGGATTCAGAGATTGGGACGCTTTATTAGCTGCATTAGGACATGGGGGCATGAAAGAGGGGCAGATTGTCAATCGTTTATTAGAAGAATATGCCAAAGACCATAAAGAAATTGTCACCAATGAAATTATTCTGGAAAAGGTATCTGAAGCTGCTAAAAATAATAAAGTCCATATAGCCAAATCCAAGAGTGGAATAACGGTTAAAGGAATTGATGATGTTGCCGTTCGTTTTTCGAGATGTTGTAATCCAGTTCCAGGTGATGAAATTGTAGGGTTTGTCACAAGGGGAAGAGGGCTATCCATTCATAGAACTGATTGCGTTAACATGATACATTTGACGGAAAGTGAACGAGCAAGGCTTATTGATGCAGAGTGGGAACAATCGGAGAATGTTGCCGATGCAGGCCAATATATGGCGGAAGTAAAAATGTATGCATATGATCGACAAGGTATGTTGATGGAAATAACCAAAATTTTTACAGAAGGCAAGATTGATGTTAAGATGATGAATGTTCGCACCAATAAGCAGGGAACTGCAACCGTTGAGCTAGGCTTTATTGTTAAGGGGCGTGAAGAATTAGCAAGTATTATTGAGAAGCTACGACAAATGGAAGGTGTTATTGATATAGAGCGAGCAGTTGGATAAATCCCAAAATACTAAAAAGATTTATAGTAAAATAAAGTAAAAGAGGTAATTATGAAGGTAGAGAAATTTGTAATTGGAATATTGAGTACCAATTGTTATTTGGCTTATAATGAAGATACAAGGGAAGCAGTTATCATAGATCCTGCCATTGCCCCTGAGTATTTTATCAAACATATAGAAAGTGAAAAATTGCAGGTACAGGCAATCTTGCTAACCCATGGACACTTTGATCACATTGGGGGGATTGATCAGTTATTGAAAGAATTTCAAGTTCCAGTATATGTGATGGATGCAGAGCAAGAATTGATTCAAGACGAGAGGTTAAATATGTCTATCTGCTATACAGACGGGTATACCTTTGATGGTGCCACTTATATAAAAGATGGAGAGGTTCTTTCACTAATTGGAGAAGAAATAAAAGTACTTGCAACACCAGGTCATACCATAGGAAGTTGTTGCTATTATATAGAAAATGAGAATTTACTGTTTAGTGGAGACACATTATTCTTTCGTTCGGTAGGAAGAAGTGACTTAGCAACTGGTAATGAAGAAACTTTAAGAACTTCTATCAAGACAAAGTTAAATAATTTACCAGATGAAACAATTGTTTATCCCGGACATGCAAGTGAAACAAAAATAGGATATGAAAAGACAAATAATCCATATTTTTAGTTAATTGGGGACGGGGGCGTTACACATCGCCCCCGTCCCCAATTGGGAGGTTTGATATGATTGATATAAAATTAAAGAGTGATTTCTTTTCTTATGATGCTTTTCATATAGTAAAGGCTTTTTTCCCACAAGAAGATATTAGACGCAATGTTCTAGCAGAGCAAATTGCATTGGCTAGACTGATCTTTCCAGATGGCAAAGAAGTAACTATAAATTGTGCATATGAGCAAAATGAATTAAAAAGTAAAGATATTAAGCATTATGTTAATAAAAAAATATATAATGAAATGAAAAAGCATACAGGAATGGATTTGGAATGGGGATTCCTAACGGGAATACGTCCTACTAAAATTGCGATGAGGCAGTTAGAACAAGGTGTATCTAAGCAAGAAGTAATTCGGTGGTTGCAAGAATATTATTGCGTGAGCGAACGGAAAGCGGAGTTGGGAGTAGAGATAGCGGAAAGGGAACAGAAGTTATTGCAAGAGTTGGACTATCAGAAGGGATTTAGTTTATATGTAGGAATTCCCTTTTGTCCTACCACTTGTTTTTATTGTTCTTTTACCTCTTATCCGATAAATAGTTATAAGCAACGGGTAGATGCATATTTAGATGCATTGTGCAAAGAAATTACATTTGTAGGAAGTGTTTCTAAAGACAAGAAATTGGACACGATTTATATAGGAGGAGGGACTCCTACTACATTGGAGCCGGCACAACTAGAGCGATTGTTGACACACCTAGAACATACTTTTTCCTTTCAAGGATTAAAAGAATTAACAGTTGAGGCAGGAAGGCCAGATAGCATTACGAAAGAAAAACTAATGGTGTTACGAAAACATAACATTTCAAGAATCTCTATTAATCCACAAACAATGCAACAGACAACACTTGACACAATTGGAAGAAAGCATACAGTAGAGGATGTTAAGCGTGTTTATAAGTGGGCAAGAGAATTAAAGTTTTCCAATATTAATATGGATCTTATTGTAGGGTTACAAGGAGAAGATTTAAGAGATGTTGAAGATACGTTGCAACAGATTGAGGAATTAAAACCGGATAGTTTAACTATTCATTCACTGGCAGTGAAGCGTGCAGCCCGTATGAGGCAAGAAGATGTGAAGACAACACCAGAGGAAATGGAAAAGATGACAGAGCTAGGAGCAAACTACGCTAAAAAAATGGGATTACTACCATATTATTTATACAGACAGAAAAATATTGCGGGGAATTTTGAAAATGTTGGCTATGCAAAGGTTGACAAAGCGGGAATATACAATATACTTATTATGGAGGAAAAGCAATCGATTGTAGCCGTTGGGGCAGGAGCATCTACGAAGATTGTACTTCCGCGGGAAAAGGATAATATCGTACGAATTGAGAATGTAAAGGATATTGAGATGTATATTTCTCGTATCGACGAAATGATAGAGCGAAAAGGAGAATGGCTATGGCATTAAAAAAGAAACCAGTAACCGGAATGAAAGATATGTTACCAAGAGAAATGGAAATACGTGATTACGTGATTCATATGATCAAGGAAACATATAGTACATTTGGATTCTCTTCTATAGAAACCCCTTGTGTCGAACATATTGAAAATTTATCTAGCAAACAAGGTGGCGAAAATGAAAAATTAATTTTTAAAATATTAAAGCGTGGTGAAAAGCTGAAATTAGAGAAGGCAGAATCAGAAGCTGATCTTGTAGATGGAGGGTTAAGATATGACTTGACGGTACCTCTATCCAGATACTATTCTAACAACTCGAATGACTTACCCTCTCCATTTAAAGCATTGCAAATGGGGAATGTGTGGAGAGCCGATCGCCCACAAAGAGGACGTTTCCGGCAATTTATGCAATGTGATATTGATATATTAGGGGAAGCTAGTAACCTAGCAGAAATTGAACTAATCCTTGCAACTACAACCTTACTTGGTAAGCTGAATTTTCAAAACTTTACCATACGAATGAATGATCGCAGAATATTAAAAGCAATGGCTGCATATAGCGGATTTGATGAGGCTGATTATGATACAGTATTTATTATTCTTGATAAGATGGACAAGATTGGATTAGATGGAGTTGCATTAGAATTGGAGTCTAATGGTTTTCATAAAGATAATATTGTGACATACTTAGAATTATTTAAGGTGATTACAAATGATATTGAAGGAGTTCGGTATTGCAAAGAAAAGCTTGATGGTTATCTGAATAAAGATGTGGCAATTGGTCTGGAAATGATCATAGCAAGTGTGGAGGCAGCAAAAGAAGCAAAATTTGACATTAGTTTTGACCCTACGTTGGTACGTGGAATGTCATATTACACGGGAACGATTTTTGAAATATCAATGGATGAATTTGGAGGATCTGTTGGTGGTGGAGGCCGATATGATGAAATGATTGGAAAATTTACAGGGCAATCTACGCCAGCATGTGGTTTTTCAATTGGTTTTGAACGGATTGTTATGTTGCTTCTAGAGCGGGGATATGAAGTGCCAACAAGTAAAGAAAAGAAAGCACTATTAGTAGAAAAGAATATGCCAATAGAAGGTATGCTTAAGGTATTAAAAATAGCAAAAGAAGAACGCAATGCTGGAAAGCAAGTAATGATTGCTATAATGAAAAAAAATAAGAAGTTTCAAAAAGAACAATTAACAGATGAGGGATATACAAATATAGAAGAATTTTATTGTGATTCGTGGAATTAAAAGAGAATTTTAAAAGTTGTTGAGTAGGAACAGTAGGAGGAAAATTATGGCAGAAACAATGCAAGGACTAAAAAGAACACACCGATGTACAGAGTTAACAAGTGCAAATATAGGAGAAATAGTTACCGTTATGGGATGGGTACAAAAAAACCGTAATAAAGGCGGTATTGTTTTCATGGATTTAAGAGACAGAACGGGATTACTTCAAATTGTATTTGAAGAAGAAGGAACGGAAGCATCGGCAAGAACCATGGAAAAATTTGCAAAATTAAGAAGTGAATTTGTAGTTGCAGTAGTTGGTAAGGTAGTATCACGTTCAGGTGCAGTGAATGAAAATTTGGCCACAGGTGCCATAGAGGTGCGTGCAACAGAACTTCGCATATTATCAGAAGCAGAAACACCACCGTTTCCTATTGAAGAGGCAAGTAAAACGAAAGAAGAATTGAGACTAAAATATCGTTTTTTAGATTTGAGAAGACCTGATTTACAAAGGAACCTTATGATGAGAAGTGATGCGGCAACGCTAACACGTCGTTTTTTAGCTGAAGAAGGATTTTTAGAAATTGAGACTCCAATGCTAATGAAAAGTACACCCGAGGGTGCTAGGGATTATCTGGTACCCAGTCGTGTACATCCAGGGAATTTTTATGCGTTGCCACAATCTCCACAAATTTTTAAACAATTGTTAATGTGTTCTGGGTACGATCGTTATTTTCAAATTGTAAAATGTTTTCGTGATGAAGACTTACGTGCGGATCGCCAACCGGAATTCACACAGATAGATATGGAGATGTCTTTCGTAGATGTAGATGATGTAATAGAAGTTAATGAGAGATTATTAGCTAGAATGTTTAAAGAGATTTTAGATGTTGAAGTATCGCTTCCAATACAACGAATGACATGGCAAGAAGCAATGGATCGCTTTGGATCAGACAAACCAGATACGCGTTTTGGAATGGAGCTTCAGAATGTTACAGAAGCAATTCGAAACTGTGAGTTTGCTGTGTTTAAGGGAGCCATAGATAATGGGGGAAGCGTAAGAGGTATTAATGCAAAGAGTCAAGGAGGCATGCCACGGAAGAAAATTGATAAGTTAGTAGAATTTGCAAAAGATTTTGGTGCAAAAGGACTTGCTTATATTGCATTGAATGAAGATGGAACATATAAATCATCATTTGCGAAGTTTATGAAAGAAGAGGAAATGACTGCCTTAATAAGTGAAATGAATGGGGAACCAGGAGACTTATTACTATTTGCAGCAGATAAGAATAAAGTGGTTTATGATGTACTTGGTAACTTACGTTTAGAAATTGCAAGACAACTAGAACTGTTGAATAAGGCAGAATATAAATTTCTTTGGGTGACAGAATTTCCATTACTTGAATGGAGTGAGGAACAAAATCGTTTTACTGCTATGCATCACCCATTTACTATGCCAATGGAAGAAGATTTGCCGCTTTTAGAAAAAGAACCTGGAAAGGTGCGTGCAAAGGCATACGATATTGTATTAAATGGAACAGAAATTGGTGGTGGAAGTGTACGTATCTTCCAAAATGATATTCAAAATAAAATGTTTGAAATACTAGGATTTACAAAAGAACAGGCAGAAGAGCAGTTTGGTTTTTTGTTAAGTGCATTTAGATATGGAGTTCCACCGCATGCTGGATTGGCGTATGGACTAGACAGATTAATTATGTTAATGGCAAAAGAAGATAGTATTCGAGATGTTATCGCATTTCCAAAGGTGAAAGATGCATCAGACTTAATGTCAGAAGCACCAAATGTGGTTGATAGAAAGCAATTGGAAGAATTAGGTATTGAACTAGCGAAAATAGATGAATAAGTCAAATGGGGACGAGAGCGATAGAATATTGCCTGTCCCTGTTTTAGTATAAAGACTGAAGTCTACAAGTGTATAAAATTGCAAAAAAGCACTAAAAATGAGAAAAAAATGACTTTTACACGTTGAAGTGTTACATGGATAGTTTGACTATTACAGTTAACAATGTTAAAATTTTATCTAAAGGTCGGGGGAAAATAAGAAAACGGAGGAGTTATTATGGAACAACGCGACAGTAAATTTGAACGAGTCTTAGGAAAAAAAGACGTGTTCGCCATCGCTTTTGGTGCTATGATCGGCTGGGGCTGGGTAGTGCTTGCTGGTGGTTGGATTGAAAAGGCGGGGACACTAGGTGCTATCTTATCATTTGTTATTGGTGGGATATTGGTATTATTTGTAGGATTGACATATGCAGAACTCACATCTGCAATGCCTCAATGTGGAGGCGAGCAAATCTTTAGCTTACGTGCTTTGGGACCAAATTGGTCGTATTTATGTACATGGGCTATCATTTTAAGTTATGTAGGAGTTGTAGCATTTGAAGCATGTGCATTGCCTACTGTCTTGGATTACATAATCCCGAATTTCGGAAAAGGCTATATGTATACAGTAGAAGGATTTGATATTTATGGAACATGGGTAGCAGTAGGTGTTGTCAGTTCTATTGCATTGACAATTGTTAATTACTTAGGAATTAAGCCTGCAGCTGTAATGCAGAGTATATTTACGGTAGTAATTGCTGTTATTGGAGTTGTCTTAATGTTTGGTGCTCTAAAAAGTGGTGATATGCAGCATACAAAACCATTATTTGAAGATGGAGTTGGGGGGATTTTATCAGTTGCAGTTATGACTCCATTTATGCTTATGGGTTTTGATGTAATACCACAAGCAGCAGAGGAGATTGCATTGCCTTTTAAGAAAATTGGAAGAATTATTATTATTTCTATTTTTGCAGCTGTATTATGGTATTCTTTGATTATATTAGCAGTTTCAGCGATTATGACAAGAGGGGAAATAGATGCCTCTGTGCTAGTGACAGCTGATGCAATGAAAAAGGCTTTTAATAACAGTGATATTATGGCAAAGGTACTAATTATTGGAGGGATGGCTGGTATATTATCTAGTTGGAATTCTTTTTTTATGGGAGGAAGTCGAGCTATTTATGCATTAGCTGAAGCAAGGTGTTTGCCCAAATTTTTGACAAAGATACATCCGAAATACAAAACACCGACCAATGCAGTACTTTTAATTGGAGCAATATCTACGGTTGCGCCTTTTTTTGGAAAGGCTATGATGGAATGGTTAACGAATGCTGGGGGATTGGGCGCAGTATTAGCTTATATGATGGTTTCTATTTCTTTTTTAGTGTTGAGAAAGAAAGAACCGAACTTAGCTAGACCATATAAAATTAAGCGCTGGAAATTTGTTGGTGGCATGGCTGTGCTATTAAGTGTAGGGATGTTAATCCTTTATATGCCTGGTATGCCTTCAGGTCTAGGAATTCCAGAGTGGACGATTGTGGGTGGATGGGCATTACTAGGTGTAGTGTTCTATGCTTATGCAAAGAAGAAATTTCCTCATTTTGGAAGAGTTTTAAATATAAATTTAGAAGAAGTTCCAATCGAGTCTGAGTAAGGTATAGAAATGAAATTGATATCGAGATACGAAAGATGCTTTTAAAAAATCATCTTTCGTATCTCGATACAAACAAAATTGAATAAATTTTATCTAATAAATATATAATATCTTTAATTTGAAAAATATTAAAAAACCTTCAAAAAAAGTGTTGACAAAAGTATACTCTTAAGATATACTAAATATTGTTCTGATTGAGACATCAAACACATGCGACAGTGGCTCAGCTGGTAGAGTACGACCTTGCCAAGGTCGGGGTCGCGGGTTCGAACCCCGTCTGTCGCTTTTGAAAAAAGAATTCCTTATAGTAGGAATTCTTTTTTTATAGTTAAAATTAATTATTATTAAAAAACTCCTTGATTTTTTAGGGGAAACTAAATAGAATAAACAGTGTTATTTGAAGATTTGAAGGAGAACGGAGTAAATGAATAACTATAGAATAGAACAACTAAATATTGGGTGTCATTTATCATCTGCTAAGGGATTTAAAGCAATGGGTGAAGAAGCACTTCGTATAGGGGCAAATACATTCCAATTTTTCACACGTAATCCGAGAGGAAGTAAAGCTAAGGCAATAGACCCAGAAGATGCAGAGCGACTTATTCAATTAATGAAGGAAAACAATTTTACAAAGATATTAGCGCATGCACCTTATACGTTAAATGCATGCTCGGCAGATGAGCACACAAGAGAATTTGCAGTGATGACTATGAAAGACGATTTGGAGCGAATGGAATATCTACCGGGGAATTTATATAATTTTCATCCCGGGAGTCATGTCAAGCAAGGAGAAGAAGTAGGGATTACGCTAATCGCGGAGATGTTAAATAAAATATTGACTCCTAAACAGCGTACGTTAGTGCTTTTGGAGACCATGTCGGGTAAAGGTACGGAAGTGGGACGAGATTTTGAAGAAGTAAGAGCAATTATAGATAGAGTTGAACAACAAGATAAACTAGGTGTCTGTTTAGACACCTGTCACGTACACGATGCAGGATATGATATTGTGAACAATCTGGATGGTGTAATTAATGAATTTGACCAGATCGTTGGACTAGAACGGTTGCATGCAATCCATTTAAATGACAGCATGAACCCAATCAATAGTCACAAGGATAGGCATCAAAAAATTGGAGAAGGATGTATCGGATTGGAAGCGTTGATAAACGTGATTAATCATCCCAAATTAAGACATTTGCCGTTCTTTTTAGAAACACCAAATGATATACTAGGTTACAAAAAAGAAATTATATTATTGAAAAATGCAAGTATAGGGACGGAGGCGATGTAACATTGCCCCCGTCCCTATACTAATGTTTTCTCAAAAATACATTAAAAATGTATGCAATACAAAGATGTTTGTGCTATACTGAAAGACAACTATCTTGAAAAGATATGTAATGATTCTAATATTTGTAACATGGAGTAAAAAAGAAAGTGACTAAAAGCGGGTGAATTATGAAGAATAGTAAAACAGTAAAAGTCGGATTGTTAGGATTGGGAACAGTTGGAACTGGTGTATATAAATTAGTACAACGTCGTAATGAAGAATTCTTTTATAAAATAGGTTCCAATTTAGAAATATCAAATATTTTGGTTCACAATTTGGAAAAAGAACGACCGGGGATCGATGACACCTTATTAACGGATAATTGGAGTGACATTTTAAATAATGAGGAGATTCAAATTGTTATTGAAGTAATGGGGGGGATTGAACCCGCTAGAACAATGATTCTAGAGGCACTCCAAGCAGGGAAAAATGTAGTGACTGCAAATAAGGATTTGATTGCAGAATATGGCAAGGAGTTACTGGATACGGCAGAGAAATATCATGTTGATTTTTTGTTTGAAGCGGCGGTTGCAGGTGGTATTCCAATTATACGACCTCTCAAACAGTGTTTGGCTGGAAATGAAATTACTGAAGTAATGGGAATTGTAAACGGAACTACAAATTACATATTAACAAAGATGTTTGAAGCGGACATGGATTTTGAAGAAGCACTGGATAAAGCTACAGAATTAGGATATGCAGAAGCAGATCCGACTGCAGATATTGAAGGGTATGATGCAGGGCGTAAGATGGCAATTATGGCTTCTATTGCATTCAATTCAAGAGTAGTATTTGATGATGTTTATACAGAAGGGATTACAAAAATTCAGGCAAAAGATATTCAATATGCGAAGAGTTTTGATTGCGTAATTAAACTATTAGGTGTGGCCAAAAATACTAAGGAAGGAATAGAGGTTGCGGTTCATCCAATGTTATTATCAAAGGATCACCCCTTGGCATCGGTCAGAGATTCTTTTAATGCAGTGTTTGTACATGGAGATGCCGTTGATGATGCTATGTTTTATGGTAGAGGTGCAGGTGAGTTGCCAACAGCAAGTGCAATTATGGGTGATGTAATTGATGTGGCAAGAGACATACAATACGGTTGTAATGGCAGGATCAGCTGTACTTGCTATAAAAACATACCTGTAAGAACCTGGGGAGATGTGGAAAATAGATATTACTTAAGAATGCAAGTGGAAGATAGGCCAGGAGTGCTTGCCAGTGTTGCTAGCGTATTTGCAAATCATCAAGTTAGCATAGCGAAAGTGACTCAAAAAAGGCGTATTGAGGATCAGGCGGAGGTTGTGATTGTAACGGATAAAGTAAAAGCATTTAATTTGAAAGATTCGCTAACCATATTTTCTGACATGTCAATTATAAAAGAGATTAGTAGCGTAATAAGGGTTTACTAAATGAATAAATACAATATTAAAATTCGTTAAATACAGCAAAAGAGAAAATGATATTGCCCTTAGATACAGTTAGTGTTATAATTGTGCTGAAACAAAGAAAAATAGAGAAGCAGAGTAGAAATGTGTGCGTAAAGTGCTGACGGGACGGGGAGTTGCCAGTTGGACGAAAAGTAAATTTACTTGCGATACATGTTTTGCATCCCGCTGCTACACATAGAGATATGAAAGTACCTCCTATGAGTGGCGAAGGACTACTGCTAAGGAGGTAATTTTATGAGTAAAATAAAGTCGCAGTTTGTGGACTCCTGGCATGAGTTGAAAAGTACCAAAACGTTAGTAGTAACAGCAATGTTAATGGCAGTTGCTATTGTACTAGGGTTTTATACTTTGGTATTATCAGAGTATTTAAAAGTAGGCTTTTCCTTTATTGCTAACGAGTTAGCCGGAATGATGTTTGGGCCTGTAGTAGGTGGTATAATGGCTGGGGCGGCAGATATTATCAAATTTCTGATTAAGCCAACTGGACCATTTTTCTTTGGATTTACATTTGATGCAATACTTGCAGGTGTAATCTACGGAATGTTTTTGTATAAGAGGCCGATCAGTTTCAAACGCATTTTTTTGGCGAATTTAACGGTTTGTGTTGTTGTTAATATGTTGCTTGCAACGTATTGGATTTCCATGTTGTATGGAACACCGTTTGTAGCATTGTTCCCAGTGCGTGCTTTGAAACAGCTAATTATGCTCCCGGTTGAAACAGGAATGTATTATATTGTGGCAAAAGCACTACAGAAAACAAAGATACTTGCAGAAGTAAGGGTTTAATTGATTCCAATGGGGACGGGGGCGATGTAACATTGCCCCCGTCCCCATTACTTTAGGAGAAGGTATTACAAGATGATGAAAGATATGACAATAGGTAACCCGTCTAAAATTATTATTCAATATTCTATGCCCATTATATTAAGTGGCATGTTTCAACAATTTTATAATATTGCAGATAGTTTGATTGCAGGAAAATATGCAGGGGTAGATGCTCTGGCAGCAGTGGGAGCATCATACCCTATTACTATGCTATTTGTAGCAGTAGCTATTGGAGCTGGAATGGGATGTTCCGTAGTAATTTCACAGATATTTGGTGCTAAAGAGTATAAGGAAATGAAGACAGCAGCATTTACAGCAATTATCTCAATGTTTGTGTTGAGTATTGTGCTCATGGGGATCGGTCTAATTGGAAATAATACATTGATGAAAATTATGAATACACCAGAAAATGTTTTTTATGATGGTGCGCTTTATTTACGCATCTATTTTTTTGGATTAGCATTTTTGTTTATATACAATATTTCTACTGCCATTTTTAATGGGCTAGGGGATTCAAAAACACCGTTATATTTTTTGATTTTCTCTTCTTTATTTAATGTCTTATTAGATTATATTTTTGTTGCAATCTTACATCTTGGTGTTGCGGGCGTAGCATGGGCAACCTTTATAGCCCAAGGTATTTCCTCTGTATTAGCGGTGGTAACTTTATTAAAGAGGCTGAAAAAAGTTCACATTGAAGAAGATATCGCAATATTTGATCAAAAATTACTTGTAAAAATGGGTAAAATTGCATTACCAAGTATTTTTCAGCAATCGGTAGTTTCCGTTGGGCAACTATTGGTACAAGCGTTAGTAAATAGTTATGGTGCAACAGTGATTGCAGGATATGCAGCAGCCATTAAATTGGATTCTTTCTTCAAAATGGTCATAATAAGTATGGGAAATGGAGTTTCAAGTTTTACAGCACAGAATGCGGGCGCAAGAAAATTAGAACGGGTGAAGCAAGGTTATGTTGCTACTATCAAACTGGCATTTATATATTGTGTAATTGCAACAGTGATTGCGAGATTTGCGGGTGGATATATGATTGGATGGTTTGTAAGTGATACTACTTCAGATGCAGTGCGTGGACAGGTGTTGTCGGTAGGAACAACGTATATGAATGTAGTGACCGTATTTTATTTTGCATGCGCATTACTGTTGATTAGCAGTGGCGTGATGAGAGGAGCTGGATATATGCCAGGATTTACATTGGCAACATTCGTGGATCTCTTCATACGAGTAGCTGGTGCATATATTTTAGCCTTTCTAATGGGGTACAATGCAATCTGGTGGTCGATTGCAATTGGATGGATTGTAGGTATGATCATTGCAGTTGGAATTATAATCAGTGGAAAATGGAAAAGGCGATGGACATAAGTTCATCGCCTTTTTCTATGAATTTTAAAGAAAAAACGAATAGAAAAATCATAGATAATATCCATCAAATGTTCTATAATTAATAGATAAAAAGAATGGAGAATAAAAATATGCCGATAGGAGTCTTAATAAATAGTGGCGCAGTTATCATTGGTGGTTGTCTGGGAGCCACATTTCAATCATTTTTAAAAAAAGAACTTTGCGAAAAATTGACTTTGATTTTTGGAGTATGCAGTATGGCAATGGGAATCAATAGTATTATTCAGATGAAACAAATGCCAGCGGTCATGTTTGCAGTGATTTTTGGTTTGGTGATTGGGGAAGTAATGCAGTTAGAAAGTATGGTTGTAAAAGGAACAATGACAATTCAAAAGCCACTAGAAACAGTATTTAAAAATCAGGATACAAATCAGGAGCTATTTTTATCGGAATTTATTAGTATTGTGGTACTGTTTTGTGCCAGTGGCACTGGAATCTTTGGGTCTTTACAGTCAGGAATTACAGGAGATCATACCATATTGAT
Organism: Lachnospiraceae bacterium LCP25S3_G4; assembly: GCA_052116865.1. Classification (GTDB taxonomy): domain Bacteria; phylum Bacillota; class Clostridia; order Lachnospirales; family Lachnospiraceae; genus CAUPWF01. The sequence continues at coordinate 122,401 of JBQKKG010000003.1, read as the reverse complement.
ATCCAAATCTGTACTAGATTTATTTACAGCGGCTATCTTTGCAGCAAGTTTAGGATACATGGTCTCTATCATTGCGGTTCCACAGTTCGTAATTATGATACTACTATTTTTAAGTGCCAAGTATATCATGCCTTTTGTAACACCTACAATGTTATCTGATTTTACTGCATGTGGTGGAGTTCTCATGCTTGCAACAGGTTTTAGAATTGCAGGTATAGCAAAATTTCCAACAGCAAATATGATACCTGCTATGTTGTTGGTAATGCCATTTTCAGCCCTGTGGTCGATGATATTCTAAATTGACAGTTCATCCAAAGAATGATACTGTATTCATATAGCATGCTATGATTAGGAGGGATTCGATGGAAGACATAAAGTCAGTGGGACTTATGGTGAAAAGTATTAATAATGTTTACGAAAAGGATTTAAATAAAAAATTAAAAACAATTGGAATAACAGCATCTCAATGTGCAGTTTTAAATTACTTATTTCATACTAAAAAGGAATTTGTGAATCAAAGAGATATTGAATATAATTTAAATCTTCGGAATCCAACTGTGACCGGATTATTAAAACGACTGGATCAAAAAGGATTTATCTTATGTGTTCAAAACACATCAGATAAAAGGTGTAAAAATATTTATCTTACAGAAAAAGCATATGATATACAAAAGCGAATGGAAAACGATAGAAAAAAGATGGACAAAGTACTATTGCGTGGAATGACTAAAAAAGAAGCAGAAGCGTTTAGAAGAGCGTTATCAAAAGTATTAGATAATATTTAATAGCAAAAGACATTTGGGGGCGTAGCAAATTTCGATTGGCTACGCCCCCAAATGTTTTTTGCTATGCCCCTTTTGAACTTTACCGTGCCCCCAATTCGTGTTAATATATAGTAACGAATAATGAGGAGGTTTGTTATGGGCTATGCTGATAAAGTTTTTATAGATATGTGTCGTGATATTATAGATCATGGAGTTAGTACGGAAGGAGAAAAGGTTCGACCAAAGTGGGAGGATGGTAGCTTTGCGTATACAGTCAAGAAATTCTGTGTGGTAAATCGATATGATTTATCTAAAGAATTTCCAGCGCTGACGTTGCGCCGGACGGGCATCAAAAGTTGCGTGGATGAGTTATTATGGATATGGCAGAAGAAATCCAACAATATTCATGATTTAAATAGTCATATTTGGGATAGTTGGGCAGATGAAACAGGTTCTATTGGAAAAGCATATGGATATCAGATGGGTGTGAAACATCAATACAAAGAAGGGATGATGGATCAAATTGATAGGGTGATTTATGATCTGAAAAATAATCCATATAGTAGACGGATTATGACCAATATATATGTGCATCAAGATTTAGCAGAAATGAATCTATATCCATGTGCTTATAGTATGACATTTAATGTTACAAAGCAATCTGGCAATGAACGGTTGATTTTGAATGCAATATTGAATCAGAGATCTCAGGATGTACTTGCAGCTAATAATTGGAATGTCTGCCAATACGCTGTTTTGGTGCATATGTTAGCTCAGATTTGTGGCATGCAGGTGGGTGAGCTGGTTCACGTAATCGCAGATGCCCACATTTATGATAAGCATATACCTTTGGTAGAGGAATTGATTCAAAGAAAGCCATTACCTGCACCTACATTTTGGTTGAATCCAGAGGTGAAAGATTTTTATCAATTTACAACAGAAGATGTAAGATTAGAAAATTATGAAACTGGACCACAGATAAAAAACATACCAATAGCAGTATAGGGGAAGGAGAAGGTAAATGAATTTAATTGTAGCAGTTGACAAAAATTGGGGGATTGGATTTGGTAATAAGTTATTAGTAAGCATTCCTTCTGATATGAAATTTTTTAGGGAGACAACGGCAGGAAAGGTAGTTGTAATGGGCAGAAAAACCTTAGAAAGCTTTCCAAATGGTCTACCATTGAAAAATCGCATTAATATTGTGATTACATCTGATCCAAACTATCAGATAAAAGATGCGATTGTAGTTCACAGCGTGAAAGAAGCATTAGAAGAACTAGAACAGTATCCCACAGATGATGTATATGTGATTGGAGGAGAGAGTATATATCGACAAATGTTGCCACATTGTGATGTGGCTCATATTACAAAGATTGATCATGCATACGAAGCAGATACATTTTTCCCAAACCTTGATCAAGAACCAGGGTGGAAGATGACTGGTGTTAGTGAAGAACAAACATATTTTGATTTGGAATACGTGTTTGCGAAGTATGAACAAAAAAATAGTAAATAAGCAAAAAGAGGGCATATAGACCATATCTATATGCCCTCTTTTTATATAGACATAATCAATTGGAAATTGTCGCTTAGACAAGATAAAATGAAATTAGTGATAAAAAAATAACAACAAATACATGCTAAGGAGGATAATAAAATGAACATGAAACAAGAGGTAAGCGTTAGCAAAATTACAAAAGAGGCAGAGGAGTTATTTCGTGGGGGCTTTTTTTGTTCCGAAGCTGTAGTTAGTGCAATAAGATCTAATTTTGAATTAGATATCCCAGAAGAGGTGATAGCAATGGCGTCTGGATTTCCAGTAGGAATTGGACGCTCAAAATGTCTATGTGGAGCAGTGTCAGGTGGAGTTATGGCTCTTGGGATATTCTTTGGACGTACCAAACAAGGAGATCCAAAGGTGGAAAAAAATCTTGAGCTTGCAAAAGAACTGCATGATTGGTTCAAAGTTGCAAATGGGAAAAATGCACTTTGCTGTCGTATACTTACAAAAGAATTTGACATGGCGGGTGGAGAGCATAAAGAACAATGTATTCATTTTACGGGATTGGTAGCAGGTAAAGTAGCAGAGATGGTAATCCGAGAATTGGGATTAAAGAATCTGGATGAAGAATAAAATGGGATATAGGTGATAAAAATGAAAGAACGAATAAAACGCGTACCGGTACCATTAGCAGGAGTGATGCTTGGTGTAGCGGCGCTAGGTAATTTGCTGCAAACATATTCAGAAGGAATTCGTCTAGTGTGCGGAGTAATCTCTGGAATATTAGGACTAATGTTAATTTTAAAGTTAATCCTGTTTCCCGCAATGATTAAGGAAGATATGAATAACCCTATCATGGCAAGTGTAGCAGGGACATTTTCTATGGCGCTTATGCTGTTGGCAACATATTTAAAGCCATTGATAGGTTCCACAGCTAAGATTATTTGGTTTGTTGCAATTGCATTACATATTATTTTAATTATATATTTTACATTCAAATTTATGTTACATCCAGTTATGAATAAGGTATTCGCCAGTTATTATATTGTATACGTTGGAATCGCTGTGGCCAGCATTTCTGCACCAGCATTTAACATGTTGCATATAGGTACTATAGCATTTTGGTTTGGGTTTATCACGTTTTTATTATTGTTGTTATTAGTTACATATCGATATGTGAAATTCAAGGAAATACCAGAACCAGCAAGACCCCTGTTCTGCATTTACGCAGCGCCGGCAAGTCTTTGTTTAGCAGGCTATATTCAATCGGTACAGCCAAAGTCTCTCATGATGATAGGATTTTTAGCTGTATTGTCGAGCATCATTTATATGGTTGTTCTAATCAATTTGCCAAAATTCTTGAACATGCAATTTTACCCAAGTTACGCTGCCTTTACATTCCCATTTGTAATTAGTGCAATCGGAATAAAGATGACGATGGTGTGCTTGGCAAATATGGGAAGACCACTTCCATTTTTAACATATGTAGTACTGGTAGAGACAATCATTGCAACCGTACTTGTTATATATAGCTTAGTAAGATTTTTAATTTCAATATTTTCTATACCTAGTAAAGAATAATTGCTAAAAAGGATTTGCTTATAAAGGCAAATCCTTTTTGGTAAAATAGTATATTCCGCCTAAGTAAAGAGATACTCCAATTCCACCAAGTGCGAGATTACGTGTAATAATCCCGGCTGAGGATGATAGGATTAATTCTCCAGGAAATAGTGTGAATATGGTAATATATTTTAATTTATCTAAATCGCCGCCCATGTTGGCTAGCATTTGAATGATATAGAACACCAACGGGAGTCCGGCGCCAACTACAAAAAATCCTTTTGACTCATTAAAGAAGCATGCTGAAAAAAAAGCAATTCCACCAATGGCAAATTGTAGTAAGAATGTACTTATATTCAGTAGTACAAATTTTCGAGAGTCCAATTCTCCTGGAAACATTACTTCGCAACAAAAATAGCTGATGGTTGCTGTTAGAAAAATCAGACATAGTATAGACAATATGATAGTAGTACATTGAGTAATTATAATTTTCCTACGAGTATTTGGGGTTGACAAAAGGCAGGCCATAGAGCCATTATCCACATAATGCATTACAAGCTTATTCGTGATAATAATTGTAAAAATTACAGGGATTAAAAGCATTATAAATCCGTATAAATAAGTATGTATAAATTCTAATAAAGTATCACATACGCCAGTCATACCAACAGCGGCCATCATTTCTGGCAGTGCCTCTTGGTAATCATTTAGCATATCAGCTAACTTGGGGTCAAACATATAAATAATAATAGAGCTATACATAATTAAGATAGCGAGAAAGATAAAAAATAATTTCAGAGTAGATATGAAATTACGTTTCCAAAGTGGGAATGAAATCATGAATGATCACCTCCGTAATAGTGTAAAAATATGTCTTCTAGTGATTGTGTGCTAACATCTAAGTCCTTAATCTGATAGGAGAGTAAAGATTGTAGAAAAATATTCAAAGAACCAGTTACATGAATGACAACGGTATTGTTCACGTGATGCTTTATCTCATAAATAGTAGTTTTTATAAAAGAAGAAGCCTCCTCGGGTGTTTGGAACGTGAGGGTATAATATTTTAATTTTTTTTGTCTTAAATTTTCCATATCTTCAATGGCAACAATGTCCCCGTTTCTAATAATAGCGGCTCTATCACAGGTCTTTTCTATTTCTTCAAAAATGTGTGAAGACATTAGAATGGTTTTCCCACGTTTCTTTTGCTCTAAGATTAATTCGATAAACCTATTTTGCATAAGAGGATCAAGTCCACTGGTGGGTTCATCTAATATAATCACACTGGGATCATTCATAAAAGCGCATATAATACCAACTTTTTGTTTCATTCCCTTAGACATCTTTTTAATCTTAGAACGTGGATCAAGCTCAAACCGGTCCATTAGTTCATTCATTAGAGTGTAATCTTTAATTCTTTTTAAAGAGGCAATAAAGTGTAGAAGCTGTCTACCATTTAAATCTTCCAAAAATGCGATCTCACCGGCCAGGTATCCTAAGCTCTTTTGGATAGCGGCAGCATCATTGAAGCAGTCGTATCCAAGGATAGAACAATTACCTTCTTTTGCCTTGATAAACCCCATTAGATGACGTATGGTAGTAGTTTTTCCAGCTCCATTGGGTCCCAAAAATCCAAAAACTCCGCCTTTTTGAACGTGAATGTTAACATCAAATATTCCTTTGTGATGACCATAATCCCTAGTAAGATGATTGATTTCAATTATTTGATTCATACAAGCCTCCTCTGTGCACCAAAACGGTCAATAAATATATTCTTATCATACACGTGGTGACTGCTTTTGAGAAGACTAAAATTATTATTTGATATATTTTAATGAATGATTGATGTTTTATATGAATGCACAAGATATCGTTGACAAAGTGATTTGCAGACTTTATAATGACGTTAATTCACTAAAATATGAATGAAATGCATTGATTAGGAGGAGTACACAGTTAACAAAAGCAAAGAGAGAAGATGGGTGGTGAAAGTCTTCGTGATGTGATTGTGGAAGTAGCCTATGAGCAGTGAACCAAACGGACAATTGTCTAAGTAGGCTTCAACGTATTTCCTACGTTATAGGGAAGCAATATCGGAGGAATCCTGTATTGGATGAGTGCAAAAAGGAAACTTTTTGAAATTAGGTGGTAACACGGATAAAGCATATTCGCCCTAAGCTGAGCTGTCAGTTTAGGGCTGTTTTTATATAGTGAGTGATGATGATATTGCTGATTATATAAATCTTGTAGGAAAAGAATCGAAAGGGAAGGTTTTACTAGAAATATTGAGGAGGTATATGTTATGAAAAAGATATCTGGCAACAAGCTCTTTGTGAAAGCATTAAAAGAAGAAGGTGTAGACATCTTGTTTGGCTATCCAGGTGGATACAATGTTGATATGTTAGATGAATTATATAAACAAGATTATACGGAAGTTATATTACCACGTCATGAGCAAGCGCTGATTCATGCAGCTGATGGATATGCAAGAGCAACAGGTAGAGTGGGCGTTTGTCTAGTTACAAGCGGTCCTGGTGCGACTAACTTGGTAACGGGGATAGCCACGGCTAATTATGACAGTGTACCATTGGTGTGTTTTACAGGCCAAGTGCCAAGGAATTTGATAGGAAACGATGCATTTCAAGAGGTTGATATGGTAGGAATTACGAGAAGCATTTGTAAATATGGAGTGACAGTTCGCAACAGGGAGGACCTAGGACGAATTATAAAAGAAGCTTTTTATATTGCGCAAACAGGTAGACCCGGACCAGTGGTCATCGATTTACCTAAAGATATGATGTGTGAACTCGGCGATCCAAATTATCCGGATACAGTGAATATTCGTGGATATAAACCAAATAGGACGGTTCATATTGGTCAATTAAAGCGAGCTATTAAAATGCTTGGGAAAGCCAAGAGGCCACTATTTCTAGCTGGTGGTGGTGTAAACATAGCAAAGGCGAATGCACAATGCAAACAGCTGATTGAGAAAACAGGAATACCTTTGGTCACCACAGTCATGGGAAAAGGAGCAATACCAACTGATAATCCATATTACATTGGAAATATGGGGATGCATGGATGTTATGCAGCCAATATGGCAGTGAGTGAGTGTGATTTGTTATTTTCCATAGGGGCAAGATTCAATGATCGGGTAACAGGCGTTATTCAAGATTTTGCACCCCATGCACAAATCATACACATTGATATCGATACGGCTTCCATTTCCAGAAATGTGCAAGTTGATGTACCGATTGTTGCGGATGCCAAAGAGGCAATTGACAAACTATTAGAATATGTGACCAAATATGATACTTTAAAATGGATGGAAGAGATCAATGCATGGCGAATAGAGCATCCAATGGTTATGAAGAAAAAACCATGCATGAATTCACAGCACATTATTGCAAAAATCAATGAACAATTTGAGAAGGCCATTGTTGTCACAGATGTGGGACAGCATCAAATGTGGACGACTCAATTCTTGGAATTGCATGATGGTAAAAAATTATTGACTTCTGGAGGTCTTGGTACCATGGGATTTGGATTTCCAGCTGCCATTGGAGCACAATTGGCATATCCTGAACAGTTTGTAATCTGCATTTCAGGGGATGGAGGAATGCAAATGAATATTCAAGAATTTGCCACTGCTGTTGGTCAAGAGCTACCTCTAATTTTATGTGTATTCAATAATCATAAACTTGGAATGGTTCGACAAATGCAAAAATTATTTTATGGAAAACGATATGCAAATACTTGCTTGTGTGCTAGAAAAAGTTGTAAAGAACATTGTGGAAGTACAGAATTTTCCTGTCCACCTTATTCACCGGATTTTGTAAAACTTGCAGAGAGTTATGGTGCGAAAGGAATTCGCGTAGAGAAGGCAGAAGAGATAGAGGGAGCGTTTTTAGAAGCCAAAACAAATCGACATACACCAACTTTAATTGAATTTGTCATCGATTGTGAGGATTTAGTGTTACCTATGGTAAAGGGTGGGAATTCTTTGGAAGATATGATTTTGGATTGTTAGAGAGGGGATGAAAAGAGATGAAAAGTGCAATGCAAAAAAGATGGATATCTTTATATGTAGAGAATCAAGTAGGTGTATTAGCAAAAATATCAGGTCTGTTTTCAGGTAAATCTTATAATATGGCCAGTTTAACAGTAGGAACAACAGAAGACCCAACGGTATCAAGAATGACAATCGAAACGGTAAGTGATGATATTACATTTGAACAAATCAAAAAGCAATTAAACCGCATGGTAGAAGTAATTAAAGTTATTGATTTCACAACGCTTCAAGTGCACATGAAAGAACTATTATATGTGAAAGTTAATAAGTGTACATTGGCGGATAAGACGGAGACATTCCATATTGCAGAAGCATTTGGCGCATCGGTAGCAGATTATGGACGGGACAGTATTATCTTGGAATGTGTTCAGACAGCTACTAGAAATGACTCTTTGATAGCATTGCTGAAAGAGGAATTCCAATCTATTGAAGTGGTGCGAGGTGGAAGTGTAGGAATAGAGTCCATCAGTATGTCAGAGAGATAAACAGAGTACGCTCTATTTTACGTTGACAGATGAAAAAAAAAGTATAATAATAGGTATAGAAAAGCATAGGAAGGAAGTTAAGAGTGTGGAGAAGAAAAATATTGATTGGGCAAATCTAGGATTTGGATATATGCAGGCAGAACAACGATATGTTGCGAATTATAAAGATGGTATCTGGGATGAAGGTACATTGACAACAAATGCAACAGTTGTATTAAATGAGTGTGCTGGCGTATTGCAGTATGCACAAACTTGTTTTGAAGGATTAAAAGCATATACAACAGAGGATGGTCGGATTGTTACCTTCCGACCACAATTAAATGCAAAACGTATGGTAGATTCAGCACAGAGGTTAGAGATGCCAATATTTGCAGAAGAACGTTTTATGGTGGCAGTAGAAGAAGTAGTAAGAGCAAATGAAGCGTATGTACCACCATATGGTTCGGGAGCAACACTGTATATTCGTCCTTATATGTTTGGAACCAATCCTGTTATTGGTGTAAAGCCAGCAGATGAGTATCAGTTTCGTGTATTTGCAACACCAGTAGGTCCTTATTTTAAGGGTGGTGTAAAACCACTGACGATCTGTGTTAGTGATTTTGATCGTGCAGCACCCCATGGAACTGGACATGTAAAGGCAGGACTTAACTATGCCATGAGTCTACATGCAATTATGTCTGCTCATCAGGCTGGATATGATGAGAATATGTATTTGGATCCAGAAACGAGAACAAAGGTAGAAGAAACGGGAGGTGCCAACTTTATATTTATTACCCGAGATGGGAAAGTAGTGACGCCAAAGTCAGGAAGCATTTTGCCTTCCATTACACGTCGTTCTCTTATGAGTGTTGCAAAAGATTACTTGGGCTTAGAAGTAGAAGAACGTGTTGTATATAAAGAGGAACTAAGTGAATTTGCAGAATGTGGTCTTTGTGGAACGGCTGCAGTTATTTCTCCAGTTGGTAAAATTGTAGATCATGGAACAGAAATTTGTTTGCCAAGTGGTATGGCAGAAATGGGACCAATTACAAAAAAACTTTATGATACATTGACAGGTATTCAGATGGGACATATGAAAGCTCCTGAAGGTTGGGTACACGAAATAAAAATAGAGAACTAAGAAAGAATCATAAAATCCTAGCGACTGATAAGTGCTAGGATTTTGCCCGTTAATAATGATAGTTGCGTTTATATCGAATCATATAACCAAAGGAGATTATAAGCGTTAGTAGTTCGGCCATTGGTACAGAGAGCCATATGCCATTTGCTCCTATCATGTTAGGAAGAAATAAAATAGCAAAAATAATAAATACAAAAGTGCGCAAAAAAGAGATAATAGCGGATATCTTACCGTTTGAAAAGGCAGTAAACATGGAGGAAGCAAAAATATTAAATCCAGTGATTAAATAGCTCATCGAAAACAGTACAAAGCCATGTCGTGCAATTGGAAAAACAGCACTGTCAGAAGAGACAAAAACAGTTACAATATGAGAAGACAAACTGAGGGATAATAATAAAATTAAAATAGAGCTAATGCATATAAATCCCATACTAATACGATAAATTTTGTGTAATTCTTGATGGTTACCTTCTCCGTAATTATAGCTCAGTATTGGTGCAATTCCAGAAGAAAAACCAAGATACACAGAAGTCAATAAAAACTGAGCATATAAGACAATGGTAATGGCAGCTACTCCGTTTTCGCCGAGGTATTTTAACATGACAATATTAAAAAGAAGTGTTGTAACGGCTGTAGCAAGATTGGTAACCATTTCAGAAGATCCATTGAAGCAACTTTGCAATAAAGCTGATCCATCCCATTTTGGTTTTACAAAATAAAGAGTACCTGTCCTACAAAAAGTAAAATATATAAGCCCGCAGATGGCTGGAATGGAATAACCTATTCCAGTTCCGAGTGCTGCACCAGCTATGCCCATTTGTAGTGGCACAATCAGTATATAGTCTAAGAGAATGTTGACAACGCCACCAGCTATGGTAGAAAAGAGACCCCAGTTTGGTTTGCCAGCAGTGACAAAGAAAAACTGAAATAACATTTGTAAAACGGAAAAAGGTGCAAATATCAATAATATTTTAAGATAGGAATAACAATAATCATGCAAGGAGGGTGTAGAACCAAGTAACGTAATCAAAGGTTCTATAAATAAAAAACCGAGAATAAGGGTGATGACACCAAAAATAAGGCCTATTATAATCAACAGGGTAAAAAATTCTTTGGCAGACTGGGATTTTCCTTCGCCCATATATTTTCCAATAATTGCGCTGCCACCAGTGGCAAGCATAATAGAAATAGCAATGATAATACTGCTTGCTGGAAAGACAATATTTATGGCAGATAGGGCATTTTCACCGATTAAATTTGATACAAATATCCCGTCTACCATGGTATATAGTGACATGAATACCATCATTACAATGGTTGGAAATGTAAATTTTAGTAAAGATAATATTCCAAATTTTTGTGCTAAAGTATTGTGCATGAGAACCTCCAAGTAAAAGAATAGTGCCAATAAATATATAAAATAAGTATGCCAAGGTATCATAATTTGTTTTGTGTGGATTGTCAACCCACCTTTACAATTATGGGGAAATATGGTAAATTCGTAGTAACAGATTATGTGATTTTGTTATCCGAATCTAAATTTCATATAGAAGTCTTTGTGGCAGGGTGTGATTCCCTACCGATGGTATAGTCCATGACCCGCGTAAGCGGTTGATCTGGTGACCTTCTGCTTGAGTCAGAAGAAATTCCAGAACCGACGGTTAAAGTCCGGATGAGAAAAGACATTTTCTGTAATGCTGCCTGTAGACGAATGTTTACGGGTTTTTTTATACTATTCTATAGGAGGAAAGATGTATGGAACATGCGGTAACAGAAAAAAAGAAACGGAAAAGGCGTACCAAAGAAATTGCCTTGATTGGACTATTTGGAGGGGTCAGTGCACTGCTAATGTTATTTAAATTCCCATTGCCATTTATGCCACCATTTATGGAATTTGATTTTTCAGGAGTATCAGAAATTATTGGTGGATTTGCATTGGGACCAATGGCAGCAGTACTAATTATCCTGGTAAAAATCTTAATAAAAATAGTTTTTTTGGGAAGTTCTTCTGCTCTAACTGGTGAAATTCAGAATTTTATGTTGAGTTGTGCTTATGTATTGCCAGCTGTCTTTATTTATTATAGAAATAAAAGTAAGCAATCGGCAATGATAGGTATGGGGGTTGGTACAGCAGTAGCTTCAATAGTAGCTGTATTCACGAATTTATATTTGATTATCCCCTTTTATACTAAATTAATGGGGTTATCCTTGGAACAAATTATAAGGATGTGTCAAGCAGTTAATCCCATGATGAAAAATGTGCTGACATTTGCGATCTTAGGAATTGTGCCATTTAACTTAATAAAAAATGCAGTGGCATCATTCATTGCATGTTTGGTATATAAGAAAATCAGTAAACAGATTCATAATATTATACAATAGGAGGAAAAACGATGAAATATAGTCCAGATAAAGAATTAAGTTATGAGGAAGCAGTGGCATTGATGTTTCAATTGTTGGGGGATTGGAAAATTATGGCGCTAGCATCTAGTGTGAATGATTATGTTATGGTGCGTAATGTGAGCTGCCTGTTCTATAATAACAAGATATATTTTAAAACGGATCGGGAGTTTAGAAAAACTAGGCAATTATTTGAGAATCCAAATGTTGCACTTTGCTGGAGTGGCATTCAAGTAGAAGGCATTGCAAAAAATAAAGGCTTGGTTATAGAAGAACCAGGGGAAATCTTTGAGCAAGGTTATAAAAAATTTTTGTGGGATAGTTATAACAAATATAGTCATGAGGATACGGAAATTATAATTGAAGTCACACCACAATTTGTAGAGATCTGGGATACAAGCGAAGATGGGTATGCATATCAAATCTTTATTGATTTTGAAAAGCAATCAATTAACATAAAGCCGTATGATAAAAAATAGGTTAATTCAAAGAGAATACTGTTGGTTAAAAGTAGAACTTTCCATAAAAATATGATAAGATATGAAAGAATTATATATAATTTTGTTGAAACTTGATTAGAGTATATAAGAATATGGAAAGAGCTAGGAAAAGATGATGGAAGCATATACAAGTTTTGCGACAGTTTATGATACATTCATGGATAACGTACCGTATCAAGAATGGGTGGATTATTTGCGGAAATTGTTAATAGAATACGGCGTAGAAAGTGGACTAGTGCTAGATTTGGGCTGTGGAACAGGGAATGTAACACAATTACTATCTAGATACGGTTATGACATGATTGGAGTAGATAATTCAGAAGAAATGTTAGAGATTGCAATGGAGAAAAAAATACAGTCCGGGCAAGACATATTATATCTATTACAGGATATGAGAGAATTTGAACTATTTGGCACAGTGAAAGCGGTGGTTAGCATCTGTGACTCCATTAATTATGTGACAGAAGATGAGGATTTAGTAGAGGTCATGCGTTTGGTAAATAATTATTTGGACCCTAAGGGGATTTTTATCTTTGATTTTAATACCATTTATAAATATGAGAAAATGTTAGGCAATCAGACGATTGCTGAAAATCGGGATGAATGTAGCTTTATTTGGGAAAATTATTATTACGATGAGGAACAGATTAACGAATACCAGTTGAGTTTATTTCTGAAGGATGAGCAGACAGAGTTATACCATAAATATGAAGAAACACATTTTCAAAGGGCATATTCGTTAGAAATTGTGAAGAAACTGATAGAAAGATCAGGTCTGGAATATGTAATAGCTTATGATGCTTTCACAAGAAATGAGCCAGATGATTGCAGTGAGCGAATTTATGTAGTGGCTAGAGAATGTGGAAAAAAATCATAGTTTTATAAAAGGGAAAAGAGGATTAAATGAAAGATTATATTGTAAGGGCAACAGCAGCAAATAGTCAGGTTAGAGCGTTTGCTGCAACCACAAAAGAATTAGTAGAATTTGCAAGAGAAAGTCATAATACAAGTCCAGTAGCAACAGCGGCATTAGGAAGACTTTTAACAGCTGGGGCGATGATGGGATGTATGATGAAAAATGAGACAGATGTATTAACATTGCAGATTAAAGCAGGTGGACCACTTGGTGGTATGACAGTAACGGCAGATAGCGCAGCCAATGTAAAAGGTTACGTCAATCACCCAGAGGTATTGATTCCAGCTAAGGATGGTAAGCTAGATGTCGGTGGTGCTGTAGGGGTAGGATTACTTTATGTCATAAAGGATATGGGTCTAAAAGAACCTTATGTTGGACAAACTGTTTTACAAACTAGTGAAATTGCAGAAGATTTAACATACTATTTTGCAACATCCGAACAAGTTCCTTCATCGGTTGGTCTAGGTGTCTTGATGGAAAAGAATAATACCGTAAAGCAAGCGGGAGGATTCATTATTCAGGTGATGCCATTTGTTGAGGATTGGGTGTTAGATAAGTTGGAAGAAAATATTAAAGGCATTGATTCTGTTACCACAATGCTAGAACGGGGAATGACGCCAGAACAGCTTTTGGAACAAGTTCTAGCAGGACTCGAAATAGAGTTTCATGATACCATTCCAACTACATTTATTTGTGATTGCTCTAAAATGAAAGTAGAAAAGGCCATTGTAAGCATAGGAAAGAAGGAAATTCAAGAAATGATAGATGAAGATAAAGACATAGAAGTCAAATGTCATTTTTGTAATACTGCATATCAATTTTCTGTAGATGAATTGAAAGATATTATAAAGAGAAGCAGATAGGGACAGGGCAGATGTTGATTGGGGACGGGGGCAATGTACATTGCCCCCGTCCCCAATCACGAATAAGGAGGAGAAAGATGAGGCATGGATTTGTAAAGGTGGCAGCTGCAACACCTGATATTAGAGTAGCTGATGTGAGACATAATCAGCAGGAGATTTGTAAGCTAATCGATGAAACAGTAATGCAAGGGGCAAAAATCATTGTCTTCCCAGAACTTTGTGTAACTGGATACACTTGTGGAGATTTATTTTTACAAGAAACTTTGTTACAAGCTTCGAAGGAGGCATTGCAACAAATTGCAAAACATACGAAAGAAAAGGATGCACTCATATTCATTGGAGTACCTTTGAGTATAGATGGAAAATTATACAATATAGCGGCAGCATTGAACAAAGGAGAGGTTCTAGGACTGGTTACAAAATCATTTCTTCCAAATTATGGGGAATTTTATGAAATGCGTCAGTTTGAACCTGGGCCTATAAGTGCAAAAAATATTATATTTGATGGGAAAAGTGTGCCTTTCGGTCCACAAATATTATTTCAGTCGACAGTTATGGAAGAATTGGTTGTATCGGCAGAAATTTGCGAAGATGTTTGGTCTCCAGTTCCGCCAAGTATAGGTGCAGCAATAGAAGGCGCAACTTTGTTAGTGAATTGCTCCGCCAGTGATGAAACCATAGGGAAGGATTGCTATCGAGAACAATTGATTGCTGGTCAGTCAGCAAGGCTAATTGCAGGATATATTTATGCAAATGCAGGAGAAGGAGAATCTACGACTGATTTAGTTTTTGGGGGACACAATATTATCGCGGAAAATGGAAACATCTTGAAGGAATCGAAACGATTCTCCAATGAAGTCATATATTCTGAGATAGATATCTATCGCATAGTAAGCGAAAGAAGAAAAAATACAACGTTCAAAATGAAGGAACAACCAACGTTATTAAAAGTACCATTTGACATTGCAAGTGAAGGAACCGCGTTGACACGAGAAATATTATCCACTCCTTTTGTACCCTCTAATGAAGCTGAACGTGCAAAACGTTGTGAAGAAATTTTAACGATTCAGGCGATGGGATTAAAAAAGCGTATGGCACATACGCATAGTCAGAGTACTGTGGTAGGGATTTCAGGTGGGTTAGATTCTACGTTAGCATTATTAGTGACGGCAAAGACGTTTGATATGTTAGGTCTAGATAGATCGAATATAGTTTCTGTAACGATGCCATGTTTTGGAACCACCGATAGAACGTATCAAAATGCTTGTATTTTAACAGAAAAGTTAGGGGCAACTCTTCGTGAAGTTCCAATTCAAAAAGCAGTTCTCCAACATTTTGAGGATATTGGACATACTCAAGATCTTCATAACGTCACATATGAAAACGCTCAAGCTAGAGAAAGGACACAGGTCTTGATGGATATCGCTAATCAAACAGGAGGACTTGTAATTGGCACTGGCGATATGTCGGAATTGGCTCTAGGGTGGGCAACTTACAACGGAGATCATATGTCAATGTATGGAGTGAATGCATCTGTTCCAAAAACATTGGTACGGCATTTGGTTCGCTACTATGCAGATAGTTGCCAAGATACAGAGTTAAAAAATGTTCTAATAGATGTATTAGATACACCAGTAAGTCCAGAATTACTGCCACCAAAGGATGGAGTTATTTCTCAGATTACAGAGGATTTGGTAGGCCCATATGAATTGCATGATTTTTATCTATACTATGTATTGCGATTTGGATATGCGCCAAGTAAAATCTTTAGACTAGCAAAGAAAGCTTTTAACGGCATGTATGATGAGCACACAATTTTAAAGTGGTTAGATACATTTTATCATAGATTTTTTTCACAACAGTTTAAACGCTCCTGTTTACCAGATGGGCCAAAGGTAGGAACAGTAGCACTGTCTCCGCGTGGAGACTGGCGAATGCCAAGTGATGCCTGTGTGGCCGTTTGGCTAGAAGAATTAAATGACATAAAAAGATAGATTATAATAAGGGGTACAAGCAACATATGATGTTGCTTGTACCCCTTATTCATATTCAGGAATACATTAAAGTTTTATATGTTTAAATAAATCTCCTAAATTTGTACCAATATCGTCCGCTTTTGGAATATCAACTTTTTCATAGACCTCTTCTGAGGTATCTTGTAGCGCTTTGATGCTCAAACTAATTTTTCCATCTTTAATTCCAATGACTTTCACTTGAACTTCTTCTCCTGTTTTTAGGATATCAGATGGTGCTTTAATTCTTTTTTCACAGATTTGAGATACGTGAACTAGTCCAGAAAGACCATTTTCCAAACGTACAAAGGCACCGTATGTCTGAAGGCTCTCTACTTTACCAGTTAATATGCTACCTACTGGAAGTGATGAAATCTTGGATGCTAATTCCTCTTTTTCCTTTTCTTTTAGAATCTCACGAGCAGATAATATCAGGCGATTGTTAGCCTGATCTACTTCTATTACACGAACTTCTATATCTGTCAATAGATATTCTTCTAAATTTTCAATATATGTTAAGGACAATTTAGAAGCTGGAATAAAACCACGAAGCCCTTCTATAGTAGTAATGGCTCCACCACCAACGATTCCCTCTATTTTTATAGGAAGTATAGTCCTTTGCTGCATATAGGATGTAACAAGATTCCAAGGATTGGCGTTATCGAATTGATCTTCGTAATCGGCCATTGATTCTGTTTGTAATTGTTCATTATTCATTATACTGCCACCTCTTTTTGATTGAATTTAATTTTATTATTATAACATACTTTTGATATAAGAGATAGAATAATAAGAAATAAATGTCAATGAAATGTCAAAATGTTTACGAGAAAGAACAAAAGAGTTGAAAAATACGGTTGACGAATAGTAAAATAAATGGCAATCTAACTTTATAGACTTTCGTTATGTAATATAATAACAAGTAGAAACAGGGGAAGATATTATGGAAACAATGATGGAAAGAAAGAAAAATCGCAAAGTATATGTCATTGGACATAAGAATCCGGATACAGATTCTATATGCTCAGCAATTGCATATGCAAGATTAAAGCAAAAGATAACCGGTAATGAGTACCAAGCTAGAAGAGCAGGACAAATCAATGAAGAAACACAATTTGTTTTGCGCAAATTTCATGTAGAAGCACCACCGTTGTTATCTAATGTACAAGTGCAAGTAAAGGATATGGACCTAAGGCGTATGCCAGGAGTACTAAGTAGTATTTCAATTAAGGAAGCTTGGTCTAGCATGAAAGAAATGAATGTGAAGACGCTTCCAGTGACAAGGGATAACGTATTAGAAGGGTTAATAACAATTGGAGATATTGCAACATCATATATGGATGTATATGATAGTCACATCCTTGCAGCTGCAAGAACACAATATAGAAACATTGTAAAAACCTTGGATGGAACTATGATTACAGGGAATGAACACGGATATTTTGTGAATGGAAAAGTAGTGATTGCAGCTTCGAGTCCAGAATTAATGGAAAATTTTATTGAGAAAGATGATTTAGTAATTCTGGGTAATCGCTATGAATCACAGATCTGTGCACTTGAGATGGACGCAAGTTGCATTGTAGTTTGTCAAGGGTCAGAAGTCTCTAAAACTATTAGAAAAATGGCAGAAGAAAGAAGTATAGTTGTAATAAGTACACCACATGATACGTTTACGGTAGCTAGATTAATCAATCAGAGCATTCCGGTGAAGCATTTCATGAGTAAAGACAATTTGGTAACATTTAAAATGACGGAGTTGGTAGATGATATTAAAACAATTATGTCAAAAAAGCGGTTTCGTGATTTTCCGGTTATAGATAAGAAAAAGCGATTTTTAGGATTTATTTCTAGAAGACGTGTGATGGATATTCGGAAGAAACAGTTGATCTTAGTGGATCATAATGAGAAGTCTCAAGCAGTAGATGGTATTGAAGAAGCAGAGATTTTAGAAATTATAGACCATCATAGATTAGGAAGTATCGAGACGATGGGACCTGTATATTTTCGTAATCAACCAGTTGGGTGCACCGCAACGATTGTGTATCAAATGTATCAAGAATCGGGAATAGAAGTCAATGAGGAGATTGCATCTTTGTTATGTGCTGCTATTATATCAGATACCTTAATGTTTCGGTCACCTACGTGTACGCCTGTAGATCAAAGAATCGCAGAAGAATTAGCAAAGATTGCAAAGTTGAATATCACAGAATTTGCAAGCGCTATGTTCAATGCGGGAAGTAACCTGAAAAATAAAACAGCAGAGGAAATATGTTATCAAGATTTTAAGCGGTTTTCTGCAAATGGAATTGAATTTGGCGTTGGACAAATTAATTCTATGAATGTGGATGAATTAAAAGAAATTAAAGGAAAGCTACATCCATATATGAAAACAGTGTTGCAGGAACAAGGTCTTGATATGCTTTTCTTTATGCTCACCAATATTATTAAAGAGTCGACAGATTTGCTATGCTATGGAAATGGAGCAAAGGAGCAAGTCATTGAGGCATTTGATTTACCAGAAGATACAGAAGATGTGAAGTTATTAGGAGTAGTATCTAGGAAAAAACAATTGATTCCTAATTTAGTTGGTTCACTACAACAGTAGTACATTTTTAGAGAACAGGAGAAAAACATGACAAAGCAATTATGGAAACCGGGGAATATGATATATCCATTACCGGCTGTAATGGTTAGCGTGGGAGATAAGAGTGGGAATACAAATATTTTGACTGTGGCATGGACAGGTACAATTTGTACAAATCCTGCTATGTTATATATATCCGTGAGACCAGAAAGATATTCTTATGAAATGATACGACAAAGTGGAGAATTTATAGTTAACTTAACCACAAAAGACCTGGCGTTCGCTACGGATTACTGTGGTGTGAAAAGTGGACGGGATGTGGACAAATGGAAAGACATGCAATTGACAAGTGGGTCAGCGATAAATCTGAAATATGCGCCAATTATTGAAGAGTGTCCCGTTAATATTGAATGCAAAGTAACGGAAGTGAAAGAGTTAGGGTCACACCACATGTTCTTAGCAGAAGTACTTGGAGTTCAAGTCAGTGAAGCGTATATGGATAAAGGTGGAAAGTTTCATTTAAATGAGACAGGACTGTTAGCATATTCACATGGGGAATACTTAGAATTAGGGAAAAGTATAGGAACATTTGGATATAGTGTGAAAAAGAAAAGATAACAAATGGGGACGGGGGCAATGTGCATTGCCCCCGTCCCCATTTGTTAATTTGTATCCCCAGTAAGTGGTGCAATTTTAAGTCGATAGATCCTTTTAAGTAATAAAGTCGACAAGATTAAGGACACAATTTCTGCGATTGGAAATGCCCACCATACCATATGCAATCCAAAATATTTGGCGCAGACCAAAGCGACTGGAAGAAGTACGACTAGCTGACGGCCAGCAGATACGATTAAACTATACATGCCGTCTCCCATGGCTTGAAATATAGCACTGCATACGATACAGTAACCTGCAAATATAAAGCTGATACTAATAATGCGAAGTGCAGGAACACCGATTTCCATCATGTGTTCAGAAGCATCAAATAGATGAAGCAAAGTGCCAGGAATTAATTGTAACAATCCAATACCAATAGCCATAATCATGACAGCTAATATAATACTTAATTTTAAGCTATCCATGATTCGCTTCCGATTCTTAGCACCGTAGTTAAAGGCTACAATTGGTACCAAACCATTTGTAAGACCGAATACAGGCATAAAAACAAAGCTTTGAAGTTTAAAGTAGATTCCAAAGACTGCGGCAGCAGTAGAGGAGAACATTAATAAAATTTTATTCATACCAAATGTCATGACAGA
Organism: Lachnospiraceae bacterium LCP25S3_G4; assembly: GCA_052116865.1. GTDB lineage: Bacteria > Bacillota > Clostridia > Lachnospirales > Lachnospiraceae > CAUPWF01. The sequence goes on along the minus strand of JBQKKG010000003.1, from coordinate 102,365 downwards.
ACCGATTGCTTGCATGATAATAGCTGGAATACCGATTTTATAAATTTCACCAATGGTCTTTTTATCAGGTGTAAAGTGTTTCATATTAATATTTATTTCACGATTTTTCTTTATATTCAGATACAGTGAAAGAATAACGGCAACCATTTGTCCAATAATTGTTGCAATTGCAGCACCAGCAACTTCTAGGCGAGGGAAACCAAATAATCCAAAGATTAAAATGGGATCCAAGATGATATTAATTATGGCACCAAGACCTTGTGTAATCATATTATATATGGTTTTTCCGGTAGATTGCATCAAGCGTTCAAAAGTGATTTGCATAAAAATACCAATGGAAAAAATAGTAATAATCTGCATATACGTTGTTCCGTAATTTATGATAATAGGATTACTTGTCTGTGTTGCAAAAAAGTAATGTGCTCCTAAGCCACCAATAATTGCAAAAATTACATAGCTTACAAGAGATAAAAAGATTCCATTCTTTGCAACAGCATTTGCCGATTCATACTTGTGCTCGCCTAGATGACGTGATAACAAGGCGTTAATACCAACACCGGTACCTACAGCGATGGCGATCATAAGATTTTGAACTGGAAAGGCTAAAGAAACAGCGGTAAGGGCGTCTTCGCTTAATTTTGCTACAAATACGCTATCTACAATATTGTAAAGAGCCTGTACAAGCATGGACAAAATCATTGGCAACGACATTGTTATTAGCAATTTTGGAATGGGCATCGTACCCATTTTGTTTTCTTTTATGTTGTTATTTGACATTATGTTCCTCCTTAAACAATGGCTATTATAACATTGGAAAAATATTAATGCAATCAATTACATACTCAATTTGGGTAAAACATATAAATAAAAGGAAGCTATATGTAAAGAGAGAGTCATCATGAAGTTAAAAAAATTAATGTTTGGGATAGGGTTTCTTTATACGCTTCTTTTGCTTGCATACTTGGATGTACCTGGTGGAAATGATCAAAAGGCTACTTCTGAAGAGATGACAGCAAAAGAGATACAAGTGTATGATGAAGCATTACAATATGTAAATTCTAACATGGTTGATGAGGCACCAAAAATAGCTATTACATTTGACGATGGACCAAGTAAACATTGTACTCCAAGATTACTAGACGGATTAAAGAAAAGAGGAGTAAAAGCAACTTTTTTTGTAATTGGCGAGAATGTTGAGCATAATCAAAGTATTGTAAAAAGAATGAAAGAGGAGGGCCATCTCATTGGTAATCATACTTATCATCATGTAGAGATTACTAAAATACCAAGCGAAAAAGCATTAGAAGAAATACAAAGTACAAGTGACTTAGTGGAAAGTATTACGGGCCAAGGAACAGAGTATATGCGCCCCCCATTTGGTCTTTGGCAAAAAAAATTAGAAGATAAATTCAATATTTTGCCAGTTCTATGGACAATAGATCCACTGGATTGGACTACAAGCAATGTTGATGAAGTTGTTAATAAAGTAGTGACGGAAGCGCAAGAAGGTGATATCATTCTATTACATGATTGTTATGATAGTTCCGTTGATGCAGCACTTCGAATCATTGATATTTTAAAACAGGAAGGATATGACTTTGTAACAGTCGATGAACTTATATTAGGATCGTAGGGAGAAGATATGATACACGAATTATCAAGAACAGAATTATTAATAGGTACAGAAGCAATTGCACAATTGAACCATGCGACAGTTATGGTATTTGGAGTAGGTGGTGTTGGTTCTCACTGTATTGAGGCATTGGCTAGAAGTGGAATCGGTACACTCATCCTTGTAGACAATGATACGGTTTCTATTACAAATATTAATCGGCAATCTATTGCGTATCATAGTACAGTGGATCAGTATAAGACAAATGTAATGAAGCAACGAATACAAGATATCAACCCAAAGATTGTAGTGAAAACGTATGAAATGTTTGTGCTTCCAGATAATATAGAACAACTTTTTCAAGAGAAGGTAGATTATATTATTGATGCAATAGACACTGTAACTGCAAAGCTTGCATTAGTCCAGATAGCAGGGAAGTTAGGAATACCAATTATCAGTAGTATGGGAACTGGCAATAAACTTCATCCGGAACTTTTTGAAATAGAAGACATAGCCAACACATCTGTATGCCCATTATGTAAAGTAATGCGTAAAGAATTAAAGGCAAGGGGGATATATCACTTGAAGGTGGTATACTCTAGAGAAAAGCCCATAGATACCTCCTTGCGTACCATAGAGGAAGAGAAAGGGAAGAAGCGATCATTACCAGGAAGTATATCATTTACTCCGCCTGTTGCTGGGTTATTGATTGCTGGTGAAGTGATTCGAAATATAGCTGGTATACAATAGTGTAAAAGATAAAATGAGTAAAAGAGGGATAATATGGATTTATTTGATTATGTACGTGAAACAAAAATGGATAAGGAATCACCATTGGCATCTAGAATGCGTCCGAGGACATTAGAAGAAGTGGTGGGGCAGCAACATATTATAGGAAAAGACAAATTACTATATCGTGCAATTAAAGCGGATAAGCTTAGTTCCAATATTTTTTATGGTCCACCAGGAACAGGAAAGACAACGCTTGCAAAAGTGATTGCCAATACAACTAGTGCTGAATTCAAACAGATCAACGCGACTGTCTCAGGGAAAAAAGATATGGAAGCAGTGGTAGCGGAAGCAAAAAACAACCAAGGGATGTATGGTAAGAAAACCATTCTATTTGTAGATGAAATACATCGCTTCAACAAGGGACAACAAGACTATTTGCTACCCTTTGTGGAAGATGGCACATTAATACTAATTGGAGCAACTACGGAGAATCCATATTTTGAGGTAAATGGAGCGTTGATTTCCCGTTCTAATGTATTCGAATTAAAATCTTTAGAAAAAAAGGATATTAAAGAGATATTAAAGCGTGCGGTTTCCGATGTAGAAAAGGGAATGGGAAGTTATAAAGCAAAGATTGAGGATGATGCTTTGGAATTTTTGGCAGATATTTCCGGAGGTGATGCGAGAAATGCTCTAAATGCTATTGAACTAGGTATTATGACTACGGAAAGAAACCAGGATGGATACATCCATATTACCTTATCTGTAGCTTCCGAATGCATTCAAAAAAGAGTTGTAAGATATGATAAAACTGGAGATAATCACTACGATACAATATCTGCATTTATTAAATCTGTAAGAGGGTCAGATCCAGATGCGGCTATCTACTACCTAGCAAAAATGCTCTATGCTGGCGAAGATATCAAATTTATTGCAAGAAGAATTATGATTAGTGCTTCTGAGGATGTTGGAAATGCAGATCCACAGGCATTGATTATTGCAGTATCAGCAGCGCAGGCAGTGGAACGGATTGGGATGCCAGAAGCACAGATTATACTTGCCCAAGCAGTTACTTATGTTGCATCCGCACCTAAGAGTAACGCTGCTTATTTAGCAATTGCCGCTGCAAGTGAGAACGTAAAACAACAAAAGACAACAGTTCCAGCCCATTTACAGGATGCACACTACAAGGGGGCTAAGATGTTAGGTCATGGTATTGGCTATAAATATGCGCATGATTACCCAAATCATTATGTAGAACAACAATACTTACCAGATGAAATTAAACATGCAATCTTTTATGAGCCAACGACTTTAGGATATGAGGCAAATATAAAATCACATCTGACATCCTTGCGTCAGACCAAAGAGGTTAAATCAAAATAGAAATAAAAAGGGCGAACTATTGATGGTTTTACTACAGCAATAGTTCGCCCTTTTTGTTATAACAAATTTTGCATGATCAGTGCATAAAGCTCCTGATTTTTTCTATTCCAATTGTTCACAATAGATTCTGCCTCAACTTCTGATGGAACGGTCAGCGTTAAATCAATCAAACTTAGTCCATTTTCTTGGATTTGGCATCGAACAGAATACTCATGACTTGTATTACGGTAATAATCCGCCTTGATAGAGGTTTCTTCTTTTAAGTCATATTGTCTCTCTTTAAGAAAGAGAAGAATATCATTTTGAATTGCGGGTGATATCTTATTTTGAAAGAATTGTATTGTTTCTTCACCTTCCTCTGTTAAATGGTATAAGGAGCGATTGTGCGTAGATTCTAGACGAATAAGATTAGCTTCAATCATCTCGCCAATCGCCTGTTGAAGAGTAAAGTATGTGGTATATCCTTTTTCTAAAATAAAATCAGAAATCTGTGCGTTGGTAAGCGGGAAATCTACCTTTTGTAACATGAAAAGTACAATTAATTTATACAGTGTAAATGTTTCAGACATAAAATCATCCTTTCTAAGTTTTCATATACTTGGGAGTATATGTTTTGCCTTGCCAGATGTTCTGGGCTTTCAAATGCTTTTCTATATTATTTAATACAAGTCTTTTATTGCCTGTCCACATGGGGGCTATTAGTAATTGCTTTGGACCATCTCCGGTGAGCCGATGAATGACAATATCTGATCGTAGTGAGGAGATACAATCACCAATGAGAGAGACATATTCGTCTAAGCTAGGTAGCCAAAAAGGATTATTTTCATAGAGTACTGCTAAGTCAGTACCTTTTAATACGTGTAATAATTGCAGTTTAATTCCTTGAATATCCATGGTGTTTAGATATGCTATTGTATTTAAAATCCCATAGGGTGCTTCGAAAGGAAGACCGATAATAGTATGTACAACTATAGTGATTTCCAATCGCCGCAAATTCTTTACGGCCTGCTCGAAGACTGTTCGCTTATATCCCCTACGAATGGAATCCGCACAGGAATCATCGGCAGTCTGCAAACCTAATTCAATCCATACTGGCTTTACCTGGTTTAGCTGACCCAACAGCGTAAGAATTTCATTGGTTAAACAGTCTGGCCTTGTCGCTATAGAAAGAATTTTTACGGAGGGATTGTGAATGGCACTCCAAAAAAGAGGCTTTAAATAGCTAACTGGTGCATAGGTATTCGTATAAGATTGAAAATATGCGATATAAGAATCGTTAGAAGTCTTTTGTGCGACCTTTTCCTTTGCTGATTCAATTTGATCAGAAATAGAAAGGCTAGGAGAGGAAGCAAAATCACCGGAACCACCAGCGCTACAAAATATGCATCCATTGTTTCCAAGCGTTCCATCTCTATTAGGACAGGTCATCCCTCCACTCAATGATAATTTATATAATTTTTCATGGTAGGTTTCTTTGAGATAATAATCCAAAGAATAGTAGCTTTTTTGACCCCATTTCATTATGAGATCAAATCCTTTATAGCTTGACTAACGACGTCGGCCACCTGTGGATCAAAAGCTTCAGGGAGAATATGTACATCATTCAATTCACTTTCAGGAACTAAATTCGCAATCGCAGCTGCAGCTGCAAGTTTCATTTCTTCGGTAATTTGTGTTGCACGTCCTTCCAAAGCTCCTTTAAAAATACCAGGGAAAACAAGCACGTTATTTACTTGGTTAGGAAAGTCAGAGCGTCCGGTCCCTATGACTCTTGCACCAGCTTTTTTAGCTAAATCAGGCATGATTTCGGGAACAGGATTAGCCATAGCAAACAGAATAGAATCATGATTCATGGAGGCTACCATTTCGGGAGTGACTATATTGGGAGCAGAGACACCAACAAAGATGTCTGCACCAACTAAGGCATCTTTTAAAGTGCCAGTATTGCCAGCAAGATTTGTGACTGTTAACATTTCTTTTTGCATCCAATTTAAGTTTGGAGAATTCTTAGAAATCATACCATTAATATCGCACATTGTAATATGTTGAAAACCATAGTTTAGTAAAAGTTTAGTAATAGCAATCCCAGCAGAGCCGGCACCGTTAACCACTACTTTACAAGTTTCCTTCTTTTTTTCGGTTATCTTTAGTGCATTAATTATTCCAGCTAATACAATAATTGCTGTACCATGTTGGTCATCGTGAAATACAGGGATATCAAGCAATTCTTTTAGGCGTTCTTCTATTTCGAAGCATCTAGGGGCTGAAATATCTTCTAAGTTGATTCCGCCAAATGCAGGGGCTATATTAACCACTGTTTTAATGATTTCTTCTGTATCTTGTGTGTCGAGACAAATGGGAATTGCATTCACATTTCCAAATTCTTTAAAGAGAACTGCTTTGCCTTCCATTACAGGCATTGCTGCTAAGGGTCCAATATTTCCAAGGCCTAATACAGCACTTCCATCAGAAACAACAGCCACGGTATTAGATTTGATGGTATATTTGTATGCAGAATCTTTATCCGCCGCAATTGCTTTACAAGGCGCTGCGACCCCTGGAGTGTATGCGATTGCGAGAGCTTCTCTGGAATTGACTTTTGACTTTGACGTGATTTCTAATTTTCCGTGCCATTGTTCATGCATCTGTATTGCTTTTTCATCTGTTGTCATTGTAGTTTTACCTTCTCTTTACTTAAATTTATTTTTTTATATTAATTGTTTTTATATACATTTAATCATAACATTGTTGTGTGCCCAAATCAACCGTTCCAAAAAACAAGTTAAAACAACTTGATAAAAAGGACTTTCTATTTTTCAATGCATAGTGTATAATGTATTTATCTTAAGGTTGGTCTTATCTGACTAATGGTTCCCGAACAGTTAAGAAGAATAGAGAAAGGAAGTTTGGATATGAGAGAGAAGTATGAATCTTTGCCGCTTTCTTCGTTGAAGGACCTTGCAAAAGCTAGGCATTTAAAGGGGATATCAACAATGAAGAAGGCGGAAATTATTGAGTTGATGCTGGAACAAGATGATAAAGATAAAGTTGCAGAAGCAAAAGAAGAAGTGAAAAATGAAAAGACGGGTACAGCCGATATAGAACAGCTGGATAGTGGTATTACAGCCCATGGAATCTTAGAGGTGCTTCCAGATGGATATGGTTTTATTAGATGTGAGAATTATCTCCCAGGAGAACATGATGTTTACGTATCACCTTCTCAGATCCGACGATTTAATCTCAAGACAGGAGATATTGTATCGGGAAATACAAGAGTAAAAACACAATCGGAGAAGTTTAGTGCATTGTTGTATCTGACAAAGATTAATGGTATGCGTCCTGCTGATGCAGCAAGAAGATGTAATTTTGAAGATATGACCCCTATTTTTCCAAATTCGAGACTACGGTTAGAAAGCCAAAGAAGCTCTACTGCTATGCGTATTGTGGACTTGCTATCTCCAATTGGAAAGGGACAACGTGGAATGATTGTTTCACCACCAAAGGCTGGAAAGACAACACTATTAAAGGAAGTAGCATTATCTATTCGTAAGAATAATCCAGAAGTACATTTGTTGATTTTGTTAATCGATGAACGTCCAGAGGAAGTTACCGATATCAAAGAGGCCATTGAGGGAGAAAATGTAGAAGTTATTTATTCCACATTTGATGAACTTCCAGATCATCATAAAAGGGTATCAGAAATGGTAATTGAACGTGCAAAACGATTGGTAGAACATAAAAAAGACGTTATGATTTTGTTGGATAGTATAACACGCTTGGCAAGAGCGTATAATTTAACCGTTCCGCCGAGTGGAAGAACATTATCAGGGGGGTTAGATCCAGCGGCATTACATATGCCGAAAAGATTCTTTGGAGCAGCTCGTAATATGCGAGAGGGGGGTAGCCTTACTATTTTAGCCACTGCATTAGTTGAAACAGGAAGTAAGATGGATGATGTAGTGTATGAAGAATTTAAAGGTACTGGGAACATGGAATTGGTACTAGATAGAAAATTACAAGAAAAAAGAGTGTTTCCTGCAATTGACATTCCAAAATCGGGAACAAGGCGGGAAGATTTACTTTTGTCAGGGGAAGAACAAGAAGCAGTATATATTATAAGAAAAGCAATGAATGGTTTAAAGGCAGATGAGGCAGCTGATAATTTGTTAAATATGTTTGCAAGAAGTAAGACAAATCAGGAGCTAGTCCAAATGGTAAAAAAACAAAAATTCATATAAGTGCTTGCAAAAGGCTAATATTTATGATACAATCAAAAAGCTGTTTAAGAGAAAAATGCGTTGTGAAGACGATACTCTTCACGCAAATATTGATAAAGAGGTGAAATCATGAGAGAAGGAATACATCCAGAATACCATCAAGCAACAGTAACATGTAACTGTGGGAACACATTTGTGACGGGTTCTACGAATGAAGATATCCACGTAGAAATTTGTTCAAAATGTCATCCATTCTACACAGGACAACAAAAAGCTGCTCAAGCTCGTGGTCGTGTTGATAAGTTTAACAAAAAATACGGAATTCAAGAATAATAGAATTTCAAGGAGCGAACCTCGTGACTGAAGTCACGGGGTTCCTTTGCTATAAAATAGGAAGGGGAATATCCTAAGTATGAAATCATCCAATATTGGTGGGCAGGCCGTTCTAGAAGGAATTATGATGAAAAATCAAGAAGACTATGCGGTAGCTGTTCGAAAAACAGATGGAGAGATTGCACTTCAGAAAGAGAAGTATTCAAGCGTTATGAAATACAAGAAGTTAACCCAGATACCATTTGTGCGTGGAGTATTCAATTTTATTGATTCTATGGTATTAGGAATGAAAACGTTAACATATTCTGCTAGTTTTTTTGAAGAAGACGAAGAAGACGAAGAGGAAATTACAGAACAACAATTAAGTAAACGAGAAAGGCAAGACAAGATGATTATGGGAGGTACCATTGCATTTTCCATTGTTTTTGCCATCGCAATTTTTATGGTACTTCCGTATTTTTTGACGAATCTGTTTAGTCAATCAATTTCGTCTCAAGCAGTGAAGGCTTTGATAGAAGGGATTGTACGTCTGGCTATCTTCATTGGCTATATATTAATAATTTCAAGAATGAAAGATATACAACGTGTATTCATGTATCATGGAGCAGAACATAAGTGCATTAATTGTATTGAGCATGGGTTGGAGTTAACAGTAGAGAATGTTAGAAAAAGCTCCAAAGAACATAAAAGATGTGGAACCAGCTTCTTGATATTTGTTATGTTAATTAGTATTGTACTATTCTTTTTCATTAGAGTGGACTCTCCAGTGTTAAGAGTCGTTCTTAGGATTGCCTTAGTTCCTGTTATTGCAGGAATTTCATACGAACTTATAAAATGGGCAGGGAATAGCGAGAATTTTATTGTGAGCTTGCTAAGTAAACCTGGTTTGTGGATGCAAGGGCTAACTACAAAGGAGCCGGATGATTCTATGATTGAGGTTGCCATCGTGGCGGTAGAAGCAGTATTTGATTGGAAAAGTTATATAAAAGAAAATATTGAAGGATATGAGAATGACAAATAGAGAAGCATATGAATGGGGATTTGGAAGGCTCAAACAAGCTGGCATTGAAGAAGCGACATTGGATGCGTGGTATCTACTAGAGTATGTGACCGGTATGAGTCGTGCTAAATATTATATGAGCTTAGAGAAAGAGCTACAACAAGAACGATGGGAACGGTATCAGGCATATATTGCTAAACGAGTAATCAACATTCCGCTGCAACATATTACAGGAAAACAAGAATTTATGGGGTTAGAATTTGAAGTGAATGAACATGTTCTAATTCCTCGTCAGGATACCGAAGTCCTTGTGGAGGAAGTGCTATATTATTTACAGCCAGGAATGGAGTTATTAGATATGTGTACTGGTTCCGGTTGTATTGGGATTAGTCTCTTAAGTCGTGTTAAAGCAGGAGGGGTAGCGGTAGATATATCAAAGGAAGCTTTAGCGGTTGCGAAAAGAAATGCTTATAAACATCAAGTCAATATGAGGTGTATGGAAAGTGATTTGTTTGAGCGCGTAGAAGGGGTATTTGATATCATTGTATCGAATCCACCTTATATTAAAACGTCTGTGATTGAAGGATTACAAAAAGAAGTGAAGCGGTATGAGCCTTGGATTGCTTTGGACGGGCAAGAAGATGGACTGTATTTTTATCAAAGAATTATTAGTGAGAGTAAAGCATATTTGAAAAACAAAGGGATGCTTTTCTTTGAAATTGGTCATGATCAAGGACGAGAAGTGCAGACATTAATGAGCGAACAGGGCTATACAGATATCGTAGTGAAAAGGGACTTATCAGGTCTTGACCGAGTCGTCTTTGGCGTGTACAATAAAGCAGAGAAATAGGAGGAATTAACATGTTTGATAAATTAGAAGATTTGCTAATTCGTTTTGAAGAAATTATGAGTGAATTGCAGGAGCCGGATGTGGTAAATAACCAGGAACGATTCCGACAATTGATGAAAGAACAAAATGATTTGGGGCCAATAGTAGAGGCGTTTAAAGAATATAGAAATTGTCAACAAACTGTGGAAGAAAGCATTCAAATGTTAGACGAAGAATCTGATGAAGAAATGCGTGAGATGTTAAAAGAGGAATTAGGCGAGGCGAAGTCTAGAATAGTAGAGTTGGAAGAAGAAATGAAGATTCTATTGTTGCCTAAAGATCCAAATGATGACAAGAATGTATTTGTTGAAATTCGTGGTGGTGCTGGTGGAGATGAAGCAGCACTCTTTGCAGCAGAAATCTACCGTATGTATGCACACTATGCAGAGAGTAGACGCTGGAGAGTAGAAATTATTTCCCTAAATGAGAATGGAATTGGTGGTTTCAAAGAATGTGTATTCATGATTACTGGTCAAGGGGCATATTCCAGATTAAAATATGAAAGCGGAGTGCATCGTGTGCAACGTGTTCCGGAGACAGAGTCAGGAGGTCGCATTCACACCTCAACTATTACGGTTGCAATCATGCCAGAAGCAGAAGAGGTAGACGTAGAATTAGATATGAATGATTGCAAATTTGATGTGTTCCGTGCGTCTGGAAATGGCGGACAATGCGTTAATACAACTGATTCAGCCGTTCGTTTGACACATATACCTACGGGAATTGTAATTTCATGTCAAGATGAGAAGTCTCAGTTAAAGAATAAAGATAAAGCATTGAAAGTTTTGCGTGCGAGATTATATGAATTGGAATGTGAAAAGAAGCATGATGCAGAAGCGGAGGCGAGAAGAAGCCAAGTTGGGACGGGTGACCGTTCAGAAAAAATCCGAACCTATAATTTCCCACAAGGTCGTGTGACAGACCATAGAATCAAGTTGACATTGCACAAGTTAGATTCTATTATGAATGGAGATTTAGATGAGGTGATTGATAGTCTTATAGCAGCAGATCAGGCGGCAAAGCTTGCAAATATGAATGAGAACTAGGGAAGACTAACGTAGTTTGTATGTCAGTCATAAAAATGCTAATATGTAAAAAGAGAGTGTCCGATATTGGTTTTGTTGACTAATATGGGACATTTTTGTATGAATGATATTGATAAGATTAGGTGGTAGGGAGGTGGAGTTACATATGCATCCATATTTTTGGCTAATTATGTTTTGTGCAGCTATAGCAATTACAATTGCCATTATATTAAACAAGAAAAAGAAATAATTTCCAGTTTATTGAGAAGATAAAACTATAATCAAGACAAATTAAGCCTTGAAATAACTTTAAAGTTTGATATAATATAATTACAATAGGCAATCGCCACGGGGTGGTTGACTTATAATCTGGAAACAAAAGCCTTCCCAAGACTCAGTCAAAGTATAGGGGAGGTTTTTATGTTATTAGAACATGTATAAGTAGAGATAGCTTTATGTAGTTTCTGCGAATGATTCACTTAAAGTCCTTAAAAATGGAGGGAAAAGTTATTATGGGAGAACTGGAAAAATTACCAAATATCGGAAAAGAAGTAGAAAGACAATTGAATCAAGTTGGAATATTTACCTTTGATGAATTGAAAGATATTGGAGCAGAGCAGGCATGGCTGAATATACAGAAGATAGATGAGTCGGCTTGCATGAATCGATTACTTGGGATAGAAGGTGCAATTCAAGGCGTAAAGAAGAAGTTATTGGAAGAAGAACGAAAATTACAATTGAAAGAGTTTTATACCTGGCACAAAAAATAATATAAAACAATATTTTTTGCAGACGGATATTTTATGGAAAGAAGCGCAAAAGGGAAGGAGGATTACCTTTGAAAACTTTATTATTTTTAGCAAAGGGATTTGAAACTATGGAGGCTAGTGCATTTATTGATGTATTGGGATGGGCGAGAAATGATTATGGGTATGACGTACCGTTAGTTACCTGTGGATTCACCAAAACAGTAAATAGCACGTTTGATTTATCTGTAATTGTAGATAAACTGATTGAGGAAATTCAGATAGAGGAGTATGATGCATTGGCAATACCTGGGGGATTTGAAGAATTTGGATTTTATGAAGAAGCATACCATGAGAAGCTCTTAGAATTAATCAGAATGTTTCATGCGGATGGCAAAATAATAGCAACGATATGTGTAGCGGCATTACCTCTTGGGAAAAGTGGTGTGTTAAATGGAAAGAGGGCAACCACATATCATTTGAAAGAAGGATATCGTCAGAACCAATTGCGAGAATTTGGAGTAGAGGTTACCAATGAACCAATTGTTGATTATGAAAATATAATTACATCATATTGCCCACAAACAGCTCCTGAAGTTGCTTTTCGATTATTAGAAAAACTTACGTCAAAAGAAGAAGCAGGTGTGGTAAGGGATGCAATGGGGTTTGAAAAAAATAGTTATTAGAAAGATGGAGAAAAGATATGAAATCAAAGCTGAAAAAATTAATAAGTTACTATAGACCGTATAAGGCATTATTCTTTAGTGACATGTTTTTTGCAGTCATAGGAGCATTGGTTACATTAACGTTACCTTTGATTGTAAGATACATTACGAATAATGTGATATATTTTGAGCAAGAACAGGCTGTCCAGATGATTACAAAACTTGGTATTTTTATGTTAGGGTTAGTAATTATAGAATTTATTTGCAACTATTACATAGCGTTCTATGGGCATATGATGGGTGCGTATATGGAAGCAGATATGCGAACAGATATTTTTGGGCATTATCAAAAATTAACCTTTGCATTCTATGACAATCAGAAGGTAGGACACTTGTTATCTAGGATTACCAGCGATCTATTTGATATCAGCGAATTGTTACATCACGGTCCGGAGGATGTGATAATTTCTATTATCAAAATAGTGGGTTCCTTTATTATATTGATTCGAATTGATGTAAAGCTTACATTGGTGGCTTTTATATTTGTGCCTGTTATGGCAGTTTATGCTGGTGTTTTGAATCAAAAAATGAAAAATGCATTTAAGAGGAATAGGGCAAAGATAGCAGATATCAATAGTCAAATTGAGGACAGTCTTTCAGGAATACGGGTAGTAAAGTCATTTGCTAATGAAGAAATAGAGATGAATAAATTTAACAAGGGCAATCATAATTTTGTCAAAGCTAAAAGAGCAAGTTACCTATACATGGGTGCATATCATTCGGGAATGAATGCATTTTCAACCATGATTACAGTTGTCGTACTCCTGGCGGGGTTTCAAATGATGATGTCAGGAAAAGTGATAGTTTCTGATTTGATTACATTCCTATTATACATCAACAACTTTATTGAGCCGGTTAAGAAATTGGTTAATTTTACAGAGCAATTCCAAAATGGATATTCAGGGTTTGAACGTTTTTTAGAAATATTAGCTATTGCACCAGATATAAAAGATGATGAAAATGCAATCCCTGTAGAGCATCTAAATGGAGAGATTAGATTTGAAAATGTTTCCTTTTCTTACGAAGATCATAAAGAAAAGGTGCTTAATCATATTTCGTTACAGGTAGAAGCTGGAGATTATGTAGCATTAGTTGGTCCATCAGGAGTTGGGAAAACAACATTGTGTAGTTTGATTCCAAGGTTTTACGAGGTATCCCAGGGAACTATATTTATTGATAAAATGGATGTTCGACATATGAAATTAGAAAATCTTCGCAATAACATTGGGATTGTACAACAAGATGTATATTTATTTGCAGGAACGATCATGGACAATATTAGATATGGAAATCCAAATGCTTCTGATGAAGATATCATCAAGGCTGCAAAAAATGCAAATGCACATGAATTCATTATGTCTTTTGAGGATGGATATGACACTGATATCGGACAAAGAGGGGCAAAACTATCGGGTGGACAAAAGCAACGTTTGTCTATTGCGAGAGTATTTTTGAAAAATCCTCCAATTTTAATCTTTGATGAAGCTACTTCGGCATTGGATAATGAGAGTGAACAAGTGGTACAACAATCACTAGAGCAACTTGCCAAGAATCGTACTACATTTGTCATTGCACATCGTCTATCCACTATACGCAATGCAAAAAGAATTCTGGTTTTGACAGAAGATGGAATTGCAGAGGAGGGTACTCATGAGGAATTACTGCAACAGAAAGGGGCATATGAAAAATTATATCAAATGCAGTTTCGATAGGAGGAACGGATGGGGAAAAGAATAAAACTGATGGTGATTGGAATTATGAGTATTACCTTAAGTGCATTGTATGGTTGCAAAGTATCTGCAAAAGAGAACAAAGAGGTATCTTTGTTATTCACCCATGATTTACACTCACATTTAGAGCCAACGGAACTTGAGGATGGAAGAACTATGGGTGGATTTGCAAGACTTAAGACTTTAATTGATGCGGAAAAGAGAAAAAGAGAATCCACATTTATCGTAGATGGTGGGGACTTCTCTATGGGGACCTTGTATCAGACGGTCTATGAAACAAATGCAGCAGAACTGGTAATGTTGGGGAGATTAGGTTATGATGCTACAACAATTGGAAACCATGAATTCGATTATCGTGGGGAAGGGTTTGCCCATATGCTACGAAGTGCAGTTTCACAAGCAGAACAAGATGAACAGATAAAACTTCCTGCATTACTAAGTGCAAATATTGACTGGGAAAAAAATCATTCAAAAGAAAATCAGGATGTAAAATCAGCGTTGGATGAGTATGGAAGCCGTGGATATATCATAATAGAGCGTGGAGGAGTTCGTGTTGGATTATTTGGACTCATGGGAAAAGATTCACAAAATTGTGCACCAGAAAGTGGTATTGAATTTGAAGATGTTATTGAGACGTCTAAGAGGGTAGTGGTAGAACTTCAAAAACAAAATGTTGATATGATTGTATGTTTGTCACATAGTGGTACTTGGGAGGATTCAGACAAATCAGAGGACGAACAACTCGCTCAGGCAGTGCCAGAAATTGATGTCATTGTAAGTGGACATACACATTCTGTATTAAGTGAACCAATTATGTATGGAAACACGTATGTAGTATCCAGTGGATGTTATGGTACGAATGTGGGTCAATTACAATTGGTGCAAGAAAAAAATGGCAGGTGGAAAGTTGAAGAGTATCATTTACATCCCATGGATGAGTCCGTTAAACCTGATGCTCAGGCAATAGCTCAAATTGAAGAATATAAATCGATTGTAGAACGAGAATATTTAAGTCAGTTTGGATATTCTTATGGCCAAATTTTAGCAAAGAATGCGGTGGATTTTGGTGAAATAAATGAAATTTTAAGCACCCGTGGAGAGACAAAATTAGGAAACTTGATAGCAGATGCTTATATCTATGCAGTTAAACAGGCAGAGGGGAATGATTATCGGGAGGTAGATATGGCTGTGGTACCTTCTGGTATAGTACGAGAAACACTAGAACAAGGGGAAATAACAGTAGCGGAAGCTTTTAGCGTAAGTTCTTTAGGGATTGGTCCGGACAGAATTCCAGGATATCCTTTGGTTAGTATATATTTAACAGGGAAGGAAATTATGGCTGCAGCTGAGGTAGATGCCTCTATTTCGCCCATGATGGATGGGACGGAATTATTTCCTAGTGGAATAGGTTGGGAGTACAATCCAAACAGGTTGTTATTGAATAAAGTGACAGATGTTTGGAAGATTACTGCAACTGGAGAACAAAAACCTATTCAAGAGGATCAATTATATCGTGTAGTAGCAGATTTGTATTCTGCACAAATGTTGGGAGCTGTAAAATCTAAATCCTTTGGTTTGCTGTCATTAGAGCCGAAGAATGAAAAGGGAGAAGTTATTGACGACTTTGAGTCATACATTATATGTAATAAGAATGATGGAAGTGAGGTAAAAGAATGGGTAGCCTTGGCGAATTATTTAGAATCTTTTCAGCAACAAGGCGGGGTCTCAACTGTACCGGATAAATATGAAAAAATACAGAAAAGGAAGATAATTAACGAAAGTAAGAATCCAAAAGACTTATTAAAGAATCCAAATAAAATATTTTTTATGGTTGCTGTTGCAGTAGCTGTAATCATGATAGTTTTATTTTTTATAGTTAGAGCTATAAAGTACTTTATAAAAAAGCAAAAATCAGTAAAATGTGATATACTAGATGGAAATGGTTAAAAAGAAGGTGTAGAATATGAAAGAAATAGAATTCAAACGTCCGATGATGGAAGATAAAGAGTTGTTAGAGTCGTACTTTAAAAAGTATCCATCGAGGAGTTGTGAACGAACATTTGTTAATGTATTTTTATGGTCTCGCGCATATGGCGTGGAGTATGCAGTGATAGAGAATGCAATTGTTTTCCGCCAAAAGACGGAAAAAGGATGTGCATTTGCTTATCCTGTGGGTGCGCCAGAGGATGTAAAGCGAGCGATTGAAAGACTTCAAAATTGTTGTGAGTATGGGAATTCTCTTCGTCTATATCATGTGACAGAAGAAGGATTCGCACAATTGGAAGCTTGGTATCCAGGGGTCTATCAGATTGAGTATGATAGAGATATTGCAGATTATGTGTATGAGGCTGAAAAGCTTGCAACATTATCTGGTAAGAAACTGCATGGGAAACGTAATCACATAAATAAATTTAAAGCAACCTATGAAAATTGGGCCTATGAATCGTTATCTAAAGATAATGTTGAAGAGTGTTTTCAGATGGCACTAAAATGGAGAAGTGACAATGGCTGTGACGATGATGTAGAAAAGAATAAGGAAATGTGTGTAACATTGAATTCCTTGCGCCTTTTTGAGGAATTAGGGCTAAAAGGGGGGATCCTACGTGTAGATGGAGAAATCGTTGCATTTACAATGGGTGAACCTATTTGTGATGATACGTTTGTAGTTCATATAGAAAAAGCATTTCCAGATATTCCAGGTGCCTATCCAATGATTAACCAACAATTTGTAGAGCATGAATGCATGGATTATAAATATATTAATCGAGAAGAAGATACAGGGGCGGAGGGACTGCGAAAGGCAAAACTATCTTATCGACCTGCATTTTTAGTAGAAAAAGGAATTGTAACAAAAAAGCAATAGATAGTTTCTAGCTGACACTAAACAAAAGTAAAGGAGACAGAAAATGATAGCAAAGAAAATGATAGGTTATGTAAATAACAGTTCCGCAATTCGTGCCATGTTTGAAGAAGGAAAAAGATTAGCAGATATTTATGGCGCAGAAAATGTATATGACTTTAGTCTTGGAAATCCCAATGTACCAGCGCCAGAATCAGTAGCATGTGCAGTAAAAGAAATAATGCAGGAAGAAAATCCTGTAGTGTTACACGGTTATATGGCTAATGCAGGATATCAAGAAGTCAGACAAGCAGTTGCAGATTCTTTGAATCGTCGTTTTCAGACTACTTTTACAAGTAATAATATTATAATGACTGTGGGAGCCGCAGGGGGGCTAAATGTAATTTTAAAAACCTTGCTTAACCCAGGTGAAGAAGTAATTACATTTGCACCATTCTTTGGAGAATATAGAAATTATGTATCTAATTATGAGGGTGTTTTAGTTGAAATTACTCCCAATATTGCTGATTTCCAACCAAATCTCCTTGAATTCGAGCAGAAAATCACTAGAAAAACCAAGGCAGTGATTGTAAATACTCCCAATAATCCTACAGGGGTTGTGTATTCAGAGGAGACGATACAAAGGCTGGCAGCTATATTAGAATGTAAACAAAAGGAATATGGGACAGAGATTTATTTGATTTCTGATGAACCTTATCGTGAGTTGGTTTACGATGGTGTAGAGGTACCATATCTTACAAAATATTACGCCAATACAATTGTTGGATACTCGTATAGTAAATCCTTGTCTTTACCAGGTGAAAGAATAGGGTATCTAGTAATACCAGATGAGGTGTCAGAGAGTCAGTTGGTTATAGATGGGGCGACTGTGGCGAATCGTATATTAGGATTTGTAAATGCACCGTCCTTATTACAAAAGGTGGTAGCCAAATGTGTCGATGAAGAAGTGGATGTTTCTTATTATAATCGAAATAGGGAAACTCTTTATAATGGATTGCTAGATTGTGGGTTTGAGTGTATTAAACCAGAAGGAGCTTTTTATTTATTTGTAAAATCACCAGAGGCAGATGAAAAAGCATTTTGTGAAAAGGCAAAAAAATATCATTTGCTTCTTGTAGCTGGCAGTGCATTTGGATGCCCAGGATTTGTCAGAATGGCATATTGTGTATCCTACGAAACTATTGTAAATGCCCTACCAAAATTCAAAGAATTGGCAGCGGAATATCAGTAGAGAATAGGAGGAAGAGTCATTGTATTCATTTGAAAAAAACATACGGAAAGTGGAACCATATGTGCCTGGCGAACAGCCCCAGCGAAAAGTAATTAAGCTAAATACCAATGAGAATCCGTACCCACCAGCACCGGGAGTACAAAAGGCAATGGCAAGCATGGACGTTGATCAATTACGTTTATATCCAGATCCTACAGCGAGTCGCTTGGTAGATGCTCTGGCAGAATATTATCAAGTGACTTCAGATCAGGTGTTTGTAGGTGTTGGGTCAGACGATGTATTAGCCATGTGCTTTTTGACCTTTTTCAATTCTCAAGAACCAATACTGTTTCCGGATGTTACATATTCTTTTTATAAGGTATGGGCAGAGTTGTATAGAATTCCATATGAGTGTCAGGCACTAGATGATGAATTTCATATGGTAAAAGAAGATTATTATAAAGATAATGGGGGAATTATATTTCCAAATCCAAATGCCCCTACTGCAATTTATGAAACATTAGAGTTTGTAGAAGATATTATAAAACATAATCCAGATGTTATTGTAATTGTGGATGAAGCTTATATTGATTTTGCAGGTCATTCTGCACTAGAGTTAATTGATAAATATAATAATTTGCTTGTTGTACAAACATTTTCGAAGGCTAGATCAATGGCGGGAATGCGTATTGGATATGCAATCGGAAATCCGTTATTGATTCGATATTTGAATGATGCAAAATACTCTTTTAATTCCTATACAATGAATCAAACTTCACTTATCTATGGGGTAGAAGCAGTTAAGGATCAAGTATATTTTAGCCAAACAGTTGCTAAGATAATAGAGACAAGAGAGTGGGTAAAAGGGGAATTAAGAAAGTTGGGATTTAATTTTCCGGATGCAAAAGCAAATTTTATTTTTGCAACGCATCCAGAATATGATGCGAGAGAATTATTTGAAGTATTAAAAAGTAAGGATATTTATGTTAGATTCTGGGGAAATAAGCGTATTGAGCAGTATCTTAGAATTACGATTGGAACGAAAGAAGAGATGGAAGAGTTACTGATGTGTTTAAAAGAATATATGAATAAATAGAGTATGAGAGGTAGTATATGTTAAAATTAATGTTACAAGGGATTGTGGTAGGGATTGCAAACATTATTCCAGGTGTAAGTGGTGGAACTATGATGGTGGCAATGGGACTTTATGATAGATTGATTCATGCAATTACCCATTTGAGAAAAGAATTTAAGGAAAGTATGAAATTGTTAGTGCCTATATTTATTGGTGCAGGCCTTGCACTTGTTAGTTTGGCTCGTGTAATTGAATTTTCGCTAAAGCATTTTCCAATTCCTACTAATTTTTTGTTTTGTGGATTAATCTGTGGAAGTTTACCTATTATAGGAAATAAAATTAAGGGCAAGAAGATTACGGTCGGTAAAGTTTTAGCGTTTTTAGTTTTCTTTGCCATTGTTGTAGGGATGGCTCTTGTTGGAGAAACAGGAGGGCACAGTGCAGATGTATCTTTTGGATTTCTGAATGTTATCAAATTATTCTTAGTAGGGGTGATTGCTGCGGCTACTATGGTAGTGCCAGGAGTTAGTGGATCTATGATGTTGATGTTACTTGGTTATTATCAAACGATCATTGAGGCTATTAATAAGTTTGTAAATGCCTTAATTCAGTTCGACATACACGCATTGGTAAAAGAGTCTTTAGTATTGGTACCATTTGGAATAGGAGTAGTAGTAGGGATATTTGCAATTGCGAAACTAATTGAATTTATTTTCGAACGTGCAGAGACCCATGCATATTATGCGATTATGGGATTAATAGTTGCATCTCCAGTTGCAATTCTTTTTAATACGTATTGGTCTGGATTTACATTAATAGCTATTTTGATAAGTTTTGTGACATTTATGGCAGGATGGTTCATTGCTCGCAAACTAGGAGAATAGATGAAGCCGATCAGAGCAAAAGAAATAAATGGTATAATAAAAACAAAGGGAGTTACATTTAAAGATATCTTAATATATCCAGATTTAGAAGTTCCTGAAGGGAAAATTACTTTTCTTCAGGGACCTAGTGGCTGTGGGAAAAGTACGTTATTGAAATTATTCAATCAGACACTATCTCAGAGCAAAGGAACTATTTTATATATGGGATTGGATGTAAATGATATGGATACGATAGCATTGCGTAAAGAAGTATTATTGATAAGCCAGTTTGTGTATCTGTTTTCAGGAAGTATTCGATATAATTTTGAAGAGTTTTATAAATATCGCGGTAAAGAGACTCCAAGTACGGAAAAAATGGAGATGGCCTTATCTATATGCCAAGCAAACTTTGATTTGGATGTATCATGTGATAATATGTCAGGCGGGGAGCGTCAGAGAGTTTATATAGCGATTGCGATATCTTTCTGCCCAAAGATTTTGATGATGGATGAACCTACGTCAGCACTTGATGCTCATACAGCACATGTCTTAATGAAAAACATCAAGTCATATTGCAGTGAACATGAGATTACAGTACTTGTGATTAGTCATGATGCTAATTTGGTGGCAGAGTTTGCAGATGATATTATAGCATTGGAAGGATGTCGTAATTATGAATGATATTGTGAACTTAAATATTTTTCAATTTAGTCTGGTGTACTTGTTGTTGCTTATTGTATTGACCATTATGAGAAGATGTAAGATGAATCAAACCAAATTACTTCTTGTATCAAGTATTCGAATGACGGTACAGTTAGTACTTGCTGGATTTATTTTGACTTATATATTTCAAAATCCACACCCATTATTTACCGTTGTATATGTAATTAGCATGATACTGTTTGCAATACATCGTATCATTCAGAGTGAACCGATGTTAAATCAAAAATTTAAGTGGGTAGTTGGAATTGCTTTAGGAAGTTCGGGGATTACGATTATTGTTTTTTTTATTAAGATAATTGTGAGGGTAAGTGTATTTAATCCACAGTATATCATTCCAATTAGTGGAATGATAATAGGAAATGCAATGACAGGAATTAGTCTTGGAATACGATCGTTCTATGAAAATATGTGCAATCAACAAGAGAAGATAGAAATCTTATTAAATATGGGTGCTACTCCTCAAAAAATATTACTCCCATTTGTCAATCGTGCAGTTGAGACAGCACTTGTTCCAACGCTGAATAGCATGGTAGGTATGGGTATCGTATCATTACCAGGTATGATGACAGGACAAATTCTATCAGGAATATTACCAATGACTGCAATCTTGTATCAGATAGCTATTATGATATCTATTTGCACTGTTGTATGTCTTGCAGTTTTTGGAAGCTTATATGGAGGATATCATACACTATATAATGATAAGAATCAAATTAACATATCTTTTACAAAGAAATAACGTGACACTGGTAGCATGCTCTTACGGAGGATGCTATTATTTTATAGAATAATGAGGGTGTAAACACAAAATAGAGTATAAAAAGGAGGGGTTCTAAGGATTTGTGTAATACAGAAATGGAATTGTCAAAGTTGGAAAGTAATGAGTATATCCAAGAATGTGAATATGTCATAGATTATATTACAACGAGATTACAGAATGTGAATATGCAGTTATCAGATAAATATGGGCGTAACATCATACATCAAATTAGTAGTAGGATAAAATCTATTAAAAGTACGGAAAAGAAGTTGTGCAAAAAGAAATATGAGGTTAATTATAATACGGCACTACTTAGGATTCATGACTTGATAGGTGTACGTGCGGTATGTTCATTTACAGATGATATCTACCATATTTTAGATTCTATCTATAGTTGTGATAATATAAAAGTAATAAAAGTAAAAGATTATATAAAAAAACCTAAAAAATCGGGATATAGGAGTTTACATTTAATTCTTCAGATACCTACGGAGGATTGTAAAAGGATGAGGAAAGTGGAGGTCCAATTAAGGACTTCAGCAATGGATTTTTGGGCAGACCTTGACCATCAACTTCGGTATAAGAAGGGAAAAAGGGAAGGGAAATTAATTGGAGCACAATTAAAGGAGTACTCAAAAATGATTCGTCGTATAGACGAGAAGATGTTAGATTTAAGAACTCAAATTGAAGAAATAGAATAAATGTAATAAAAGTATTGGAATAATTTCGAAAATAAAATAGAATAGAAAGGGAAGGCATTGGCAGATAATTGTAAGGAGATAAAGGATGGAATTTAAACATGAGTTAGTGATTCCCAATGATGATTTACCTTTTCGGATGTTTATATTTGAGGGATACAATGGAAATTACCAAGTAGAGAAACATTGGCATCGTTCTATTGAGATCTTTGCAGTTTATAAAGGGGATATTGAGTTTTATATTAATTCTAAGATGTATCATTTGGTGCCGGGGAATTTTGTGCTTTTAAATTCTAATGAAATACATTCCATATTGTCTCCTCACAGAAATACTACTATTGTACTACAGATACCTTTAAAGGTATTTGAACATTATTTTACAGAGCATCAATTTATTGCTTTCACTCATAGCCCAAGGGAACAAGACGAGCAAGTGATGAATCTGATTGCAGAAATGTATCAAATTTATAGTGAAAGAAATCTAGCGTACGAGCTGAAGGTACAGAGTCAATTTTTTATGTTGATTTATCTTTTGGTTACAAAATACAGAGATCAAAAGGCAAGTCCAGAGGCAGTGCGTGTAAATCAAAAGTTAAATAGATTGTCTACCATCACTGGTTATATTAGAGATAATTATACCCAGGATATGTCATTGGAAGGATTGGCCGGGATTTTTGGGTATTCACCCGCATATCTTTCGCGTATGTTTCAAAAATATGCAAAGATAAATTACAAAGCATACTTACAGAATGTGAGAGTAGAATTTGCATATAAAGAACTAGCTAATACAAGTAACTCTATTAGTGATATTGCAGTAAACAATGGATTCCCTAATAGCAAGGCATTTTCAAAGGCATTTAAAAAGAAGTACGGGGTGTTACCAAGTGAATATAGGAAACGAGGAAATATAAATGAATACATTAAGGACATGGAGTGATGAAACAGGATTTCATAAAGAAATGGAGATTTCATTTGGGGAATGCGATCAAAGAAAAGAAGCTAAAACATCAACGATTCTGGGCATGCTAGTGGATAATGCAAGTAGAGACTACGTGGAGCGAGGACTCACACATAAGGTCTTAACATCTAGGGGGCAAGTATTTTTAGTTTCTAGACTGAATATTTTTGTTCAAAAGGCACTAAAAGTTGATAGTAAAATAGTAGTAAGAACTTGGGAAAGAGGAATCAAAAGGGCTTATTTTGTAAGAGACTATGAAATTTTGAATGAGGAACATCAACTTTGTATCTCAGCAACAAGTGATTGGTGTCTTGTGGATCCCAATACACGTAGTATTTTGAAACCAGGTGCTTTCGATGCGAAAGTTATGCGAGAGCGAAAAGAATGTATTGTTTGTCCAGACTGTTACAAAATAAGAGTACAGAAACTAGATATTGAAAAACTGGGTGATAGAAAGATCGTTTATTCCGATTTAGACGGTAACGGACATGTTTATAGTGGGAAATACGCAGATATAGTTGTAGACTATTTACCGCTAGAATACCAGCAGAAACAAATACTAAGCTTTGCAATTAATTATTTTCATGAAGCAAAGTTGCATGATGTAATAGAAATTTTTCTGTGGAGTGATCAAGAAAATATACAGGTATACGGAAAGAAGGCAAATGATATCTGCTTTGCATGTGAAGTTAAATTCCAATAATGTCAAAAAAGTGCCATTGATTAGACAAATCTTTGGTCGAAATAATAAGAAAGAAATGCTACAATACAATTATAATTGTATTGTAGCATTTCTTTGATAGAAGGGAGGATTATCATGGTCGTTCAAAACATTACAGATCACTCATTTTTAAAATATGGGAGAATTTTAAGAGGATATGATTGTGCGAAATTGATAC
Organism: Lachnospiraceae bacterium LCP25S3_G4; assembly: GCA_052116865.1. GTDB lineage: Bacteria > Bacillota > Clostridia > Lachnospirales > Lachnospiraceae > CAUPWF01. The sequence goes on along the minus strand of JBQKKG010000003.1, from coordinate 77,924 downwards.
GCGAAATGGAACATACACCATTGCCGGGTGATGTCATATATGTGCCATCTGTAGAAGAATTAGAAGCACTTTCGATATATAAAGAACTTCAGGACCTTGTATTTGGTGGTCTACCCATACAAATAGGATACTGCAATGGTAATAATAACAAAATAAATGCATTAGAATATCATCGTTCATCAGAGATAAATATAGCAATTACAGATCTTATATTACTCATAGGGAGACAGCAAGACATTACGCAAGAATTTACCTATGATACATCCAAAGTAGAGGCATATCTAGTACCAAAAGGAACAGTAATTGAAATTTATGCAACTACGTTGCATTATGCACCTTGTACAGCAAGTAAAGGTGGATTCAAATGTGCAGTAATCTTGCCTAAAGATACAAATACAGAATTAACCTTTGTACCAGGAACAAAAGGCGATGAAAAAATGTTATATGCAAAAAATAAATGGCTAATAGCGCATCAAGATGCAAAAATAAAAGGGGCATACTGCGGACTAATTGGGGACGTAGTGATTTGTGATTTGCTACGCCCCGAAATGAAAATTACTATGCCCCTTTTGTAAATTGCTGTGCCCCGAATATATTTTAATCATGAAAAGGAATAAGAAAGGATAGGTGTACAATGGATAATATGCCTCAAATTAAATTAGGAATTGTTGCGGTGAGCAGAGACTGCTTTCCAGAAAGTTTATCTGTTTCAAGAAGAGAGGCTTTAGTAAAGGCTTATCAGGAAAAATATGGTACATGTGATATTTATGAATGTCCAATCTGTATCGTGGAAAGTGAAATTCACATGGTTCGGGCGCTAGAAGATATTCAGAAAGCGGAATGTGATGCTCTCGTAATTTATCTTGGGAACTTTGGACCTGAGATCGCAGAAACCCTATTGGCAAAGCATTTTGATGGTCCTAAAATGTTTATTGCTGCGGCAGAGGAACAGGGTGATAATCTAGTTCATGGACGTGGTGATGCATATTGTGGTATGTTAAATGCTAGTTATAATTTAAAACTTAGAAATGTAAAGGCCTATATTCCTGAATATCCTGTTGGAACAGCAGAAGAATGTGCAGATATGATACATGAATTTTTGCCAATTGCCCGAGCTGTAGTTGGATTACAGAATCTTAAAATTATTAGCTTTGGTCCAAGGCCATTAAATTTCTTGGCATGTAATGCACCAATTCAGCAATTATACAATTTAGGAGTGGAAATTGAAGAAAATTCAGAATTAGATTTATTCGAAGCATTTAATAAGCATGCAAATGATTTGCGAATCCCAGATATTGTGAAAGAAATGGAAAAAGAGCTGGGGGCAGGAAATAAAAAACCAGAGATTTTACAAAAACTTGCTCAATATGAGGTGACTCTAAAGGATTGGGTAGACGAACATAAGGGATATAGAAAATATGTCGCTATAGCTGGAAAATGCTGGCCAGCTTTTCAAACGCAATTTGGGTTTGTACCTTGTTATGTCAATAGTCGACTGACAGCTGAAGGAATACCTGTATCTTGTGAAGTTGATATTTATGGTGCATTAAGTGAATTTATTGGAACAGTTGTTAGTGAAGATGCAGTTACTTTATTAGATATTAATAATACAGTGCCGCTAGATATGTATGAAGCAGATATTAAGGGAGCATATCCTTACACGTTAAAAGATACTTTTATGGGATTTCATTGTGGGAATACATCATCAAGTAAACTATCATTTTGTGAAATGAAGTATCAAATGATTATGGCAAGGGCACTTCCAGAGGAGGTAACACAAGGGACGCTAGAGGGAGATATTCTACCTGGAGATATTACATTCTTTAGATTACAAAGTACAGCCGATTGTAAATTAAGAGCTTATGTTGCACAGGGGGAAGTGCTTCCAGTAGCAACGCGTTCATTTGGCTCAATTGGAGTGTTTGCAATTCCAGAGATGGGAAGATTCTACAGACATGTATTGATAGAAGGAAATTATCCACATCATGGTGCAGTTGCATTTGGACATTTTGGTAAAACATTGTATGAAATATTTAAATATATTGGAGTAGATTTAGATGAAATAGGGTTTAATCGACCAAAAGAGATGCTGTATAAATCAGAAAATCCTTTTGCATAGTCAAAAGGGGCATAGCAATTTGCAATTGGGGACGTAGCAAATTGTGATTTGCTACGTCCCCAATTGCAAATCAGAAGGAGGAAAAATTATGTTGTATATTGGTATTGACCTGGGTACGTCAGCTGTTAAGTTACTTTTGATGAACGAGAAGGGGAATGTTGAAAATATTGTTTCGAAGGAGTATCCGCTTTTTTTTCCACATCCAGGATGGTCTGAACAACATCCGGAGGATTGGTTTTTACACTCGATGGAGGGGATAAAAGAGTTAACGAGGGGATGCGATAAGAGCCAGATTGCTGGTATTGGTTTTGGCGGACAAATGCATGGTTTGGTTGCTTTAGATGAGCGTGATGATGTAATTCGACCTGCAATTCTTTGGAATGATGGTAGAACTGGTGAAGAAACAGAATATTTGAATGATGTGATTGGTAAGGATAAGTTGTCAAAATATACTGCCAATATTGCTTTTGCTGGATTTACAGCACCAAAGATCCTTTGGATGAAAAAGAATGAGCCAGAGAATTTTAAGCGGATAAATAAGATTATGCTTCCAAAGGATTATTTGGCCTATAGATTATCTGGAACATTTTGCAGTGATTTTTCAGATGCATCGGGTATGCTTTTGATGGATGTAAAAAATAAATGCTGGTCAAAAGAAATGATGGAAATATGTGGATTGACGCAAGAACAATTACCAACATTGTATGAAAGCTATGAGGTAGTTGGTACCTTGAAAGAAGAGCTTGCAGAAGAACTTGGTATGCCAGCTACAGTAAAAATTATTGCGGGTGCAGGAGATAATGCAGCAGCAGCAGTTGGAACTGGGACTGTTGGAGATGGAATGTGTAATATTTCTTTAGGAACATCGGGTACTATTTTTATTTCAAGTGAGAAATTTGGTGTAGATGAACATAATGCATTGCATTCTTTTGCGCATGCAGATGGAAACTATCATCTTATGGGATGCATGTTAAGTGCAGCATCATGCAACAAGTGGTGGATGGATAATATTTTAGAAACCACGGATTATGTAAAAGAACAAAAAGAAATTAAAGTACTTGGTGAAAATAACGTATATTATTTGCCATATCTTATGGGAGAACGTTCACCACATAATAATCCTGATGCAAGAGGAACATTTATTGGAATGAGCATGGATACAACTAGAAGCGATATGACTCAAGCTGTATTAGAAGGCGTTGCATTTGGACTTAGAGATTCTCTTGAAGTAGCTAGGAGCCTTGGCATTGATATAAAACGTACAAAAATATGTGGCGGTGGTGCTAAAAGTCCTTTGTGGAAAATGATCATAGCTAATGTTATGAATCTAAGCGTGGATGTCATTGCAAGTGAAGAAGGGCCTGCATTAGGAGGTGCAATTTTAGCGGCTGTAGGATGTGGAGAATTTCCTGATGTAGAAGCGGCGACGAAACAATTTGTTCATGTTATTGACACAGTAGAGCCAGAACAATCGTTAGTTGCAAAATATGAAGAAAAATATCAAAAATTTAGAAACATATATCCTACGGTAAAAGGATTATTTCAAGAACTAAAATAAGTGATCATAAAAAAATAAATCTTAGTGTTTCAATTTAAAAATACTAAGATTTATTTTTTTCGATTTAATTTAATTTTTTGACTTTTATCCTTCAACCTTAAAAGTTCAATATATTCAAGAGCCGATTGTTTGGAAGTAAGAGAAAGAGAACTATATAATAATGCAATTTTCTGGTCAATATCCTTTTCTAATTTCTTTTGGGCTGTTTGCCAATCGGTAGATTGGAGGTCATCTTTCCCAACAAGATAGTCCACAGATACTTGAAAATATTGAGCTAATCTTATCAATTTGTCAAAATCAGGTTGTCTATTCCTAGTTTCATATCCTGCAACAGTGGCGCGAGACACTTCAAGATAATTTGCCAATTCTTTTTGTGTAATATCTTTAGAATCTCTTAGAATTTTCAATTTTTCTGAAAAGCTCATAACAAACCTCCTATTTCGAATTGCTACTATCCTAGCATAAATAATGTGGCGAATTGTCACACTGTGCTTAAAATCAACAAAATATGTAGAACATGATGCATAAAGAAACAAATAGATAACTCGTTGACATGAAGAACGAAAGCCCTTATAATTTAAAATATAGAAGAAATGAGAGGAAGAATTGACATGTTAATAGCAAATAATGACGAAGAAAAGAGAAGTAAATTGTGGAAAATTATTACCTTAAGCACCACAATTTTAATTATGCTCATTGCTACATTTTTTATAACAAAATTATTTACTGATAATCCATTAGAAGGTACTTGGAAGCATCAAGACAGTAATCTGACCATTACAATTAAGTCCAATAGCACAATGATCGTTCTTTGGGATAAATTATTTGAGGAACGTACGGTTAAGATTGGAATGAACTATGTTTTAGATAAAGAAAAGAAGACAGTTGCATTCAAAATAGATGAAGCAGAGATAGAAAAAGCGGTAAAAGATTCTGATGAAGAATTAACAGCAGAGGGACTAGAGTCAGATCTGGGAATTCTAGAGACTACGTATGATTATAGTATAGATAAACGTCAGCTGACGTTAACAGAAAGAGAATATGGAGATCAATTGATTTTTGATAAACAGTAAGGCATTTGTTCTTGGTGTAGGAGGCGGCATATGATGATAAGAGAGAAGACAAAACAGATTCAAATTGGAAATGTAATGATTGGAGGTGGTGCACCAATTATAATCCAGTCTATGACCAATACAAAGACGGAGAATATTGAAGAGACCATAAATCAGATCCTTTTACTTGAAAAGGCAGGATGTCAGATAGTACGATGTGCAGTTCCTACGAAAGAAGCAGCATATGCAATCAAGCAAATAAAATCAAGCATTCATATCCCACTAGTTGCAGATATTCATTTTGATTACCAATTAGCAATTGCAGCCATTGAAAATGGTGCAGATAAGATAAGAATTAACCCAGGTAATATTGGAGATATATCTCGTGTAAAGGCAGTTGTAGATAAGGCAAAAGAATACCATGTGCCAATACGTGTTGGAGTAAATAGTGGTTCATTGGAAAAACATATTATTGATAAATACGGTGGTGTTACAGCAGAAGGTATTGTGGAGAGTGCTCTTGATAAAGTCCGTTTGATTGAGTCGTTGGGGTATGACAATTTAGTTGTCAGTATCAAATCTTCCGATGTTCTTATGTGTATCAGAGCCCATGAGCTGATTGCTAAGGTATGCCCATATCCACTTCATGTAGGGATTACGGAAGCTGGTACTTTATTGTCTGGAAATGTCAAATCATCAGTAGGGCTTGGCATTATATTATATCAAGGGATTGGGGATACTATTCGGGTATCCCTGACAGGTCATCCAGTAGAAGAAGTTAAGACCGCAAAATTAATTTTAAAATCATTGGGTTTTCGAACGGGCGGTATAGAGGTAGTATCATGTCCTACCTGTGGAAGAACCCAGATCGATTTAATAAGATTAGCGAATCAAGTAGAAGAGATGGTGCAAGATATTCCTTTAGACATCAAGGTAGCAGTGATGGGATGTGTAGTGAATGGACCTGGAGAGGCGAAAGAGGCCGATATAGGAATCGCCGGGGGAAAAGGAGAAGGGCTACTTATAAAAAAAGGCAAGATTATTAAGAAGGTAAGGGAAGAAGAATTATTAGAAACACTTCGACAAGAATTATTGAATTGGGGATAAAATTCAAAATCCGTAAAGCCAGAGAATAGGTTTTACGGATTGTTTTTTTAACTAGAGAACCAAGGTTCCATTACAGATAAATTGGTGTTGTGCGAACTTCTGGAAATATAATAAAAAGATGTGTTATACTATAATATATAATAAAAATGAATGAAGAATTACATATATATACATCCATCCAATAAGGAGAAGAACCCTATATGAAAGTAATGGTTACAGGAGCAACAGGACAATTAGGTTATGATATCATGAGAGAATTAAAACGCAGAGATATAGAAGCAGTAGGTTTGGGGTCTAAAGATTGTGACATCACTAATGCTTCCGAAGTAGTTCATATCATTGATACAGTGAAACCTGATGCAGTTATTCATTGTGCAGGTTATACTGCAGTAGATAAAGCAGAAGAGGAAAGTGAAAAATGCCAATTAATTAATGTAGATGGCACCCATAATATAGCATTAGCCTGTAAGAAGCAAGGTATAAAATTATTATATGTAAGCACAGATTATGTCTTTGATGGAGAGGGTGCAGAGCCTTGGAAACCAGAAGATGAGTGCGATCCTATTAATCAATATGGACTCAGCAAATATCTTGGTGAGCAAGAAGTGGTGCGGCTTCTTGAAAAGTATTTTATTGTAAGAATTTCTTGGGTATTTGGCATAAATGGAAGGAATTTTGTCAAATCCGTGTTAACGCGTGCAAAAACTTGCAAAGCATTAAATGTAGTTTCCGATCAAATAGGATCACCTACGTATACTGTGGATATTGCAAAAGTAATGGTTGATATGATATTCACCGATGAATATGGAATATACAATGTAACAAATGAGGGCTTTTGTTCTTGGTATGAGTTCGCTTGTGAAATAGTTCAACGAATGGGCGAGGAAGTAAGTGTGACACCAATATCAAGCAAAACATTTGCAGCTAAGGCAAAAAGGCCAAATAATAGCCGTATGGACAAGTCAAAGTTAGAAGAACATGGATTTTCTAAATTACCTCATTGGAAAAATGCTTTAACAAGATTTTTAGATGAAATGCCATGCCCAAAAGAGAAAGAGCACTAAAAGGACAAAGAAGTTAACAATACAAAGAAAGATACTAGTAGAAGTGGAGTAATAAAAATGACAAAATTATTTTTTGATGTATTTCCAACATTAAAAATGAATGATGACATAAAACAACTTTTTAAAGAGGTGGGAGTAACGAAGGTTACAACTACCTCTTTAAAAGAACGAATCAGAATCTATATTGAAAGTACACATCTGATTCCAAAGCAATCAATTTGTAGTGTAGAACAGATGATTAAAGAGCAGTTGTTTGGGCGTAATAAAATTAAGATCGAGATAGTAGAACGATATCAATTATCTGAACAATATTCGCCACAAAACCTAATGAAAGCGTGTCGGGAAAGTATTATTTATGAACTTCAGGGGAGAAGTGTTCTAGAGGCTAATATGTTTAAACAGGCAAAATGTTCATTTGAAACAAATAACATTTTATGTCTAGAAATGGCAGATACCATAGTCGCAAAAGGAAAGCAAGAATCAATTGTTTCCCTGTTGAGAGAGGTATTTAATGAGCGATGTAATGTTCCTATAGAGGTAAGGGTTGTATACGAAGAACAAACGGAAAGCAGACATAAAAAACACAATGAAATACGTTTACAGCAGGAAGTAGAAGCTATTTTAGAACAGAACCCAGGATTAGCAAGTGGGAGAAATGTGGAAGAAGGAGAAGGGCATACGTCTGTAGATACAGGGGTAGAAGAAAAGCAAGGCACTAAGAAGGAAGTGAAGAAGGAGGACAAGGGAAAAGTAAATACGTTCTCAAAAAATGATTATTATAGGCCAATAAAAAAATCAGATGATCCAGATCTTATATACGGCAGGGACTTTGAGGATGATCCTATCCTTTTAGAACAGGTAGTAGGTGAAATGGGTGAAATTACCATACGTGGAAAAATAATTCGTGTGGATATGCGTGAAATTCGAAATGAAAAAACTATTTTAATGTATGATATTACAGATTTTACAGATACCATCACGGTGAAAATGTTTACGAGAAATGATCAGCTTCCAGACATACTAGCAGGGGTAAAAAAAGGTGTTTTTCTAAAGATTAAGGGTGTCACAACCATTGATAAATTTGATGGAGAACTTACTATGGCGTCTGTTGCAGGTATTAAGAGAATTAGTGATTTTACAACTAGTCGTACCGATACTAGTCCTGAAAAGAGGGTGGAACTCCATTGCCATACAAAGATGAGTGATATGGATGGAGTATCAGAAGTAAAGGATATTGTAAAAAGAGCACATGCATGGGGGCACAAAGCAATTGCAATTACCGATCATGGAGTAGTACAAGGATTCCCAATTGCTAATCATGTTATGGAAGATATAGTAAAAGCAAATCCAGATGATCCATTTAAAATCATCTATGGAGTAGAAGGTTATTTAGTAGATGATTTAACAGATATTGCAGTCAATGCAGGGGAGCAAACATTACAAGACACCTATGTCGTATTTGATATTGAGACTACAGGATTTAGTGCAATTAAGGATAAGATAATTGAAATTGGTGCAGTTAAAATAAAAGATGGGAAGCAAGTGGATACCTTTAGCACCTTTGTGAATCCGGGGATTCCGATTCCATATCAAATCGAACAACTGACTGGGATTAATGACGAGATGGTGATTCATGCACCAGATATTAAGACTATTTTACCGCAGTTTTTAGCATTTGTAGAAGATGCGGTTTTAGTTGCACATAATGCAAGTTTTGATGTGGGATTCATAGAGCAAAATTGTCGTTATCAAGGCATTATGCCGCAGTTTACTTCCGTTGATACGGTTGCACTTGCAAGAGTATTGTTGCCCACTTTATCAAAGTACAAATTGAATGTGGTTGCAAAAGCACTTCATATATCATTAGAAAATCATCACAGAGCAATTGATGATGCCACTGCAACGGCTGAAATATTTGTGAAATTTATTATGATGCTCAAAGAAAGGGGTATCACTACCTTAAAAGGAATCAATCAATTTGGAACTATGAATCCGGACGCTATTCGTAAGTTACCATCGTACCATGTTATTATATTAGTGAAAAATGAAATCGGACGTGTAAATTTATATCGTTTGATTTCAATGTCACATTTGATATATTATGGAAGAAGACCTCGAATTCCTAAGAGTGAACTCCATAAATATAGAGAAGGGTTAATTGTTGGAAGCGCTTGTGAGGCTGGCGAGTTATATCAAGCAATATTAAATAGTAAGTCAGAGGAACATGTTGCAAGATTAGTAGAATTCTATGACTATTTAGAGATTCAACCCTTGGGAAATAACCAGTTTATGTTAGCAAGTAACCGGTATAGTACTATACAAACACAGGAGGATTTAAAAGAAATTAATCGACAGATTATCCACTTGGGAGAACGTTTTAATAAACCAGTGGTTGGAACCTGTGATGTGCACTTTTTAGATCCTGAAGACGAAGTATACCGTCGTATTATTATGACTGGAAAAGGGTTTTCGGATGCAGATGATCAGGCTCCATTATATCTGCGCACCACAGAAGAAATGATGGAAGAATTTTCTTATCTCGGTTCAGAAAAGGCATATGAAGTTGTGATAAAAAATACAAATATTATTGCAGATATGGTAGATCGTATTTCACCAGTGCGACCTGATAAATGTCCACCAGTGATTGAGGATTCTGACCAGAATCTAAGGGACATCTGTTATCATAAGGCTCATGCAATGTATGGGGAAGAACTTCCACAAATCGTAGTGGAAAGATTAGAACGAGAACTAAACTCTATCATATCAAATGGATATGCGGTTATGTATATTATTGCCCAGAAGCTAGTATGGAAGTCAAACGAAGATGGTTATCTAGTTGGTTCCAGAGGATCGGTAGGTTCATCCTTTGTTGCAACTATGTCAGGAATTACAGAGGTAAATCCTTTAAGTCCACATTACTATTGTCCACACTGTCATTATTATGATTTTGATTCTGACGAAGTACGCGCATACGCTGGAGGATGTGGTTGGGATATGCCAGATAAAGTATGCCCAAAGTGCGGCGAACCACTCGTAAAAGATGGATTCGACATTCCCTTTGAGACATTTCTTGGATTTAAAGGGAATAAAGAACCAGATATTGACCTCAATTTCTCGGGAGATTATCAGAGTAATGCGCATAAATATACTGAAATTATCTTTGGAGATGGACAAACGTATCGTGCTGGAACAATCGGAACGCTAGCAGATAAAACGGCATATGGTTATGTGAAAAATTACTACGAAGAGCGTGGCTCTAGAAAAAGGATATGTGAGATTAATCGGATTGTACTTGGATGTACTGGAATTAGAAGAAGTACGGGGCAGCATCCAGGAGGGATTATCGTATTGCCATTGGGAGAAGATATTAATACATTTACGCCAGTACAACATCCAGCGAATGACATGACAACGGATATTGTTACAACACATTTTGATTATCACTCCATTGACCATAACCTTTTGAAATTGGATATTCTTGGGCACGATGATCCAACCATTATTAAGATGCTAGAAGAACTGATTACAGAGTTGAACGGAGAGCCGTTTATAGCCACAGAAATCAAATTGGATGATAAAAAAGTAATGTCGTTATTTGAGAATACCAATGCACTTGGTATAAAGCCAGAAGATATTGGAGGGACACCAGTTGGATGTCTGGGGATCCCAGAATTTGGGACAGACTTTGTTATTCAGATGGTTGTAGATACAAGACCAAAGACCCTATCGGACTTGATACGTATTTCAGGCTTGTCCCATGGTACAGATGTATGGTTGAATAATGCACAAACATTAATTCAAGAGGGAAAAGCCACTATTTCTACTGCCATATGTACTAGGGATGACATTATGACATATTTGATTAATACGGGCATGGATAGTGAGCAGTCATTTACCATAATGGAAAGTGTTCGAAAGGGGAAGGGGTTAAGACCAGAGTGGGAAACATTAATGACAGAAGCAGGAGTACCGGATTGGTATATCTGGTCATGTAAGCAGATTAAATATATGTTCCCCAAGGCTCATGCCGCGGCATATGTAATGATGGCCTATCGAATTGCATATTGTAAAGTTTATTATCCACTTGCTTATTATGCGGCATATTTTAGTATCCGTGCTTCCGCTTTTTCCTATGAAATCATGTGTCAGGGAAAGGAAAAATTAGAATATTATTTGAAAGATTATAAAAGGCGGTCAGATGAACTTAGTAATAAGGAACAAGACACATTAAAAGACATGAGATTAGTCCAAGAAATGTATGCAAGAGGATTTGAATTTATGCCGTTGGATATCTATCGTGCAAAGGCATCTAAGTTCCAGATTATTGACGGTAAATTAATGCCACCTCTTAGTAGTATAGAAGGAATGGGAGACAAAGCAGCAGAAGCAGTAGAGATTGCAGCTTCTGGCGGAACATATTTATCAAGAGATGACTTTAGACAACGGACCAAAGTTAGCAAAACTGTTATTGATTTAATGGGGAATCTAGGATTATTTGGAGAACTACCAGAAAGCAATCAATTATCCCTATTTGATTTTTAAGCTATATTTTTTTAGAAGTACGTAACCACTTGTTCTAGTTGGAACAAGTGGTTATTCTTTTCTTCTTTTGCGTTGATATAAAATAATCATTATTTTTCGTGAATTAATGCTTTAATCCGCGAAAGTATTGTGCTATAATAGCAGAAGATAAGTTTATATCGAAGGAGGAATTGGTAATGATTTGGGCAAAAGAAGAGACCCTGCCAAGAGCTGAGATTGAAAAGATTCAGCTACAACGATTGAAGGAAACGGTTACATATATTTATGAAAAGGTCGCTCCTTATCGTGAGAAAATGGATGCAGCCGGTATTAAACCGGAAGATATTCAGACGTTAAAAGATTTACAGAAACTACCTTTTACGAATAAATCGGACTTTCGAGAGAATTATCCTATGGGACTGTTTGCAACTGATAAAAAGGAACTGGTTCGTGTACATGCAAGTTCAGGAACCACTGGAAAGCCTACCATAGTAGGATACACTAAAAAAGACATGGAATTGTGGACAAATAATGTGACTAGAATTGCATGTATGGGTGGGGCAATGCCAGAAGATGTAGCACAGATTTCATTTGGATATGGTATGTTTACTGGTGCATTAGGATTACATATGGGATTAGAGAATCTAGGCGTAGCAGTCATGCCAATGTCTTCTGGAAATACTAGAAAACAGATTATGTATTTGATAGATATGGAACCTACTATATTAGTTGCAACACCTTCCTATGCGTTACATTTAGGAGAAGAGATTCGTGCAATGGGATTAGATCCTACAACAGACTTAAAATTGCGAATTGGACTATTCGGTGGTGAAGGGATGACAGAACCAATGCGGGATGAAATGCATAGGATTTGGGGACCAGACTTTTTGTGTACACAAAATTATGGCATGAGTGAATTATCTGGACCAGGTGTAGCAGGAGAGTGTGAGCAACTGTGTGGAATGCATGTAAACGAAGATTACTTTATCCCAGAAGTTATTAATCCAGATACAGGTGAAGCGCTTGCACCAGGAGAGTTGGGTGAATTAGTTATTACTTGCTTAAGTAAAGAGGCATTACCGATGATTCGTTATAGAACCAAAGACTTAACAAGACTATTTTATGAGCCATGTAAATGCGGACGGACAACGGTTCGTATGGAAAATTTATCTGGTCGTTCAGATGATATGCTTGTGATACGTGGAGTAAATGTTTTCCCAACTCAGATTGAAGAAGTTCTGCTTAAAATAGAAGAAATTGGTCCGCATTATGAAATTTTAGTGGAACGCAAACAAAGATTAGATGTTATGACAATTTCAGTGGAATTAATTGATGATAGGTTACTAGATAGTTATGGAAAGTTAAGTGAGTTAGAAAAACGGATAAAATCTGGTTTGAAATCACAATTAGGCTTAGCTGCTAATATTAAACTTGTTGCACCTCATTCTTTACAGCGATTTGAAGGTAAGGCAAGAAGGGTTACAGATTTGAGAAAGGATGGTTTGTAAAATGTCAGAAAAAGTTATTATGCTTGGAAATGAAGCAATTGCTAGGGGAGCATATGAAGCAGGTGTAAAGGTGTCGGCTGCATATCCTGGAACACCAAGTACAGAGATCAGTGAGAATATCGTAGCATATAAAGATTCTATTTATGCAGAATGGTCACCAAATGAGAAAGTTGCAACAGAGGTTGCTATAGGTGCTAGTATATCAGGTGTTCGATCATTAGCTTGTATGAAACATGTAGGGCTTAATGTAGCGTCAGATCCACTTTATACAGTGTCCTATATGGGAGTAAATGGCGGGTTGGTACTAGTCGTTGCAGATGATCCCGGATTATATAGCTCTCAAAATGAACAAGATACAAGGATGGTGGCAAGAGCAGCGCAGGTACCGGTCATAGAACCAGCTGATAGTGCAGAAGCAAAAGAATTTATGAAAGTAGCTTATGAAATTAGTGAGCAATATGATCGCCCGGTTATCCTAAGAACAACAACTAGATTAGCGCATTCACAAGGATTTGTAGAATTAGCTGAACGGATTCCATGTGAAGATAAACCATATGAAAGAAACATTGCAAAAAATGTAATGATGCCTGGAAATGCAAAATTACGCCATGTCATCATTGAACAAAAAAACCAAGAATTAGCTGAGGCAGCCAATACGTTGGCGATCAATAAAGTAGAGATAAATGATACAAAAATAGGTGTTATTACTAGCGGGATTCCATACCAATATGTAAAGGAAGCCTTGCCGGAAGCATCTGTCTTGAAACTGGGAATGGTGAATCCACTGCCAAGAAAGTTAATCGAAGATTTTGCAAAAAAAGTAGATAAGTTGTACATTGTAGAAGAACTAGATCCAGTATTTGAACTGCAGATTAAAGCTTGGGGAATTCCATGTGTTGGTAAGGAGATTTTCACAGTTCAAGGTGAATACAGTGCCAATATGATTCGGAGTGCAATTCTAAAAGAAGACATACAAACAAAATCTCCAGCGAAGGTACCAAATAGACCACCGATCCTTTGTCCAGGATGTCCGCATAGAAGCGTATTTTATGTTTTGAAAAAACTAAATATGCATGCAGCAGGAGATATAGGATGTTATACATTAGGTGCAGTGCCACCACTAGGAGTGGTAGATACGACCATTTGCATGGGTGCAAGCATAAGTAGCCTGCATGGAATGGAAAAAGCAAAAGGGAAGGATTATATTAAAGACTGGGTAGCTGTAATTGGTGATTCTACCTTTATGCACACAGGCATAAATTCTTTGATCAATATGGTGTATAATAAAAGTACTGGAACAGTTATGATACTAGATAATTCTACAACGGGGATGACCGGTCATCAAGATCATGCTGCAACAGGAAAAACACTGATGGAAGAACCTACCTATGCAATTGATATACCAGCACTTTGCAAAGCAATTGGGGTGAAACATGTACATGTAATCAATACATTTGACATTGAAACCTTGGAAAAGGCGATTAAAGAGGAAGTGGCAAGAGAAGAAGTATCTGTTATTATTACCAAATCACCATGTGTTTTATTAGATAAATCTAAAAAACCTACTTATATTTCCCACACCGATAAGTGTAAGAAATGTGGAATGTGTATGAAACCGGGATGTCCTGCAATGACGAAGAATGCGGATGGAACGATTCATATCGATGATACAATGTGCACCGGATGTGGATTGTGTCAGTCATTATGCAAGTTTGATGCAATTGAGAAAGTAGGTGACAGATAATGGGAACAAGAAATATAATGATTGTTGGCGTAGGTGGACAAGGGACACTTCTCACGAGTAGAATTTTGGGAGGTATCGCAACTACTGGAGGATATGATGTGAAATTATCAGAAGTCCATGGAATGGCACAACGGGGAGGAAGTGTTGTTACATTTGTCCGCTATGGAGAAAAAGTGGCAGAACCTATCGTAGAAGAAGGGCAAGCAGATGTAATTATAGCATTTGAACGGTTAGAAGCCCTTCGTTATTGTCATTATTTAAAACCGGATGGGGTGCTAATTGCAAATGATTGGAGAATCGACCCAATGCCGGTAGTCATTGGAGCGGCAGAATATCCAGAGCATATTTTAGAAGAGTTAGAAAAAGAGCATAAAGTGTACAAGGTAAATGCAACGGAAGAAGCAAAAAAACTAGGGAATTCAAGAGTGTTTAATATGATTATCCTAGGGATTGCAGCAAGGCATATGGAGTTCACAAAAGAACAATGGTACCGTGTGATTGAACATACAGTCCCATCTAAGACAATAGAAATTAATAAAAAAGCATTTGATATAGGATATTGTTTATAGCTATGAGGTTAGTTTGTTAGATAATAGACATGAATATGTCACCAATTTGCAGGAGGAATAGTTATGATTAGACAAATTTCTGTATTCGTTGAGAATCAGCCGGGGAGCCTTATGAATGTTACTAGGGTTTTGACAGAAGCACATGTAAATATTCGTGCTGTAGCGTCCTTTGATACTCCGGAATTTGGGATTCTAAGAATGGTAGTTGATAAGCCAGAAGAAGCAAAAGAATTTCTTACAAGTAAAGGATTTGTTGTTAGAATTCACGAAGTAATAGGCGTTGAATTAGTGGATAAAAAAGGAAATTTAAATAGTATGTTATCAATATTAGCGGAGGGTGGTATAAATATTAATTATATCTATTCATTTGTAATTAGAGAACATGCTGCACCGGTTATGGTATTTAATACAGATGATTTTAAGAAAGCAGAAGAGATATTAGAAAAAGCAAATGTAAAAATGGTAACGGAAATAGAATTATAGCTTAATTTATTAGGAGAGGAAAGAAGTAGGATGGAGAGACAAAAGAGCATTAGAGACCCACAAGTAGAATGTATGAGTCGTGACGAAATGATGACATTGCAAGGTGAAAAGCTTGTAAGATTAGTTGACAGAATATATCATAACGTAGAATTCTACAATGGTAAAATGAGAGCATTGGGGATAGAACCTGGTGATATTAAAGACATAGAAGACATAAGCAAATTACCATTTACTACGAAAGAAGACTTAAGGGCCAACTATCCATTTGGATTACTAGCTGTTCCAAAGAATGAAATTGCTAGAGTACAGGGGTCATCTGGTACAACTGGTAAGCTTACACTTGCTTCTTATACTCAAAATGATACAAAGCTATGGGGGGAATGTGTGGCAAGGTGTCTTACTATGGCCGGATTGACTGCAGACGATTGTATTCATGTCTGCTACGGATATGGTTTGTTTACCGGAGGATTAGGAATAGACTTTGGAGCGAGAGAGTTAGGTGCAATGACCATTCCAATGTCAGCTGGAAACACGAAACGGCAAATGATGTGTATGGAAGATTTTGGAGCTACGGCAATTGCTTGTACACCATCTTACGCACTGTATCTGGCTGAGTCTATCAAAGAGGCAGGTTTAGTAGATCAGATGAAACTAAAAGTGGGTATTCACGGAGCAGAACCATGGACAGAAGAAATGAGAAAGCAGATAGAAGATATTTTGAAAATAAATTGTTTTGATATCTATGGTTTGTGTGAAATATTGGGTCCAGGTGTAGCTATGGATTGTATACACCATAAAGGATTACATATACATCACGATCATTTCTTGCCAGAAATACTAGACCCTAATACCAACAAAGCATGTGCAGAAGGAGAGGTAGGAGAATTAGTATTTACTACATTGGATAAAGAGGCTATGCCATTACTTCGCTATCGAACTAAGGATTTGACGAGTATTGATTATAGCGTTTGTGAATGTGGAAGAACCCTTCCTAGAATTTCCAAGTTCAAAGGACGTACAGATGACATGAAGGTTATACGTGGTGTGAATGTATTCCCAACGCAAGTTGAAACAGCATTACTAAGTATGGGTGATGGAGTGTCTCCACATTACTTATTAATCGTAGATAGAGAGAATAATATGGACACACTTACAGTAATGGTAGAAGTGGATGAAAGGTTTTTCTCAGACGAAATTAAAGCTTTGGATAGATTAAAAAATAAAATTGCTGCCACATTAAAGCAAGCGCTTGGAGTAGGAGTGACGGTAAAATTAGTGGAGCCAAAGACCATTGAGCGTAGTGAAGGAAAAGCAAAACGTGTGATTGATAATAGAAATCTATAATTATATATATCAAGCAAGGAGGAATTCATATGACAATAAAACAACTATCTGTATTTTTAGAAAATAGAGAAGGGCGATTAAATGAGGTACTCTGTACCTTAGCCAATCATCATATTAACATTGTTGCATTGAGTCTTGCGGATACTGCAGACTATGGAATGCTTCGTATGATTGTATCTAATCCAGAAGAAGGGAAAAGTGTTTTGAAAAAAGCAGGGATTACGGCTATGCTAACAGAAGTAGTAGCCCTTCGCGTGCCACATGCTACAGGGTCATTGTGTGAAGCAATGAATTTGGTAGTAAATGGAAATGTGAATGTGGAATATATGTATGCATTTGCTAATGGAAAAGATGCATCTGCAGTCTTGAAAACGGAATCACCAGAAAAGGCAATAGAATTGCTAAGAGACGGTGGTTTTGATGTGTGGAGTGAAGATGAAGCTTATCGAGCCAATTGTTAATCATAGGGAAGAGGGCCTTTTGAGTTAGCGTAGGTAAAAGTCTATGCTAACTCAAAGTGGTTATGTCCTCTTTGTAGGCTACACGTTATGTTCTTTCTTTTTTATAAAGGTGTCATTCAAATAATCTATAATTGCTGCAATGGCATTGTCACCGGAGACATTAGCGGCAGTTCCAAAACTATCTTGCGTTAAATATAAGGCAATCATTAGGCTTGCAAGACCACCATCGCTAGGAATTCCTATCATTGGTAAAAATGGAAGAGCACTCATAATTGCTCCGCCAGGGGCACCAGGAGCGGCAACCATTGCAACACCAAGCATTAGTATAAATGGAAACATCTTTGTTATCCCATAATCCATTCCATTCATCATTAATACAGCTACACCAAATGAAGTAACAGAAATAATACTTCCTGATAGATGAATGGTAGCACACAAAGGAATTGTAAATTCTCGAATTTCTTTACTAGTTCCATTCTTTTCTGCACACTGTACATTAACTGGTATGGTGGCAGCGGATGATTGTGTACCAATAGCAGTTAAGTATCCTGGAAGTTGATTTTTCAACATAGTAAAAGGATTTTTCTTATTAATAGCGCCTGCAACTAAAAACTGTAATGTAATATAAATTAAATGGAGAGGAATTACGATTAAGAATACTTTCCAAAATACATTTATAATATTCCAAACTTGCCCTGCATAAGTGATATTAGCAAATGTGCCAGCAATATACAGCGGTAACAAAGGAATAATAATCGTAGATAATGTAAGCGTAACAATTTGTTGAAAGTCTTGAACCACTCCATATAAGGAACTTCCTATATTTCGAGTCCTTAATGCAGAGATACCTAGTCCGAGTATAAATGCAAATACAATTGCGGCAGTAACTTCGACCATTGGTGCCAAAGGAATTGTGAAAATCGGTGATAACATACCGGCCTCAGGATCTCCGATTTTTGAAACTTGGGAAGCATCCATAAAATAAGGAAAAACGTTAGAGGCAACAATATATGCAAGGAAACCAGCAATGATTGTTGAGCCATAAGCAATTCCTACGGTTATTCCCAATAATTTACCCGCACCGCTAGCCAAATCTGCAATACCGGCAGCTACAAAACCAATAATAATAAATGGAATAACAAATTTCAAAAAGACTGAAAATATACTACTTAATGTTACTAAGAGTTGAACAATAATTTCTGGGGCAAAACTTCCGATGAAGATACCCAGTATGATACCAATAATTAATTTTGGTACAAGTCCTATTTTTTTTGTTTTCATAAAAACTCCTTTCTAAAATAAACAATGATATATGTAATATAGTGTCCCCTTTTTAAAAGCATATTTTAAAAAGGTCATTTTTTGTTAAGTGTTTTCTAGAAAAAGTTAATTCTTAGCCGCTTATGTTTATCTTTGGGTTAATATTACATTTTTATGGCGAGTTGTTCCATTATAAAAAAAAGAAGCTGTCTTAACAGCTTCTTTTTTTAATCATGTTCTTTTGAGTATAGCTTTTAATTATTAAATCGAGTTTATATAAATAAAAGGTACATCTAAAATTCTGATTAAAGTTTTACTACATTAATTGCTTGAGGGCCTTTAGCTCCTTCAGTTACGTCAAATTCCACTTCTTGGCCTTCTTCTAAAGATTTGAATCCTTCCATTGCTAATCCTGAATAGTGTACGAAAACATCGTTTCCAGACTCGTCAGAAATGAATCCATAACCTTTTTGGTTGTTAAACCATTTTACTGTACCTTTGCTCATGTTGTTACCTCCATAAAAAATAAATAATAATAA
Source organism: Lachnospiraceae bacterium LCP25S3_G4 (assembly GCA_052116865.1). Classification (GTDB taxonomy): domain Bacteria; phylum Bacillota; class Clostridia; order Lachnospirales; family Lachnospiraceae; genus CAUPWF01. The sequence continues at coordinate 58,595 of JBQKKG010000003.1, read as the reverse complement.
AGTAATGTATTATCTCTATCAATAATACTTCGTAAGAATAGCACATTTTACCATAAATGTCAATCGTGTTCAGCACAAATTCACAATATTGTACAAAAAAAGCGGGAAATATATCCAAAGTATATGTTGTAATCTTATAGTAAATCAAGTAACATAAGAGTTAACCCATAGAAAACATATATAAAAATAGAAAATAAGTTAGTCGGAAAAGGAATGTATATGAGGATTTCAACAAAAGGAATTTATGCATTAGAGATAGTAACAGATCTAGCAATCCATACATGTGATGGAGAATTAGAGAGTTTAAGGAATATCGCAAAAAGAAGAGGATTGTCAGAAAAGTACTTAGAACGGATTATGAAAGCATTAAAACAAGGCGGGATTGTAGAAAGCGTAAGAGGTGCTTATGGAGGATATCATTTACTAAAAGACTCAAGTGAAATCACTGTGAGAGATGTTTTGCAGTCAGTAGAGGGGAACTTAGCACCAGTAGAATGTCTTATAAAAGAGACAAATTGTGGTATAAAATGTGATGCTTGTCCTACAAGGGGAACCTGGGAACAGATATGGAATCAAATATTAGAAATTACGCAAGAGGTTAGGATTGCTGATATTGTGGCAGAGGTAAATAAAATATAACTTAAAAGTACTTGACAGGATAAAAGATTAGGAGTATAACATACATTATAAAACATATCATTATAGTAGGAAATAAGGTGGAGAAATGAAAATATCAACAAAAGGAAGATATGGTCTAAGAGCTTTAGTAGATTTAGCAGCTCAAACAGAGGGAGAACCAATTCCGCTGATTCACATTGCAAATCGCCAAAATATTTCTTTGAATTATTTAGAACAAGTCTTTGGAAGCTTACGAAAGGCAAATATCGTAAAAAGTGTAAAGGGTGCAAATGGTGGATATTTTCTTAGTAGGGGTGCAGAGAGCATTACAGTCAAAGAGATTTTGGAGGTCTTAGAAGGAGTTTTTACAATAACAGACGATGAAAGTAAGGATTCTGGAGATTATATAAAAATGGCAATACAAAAGCTAGTTTGGGATCGCATTGACAAAGAGGTGAATCAATTTTTAGAAGGCACAACATTACAGCAATTAGTAGCAGAGTATAATCATTTACGCAATATAGAAGATATTATGTATTTTATATAATTTAAAAAATTACCTATTTTTACCCTTAATTCCTACAAAAACGATAAGTATTATAAGCAAACTAAAAAGTTGATTAGAAAGAGAAGAGGAATCGCATATGAGTGAATCAAGAACGTTACAATTTGAAACATTACAACTTCATGTGGGCCAAGAAGAGCCAGATTGTGCAACTGGTGCAAGGGCTGTCCCAATCTATCAGACGACATCGTATGTGTTCCGAGACTGTCAACAGGCGTCTGATAGATTTAGTCTTGCAGAAGCAGGTAATATATATGGTAGACTTACGAATACTACACAAGACGTATTTGAGCAAAGAATTGCCGCATTAGAAGGAGGGGTGGCTGCATTGGCTGTGGCATCCGGAGCTGCTGCAATAACGTATACATTTCAAAATTTAGCGAAGGCAGGCGATCATGTGATAGCTTCTAGGTATATTTACGGAGGAAGTTACAATCTTCTGGCGCATACATTGCCAACACAAGGAATTACCACAACATTTGTAGATCCAGACATAGAGGGGAGTGTAGAGCAGGCGATTAGAGAAAATACAAAGGCAATCTTTATAGAATCTATTGGCAATCCTAACGCTAACTTGGTAGATATAGAAAAAATTGCACAAATTGCTCATCGACATAAGATTGTATTGGTTGTTGATAGTACATTTGCAACACCATATTTATTGAAACCTATTGAATATGGGGCTGATATTGTGGTACATTCGGCAACAAAATTTATTGGTGGACATGGAACTGCATTAGGTGGAGTCATCATAGACAGTGGTAAGTTTGATTGGATAGACTCAGGAAGATATCCACATTTGGTAGAACCAGATCCGAACTATCACGGTGTAAGTTTTGTGCAAGCGGTTGGAGCGGCTGCATTTGTCACAAGAATTCGAGCAGTCATATTAAGAGATACAGGTGCCACCGTTGCACCGTTACACGCTTTTTTATTTTTACAAGGGTTAGAGACGTTATCATTAAGGGTGGAACGTCATATACAAAATACGTTAAAAGTTGTAGAATATTTAGAAAAGCATGAAAAGGTTAAAAAGATCAACCATCCAGCCGTCTCTCAAAGTCCATATCATAAGTTATATGAGAAATACTTCAAAAGAGGAGGAGCATCCATATTTACTTTTGAGATAAAGGGAGGGGCGAAGGAAGCAAAAGCATTTATTGATCACCTTCAGATTTTTTCACTACTTGCAAATGTTGCAGATGTAAAGTCGTTAGTGATACATCCGGCAAGTACAACTCACTCGCAAATGAATGAAGAGGAGCTAAGAATTTCTGGAATTAAGCCAAATACCATTCGTTTATCGATCGGAATCGAACACATCGATGATATTATTTACGATTTAGAACAGGCATTCAAAAAAATTTAATTTTAGGAGGTTATAGTATGAGTAAAGTATATCGTAGTATTACAGAATTAGTGGGAAGAACCCCATTACTTGAGATTCAGAATATTGAACAACAGGAAGAATTAAAAGGTACTGTGCTAGTCAAATTAGAATATTTTAATCCGGCTGGAAGTATAAAAGATAGGGCTGCGTTATTCATGATTAATGCTGCGGAGCAGGAAGGAAGAATACAACAAGGTGCTACGATTATTGAGCCGACTAGTGGAAACACAGGGATAGGAATCGCGAGCATTGCAGCCGCACGAGGATATAAAGCAATCTTTACAATGCCAGAGACTATGAGCATAGAACGAAGGAAACTATTGAAAGGTTATGGCGCAGATATTGTCTTGACGGAAGGAAAGTTAGGGATGAAGGGTGCCATCGCAAAGGCAGAAGAACTTTCAAAATCAATCGAGAATTCTATGGTTTTGGGGCAATTTGAAAATATAGCCAATGCAGATGCCCATTATCGCACAACAGGACCTGAAATTTGGGAAGATACAATGGGAAATGTAGATGTTTTAGTAGCGGGGGTAGGGACTGGTGGTACCATAACTGGAAATGGTAGGTATCTGAAAGAACAAAATCCAAATATTGAGGTAATTGCAGTTGAACCAGTTGGCTCTCCAGTGCTTTCTGGTGGTCAACCTGGACCTCACGGTTTGATGGGGATTGGTGCAGGATTTATACCAGGTGTATTGGATACTCAAATATACGATGAGATTATAAAGGTAGAAAATCAAGAGGCGTACGAGGCAGCAATGTTACTGGCGCACAGAGAAGGAGTTCTTGTGGGGATAAGTTCTGGTGCTGCATTGCATGCGGCGATCCAATTGGCTAAAAAAGAGAGGTATGAGGGAAAAACAATTGTTGCAATTTTACCAGATACTGGAGAACGTTATTTGTCAACTCCATTGTTTGAATAGAGAATAGAATTGTGTTGAAGTATAGTGAAAAGGCACGTATTAGTTTAAACTAATACGTGCCTTTTTAAGATATTTTGAATAGGCAGAACTACTAAAAAGAAAAAGAAAAATTGTATATAACCAACAAATTGACAAAAAAATATCAATGAGTATTGATTTAGGATTCTGCTTTATGTATAATGACAACAAAGATTGATAAAAATTTAACTAATTTATGTTGAGCGCGAGGAGGTACGCATATGTTAGACCGGGCATATTATGATAGGGCAGAAGAAATTATAGCATCTCACGGAGCCGATCAGGCATCTCTCATTCCCATTATTCAAGATATTCAAACAGAATATAGATACTTACCACCAGAACTACTTAGTTTCGTAGCGAAAAAGTTAGGTATTAACGAAGCCAAAGCATATAGTGTTGCAACATTCTATGAAAATTTTTCTTTTGAGCCAAAGGGAAAATATATCATTAAAGTTTGTGATGGAACAGCATGTCATGTACGAAAGTCCATTCCAATTTTAGAACGATTATATGAAGAACTTGGATTATCCAAAAAGAAGGTTACGACCGATGATATGCTTTTTACATTAGAAACAGTCTCTTGCCTAGGGGCATGTGGATTAGCACCAGTCCTTACGGTAAATGATAAAGTGTATCCGGCAATGACTCCTGATGCAGCAACAGAATTAATTCGAGAATTGAGAGGTGCCGAATAATGAAGAAAATATGTAATAGGGAAGAATTGACAGAAGTACGTCGCACGTCTCAACAAGTAATGAAGCATAGTAAATGTCGCATTCTCATCTGTGCTGGAACTGGGTGCTTAGCAGGAGGTTCTGGTGAAATCTATGAGAAAATGTGCGAACTTGTAAAGAGAAATAAACAGGTAACAGTTGAATTTGGAGAAGAAATTGCACATGATGATATGGAACAGGTGGGGATAAAGAAAAGTGGATGTCATGGTTTTTGTGAAATGGGTCCACTTATGAGGATAGAACCACAAGGTATATTGTATACCAAGGTAAGGTTAGAAGATTGCGAGCCTATTTTCCATAGAACCATTGAGCAAGGAGAGTTAATTCGACATTTACTTTATAAACAAGATGGAATGGAGTATCCCAATCAAGAGGACATACCATTTTATAAAAAACAAACTCGTTTAGTATTAAAAAATTGCGGGCATATTGATGCAGAACATATTGAAGAATATATAGCAACAGGGGGATATGAGGCAATTGCAAAAGCCATCTTTGAGTTGCAACCAGAAGGTATTATTCATGAGATAATGGAATCAAATTTACGTGGCCGTGGTGGCGGTGGATTTACAACTGGATATAAGTGGTCTCAGGTCGCTAGACAGGAAGAGAAGATCCGTTATGTGGTGTGCAATGGGGATGAAGGTGACCCGGGAGCATTTATGGATCGCAGTATTATGGAAGGGGATCCTCATAAAATGATTGAGGGGATGATGATTGCTGCATATGCAGTGGGTGCCAAAGAGGGCTACATTTATGTACGAGCAGAGTATCCACTGGCAATTCATCGTTTGAAAGTTGCAATTCAGCAAGCAGAAGAGTATGGGCTGTTGGGAGATCATATTTTAGGGTCTGAATTCTCCTTTCGACTTCATATTAATCGAGGAGCAGGAGCCTTTGTCTGTGGGGAAGGTAGTGCACTGACAGCATCTATAGAGGGTAATCGAGGAATGCCACGAGTAAAACCACCAAGGACTGTGGAGCAAGGGTTATTTGCAAAACCAACGGTACTAAATAATGTTGAGACATTTGCAAACGTTCCAATGATTATACTCAATGGGGCGACTTGGTTCAAAGGAATTGGACCAGAGAAAAGTCCGGGGACAAAAGCATTTGCATTAACAGGAAGTGTAAAAAATACGGGATTAATTGAAGTACCTATGGGGACTACGCTACGAGAAGTAATATTTGATATTGGTGGTGGTATCAAAGGGGATGGAGAATTTAAAGCAGTTCAAATCGGAGGTCCGTCTGGTGGATGTTTAATTACACAACACTTGGATATTCATTTGGACTTTGACTCCTTAAAAAAGATGGGTGCTATGATAGGATCTGGCGGTTTGGTCGTTATGGATCATCATACATGTATGGTAGAAGTTGCAAGATTTTTCATGAATTTTACACAAAATGAAAGTTGCGGAAAGTGTGTACCTTGCCGAGAAGGAACAAAGCGTATGCTAGAAATTTTAGAACGAATTGTTGCAGGGAAAGGTGTCATGGAGGATCTGGATATATTAGAAGAACTTGCTAATACCATTTCAGAGACAGCGTTATGCGGACTTGGAAAGAGTGCAGCATTACCTGTAGCAAGTACGATGAAGTTATTTAGAGATGAATATATAGAACATATTGTGGAAAAGAAATGTGCGTCTCATACATGTCAGGCGCTGCGTAAATTTATCATTAGCAAAGAACGTTGTAAAGGTTGTTCGAAATGTGCAAGGAATTGTCCAGTGGGAGCAATCAGCGGCAAGATAAAAGAAGCATTTGTGATTGACAATAGTAAGTGTATTAAATGTGGAGCATGTGAAAGTGCATGTGCATTTGGCGCAATCCATGTAGAAGCATAGGAGGATAAATACCATGGGATATATGACAATCAATAATAGAAGAGTGGCCTTTGAAGAAGAAAAAAATGTACTTTCTGTAATACGAAAATCAGGAATAGACCTTCCAACCTTCTGTTATCATTCAGAACTATCAACGTATGGGGCATGTCGTATGTGTGTAGTCGAAGATAATCGAGGTCGCGTATTTGCCTCTTGCTCTGAAACACCTAAGGATGGAATGGTTATCTATACAAATACACCAAGGCTTCAACATCATCGCAAAATGATTTTAGAATTGTTACTTTCATCACATTGCAGGGACTGTACTACCTGTAAGAAAAATGGTGTGTGTACATTACAGACATTGGCAAAGCAGTTGGGAATTAGTTATGTACGTTTTGACAACAATAAACCACAGTTACCAATTGATGAGAGCTCGGATTGTATTGTGCGAGATCCGAACAAATGCATTTTATGTGGGGACTGTGTACGTACATGTGATGAAATTCAGGGAATTGGTATTTTGGATTTTGCATTTCGAGGTTCTAATATGCAAGTCATGCCTGCATTCAACAGGACTATGGCTGAAACAGATTGCGTCGGATGTGGACAGTGTCGTGCAGTGTGTCCAACGGGTGCCATTACTATTAAATCTAATGTACGACCGGTTTGGGAACATATTGCAGATCCCAATACACGTGTAGTTGTAGAAATCGCGCCAGCGGTTCGAGTGGCGATTGGAGATAAATTTGGAATACCAAAAGGTGCAAATGAGATTGGACGTCTTGTTGCAGCGCTAAGACGGATGGGGTTTGATGAAGTCTATGACACAAATTTTGGAGCAGATTTAACGGTGATGGAAGAATCCAAAGAATTCTTGGAGCGCTTACAAACAGGAGAGAATCTTCCATTATTTACTTCATGTTGCCCTGGTTGGGTGAAATTTTGTGAAACAAAATATCCAGAGTTAACAAAGCATATTTCTTCTTGCCGATCCCCACAGCAAATGTTTGGTGCAGTTCTAAAAGAACAGGCGCGAGAAAACACGGAGGACACAAGAAAAACTGTGGTGGTATCTATTATGCCTTGTACCGCAAAAAAAGCAGAGATATTAAGACCAGAGCACGTAACAGATGGAGAACAAGATGTGGATTATGTTCTTACTACAACGGAAGTAACCAGAATGATACAAGAGGCTGGAATAGATTTAAGGCTACTAGAACCAGAGGCTATGGATATGCCATTTGGGATTAGTTCAGGGGCAGGGGCAATCTTTGGTGTAACTGGAGGTGTAACTGAAGCTGTGTTAAGACGCTTAGTAAACAGTAATCACGTGGAAGATCTTCAAGATATTAGCTTTACTGGAGTACGAGGGGTAGATGGTGTGAAAGAGGCTAATATTAGATTAGGAGAAAGGGAAGTAAAAATTGCAATTGTAAATGGGTTGGCGTGTGCAGCAGAAATATTGGATAAGATAAAGTCAAAAGAAGTATATTATGATTTTGTAGAAGTCATGGCATGTAAACGTGGATGTATAACAGGTGGGGGACAACCAGTTCCAGTGGGCCCACGTACGAAAAAGGCAAGAATGGATGGATTGTATAGGATAGATAATTTAGCACAGATTAAGCTATCAAATGAAAATCCAATTATTACAACGCTATATGATACATTCTTAAAAGGAAAAGAGCATAAGTTGTTACATAATAAATAATATAGGGACGGGTGGGGACGGGGGCAATGCACATTGCCCCCGTCCCCACCTTAAAATAAATCAATTGACAAAGGTAAAAAGTAAGGCTATAATTACCAATAACTTAATATTCGTAAATGAACTTAGGAAAAGCAATGAAAAGAAGTAGTAGTAACAAGTAGAGCTTACAGAAAGCAACCGGTTGATGAGAGGTGCAAGAATACCTTGTTATGAATTCATCTTTGAGCTTCATACCAGAATAACTGTAGTAGGGTATGACGGATCCCGCACACGTTATAGTGCTAGAGTATCCTCGATTTAGAGATGTACTTGAAGAGGTAGATAGTGTGAGCTATCTATAAACAAAGGTGGTAACACGAGAGTATAATCCCTCGTCCTTTATAGGACGGGGGATATTTTGCGTGTAGATAAGGAGTGCCCGAGAAAGAGTGACGAAGTCGTAAGTTGCGTAGCAGGCAATCCGATTGTAAGTAAAATAAAAGATAGAAGGCTTCCTAACTTCTAGAATATTTTATCACTATAGGAGTTACATCCTAAAATATGAATTCAAAAATAGGAGGATAAAACAATGATGGATATGAAAGATGTAGTAATTGAGTGCGAAGAGGACAGACTAAATGATGCAGCCGACTTGTTAGCAATGGCTGGCCTTGCAGATTCTAGGGAATCTTTAAAGCGATTAACCTTACAAGACAAATTATGGGTCAATGGGGAACCAGCAGATGATTGGAAACAGGTATTAGCTTGTTATGATATAGTGCAAGTTGGTGGAAATTGTGTTAGAATAATTAAATAAGAAAGAAAATAAAACACAAAATGGAGAGAATATATGGCGATTAACAAAACGATGAAAAAGGTATTAAAAGCATTGTCATATGGGGATATTGAAGTAGAGACAGCAAGATATTTTGCGAATTTAAAAAAATTAGATCCACTGAAAATATTTTACAAAACCATTGATTTTAAAATTTTTAATGAAGATTATGAAGTTCCAACCAGAATCTTTCTTCCTCATGAAAATGCCTTAGATGGGCAACATGAGAATGAACATTCATTACCAGTGCTATTGTATTTCCATGGAGGTGGATGGGTAACAGATAGCATTGATAATTATGAGCGTATTTGTGCCCGATTAGCAAAGGATACGAATCACATTGTTGTGTCTGTAGAATATCGATTGGCACCAGAATATCCATTTCCGACTGGACTTGAGGATTGCTATGCAGTAGCCAAAGCAATTTATACAGATCAATTTATACTAAATGCTGCACCTGATAAGATTACAATTATTGGAGATAGTGCGGGCGGTAATTTAACAGCAGCAGTTTGTCTAATGGCAAGGGATAGAGGTGAATTTATGCCCAAAAGGCAGATATTAATCTACCCAGCTACCAATAATGATTATAGTGAGAATTCGATATTTGAATCTGTAACACAAAATGGGGATGGATATCTATTAACAGCAAAGAAAATGAGAGACTATTTGGAGTTGTATGCAAGCCGTGAAGAGGATCTTCAGAATCCATACCTTGCACCGATTTTAGAAACAGACTTAAGTCATATGCCACGGACTTTGATTATTACTGCGGAATACGATCCACTTCGTGATGAAGGGGAGAAGTATGGAACAAATTTGAGAGAGGCGGGAAATCAAGTTGAAATTTATCGGATAAAAGATGCACTGCATGGATTTTTTGCGCTTGGTATTAAATACTATCATGTACAAGAGAGCTTTGCGCTAATTAACCGATTCCTTGGGGAGGAATATATGTAATGGAAACTAGGATGAAATCTGCGCATTGGAGAAAATTAGATAATGCGGCAAAAGTATTTCCGGCAACAGAAACAAAAAAAGACACACGTGTATTTCGGTTTTATTGTGAATTAAACGAACTGGTGGAACAAGAACTTTTACAACAGGCACTGGATATTACCTTGGGAAAATATCCCATGTTTCTTTCGGTTTTACGAAGAGGAGTATTTTGGTTTTATCTAGAGAAGAATGAATTTAAACCAATTGTAAAAGAAGAATACAAACCGCCATGCAGTAGGCTATTTTCACAAGATAAATTAAAGTACCTATTTCGTGTAAATTATTATAAAAATAGAATTAACTTTGAAGTATTTCATGTGTTAACGGATGGAACAGGGGCTACGCAATTCTTAAAAGAACTAGTGAAAAATTATCTATATATAAAGTATCAAGACCAAGGGCTACAAGATGTCTGTCTGACTAATGAAAATATTACCATTCGAGATCAAGAGATGGACAGCTTTTCCAAGTATTATGATGAAAGTACACCAAAGCCAGTGAAGCGTAGAAAACGGGCACATCAAATCAGGGGAATCAAAACTGAATTCAATAGCCTGCAGATATCAGAAGGTGTGCTTTCTGTTCAAGAGGTATTGAAAAAAGCGCGAGAATATCAGGTATCAATGACTGTATATTTAACTGGGGTATACTTAAGTGCCATTCATAGGGAAATGTCATTGAGACAGCAGCGAAGACCTGTTGTTCTAATGGTACCAGTGAATCTACGTAAATTCTTTCCCTCAGAATCTATGCTGAACTTTTTTGGTTGGATTGATCCGGCATTTCAATTTGGAAGTGAAGATGATTCTTTTGAAAGTATTTTAAAATGTGTGAAAGAATATTTCACAGAAGAACTTACGCAAGAGCGTATGGCAAGAAGAATGAATGAGTATACCAGATTTGAAAATCACCCAATTCTTAGATTTGCACCATTGGAAGTAAAAAACCTTGCGATACAAGCTGGAATGATGTATACAGAAAGAGATATTACGGCAGTCTTTTCTAATATGAGTGTAGTAACAATGCCAAAGGAATATGAAACTTACATTAAGCAGTTTGGGGTATTTACCAGTACTCCAAAGGTGGAGTTGTGTATGTGTTCTTTCCAAGATAAGTTAGTACTAAATTTCACCTCATTGTATGATAGCTTAAATATTCAAAGAAACTTTTTTGAAATTTTAAAGGAGCATGGAATGTCTGTGGAGATGACAACCAATCAATTTCCAGAAACAGAGGGTAAGGTTAAAGAAGAGGCGAAGTTCTTTCAATGGGTTTCATTTATCGCAGTGGTGTTAGGGGTATTTGCGGTAACGCTTAATATTTTGATATTACCTACGCGGTTATGGTCTCTATTCGCACTGGGCGGTATCTTTAGTATGTGGCTTGCAGTTACCATGGGGTATCAGAAACGGCGAAATTTGCTTAAAAACTCTATGTGGCAGCTCTTAATTATTTCTATAGTAAGCATAATATGGGATTTGATTACTGGATGGCGGGGATGGTCGCTTGACTATGTCTTTCCAGGGCTTACGCTATTAATTATGATATTTATGTTGACCATGACGAAAATTCAACAACTGAAGACACATGAATATATGACGTATTATTTTATGGCAGGATGTAGCGGGTTGTTGCCAATTGTTCCAATGATTTTTGGTCTATTGAACCATCAATTATTATCAGTGTTATGTATGGGAATTAGTGTTATTTTTCTAATGGCACTACTTATTTTCCGTAAAAAAGATTTATTGACAGAACTTCAAAAGAAATTTCATTTTTAATATCTTAAGGGGGATCAATCAATATGGGTAACATAAAAAGCTATCTAGATTGGAGAGGAGATTTAACGTTCCAAGGGTCTCCGTTCAATGAGGTTGACAATCTAATATTGGCACAATTTGCCTATGTGGATTTGAAAGATATTGTACCGGATTTAGAGAGCGAAGAAACCATTACGATAGAAGAAGCCTCGGATATGTATTTCCGAAAGCATGAGGAACGAGAACTGAAGCAATCAAAATCATTTACCAGGATGACTCCGTTTCTTATGCGTGAGATGGCAAAAACAGTTCGTTTTAAAAATGCAAAGTTAGGAAAGTACGTTGATAGAATAGATAAGAATAAGCAAGAGCAATTTGCAGCAATTAAAATTTATTTGGAAGATGGGAGTATTTATATAGCATTTCGTGGGACAGATGATACCATCATTGGGTGGAAAGAAGATTTCAATATGAGCTTTGTTACTGTTCCAGCCCAGCTAGAAGCAGTAGAATATCTTGAAAAAGTTGTAAAGGGACGAAGACGTAATTATAGAGTGGGAGGGCATTCAAAGGGTGGAAATTTAGCAATATATGCTGCAACCCAATGTTCTAATCGCGTCAAGAAGAAGATTATGATGGTATATAACAATGACGGACCAGGTTTTACAAAAGAAGTGATTACTACAAGGAGTTATGAAGAAATGGTAGATAGGATTGTATCTATTGTACCAGAATCATCTGTAATAGGAATGCTATTAGAGCATGGAGAGACTTATAAGATTGTTGCGAGTAGTCAAAAAGGAATCTTGCAACATGATGCCATGACTTGGCAAGTGATGGGAAATCAATTTGTCATAAAAAAACAGTTGACAAAAGAGAGTCAATTGCTTGATGAAACCATTAAAATGTGGCTGGAAAATTTAGAAATTCATCAAAAAGAGGAATTTGTAGATTCCTTATTTTCTGTATTAGAGGCAACAGGGGCACACACGCTAACAGATATATCAAATGGCGGAATGAAAAGCTTAAGTTTGATCTTAAGATCATTCAGTAGTCTTAATTCAGAAACAAAAGAAATCATTACAAGACTAATTCGACTGTTGAGAAATGAATATAGTAAAGAATTGTTGCAACCAATATTAAGACGAAGAGAAAAGATTTCAAAAGATATAACTAAAAAAAAATTATAAAGTAGTATTCTATAAAGGGAATGGGATATATCAATATTCAATGATATATCCCATTCCCTTTTGTAGCAGAGTTCTTTAGTGTTTTAACTTAAATTTATTAACCAATTCTCTTAATAGTTCTGATTGGCTACTTAATTCTTCACTAGCGGCTGCACTTTCTTCCGCAGTAGCAGAGTTGGTTTGAACAACGGCAGATATTTGCTCTACTCCAATATTTACTTGGTGAATAGACTCGGCTTGTTCTATAGAGGCAGCAGTAATCTTTTCAAGATTTTCGTCCACAGCGGCAGTTTTTTCAACAATAGCAGTTAAGGAAGAAGCCGTTTCATCTGCAATTTGTGAACCGTTGCTAACTGCAAGTACGGAACGTTCAATTAGTGCCGTAGTAATTTGTGCAGCTTCCGCGCTTTTTCCAGCAAGATTACGTACTTCGTCTGCTACAACGGCAAAGCCTTTTCCAGCTACACCGGCTCTAGCTGCTTCAACAGCAGCATTTAATGCAAGGATATTTGTCTGGAAAGCGATATCATCAATGGTTTTAATAATGTTCCCAATTTCGCTTGATTTTTCGGATATCTCTGTCATTGCTGCAATCATATCCTGCATATGAAGCTGGCCCTTTTTGATTTCTTCACGTGCTTCTGTTGATAGATGATTGGCAGTTTGAGCATTTTGGGCATTCTCAGTGACTTGCTTGGATATTTCCATAATGGTAGAGGACAATTCTTCGATGCTACCAGCTTGTTCAGTTGTCCCTTGAGATAACGCCTGTGCACCGCTAGAAACTTGTTCTGCACCAGTAGATACCTGATCAGCGGATTGCATAATTTGCTTAAATGTCTCATTGAGCGAATCCAAGATATAGTTAAAGGAATCTTGAATGACTTTAAAATCACCAATGTATTCGCGTTCTATGGAAGCATTAAGATTTCCAGAAGCCATCGAATTAAGCAATTCGGATATTTCGCAGATATATTCGCTCAAGGTGGAAGAGGTATTATGGAAAAGAGTGGTCAACTGACCAAGCTCATCATTGGAAGCACTCGTAATCCCATCGGTATGTAAGTCACAGCGTCCCATTTTCTCTGCAAGATTTACGACTTGTTGTATTGGAGCGAGCCTTCTTTTTAAAGCAAGAGTGCTGATGATGGAAAGAATAAACAAACCGAGGAGCCCAATTATCATCAACAAACCAGTAATGCGATTTACATTTGTGAGAGCCTCACTTTTATTCACAATGAATGCACTGGACCAAGCCACATCTGTTCCAGAAAGTGTAATCGGTCGATACATAAACCAAGCCATTTTATTGTTTGCATAGGAATTCTTAGCCTCATACAACACGGATTTGTTATTTTTGATAGCTTTTAAAACTTGTTTTTCTTGGCTGGAATCACCGTTCAGTGTGGTTCCAATTTTTTCTTTATCTAAACTATCAGCGATATAATTTCCTTGATTGGTAAGAAGGTAACTATGTGAAGTTTTATAGCCACCAGTATCATAGTCTAATTCATTAATGCTATCTGTTAGAATATCACAGTTTGCAACACCGATAAATGTTCCGTTTTCATCTGTTATGGGATTACTGAGCGTTATAAGCCAAACAGTTTCTCCATTGGTCAGGTCATATGCATAAGGTTCCGTAACATGGGTAGACATTAAGTTCTTAGTAGTTGCATAGTAATCACCAGAACTATAGACATCATAGTCTTCCCCAGTATCAATTGTTATTCCAGAACCATCCCGGTAAGCGTACAAGGAGAGCCCGTTTGGAGTATTATCATAGTATTGATTAGGTTCAAATGCATAGTATGCGGAAAAAATCTTGTCATTTTCTAGAACACCTTTTAATGATTGGGTTAACAAGGATTCAGACGTGCTCCGATCCATAGTCTGATATCTTTGCACTTCTCCCGCTAGTGATTGTGATAATACACTCATATTTTCGAGATATGATTTGGCCTTTGTAGCATTAGCATCAGCAATGTATCCAACCTCTTTTTCAATAAGCCCTGATACGGTTCTACGTGTCATGAGATTAAAAGAAAAACACATACAGCAGATAACAATAAAAATCAGAATGATGTTAATAAAAGGTATTTTTGTGGTAAGTTTATCCTTCCACTTTAGCTTTTGTGACATAAAAAGTCCTCCCTACATGATTAGTACCTTAATTATACACGAAATATGTCGAATTAGGTAATCTATTTTTAGAGATTACGTCTATGTCAATCATCCATTATTTTTAGTTCAATATTTTTCCATCGGTTGATAGAGTAATAATTTTTAAAGGAATTTGTTTCCTACTATGTTGCAGTGCTATTTGTACAGCATATTCCATACCACCACAGCAAGGGACTTCCATTCGCACAACGGTAAGACTGTGAATATCATTATTGCATATAATATCTGTTAACTTTTCGGAGTAATCCACAGCATCTAATTTAGGGCATCCAATAAGTGTAACTCGGTTTATCATAAAGTCATTATGAAAATTACCATAAGCATAGCTGGTACAATCGGCAGCAATTAATAAGTCAGCATTCTGAAAGTATGGAGCGTTAATTGGAGCTAATTTTATTTGAACAGGCCATTGTAAGAGATGGCTGTCTACCTTAGTCGAGGGGGAAATCTTTTTAGAAGCTTGGTGTTTCTTTACCGCTATATCATCATATGCAGCTGCTTCACGTTCTACAAAAGAGATAGCTTGAGTGGGACAGGTTGGCAAGCAATCACCTAATCCGTCACAATAGTCATCTCTTAGTAATTGAGCCTTTCCATTTATTAAACCAATTGCACCTTCATGACATGCAGTTACGCAAAGTCCACAGCCATTACATTTTTCTTCATCTATAGTTATTATTTTTCGAATCATTTGAATTCTCCTTGTCTTTTTTTTTTATTTTAGTATAATGAAAACAAGAAGTCTGTTGTATAAACAACGAAGGAGAAAAATCGAATGAAAGTGGAGATAAAGAAGACACCATTGTTTGTAGGAATTGAAGAACATGATATAGAAAAAATGTTGCAGTGCCTGCAGGCAACATCAAAAAAATTTAAAAAAGGGGCATTTATTTTAGTGGAAGAAAGTCCGATTGCAGATGTTGGGATCGTCTTATCTGGAAGTGTATCGATAATTAAAGAAGACTATTGGGGAAATCGGGTAATCCTGGCAAAGGTGCAAGCTGGAGAATTATTTGGAGAAACATTTTCTTGCGCTGAACTGCAGAAATTGCCAGTCAGTGTTGTTGCAGATGAGTCGGTAGAAGTTCTTTTTATCAACTATAAAAGGATTATAACTACTTGCTCTGGTGCGTGTGCATTTCATACAAAATTAATTGAAAATATGGTGCAAGTACTTGCAGAGAAAAACATTATTTTTATGCAGAAAATGGATGTTATTACAAAGAAAACAACTAGAGAAAAATTATTGGCATATCTATCAGCTGAAGCAAAAAAAACGGGAAAGAACCAATTTAGAATACCATTTAATCGGCAGGAACTAGCAGATTACCTTGCGGTGGATCGCAGTGCAATGTCAAAAGAGTTAGGAAGATTAAGAGATGAAGGAATTCTAGAGTTTAAAAAAAATTATTTTCAATTAATGTAAGGTGAAGGCAGCAATTGCTGTCTTCACCTTTTTAATCTCATTTTAATATGTTGGATATGATTCTAATCCTAATTTAATATGTCCTGCATTATACTTCATTGGTAAGGAGGAATGTAGAGTGATGGTAGCATTGAAATTAGGAGGAAAATTAACATGATACAAATAATATTACAATACGTATTATATTTGCTGATACTGGTAGCATTGGCTATTCCATTAGGAGCATACATCGGAAAGGTAATGAACGGAGAACATGTATTATTATCCAAGATCGTTCGGCCGTGTGAGCACGTGATTTATAAAACACTGCACATCAAAGAAGATGAGGAAATGAATTGGAAGAAGTATACAGCAAGTGCTTTGATGTTTAGTGGTGTGGGATTTATATTCCTGTTTGCATTACATATGCTTCAAGGAATTTTACCATGGAACCCAGAGGAAATAGACGGAACATCTTGGCATTTAGCATTTAATAATACAGTTAGCTTTGTGACCAATACTAATTGGCAGTCGTATAGTGGAGAGTCAAGTATGAGCTATTTGACACAGATGCTTGGGCTGACGGTACAAAATTTTGTTTCTGCAGCAACGGGAATTGCGGTTCTTTTTGCATTGATTCGAGGATTTGTGAAAGTAAAAGCAGAAGGAATTGGGAGCTTTTGGGTGGATCTAATTAGAAGTGTACTTTATATCTTGATACCCCTTTCTGTGATTGTATCTATTTTCTTGGTTACTCAGGGTGTAGTACAAAATTTAAAGCCTTATCAAACCGTAGATTTGGTAGAACCCATTATATTAGAAGATGGAACAGAAGTAACCAAGCAATTGATACCATCTGGAGCGGCAGCAAGTCAAGTTGCAATTAAGCAATTGGGAACCAATGGGGGTGGATTCTTTGGTGTTAATTCTGCTCATCCACTAGAGAATCCAACGATATTATCTAATTTAATAGAGATGTTATCCATTTTATTGATACCTGTAGCACTTTGTTTTACATTTGGTAGAAATGTAAAAGACAAGCGACAAGGGAGGGCTATCTTTAGTGCGATGTTTCTTGTACTAATTATGGCACTTGTCATGATAGCTGCAAATGAACAGATAGGAACCCCACAACTACAGGCCAATGGTAAAGTGAATACTGGAATCGTTGATCAAGCAGGGGGGAATATGGAAGGAAAGGAAGCGCGGTTTGGAATTGTGGCATCTTCTACTTGGGCTACTTTTACCACTGCAGCATCCAATGGTTCCGTGAACTCCATGCATGATTCATATACGCCGTTTGGTGGTATGATTACGATGATCTTAATGCAAGTGGGTGAAGTTATATTTGGTGGCGTTGGATGCGGACTTTATGGAATGTTAGCGTTTGCGATATTAACCGTATTCATTGCTGGATTAATGGTTGGAAGAACACCTGAATATCTGGGGAAAAAGATAGAACCATTTGAAATGAAGATGGCCGCGATTGTTTGTCTTGCAACTCCAGTTGCAATATTAGTAGGAAGTGGAATTGCATGCGTTGCACCAGGTATTACAGATAGCCTGGGAAATACAGGGACACATGGGTTTTCAGAAATTTTATATGCATATTCATCAGCAGGCGGAAATAACGGTTCGGCTTTTGCAGGATTTGGAGCAAACACTATATTTGTAAATCTAACATTAGGAATATGTATGTTATTTGTTCGTTTTGTTCCCATGATTGCAACTCTTGCTATTGCAGGGAGTCTTGCGAAGAAGAAAAGAGTAGCATCTACAGCAGGCACGTTGTCCACATGTAATCCTATGTTTGTATTTCTATTAGTATTTATAGTCATATTGATTGGAGCATTGAGCTTTTTTCCAGCGTTATCATTGGGGCCAATTGCTGAATATTTTCAGATGTATCATTAGGAGGGGAAACATGAGCACACAAATAAAAAAGAGCATGGTAGATCAGAAAATGATAGTACGTGCTTGTATCGATTCTTTTATCAAATTGGAACCTAAGACACAGATTCATAATCCAGTTATGTGCTTGGTGTATGTGTCGGCCATAGCAACAAGCGTATTATTTGTATTATCTTTATTTGGAATCAAAGATGCGGGCAGCGGATATATCCTTGGAATTGCTATCATTTTGTGGTTTACAGTACTATTTGCAAATTTTGCAGAAGCAATAGCAGAAGGGCGTGGAAAGGCACAAGCAGAAGCTTTGCGAGCCGCCAAAAAAGATGTAATAGCAAATAAGATTCCAAGTCCAAAAGATAAGAAGGCAAGAAGTGAAATATCTTCTGTTCAACTAAAAAAAGGTGATTATGTTATTGTGATGGCTGGAGAACAAATTCCAGGAGATGGAGATGTAGTAGAGGGGGCTGCTTCCGTGGATGAAAGTGCTATTACTGGAGAATCAGCACCTGTGATTCGGGAAGCTGGAGGTGATCGAAGTGCAGTAACTGGAGGAACCACAGTACTTTCGGATTGGATCGTAATACAGATTAGTAATGAGGCCGGGGAAAGTTTTATGGATAAAATGATTGCGATGGTAGAAGGGGCATCTAGAAAAAAAACACCAAATGAAATTGCACTGCAAATATTTTTAATTGCATTAACCATTATCTTTATATTGGTAACAATTTCGCTTTATACGTATTCCATGTTTGCCTCTTTGCAAGCTGGAATTGAAAATCCAACATCGATCACATCTTTGATTGCGTTACTCGTATGTTTAGCACCAACCACTATAGGTGCATTGCTTTCTGCTATTGGTATTGCGGGGATGAGTCGTTTGAATCAAGCAAATGTATTAGCGATGAGTGGTCGAGCAATTGAGGCTGCCGGAGATGTAGATATTTTAATGTTAGATAAGACAGGTACCATTACGTTGGGAAATAGACAGGCGAGTGAATTTATTCCTGTAGATGGTCATCTACCAGAGGAACTAGCAGATGCAGCACAATTATCTTCCTTGCCAGATGAAACACCGGAGGGAAGAAGTATCGTAATATTAGCAAAAGAAGAATTTGGAGTTAGAGAAAGAAATTTAAGTCAATTACAAATGGAATTCATACCATTTACTGCAAAAACGAGAATGAGTGGAGTGAATTTTAAAGGGCAAGAGATACGTAAGGGGGCTGCGGATTCCATGAAAGATTATGCTTTGGCTCATGGAGGAATTTATAGTAGTGAATGTGAAGCAGTAGTCAAAAGAATTGCAAGTCTTGGGGGAACACCATTGGTTGTATCTAAGAATCATATCATCTTGGGAGTTATTTATCTGAAAGATATCATAAAGTCCGGCGTAAAAGAAAAATTTGCAGATCTACGTAAAATGGGCATTAAAACTATTATGATTACTGGTGATAATCCTTTGACAGCTGCGGCTATTTCAGCAGAAGCAGGAGTAGATGATTTTTTAGCCGAGGCTACACCGGAAGGAAAACTTCAGATGATTCGTGATTTTCAGGCAAAAGGACATTTAGTTGCAATGACTGGAGATGGAACCAATGATGCACCAGCATTAGCACAAGCAGATGTGGCAGTGGCTATGAATACAGGAACACAGGCAGCAAAGGAGGCAGGAAATATGGTGGATTTAGATTCCTCACCTACCAAGCTAATTGATATTGTAAGAATTGGAAAGCAATTATTGATGACCAGAGGAAGCCTGACAACCTTTAGTATTGCCAATGACTTAGCTAAATATTTCGCTATTATTCCAGCACTATTTATGGGGATATATCCTGGCCTTGCAGCTCTTAATATTATGCAATTGCATAGTGCAGAAAGTGCAATCTTTTCTGCCATTATCTATAATGCAATTATTATTATTGCCTTAATACCATTAGCGCTAAAAGGAGTAAAATATCGGGAAATTGCTGCTGGAAAATTATTATCAAGAAATTTGCTTGTCTATGGACTTGGAGGAATTATTACTCCATTTATCTGTGTAAAAGTAATTGATATCATTATTGTAGAAATGGGCATTGTATCATAAGAAATGAAAGGGAAGGTATGGAGATGAAGGGTATAAAAACAGGTTTTTCAAAGGCGATTGGTTTACTTTTGATTTTCACTGTTATCTGTGGTATCATATATCCACTTATAATCACTGGAATCAGTCAGCTTTTTATGAAGGAAAAGGCAAATGGAAGCATGATTGAGCGCAATGGAAAAGTGTATGGTTCTGAGTTATTGGGGCAGCAGTATACGGGAAAACAGTATCTTTGGGGAAGAATTATGAATATCGATACGGAAACATTTTATACGGAGGATGGCAGCCCAGTTATGTATGCAAGTCCCTCGAATATAAGTCCAGCAAGCGAGGAATATGAAAGGCTAATAGAGGAACGGGTAGTAATGATTAAAGAAGCAAATCCAGAAGCTAAGCTGGAACGTGTTCCAGTGGATTTAGTGACTTGTTCTGGGAGTGGATTAGACCCTCACATAAGTGTCGCAGCAGCACAGTATCAGATCCCGCGTATTGCAAAGGAAAACCATATGACAGAACAAGAAGTGAATGCAATGATAGAAACATATACAACAGGGAAATTTCTAGGGATTTTTGGAGAAGAAGTAGTCAATGTGCTAGAAGTTAATTTAGCGCTTGATGGGATTCTTTCTTAATATATCGAACGTGATTTTGTTAAACATGGAAGAAGTTGGGTGATAATATGGAAGATAGGAAGCGTAATCCGGAAGTTTTTTTGAAACAAATTGAAAAGGAACAACATCAATACCTAAGGGGAAAACTAAAAATTTTCTTTGGGTATGCAGCTGGCGTAGGTAAAACCTATGCCATGTTGTCGTCTGCGCAGGAATTAAAAGAGAAAGGTGTGGATGTTGTTGCGGGTTACATTGAACCACATGAGAGACCAGAAACCATTGCATTAATAAAAGGATTAGAAACCATTCCACGGAAACAACTTCGGTATCAGACGATGACGTTGTACGAACTTGATATTGACGCTGCTTTAGCACGAAGGCCTAAGGTACTCTTGGTAGATGAACTGGCTCATACAAATGCATCTGGAAGTAGGCACACCAAGAGGTATCAAGATATCCAAGAACTGTTGAAAGCAGGTATTGATGTATATACTACAGTCAATGTACAGCACTTAGAAAGCTTAAATGATTTGGTTGGCAGTATTACACAAATTGTTGTAAGGGAAAGGATTCCAGATTTTGTATTTGATCAAGCAGATCAGGTAGAATTAGTTGATATTGAGCCAGAGGAGCTTTTAGAGAGATTAAAACAAGGGAAAATATATAAAGAGAAACAAGTAAATCAAGCGATGAATCATTTTTTTTCTGTTGACAATCTGGTGGCATTACGGGAACTCTCATTAAGGCGTATGGCGGACCGTGTAAATTTACAACAAGAGTGGAAACGACAAACCGGAGAAGTGCAAACAGCAGAACACATTCTTATCTGCTTATCGGCATCTCCATCCAATGAAAAGGTTATACGACAGGCAGCTAGGATGGCAAATGCCTTTCGGGCAAAATTCACGGCTCTTTTTGTAGAAACTTCGGATTTTTCTGATTTTAAAAGTGAGGATACAGAACGATTAAGAAGAAATACAAGGCTTGCGGAACAGTTAGGAGCTAAGGTAGTCACTTCTTATGGAAATGACATTGTAGAGCAGATTGCAGAGTATGCCAAAATAGCAAGGGTATCTAAGATTGTATTAGGGCGAACCTATACAAAAAGAGGCTGGTTTTCTATGAAGGAGAGCTTTTCTGATAAATTGTCAAAATTAGATCCGAACCTGGAGGTATTTTTAATACCAGATACATATGATAAAAAATATAGCAAGAAACATGCTCCAAAACATCATATTAATATGAATGATTTAGGATGGGATATTATAAAATCGGTAGCGATTTTGGTGATTGCTACATTGATTGGGTATGCATTTGAAGCATGGGAGTTTAGTGACGCAAATCTTATTATGACTTATATCTTAGGGATTTTGATTACCTCCGTAGTGACTCGCGAAAAGATATGTAGTATTGTTGCAAGCTTTATTAGTGTTTTGACATTTAATTTTTGTTTTACAAAACCTATATTTACTTTTTCTGTAAACGATCCAAGTTATATCGCCACTTTTGGAATTATGTTAGCAACCGCGTTGATTGGGGCTTCACTCACACAAAAGATCAAGGGATATGCGGTGCAAGAAGCCAAAAAAGCTTATCGTACAGAAATTTTGCTAGAGACAAGTCATAAACTTCAAAGATGCAGCAATGCAAGAGAAATTGCTTTGAGTACGACAAGGCAATTGAGCAAATTATTGGAACGGACAGTGATCTTTTATATGGGAAGTCCAACAAAGTGTGAAGCACCTATCATATTTAAAGGGCATGCAGATCAAAAAGAGATGGAAGATAAGGAAGCACTAGAAGTTGCTCAATGGGTATTTAATAATAATAAGCATGCGGGATTTTCCACCACCACATTGCCCGGTACTCCATGTCTGTATCTTGCGATTCGTAATGGAGATAAGGTGTTTGGTGTAATTGGAATTCATATGAAAAACCAAGAAATGGATGCAATTGAAGAAGGTATTATGAATGCTATTTTAAATGAATGTGCACTAGCACTTGAGAAAGATGAGTTATTTCATATCAGAAAGGAAACAGAAATACAGTTGAAACAGGAAAAGCTTCGAGCAGACCTTTTGCGTTCAATCTCCCATGATTTGCGGACACCATTAACTAGTATATCTGGAAATGCAGGAATTCTGATGAGTAATGGAGATAAACTTGCGGAAGAGAAGAAACATCATTTATATAGCGATATCTATGATGATGCAATGTGGTTAATTAATTTGGTAGAAAATCTATTATCAGTTACGAGAATTGAAAATGGTACCATGAAGTTAAACCTACGTTCAGAATTATTGGATGAAGTGATTCAAGAGGCCATGAAACATGTACACCGAAATGCAAAAGAATATCATATGATTGTAGAGGAAGAAGATGATATGGTAGTTGTAAAAATAGATGTCAAACTAATCTTACAGGTGATTATTAATCTTGTAGATAATGCGATTAAGTATACACCACCGGGAAGTACTATTACAATTCGCACGAGAAGAAAAAAGAAAGATATTATGATAGAAGTGGCGGATAATGGACCGGGCATTCAAATGGAAGATAAGGACCGGTTATTTAATATGTTCTACACAGGTAATCACTCTGTGGCAGATGGACGGCGTAGTATGGGGATGGGTTTAGCATTGTGTAAATCGATCATTACGGCACATCAGGGAGAAATAGAAGTATCTGACAATAAACCAACGGGAACAATTTTTCGCTTTTTTCTAAAAGAAGAGGAGGTATGTTTGCATGATGAATGGAAAACCAACCATATTAGTAGTGGAAGATGATGTCCCAGTAAGGAATTTGATTACAACAACATTAGAAACACAGTCATATAAGCATATTATGGCAGCCAATGGAAAACAAGCTTTGACAGAGACGACCATTCACAAACCGGATATCATTTTGTTAGACTTAGGATTACCAGATATAGATGGCGTTAGCATTATAAAGAAAATTCGCTCTTGGTCTATGACACCCATTATTGTTGTAAGTGCAAGAAGTGATGATCAAGATAAGATTGAAGCATTGGATGCAGGTGCAGATGATTATCTGACAAAGCCATTTAGCGTAGAAGAACTGTTGGCAAGATTACGTTCTACGTTACGAAGAATTCAGTATCTACAAGAAAAAGGTGAGAAAGAGGAAGCTGTCTTTCAAAATGGGATGCTTACAATTGATTATAATGCTGCCATAGTTATGATAGCAGAACAGGAAATTCACCTAATGCCTATAGAATATAACCTACTTTGTCTATTAGCCCGAAATGTAGGAAAAGTACTTACGTATCAGTATATTTTGGATAAGGTTTGGGTCAATGCCATAGAGAGTGATTTGTCATCGTTAAGAGTGTATATGGCATCTTTAAGGAAAAAGATTGAGACTGGAAAAGATGGGATGAAATCTATACAAACACATATTGGGATTGGATATCGTATGGTGCGTGTTGAGATGTAAGAAGGCAAGGGCATTTCTCCGCACAACAGGATAAATCCTGTCGTTGCTCGAAATGCCCCCGTTCCCTTTTTATTTAGCTAATAATTTATCAATGCTAACTAATTTTACACTTAATACAAAAATATTTGCCGCAACAGATAATTCTTCTGGTGTTGGAAAGGATGGTGCAATACGGATATTGCTGTCTTTTGGGTCATTCCCGTACGGGAATGTTGCACCTGCATCAGTCATAATTAATCCAGCGTCTTTTGCTTTTGCAACAATTGCCTTTGCACAACCATCTAAAGCATCAAAGGAAATAAAGTAGCCACCCTTTGGTGCAATCCAGGAGCCAATTTCTAATCCCCCTAGTTCTTGAGTGAGCACATCTAATACGGCTTCGAATTTTGGTCTTAAGATATCGGCGTGTTTCTTCATATGTGCTTTCATACCGTCCATATCTTTGAAGAATCGTACATGACGAAGTTGGTTGAGTTTGTCGTGCCCAATGGTTTGATATTTCATATGATTCATAAAATCTGCTTTATTTGCATCTGAAGTGGTAACAGCTGCAACACCAGAACCAGGAAAACTTACTTTTGAGGTAGAAATGAATTTGTATACCAAGTCAGGGTTCCCTGCCTTCTTGCATTCTTCTAAAATCTCGAGTACTACATCTTGATTATCTTCATATAAATGATGAATGGAATAGGCATTATCCCAAAATATGCGGAAATCCTTTGCAGCCGGTGTCAAATGTGCAAAGCGACGAACCGTTTCGTCAGAATAAGAAATCCCTTGTGGGTTGGAATATTTTGGTACACACCAAATCCCTTTGATAGAGTCATCTTTACGCACTAAGTCTTCAATTATGTCCATGTCGGGTCCAGTTGATAACATTGGAACATTGATCATCTCGATACCAAAATATTCTGTAATAGCAAAATGGCGGTCGTAACCTGGGACTGGGCAAAGGAATTTTACCTTATCTAATTTGCACCATGGAGTGTGGCCGCAGACGCCGTGGGTCATACAACGGGAAACGGTATCAAACATAACATTTAAGCTAGAATTCCCGTAGATTATAACATGATCTACACTTACTTCTGACATATCTGCTAACAATTGCTTTGCTTCCTTGATGCCATCTAAAATTCCGTAATTTCTACAATCGACTCCTTCGGAACACTTTAAATTACTAGTGCCTGTGAGCACATCCATCATACCGTTTGCAATGTCTAGTTGTGCAGCAGCAGGTTTGCCGCGGGACATATCAAAATGAACGCCTTGATGTTGTATTTCTTTATATTGAGCTTCTAATTCTTGCTTTAGTTCTAATAATTCTGCTTTGCTTAATTGATTATAAGGTCTCAACTTATTATCCTCCTAATATCATATCATTATTGGTATTTTATCTATTAAATGACGGACTGTCAATACTAAATTGCAAAATATCATTAAAATAGAAAAACAATTAGGAATAATTGCAAGATTATAGTGCACAAAAATTCAAAAATTAAATTACAATCATATCAAAAAAAGAATGGCGAATTATATAATTATAGCCTTCGCAGATATCTTCCGCACTATAGGAATTGATTGTAGTTATCCATGTTTTTAATGTATCGGCGAGTCCGAATGTATAATATGTAGCAATGGATTCATAGGACATCATGCGTACGGCATGTTTATCTTTCAATGGGTATTTCTCTAATATCTTTAAAAATGTATCAAAAATATGTTGGTTAAGTATAGCTTCAAAAGAATTAGGTCCTGTAATAGTATACAATTTTCTATATAGTAACACCTTTTTCCCCATGCACGAAAAAAGTAGATGAAATACTTCATGCTCTAAATTGTTATCAATTAATACATCTAATTTTTCTTTGATTTCTTTCTTAAATATCCATTCAACAATTTCATATTTATCTTGAAAATGGTTATAAAATGTTGGTCGTATAATACCTACTTTATCGGTAATCATTTTAATTGTGATTTTGTCAAAGGGAATGTCGAGTATTAATTCCTTAAAAGCTTCGACAATTTGCTGTTTTGTTAGTTCTTTTTTTGTATCCATATAGTATCCCTCCTAATACGGCAAGTATACCATACGTGCTGGATTAGTGTCACCAAGTGAAGTAATTTGTAATACATTTTACCAATATTGTATAAAATATTGATACCCAATTAGTCATTTGACATGTTAGTGAAACATATTAATATAATTGCATATTATTACTTTGTGGTAAGAATATTACACTGTAATGAGAGAATACTTTATAGGGAAAATGAGAAGATGGGGAGGAATCTAATATGAATAACTTAGCACATTGCGTACAACGAGCTGCTTTTGGTAAAGCAATTGATGGAACCTTGAAATTCATTCATAAAGAGAGAGAGGCCAACCTCTTACGAATTATTGATCTTACGGAAAATTTTGTAAAGGATCAATTTACAAAGGAACAGTTTGATATGGCACGTGAGTTTGTAAAAGATAGCAATGGTAAATGGATGCAATATGCGTATCAAATCATTGACGAGATAGACTCCAACGTACTTAAGATGACAGTTCTTAATTTGGGATTTGAGGCTATGCTAGGGGGGACTAAAAAGATTCGTGAGATGAGGGAAATTTATAATTGTAACATTCCATGGGTAATTCTGATGGATCCAACAAGTGCATGTAACTTGCACTGTACAGGCTGTTGGGCAGCAGAATATGGGCATACATTATCGTTAAGTTATGAAGATATGGACCGTATTATTACAGAGGGAAAAGAAATAGGTGTCTATTTCTATATGTATACAGGTGGAGAGCCGTTGGTACGAAAGGATGATTTAATACGTATATGTGAAAAGCATAAGGATTGTGAATTTCATGCATTTACAAATGGCACATTGATTGACGATGCATTTTGTAAGGAAATGCAACGAGTTGGTAATTTGTCTGTTTCTATTAGTCTAGAAGGGTATGAAGAGGTAAATGATGGAAGGAGAGGGGCAGGTGTCTTTGCAAGAGTAATGGAAGCAATGGACTTGATGAAGCAACAGGGTTTGTTATTTGGGACTTCTATTTGTTATACAAGAGCAAATGTAGAGACTGTAACTTCAGATGATTTTCTAGATATGATTATTGAAAAAGGTTGTCGGTTCACTTGGTATTTTCATTATATGCCAGTTGGAAATGAGGCTGTCATTGATCTGATGCCAACCAAAGAGCAACGAGAATATATGTATCATAGGGTTAGAGAGATTAGAAGCAGTGATGGAGGAAAACCTATTTTTGCAATTGACTTTCAAAATGATGGAGAGTATGTAGGGGGCTGTATTGCTGGTGGGCGCAATTATTGTCATATCAATCCAAATGGAGATGTTGAACCTTGCGTATTTATACATTACTCTAGTGCAAATATTAAAGAAGTTAGTTTATTAGAGGCACTAAAGCAACCATTATTTATGGCTTATCGGGAGGGGCAGCCATTTAATGACAATCATTTAAGACCTTGTCCAATGTTGGAGAATCCCGAGATACTACAACGTATGGTAGAGGAAACCGAAGCAAAGTCTACCGATTTACAATCGCCAGAGGAGGTAGGACATCTTTGTAATAAATGCATATCCTATGCTGAAAATTGGAAAAATACGGCAGAACAATTATGGGGATGTAAAGAACATAGTATGCCAAGATATCAAAATTATAAGGCAAAAGATTCTTAAAAGACAGACTGGAAAGGATGGCGCAATAAATGAAAGATAAGAAGTGCTGGAAGTGGCTATTGTTTATCGTGGTTTTAGCACTTGTAGGCTGGTATACAAAAGACTCCATGCGAGAAATTTTTTGTCAGGTAGCCAAGACCCCTTGGTATATCGTTGGAATCAGTAGTGTATTGGCACTCGTATATTTTCTATTAGAAGGTCAGATCATAGCTCGGATGGCCCGTAAGTATGTTCCTGATTTTACTTGTTTCTATGGGATTGAATGTGCATTTTACTGTGATTTCTATCGATATGTAACTTTGGGAAGTGGAACATTTATAGCAGAGATCTATTATTTGTATACGAAGGGAATAGATACACCCAAGGCTACCGGTATGAGTATGGTGCAATATGTATATAAAAAGATATCTATTGCATTGATGGGAGTGGTAGGTTTCATAAGTTTATTGATTTTTCAAGAGTATAGAATCCAAAGGTATGATCAATATTTAATCTTTGGATGCAGTTTAACAGTTGTAGTAGTAGTGGGAATTATTCTTGTAGGAACTTCCCAGAAGATATCAGATTTTTTATTATTTTGTGGAAGAAAGTGTACGAAAAAATGGCCAAAATTAAATGCTAAGATTGATAAAATAGACGAAAAGATTCAAATACTACAGCAAGAAACGAAAGAGTTAGTAACCAATAGACAGGGAATGGGCATTTTATTTTTGCTTAATATTTTAAAAATGAGTTGCTGGTATTTAATTCCATATGTACTTTTTTATCAATCAGGGATATTAACCTTAGGAGAAGCATTTGCCCTGACGGCAATTAATTATATGATAGCTGGAGTGATGCCAGCACCAGCTGGAATTGGAACAATCGAATTTGTATTTATGATGTTATTCAAAGAATATACAACAGTTACATTAGCAGGATCGGCACTTTTAGTTTTTCGATTTGTAATATGTGTATTACCATTTTTAATTGGGGCCTGTTGTGTTATAAAACACAGCTATAAAAAGGGACAGGGCTAATGTAAAATGGGGACGGGGGCAATGTGCATTGCCCCCGTCCCCATTTTGCATTATAATATTTATAAATTACAAAAAATAGGAGCATATATGAAAACAATTTTATTATTAGAAGACGATAAGAACTTGAATCATGGGATAGCTCTTAAGCTTAGGAAAGAGGGATTTCAAGTACTGTCATCTTTTGGAGTTTCGCAGGCAGAGGAGATTTTCCGGACGTCCCATATTGATTTACTGATTAGTGATATTACGTTAGATGATGGAAATGGTTTGGAATTTTGTGAGAAGATTCGAGAAAAGAGTAATGTATACATTCTATTCCTTACAGCTTTGGATTCGGAATTAGATATGGTAAATGCTTATGATATTGGTGCAGATGATTATATTACGAAGCCATTTAGCCTGACCTTATTAGTATCTAAAGTGCATGCATTTATGCGAAGAATAGATGGCACTAAAAGAAATACAATATCTTCTGCTGGAATCGAGATATTATATTCCGAAATGAAGGCGTATAGGAATGGTGCGCTATTACCACTGAGTAAGAAAGAAATTCAATTATTATTATTTCTGTTAGAACATGCAAGGCAAATTGTATCCAAAGAGCAAATACTAGAACATGTATGGGATGTAGAAGGACAATTTGTGGATGAGAATACAGTTCCAGTAAACATTAGCAGATTACGAGGGAAGGTAGGTAGTGATTGTATAGAAAATGTGAGAGGAATGGGTTACATATGGGTAAAAGAAAGTATCAAAGAGTAGCCCTTTTATTAGGACTACTTTTTCTGGTATTTATAATAGAAGGACTCTTATTTTATCATGCTAAAATAGCTGTTTATCAAGAAGAGCAGGAAAGACTTGGACAATTGATTCTAAAGTATCCGCAGTTTGAGCAAGATTTAATTAAAATATATCGTGGGGAAAATAATCGTGACGCTATGTATAGGAATGCTGGAGCACGCCTTGAAAAGAAATATGGATACGCCATCAACGATGCTCCAGGTATAAGGAGTATGCAGATATATGGGAGCAGTATGGCGATTGTGCTAATTGTTGGTATAATAGGAATCTTATATTTGTGGAGAAGGCAGCGTAGAGCAGAGGAGCTCCTACTGATAGAAATGGAGCGAATGGCAGAATCTAAATATGAGTTGGAACAGTTTTTCCAACAGACAAAATCCAAATTAGTAAAAGAAGAGCAAGATACCAAGGCACTGATTACGGATATTGCACATCAATTAAAGACGCCAGTTGCCGCATTGAAAATGGGCTGTGAAATTTTGGCTTCTACGGAGTTGTCAAAAACAGAGACAGAAGAACTGCAATTACAAAAATATGAAGAAGTACAAAGATTAGAGGTATTACTACAATCCTTGATGAATGTGTCTAAATTAGAGGCAAACTTGATTAATATAAAACAGGTAAATACGAGTATAAAGGAAACATTGATCTCTGCTACAAATAATGTATATATGAAAATGTCGGAAAAGCGGATCGACATCATCATGGAGAAATTTGAAGATATAGAAATTCCCCATGATTCCAAATGGACTGCAGAGGCAATTAGTAATATTCTTGAAAATGCAATAAAATATTCTGAGAGCTATAAAAAGATTCAAGTGCGGGTGAGCCAAATGATTTCTAATATTCTAATTGAGATTGAAGATGAAGGAATTGGAATTGATTCTAATGAAATTAATCAGATATTCAAACGGTTCTATCGGGGAAATCATAAGATAGTTCAAACATGTGAAGGCTCTGGTGTTGGCTTATACCTTGCAAGAAAAATCATGGAAGAGCAAGGGGGGACTATCTGTGTTAAAAGTGTAAAACACAAAGGTAGTATATTTAAAATTACTTTGCCAAAGGAGCGTTTTTAATTCTTACAAAATTGTTATGGTCTTTGTAAGTTTGTTGTAAGGCTCACTTACTATAGTAATAGTAGAACAGAAAAGGAGACTTATATATGAAAGCAATTTTAGAAACGCAGGATTTGGTAAAATATTATGGAACACAAGACCAGTTAGTAAAAGCGATTGACCACACGTACCTTCGTGTTGAATCGGGTGAATTTGTAGCGGTAGTTGGGCGCTCCGGCTCGGGGAAAAGTACGTTATTGCACATGCTAGGAGGATTAGACAGGCCAGACTCTGGGCAAGTATTTATTGAAGGGAAAAGTATATTTGAATTAAAAGATGATAAATTAGCAATTTTTCGACGGAGGAAAATTGGTTTTATTTTTCAAAGTTATAATTTGATTCCTTCGTTAAATGTGTGGGAAAATATTGTATTGCCGATTGGATTAGATGAAAAAGAAGTGGATGAAGTTTATGTAAAAGGGATCATCAAACGAATCGGGATGGAAGATAAGCTTCATGCACTGCCAAATACGTTGTCTGGAGGACAGCAACAGCGAGTAGCCATTGCCAGAGCAATTGCATCAAAACCATCCATTATTCTAGCGGATGAACCAACTGGTAATCTGGACTCTAAGACAGAGTTAGAAGTAATTTCTCTACTAAAAAATTGTGTCACAGAATATGGACAGACGTTGGTAATGATTACTCACGATGAAACCATTGCCCAAATGGCGGATCGTACCGTTATTATAGAAGATGGTAAGGTGGTGAATTCATGAAAACAGTGACAAAAACTGCAATTGCTAACGTAAGACAGAATAAGGGGCGTAATATACTGACTGGTATTGCAATTGTATTAACCACCATGTTGATCTTTGTCATTATAGCGGTTGGATATGCATCCATTTCCATGCGAATGGAAACTGTGAATCGGATATATCCTACTTGGCATGCGATGTTTCGGAATATGTCGGAAGACCATGTGAATGAATTTGCATTGCATGGAGAGCTAGAAAGTCTAGGCGTTCGTTGTGATTTTGGTCAAGTAATACAGGAGAAAGCAAACACCACAATGCTGGCAATGGATGATAAAATGATCCGCTTAAATAAAATGAAATTAGAACAAGGTAATTCCCCGAAAAAAAAGGGTGAAATTGTAGTATCTAAGGGTGCATTAGATGCGCTTGGTATCCATGCAGAGATAGGGGATACTATTACGATACCATATCAACTGAAACAATCCGGAGGATTAGGTGGAGAAGAATCAGGGGAATTTCAAATTAGTGGTTTTGTAGAAACTACGGAAGAAAGTATTAAAAATAGATTATATTTTATTATGACTTCCATGGAATTTATGCGAGAACAGGTTCCAATCGAACAGCGGGAATATCGGGTGGCATTTCGGTTAGCTGATGTGGAGAAGATGACTACAGATAAAATAGAAAAGAAATGTAAGGAGATTGCTGATAATTTTGGTGTTACACCTGGAAATATTGTTGAGAATAGTGAATACTTATTAGCCAATTATACAGACCCAGCTCTGCTATCAGGAATGTTAATTATTGTATCTGTTGTGGTGTTAGCAGGGATGATTACAATTTATAGTATTTACTATGTTTCTATGATTCCAAAGGTGCAGGAATATGGAAGATTAAAAGCGTTAGGTGCAACAAAACCACAGATACGTCAAATCGTGTTTCGTGAGGGAATGATTATAGCCATACTTGCTATTCCGATTGGCTTGTTAGTGAGTAGTATGCTGTCTAAAACGATTGTACGATTGATGATGAATTACTCCGCAGAAACATCTGAGTTTGCAAAGGAAATGATACAAACATTAGATTCTGGCAGTGTATCAGTCTTGCAACCTTGGATTTTTGTACTTACTATTTTAACAGTTCTGCTTACAGTAGGTTTATCTTTGTTGATACCGATGCATAAAGCAGGCCGCATATCACCTATGGAGGCCATGCGCTATGAAGGAGCTTATGGGACCAAGAAAAAGAAACGAATTGGGTACCAAAATTTAAATCTAATTCGTTTAACTAAGGCCAACTTAACAAGGAATAAAAAGAGGACAATGATTACCATTATAACTTTAGGGACGACCGGTGTTCTGTTTATGATTATTGCAACCATTTTAACCTGTGCTCATCCCAAGGAAATAGCAAAAGAAATTATTATGAAGGATTATCAAATGGGATTATACACATGGAGTGGAGATCCTTTACATCCAGAAAGGGCGTGGGGAGAGGTGCAAAAGGATAATCCATTAAACGAGGCATTTTTAGAACGTGTCAAAGCGGTAAAAGGAGTAGAATCAGTAAAAACAACATCCATTGCAGAGGGAGAATTGCCAGACTATCATATGGATGGTGAGGCGTGGAACACACAAATTATAGGAATAGACGAACAAGATAAATCGGTGCTGGAAAAAGAGCAGATTCAGGGTAATATATCATATGCAGAGCTAAAAAAAGGGAAAAAAGTGATTGTGAATAAGACTCTTCTTCATTGGTTCCCTAATATAAAGATAGGAGATACAATTCAAATTTTACTGACAAACGGTGACGAAAAAGTAAAGAGAAGTTTTGTGGTCGGTGCGGTTGGAGATTATTCAGAAGCATTTTGTAAAAATGCAGGATTAATATTACCTACTAGTGTATTAAAAGGATTGCAGGATTATAATATCACTTATTATTATGACATTGAGGTGGAAGAACAAGAAAAGGAAGGAGCATACAAAGCTCTGGGTAAATTGGTAGAGACATCAGAATTTCTACAGACAGAGAGTTATGAAAATGTGTTAAGCAAATGGAACAGTTATATGAAACTGACATCAGTAGCGTGCTATGCATTTATGATGATTTTAGGGGGAGTTGGGATTATGAATCTAATAAATACTATGATTCATAGTATTTATTCAAGAAAACGGGAGATTGGTATTATGCAGGCGATTGGACTTTCAGAGCAGCAACTAATACGCATGCTTCAATTAGAGGGTATGTTTTATACCATAGGAACCTTGATAGTATCCATTGGTTTTGGCAGTATTGCAGGATATTTTGTGTTTTTAAGGGCACGACTGGAGGGGATGTTTAACATTCAGAACTATCATTATCCGTATATCCAAGCGAGTGTATTAGTTGTGGTAGTAGCAGTGTTTCAGATATTATTAACATACGTAATCAGTAGGAACTTCAGGAAGCAAAGTTTAATAGAAAGAGTTAGATACGCTGAATAGTGAAATGGGGACGGGGGCAATGTACATTGCCCCCGTCCCCATTTCATTTAATTTTCACAAAATTAACAATTTTTTAACATAACTTTTCTTTACACTAAAATAATGAAAGGAGGAGATGTTGTGAAAGTAAACAATACATTTCAACGTGTTGAGAAAAAGTATAGTATGTCCAAAGAACAGTATGATGATTTTAAAGAAATGACAAAACCTTATATATGTCAAGACCAGTTTGGTTTGCATACGATTAGTAATATTTATTTTGATACCGATACATATGACTTAATTCGAAATTCGATTGAAGGACCAAGGTACAAAGAGAAATTTCGGATACGTGGCTATGGTAAAGTAACCGATGAAACAAATATCTTTTTAGAAATAAAGAAAAAATATAATGGGATTGTGTATAAACGAAGGATGGAACTACCTTATGTGGAAGCGAAACAATTTCTAGACTGTGGAAAATTGGAAGGTCATAATAATCAGATTTACAAAGAAATTGAATATTTTTTTCAATTTTATAAACCAAAACCAAAACTATTTTTAGCATACGATAGAGTTGCATATATTGGGATAGAAAATTCGGAACTTCGTATTACGATAGACCAAAATATTCGTAGCAGGAGTGAACGATTAGTTTTAAGTGCTGGTGATGATGGAGAGATCTTGGACGGACGGAGGTATTTGATGGAAATCAAAGTCCAGCAATCCTATCCCATCTGGTTAGTTCAAATATTGTCAAAATTAGAGATTTATCCGGTCTCTTTCTCAAAATATGGGACGATTTATAAACACGCAGTTAAAAATTACATGTTAGAAATAAATAACGAACAGATGGAACAAAAAAAAGAAGCACAAGAAGTACTAGAATTAGATGAGGAGGATAAACAGATATGTTTACAAGCATACTCGGCAATGTAGAAGGAAGTTTAACTATGCAAAACGCACTGGTCTGCACGATGGTATCATTAATATTAGGATTGATTATTTCCATTATATATATGAGTCAGGGGGCCTATACAAAAAGTTTTGTGATGACGTTAGTCATATTACCGGCACTTGTTCAACTAGTAATTATGATGGTAAATGGTAATCTCGGAACGAGTGTAGCTGTATTAGGAACCTTTAGTTTGGTTAGATTTAGATCTGTAGCTGGAAGTTCCAAGGAGATTTCTAGTATCTTTTTTGCGATGGCAATTGGATTATCTACTGGAATTGGATTTTTGACCTTTGCAGTTTTAATGACAGTTGTAATTGGAGCCATGTTTTTAATCTTGGGAAGAACACGCTTTGGAGAGTGGAAGAACGATCAAAAGGACTTACGAATTACCATTGCAGAAAATTTGGATTATACCGAAATTTTTGAAGATATTTTTCAAAATTACACAAAGAAATGTAAATTGCAACGTGTAAAGACCACTAATTTGGGCAGCATGTATGAATTAGAATATTATATTACGTTAAAGGAAGTGGCAAAAGAAAAGGAAATGATAGATGCTATTCGATGTCGCAATGGGAATCTGACTATCGTATGTGGTCGCGTACAACATGTACAGGATACACTGTAAGGGGTGATGAAAATGAAGAAGAAATTATTAATGGTACTCATGGTCCTATGCATGCTAGGAGTAGGATGCAGTAACACAAGCGATACAAAGCAGACCAATTCTGATGAAGATGGAACTCACGCAACTAGTAATACGGTTACGTTAACAGAAGGCAATTATAGCAAAGCGGAATTGGATGCAAGTTGGCAAGCATCTTCTGCTACACAGATTACATGCAATCAGAATTCTATTGACGTTGCTGGAAGTGGGGTTTCTGTTGATGGGCAGAAGATATCTATAACGGCTGCCGGAACTTATGTATTGGCAGGAACGTTAACTGATGGGCAAGTAATCGTTGATGTAGCAAATAAAGGGGATGTGAAACTGGTGTTCAATGCGATTACAATATCCAGTACAACATCGGCACCTATTTATATAAAAGAAGCTGGAAATGTAGTGGTAACCCTTTCAGAAGGGACCATTAATCAAGTAGAAGACGCAGCAGAATATACGCTTGAGGATACAAGCGTCGAAGAACCAAATGCATGCATATTTAGTAAAGATGATTTGACTTTTAATGGAACAGGATCCTTAGAAGTGATTGGAAACTATAATAACGGAATTCAATGCAAAGACGACCTTACCTTTATTTCTGGTGTCTATACCATTACAGCAGCAGACGATGGAATTGTAGGAAAAGACAGTATTCAAATTAAGGATGGAATCTTCCAAGTGCAAGCTAGTAGTGATGGAATGAAAACAACCAATGCCAAAGAAAGTGACAAGGGTTATATTATAATAGATGGTGGAACCTTTGATATAGAAGCTGGCAATGACGGAGTGCAGGCTGAAAAACTGCTCTATGTCAATGATGGTGATTTTCAAATTAAGAGTGGAACAGGAAGTGCAAATGCAACAAATGTGAGTGACGCTGGTGGGGAAGTACCTATGAATGGTGGCAAAACCACTGATGGGCAGACTCCAAATAATCTAGAAAAGCCAGTGGATGGAGGGGCACCTACAGACATGCAAAAGCCGGCGGATGGAGAAGTACCGGCAGATATGCCACAACAAACGGATGGAGAACGACTAGGGGATAGGCAGAAGCCGTCAGATCAAGCCCAAGAAAATGAAAGTACGAAAGGCCTCAAATCTTATGTAGATATTGTAGTATGTGGGGGATCATTTACGATAGATTCAGAGGATGATACCATACATAGTAATCAGGATGTAACCATTACAAATGGAACGTATCAACTAAGTGCTGGGGATGATGGAATACATGGGGATAATCATGTAACCATTGAAAATGGAGACTTTAATATTGTGACTTGTTATGAAGGAATAGAAGGAACAAATATAAAATTAAACGGTGGAACCATAACAATGACTGCAAGAGATGATGGAATGAATTCGGTCAATGAGGATGATGGTTCTACTCTTGAAATCAATGGTGGAAATATTTACATAAAGGCTTCTGGGGATGGACTGGATTCAAATGGTTCTATCACTATAAATGATGGAACAGTAACGGTACAAGGACCAACCAATGGAGGGAATGGAACGTTTGACTATAATGGAACTATGGAGGTGAATGGTGGAGTGCTTTTTGGAGCAGGAAGTATAGGAATGGCTCAGAGTCCTTCTAAAGAATCGAAGCAATCATTTGTAGTGGGGGCGTTGACATCCATGGCAGAAGCAGGAACAGTTGTGACAGTGGAGGACAAAAGTGGTAATGAAGTTTGCTCCTATACGGTAGATGTACAAAGCCAGTGGCTTTGTATTTCAAATCCCATTTGGAAAGAAGGCGAAACTTATACTCTTAATATAGGGGATTTAAAAACATCTGTTACAATAACAGGAATAGAAAATAAATTTGAATAAGAAAAAATAGATATTGACAATAAGAGAAATATTTGTTATCCTCCATACATACCAACAGTATGTATGGAGGTGGAAGTATGACGAGAAATAAATATCCAGAAGAAACAGTAAATTTGATTTTAGATGTTGCTACCAAACTTTTTATAAAACAAGGGTATGAACACACTTCAATCCAAGATATTATCAACGGTCTTGGTGGCTTATCAAAAGGTGCAATTTATCATCATTTTAAATCAAAAGAGGATATCCTACAGGCTATGGGAGACCGACTGGGAAAGGAAAATGCAGTTATCTTAGGGAAGATTAGAGATGACACTAGCTTAAATGGGAAGGAAAAGCTGAAGGCTATTTATAGGATGGCTTTATCAGCACCGAATCAAGATATTATGATATCGGTAGCACCTAATATTATGAATAATCCGCGATTTCTTGTTATGCAGATACAGGCGATATACGATATGGTTGCTCCAGATTTTATTCAGCCAATATTAGAACAAGGTGCAAGGGATGGATCCTTGCGTGTGAAGCATCCAAAAGAGTTAGCGGAAGCAATGATGCTTTTAACCAATATCTGGCTAAATCCGATGATGAAAGAAATAACAGTAGAATCTCAGATAAAAAAATGTGAAATATTCAATGACATGCTAAAGGACATAGGCATAGAGTTAATTGATCAGGAAATGATACAATTATATATCAACTACTGTGCCGCATTTCAAGAACATAAGTAATATAATAAACTGCTCTAACATGGAGCAGATTATTTTTAGATTGAAACATACCGACCGTAGGTATGAAAAGGAGGATAAATGAAAGAAAAAAAATTATTTAGGAAAGATTTTACGATGGTGGTAATAGGACAAATTATTTCACTTTTTGGAAATGCAATTTTAAGATTCGCACTTCCCTTGTACTTGCTAAATCAAACCCATTCCCCAGGACTTTTTGGAATGGTCTCTGCCTGTTCTTTTATTCCAATGATTCTGCTGTCTCCCATTGGCGGGCTACTTGCAGATCGAGTAAACAAAAGAAATATTATGGTTATCTTAGATTATGGCACTGCTTTGTTAATTACGATTTACACGATGTGGATGGGAAAAGTTGATTTGGTGTTATTACTATTAGTTACAATGGTTATACTCTATGGAATACAAGGGGCATATCAACCAGCTGTGCAAGCAAGTATTCCTAATCTGGTAGATCAAAGTCAATTGATGCCAGCCAATGCAATCATCAATCAAGTAAGTTCCCTTTCCAATTTGGTTGGACCTGTGATTGGAGGGGCAGTATTTGGTTTTTGGGGCTTACGACCTATTTTATATATTAGCATTACATGTTTTTTAGTCTCTGCGACAATGGAATTATTTATAGAAATTCCTTATCATAAAGAACATGTCAAAGGAACTGTTTTTACAATTGCTAAGTCAGATTTAAAGGATAGTTTTTCATTCATCTACCATTCAGAACCTATTATATGGAAAATCGCTTGTATTGTATCTGCATTTAATCTCTTTTTAAGTGCACTTATTATTATTGGGCTTCCAGTACTTATTACCCAGACGCTTTCTTTTAGCGAGCAATCCGGCAATCGGTTATACGGTTATGCGCAAGGAATTATGGCTGCTGGTGGATTAGCAGGAGGGATACTAGCAGGAATATTAGGAGAGAAGTTAAAGCCAGAAAAAAGCTATTGTCTGTTGCTTTATACAGCGTTAACATTATTACCAATAGGAGGGGTTCTTTATGCAAAGGCTCCAGATACCATTTCCTATGCAGTGATTTTAATATGTTGTTTTGTTATGATGTTACTAGCGACGCTATTTACAATAGAAATGCTTGCTTATATACAGCGGATTACACCTACAAAATTGATTGGAAAAATTCTATCCTGTGTCATGTGCATTTCTATGTGTGCACAACCGATAGGGCAGGCATTGTATGGTGGACTTTTTCAAAAATTTCCGGACCATACATATGTTATTATTGGAGGGGCTGCGGTTATAACTGGAATTATTTCATTGTCATCGAGAGCAGCTTTTGATAAAATAAAAAGAACCTAAATTATATTTTGTGAAGATAAGGAAAAACTGGAATAAAGAATTGAGGACACGGGATGAAAGAATATTGGTCTATTTTATTTCTAATAGAAGCAATTGGAACGGTAGCGTTTGCCATATCTGGAACTATGGTTGCATTTAAAAAGAACTTCGATCTACTGGGGTGTATTGTGCTGGGGAGTGTGACCGCTGTTGGTGGAGGTTTAATCCGAGATATATTAATTGGAAAGATGCCAGCATCCATGTTCCAAAAACCGGTCTATGTTATACTTGCATCCGTTGTTGTGATTATTTTATTTATTGCTATTCGTTGGAATCGACCATTATTAAAATATGAATATCTAAGAAAGCTAGAACAAATAGTTAACGTATTTGATGCCATTGGTTTGGGGACATTTACAGTTGTTGGATTAGATGTTGCCATAAGTGCTGGTTATGAAGAATATAAATTCTTTGTTATTTTTCTTGGGGTTATTACAGGTGTAGGCGGAGGATTGATCAGAGATGTTCTTGCAGGCCGTGCACCGAGCGTTATGCAAAAACATATTTATGTATGTGCCTCTATGGTGGGTGCTGTATTATATGAATTATTAATTGGTTATGTTGAACAGAATCTAGTTATGATTATAAGTGCTAGTGTGATTATAATCATCCGGCTTTGTGCTACGTATTTCCGATGGAATTTACCA
The DNA here is from genome assembly GCA_052116865.1 of Lachnospiraceae bacterium LCP25S3_G4. GTDB lineage: Bacteria > Bacillota > Clostridia > Lachnospirales > Lachnospiraceae > CAUPWF01. Next base: position 18,390 of record JBQKKG010000003.1, on the reverse strand, counting down.
AAGGCTGTTCTAAAAAAGTAAAAGATAATGATCAAATTTATCTATATTTTTTGAAAGATAATATTGGGCATTTTCATGTAGTTATGCTATGCTAGTACTTAACTAGATGAGTATCATTATCGTGAAGGAGGATATAGGATGTTGCACATAAGTGAAATCTATACGACTGCGCCAACAGATGAACGGGTTCCATTGGAAAAAGCAGTATATCAGGTGTTAGAAAAATTAAAAATTCCTTATGAAAGAGTGGATCATGAGGCAGCGGCTACGATGGAGGAGTGTTTGGATATTGACAAAGCTCTGCATGTGGAAATTAGGAAAAATATATTTTTATGTAATCAAAAAAAGACTAGTTTTTTCCTATTAGTTATGCCAGCTGCAAAAGCTTTAGATACTAAGGCGTTGGAGAAGAAACTTGGTATTTCACATCTTTCCTTTGCACCAGCAGAACTGATGAAAAAGTATCTTGGCACTACGCCAGGATCAGCGACGATTATGGGACTTTTGAATGACGAGGATGATTATGTGCAATTATTATTAGACAAGGAAGTTGCGGATGAAGTGTGGTTTGGATGTAATCCGGGCGTCAATACGAGCCATATAAAAATCCAAACGAAGCATTTGATTCAAACATTTTTACCATATACAAGGCATCGCGCCAAAATCATTGAATTATAATATTCCACATATAAATAACTACCACCCTTTAGAACCTAAAGGGTGGTAGTTATTTATATAATCATTACTTTGCAGCTTTATCAGCAAAATCTGTAGTTACAAGAGCTTTATAATCAACACGTTCTTTTAATTCTCCAGCGGACTCTAGAATGTCTTGCAATAATTCAAAGCTTTCTTTTTCGAAAATCAAATCAGATTTCCAAGTATCTTGTTCATGATAACGTTCTACAATTGTTGTTAAAGTATCTATATCTGTTTCTGAAAACTGTGGAGCAATTATTTTAGCAATTTCTGCAGGAGTATGGCCATTTACATATTCCATTCCCTTTTGTAATGCATTTACAAATCCTTGAATCACTTCGGGATTTTCATCGATATAACTACTCTTAGCGCAGAAAGAAGTATAAGGAACATAACCACTGTCAACACCAAGGGATGCAACTACATAGCCAGCTTTTTCTTGTTCCAATTTGGTTGCGGATGGTTCAAATTCAATGGTGTACAAGCCCTGTCCACCTGAAAATGCAGCAGCAGTGGAGCCAAAATCAATACTTTGATCAATTTTTACTTCAGAAGGGTCGATATCATTCTGTTTTAAAATATACTCAAATACCATTTCAGGCATACCACCTTTTCGACCACCAAGAACTTCCTTTCCAACTAGATCTTTCCAAGAAAAATCAGGCATTTCTTCCCGGGCTACTAAGAAGTTGCCAGCACGTTGTGTTAATTGTGCAAAGTTTTTAATGACGTCCTGTGCGCCTTCTTGATAGGTATAGATGGTTGATTCAGCCCCCATAAATCCAATTTCTGCTTCACCTGATAATACGGCGGTCATAGTTTTATCCGCACCAAAACCTGTTACTAATTCAAGATCAATACCCTCGTCCTTAAAGTAGCCTTCCTCTATTGCAACATACATCGGCGCATAGAAAATGGAATGTGCTACCTCATTTAGTACCACATGTGTTACTTCTTTTTTAGTATCACTAGATTCTGTTTTTTTAGTGTCTTTTTTGCTGTCCGCGTCTTCTTTTTTTGAAGAACATGCGAAAAGTGATGTCATGACAAGTGCCATGATTAAGCTAAGTGCAAGTATCCGCTTTTTCATAAATCAATCCTCCATAGTTCTTAATGATATATTATATTACGAAAATTTAAAAATGTTCATGGGAATCCAGTATACTGCAAAAGGATAACGAACATACATCAAATGTGAAGAATGGAAAAAATGAGACAAGGGGATTTCGTACTACACCGATAGAAGAGGGAGAAAGCTTAGAGGATTATCTTGGGAAATTAGTATGTACGGGATGTGCAAAGCAATGTTCTTTATTGTCACCACAGTGTGGAACAGGTAGAACACAAGCACAGCAAGCAACCACATATTATGAAACTGGCGAGGAAAATAGCACATTAACATGTCCAAAAGGGACAGGGCAATAGTGAAATGGGGACGGGGGCAATGTGCATTGCCCCCGTCCCCATTTCACTAAAGTTTCCAGCATTTGAGTATAGATTTTTTTGTTACTCTTTTATTTTTGGCAGGAATGAAGTAAACCATTCCAGAACCAAGTGCTTTCATACTTTGCCAAGACTTATATAAATCGGCGTAAGGTATGATTGCATTTTTCCCCCAAGAAGTAGCAATGAGCTCAGGAGAACCAGTAGATTTTGATTCGCGAATATCTGTTATGGTTATAAAATGCTTTTTCATAATTTCATTTCGTCCATCGTATAAGTGGGGATGATCAAATACAACAAGTGGATGAGCATTAAATGTCGTTAATAGAGTCACTGGATATCCATTTGCAAGTGCCAATTTGATAAATGTAATTCCTCTGGTGTAGCCACAAAGTAAGGTTGGCAAGGAACGTTTTTGTAAGAGAATGTTATGTTTTAGTCCAAATCGTAGGACACCTCTTGAATAGTGACGAATCCCAATTCCTAAATTAGGAGTAAATCTGGAAAAGAATTTACTTCCCCGATCTTTTATGTCATATAAACGACTTAGAATTGGTATTTCACGGATCCTCATAGCGTTATAGATTGAGGTAAGGAGAGCGGTATATTTCTCTTGAGTTACCACTTGATTCTCTTGAAAAGAAAGATCCAGTTCTCTAGCAATCTCAGGATTATTTCTAGCATATGTGGCAAAAATATTGGCAGCAGAGACTGGACCACATCCCCCACAAGCAGCCGTATTTCTTGCTAACCAAAATTGGTTTCCACCAAATGAAATATGATTATTACTCGAATCTATAATTCGTGGACATAAATGATTCATGGAATTTCTATTTAAGTTGGAATTCATATGCATATGTACATCCTTTCACTCTTTTTATCTATTGTATCGCATTTATTGGTTGGTGGAAAGAGTAAATTGATGTATAATGAATTTGTTGGTAACAGACAGAAACAGAAAGAAGGAAAATATGAAGTTATTAGTAGATACCCATACCCATACGTTAGTCAGTGGACATGCCTATAGTACCATAAAAGAGATGGAAGAAGCAGCTCATACAAGAGGGCTGGAAGCGTTAGCAATTACAGAACATGCACCAATGATGCCGGGTACTTGCCATGAATTTTATTTTCAAAACTTAAAGGTTGTACCGAGAAAGATGGACGGTCTGACCATATTATTCGGGGCAGAATTAAATATTATGGACAGTACAGGAGCTGTTGATTTAGAGGAGGGAGTTATGAAACAACTTGATATTTTAGTTGCGAGTATTCATACCCCTTGTTATGGAGAAGATCAAGGAATAGTGCAAAATACTTGTACTTACATCAATGCGATGAAGAATCCATATGTTTCGATTATTGGACATCCAGATGACGGACGGTTCCCGATAGATTACGAAAAACTTGTCAAAGCAGCAAAGAAACATCATGTATTGCTAGAAGTAAATAATTCATCCTTGAGACCAACAAGTTTTAGAAGAGATGCAAAGGGGAATATTTTACAAATGCTTGAGTTATGCAAACTATACGGTGTCTCCATTACCGTAGGAAGCGATTCCCACGTAGATATTGATGTGGGGAATTTCTCCGAGGCATTAAAAATATTAGAACAAGCAGAATTCCCGGAAGAATTAATAGCTAATACATCCCTAGAAAAATTAGAACCCTTTCTAAATGGTTACAAAAACAAGTAGACTTTACAAATTTACTGTGCTAAAATATAAATAGTAATATGTATATTAAAGGAGAATGGGTATGAGCAAAAAAATAAGAACAGAAGCTGTTGATTATTTGTTTGATGCTATTTTGAGTTTAGATAATAAAGAAGAGTGTTATACATTTTTTGAAGATATTTGTACCATCAACGAGTTACTTTCGTTATCACAAAGATTTGAAGTGGCTAAAATGTTAAGAGAGCAAAAGACATATTTGGAGATTGCTGAAAAAACAGGTGCCTCTACGGCCACCATTAGTCGAGTGAATCGTTCTTTGAATTATGGAAATGATGGGTATGATATGGTATTTGAGCGAATTAATAAGTAGAAAATCCTAGAGCACATATGAAATGTGTGTTCTAGGATTTTTTATTTGATCTTATTTCTTTTTCTTATCTTTTTCGCTTTCCTTGTGTGGGTCTGGAAGTTGATCTACTAATTTTTCAATTAGTTGCTTTTTCACATATACGTCAAAACTTAGTGTACATATAAAAGAGAATAACTGAAGGTAGTCTTGATCTTCTTTCACTACGTCAGGGAAGGTTTCACTTGCAATATGATACATGGACTTAATATCTTCTTTTAAGGCCTCAATACGTCCAGCTTCTAATTGAAACACTTCTTCATAAATAGTGGTAAGATCAGAATTACCATCTACAGCGAAATAATGATTTGTTATCGGTTTTAACAAAGTTTCGATATCCTTTATAGAAAGAATATTTTTAAAGTAATATATGAAAATCAGAACTAATACATGTTCTTTGGAATATTTCTTCTTGATTGGTGGTGGTAGAAGATTATTCTTAGCATAATTATTTATCATGGTCTTAGTCAAAATTTTATCTTCAGGGTAACGCTTTGAAGATTTCAATTGAGCATCCATAAAAGTAGTTACTTGATCCATATATAATTCTATATTTGGGATATCTTCAGACTTTACGTAATCAATACGTGAAAGGCTCGATAAAATACTATTTAGCATATCATCTGTGTTAATTGTCATTTTCTCACCTCAATATGGTTATTATATAGTAATAGAAACTAGATGGCAAGCGGTTTCAAATATTTTATTAACTTGAGAAAGAATCAAACAAATGTTTTGGTGATTTCATAGTGACATGGCTTTTGTTTTATACTATAATGGACGAGTACATTCCAAAAGAGAATGTATTCCGAATCTAATATAGAAGGAGTATAGAATGAGTATATATGATACATTGAATACAGAACAGCGAGAAGCCGTATTTCATACTAGTGGTCCACTTTTGATTTTAGCAGGAGCAGGTTCTGGTAAGACCCGCGTTTTGACACATAGAATTGCATATTTAATTGAAGAAATGGGTGTAAATCCTTGGAATATTTTAGCCATTACATTTACCAATAAAGCGGCTGGAGAGATGAGAGAGCGGGTGGATGATATTGTTGGATTTGGGTCCGAAAGTATTTGGGTAAGTACATTCCATTCTACGTGTGTAAGGATTTTAAGAAGGTACATAGATCGGTTGGGATATGATACTAATTTTACCATTTATGATTCGGATGATCAGAAGACATTAATGAAGGATGTTTGCAAATATCTTCAGATAGATACCAAAGTATATAAAGAGCGGAATCTGTTAGGGGCAATTTCATCTGCGAAGGATGAATTAATTACCCCGGAAGAGTATGAATTGAATGCTGCAGGTGACTTTGGAAAGCAAAAGATTGCAAAAGTGTATAAAGAATATGAAAAGCAGCTTCGTGCTAATAATGCGTTAGATTTTGATGATTTGTTAGTGAAAACAGTTCAATTATTGCAGACGCAGCCAGATGTGTTGGAGTATTATCAAGAAAGATTTCGTTATATTATGGTGGATGAATATCAGGATACGAATACCGTGCAATTTCGTTTGATCAGCATCTTAGCTGCGAAGTATCAGAATCTGTGTGTTGTTGGAGACGATGACCAGTCCATTTATAAATTTCGAGGTGCAAATATAAAAAATATTTTGAACTTTGAACAAGTATTTACAAATGCCAGAGTCATTAAACTGGAACAGAACTATCGTTCCACTAGTACCATACTCGATGCTGCTAATGCAGTTATTCAAAATAATATTGGTCGTAAGGATAAGACGCTGTGGACGGATAATGGCGAGGGAGATAAGATTGAATTTCGTCAATTTGATTCGGCTTATGATGAAGCAGAGTATATCGTGGGTGATATTAGAGAGCATGTAAATAGCGGGAAGCGTGCTTACAATGACCATGCCATACTTTATCGGACGAATGCACAGTCTCGTTTGTTTGAAGAAAAATTTGTAGTTGCAAATATTCCCTATAAGATTGTGGGAGGCGTGAACTTCTATGCAAGGCGAGAAATAAAGGATTTACTTGCGTACTTAAAAACCATTGATAATGGGAAGGATGATTTGGCTGTTCGGCGTATTATTAATGTGCCCAAAAGAGGAATTGGTCTTACCACAATTAATCGGGTACAGGAACATGCACAGGAACGAGGAGTTGGATTCTACGAAGCACTTCGTGCTGTGGATTTGATTCCTGGAATCGGAAGGGGTGCTGGGAAGTTAGAATCATTTGTTGCATTGATTGAGCACTTTAAAATTAATCTGGAACAAAAGAGCATTACAGAACTGATGCAAGAGATTATCGAAACAACAGGATATGTGGAAGAATTAAAGGCTGAAAATAACGAAGAAGCGGAAGCACGTATTGAGAATATTAATGAATTAATTAGTAAGATTGTTACATATGAGGAGTCATGTGTAGAGGAACCAGCAACCTTAAGTGGATTTTTAGAGGAAGTTGCATTGGTTGCTGATATTGACAGTCTGGATGAAAATAATGATTACGTAGTATTGATGACGTTGCATAGTGCAAAAGGGCTAGAATTCCCAGAAGTATACCTAGCGGGTATGGAAGATGGGATGTTCCCAAGCTATATGACCATTACTGCGGATGATCCAACGGAAGTGGAAGAAGAACGAAGACTTTGCTACGTAGGAATTACAAGAGCAAGAGAGAATCTGAGACTGACTTGTGCAAAAAGACGTATGATTCGTGGAGAAACGCAATATAATAAAATGTCTCGATTCTTAAAAGAAATACCTATGTATTTACTTTCGTCTGGCAACCTCATTGAGAGAGAAGTAGAAGAGGCACCAAAGCAGACTGCGTATGTTCAAGCAAAACAATCATTCAAGGCGAAAGCATTTGCAACCACGAAGCCTACGCAACAATTTGGTGTTAGCCAAAGCCAGGGATTATCGTATGGAGTTGGAGATCGGGTATTACATAAAAAATTTGGTCAAGGGACTGTTATTTCAATTACAGAAGGTGGCCGTGATTATGAAGTATGTGTAGAATTTGATGGAGTTGGAACAAAAAAAATGTTTGCGACATTTGCAAAACTGGAAAAGCTATAATTCTAGAAAAAATGCATATACTATTTATAAATTTTGACATTAAGCTATAGTAATCTGAAAATTGAAGTGATATAATATTACAAATGAGTGAATCTTGTATCGACAAAGAAAGGACGGAGTAAAAATGAATAGAGTAGAGGATTTTATAACAGCATCAAAATTAAATGAGTTGCTACACAAAAAGGAAGAGGAAAAGACAAAAAATACAGTGTTATGGGTACTTGCTATTGTGGGAGCAGTTGCAGCAGTTGCAGGAATTGCATATGCAGTATATTGTTTCTTTACCCCAGATTACTTGGAAGATTTTGAAGATGATTTTGAAGACGAATTTGATGATGACTTTTTTAATGAAGAGGATCAAATTTAATAGTTAGAATGAAGAAAGCCTAGAATGTATGATTTCTGGGCTTTTTTTGCGTAATGTTATTTCATGCTTCCATAATTAGAGATTGTAGTAAAAAAAATGTAACGAATCATCATTTCGGTAGTCTTATATTTGAAAGTGAGGTGAGAATGTGACCGATTTTAGTGAACTATACGATCTTTATTTCAAAGATGTATACAGATATGTACTTTCCCTTTGTAGAAATGAGACCATTGCTGAAGATATAACTCAAGAAACATTTTTTAAGGCATTAAAAGGAATAGACTCTTTTCGGGGAACTTGTAAAATTCAAGTTTGGTTATGTCAAATTGCAAAACATACTTATTATACGTATTATTCGAAAATGAGTAATATTTCAAAAGAAGACATGAACCTAAGTGAAGTAAGTCCTATGGATGTAGAACAAATAATGATAAATCGTGAATCGGCCTTTCAAATACACCAATTGTTGCACCATATGGAGGAGCCATATAAAGAAGTATTTTCCTTACGTATGTTTGGAGAATTATCATTTGCACAGATAGGGGAACTATTTGAAAAAACGGAGAGTTGGGCACGTGTTACATTTTTTCGTGCGAAATCAAAAATTAAGGAGAATTTAAAATGAAATTATCATGTGAAGTAATCAAAGATTTATTGCCGTTATATCACGACGCGGTATGCAGTAAGGAAAGTCGTGAACTAGTAGAAGAACATCTTGCCGAGTGCACCAGTTGCAAAGCGGAACTTAAAAAGTATGAAATAGAATATGAAATGGATATGGAGCATTGTCTGAAAAATATTGATGAGGCAAAACCTGTGCGTGCAATCTCCAAGAAGTTGAAAAAGGACAGGAGATTTTCCTTTGCGAAGGGTGTGTTTATCATGTCTATTCTAGCAACAGTATCTTGTGTTATTGCATTTAATGTCATTGGGAGTGAAGTGCTTGCAGATGGAACATTAGTGGAACCTTTCGCCCTTATTCCATTAGGATATTTATTTTTATTTATAGCAATTATTGATGCAATGATAATGGGAATTAGTTATTTATTTAGACGAAAAAAGTAAAAATCTATAGAGTAACAACGGAGCAGTATAAGTGCCACTATTTGTGCCCATAATATGTATATATGTATCAATAAAAATGGAAAGAGGGTATCATATTATGACATTAAAAGACAAAGAGACCACGGCTATTCAGGATCTACAGTCACAAGAGCAAACTTGTGTAGAGAAATACAAAAAATATGCCAATGAAGCAAAGGATCCTGTTTTAAAAGAATTATTTCAAACATTGGAAAAGAATGAGCAACAACATTTTGATTCACTCAGTCAAGTGCTTCGCGGACAAGTACCAGAATGTGATTGCAATGATAAAAAGGGAGCGGAATATAATCCGAAGGCAACGTATGATGCTATGAGTGAAACAGCGGATAAAAAATCGGACTGCTTTTTGGCTACAGATTGTATTGGAACAGAGAAACTTGTATCTTCTGAATATAACACAAATGTCTTTGTATTTGCAGATGCATGTATTAGGAAATTACTTGCGGACATTCAAATTGAAGAACAAAATCATGCAGAAATGTTATTTAAATATAAAACTGCAAATGGCATGGCTTAGATTAATGAAACAAAAAACCACGAACTATCAATTATTAGATAGTTCGTGGTTTTTACTTTTCTATCAAAATAGTAACAATATATTTATATTTACTATAAGTTTATACAAAATATCAATTAGTGATATGTATGCGTAAGTGATAAAATCTAATCGTATGCAAATGTTCGGAAAAGGGGAAGAAGATGGGAAAAATAAAAGATTTTAGATGTACGTATGCACATGCACTTGGGCCGGATGCAATACTTGCAGAGGAGCTCCATATAAGCTTCCCGGATGCGTATTTACATGAATCCACTATGGTAGCGATGGCAAAAGCACTCAAGAAACGATACGATGTGTCATTTTGTGAGTTACCATTTTGTCACACCTTAGAAGCAGAAGCCTTGGGAGCAATTATCAATTTGGGAGATGAGATAGCTGGGCCACGGGCAAAATCGTGCATTTGCCAATCTGTGGATGAATTACTGGTGCTTCCAGAGATTGATTTTTCAAAAGGAAGAATTGCGGAGGTTCTAAAAGCATGCCGTACGTTACATGATTCAGGAGAACATGTTTCCCTACTTCTATCTGGTCCTTTGACCATATTAAATGCGCTGATTGATGGCAAATATATCTTTAAGGCGATGAAACGGGAACCAGAAAAAATGCATCAGGTATTTCAGAAATTGCAACATGAATTACTGAAATTTTGTCAACATGCGTTAGAGGCTGGAGTGGATATTATAAGTTATGCAGATTCTTCTGGAAGTTTGAATATTGTAGGTCCAAACATAGTGGAAGATATGGTAGAGCATTTTACGTATCCCTTTTTGAAGAACTTAGAGCAGAGGATTGCTGGTAAGGCACAGATTTTTCTCTGCCCTAAGACGAGTCTGGCATTGATTGGTTGTGAGAGGGCAAGGTGGAAGGAGATACAGATCAAGGAGACTAAAAAGTATGTAGATGCGTGTATAGCGGAAAAATTGCAGGCACCGATTGTAGGGCAGATGTGTATTAAAAATACAAAATTCTGCATTCAAAAGACTTTAAAGTCCATAGAATTACTTTGATAGGAGAGAAGGAAGCAAAACATGGAAGAAAAAAAACTATTATTAGAAAAGCTCGCAGATTGTGTTGAAAATATGGAAGATGAAGAAGTGGTAGATGTTGCAGAAGAGTATCTTGCAAAGGGCTATGATGCATTAGATGGTATTATATCCGGGCTTGTGGTTGGTATGCAAAAGGCAGCAACACTCTATGAAGAGGAAGAGTATTTTATCCCTGAGTTATTATTATGCTCAGATGCCATGTATCAAGGTCTAGACATATTAAAGGCAAAGCTAGAACAGGAAGAAACAGATGAAAAGAGCAAAATAGTGATTGGGGTTGTAGAAGGGGATACCCATGACATTGGGAAAAATTTAGTGCGTATTATGTTGGAAACCGCAGGATATGAACTCTATGACCTAGGAAGAGATGTTCCGTTAAAGGATTTTGTGGATAAGGCAAAAGAGGTGGGCGCTGATGTGATTGCAATGTCTACCCTAATGTCCACTGCAATGCCAAATATGAAAAAGGTAGTAGATCTGGTGGTAGAAGCTGGCATACGTGATGACGTAAAAATTATCGTTGGTGGTGGGCCAATCTCGGTATCCTTTGCTGAAAAAATTGGTGCAGATGGTTATTCTAGTAATGCCATAGAGGCGGTGAAATTAGTAGATCGATTATTAGGGAAAAAGGCGAGCTAATAGACGTTGGGATGTGTATTGGAGTAAGATAGATGCGGATGGTTTTGGTTGATATATGGAAGGGGTTGGAGAGTTCGATCAAGACCAGATGTGAAGTGCCAATATTCTATTGATGAGCTTTTTCACTGGTATGGATGATACGAAAAAGCAAGCGGTCGCAACAACTGAACATGCAGTGTTAGTTAAATAAGAAAAGTAGAGAATGTTTGCTGCTATAAAATATACATCCTCTACTTTTATGTACTATTGTATTATCTCTACAAACTAGAATTTCTACGATTAAATTATTTATTTGAACGAATAACACAACATGGATTTCCTACTGCAACACTATTGTCTGGGATATTTTTTGTAACAACACTTCCTGCACCAATTACTACATTATCTCCAATGTTAACACCAGGGAGAATTATTGCTCCACCACCAATCCATACATGATTGCCAATATGAACTGGAGCTGTAATTGTTTTACAAAATGAAAAAGAGCCATCTTCTTTAGGTTTTCCAAATCGCTCTGTAGCATTAGTTGGATGAAAAGCCGTATAAATCTGTACGTTTGGTGCAATGAGAGCATTATCTCCTATTTGAATGCGATTATCATCTAAAAAAGTACAATTCATATTAATCTCACAATTATCACCTATAAAAATATTTTTACCATAATCAACATAGAAAGGTGGAGTGATCCAAATGTTTTTACCACATTTACCTAGCATCTTCCTCAGCAATGCATCTTTGCCCCCTAAATCTGCAGATTCAAGGCAATTATACTGTTTTGTAAGTTCTTTTGCATGATGCCACAATGCAAGTAATTCCTTATCACCACAATCATATTCTAAACCAGCTAACATCTTTTCTTTTTCTGTCATTTTATACCCCCTAATACACGGAATCTTTATTCAATAAATTCTTATTTGTTGGTCTGTTTAACTCTCTTACAAACTGGATTTTGACGAATTATTTTGATTTGTATTCTTTAATCATTTGGACTTTTTTATCTCTTCCCATAAGTTTATAGTATTTGTACCAAAGGTCAACGGATTGAAGTGGTATTTTTCCACCATCCAATTCTAAATACTCAACAATTTGATTTAGATGTAATGAACAATCATATGTGTGTCCTTCATTTACTATTACAAAGCCAGCTAGAATATCAACATCTACGCCCGATACAACATATTCAAGAAAGGTTTTTGTTTTATATTTTTCATTTGGGTTCGGTGGTTGTAGTTCTCCTTCTAAAGACTTCATAATTTCTTTTACCTGTTCAACATCTTCATTTATTACCATAATGTCAATATCATCAAATTCCGTTGTGATACCTTTAAAATAAAGAAGCATGGATGCTCCAAGTGACCAGGTGATTCCTGCTTGATTAAACTCCCTTGATATAGTTTTCAAAACATCAACCTTTTCTGTTAATTTCATAATCATGCTCCTTTTCCTTGAATCAGATAAATTCTTATTTGCAGATTTTTCATCTATTTATATAATATCAATTATTAATATTTTAAGCAAACATATAAAAACATTTGGCAAATCAGCAAAAATGTAGCGAAACACTTGAAATATATACAGTTTAGAAGGTTATCGCTTATGAAGCTTCAAAAGAAGTAAAAGCTGCTTTGTGGAATCTGATTGATGAAATATCATTAGATTTATCACAGTTTACTGTTAATTGGGATAAGGATTTCATAAGAAAGAAGAAATGGGATTTTCCAACCTTAGTAACGTTTATGATCGCTATGGAGCGTCAATGATTGAAGAACGTATTTCGCAAATACTTTGTTTACACGGCAGATTGCCCAACTAATATTTCCTATAATCAAAGATGAGCTTAAATCAGATACATTTAAAATATATAAAGATTATCCCCCACTCTGATCTGTTGAAGAATTACTGGTATAGATTATTGTTGCATTCTACTTATCTTAATGACATTGATAGGTCAAGGAGATATGTATTGTATCATTATACACCCCTTCACTGGCAGTAGAAACTGTGTGATGCGAAGGAATGAAAACTAGTGATTATATGGTGTGATTTAAACAAAGAGAAATTGGGCAGATTAAAGGTTTAGCGTTGGCAAATATTAAGATTAATGTTAAAATACACGTAGCAAAGTACAAGAAGGAGAGGAAATAGAAATACATGAAAAAAGGGCAAGTGTATGAAGGTATTATTGAAAGAGTAGAATTTCCGAATAAAGGATATGTTACGATAGAAGGGGAAGAGAAACCAGTCATTGTGAAAAATGGTTTGCCAGGACAGAAGGTACGATTCTCTGTGAATAAGGTACGTAAAGGAAAAGCAGAAGGAAGGGTGTTGGAAGTACTAGAAAAGGCACCACAGGAAATAGATGCTACGTGTAGACATTTTGGCGCTTGTGGAGGATGTACGTATCAGAATCTACCGTATGAAGAACAGTTGAAGTTAAAGGAAACGCAAGTAAAAGCGTTACTGGATGATGTGGTAGAGGAGTATGAATTTGAAGGCATTAAAGCAAGTCCAGTACAGGATGCATACCGCAATAAGATGGAATTCTCTTTCGGGGATGAAGTCAAAGACGGTCCGCTGGCATTGGGGATGCATAGGCGAGGGAGTTTTCATGATATTGTTACGGTGACCGAATGTCAAATTGTCGATGAGGATTACCGTAAAATTTTACAATGTACGTTAACATACTTTACGGAACTAGGTACTTTGTATTACCACCGTATGCGTCATGAAGGGTATCTAAGGCATCTTTTAGTTAGAAAGGGTGTAAAGACAGGAGAAATCTTAATAGACTTAGTGACGACTAGACAAGGTCAGATGAATGATCAAGAATGGGTACGTAGGTTATGCTCCTTAGAACTAAACGGGAAGTTAATGGGAATCTTACACACGTATAATGATAGTGTTGCGGATGTGGTGAAAGACGAAGGAACGGATATCCTTTATGGGCAAGATTATTTTTATGAGGAATTGTTGGGATTGAAGTTTAAGATTTCACCATTTTCATTTTTTCAGACTAATTCTTTAGGGGCAGAAGTCTTATACACGACAGCACGAGACTATATAGGAGATACAAAGGACAAGGTTATCTTTGACTTATATAGTGGAACAGGAACGATTGCCCAGATCTTAGCACCAGTAGCGTCGAAGGTAGTGGGCGTGGAGATTGTGGAAGAAGCTGTGGAGGCTGCGAAGGTCAATGCAAAGTTGAATGGGCTTGATAATTGTTATTTTCATGCGGGTGATGTATTGAAGGTCATTGATGAGTTGAAGGAAGTCCCTGATTTAATCGTGTTGGACCCACCGAGGGATGGGATTCATCCAAAGGCATTGGATAAAATTATTCGCTTTGGCGTGGAGAAGATGGTGTATATTAGCTGTAAGCCAACGAGTTTGGTGAGGGACTTGGAGGTGTTGCAGGCGAGGGGGTATTCTGTGGAGAAGGCTGTGGCAGTGGATATGTTTCCGGGGACGGGGCACGTCGAGACGATTGTTTTGTTGTCCCAACGAAAAGCGGATAATCATATAGAAGTGGATTTGGACTTGGATGGGTTGGATGTAACATCAGCAGAGAGTAAAGCAACTTATAATGAGATTCAGCAGTATGTGTTGAAAGAGACTGGGTTAATGGTTTCAAACCTTTATATTGCACAGATAAAAAAGAAATGTGGTATTGATGTAGGGGAGTGTTTTAATAAGCCTAAAACCGAGAATGCAAAGCAGCCGAAGTGCCCAGAAGATAAAGAGAAGGCAATTAAGGATGCACTTAAGCATTTTGGGATGATTTAGTAGAATTATTTAAAAGAAAACGATAAAATAAATTCAGAAGAAAAAACTAATCTAGAAGAAAAACTTCTAGGTTAGTTTTGAAGATTATTTATATTTGCTTGATTCGCGTTAGTCGAAAATTATCATAAAAATGGACTTTGAAAAATAAGAGAGGGGGAATAATTTGATTATCAAAAATGGCAAGCAATTCAATATGTTTCCCTCACATGTGGGGCTGAGAAAATATATTCAATATTACAACATCGTGTTTCCGTCGAATGATACGTTTATGGCACACTATACGCTTATGCCTAACGCATGTGGAACATTGTCGCTTGCTTTTGACGGAAACGCAGTAATTGCTGAACTGTGGGGAGCATCTTTAACCCCTGTTTTGTTAGGAATAGAACCAAATAGTTATCATGTCCTGCTACTTATCCAGCTTTCACCCTATGGTTTGTATCAAATTACCCGACAAAGCCAAATAGAGTTTGCAGATAAGCGACTTTCGCTTGCGGATATTGACAATGAGCTGTTTGATTCGCTGTATCAGGCTTTTGTAGCATCAAAAACTGTATGCGAAATGGTAAATACTTGTGAGAAAATTTTATACAAACGCATGGATAAGCATGTTGTTTCGGACTCTTTGTTGTTGGCAACCAAAGTGATTTCTGATAATTATGGGCAAATACAAGTGAAAGAAGTTGCTGGACAATGCCATTATAGTGAGCGACAGCTAAACCGCTTGTTTCTTGCGCAAATTGGAATGAATGTTAAGGACCTTGTACGCTTAACACGCTTTAATTATGTATTAAAGCACATTCAAAAATCGCCTTGCTTTTTTGCGGCATTGTCGCAACAAGCCGGATATTTCGACCAAGCCCATTTTGATAAAGATTTCAAGGCTATCAGTGGTGTTACCCCTCAAAAGTATCTGAAAACAATGTCGGATTTTTACTATGATGGAACAGAGATATACAATACAATATCCTCAAAGGAGGATTGAAAAATGAAATATCAAGGTTGTCTTTTAGCGGTTAAGGATATAGCCGCATCGAAACACTTTTATGAAAAGGTGCTTCATCAAAATGCAGTCATGGATATTGGCGTGCATGTGACATTTGAGGGCTTTTCTCTGCAACAAGGATATGCCGAACTCGTTGGTATATCAATAGATAGCGTGATAGAGCAATCACATAACTTTCAAGTCTATTTTGAGGTGGAAGATTTAGACAAGGTGTACGCCGAAATGAAAAGCATATCCAGTTTGCAATGGGTACATGAAATCAAAGAATACCCGTGGGGGCAGCGTGACATTCGGGTATATGACCCCGACAAGCACATTGTAGAAATTGCAGAGGATATGACCACGGTTATCAAACGCTTTTTTAATCAAGGCATGTCGGCAGAAGAAGTTGCTACACGCACAATGTTCCCTCTTGAGGTTGTAAAACAGTATGCGTTAGGCTTTGGTATGTGATACATGGCGGCTTTGGTAAATCAAAGCCGCTATTTTATTCCAAACAAGATCGGAGGAGACGGACAATGAGTAAATATGAGCCGCTTTGGAAGGCGATAAGTCAACGCACTGAGAACAGCTTCGCGTTGACCTATGCCGAGATTGAACAGATTCTGGGCTTTCCCATCGATCACGCCTTTTTAACCTTCAAGAAGGAGCTGCCCGCCTACGGCTACGAGGTGGGTAAGATCTCCATGAAGGCACGGACGGTGGCGTTCAAACGCTGCGTTTGACAAGCGGCTGCGTTTCTGCTATCATCGGCTTCACCCATCCAAGAGGAGGTACACTATGAACTGGGAGCCATGGACAGGCTGTTACAAAATAAGTGATGGCTGTACAAATTGCTATTTTTATGGGCCACATGCGAAACGCTATGGCCAAAACACAATACAAAAAACAGATAAATTTGATTGGCCCGCAAGGAAAAATGCAAAGGGCGAATACAATATCAAAGGCAACAAAATTCTTCCAACCTGTTTTGCGACTGACTTTTTCCTGCCAGAAGCAGACGAGTGGCGTAAAGACATTTGGGCTATCATCAAGGAAAGAACTGATATTGATTTCTTGATTTTAACAAAGCGAATTGACCGTTTTCTCGTATCACTTCCACCCGATTGGGGTGCAGGCTATGACAATGTGAATATTGGTTGTACTGTCGAAAATCAAGAATTAGCCGATTACAGACTTCCTCTCTTTTTATCCTATCCGATAAAGCGGCGGTTCATCGCTTGTGCCCCACTCTTAGAAAAGATAGATTTGACACCGTATCTTCGTGGAGTAGACCATGTGACTGTTGGTGGCGAAACAGGGCGAGAATCCCGTATATGTGACTATGATTGGGTACTTAATATTCGGGAGCAATGCGTAAAAGCAGATATAACATTTTGGTTCAAAAATACAGGCTCGTTTTTTAAATGTGACGGCGTAGTGAAAAAAATAAATCCATTTAAGCAAACAGGTATAGCGAAAGAGCTTGGTATCGATATTTTAGATGGAAAAAGGTTATTTTGATAAAACGACATAGTGTAAAACATTATTTCCTATTTTACTTCATGAATGTTCTGAACGAACCAAATGAGCATAAAGTGTGTCTACGTGTGAGTTTAAATCCCCTATAAAAACAGCTTTACATCTACAATTACCAGACTGCTCAAAATTCTGATATAATTAAATAAAGATTATTTATATAATGTGCGAGGTGGTGCAATAAATGTTTAATGAAATTTGTATCTATGAGGCAAAGATTGAAAAGCAAGAGGAAATTGAGCAACTTATGAAAGAGGTTGCCGCCTTTTATATGGAGCAAGATGGTGTTATTGAAGTTAGATATATCAAACGCACCCACCGCCAAACAGATTTTAATGCCGTTAAAGAAGGGGCATTGCCTGTTCGCCTCACACGCAATGTAGGCAAAGTCACTTATGTTTTACATTGGACTGTTAGAGATGAAGAAACTCACGCAAGGGTGTCAAAGTTAGGGTTAGAGCATTTTTACAAGCGGTGGAACAGATGCTTAACCACTATGCCAAAAATTATTTTGGGTGAAAACATTGTGTAAGGGTATGAGCATACTTTGAAGAAATGAATAATGGTATTGTAGTACAGTATATAAAATTTAGTTAGAATAATAGAGGCGGAGCATATCAGAATGATATGTTTCGCTGATTTTTTGGTGTAAAATGGTGTAATCAACTTTGGAAATAGAAAGGGCAACTACGTTACATATTACAGGGTTTTAGGGAGTCTTCTCCCTAACTAGAGGGCAAATTGGACGGATATCCAATCTGCGTATCTAGCCATGCTCCCTTAAAAATTGTCTCCTCAAAAAATATTTTTCAATAAATTTTAACTAAAAGTACTTTGGTCGCATAAAATAAGTTCATTTTGAAGAATGGTCTCACTTTTTGCGACCATGGATAGAAAATGGTCTTAAATAATGCGACCATTTAATAAAATAATTAAAACATTAATTCTGCACCAGAAAATGGTGTGTTTTGCAAATTCCGCTTCAACTGAACGCGTATTCCGCTATCAGCTGAACATTGATTCCGATTGTTTCTGAACATGTTTCCGGTTCAGTCTGAACAATAAATATAACAAAGTGTT
>JBQKKG010000002.1:0-333081 GCA_052116865.1 Lachnospiraceae bacterium LCP25S3_G4 | reverse complement strand
GCGCCAATCTGCGTGAAGGAAAGAGCAACGCGCATGAGTGACGAAGTCACGAGTGTAAGCGGAGCGCCAATCTGCGTGAAGGAAAGAGCAACGCGCATGAGTGACGAAGTCACGAGTGTAAGCGGAGCGCCGAAAGATGTCTGATATTGGTATATAATGTATGTATATATGTCTGTGTATTGGAAATAATATAAAAAAGATATTGACAAGCTAAAAGCTTTGTGCTACAGTAAAAAATGCACTATTATGGAATGGTATGCCAAAAAGTGTGTAATGAAAAAGGTAACACAAAGCTTTTTCATTGTATATTGAAATCGCTGTGCCAAGAAAATAAATATACAAGGAGTGAAACGTCAATGGAGAAAAACAGAATTCGTCCCATCACAACTGGAAAAAGTTCTCGTATGAGCTATTCTAGGCAAAAAGAAGTATTACAAATGCCTAATTTAATCGAAGTTCAAAAAGATTCCTACCAATGGTTTCTGGATGAAGGATTAAAAGAAGTATTTGCGGATATTTCACCGATTGCTGATTACAGTGGTCACTTAAGTCTGGAATTTACAGATTTTACATTATGTGAAGATGATGTAAAATATACAATCGAGGAATGTAAAGAACGAGATGCTACGTATGCAGCACCTTTGAAAGTAAAGGTAAGACTTTATAATAAAGAGAATGATGAGATAAATGAACATGAAATCTTTATGGGAGATTTGCCACTTATGACAGCAACTGGTACTTTTGTAATCAATGGTGCTGAACGTGTTATCGTAAGTCAATTAGTACGTTCTCCAGGAATTTACTATTCAATTGCTCATGATAAAATAGGGAAAGAGTTGTATTCTTCTACTGTAATTCCGAATCGTGGAGCGTGGCTTGAATATGAAACAGATTCCAATGACGTTTTTTATGTACGTGTAGATAGAACTAGAAAGGTACCTATTACTGTGCTTATTCGTGCACTAGGAATTGGTACAAACGCAGAAATTATTGAATTATTCGGTGAAGAACCAAAGATTATAGCAAGTTTTGGAAAAGACACTGCTGAAAATTATCAGGAAGGTCTTTTAGAATTATACAAGAAAATCCGTCCGGGAGAACCTTTGGCCGTAGACTCGGCAGAGAGCTTGATTATGAGTATGTTCTTTGATGCAAGAAGATATGATTTGGCGAAGGTTGGACGTTATAAATTTAATAAAAAGTTGGCTTTAAAGAATAGAATTACAGGATGTATCATAGCAGAACCTGTAATTAGTCCAATAACAGGCGAAGTACTTGCAGAAGAAGGAACGGAAGTAAGTAGAGAATTAGCAGATGCAATTCAAAATTCAGCTGTTCCATTTGTATGGGTAAAGGGAGAAGAAGAACGTAATATTAAGATTCTTTCTAATATGATGGTAGAATTGCAAGCTGTTGTTGACGTGGATCCGAAAGAGGTAGGGGTTAGTGAATTAGTATATTATCCAGCACTCGCTAGTATTTTAGAAGAGACTGCAGGAGATATTGAAGAGTTAAAAGAAGAAATCAAAAAAAATATTTCAGAATTAATTCCAAAACACATCACAAAAGAAGATATCTTAGCATCTATTAACTATAATATTCACCTGGAATATGGAATCGGTAACGATGATGACATTGATCATCTAGGTAATAGACGTATTCGTGCAGTTGGAGAGTTATTACAGAATCAATATAGAATTGGTCTTTCAAGATTAGAACGTGTTGTTCGTGAAAGAATGACGACACAAGATCTAGAAGGAATATCTCCACAATCATTAATTAATATCAAGCCAGTAACTGCAGCTGTAAAAGAATTCTTTGGATCTTCTCAGTTGTCTCAGTTTATGGATCAGAATAACCCATTAGGAGAGTTGACACATAAGAGACGTCTATCAGCGTTAGGACCAGGTGGTTTGTCGCGTGATAGGGCTGGTTTTGAGGTGCGTGACGTTCATTATTCACATTATGGAAGAATGTGTCCGATTGAAACACCAGAAGGTCCAAACATTGGGTTGATTAACTCTCTTGCTACGTATGCAAGAATTAATGTGTATGGATTTATTGAAGCTCCTTATCGTAAGATAGATAAGTCTCAACCAGGGGATCCTATTGTAACGGATGAAGTAGTATATATGACTGCAGATGAAGAAGATAATTATCATGTTGCACAAGCGAATGAACCTCTGGATGATGATGGGCACTTTGTTCATAAAAATGTTTCTGGTCGTTATCTAGATGAAACACAGGAATATGAACGAAATGCATTTGACTACATGGACGTATCTCCAAAGATGGTGTTCTCGGTGGCTACTGCATTAATTCCGTTCTTGGAGAATGACGATGCTAACCGTGCACTCATGGGATCAAACATGCAACGTCAAGCAGTACCGCTTCTTACTACAGAATCACCTGTTGTAGGAACTGGGATGGAAACGAAAGCAGCAGTAGACTCAGGAGTATGTATTGTTAGTGAAAAGACTGGTGTTGTAGAACGTTCTACATCAAAAGAGATTACAATTAAAAATGAAGACGGAACAAAGAAAACATATAAGTTGACTAAATTCCTACGTAGTAACCAAAGCAACTGCTACAACCAAAGACCAATTGTAGTAAAGGGTGAACAAGTGCAAGCAGGGCAAGTGATTGCTGATGGACCTTCCACATCCAAGGGTGAAATGGCGCTTGGTAAGAATCCATTGATTGGTTTTATGACCTGGGAAGGTTATAATTACGAGGATGCTGTATTATTAAGTGAGAGACTTGTACAAGATGATGTCTATACATCAGTTCATATAGAAGAATACGAGGCAGAAGCTAGAGATACTAAGCTTGGGCCAGAAGAAATCACACGTGACATCCCAGGTGTTGGCGATGATGCTTTAAAAGATCTTGATGATAGAGGTATCATTCGTATTGGTGCTGAAGTTCGCGCGGGAGATATTTTGGTTGGTAAAGTGACTCCAAAGGGCGAGACAGAGTTAACAGCAGAAGAAAGATTACTTCGTGCGATCTTTGGAGAAAAGGCAAGAGAGGTAAGGGATACCTCTTTGAAAGTACCGCATGGAGAGTATGGTATTGTTGTAGATGCAAAAGTATTTACCAGAGAAAATGGGGATGAATTATCACCAGGTGTAAATCAAGCAGTTCGCATCTATATTGCACAGAAGAGAAAAATCTCTGTTGGAGATAAAATGGCTGGTCGTCATGGTAATAAGGGTGTTGTTTCCCGTGTGTTACCAGTGGAAGATATGCCGTTCTTGCCAAATGGACGTCCACTTGATATTGTACTAAACCCACTTGGCGTACCATCTCGTATGAATATCGGACAAGTACTTGAGATTCACCTAAGTCTAGCTGCAAAAGCACTAGGGTTTAACATTTCTACACCAGTATTTGATGGTGCGAATGAAAATGACATTATGGATACCCTTGACTTAGCAAATGATTATGTGAACCTTGAATGGGAAGAATTTGAAAAGAAACATAAAGAAGAGTTATTACCAGAGGTAATGGAATATTTATCTGAAAATAGAGAACACAGAAAGTTGTGGAAGGGCGTGCCGCTTTCCCGCGACGGAAAAGTACGTCTGCGCGATGGTAGAACGGGAGAGTTCTTTGATAGTCCAGTAACGATTGGTCATATGCATTACTTGAAACTTCATCATTTGGTAGATGATAAGATTCATGCACGTTCTACGGGTCCTTACTCTTTAGTAACGCAACAACCATTAGGTGGTAAAGCACAATTTGGTGGACAGCGTTTTGGAGAAATGGAAGTATGGGCATTAGAGGCTTATGGCGCATCGTATACTTTACAAGAAATCTTAACTGTGAAGTCGGATGATGTAGTAGGTCGTGTGAAAACTTATGAAGCAATTATCAAGGGTGACAATATCCCAGAGCCAGGAATTCCAGAGTCCTTCAAAGTACTTCTAAAAGAATTACAATCTCTTGGACTTGATGTGAAAGTGTTAAGAGAAGACCAAACAGAAGTAGAAATCATGGAAAGCATTGATTATGGAGAAACTGATTTGCACTCCATCATTGAAGGGGATAAAAGATATAATCCAGAAGAAGAGTCTTACAGTGCGCATGGATTTAGCAAACAAGAATTTGCAGGTGATGAATTAGTGGATGTTGAAGAAGAGGAAGATGAACCTGAATCTGATGACTTTGAGGTAGATGAAGAAATTCTTGATGAAGAAGAATAAGAGGGGAGAGCCAATGACAGCAACAAACAATGAACAATCATATCAACCAATGACATTTGATGCTATTAAAATCGGTTTGGCATCACCTGAAAAGATTATGGAATGGTCAAGAGGTGAAGTTACAAAACCGGAAACAATTAATTATAGAACATTAAAACCTGAAAAAGATGGACTTTTTTGTGAAAAGATTTTTGGGCCTAGTAAGGACTGGGAATGCCATTGTGGTAAATACAAAAAGATTCGTTATAAGGGTGTAGTTTGTGATCGTTGTGGTGTAGAAGTTACCAAAGCGTCTGTACGTCGTGAACGTATGGGTCACATTGATTTGGCAGCACCAGTATCACATATTTGGTATTTTAAGGGGATTCCAAGCCGTATGGGATTGATTCTTGACTTATCACCTAGAACATTAGAAAAAGTATTATATTTTGCTTCTTATATTGTTCTAGATAAAGGAGAGACTGATCTTCAATATAAGCAAGTGCTTTCTGAGCAGGAGTATCAAGAAGCTAGAGAAACATGGGGCAGCGCTTTTCGTGTAGGTATGGGTGCAGAGTCTGTTCAAGAGTTACTAAAAGGAATTGATTTAGATAAGGAGTACGAAGAACTTCAATCCGGACTGAAAGGTGCTACCGGTCAAAAACGTGCAAGAATTGTAAAACGTCTAGAAGTTGTAGAAGCGTTCCGTGGTTCAGGAAACAAGCCAGAATGGATGATCATGACTGTGATCCCAGTTATACCACCAGACTTGCGTCCAATGGTGCAATTGGATGGTGGACGTTTTGCAACATCTGACCTCAATGATTTATATAGAAGAATTATCAATAGAAATAATCGTTTGAAACGACTTTTAGAGCTAGGGGCTCCTGATATCATTGTTCGAAATGAAAAGAGAATGCTTCAAGAAGCAGTGGATGCATTGATTGATAACGGACGGCGTGGTCGTCCAGTTACCGGACCAGGTAATAGAGCATTGAAATCTCTTTCGGATATGTTAAAGGGAAAATCAGGGCGTTTCCGCCAAAACTTACTTGGTAAACGTGTGGATTACTCAGGACGTTCTGTAATCGTTGTAGGACCAGAACTAAAAATTTATCAATGTGGATTACCAAAAGAGATGGCAATTGAATTATTCAAGCCATTTGTTATGAAAGAATTAGTTGGTAATGGTACAGCACATAATATTAAGAATGCAAAGAAGATGGTAGAGAGACTTCAACCAGAAGTTTGGGATGTGCTAGAAGAAGTAATTAAAGAACATCCAGTTATGTTGAATCGTGCACCCACACTTCATAGACTTGGTATCCAAGCATTTGAGCCAATCTTAGTAGAAGGAAAAGCAATCAAGCTCCATCCGTTGGTTTGTACTGCTTACAATGCCGATTTTGATGGTGACCAGATGGCTGTGCATTTACCACTTTCGGTAGAAGCTCAAGCAGAATGTCGATTCTTATTGTTGTCACCAAATAACTTGTTGAAACCATCTGATGGTGGTCCAGTTGCAGTTCCTTCACAGGATATGGTACTTGGTATTTACTATTTGACACAAGAAAGACCAGGAGCAAAGGGAGAAGGTAAATCCTTTAAAAATCTAAATGAAGCTATATTAGCTTATGAAAATGGTGCACTTACCTTGCATTCTCGCATTAAAGTTCGTGTGTCTAAAATGTTGGGAAATGGTACTGTAAAAACTGGAATAGTGGAATCTACATTAGGAAGATTTTTATTCAATGAAATTATTCCTCAAGATTTAGGATTTGTAGACCGATCGTTGGAAGAAAATGAACTTTGCTTAGAAGTTGACTTTCATGTTGGTAAAAAGCAAGCAAAACAGATATTAGAAAAAGTAATTAATACACATGGTGCGACAAAGACTGCAGAAGTACTTGATGACATTAAAGCAACAGGATACAAGTATTCTACGAGAGCAGCTATGACCGTATCTATTTCAGATATGACAGTACCGCCACAGAAGCCACAATTAATTGAGGAAGCACAAAATACTGTGGATAAGATTACTAGAAACTATAAACGTGGTCTTATTACAGAAGAAGAACGATATAAAGAAGTTGTAGAAACATGGAAGAACACCGATGATGTGCTTACAAAGGCATTGTTGGATGGTCTTGATAAATATAATAATATCTTCATGATGGCAGATTCGGGAGCCCGTGGTTCTGACAAACAGATTAAACAGCTTGCGGGTATGCGTGGTTTGATGGCTGATACAACTGGTCGTACGATTGAGTTGCCTATCAAGTCCAACTTCCGTGAGGGACTGGATGTATTGGAATATTTTATGTCTGCACATGGTGCTCGTAAAGGTCTATCGGATACAGCCCTTCGTACAGCCGATTCAGGATACCTTACAAGACGTCTGGTTGACGTTTCACAAGATCTTATTATTCGGGAAGTGGATTGTGTACCAGCAGGTACTGAAATTCCTGGAATGGTCGTTAGTGCATTTATGGATGGAAATGAAGAGATTGAAAGCTTGCAAGAACGTATTACTGGTCGTTATTCATGCCGTACAGTAACAGATAAAGATGGAAATGTACTTGTGAAGGCTAATCATATGATTACACCAAGACGTGCAGAAGCTATTATGAAATACGGTGTAAATGAAAAGGGTGGCGAAATCACAGAATTGAAAATTCGTACCATTCTTTCCTGCAAGTCTCACATTGGCGTATGTGCAAAATGTTATGGAGCAAATATGGCTACAGGTGAGCCAGTACAAGTAGGAGAAGCAGTAGGTATTATTGCAGCACAATCTATTGGTGAACCGGGTACACAGCTTACAATGCGTACGTTCCATACGGGTGGTGTTGCTGGAGATGATATTACACAAGGTCTTCCTCGTGTAGAAGAACTCTTTGAAGCAAGAAAACCAAAAGGACTTGCGATTATCACAGAATTTGGTGGTACTGCTGTTATTAATGATACAAAGAAAAAACGCGAAATTATTGTAACTAGCCATGAAACAGGTGAATCTAAAGCATACTTAATTCCTTATGGTTCTAGAATTAAGATTCAAGATGGTGCGGAATTAGGTGCTGGAGATGAGCTTACAGAAGGTAGTGTTAATCCTCATGATATCTTAAAGATCAAGGGCGTACGTGCTGTTCAGGATTACATGATTCAAGAAGTGCAACGAGTTTACCGTCTACAAGGTGTTGAAATCAATGATAAGCATATTGAAGTTATAGTACGTCAGATGTTGAAGAAGATTCGAATTGAAGAAAATGGAGATTCAGAATTCTTACCAGGAACTATGGTTGATAACCTTGACTTCATAGATACAAATGAAGCTTTAGAAGCAGAAGATAAAGAGCCTGCAACAGGTGAACAAGTCATGTTAGGTATTACCAAAGCTTCTCTTGCAACCAATTCATTCTTATCAGCTGCCTCTTTCCAAGAGACGACAAAGGTTCTTACCGAAGCGGCAATTAAGGGAAAAGTAGACCCACTTATAGGTCTGAAA
Source organism: Lachnospiraceae bacterium LCP25S3_G4 (assembly GCA_052116865.1). Taxonomy (GTDB): domain Bacteria; phylum Bacillota; class Clostridia; order Lachnospirales; family Lachnospiraceae; genus CAUPWF01. The sequence continues at coordinate 325,386 of JBQKKG010000002.1, read as the reverse complement.
GAAAATGTTATTATCGGAAAATTGATTCCAGCAGGTACTGGTATGAGAAAGTATCGTGATGTAAAGTTAGATACAGAATATAACCTGGATGATGAAATTTTAATTGATGAAGAGGACTTTGAAGAGGGTATAGAAGTTGTAGAAGAATTGGTAGAGTTAACAGAAGAATAAGTGTTGTTACCTATATATATTAGAAACAATTAAAAGAGAACATTTGCTTTTCAAAGCTTACAGTGATATTTTATCGTAAGCAAAGAGGGCAAATGTTCTTCTTTGATTATAGAAGTATTTTGATAGCCAGTAAAATCAAAACAAAAATGATGCTAGGTTTTACTATTTTACTACCGCTGGTCATTACCAGTCCAGCACCAATATAGCCGCCAACCATGTTGCAAATAGCAGCGGCAATGCCAAGTGGTATAAACACTTTACCATTCCATAAAAATATTATTAAAGATGTAATGTTCGTAGTTAAGTTAATAACCTTTGCCTGAGCATTCGCTGTTTTAATATTCAACTTTGCAAAAATAGTAAAAGCGATAATTAGAAATGTACCTGTACCTGGGCCATAAAAGCCATCATAGCAACCTATAATAAAAGCCGCAATTGTGGCAGTTAAATATGTCTTCTTGTCTAGCGTGACAACATCAGAACCGTCATCATTAAAAAGTCTTTTATTTAAAACAAGAAAAGCGGAAATGGGGAGTACAATAAGTAATACGTAAAACATAAGTTTTTCGTCAACTAAAAGAGATAGATTCGCACCAATGGCAGAACCTAGAATCGCAGCGATAACTGACGGTATAGCAAGTTTAATATTGACCAATTTATGCTTTATAAAACGTAAAGTTGCAAGAGTAGTACCACAAGTAGATGACAGTTTATTCGTAGCAATTGCAACATGTGGTGGTAAACCAGCAATTAAATATGCAGGTAGTGATATTAGCCCCCCGCCACCCCCGATGGCATCTACTAGACCAGCAAAAAATAATAAAGGGCATACAATGATAAATGTCTGAAGTGTTAATTCCATGTTTGTTCCTCCTAAGTATTATACATGTGCCATTATAGGTGGTAAGCAAGAATGAAGTCAATAAAAAGGTAAAAATTTATGAAAAAGGCTTTCTACTTTACATAGAAGAATAACTGTAATACAATACAACATAACAGAAGCACCCGTGATGGGAACGGTGCATAGCAATTTACATCAGAAGGAGGAAATGAAATGGGTATGACAAGAAATCAGGCACACGATATTTTAATGAAATATATGGAGGGTGAAAAATACATTCAACATTCCTATGCAGTAGAGGCAATTATGAAAGGGTTAGCAAAGAAGCTCGCACCTGAAGAGGAAGAATTCTGGGGAATTGTAGGCTTGCTTCATGATTTGGATGAAGAACATTGCGATTGGCAAAATAATTTGAGTGTTCATGGACCAACCTCCGTAGAAATCTTAAAAAAAGAAGGGGTAGAAGATCAAGTATTGTTCGATGCTATTTGCTCCCATAATCCTAAAAGCGGAGTTAAGGCAAAGACTACTTTACAATATGCAGTACTAGCAGCAGATCCAATGAGTGGATTTTGTAAGGCAGTAGCACAGATCTATCCAGATAAAAAAATTGCGAGTGTGAAACCTAAATCAGTTATGAAAAGATTTAATGAGTTAAGATTTGCAGCTGGAGCCAATCGTGATTATATGGAAGCAATTGAATTTACAGGTATGAGTTTAAAGGAATTTATTGATATAGCACTTGCCCAGATGTGTGAAATATCAGATGTGCTGGAACTTTAATGTGGTATTGATTTATGATATTAAGTAAGTTATTAAATATGCAAATGATGATGTTTCTACTGATTGGAATTGGGTTTTTTATCCGAAAACGAGGTATTGTGGGAGCAGAAGGACGCAAAAACATGGTAGATGTATGCATATATATCACATTACCTTTTAATATATTTCAAGCATTTCTTATTAAATTTGAGTGGAGTATGATGAAAAGATGTGGGGTGATTCTTGCAATATCTATCGCATATCATGCGTTGGCTATTGTCTTGGCCAATGTATTATATCGTAAAGAGGAGCCGCAAAGAAGAAAGCCATTACAATATGGGACCCTGGTGTCTAACGCAGGATTTATGGGAAATCCTGTAATTGAAGGACTATACGGGGTAGAAGGCCTCTTTTATACATCTTTTTATATGATTCCAGTAAGAATTGTAATGTGGACAGTTGGTGTTTCTTATTTTTTAGCAGATAAGAAAGAAAACATTTTGAAAAAAGTAATCACTCACCCTTGTATCATTGCAACAGTTTTGGGAATTACCGTATTGGTAGCACAACCATCCTTACCCTCATTTATAAAACAGACAGTTTCCGCTCTTAGTAGTAGTAATACACCATTGTGCATGATGCTTGTAGGTATGATGATTGCCGAAATGAACCCAAAGGGATTCATAGATAAGACTATGATAGGCTATACAGTATTGCGTTTGTTAATTATTCCAGGAATTGTACTAATTTCGACTGGATTACTGAGGATAGATCCCATGATTAGAGGGATTGCAGTAGTATTAGCTGGGATGCCCTCAGCGGTTGCAACAGGATTACTGTCTTCGAAGTATGGATGTGATGAAAAGTATGCTACGGCTATGATATTCGTTACAACAGTTGGTTCTTTAATTACATTGCCATTGTTATGTTCATTTTTATAAAACAAAACATTCATTTTTAAGAAAAAGCCTTGACAATACGAATTCTAAGTAATAAAATAAGTAAGCGTGCATGAAAATGCATTATATTTTTGTGCATAATTAAACAGAATTGTTTAACAGCAACCAAACAGTAGAACCATAGGAGGTGAAAAGAATGCCAACATTTAATCAGTTAGTAAGAAAAGGACGTCAAACATCTGTAAAGAAATCAACAGCACCAGCTCTTCAAAAAGGATATAACTCTTTAAGAAAGAGAAGTACTGATGTTTCTGCACCACAAAAAAGAGGTGTTTGTACTGCAGTAAAAACAGCTACACCTAAGAAACCTAACTCAGCTCTTAGAAAGATCGCCAGAGTACGTCTTTCAAACGGTATTGAAGTAACTAGCTATATCCCAGGAGAAGGACATAACCTTCAAGAACATAGTGTTGTTCTTATCCGTGGTGGTAGAGTAAAAGACTTACCAGGTACAAGATACCATATCGTTCGTGGAACACTTGATACAGCAGGTGTTGCAAAGAGAAGACAAGCACGTTCTAAGTACGGTGCTAAGAGACCAAAAGACGCTAAATAGAAGCCGATTTTGAAAAATTGAAACTAAAAGTCGTATCACAAACAGAACTATGATTCCTGTAGGTTGCGGGTAATATATAAGAGATAAATGAATCGATTATGTCCCGCACGAACACGCATTAAGCACTTGACGAGTATTACGAGTTTAGTGATTAATCGCACTTGTGACATTTTGGGTATTTTTACACGAAATGAAACAATGTGTTACATCATGACTGTGTGAGTACCGATGATTTAATGAACCAAGTAATACTTGGAAGATGATTAAGGAGGGAAGAACCGTGCCACGTAAAGGACATACTCAAAAAAGAGACGTATTAGCGGATCCAATGTACAATAACAAAGTGGTTACTAAGCTTATCAATAACATTATGTTAGATGGTAAGAAAGGTGTAGCTCAAAAAATTGTATACGGAGCATTTGAAAGAATTGCTGCAAAAACAGACAAACCAGCAGTGGAAGTGTTTGAAGAAGCAATGAATAATATTATGCCAGTACTTGAAGTAAAAGCAAGACGTATTGGTGGAGCTACTTACCAAGTACCTATCGAAGTAAGAACAGAGAGAAGACAGGCATTAGCTCTTCGTTGGCTTACATTGTATTCTCGTAAAAGAGGAGAAAAAACAATGGAAGAAAGACTAGCGAATGAACTTATGGATGCAGCCAATAACACTGGAGCATCTGTTAAAAAGAAAGAAGACATGCATAAAATGGCAGAAGCAAATAAAGCATTTGCTCACTACCGTTTCTAGAATTATAGGAGGAAAAAACCTTGGCTGGAAGAGAATATCCATTAGAGAGAACCAGAAATATCGGTATTATGGCTCACATTGATGCAGGTAAAACTACGTTAACAGAACGTATTCTATACTATACCGGTGTTAACCATAAGATTGGTAATACTCATGAAGGTAATGCCACCATGGACTGGATGGAGCAAGAGCAAGAAAGAGGTATTACAATTACTTCTGCTGCTACAACATGTCATTGGACATTACAAGAAAATACAAAAGAAAAACCAGGGGCATTGGAACACCGTATCAACATTATTGATACTCCAGGACACGTTGACTTCACTGTTGAAGTAGAACGTTCATTGCGTGTACTTGATGGTGCTGTTGGTGTTTTCTGTGCAAAGGGTGGTGTAGAGCCACAATCAGAAAATGTATGGCGTCAAGCAGACACATACAATGTACCTAGAATGGCATTCATCAATAAGATGGATATCTTGGGTGCAGATTTCTACAATGCAGTAGAGCAAATTAAGAACCGTTTAGGTAAAAATGCAATTTGTCTTCAGTTACCAATTGGAAAAGAAGATGATTTCAAAGGAATTATTGACTTAATGGAAATGAAAGCCTACATCTATAATGATGAAAAAGGTGATGATATTTCTTTTACTGATATTCCAGCAGATATGGCTGATGATGCGGAATTATACCGTTCAGAATTAGTAGAAAAAATTTGCGAATTAGATGATGATTTAATGATGGAATACCTTGAAGGTGAAGAACCATCTGTTGAAGCATTAAAAGCGGCACTTAGAAAAGGTACATGCGAATGTACGGCAGTTCCTGTATGTTGTGGTACAGCTTACAGAAACAAAGGTGTTCAAAAATTATTAGATGCAATCCTTGAATTTATGCCTTCACCAACAGATATCCCAGCGATTGAGGGTGTGGATGCAGATGGCAACGATGCAGTGAGACATTCTTCAGATGAAGAGCCATTTTCAGCATTAGCATTTAAGATTATGACAGACCCATTCGTAGGTAAGTTAGCTTATTTTAGAGTGTATTCAGGATCTATGAATGCAGGTTCTTATGTACTAAATGCCACAAAAGGCAAAAAAGAACGTGTAGGACGTATCCTACAAATGCATGCAAATAAGCGAGAAGAACTTGATAAAGTATATGCAGGAGATATCGCAGCAGCTATCGGATTTAAATTTACTACAACAGGTGATACCATCTGTGATGAGCAACATCCAGTTATTCTTGAATCAATGGAATTCCCTGAACCAGTTATCGAATTGGCAATTGAACCTAAGACAAAAGCATCTCAAGGTAAATTGGGCGAATCACTAGCGAAGCTTGCAGAAGAAGATCCAACGTTCCGTGCGCATACAGACCATGAAACTGGTCAGACAATTATCGCTGGTATGGGAGAACTTCATCTTGAAATTATCGTAGACAGATTGCTTCGTGAATTTAAAGTAGAAGCGAATGTAGGTGCACCACAAGTTGCATACAAAGAATCATTCACAAAATCTGTTGATGTTGATAGTAAATATGCAAAACAATCTGGTGGACGTGGACAATACGGACATTGTAAAGTTAAATTTGAACCTACAGATGTTAATGGTGAAGAGACATTCTTCTTCGAATCTAAAGTTGTTGGTGGTGCAATTCCAAAAGAATACATTCCAGCAGTTGGAGAAGGTATAGAAGAAGCTACTAAAGCAGGTACACTTGGTGGATTCCCTGTTGTTGGTATTAAAGCGACTGTATACGATGGTTCTTACCATGAAGTCGATTCTAATGAAATGGCATTCCATATTGCAGGTTCCCTAGCATTTAAAGAAGCTATGGCAAAAGCAGCACCAGTATTACTAGAACCAATTATGAAAGTAGAAGTTACTATGCCAGAAGAATACATGGGAGATGTTATCGGAGATATTAACTCTCGTCGTGGTCGTATTGAAGGTATGGATGATCTTGGCGGTGGTAAAATCGTACGTGGATATGTTCCATTGTCTGAAATGTTTGGATACTCTACAGACTTACGTTCTAGAACACAAGGACGTGGAAATTACTCAATGTTCTTCGAGAAATATGAGCCAGTTCCAAAATCTGTTCAAGAAAAAGTATTGTCAAACAAAAATGCCTAAGCTAGGCATAGAAATATAAGAAAAGACTTGAAAAAGCAACTGATTTGAAATATAATCTAAGTTAATCGAGTAAACAGAAACTATAAAAAATTGCCTATATATTGGGCGCTTTAATAAGGAGGATTATTCAAATGGCTAAAGCTAAATTTGAGAGAAACAAACCACATGCTAATATTGGTACAATTGGACACGTTGACCATGGTAAAACAACTTTAACAGCAGCTATCACAAGAACTTTATCTGAAAGAGTTGCTGGAAATGCTGCTGTAGACTTTGAAAACATTGACAAGGCTCCAGAAGAAAGAGAACGTGGAATTACAATTTCAACATCTCACGTTGAATATGAAACAGATAACCGTCACTACGCTCACGTAGACTGCCCAGGACATGCTGACTACGTTAAGAACATGATCACTGGTGCTGCACAAATGGATGGAGCCATCCTTGTAGTAGCAGCTACTGATGGTGTTATGGCACAGACAAAAGAGCATATCTTACTTTCTCGTCAAGTAGGTGTTCCTTATATTGTTGTGTTCATGAACAAATGTGACATGGTAGATGACGAAGAATTATTAGAATTAGTAGATATGGAAATCCGTGAATTATTATCAGAATATGAATTCCCTGGTGATGATACACCAATTATCCAAGGTTCAGCTCTTAAAGCTCTTGAAGATCCTTCAGGAGAATGGGGAGATAAAATCATGGAACTTATGGCAGCAGTAGATAGCTGGATTCCAGATCCACAACGTGCTACAGATCAACCATTCTTAATGCCAGTAGAAGATGTATTCACAATTACAGGACGTGGTACTGTTGCTACAGGTAGAATTGAACGTGGTATTCTTCATGTAAATGATGAAGTTGAAATCGTTGGTATCAAAGAAGAATCAATGAAAACAACTGTAACAGGTATCGAAATGTTCCGTAAACTTCTTGATGAAGGTCAAGCAGGAGATAACATTGGTGCATTACTTCGTGGTATCAAGAGAGAAGAAATCGAACGTGGACAAGTTCTTGTTAAACCAGGTTCAATCACATGCCATAAGAAATTCACAGCTCAAGTTTACGTATTGACAAAAGATGAAGGTGGACGTCATACACCATTCTTCAACAACTACAGACCACAATTCTACTTCAGAACAACTGACGTAACTGGTGTTTGTAACTTACCAGAAGGTACAGAAATGTGCATGCCTGGAGATAACGTAGAAATGACAATTGAGTTGATTCACCCAGTAGCAATGGAACAAGGTTTAACATTTGCTATTCGTGAAGGTGGACGTACAGTTGGTTCAGGACGTGTTGCTACAATTATTGCGTAAGCATTGAACATCGAATACAGTAAATCAAGGCTTCCGAGGAATTTTCCTCGGGAGTCTTTTTTTGCATTGAAGACAAAACAAGGCGTGATGGATGTAGAAAAAGAGGAAGTACATTTATCTGGTTTTTACTTTATTTTGTTGATAATAATTGCTTTATTAAAATTATTTGTGTATGATTAAGTAAAAATATCAATAAGAAGGACAGAAATGTTTAAAATAGGTGAATTTTCTAAAATAGCGCAAGTATCAGTCAGAATGTTACGATATTATGATGAACAAAAATTACTGGAACCTAGTTATGTTGATGATTATACGGGTTATAGAATGTATTCTGCCAAGCAAGTTGAACAGCTTAATAAAATAATTTTTTTACGTAATATGGGCTTTGATGTTAATACAATGAAGGAAATGTTACAACATTGGGATTCGGAACGTATTAAACAGAATTTGTTTTTTCAATTAGATAAAAGTCGAGAAAACATCAAAACAGAAGAAATGAGAGTAAAACAAATAGAAGGTCTGCTTTACGATTTAGAGAATCAAAACAGAGAGATAGATTTTGATATAACATTGAAGTCCCTACCGATGCAGCAAGTAATTTCCATGAGAAGAACGGTTGCAGATTACTATTGTGAAGGTGAAATGTGGAAAGAGTTTCAGTCTTTATTTAAGAATATCAAAAACGCAGATAAGTTGCAAAGCTTTTCCATATATCATGATTTGGATTACAGAGAGAAAGATGTAGATATAGAAATATGTGTTGTTATAGACAAATTGAGTATAACTGAAGATCATGCTAATATTATTTGTCGGCAAATTTCTCAAGTTGAAGTTGCAGCATGTTTTATTGTTTATGGAGATTATACTAACATCGGTAATGCTTATAAGAAATTTGCCTATTGGTTGGAACAACATAAGGAGTATAAAATGCAAGGTGAAAACAGACAGATATGCCATGTTTCACTTTGCCATACGGATAACCCGACGGAATACATAACAGAATTACAAATCCCATTAATAGTCAGTACAAATTAAAGAGCAAAGATGCTCTTTTTTTCTTGACTCTCACATGATGTGATGGTTTATGTTCTAAATTATATAAGAAAAATATAAGGAGAGATAAACTATGTATGAAGTAAAATGTATTGGAAAAATAAAAGTAAATGATAATCAAACAGAAATACATATCGAATATAAATACAAAAAGGCTATGAAACATTTGGATCAATTTAGCCATATTCATATTTTTTTCATAGCAAATTTAAATAGTGACTTTTTTTTAGAACGAAGAATTGTTGAAATTAAAGCAATAGACTTTTCGAAAGGTATTATAATGGCTTCAGTGATTGATTTTTTAGATGAAGAAATAAAGCTGGTGGATATCAAACCATATTTTCCTAGTGAAGATACGGTGAAAATACAGAGTCATTCAATGGGAAATATGGATAATACAGTGATTGCAATAGAGCATAATAAGCAATTCGTAAAGCATTGCACATGGAAAATTGAACTTGGATCTGGTGCAGGAAAACAAGGTGGAAATGTAATTAATCAGGGATATAATATGAATTAGTGTGGATATGGTATAAATATTTTAGTACTGGTAAGCCAGAACATTACTTTTCGATCATGCAGAGCCTGTCATCAAATAATGAGAATTAATAGAGAGATACAATTATGCAGAAAAAGGCATTAGTGGTCATTGATATCTAGCAAGGATAAATGGGGAAACGGATATTAGGTTAGAGGACAGTATTCTGTTTCCGATTCAATTGAAACCAGCATGGCAGTAGGTGCAACTAAAGAACAGCTATATCTTATCAAACGATTTATCCCTTGCTTCATTTACAACCACAGAGACTATTGCGAGATCTTTAGTGCAATCTTTATGCGGCTATGGTAAAGTATTAATATTAAATTATTAGATAATATGGAACTTTCAGGGATGTTTTATTATGGAAAAAGTTTCTGGTTATTTATAGAAGGGATATGATTTTAGTGAAAAAAATTCTATTAGTTGAAGACGATTTTATGATTGCATCAGGTCTTATTTATGCACTGGAAAATGAGGGATATGCTCCGATACATTGCACGGACATTCATGCTGCGTTCCATGAGATTATGAAAAACCAGTTTGATTTGGCAATCCTTGATATGCAACTTCCGGATGGAACAGGATTTGATATCAGCAAAAAATTAAAACATACCGATACAGCAATTATTTTCTTGACCATTGTAGATGATGAGAGCAAAATAGTCCGTGCATTTGACGATGGCGCCGATGATTATATTACGAAACCTTTCAGATTGCGTGAACTGTTAGCTCGTGTAAGGCGAACCTTAAATGCGAAGAGTGGGGAGAATAAACAGGAAGTATTGTCAGTAGGAGATGTGATTATCGATACAACCGCAGGAAAAGTATCGATTGGAACGAAGCATATAGACTTAACAGCCCTTGAATATCGTTTACTTTTGATATTTGCCTCAAACAAGTCAAGGCTTTTGACACGTGCACAAATATTAGAAAATATATGGGACTATGGTGAAAATTTTGTGGAGGATAATACGTTAACAGTCTATGTAAAGCGTTTGCGCGAAAAGCTTGGAGATGCTGTTACAATTGAAACTGTCAGGGGGATCGGATATCGTGTTGATTAAGAAAAAAGAGATCACGGAATTATCAGAAAATATTCGAAGAGCCATTGATGGCAAAGATGTTGATTTTCGTGATAATAGGGAAGGGGCACTTAGTATCTTAAAAAATGATATTAATACACTAGTCCATATGAAAAATGAGCAGATGAATTCGGCACAGACGGAGCGTGATTTATTAGCGGACTATCTCGCTGATATTTCACATCAATTAAAAACACCGATTACTTCCATGATGATTATGACGGAACTGTTATATGCCGCACCAGCAGAAAAGCAGGAGGAGTTCATAGGGAATATTAAACTGAGTCTGACGCGTATGGAATGGCTTGCTTCAACATTATTAAAAATGGCCAAGCTTGATTCAGGAGTAGTGAACTTTTCTTTTACAACACTCTTGGTAGGAGAACTGATAAAAGACCCTATACAGCCGTTAGAAATTTTGCTAGATGTGAAAAACCAGTCAATTGAAATTTTAAATGATGTTAAGGTAGTTTGTGACAAGCGTTGGACAGGGGAGGCTTTGACAAATTTGATCAAAAATGCATCGGAAAATTCACCAGAGCACAGTAAAATTATTGTAGACAGTGGAACCAATCCAATCTATAGTTGGATTTCTATAACAGACAGTGGAAAAGGATTCCAAAAGGAACAGTATGCAGGCCTTTTTAAGCGATTTGAATATTCTAAGAGTGAAAATGGTTACGGCATAGGAATGCCATTGGCGCTTTCTATTTTAAGAGGTCAAAATGGAGATATTGATATTGACTATGGTGGAAAAGGAAAAGGAGCCACATTTACCATAAAATTCTATAAGTGACAGAAGTGTCACTAAAAGTAATTTGAGAGTCACAGAGTAGTCACTTTCGCTTGTTATACTATTTTTATAAAAAAAGGAGGAGAAAGAAATGGCTATATTAGAAGTCAAAGGACTTACTCAAATATATGGTAGTGGGGATGCAAAGGTCATTGCTTTGGATCATGTTAGCTTCAACGTGAATAAGGGAGAATTTGTTGCAATTATTGGTGCATCTGGATCTGGAAAATCAACGCTTATGAACTTGATCGGGGGAATTGATAAACCAACAGAGGGAAGTGTGGTAATTGACGAAAAAGAAATTTTAAAGCTGAGTGAAAGTGAACTTGCAATTTTCCGTAGGCGAAATATTGGTATGATATATCAATTCTATAATCTAATCCCAACACTAACAGCAGAAGAAAATGTAATGCTGCCCCGTTTGCTTGACAATCAGGGAAGTGATAAGGATAAACTTTCTTCTATTTTAGATATGATTGGATTATCTGAGCGCGCAAAACATCTGCCAAACCAATTGTCAGGAGGACAGCAACAAAGGGTTTCGGTAGGACGTGCCATGATCAATGATCCAGCCTTCATCCTTGCCGATGAACCAACTGGAAATCTTGATAGTAAGACAAGCCATGAAATCATAAATCTATTGAAGTATACCAATAAAAAATATCATCAGACTCTGCTTCTTATAACCCATGATGAAAAAATAGCATTGCAGGCAGATCGTATTATCACCATAGAGGATGGGAAAATTCTTAGCGACGAGGTGATGAAACCATGAAAATAACTGCAAAATTAGCCTATAGCCAACTCAAAATAAATCGTTCAAGGACACGATGGACTTTAATAGCAATTGCATTGTCTACTGCTTTGACAACTGCTGTTTGTAGCTTTGTGGCAAGTGGTAATACAATGCTTATTGAGCTTCTAGGGGAGGATTATGGTGCATATGGTGAGAGTTATCGGGCGCTATTGCTAATTCCGGCTGTGATTTTTGGACTTCTTATTATTGCAATGTCGGTAACTGTTATATCGAATGTTTTTCGGATTAGTGTGCAGGAGAGGGTAATGCAATTCGGCGTGCTGAAATGTACAGGTGCCACTGAGAAACAGATTATGGATACGGTGATGTATGAAAGTATCTGGTTGTGTGTCATTGGTATTCCGATTGGAATCGGCTTGGGATTAGTGCTAGCTTTTGGTGGAATTCACGTTGCAAACTATTTTTTTGATGATTTGAATGACCTAGCCCATGTTATGATAAATGAAATAGATTTCTCCATACATTTTGTTTTCTCATGGCAAGCTATTCTGTTATCTGTAATTCTTAGTTTTATTACGGTGCTCTATTCTGCATGGCGACCGGCACATAAAGCTGCAAAGGTTTCTGCAATAGCATGTATACGAGGAATGGGAGGAAATAAGACAGATCATAAGCAGTTACGTGAAAATAAATTGGTAAAGAAATTATTTGGCTTTGAAGGAACGCTTGCTGATAAAAACCTAAAACGAAATCATCGAAATTTCCGTGCAACCGTAATTTCTCTATCTGTTGGTGTGATTCTGTTCGTAAGTCTTGGTGGACTAGGAATGCAAGCGAGTGCGATAGAAGATTTTTTGTATCCAGATACAGATCAGGCAGTGATATCGGAGTATATTTCTAATTATACAAGAGAAGTGAATCAGAAGACCGGGAAAAAGGAAACGAAATATTCAAATCCAATTGATCGTGAATGTGGTGAACTGGTAAAAGAAAAATTAGAACAATTTAATTCTATCAGTATCTTTGGGATGGGAAATGATATGGATACTTATGATACGATACTATCCAATGATTTGGTTTCTGCTAAGATGCAAGCGGCGTATGAAGAAGATAAACTACAAGACTATGAATTTCCAGTCGAGATCATCGTAGTGGATCGAGATACTTATGCAAAGCTTTGTGAAAAAGCGAATGTCCCAATTGGTTCCACAATTTTGTTGAATCACTATCGTTATAATGATTTTGGTCATGAGGTAAATCTGGAACCATACTCATCATCGATTAAAGAAATGGAGCTTTTAAAAGCCGATGGAAGTAACATAAATGTGCCAATACAAGGAATATTAACTCAAGAGCAAATACCGAAGGAACTTTTATATCCCAATACCAATCCAGTCCGTTTAGTTGTTGAAAATGCCATGGTAAGAGGATTCTCTTGGCAGTGTGTACCTGAGGATATAAAGGGATTTATTGAATACTCTAATCAGGTGATGGAGGAAGAATTTCCAAGTGAGCCAGGTTCTTCTTACATGAAGAACGGATTTAACACTCGTGTATACAGAATGGACGACTACATGAAGGTCATGAATATTGCGATTGCATTGGTTGCAGTATTTATGTATAGTTTTGTCGGCTTACTTGTGTTGATTGGTCTTACAAATGTGATTAGCACTTTATCGATCAATGTTATGATGCGATCAAGAGAATTTGCAGTATTAAAAAGTGTAGGAATGACTCCGGAGGGTCTAAGACAAATGTTGAACTTTGAAAGTATATTATGTTCTATCAAAGCTCTGGCATATGGTATTCCGATAGGGGTTGTGGTGACGTTATTGATTAATTTACCTATTCGATCCATGTTTCTAATAGCTTATAAAGTGCCATGGATTTCTTTATTGCTATGCGTTTTCGTGGTATTTTTCATTACATGGGGAACTACAAGGTATGCAACTCATAAATTAGAAAATCAAAATATTATTGAATCGATAAGATCAGAAATTGTCTAAGTGTTATGGAAAAAACGATCGGCTTCATAAAATTATGAAGTTCGATCGTTTTTTCTATATATATATTACCATAAAATGGATTCTTTTTCAAGTCTTGTAAAGATTTTACGCAAGCGTATAATCAGGTGTTACAAAGAAAAGAGAGGTGATCTTGTGATGGATAGTCAAGAATGGATTATGCTAATTAGCAATCAAAATCAAATGAAAAGGGTAATGGATACTAATCAATTCACGAAACAGTTTGGTGTATCATTGAACGAGGAGGAGGTAGCAATTTTATTACGTGATAGAAAAGAGAGTCTAAAAGAACAAGAGCGTGTAGAATTTGGACAAGGAATACTTCCTAAGATTATTTTTACATTTTGTGATTCCCCGTACATTTATCAAGACAATTATGTACATGTGCTAGGTCGCTTGCAGGATATTTTTTATCTATATAAAAACGAAGCATTAGATGAGGTTACAGATGATGAACTTTTAGAGTATATGAGGATTCAATTTGATGGCATATGTCAAGGTTCCTTGGATCATTTAGAGGATACATGTCTGGAAGGATTCGCTAGGGAGATTAGAAGAAGTTCACATGGATTTTTAGGAAAGTACGAGGAAGAGGATGAATCAATATAAAATAGAGGAATTGGGAATTATTGTTGCAAAACTTTCAGAAAAATATACAAGTAAAGAAAGTACATCCATTACTTATCAAAAGGCGCAGCAATTAATGGGGGCAGTTTTATATTGTATAAAAGAGTACGAAGATTGTAGGGATATAAAATGGGAACAAGAGCATTCTATTTGTAAGGTAATAACAGCGCAAGAAGCGTATGACAAGGGATATCAGAAGGTATTGGAGAAGGTAAACATGGTAGTCCGCATATATGGCGAATTATCAGATTCTTTTTGTTCATATGGAAACCTCAACTATAATGATACTTTTATAGAAGGAATATCTGGATTCCTAAAATACTATGATCCTAGATTTTACCCGCAAAATCATATAATCGGTATGGATTATCCAACGTTGGTAGAGCGAAAAGACTTAAGCGGTGTTGATGCAATCTTTAGATATATTCAAGATATTAAATTAGAACAACTTTTCTTAAATTCATGCTCTCCAACATATGTGCAAGAAGTTCTTACTGCCTATCACAAGGACTACCAAGGGCTATATATTAATATTTGCAGTGTTGTCCTAAGAAATATGTTGGGGTGTATGATGGGGGAGATGAAACAAGGAATGGCAGAATGCACGAAAGAGGAGTATGAGCAAATGAAAAAATTCGTACAAAATCATTCAAAGAAAAGACTAAAAGATCTTGTAGAAAAAATGATTTGGACCATCGTACAACAGAAATTTGGTGGCTCAGTAACATTATACGAGTATCTATCCGCAGATGCGAATAATTTTATTGTAGAAATGAAGAATGCAGTTACGAACGATTGTCTGGGCTCTGTGTGTTCGTTCCATATTATTCTGTAAAAGGATATTCTCCTGTTCTGTAGAAAAAAGAAGTAAATAAAAATCCAATAGTAATAATGCACAAAAAAATATAAATAAACTATTTAAAACATACAAAAATGTATTTAGCACACAAAAAGAGACTTTAGTCCTTTTACATATTGAACAATCATATTATAATTTATAAATGAAAAGAGATAATAATTACCATATAAGGAGTATATTCAATGAATAAAAGAATTTTTTTGATTGTTTTAGATAGTTATGGTATTGGAGAAATGCCAGATTCTGCAAGTTTTGGGGATAAAGGGTGTAATACTTTAAGAACAATAGTGCAATCGGCTGAATATAACACTCCTAATATGAAAAAAATAGGATTGTATAATATTGATGGTGTAGATTGCTGTAAAAGAGAAACCAGTCCTTTTGGAGCATTTGGAAGGATGGAAGAAGCATCAAAGGGGAAAGATACTACGATAGGGCACTGGGAGATTGCAGGGATTATTTCTAAGAATCCGCTTCCTACATATCCAAATGGATTTCCAAAGGAAGTATTAGAGAAATTTGAAAAAGCAACAGGTCGAGGGATTCTTTGTAATCGACCATATTCAGGGACGGATGTTATAAGAGACTATGGCGAAGAGCATGTAAAGACAGGGAAATTAATTATTTATACATCTGCAGATAGCGTATTTCAGATTGCAGCACACGAAGAGGTTGTACCAATTGAAGAGCTCTATTCCTATTGCGAAATAGCACGAAAGATATTAACGGGTGAGCATGGAGTTGGGCGTGTCATTGCAAGGCCTTTTACAGGAGTGGCACCAGACTTTCAAAGAACTGCCAATAGACATGATTATTCGTTGCTGCCACCAAAGCCATCGATGTTAGATTATCTGATTCGTAATGGATATGAAACGTATGGAATTGGGAAAATACATGATATTTTTGCAGGGCAGGGAATTCAGCATACACAGAGAATCCGAAGCAATGAAGAAGGAATGGAATTGACGATTCAAATGTTAGAAAAGGAGTTTCAGGGGCTTTGTTTTGTGAATTTGGTAGATTTTGATATGAAGTATGGCCATCGAAATGATGTGGATGGATATGCAAAAGCCGCAACGGTATTTGATAGACAGTTGGAAACTTTTATAAATGGAATGAGGGACGAAGATATACTAATGATTACTGCTGACCATGGATGTGATCCGGGATTTCCGGGAACAGATCATACGAGAGAATATACTCCATTACTAATTTACGGTGCCTTGATTAAAAAGAATGTAAATTTAGGAACAAGAAGTACATTCGCTGATATTGCAGCTACTATCTTAGATATATTGGATGTCGAAAATTATACAGATGGAACTAGTCTCAAGGAATTAATTCTATAAGTGGGAGGAGTAAGTATGGATTATGAACAATTAGTTAAGATAGCATTGGAAGCGCGGGAACAAGCGTATACACCATATTCGAATTTTCAAGTGGGAGCTGCCCTACTTGGAAAAAGCGGAACAATATATCAAGGATGTAATATTGAAAATGCGTCTTATACACCAACAAATTGCGCAGAGCGTACGGCCTTTTTTCGTGCCGTTTCAGAAGGAGAACTGGAATTTCAAGGAATTGCAATTGTGGGAGGTACAAAAGGTGGTGTCAAAGAGTTTTGCGCTCCTTGTGGTGTTTGCCGACAAGTCATGATGGAATTTTGTGTTCCTAAGGAATTTGAAGTAATTCTTGCTACAGATGTTCATAATTATCAAGTATTTACACTAGAGGAACTGTTGCCGATGGGATTTGGACCAAAGGATTTGAAGCAGTAAAATCAGAAGGGAGGAAGAACATTGGAATATGTAATTGAAATGAATCATATTACAAAACAGTTTGGGAATTTTAAGGCGAATGATGACATTACACTTCAGGTTAAGCCAGGAGAAATACATGCACTACTAGGAGAAAATGGAGCTGGAAAGTCGACTTTGATGAGTGTACTTTTTGGATTGTACCAACCAGAGCAAGGGAGTATTCGGATCAAAGGATCAGATGTAAAAATTAATAATCCAAATGATGCAAATAACCTTGGGATCGGGATGGTACATCAGCATTTTAAATTGGTGCATAACTTTACCGTTTTGGAGAGTATTGTATTAGGGCGTGAAACAACCCAAGGCGGTGTACTTAAGATGGATGCAGCCAGAAAAAAAATCATGGAATTAAGTGAGCGTTATAAATTTAAAATCGATCCAGATGCATATATTTCAGATATTACAGTTGGAATGCAACAACGAGTGGAAATATTAAAAATGTTATATTGTGAAAATGATATTCTGATATTCGATGAACCAACTGCTGTGTTAACACCACAAGAAATTAGTGAATTGATGAAGGTCATGAAACAACTTGTTGCGGAGGGAAAATCTATCATTTTCATCACGCATAAGTTAAATGAGATAAAGGAAGTTGCAGATCGCTGTAGCGTTTTAAGAAAAGGAAAATATATAGGAACCATTGAAGTGAAAGAGACATCGAAAGAAGATATGTCTGAAATGATGGTTGGAAGAAAAGTTAATTTTATCGTGGATAAAGAAGAGGCAAAGATTGGAACTCCAGTATTGGAAGTACACAATCTTACCATTAAGTCAAAGCAGGAAGGCAAGGATTCTGTTAAAAATGTTTCTTTTGATGTTCATAAGGGAGAAATATTGTGTATTGCAGGTATAGATGGAAATGGGCAGTCTGAATTAGTGTATGGTATTACAGGCATGATGCCGATTCATGAAGGCCAGTTAATCTTAAACGGTAAGGATATTACCAAAGAAAGTATTCGGCAAAAATGTTTGGATGGAATGGCACATATACCAGAAGACAGACATAAAGATGGCTTAGTGTTAGACTATACTTTGCAAGAAAATTTAGTTCTTCAAAGCTATTATTCTAAAGAATTTCAAAGTCATGGATTTTTAAAATTTGATGCAATTAGAGAGTATGCAAGGGGATTAATTGAACGATTCGATATCCGTTCTGGTCAAGGGGAAGATAGTGTAGTAAGAGGGATGTCAGGTGGAAACCAGCAAAAGGCAATTATTGCAAGAGAGTTAGATCGGAATCCAGAGATTGTCATAGCAGTACAACCAGTTCGAGGATTGGATGTAGGTGCAATAGAATATATTCATAAGCAATTAATTTCACAAAGGGATGCTGGGAAAGCAGTGCTACTAGTGTCATTGGAATTAGATGAGGTAATGAATGTAAGTGACCGTATCTTGGTCATGTACGAAGGAGAGATTGTTGCCGATGTAAAGCCAGAGAAAACTACAGTAGAAGAATTAGGGTTGTATATGGCAGGGGCAAAAAGGAGTGTGAATCATGAAAGTAAAGAGTAAGCATTTAGTACGAGGTGAAGGAATTGTGAACTTTAGCTCTTCCATTTTGGCAATTATTTCTGGACTTTTATTTGGGCTTATTATTTTACTGATCAGTAATCCAAGCCAAGCATGGTCGGGGTTTATGATGATTGTGCAGGGTGGATTTACAGATGGAATTCAAGGAATTGGACAAATGCTGTATATAGCAACCCCGATTATAATGACCGGTTTATCGGTGGGGTTTGCTTTTAAAACGGGACTATTTAATATTGGGGCTGCAGGACAATTTACAGTTGGTGCGTTTGCAGCTGTGTTTGTAGGTGTAAAATGCACGTTCTTACCAGCAGGTGTCCATTGCATTGTAGCTTTACTAGCGGCAATGATAGTAGGAGCAATATGGGGATTGGTTCCTGGAATTTTAAAGGCATTTCTTAATGTCAATGAAGTAATTGCATCTATTATGATGAATTACATTGGTATGTATAGTGTCAATATGCTAATACAAAAATATGTGTATGATCAGGTGAAGAATCAGTCAAAGGCTGTAGCTTCTACCGCTAATCTTTCCAAAGCAGGACTTGATAAGATTTTTCCACACACGAATATTAATGTAGGTATTGTGATTGCTGTTGTATTCGTGATTATTATATATATTATATTGAATAAAACAACATTTGGATATGAATTAAAAGCATGTGGGCAGAATCCAAGTGCTAGTAAATATGCAGGAATTAATGCGAAGAGAAATATTGTATTGTCTATGACGATAGCGGGAGCATTAGCGGGGCTCGGAGGTGCGCTATTATATTTGGCAAATTCGGGAAAATACATGCAAGTATTGGATGTCATTGCAGCAGAGGGATTCACGGGAATTTCGGTTGCACTATTAGGATTGTCTAATCCAATTGGGATTTTATTTGCAGGATTATTCATAGGACATATTACAGTTGGCGGATACAACATGCAGTTGTTTGATTTTGTTCCGGAAGTCATTGATATCATTATTGCTGCAATTATTTACTGTGGAGCGTTATCACTTTTGTTCAAGAATTTAATCTATAAAATGCAGATGAAACGAGAACACAAGAAGGCAGATAAGGGGGGCAAAAAATAATGAGTATATTATATTTTATTATGCAGCAGACCATGTATTTTGCAATCCCACTTCTCATTGTAGCGATTGGAGGAATGTACTCAGAACGAAGCGGTGTTATTAATATCGCGTTAGAGGGAATCATGGTTATGGGTGCATTTACGGGTATCTTTTTTATTCAGGCGTTTCAAAACTTTATGAGCGGGCAGTGGTTATTAATTATAGCAATGCTAATTGCAGGGCTAACAGGGGGCGTTTTTTCATTACTTCATGCATTTGCTTCTATTAATATGAAGGCGGACCAAACCATTAGTGGTACTGCATTGAATATGTTTGCACCTGCCTTTGCGATTTTTGTGGCTAGGATGATGACTGGGGTTCAGCAAGTTCCCTTTACTGACACGTTTCATATCAACAAAGTTCCAGTTCTTGGAAATATACCAGTGATTGGAGATTTGTTTTTTCAGAATTGTTATATTACAACTTATATTGGGATCGGTATCTTTTTGGTGGCATCATTTGTAATCAATAAAACCAAATTTGGTCTGCGATTACGTGCATGTGGAGAACATCCAGGGGCTGCGGATTCTGTCGGAGTAAATGTATATAAAATACGTTATGCAGGAGTCATTATCTCAGGAGTATTAGCGGGGATTGGGGGTCTAGTATTTGTAGTACCTACTTCTACTAACTTTAATGCAAGTGTAGCTGGATATGGGTTTCTTGCTTTGGCAGTATTGATCTTTGGTCAGTGGAGAAGTAATAAGATTTTATTAGCTGCATTTTTCTTTGGGATTATGAAGACATTAGCGAGTGCGTATTCCGCTATACCGGTATTAAAATCGTTGCCTATTCCAAATGAAATATATAAGATGATTCCTTATATAGCTACGTTGATTGTATTGGCTTTTTCGTCTAAGAATTCGCAAGCTCCAAGAGCAGAAGGTATCCCTTATGATAAAGGGAGTAGATAACGTTTAAGAATAAGCATAAATGGAGGACAGGGAAATGAGAATGTATGATCTCATCATGAAGAAAAGAAATGGAGAAGCATTAGATAAAGAAGAGATTCATTACATGATTGAAGAATATGTAAATGGAAATATTCCAGATTATCAAATGTCTGCATTTTTAATGGCAGTGTATTTTAAAGGTATGACAGAAGCAGAGACGTTGGCTATGACGCAGTCAGTTGCCCATTCAGGAGATATGGTAGACTTATCAGGAATCGATGGAATAAAGGTAGATAAACATTCCACGGGAGGTGTTGGTGATAAGACCACACTCATTATCGCACCTATTGTAGCAGCCTGCGGCATAAAAGTAGCTAAAATGTCTGGACGTGGTCTTGGGCACACGGGCGGAACAGTCGATAAGATGGAGTCCATTCCTGGAATGCAAACATCGTTAAGCCAAGAAGCATTTTTTGATGTGGTTAATCAGACAGGATTAAGCGTAATAGGACAATCGGGGAATTTAGCACCTGCAGATAAAAAGCTATATGCTTTGCGTGATGTTACCGCAACGGTAGATAGTATTCCACTGATAGCGGTATCCATTATGAGTAAGAAACTAGCAGCTGGAAATGACTGTATCCTATTAGATGTTAAAACTGGAAGTGGTGCATTTATGAAGACTGTGGAAGATTCTATTGCCTTAGCAAAAGAGATGGTCGCAATTGGAGAAAATGCTGGAAAGAAAACGGTAGCTTTAATTACTAATATGGATATTCCGTTGGGGCAGAATATTGGAAATAGCCTAGAAGTTATAGAAGCGGTAGAAACGTTAAAAGGAAAAGGACCAGAAGATTTGACTAAAGTATGTCTGAGCCTAGCAACTAATATGCTTTATATTGCGGGAAAAGGTGATTTGAAACAATGTGAATCAATGGTAAAATCTGTCATCGAAGATGGTAGTGCTTTGCATAGATTAATAGCTATGGTTGAGGCTCAAGGAGGGGACTCATCTGTAATCAAAGATACAGAACGATTTGCAAAGGCGTTATATAGTCATAATGTAGTTGCAAAGCAATCAGGATATATTACCTTTATGGATACGGAAAGTTGCGGGATTGCTTCTTCTATGTTGGGAGCAGGAAGAGAAACGAAAGAAAGTATTATAGATTATGCAGCAGGAATCATATTGCATAGTAAAGTGGGTGATTTTGTTGAAGTTGGGCAGGTAATTGCAACGATGTATGCGGAGCAAGAATCTCTGTTTGAAGTAGCTATAAATAAATATGAAAGTGCAATTACGATAGAGAAGGAGGCACCTAAAAAAGAACCATTAATATATGCAAGAGTTACGAAAGAACAAGTAGAAAAATTTATGTAATTAGAGAAAGGAAGATTGATATGACGGAGAAGGAAATACTAAAATGTGTAGACCATACACAATTAAAAGCAGTTGCAACATGGAAGGATATCCAAATACTTTGTAAAGAAGCAATGGAATATGATACAGCATCTGTATGTATACCGCCTTGTTATGTAAAAAGAGTGCACGATGCGTATGGAGACCAAATCAATATTTGCACAGTTGTAGGATTTCCGTTAGGTTATAGTGTTACAAAAGCTAAAGTATCAGAAGTGGAGCAAGCCTTAGAAGATGGAGCATCAGAAATTGACATGGTAATTAATATTGCAGATGTTAAGAATGGGGATTATGATGCTGTGAAACAAGAGATCGCAACACTGAAAAAGTCAGTTGGCGATAAAGTCCTAAAAGTAATCATTGAAGCGTGCTATCTAACAGAAGAAGAAAAAGTAGCAATGTGCAAGATTGTTACGGAAGCAGGAGCGGACTACATTAAGACTTCTACAGGATTTGGAACCGGAGGAGCAACATTAGAGGATATACGTCTTTTTAAAGAACACATTGGTTCCGAAGTAAAAATGAAAGCTGCAGGTGGAGTAAAAAGCGTAGCAGATATGGAGGCGTTTTTAGCAGAAGGTTGTAGCAGAATTGGCACAAGCTCAGCAATAAAAATGATTCAAGGACAAAGCAATAGTAACTATTAAAAATAGGAGGAAAGAAGTATGAAAAAGAAAGTAGTAAGTATGATTCTTGCAGCAACTATGATCATCGGGATGGTAGGTTGTGCAAAAAAACCAGCGGCAGACACAGAAAGTAATGATTCAAAGAAAGACTCCAAAAGTGGTTATGAATTAGCTCTCATTACTGACGTAGGAACGATTGATGACAAGTCCTTTAATCAAGGATCTTGGGAAGGTTTGGAAAAATATGCAAAGGATAACGATATTACCTGTAAGTATTATAAGCCATCTGAAAAATCAGACGAGGCTTGCTTGTCAGCCATTGATCTTGCTGTAAAGGGTGGAGCAAAAGTAATTGTTACACCAGGATTTTTATTTGAAGTGCCTGTATTTGAGGCTCAAACAAAATATCCGGATGTATCCTTTATTACCATTGATGCATCACCAAAAGATGCAGATGGAAATGAAAAGATTGAAAAGAATGTACTTTCTATCTTTTATGCTGAAGAACAAGCAGGATATTTAGCAGGATATGCAGCAGTTGTTGAAGGATATCGTCAACTTGGCTTCATGGGTGGTATTGCAGTTCCAGCAGTTATTCGTTTCGGCTATGGATATATTCAAGGTGCAGATGCTGCAGCAAAAGAACTTGGTCTTGCAAAAGGAGATATTAATGTTAAATATACTTATGTAGGTAATTTTGATGCTTCTCCAGAGAATAATGCAAAAGCAGCAGCTTGGTATAACGAAGGAACAGAATGTATATTTGCTTGTGGTGGTGGAGTAGGTAACTCTGTAATGAAAGCAGCAGAAACTGCAGATAAAGTAGTAATCGGAGTAGACGTTGATCAATCAGGAGAATCAGAAACAGTTATTACATCTGCAATGAAGAACTTAGGTGATTCTGTTTATGGTGCTTTAGAAAATTATTATAGTGACAAATTTGATGGTGGTAAATCAGAGACACTTGATGCATCATCTGATGGTATTAAACTTCCAATGGATACTTCTAAATTTAAAACATTTTCACAAGATCAATATGATAAATTGTACGAACAATTAAAAGATGGATCTATCAAAGTACAAAATGACACAGCTGCAACGGATGCATCAGGTCTGAAAACAGAAATAGTTACAGTAGATCTTATTCAATAGTAAATAGTAAGCATTTAGTTGCTACTCATAGTACTATACAGCAGCTCTAAGGATTCCTTAGAGCTGCTTATGAAAGGAGAAGAATATGCTATCGATGGATTTGATACAATTACCCAAAATAGATCTTCACTGTCATCTAGATGGTTCTCTAAGTCAAGAGTGTATTAGGACATTGTTAAATCGGGATGTTAATTTACAGGAGTTGCAAGTAGGAAATGAGTGTAAAAATTTGGCTCAATATTTAGAAAAATTTGACCTACCATTACAGTGCCTACAAACAGAAGAAGGACTAAAAAAAGCAGGATTTGATTTTATACAGGAAGTTGCAAAAGATAATATTAGCTATATAGAAGTTCGGTTTGCCCCCTTACTTTCAACAAATAAAAAACTTAGTTGCGAGCAAGTCGTGGAAGCTGTCTTATCAGGTCTAGAAGCAGGAAAGAAAATATATAACGTGGATTATAATGTTATTGTATGTGCTATGAGACACCATAGCTACGACGAAAATAGAAAGATGATTGAAACGATACGTAGATTTATTGGCAAGGGAGTGTGTGCTGTTGATCTGGCTGGAGATGAAGCGGCATTTCCTATGAAGAATTATGAATCCTTATTTGGGGAAGTAAATGAATGGGGAATACCATTCACCATTCATGCTGGTGAATGTGGTAGTGTAACAAATGTGATAGATGCAATTCATTTGGGTGCACAAAGAATTGGTCATGGAATTGCACTGAGAGGGCAAGAAGATGCCATGCAATTGTGCAGAGAAAAGAACATAGGAATTGAGATGTGCCCAATTAGTAATTTGCAGACCAAAGCAGTAAAGTGCTTAGCGGAATACCCTATGAGAGAATTTATAAATCATGGGTTATGTGTTACAATAAATACAGATAATCGTACAGTCAGTAATACCACGATTATGAGAGAAATTGAATTCGTACAAACACATTGGAACATTACGGATACGGAGATTATACAGATGATGCGCAATGCGGTTGAAGTGGCATTTGCGAATGAGGAAGTAAAGGAACGATTGAGGAAGTTGATTTAGAGGAAAAGACAATGGAACAAAAATATTTGTATCAAGTACTGCCTTTTTTAAGAGAAATCGATAAAAAACGAAGAGAAAAAATAGAAAATTATTTTATGAGTGCACCAGTTTGGCTTATGGATTCCTTTCAGATTGTACAGATGGATAAGGGAGTTACTTTTGTACGCGAGAATACACAAGTTGATATGATATATATTATAGGGAGCGGAATGATACGTGGTGTTGACTACAGAATATATGGGATTGCTTATGATTTTATGAGGTTTAATGGGATATATGCTATGGGCGGAATGGAAGTTATCATGGATTTGGAATATTATCGAACTACATTGCAAACAGTGACGCCTTGTACTATGATTAAGATTCCTAAAATTCAATATGAAAAATGGCTAAAGACTGATATAAAGGCCTTAAAACAAGAGGCAAAATTTATGGGCGAATACCTATTGGAGCAGGGAAGGAACAGTAGAGCATTTCTATTTTTACAAGGTTCAGATCGTTTAGCAATGTTATTTATGGGTAAATTTGAGCAATATGCGAAGAATGGACTTCTAACAATCATGAGTACGCGTGTGGAATTATCTGAGGAAACGGGTCTGTGCGTAAAAACAATTAATCGATCGGTTAAAAAATTCGAAGAAGAGAAGCTTATTACGAGAGATGGCAATAAGATTATGATAGATGCAAAACAATATAAACAGTTACAGGCAATTGTTTCTGCAATTGTAGAACATTAAAAAGATGTGTAAGGAAGACATGGAGGATAAAGAATGAATCAAGCATATAAGAAATTATTAATGTGTGTAGAAAGTATAAAAAAACAAGTGGATTTCAAACCAGAAGTAGCGTTAATTTTAGGATCTGGTCTAGGTGACTATGCAGATGAAATCCAAATGGAAAAAACTATAGATTATCAAGAAATTGAGGGATTTCCAATCTCTACTGTAGCGGGGCATAAGGGAAGGTTTGTCTTTGGTTATGTGGAGGGGGTTCCAGTTGTAATTATGCAGGGAAGAATTCATTATTATGAAGGGTATCCAATTACGGATGTGGTACTACCGACAAGGTTAATGGGATTATTAGGAGCAAAAAAAATAATTCTTACAAATGCAGCTGGCGGCGTAAATGCAGAGTTTAAACCAGGTGATTTTATGTTAATTAAAGATCATATAGCAAGTGCCATACCAAGTCCGTTAATTGGGGAAAACATTGAGGAATTAGGCGTGCGCTTTCCAGATATGAGTGAAGTGTATGATGCAAGTTTCAGAACCATGATTAAAGAAGTTGCAAAAGATTTAAATATACCACTGCAAGAAGGGGTGTATGTACAATTCTCAGGCCCAAATTATGAGACGCCAGCAGAAGTTAGGATGTGCAGGACTTGGGGAGGAGATGCGGTTGGAATGAGCACCGCGTGTGAGGCCATGGCTGCACATCATATGGGTATGAGAGTTTGTGGTATTTCCTGCATTACCAATCTAGCAGCTGGATTATCTACAGAATTATTAAATCATACAGAAGTGCAGGAGACTGCAGATCGGGTAGGAAATCAATTTAAACAACTAATTACGAAAGTAGTAGCAAATATGAGATAAAAGATTCTGATATGGATGTGGTGAGGTGAAGATATGGAAAAACATGTTATCAATATGGAAAACTATCCACGAAGAGCACATTTTGATTATTTTAAGAATTTAGCATATCCGTACTTAGGGATTACAAGTAATGTGGATATTACAGAATTCGTAAAGAGGCAGAAAAGGGAGGAGACACCTTTTTTTCTGAGTTTTTTATATGAAGTTTCTGAAGCGGTTAATCAAATTCCTGAATTTAGACAAAGGATTGTGGGGAATACAATCGTGGAATATACTCGATGCGACACTTCGCATACTGTTGCAAAAGCGGATGGAACATTTGCCTACTGCAGGCTCCAATCAAATCAGACATTTCAGGAGTTTTTGCCGTATGCAATGCAACAGCAGGAGAAGACTAAACATTCTGGAACCATTGAAGAAGGAGTGGAGAATGAATCTTTTATTTTTATTTCTACGTTACCATGGTTAGAGTATACAACACTGATACAACCAACCCCAGTACCTGCTGATAGTAATCCAAGGATTACTTGGGGAAAATATTTTTATCAGGATCAACAAATTTTGATGCCGGTGACGGTGTTAGTGAATCATGCCTTAGTCGATGGTAAGCATATTGCAGATTTTTATAGACAATTGGAAGAACGAATAAAGTAGTAAAGAACCTATCACGCGTGATAGGTTCTTTTATTGAAAAAGAATCATTATTACAAAAACAAATAACCAAATAGGGAAATCAAATAACTACACGAGTGGTAGGTATGCTATCGTAATAAATAGGAATAAAAAATAAGAGGCATTTGCTAGGATGGAAAGAATATAAATATATGGGACAAAATATACAAAAGAAGTTTAATAATCAACAAAATAAAATTAGAAGATGTATTATGGATTTCATAATACTAGAGAAAAGACCGTTTCATATACAGAGGGATAGTGATACGTTTTTAAAGCATCTATGTATAAGTATGGATACCTATGCAACGGATATCGAATGTCTTAAGAAAAAAGACGGAATGGTAGTAGATGAGGAAGGATATGTTAATTTCATCTATCCGGTATCCGCATTCCCTACGCACCATCAAGTGACATTAGAGGATGGAAGGAGTTTTTCTGCAATGTGCGCAATTGATGCAATTGGAGCTGCATTTACTTTTCATCAAAATGTTGAAATACATTCAGAGTGTAGCGCCTGCGGGCAAGCAGTTTATGTGAAAGTTGAAGAAGGAAAGATAGTCAAGTATACTCCCAATCATCTTTATGCGTTATCATTTCAGTTGGAGGAGCTAGCAAACTGGGCAGGTTCATGCTGAAATGCAATGAATTTTTTCTGTAGTTCTACAGAATTTGATGCATATGTAACAGAGATGAATTTAAATCAAAACATGGTGATAAAGGCTGATATGGGAACTGCGTTAGTAGAGGCCCGCGAAACATTTTTAGCGATAGAGAGTAAAGAAGGAATACAAGATGGAGAAAAAAGGATGTTATTATGTAATGGCATTTGACACAACTATGGAGAGTATGAAAGTTGAGTGTCTAGCAAAAAATCTTATATCAGTTGCTATTATGCCGGTGCCAAGAGAGATTAGTAGTGGCTGCGGATTAGCAATTCGATTTATTGATGAGCCGTTACAAAAGATACAAGATTTTTGTATAAACAAGCAAATATCAGGACATTTGTATTGTATGGAAAAAAGGCGAGTTCAGGGAAGGCATCCGATAAAAGAAATCGATACACATTAGCTTGAATGCAAGCGTGTAAATAGACAAAAGAAAATATGGAGGTAATGAAAAGTGAAGGTAGCATATTTATTTGAATCAACAAATGCAAGAGAAATATTGGAGCATATGATTATTCCTCAACTAGAAGAGGGAAGGCATGGTGTGGAGGTCGCTGGAATGATGTTTTTCTTCGATAATGCATATATGCTTGTAGAAGGCTCTGATATCGCTGAAAGACTAGCGGCACTCAGTGAAAAGACGGGAATGCTGCTTATGGCATGTGATAGATGCTGCTATCAAAGAGATATCGCAGATAAACTAGTATCCCCTGCGGGAATCGGATGTTTTCCAAATGTTTATGCAGCATTAGAACCAGCTAAAGTTGACCAAGTCATTACACTTTAAAACGCAATTGGGGGCGTAGCAAAATTCATTTTGCTACGCCCCCAATTAATAATTGCTGATTCGTTATTTGGATGCTTCTTTATCAGCTGTTAAAAAAACAGATATATCAGCAGCTTCATCTTCTGAAATTTGATCAATTTCTTTTGCCTTTTCATACCAGTCTTTCATACTCATACCAATCGGTGTGATTGGATCAACTTTTTCTTTTAAAAATGTTTCAAAGTCTTCAAGCCCAGCATCTTCTGCTAGATCAGCAGAAACGAATTGATTAAAGTTATCTATAGTTGGAATCTCTTCGGCTGGAATTTGAGGGTATTGTGTGTAATATTCGTGGTCGCTTTTTATGTTGCCCTCTGTAAAACGCCAAGTTAAGGTTCTGCCTTCTGCCACTGTTTTCATATAGATAGTTCTTAGGGCAACAGCAGGCTCCACATCGAATCCGTCTGCAAACATCATAGCAGCATTATAAGGATGTTCATAAATATATTTTAATGCTAATTCATGTGCAAATACAAGACGTCTTGCCAGCTCAGGACAAGTTTCTTTGAACGTATTTGACATACCATAGATACAACACAATCCCCAATCATCCAAATCAGAATCAGCTTCTACATTAGCAGCGCCCCATCCGGTTTCAATTACATGTCCAAATCCTTCATATGTAGCGATAGATGCGTAAGGATCACAGCATGTAAATCCACTGATTTGCCCAGCCTTTAGCGCAAACATTGCATCTTGTTGACCCATTTCAACACATTGGTAATTGCTGGTCTCTACTGGAATATTAAGTTCAGATGCCCAAGTAATCCATTCAGGGTCGATGGTAGCATCTGTACTAATAGCAACAGATTTTCCGATTAAATCACTTGGTTCTTTGATGTCATTGCTCACAACAAAGTATCTAGATCCTCCCATATGATTAGCGGCAGCCATAAAGAATTTTGCACCACCATTTACTGCACGGATGGCACCTTCGATTCCTAAATATCCAACATCCATTTGGCCGCTTGATAGGGCTTTGATGGTTTCGGGAGATTTTGTGACATTTACTTTTAGACCTAAAGCTTCGTAGATCCCAGCTTTTTCACCAATGATACTACCGCACATATGGTCACAGTTGTAGTATCCCATTTCAACGGTATAATCCTTTTCTGTATTATTTAACTCTCCCATTTTAAATGCGGCCACTTCATCTTTTACGTTATAGCCTGTATCAGCAGCGTCTTTTGTGCTTGTTTGCTTGCTGCTATCGGTGCATCCGATGAGTAAGGATGCAATTGTTGTAACACATAGTACAAGTGTAAGTGTTTTCTTTTTCATAATTCTCCTCCATTATTTTTTATGTGCACAAAGCCTGGTGAACGCTTTGGCGTTGCACATTACATCACCTTCCATTTGAGAATATGACGTTCTGCAAATAGCATAACTGCATCAATCAAAAAACCAATGAGACCAGCAATAATCATAAATGCAATGACTTTATCTGTCTCCATTCTTGATTGTGCTTCCACCATACAGTAGCCGAATCCGGCACTGGTAGCTATGAACTCCGCTCATATTACAGACATCCAGCCAAGACCTATAGCCAAACGTAGGCCTGTAATGACGCCTGGCATAGAGCCAGGTAAGACAACATCTTTCATAATAGAGAGGGTACTTGCACCCATAGATTTTGCTGCGTTATAGTAGTCCTTGCTGATATCTTGCACTCCGGAAATTGTGTTCAGGATAATGGTGAATAGTCCGCTAAATGCAATTAAAAAAACAGTAGGACCATCTCCGATACCAAACCATACAATAGCCAATGGTACCCAAGCCATGATGGGTACTTGTCTTAGGGAATTAATAAAAGGCGATAACGTCTTTAATATCGCTTTTGAATAACCCATAATCATTCCTAGCGGAAAGCCAATCACAAATGCATACAAGCATCCGGTTAAAACACGGCGTATAGTAATTCCTATATTTCTTAAAATATACAAGTCTGTGATAGAAGTCCAGACAGCTTTCATGACGTTTTCAAAATAAGGGAATATAAAGGGGTTATTTACTTTATGAGCAATAAAATACCATGCGATGCAAAGAAGAACCAGTGCAAGGAAGGTATAATAGTTACGTCCTTTATTTAAGCGATAGAATTTATTGCGATCTCCTGCTTGCGTGGTCTGAGTCATATGCTTTAAATATTGGTCATTGTTTTCCATTGTTTCACCCCCATTCTTTTGTAAAATGACTATAAATCTTCACGTATTATAGCATGTGAGCTTGTGAATGCATTACTTTATAGGAAAAAGTGATAGGAAAAGCCAACCCGATAGAAAATCGTAATAATAGTTGGGGTGTACATACATGCATGTAGGAAAATGTTATAATATGGAACATAAATAAAAGTAGAAAGGCGATACTAATGAAAAAACCATGTATTGAATATATTAGTGCTTGTGCATGATGTGAGGTGTTTGCTGACTTGGTTCAAGTCTTGGAACAAGAATATAAAGGTAGAGTCATAGTAAAGATTTATCAAGCTGGAAAAGACTTTGATTACATTAAAAAATATGGAGCTGTAACAAAGAGCATGCTTGTAATCAATGAGAAAAAGGCAGTGACTAAATTGACGAAACCTGTTATTCGAACAGCATTTGAGGAGGCGCTAAATGTTAAGTGATTTTGCTAAATTTATAAGTGATATTTTATATTCTGCTATAAACATGTTAAATAGTTCTTCTGTATGGATGGTATTTAGTTTTTTAGTAGCTGGTATATTGCATGAGTTCTTAAAACCTGAAAAAGTGCAGAAGACCTCCGTAGGCTCCACGAAACTTGGTGGTGTTTTTTTTGCAACCATATCGGGAATGTTTATCCCTATATGTAGTTGTGGAACGATTCCCTTGGGGATTAGTATGTACTATAGTGGGGTATATTTAGGGCCAACGCTTGCATTTATGACCAGTACACCGATGATTAATCCTGTGGCATTGGTGCTTGCTTTTGGGTTACTTGGTAAGGAAATAGCAATCATCTATTTGATTACCGGATTTTTAGCACCTATGCTTATAGGTGTTATTGCAAATAAATTTGCAGGAAATGAATTACATATAAAAATAGAAGGAGAAAAAGAAAGTAAAGCAATTTCTCTGGAATTTGAAGAGGTAACATTTATAGAAAAGCTAAAAAGAGGACTTCGCTGGTCGTTAACGGAATTAGGTGTCACAATTAGTAAATATACGGTAACAGGAATGCTTATTGCTGGTATTATATTTAATATTGTGCCACAATCTTTCATTCAAGACTATCTTGGGAGCCCGGGGTTTGTCTCCCTTATGGGAGTTACAGTGATAGCAGCACTTATGTATGTATGTGCGGTAGGGCATATACCGTTCATAGCAGCGTTAATTGCAAGTGGAGCATCTCCGGGAGTGGCAATTACATTTTTAATGGCAGGGGCGGGTACGAATATACCAGAATTGATTACCATTTATAAAACCATTGGAAAGCGGGCAATGATTCTTTATTTTTCACTTATTTTATTATTGTCAAATTTAGCTGGATATATTGCAAATAAATTATTAATACCAGGATTTGTCCCAGTATTAGATTTTGATAAGAGTAAACATACAATTAGTGCAGCTAATCGGATGATTTTGGTGATGCCACATTGGCTCAAATATGTGTGTAGCATGATTTTGATAGGCTATGCTTGTGTATCTTTTTATCAATTAATTGCACCACGTTTCAGAAGAGGTAGCGTATGCAAATAGAATCAAAGAGAAAAAAGAGATGGATACAACTAATCGTTGTCGTGATATTACTTATTGTAGCTTTTGGACTACATAGATACTTGGATAAGAAGCCGGTATCTTATGGGAATAGAGAAGTAGAATTTGCCGACAATGTTTCTTTTACAAATGAGAAACTTAAGAAATTCAAAGAGAAGTTTCCTGAGGCAAATGTAATCTTAGCATGTGAAGAGGATGTGACAGATGATGGGTATAAGGACTTGGTAGTCATTTATAAGCAAGAGAAATTAACAAGAATGGTAGTTGCAATTGATTATGGAGATGGAAAATTACAATATTCAGATCCGGTTCCAGCACCGATTGAGCATCAAGGCATACAGTTTAAAAATATTGACAATGAAGGACCAGTAGAATTCATTGTCTCAGGAGAAAAGAAGGGGGCAGTTGGTTATGCTATTTACCGAATGATTGAGGGACAGCCTAGCGATTTATTTGGAGATGGAATGGAAGATTGCTGCTAATATAGGATGAAAACGAATACAAAGATAAAAATTTTTATAATGAGTGTTTTGCTGTGTGGTATCATGGCTGCCGCGATCCTGCCAAAAGAAGAGAAGAATGCGAACGCTATTTTAAAGGTGGGGATAGGAGAGGATATCTCTGGAAAAGTGATAGAAAAGGTAGTAGAAAAAGCACAACAAGATTACCAAACTGTAGAGATAAATGAAGCGATAGAATCCTATAAATTTCAAGATTGTTGAAATAATGCTGCGCAATGGGCATTGCGCTCGAACGATATTGATTTGGCCCTTTATTGTCCAGAAGTAGCCAAGAAATTGGTATCTGAAGATGAACGATTTATCATTTATGGACCGGCAATTATGAATGCAGAAGTATTAGTATATCAAAAAAAATGGTTAGATGAAGTACATACAATTGGAATTGCACAAGGGAGAAAACACTTAAAAAAGCTTGTATATGATACAGTCCCACGCGTAGAAGATGTCCTAGAGATTACACCAAAGGGTTTGAATTATGCAATGGGGGATGGACAAATAGATGGTGCTATTATGGATATATCAAAAGCGTCCCTTTTGAAGGGATATCAATATCATAGATTAAGTGAAGAGGATTATATCTCTTATGTATTAGTAACTCGTAAAAGTGTAATAGAAACAAAAGAATTTGAAAGGTTCATAGATTCTTATAATAAAGTTGGAAATGAAATACATCAAAGTATGCAGAACCCAGATGATTTTAAGTTAAATGATGGAATCGTAAAAATTGCTGGGTGGAAAATTTTATTATTGGAATAAGAGGTGTAGCGTATGTCGATATCAGTGAAAAATATTACAAAAGTTTTTAAAGCTAGAAAAAAAGGTGATGAGCCGTTAACCGTATTAGAAGACATTTCATTTGAGGTAGAGCAAGGTGAATTTGTATCATTATTAGGACCTTCGGGATGTGGGAAGACTACCACATTAACCATTATAGCTGGATTCCAAAAGTACAATGGAGGAGAAATATATGTCAATGATAAAAAGGTAACAAAACCAGGACCGGATCGGGCATTTGTATTCCAAAATTATGCGCTATTTCCCTGGTTAAAAGTTGGAGAGAATATTATGTATCCAATGAAAAAGGCTAAGATTCCAAAAGAAACATGCAAGATTCGATTAAAGAAATTGTTGGAAATGGCTCAATTGGCAGAATATGAAAACTATTATGTACATGAAATTTCTGGTGGAATGAAACAACGAGTAGCGCTTCTTAGAGCGTTAGCTTGTGAACCACAAGTAATGCTTATGGATGAACCATTAGGTGCAGTAGACTTTCAAATGCGGCAGTTATTGCAGGTTCAATTAGAAAGTATCTTGCAAAATCAAAAAACAACTGCATTGATGGTTACTCATGATGTAGATGAATCTATTTATCTTAGTGACAGAGTAATTGTAATGTCGAGAGATCGGGGAAAGATCATAGCAGATGTAAAGATTGATATGCCTAGACCGAGGGATAGGACTAACCCACAATATCATCAATATGTAGATCAGTTGACAGATATATTAAAGGATGCATTAAGCAGTGGAGTATTCACAGAAGATGATAAGGAGTTGATGAAGTTTATACATCAGGTGGAAGAAAAGGATATGCCATTTAGAGATAGTTGTGTGGTGTAATCAATGAGGTGAGAACATAAAGGTGGTACACAGTGGAAACATATAGAGTATTTGAAATATCAGTAGATGGTTGTAACGAAAAGGAAGAAATTATACGTGAGGCATTAGATCATTCGGAGGTATTGTTTTACGAAATTGATTTGGCGGGGAAAAAAGTTTATATTTGCAATTGTGATAATTGTGAACGTGCGGCAAGATTAGCGTTGCAGGAAGTTGGAATTACGCTTATAAGAATTAATTAAATGAGTGTAAAATACCTAAAGTAAGAGAGGAGTACATATGGAGAATCTAAAGCTACCAGAGAATTTTGAAACATATCCGGAAGCCAGAAAGAATGCTTTTTTAAAGATGAAAGAGTTAAAGGAAAGCGGGAAAAACATCGTTGGGGTGTTTTGTACCTATACGCCTTGGGAAATGGTTTATGCTGCAGATGCAATTCCAGTCATTTTATGTGGAATTGGGGACGACAATATACCGGCTGCGGAGACAAGGCTTCCCAAGAATTTATGTCCATTAATTAAAGCAAGTTATGGGGCAGCAGTAGCTGATAAATGTCCGTTTTTTTACTTTTCAGACATGGTCTTAGCAGAAACAACATGTGATGGAAAGCGTAAGATGTATGAGTTAATGGGAGAATTGAAGCATGCATTTATTATGCAATTGCCACCAAGTAAAGTGGGAGAAAAATCATTGGAATTCTGGATGGCTGAAATGGAGCGTCTTAAAAGAGATTTTGAAGAGTTTTTTGGGATTGAAATAACAGAAGAAAAAATGCGTGCTGCAATTAAACTAAAAAATAGAGAACGTAAAGCAGTATTAGACTTTTTTGAAATAGGTCGATTGAAGCCAACGCCATTGACCGGGTATGAGATTAGCACAGTCATTGATTCCAATGAATTTACATTTGATTTGGAAAAACGAATTGAATTTTTAGAACAACGGACGTTGGAATTAAGAGAGCGCTACGAACAGGAGTGCAAAGGGAAAAAATCTCGACCAAGGATTTTAATTACGGGTTGTCCGACAAACGGTGTACGTGACAAAGTAATCAAAAGAATTGAAGAATTAGGAGCAGATGTAGTTGGTTTTGAAAACTGTTGTGGGCCAAGAGAAAAGAAAGACCCAGTAGATGAGACCATCGATCCAATTCGGGCAATGTCTGAAAAATACTTACGGGTCAATTGTTCTGTGATGAGTCCAAATCCAGGGCGACTAGTTGCGTTAAATGAACAAATAGATGAGTATCAAGTGGATGGAGTCATAGAAGTACTACTGCAAGCTTGCCATACGTTTGCAATCGAATCAGATGCTGTAAAGACGTTTGTTACGCAAAATAAAGGGTTACCTTATATGGCTATTAACACAGATTATTCAACTGCAGATGCAGGACAAATTGATACAAGAATCAGTGCTTTTATAGAAATGCTTTAATGTAAGATAGGGACGGGGGCAATGTAACATTGCCCCCGTCCCTATCTTACTAATTGGTATATTTCTTAATTAATTGCTTCTGTAGATATTCTGCAATAGGAGGTAAGATATAATCCTTATGTGTAATAATGTACAGATCTCGAATTGGTGCATGTACAGGGAGCTCGTAGGTTAAGATATATCCAAACTCGGAGTAATCTTTTGCAGCTATTTTGCTGATAATGGAGATGCCAAGACCAGCAGCGACTGCCTTTTTAACCTCTTCTGTAGTCTGCATTTTTGCAATAATGTTAAGAGAGGACAGCTTAATGTTGTGTTTAGAAAAAAAATCATCAATGGTTTTTTGTGTACCACTTCCACTTTCACGATTAACAAATCGTTCTTTTAATAATAGTCGAGGTGGAAATCTACCCTTAAATGCCTGATAATAGGGAGTGTTAGGGGTAATGACTACTAGGTCATCATGATAAAACGGGACAAAATTACATTTTGGATTTCCGTTGTTAATACCTCCGATTCCAATGTATGATTCATAATTTAAAATATTTTCAATTACTTGTTCGCTATCAAGTTGTTGAACTTGACAGTATGCAGTAGGGTATACGGTTGCTACTTTGGATAAAATAGAAGGAAGGATATACTGCGAAGGAACAGTGGAAGCAGCTACCTTTAGTGTTAGATTGGCTCGTTCGCTATATTTTTGTAATTGAGAAGTGGCAGAATCACGGGTGGCTATCATTTGGATAGCACATGGATAAAAAATAGTTCCCGCCTCAGAAAGCTCAATATCTTTGGTGGATCGAATAAAAAGCTGAACCCCAAGTTCATTCTCTAAAGATTTTATATGAGCGCTGATTGTAGGTTGCGAAAGAAAAAGAATCCGCGCTGCTTGAGAAAAACTTTTATACTTAGCTACATGTATAAAAGTCTCTAATTGATTGATATACATATGTTTTCCCTCCCTACATAATTATAGATATTGCAGGGAGGAGATTCAATAGATATGGTTATTGTTATTTCACATATGGTAATAGGTATATTCTATAAATGCAACCATTAAATATCTATGAACTTCCTAAAAGATTAAGTTATTAAGATACAAATGAAATTACGTCTGCTATAATACTTCTTTGGAGGTGATGCAGGTATGAGTCAAATACCTTATGTAGTGGAGCAAACAAGCACAGGTGAACGTAGCTATGATATTTACTCTAGGTTGTTAAAAGAACGTGTTATTTTTTTGGGAGAAGAGGTGAATAATGTCTCGGCAAGTTTAATTGTCAGTCAGTTGTTATTCTTGGAATCTGAAGACCCTACAAGGGACATTAGCCTATATATCAATAGCCCAGGAGGATCCGTCACAGATGGTCTTGGAATATATGATACGATGCAATTTTTGAAATGTGATGTGTCTACCATTTGTGTTGGAATGGCTGCGAGTATGGGCGCATTTTTATTAGCTGGTGGAACCAAAGGAAAACGGTTCGCGCTGCCAAATGCAGAAATTATGATTCATCAACCATCGGGAGGAATTCAATCTCCAGCACAGGCTACAGATATTGCTATTACAGCAGAATATATGGTAAAATGTAAAAAGCGACTGAATGAACTTTTGGCCGTTAACACAGGAAACTCTGTGGAACAAATAGAATTGGATACAGATAGAGATAATTTTATGAGTGCAAAAGAGGCAAAAGAATATGGAATAATTGATGAAGTAATAAATGATAGAAAATAATAACTAAAATATGATAAAAAACTATGTAAGTGTGCACACTACTTACGTAGTTTTTTTTAATGGAAACTTAAGCGCGAAGTTGTATTGTATTTAGAAAATTAGAATGAAAACGTTTTGAAACCCCTTGATATCAGTGGAGTGAAAAAAATATAAAAGGAAAAGCGACAATAAATGACAAGTTATAACAATACAACTTATTCAATAGTGCAATACAACAATAAAAAATAATTGAAAGTTATACGTACTAATTCACGTAAATGTATTGACATATTATATTTGGTATTGTATATTATGTTTATCAAAAAGATTTGAAAATAACTAAAATTGTATATTAAGTATAACAAAGCGAATAAACAAGGATAAGAATATAGAGCTGACACATAATTACAAATATTCGCATAACAGTACAACTTGAAACAATACGTACAAGAGAGTGCGTTTTGTAAATAACAATTTCTTAAGGAGGAGTAAAGGTATGAAAAAGAAAGTAATCAGTATCTTACTTGCAGCTGCAATGGTATTTTCATTAGCAGCATGCAGCAGCAAATCATCTAGTAGTTCAGATGATAAGTCAGACAGCTCAAAAGGCGACAAAAAAACAGTTGGTGTAGCAATGCCAACACAAAGTTCTGAACGTTGGATTAACGACGGTAAGAATATGAAAGAAAAGTTAGAAAAGCTTGGATACAAGGTAGACCTACAATATGCAGAAGACGATGTTCAAGCACAGGTATCTCAAATTGAAAACTTGATTGCAGGTGGTGCTTCTTGTCTTGTTGTTGCAGCGGTGGATTCATCGGCTCTTGTAAATGTATTAGGTCAGGCAAAAGATGCTGGAATTCCAGTAATTGCATATGATCGATTGTTGATGGATACAGATGCAGTTAGCTACTATGCAACTTTTGATAATAAAGGTGTTGGTACAGCAATTGCTCAATATGTAGAAGAAAAAATGGATTTAAAAAATGCAAAAGCAAATGGAAAAAGCTATACATTTGAAATGTTTATGGGTTCCCCAGATGATAACAATGCATTGTTCTTATATAATGGTATCATGGAAGTAATCAAACCATACATTGATGAAGGAACACTTGTGTGTGAATCTGGACAAACAGATTTCCAAAAGAACAATACCTTAAGATGGGATCAACAAACAGCTATGAAACGATGTGAAGATATCTTAAACGGATATTATGCAGATAAAAAATTAGATATTGTATTTTCAGCATTTGACGGTTTATCTTATGGATGTAAATCAGCACTTGAAGGTGCAGGATACAAGGTTGGTGAAGATTGGCCACTTATTACAGGTCAAGATGCAGAACTTATGGCTACAAAGAATATCATTGCAGGTTCTCAAACAATGACGATCTTCAAAGATACTCGTGTACTTGCAGACAAATGCGTAAAAATGGTGC
Source organism: Lachnospiraceae bacterium LCP25S3_G4 (assembly GCA_052116865.1). Lineage (GTDB taxonomy): Bacteria > Bacillota > Clostridia > Lachnospirales > Lachnospiraceae > CAUPWF01. The sequence continues at coordinate 286,303 of JBQKKG010000002.1, read as the reverse complement.
AAGCAGTTCTTGAGGGAACAGAACCAGAGATTAATGATACAGAGCAATACGATAACAATAAATTAGTAGTTCCATCTTATCTGTGTACACCAGAAGCAGTTGATAAAGACAACTACAAAGAAGTTCTTGTTGATAGCGAGTATTATAAAGAAGCAGATTTAAAAGCTGAATAATTAAGTGAGTTTTTAAGGGCGGCGGCGTAAGCTGCAGCCCTTTTTAAAAGAAATATAACGATAAGGAAAAGGAGCTGATGAAATGTCTGACGTTATCTTAGAAATGAATCATATAACCAAAGAATTCTCAGGGGTTAAAGCTTTAGACGATGTGAATGTTAAGGTGAAATGCGGTGAAATTCATGCACTTTGTGGTGAGAATGGAGCAGGCAAATCTACATTGATGAATGTACTTTCAGGCGTTTATCCATATGGAAGTTATGCAGGAGACATTGTTTATAAAGGAACGACCTCCCAGTTCCATAAAATCAAAGACAGTGAAGACAAGGGGATTGTTATTATTCACCAGGAATTAGCACTTAGCCCATATCTTTCTATTGCTGAAAATGTTTTTATGGGTAATGAGCAAACTTCAATCAAAGGTGTTATTAATTGGACAGAAACAAGAAGTAAGGCGAAAGAAGTATTAGCAACAGTAGGATTAGAAGATGAAGATGTAGATACGCCGATTAGTAAATTGGGAGTAGGGAAACAACAATTGATAGAAATCGCGAAGGCGATGGCAAAAGATGTTGAGTTATTGATATTAGATGAGCCGACAGCGGCATTAAATGATGAAGAAAGTGCAAAACTTTTAGAAATCATGCTAGAATTGAAGAAAAAAGGAGTTACTTGTATTATTATATCTCATAAATTAAACGAAATAAGTTATGTAGCTGATGCTATTACAATTATTCGTGATGGAAAGACAATTGAGACATTAACAAAAGGCAAGGACGACTTTAGTGAGGATCGAATAATCAAAGGGATGGTTGGTAGAGAACTGACCAACCGTTATCCTGTTAGAAGCCGAGAAGAGTGTCCTTTGGGGGATGTGATTCTTGAAGTAAATGATTGGAATGTATTTCATCCAGATGATGTCAGCAGACAGGTAATTAAGAACGTATCATTTAATGTTAGAGCAGGCGAGGTAGTTGGGTTTGCTGGACTTATGGGAGCTGGACGTACAGAACTTGCGATGAGCTTGTTTGGGAAGGAATACGGACAAAAAATTTCTGGGGAAATTAAGATGCATGGAAAGCCAGTGAAGATCAATAATGTAAGGGATGCAATTAATAATAAAATTGCATATACCTCAGAAGATAGAAAAACGTATGGTTTGGTATTGATTGATGATATCAAACACAATATGACAATGGCAGCACTTCGCAATTTCTTTTCCGAAAATGGAATCGTAAATGCAAATGAAGAGGTTGTTAAGGCTGAAGAATATAAAAAGAGAATTAATGTAAAGGCTAATTCTATTAATCAGAATGTTGGAGCACTTTCCGGTGGTAATCAACAAAAAGTAGTGCTAGCAAAATGGATGTTAACGGAGCCGGACGTCTTAATTCTTGATGAACCGACCCGCGGAATTGATGTGGGGGCAAAATACGAAATTTATACAGCGATTAATGAGTTAGCAAAATCAGGAAAAGCGGTAATCGTAATTTCATCTGAAATGCCAGAAGTAATAGGCACGTGCGACAGGGCATATGTCATCAATGAAGGACAAATTGCAGGTGAAATATCAAAAGAAGAATTATCACAGGAAAGAATTATGGGTTGTATCATGGCGCATAATAGGAAAGGGGAATAAACAATGGAAAAGAAAAAAGCAAGTATTAATTTACAAGAATATGGCATGTTTCTTGCATTAATTGCTATTTTTGTTATATTTAATGTTTTAACAGGAGGTAAGAATTCAACAGCCGTTAATATCAACAATCTAGTTATGCAAAATGGTTATGTTGTCATTCTTGCTACAGGTATGTTATTGTGTGTATTAACAGGTAATATTGATCTTGGAGTAGGTTCAATTGTAGCACTTACTGGTGCTGTATCTGCTATTATGGTAGTAGATAAAGGCATGTCAGTTCCTGCAGCATTTTTAGTGGCTTTATTAATCGGTGTGATTTCTGGATGCTTTGTGGGATTTTTTATTGCCGTACTAGGGATTCCACCTTTTGTAGTAACACTTGCAACTATGTTAATGGGACGTGGGCTTACATATACCTTATTGCAAGCTCAAACAAAAGGTCCTCTGCCAGAAAGCTTTGTAAAAGTAGGGGCAGGATTTATGCCAACAATGAAAGTATCCATGGGTGGAAAAGAATTGGATCTTATTTGCATCCTTGTTGCAGCAGTAGCAACAATTCTACTTATTATAATGGAAGCTAAGGATATAAAAACAAAGAAAAAATACGGATTTGCGACGAGTCCATTATGGCAGATACTTTTAAAAGTCGTTATCGTATCTGCAATTGTATGGTTCTTCTTCTTGAAATTGGCTGAATATAATGGTATACCAATTGTGCTTGTTATTATGGCTGTAATTGTAGCGATCTATCACTTTATTACAGCTAAGACAGTGGCAGGACGTCAGATCTATGCCTTGGGTGGTAATGCAAAAGCAGCGAGATTATCTGGTATTAATACAAAAAAAGTGTTTTTCTGGGTTTATACAAATATGGGGCTTTTGTCAGCGGTAGCTGGTATTGTATTAGCAGCACGTAATGCTTCTGCAACTCCAAAAGCAGGAGATGGATTTGAACTTGATGCAATTGGTTCCTGTTATATTGGTGGAGCAGCAGCAGCCGGCGGTGTTGGAACTATTGTAGGAGCGGTAGTTGGTGCATTTATCATGGGAATTTTAAATAATGGGATGTCCCTAATGAATTTATCTACGGATATTCAGAAGGTAGTAAAAGGATTAGTGCTTTTGGGAGCAGTAACCTTTGATATCTTATCAAATAAGAAAAAAGCATAAAAACATACACAAAAGAAAAGAATTAGAAAGTAATCAAATGGGGTGAACGTATGGTAGGACAGAAACCGAAGTATATGGAATTAGTAGATTGGGTGAAGGAGCAGATTGACCAGGGGACATTTATCCCTGGTCATAAGATGTCATCAGAAAATGAAATGGTTACAATGTTCGGTGTTAGTAGGCAAACTGTCCGCCGTGCCCTAACAGAGTTAGAACGAGAGGGTATTATTGAAAGCCGTAGAGGAAGTGGTACATATATCAATAATATTTTTAATGAACAAAAGTTAAAAAACACAATGAATGTTGCAGTTATTACGACTTATGTGGAAGAATATATATTTCCTACTATTATTCAGGAAATTGAACATGTGGTGTCAGAAAAAGGATATATGATTCAGATGGCATTTTCACACAATTTGAGTAAGAAAGAGCGTTTGGTTTTACAAAATATTTTAGATAAACAATTAGTTGATGGTATTATAGTGGAGCCAATTAAAAGTGGTCTTCCTAATTTTAATAAGGACTTATATGAAGAAATAATAAAAAGAAAAATACCGACACTTTTTTTGAACAGTTATTATGATGATATTGAGCTACCGCATGTATCGCTGGATGATAAAAAGGCAGGGAAAATGGTTACCGAGTATTTGCTTTCCTGTGGGCACAAGCAGATTGCTGGTATATTTAAACTTGATGATGGGCAAGGCCATAGACGATATGAAGGATATGTGGAGGCTATGACCCAAGCAGGTTTGCCAATACAAGATGAGCATATTCTTTGGCTGGATACAGAGGATGTGAATGATTTAAAGTCGGATGGAAAAAGAGTAATGCGCCGTGTAAAAAATTGTACAGCTTGCGTATGCTACAATGACGTTGTTGCTAACAAACTATTGTCTATTTGCAAGAAAAATAATTTGATTGTTCCAGATGATTTGTCCATTATGGGAATTGATAATTCTGACGTTGCAAGACTTTCTGAGGTACCACTAACAACTGTGAATAACCCTTTGAGGGAGCTTGGACATATTGCAGGTGAAACGATTCTAAAATTAATGAATGGTGAGGAACAACAAACTACTATAGAATTAGAACCAGAGCTAATCATTAGACAATCAGTAAAAACAATAGAAGGTAATAACGAAGGGGGAAGACGAGAATGAGTTTAGGAATGAAAAATATAAAAGAGATGATTGAAAGCGGTCGTACAACTCTTGGAATTGAATTTGGCTCCACGCGAATCAAAGCAGTTTTAATTGGAGAGGATTATAAAACCATAGCGTCAGGAAGTCATGATTGGGAAAATAGATATGAAAATAATATTTGGACCTATCATTTGGAGGATATATGGAATGGCCTACAAGATTGTTACTGTCATTTATCTTTACAGGTAAAAGAGAAATATGGTGTGACTATTAGAACCGTTGGGGCAATTGGATTCAGTGCTATGATGCATGGATATATGCCATTTGATAAAGCAGGTGAATTATTAGTTCCATTTCGTACATGGAGGAATACAACTACGGGAGTGGCGGCAGAAGAGTTGACCGAGCTGTTTAATTATCACATTCCCCAGAGGTGGAGCATTGCTCATCTTCGCCAAGCGATTTTGAATCACGAAGAACATGTTGGGGCCATTGATTATCTTACTACATTAGAAGGATATATTCATTGGAAATTGACTGGCGAAAAGGTACTGGGGATTGGAGAAGCATCAGGGATGTTCCCAATCGATGTTAATCAAAAGAACTTTTATGCTCGAATGATAACACAGTTTGATGAGTTGATTGCGGGAGAAGATTATTCTTGGAAGCTTGCAGATATATTGCCAAGAGTTTTAGTTGCAGGTCAATCTGCAGGTGTGCTTACACAAGAGGGTGCAAAACTATTAGATGTTACAGGTGAGTTACAAGCTGGAATTCCACTTTGCCCACCAGAAGGTGATGCGGGAACTGGAATGGTTGCAACCAATAGTGTGGCGAAAAGAACAGGTAATGTATCGGCAGGTACCTCTATATTTGCGATGTTGGTATTGGAACAAGAACTTTCAAAGGTATATCCTGAAATTGATATGGTTACAACGCCAGGAGGAGATCTTGTAGCCATGGTTCATTGTAATAACTGTACCTCTGATTTGAATGCTTGGGTTGGATTATTTAAGGAATATTCTGAAGCTATTGGAATAGAAGTAGATATGAATGAACTATATGGAATGCTGTATAATCAGGCACTGAGAGGGGATGCTGATTGTGGAGGCTTATTATCTTATGGTTATTTTTCCGGGGAACATATTACAGGATTTGAAGAGGGACGCCCTCTGTTTGTTAGATTGCCAGATAGTAAATTCAATTTAGCAAACTTCATGCGTGTGCATTTATTTACATCACTAGGCGCATTGAAAGTAGGATTGGATATATTGTTTAAGCAAGAAGGTGTAAAGCTTGATCAGCTTCTGGGCCATGGTGGATTATTTAAAACAGAATTAGTTGGTCAAAAAATCGTGGCGGGAGCGGTAAATGTTCCTGTATCAGTTATGGAAACGGCTGGAGAAGGTGGAGCATGGGGAATTGCTTTGTTGGCTTCTTATATGTTGCAGAAAGAAGATAATGAAACGCTAGATGAATACTTAACACATAAGGTATTTGGTGAGGAGTCTGGGACAAAGGTAGAACCAGATCCAAAGGATGTAGAGGGCTTTGAAGCATTTATAGAACGTTATAAAAAAGGGTTGGAAATCGAAAGAGCAGCAGTGAATACACTGAATTAGAATTGGAGGAAGGCGCAATGCTAGAGCAGTTAAAGAATAAAGTATATGAAGCAAATATGTTACTGCCTAAATACGGATTGGTTACTTTTACTTGGGGAAATGTAAGTGCAATTGACAGAGAAAGTGGTCTATTCGTAATCAAACCAAGTGGGGTGGATTATGATCAGTTGAAACCAGAAGACATGGTAGTGGTAAATCTAGAAGGAAACAAAGTGGAAGGACACTATAATCCATCATCAGACACCGCAACACATGTAGAGTTGTACAAAGCATTTCCAGAAATTGGAGGAGTGGTACATACGCATTCTTCCTGGGCTACTAGTTGGGCACAATCTGGCAGAGGGATTCCGTGTTATGGGACTACGCATGCAGATTATATGTATGGAGAGATTCCATGTGTTCGTAATCTTACAAAAGAAGAGATAGAAGAGGCATATGAGAAAAACACGGGGATTTTAATAGCTGAGTATTTTAAAGAAAAAGACTACGTAGCTATGCCGGCAGTTCTGTGCAAAAATCATGGACCTTTTACATGGGGAAAGGATGCGAAAGAGGCAGTTCATAATGCAGTTGTGCTAGAAGAGGTAGCAAACATGGCAGCTAGATGTGAAATGATAAATCCAGAAAATCAACCAGCTCCACAGGAATTACAAGATAAGCACTATTATAGAAAACATGGTGAAAATGCTTATTACGGAAATGAAAGAATGATCTAAAGGAGATTATATAAAATGATAATAAAGAAAGAGTACAAATTTTGGTTTGCCACGGGTTCACAGGATTTATATGGAGATGTCTGCCTTAGTCATGTTGCAGAGCACTCTGCAAAGATTGTAGAACATTTAAATAAGTCTGGGATACTGCCATATGAAGTAGTATTAAAACCAACACTAATCACAAATGAACTAATAAGAAAAACATTCAATGATGCAAATGCAGATGAGACTTGTGCTGGTGTAATCACTTGGATGCATACATTTTCACCGGCAAAATCATGGATCCTTGGGTTACAAGAATTTAGAAAGCCATTGTGTCATTTACACACTCAATTTAATCAGGAAATTCCTTATGATAGTATTGATATGGACTTTATGAACGAAAATCAAGCAGCTCATGGGGATAGAGAATATGGTCATATTGTAAGTCGTATGGGAATTGAACGTAAGGTTATTGTAGGATACTGGGCAGATGAGGTAGTTCAAAAAAGGCTTGCTGACTGGATGAGAACTGCAGTAGGCATTATGGAGAGCAGTCATGTAAGAGTGATGCGTATCGCAGATAATATGAGAAATGTAGCAGTGACAGAAGGAGACAAGGTAGAGGCACAGATTAAGTTTGGATGGGAAGTGGATGCTTACCCGGTAAATGAAATTGCGGAAGCTATTCAAGACGTATCTAAGGGCGATATAGATGCGTTGGTAGAAGAATATTATGATAAATATGATATATTATTAGAGGGTAGAGATGCAGGCGAGTTCAAAAAGCACGTTGCAGTACAGGCAGGAATAGAACTTGGCTTTGAAAAATTTTTGATTGAAAAAAATTATCAAGCAATTGTAACCCATTTTGGAGATCTTGGTTCTTTACAACAATTACCTGGTCTTGCGATTCAAAGGTTGATGGAAAAAGGATATGGTTTTGGTGGAGAAGGTGACTGGAAGACAGCTGCAATGGTTCGTGTGATGAAAATAATGACAGCAGGAATCAAAGACGCAAAAGGAACCTCGTTTATGGAAGACTATACTTATAATTTAGTTCCAGGAAAAGAAGGAATATTACAAGCGCATATGTTAGAAGTATGCCCGACGATTGCAGATGGACCGATTAGTATTAAATGCCAGCCGTTGTCAATGGGAGATAGAGAAGATCCAGCCAGATTGGTCTTCACATCGAAGGAGGGACCGGCAATTGCAACATCTTTGATAGATTTAGGGGATAGGTTCCGTTTGATTATTAATAATGTTAACTGCAAAAAAACCGAAAAACCGATGCCGAAATTGCCAGTGGCTACTGCATTTTGGACACCAGAACCGAATTTGGCAACAGGTGCTGAAGCTTGGATACTTGCAGGGGGAGCTCACCACACAGCCTTTTCTTATGATTTGTCAGCAGATCAAATGGCAGATTGGGGTGCAGCGATGGGCATTGAAACGGTCTTTATTGATAAGGACACGACCATTAGGACTTTCAAGAATGAATTGAAATGGAATTCCATTGCATATAAATAGTTCGGTTTAAACGTAAAGAAAGATATAACAATAGAGTTTGCTAAAGGAGATTGAAAAATCCTTAGCAAACTCTATTTTTATAGATTCAAAAAAGTTAAAAATGATGACACATCATAATTTAATACTAATTTTTTCGGAAACCCCATTTTTTCTATAAAATGCTCTGCGTACTCGACATTCCCGACATGGACTGTTCCATGACTATCACTGGATAAAATAATCGGATGTTGATATTTTTCACAATAAGAAAGCAACTGTTCATTGTTCCAAGTGGTATCACCACGGTAGCTGCAGGGGGAGAGCGAAGTGTTATTTAGCTCTAATAAAATATGATGGCTTTTAGCTGCTTCTACAAGTGCTTGATAGTCGACAGGATATTTAGGATCGTCGCAATGTCCTAGTATTTTTACGTAAGGATTTTCCATTGCCTTAATATACCGATTCGTATTCTGGGTTATCGTCCCTGGTGCACAAGTCTGAATATGCATACTAGCAATCGCATAATCAAGTCTGCATAAGATATCATTATCTAGATCGAGACGGTTGTCCTCGCCATCTAAAATATTAAGCTCTACGCCGTACAATAAATGGATACCTGCTCTTTGTCTAGGAGCGAGTGCAAGGTTTCTATAATAAGAAGCTGAGCAAGAACCTTTGGTCGCAGGTCCATGGTCTGAGATTCCTAGTAATTCTATGCCAATAGATGCGGCGGACTTTGCCATCATTTCTATGGTGTCTGTAGTAGCGTGGCCACTTGATATGGAATGTGTATGAACGTCTAATTTAATCAAGTGATACCTCCTTGTTCTTGTTTATTTGTTTTTATTATGAAAGGAAACCTTAGAAATGTCAATGAAAATATAAATGAAAAAACTACAAAAAACCACATAAAAATAAGTTATATATATAAATAAATATGAAAAACCACATAAATTCAAACAAAATTGCGAGGGGTTTATTGACTTTTGGAAAGGTTATGAATATAATAAGAATTAGTTAGTGTGTAATACACAGACACAATCCGTAATATGTAACTATAGTTATGGACGAAAGGAGAAATATGAAGCACTATAATAGCAAAGAAATAGCAAAGTCTGTTAGAATTCAGAAACTTGTTGATCACTTGTATGCGAAAATACCAGAGATAGAGTCATCTAGGGCGATCCTGATAACAGAGTCTTATAAAGAGACAGATGGGCAGCCGATGATTACAAGACGTGCGAAAGCATTTGCACATATTTTGCACCATATACCAATTATCATTCGTGATGAAGAATTGATTATTGGGAGTACGACAATTGCTCCCCGTGGGTGTCAGACATATCCAGAGTTTTCTTACGAATGGTTAGAGTCGGAGCTCGATACGGTTGAAACACGAGCGGCGGATCCATTTTATATTTCAGATAAAACTAAAAGGGAATTACGGGAAGTACATAGATATTGGAAGGGAAGGACAACGAGTGAGTTGGCAACTTCTTATATGGCGCCAGAGACTTTAAAAGCAATTGATCATAATATATTTACTCCTGGAAATTATTTTTATAATGGAGTAGGACATGTGACTGTGCAATATGAGAAAGTACTGGCAGTAGGATATGAAGGTATTATCGATGAGGCCAAGGAAGAACTTTCTAAGTATCAGGTTGGAGATGCGGATTATACAAAAAGGTCACAATTTTTACAAGCGGTTATACTGAGTTGTGAGGCAGCTATAAACTATGCAAGGCGTTATGCAGTTATGGCCGAGCACATGGCAGAAAGCTGCAGTAATAGTGAACGAAAAAAAGAATTATTGATAATAGCCCAAAACTGTAACCATGTGCCTGCAAAAGGAGCAAGTAATTTTTATGAGGCGTGTCAGAGCTTTTGGTTTGTGCAACAGTTGATTCAAATAGAGTCAAGCGGACATTCCATCTCACCGGGCAGATTTGATCAATATATGCATCCATATTATAAAAAAGACTTAGATGCAGGCAACATAACAAGAGAAGCAGCCCAGGAATTGATTGATTGTATTTGGGTAAAATTAAATGATTTGAATAAATGCAGAGACGCAGCAAGTGCAGAGGGGTTTGCTGGTTATAGTCTCTTTCAAAATCTAATTGTAGGCGGACAAAATAAGGAAGGGGAGGATGTGACAAATGATTTATCATTTATGTGTATTCAGGCATCACATCACGTGTTTTTGCCCCAACCATCTTTATCGATCCGTGTGTGGAATAAAACGCCACAAGACTTGCTACTGAAAGCGGCAGCTCTGACTCGAACTGGAATTGGACTACCAGCATACTATAATGATGAAGTTATTATCCCATCTCTCTTAAATCGTGGATTAACATTAGAAGATGCAAGAGATTACAACATTATTGGATGTGTTGAACCACAAAAAGCGGGTAAAACAGAAGGATGGCACGATGCAGCATTTTTTAATATGTGTAAGCCGTTAGAATTGGTATTTTCCAATGGGAAAGATAAAGGCGAGCAAATCAGTATCAAAACAGGCAACGTTGAAACGATGACGTCATTTGAAGAATTTTACAATGCTTATAAAGCACAGATGAACTATCAAATTTCACTCATGGTGAATGCAGATAATGCGATAGATGTAGCTCATGCAGAGAGATGTCCGCTTCCGTATTTGTCATGTATGATAGAGGATTGTATTAAGGCAGGAAAAACAGTGCAAGAAGGGGGTGCAGTTTATAACTTTACTGGACCACAAGGATTTGGAGTAGCAAATATGGCAGATTCTCTGTTTGCAATTAAAAAGTTAGTATTTGAAGAAAAGAGAATCTCACTTGGGGAGTATAAATGGGCGTTAGCTATGAATTATGGCCAAGGGTTTGACGCTATTTCTGCATCAGAGATGGCAATTGCTGTGATTGAGGAATTAAAGGCAGAAGGAAAAAAAGTAAGCAAGGATCAGATAGGAGCTATTGTTCAAAATATCATGAATATGGAATCTTCCAAAGAAGACAAGATGCGATTTGAACAACTTCTAACTTGGATTGAAGAGATTCCTAAATTTGGAAATGACGATGATGAAGTGGATGTATTTGCCAGAGAGGTGGCTTATACATATACGCGGCCTTTGGAAAGGTTTAAAAACCCTCGTGGTGGCAGTTATCAGGCAGGTCTTTACCCTGTTTCTGCCAATGTACCATTAGGAAGGCAGACGGGAGCTACACCAGATGGAAGACTGGCACATACGCCAGTAGCAGACGGAGTGTCACCTTCGGCGGGTAAAGATACCAATGGTCCGACAGCAGCAGCCAATTCAGTAGCTAAATTAGATCACGGTATTGCTTCTAATGGTACCCTGTTTAATCAAAAATTTCATCCATCTGCATTGAGTGGAGAACAAGGGTTGGACAATTTTATATCTCTGATAAGATCTTATTTTGATCAAAAAGGAAGCCACATGCAGTTTAACGTAGTTGATAGAAATACGCTTTTAGATGCACAAAAAAACCCAGAGCAATATCAACATTTAGTAGTACGTGTGGCAGGATACAGTGCACTATTTACCACGCTGTCAAAATCATTACAGGATGACATTATAAGGCGTACGGAACAAGGATTCTAAGGAGAGTAAAATGGAATATAAGCAAACAAAGGGACGCATTTTTGATATACAACGTTATTCCATACATGATGGCAGGGGGATTCGGACAATTGTTTTTTTAAAAGGATGCGTCTTGCGTTGTCGATGGTGCTGCAATCCCGAATCACAAAAATTTGAAATTGAGACTATGGTAGTACAAGGAAAACCTAAAATCATAGGACGAGATGTGACGGTAGAAGAGGTTATGGAGATTGTAGAGAAAGACAGAGCATATTATAGACGTTCTGGTGGAGGGCTTACGCTTTCCGGTGGAGAAAGTCTGTGTCAACCGGATTTTTCCAAGAATTTATTACGTGCAGCAAAGAGCGTTGGAATTCATACGGCATTAGAGAGTATGGGATGTGCATCGGGAGAAACAATAGGAGAAATCCTACCTTATCTAGATCAATATTTGATGGATATAAAACATATGGATGCAAAAAAGCATAAAGAATTTACCGGGAAATCCAATGAACAAATGTTAGATAATGCAAAAAAGATAGCGAACTCGGGTCAAACAGAATTGATTATTCGGATTCCAGTTATTCCAACCTTTAATGATACGAAGGAAGAGATGCTTGATATTGCTAAATTTGCAGATACGCTATCTGGTGTAAAAAAAATACATTTACTTCCATATCATCGGTTGGGTCAGGATAAATACGATGGATTACAACGAGAGTATCAAATGGGAGAAGTACTCCCACCAGAAAATGAACATATGCAAATGTTAAAATCTGAAGTTGAAAAACATACTGGATTGCATTGTCAGATAGGAGGTTAAACATGGGATATGTAGATAAACTACCAATAGAGACAAAACAAAGAATTGTACAAGAACTGGTACCAGGAAAACAAATTACCATTGCCCATATCATTGCCAATCCTGACAAAATACTATATGAAAAGTTAGGATTGGATCCCAATATAGACTATTCAAAATCAGCCATTGGTGTCATGACCATAAGTCCTGCAGAAACAGCAATTATTATTGCGGATATTGCAGTGAAATCTTCAGGTGTAGATCTGGGATTCGTAGATAGATTCAGTGGATCACTTATTATTACAGGAAGTGTATCAGAAGTAGAAGCATCTGTGCAGACAATTTTAGAGTATGTAGAAAAGAAACTTGGATTTACAGCATGTGAAATCACAAGAACATAATCTAAGGATTGGGTGATTATGAAAAGTATAATTTTAATTGGAAGAAGCGGATGTGGAAAAACTACGCTCACTCAAGCATTGAAAGGTGAGCAGATTCGATACCAAAAAACCCAGTGTGTAGATTACTTTGATACAGTTATTGATACACCAGGAGAATATGTACAGATGCGTAGTATGGGTTCTGCCTTAGCGGTGTACTCTTACGAGGCAGATGTTGTGGGATTATTAATCTCTGCTGTAGAACCATATTCCCTATTTCCACCTAATATTACATGTATGGCAAATCGTGAGGTCATTGGGATTGTAACTAAAGTGGACCTGGATGGAGCCGATTGGAGACGTGCTCAAAGGTGGTTGCAGCTGGCAGGATGTAAAAAAATATTTTTGGTAAATGCAAAAAAGGGGCAAGGGATTTTGGAAATATTAGACTATCTAAGTAATGATAGAAAATAAAAAACAATAAAAACCACATATATATTTAAATAAAAACAATAAAAACAACATATTATATTGACTTAAAATAAAAATAAGAATATAATATACAAAGAAACAACAAAAACACAAGGTTCTTAAGGAGGAGAAAAAATAATGCTTAACGAATTTGAAATTAAAAAACAAATGTGTGAAATAGGTAAACGAGTATATGATAGAAATATGGTTGCAGCAAACGATGGCAACTTTTCAGTTAAATTAAATGATAATGAATTTCTTTGTACGCCAACAGGAGTATCCAAAGGATTTATGACACCTGAATATATATGTAAAGTAGATGCAAAGGGAAATGTAATTCAGGCAAATAAAGGGTTTAAACCATCTTCTGAAATTAAAATGCATATGAGAGTATATGAAAAGAGACCGGATGTTGGAGCAGTCGTACATGCACATCCAACATATGCAACAAGCTTTGCTATTGCTGGAATTCCGTTAACACAACCAATTATGCCAGAAGCGGTTATTGCGTTAGGATGTGTTCCAATTGCAGAATATGGTACACCGTCAACGGTTGAAATTCCTGACAATCTTGAAAAATATTTACCATACTTTGATGCAGTATTATTGGAAAGCCATGGGGCATTGACTTGGAGTACAGATCTTTTAGCAGCTTACCATAAGATGGAATCTTTAGAATTTTATGCTGAATTGCTATACAAGTCAAAGATGCTTGGGGGACCAAAAGAATTTGATAAAGAGCAAATTGCTAAATTATATGAGATTAGACGTCAAATGGGATTGCCTGGGAAACATCCAGCAGATTTGTGCCAAAACAAGGGGATTTTGAATTGCCACAACTGTGGAGGCTGTGCTGTTGCTAGTAAAGAAAGTGCACAAGTTGATTCTGCGGATGTAGTTGCAGCTGTTACAAAGAAGGTTATGGAGCAATTAGGATTATAAAAGCGAATAAGAGGTGTTTTTATGAATGAAAGTAACATTACTGCGGTGGTAGAAACAGTCATTCAAAAATATGTGAAAGAAACAATCACTATGAATCTTAAGCTTGCGAAAGCTCTGATAGAACAAATAGAAAAAAAGGCAGAAAGTATGAAGATACCAGTAGTTGTGGCAGTTTCAGACGCATCTGCCAAGCCCGTTGCGATCCATTGTATGGACGGGGCATTTATGGGGAGTTATGATGTAGCCTTGAACAAGACCTTTACATCAGTTGCGTTTCAAATGTCAACAGAAAAGTTGGGAAGATTAAGTCAACCAGGTGAATCTTTGTATGGCATTCAATTTACCAATGGTGGTAAAGTTGTTATCTTTGGCGGTGGCGAACCGTTAAAAATGGGTAATACAATGATTGGGGCACTTGGCGTAAGTGGAGGTACAGCTGAGCAGGATACAGAATTGGCTGCTTATGGGAAAAAAATCTTAAAGGAGGTAATCTCGTGCCTATAAATGAAAGTATGGTGCAAGATATTGTACAAGAAGTGATAGCTAAAATGCAGATTTCGGGTACTTCAACAGAGAAACATGGTGTGTTTACTGATATGAATGAAGCCATTGAAGCAGCAAAGAAAGCAGAACTGAAAGTAAAAAGAATGTCTATGGATCAAAGAGAAAAAATTATTTCTCTTATTCGAAAAAAAACATCTGAAAATGCAGAACTGTTAGCTCATATGGGAGTAGAAGAGACTGGAATGGGTAATGTAGGACATAAAATATTAAAGCATAGATTGGTTGCTGAGAAGACCCCGGGTACTGAGGATATTACAACAACTGCCTGGTCTGGTGATCGAGGATTGACTTTAATAGAGATGGGACCATTTGGAGTTATTGGGGCAATTACCCCATGCACCAATCCGAGCGAAACAGTTATCTGCAATACGATCGGGATGCTGGCAGGCGGAAATACTGTGGTATTTAATCCACATCCAGCAGCAATCAGGACATCCATATTTGCTATTAATATGATGAACGAAGCATCTATGGAAGCAGGAGGCCCAGATAATATTGCAGTTACGGTTGAAAAGCCAACATTAGAAACTAGTAATATGATGATGAAACACAAGGATATACCATTGATAGCAGCTACTGGTGGTCCAGGGGTAGTTACCGCAGTCCTTTCTTCTGGGAAACGTGGAATTGGAGCAGGAGCAGGAAATCCACCGGTGCTGGTAGATGAAACAGCAGACATTAAAAAAGCAGCGGAAGATATTGTGAATGGGTGCACATTTGATAATAACTTACCGTGCATTGCAGAAAAAGAAATTGTAGCAGTACAGCCAGTAATAGACGAATTAATTCACTATTTAGTAGAAGAGCAAGGATGTTATTTGATAAACCAAGAACAGCAGAAACAACTACAAGACCTCGTATTAGCAGGAGGAAAGCTAAATCGCAAGTGCGTAGGGCGTGACGCAAAGACATTACTGAAAATGATTGGGATTACAGTCCCAGATAATATTCGTTGTATTATATTTCAAGGAGAAAAAGAACATAAATTAATTGCAGAAGAATTGATGATGCCTATTCTGGGCATTGTTTCGGCAAATGATTTTGAGGATGCAGTAGAAAAAGCGGTGTGGTTAGAACATGGAAATCGTCATTCTGCACACATTCACTCTAAGAATGTAGATCATATCACAACATATGCCAAAGCGATTGATACTGCCATTTTAGTTAAGAACGCACCATCCTATGCTGCCCTTGGATTTGGTGGAGAGGGATTTTGTACTTTTACAATTGCAAGTAGAACGGGAGAAGGTCTTACGAGTGCAAGTACATTTACAAAGAGAAGACGTTGTGTAATGTCAGATAGTCTTTGTATAAGATAGTGTATGTTATTTATAAAGAGATTGAGACAAGGAGAGAAAAGACATGGATATGAGTTCAATTAATATTGAAGATATTGTAAAGCAAGTTCTTTCTGACATGGCAGGAACCGGGAAAAGTATGGTGGCTTCAAAAGTAGAGCAAGGTAGTAATATAATTCCGCCAACTTCGAGAGTAGCAATGCTAAAAGAACTTGAGCATTACGAGATTCAAGAATATCCAATTCCAGAACTTGGAGATGAAGATATACTTGTAAAAGTAGAAGGTTGTGGAATCTGTGGAACAGATGCACATGAGTTCAAAAGAGATCCATTTGGATTAATTCCAGTAGTGCTTGGACATGAAGGCACTGGTGAAATTGTGAAAATGGGTAAAAATGTAAAAAGAGATAGTGCTGGAAAAGACTTACATATTGGTGATAAAGTGGTATCTTGCATGATTTTTAAAGACAATCCAGATATTACAATGTTTGATCTAAACAAGCAAAATGTAGGTGGAGCAGATGTATATGGCTTGCTTCCAGACGATGAGATTCATTTGAATGGATGGTTTGCAGATTATATTGTGATTCGAGGAGGATCAACAATCTTCAATGTAAGCGATTTAGATCTTAACTCCAGAATTCTAATTGAGCCTTGTGCAGTACTGATTCATGCAGTAGAAAGGGCAAAATCAACAGGGATTCTTCGGTTTAACAGCAGAGTGGTGGTACAAGGATGTGGTCCAATTGGTTTAATATGTATTGCAATTTTAAAAACAATGGGCATTGCCAATATTGTTGCAGTAGATGGAGAAGAAAAGAGATTGGATTTTGCAAAAGAGTTAGGAGCTTCTCATACAGTAAATTTTAAGGATTATCAAGGATTAGAAGCATTAGCAACAGCAGTGGAAGCAACATTTGATGGACATCTTGCAGATTTTGCCTTCCAATGTACAGGATCGCCAGTGGCACATGCTAATATTTACAAGTTTATTAGAAATGGCGGCGGACTTTGTGAATTAGGATTCTTTATCAATGGAGGGGATGCAACAATCAATCCACATTTCGATATCTGCTCTAAAGAAATTACAGTAGTAGGCTCTTGGGTATATACATTAAGGGACTATGCAACAACCTTTGACTTTTTAAAAAGCGCGAAACAGATTGGACTTCCAATTGATAAATTGATTACACATACATATTCATTAGAAGAAATCAATGAAGGACACAAAACAAACTTAGCAATGACAGGATTAAAAATTGCAATTATTAATAAATAGCTAAAAGGTAGGTAATGTAATGGGAGAAGCTGTTGGAATTCTAGAAGTATTTGGTTTGGTTTGTGCGTTTATGGCAGCAGATGCAGGTTGTAAGGCTGCGAATGTACGTTTGGAGAATTTTGATAAGAACAAACCTGCAAATGCAGATGCACTCCCAGTTCCACTGCTTGTTACAATTAAATTCAGAGGGAGTGTAACCGATGTGGAAGCTGCAATGGAAGCAGGTATGAAAAAGGCAAAGGAAGTAACGGGAGTAGTACAAAACTTCATTATAGCAAAACCAACAAAAGATACAGAAAAAATGCTTGGGATTAATGCATTTGATAAGAAATAAAGAAAAAATAAAAGAGAATGATAGGAAATTATAGGAGGAAAAAAAGATGGCACAAGAAGCATTAGGAATGGTAGAAACAAGAGGGCTTACAGCAGCAATTGAAGCAGCAGACGCTATGACAAAAGCAGCTGAAGTAAAACTAGTAGGAACAGAAAAAATCGGTTCAGGATTAGTGACGATTATGGTTCGAGGTGATGTTGGGGCTGTGAAAGCAGCCGTAGAAAGTGGATCAGCAGCAGCAAGCAGACTGGGAGAATTAGTAGCGACACATGTAATACCAAGACCACACACGGATGTTGAAAAGATTCTTCCTATGGTATAATGAAGGAGTTTATTCATGGGTAAGTCATATGGATTTATTGAAATTACAGGTGTAACGGCAGCGGTTGATGCATTGGATTTAATGTGTAAGACTGCAGAGGTTGAATTAGCTACATGGGAAAGAAAGTTAGGCGGAAGACTCGTCACGATCGTGATTGAGGGAAGTATTTCAGCAGTTACAGAAGCCATTGAAGTAGCAAAAATCAAGGCAATCAAGGAACCTGTTGCATCAGGTGTTATCGCAAGTCCCCATGAGGAAATTATACGGCTCGTGAAGTTAAGTTCTAGTCGATTTAAGTAGGAGGGCATGGATATGGCAGCAACGAAAAAAGTAGCAGAGAGCAAGGTCGCAGAAGTAAAAAAGGAGGAAAAAAGAATGGCACAAGAAGCATTAGGAATGGTGGAAACAAGAGGTTTGGTAGCATCAATAGAAGCAGCGGATGCTATGTGTAAAGCAGCAAATGTCGTGTTAGTAGGAACAGAGAAAATTGGTTCAGGATTAGTAACAGTTATGGTACGTGGGGATGTAGGAGCAGTGAAATCTGCAGTTGAAGCAGGATCTGAAAGTGCAGCAAGACTGGGAGAATTAGTAGCGACACATGTAATACCAAGACCACATACAGATGTAGAACAAATCTTACCAATAGTAAAATAGTTATTGTGAACATGATTCTAACGTGCCCGCCATCTTGGTAGATGTGTGGGCATGTAAAGAATTTATACAATAGAATGGAAAGAATGGGTGATGGTTTGGAAACAAAAAATATTGAATTAATTACAAAAATGGTGATAGAATCTATAAACAAAAACGAAACTATGAATCATGGATTTATGGTACCAATAGGGGTATCCGCTAGACACATTCATTTAACACAAGAGCATGTAGAGATATTATTTGGTACAGGATATCAATTAACAAAGAAAAAAGAACTGATGGGTGGACAATTTGCATCCAATGAAAGAGTTACAATTGTAGGGATAAAGCTTAGAGCAATAGAAAATGTAAGGATTTTAGGTCCAGTTAGAAATAGATCTCAAGTAGAAATCTCGGCTACAGACGCAATCAAATTAGGAATTCATGCACCAATTCGTGAATCGGGTAATGTTGCGGGTTCTTCTCCAATTGCAATAGTTGGACCCAAAGGAGCACTTTACTTGGAGGAAGGATGTATAATTGCTATGCGACATATTCATATGTCTCCACAAGACGCCAGTGCAGCAGGTGTGAAGGATGGAGATATTGTTTCAGTAAAAGCAGATAATGAACGAGGTACTATTTTTAATCACGTAAAAATCAGAGTGGATGATAGTTTTACACTAGAAATGCATATTGATACAGACGAGGCAAATGCAAGCAAAATAACATGCGGTCAAACGGTTATGATTATAAAGTAAAAAAGATGAGATGGAAATAGACGGAGGGAAACATGATTATTGGGAAAGTTGTGGGAAGTATCGTGGCTACAAGAAAAAGTGATAAGCTTGTAGGTAATAAATTAATGGTAGTAGAACCGCTTAATAACATGATATCCAATACCAATCAGCTAGTTGCCATTGATAATATAGGAGCTGGTATAGGTGAAGTTGTTTTAGTTGCATTAGGAAATGCAGCAAGGTTGGAGTGTGGCATGGAAACATCGCCTGTAGATGCAGCAATTGTTGGTATTGTGGATGAAGTATAGGAGTGGAGTGTTAGCATGAACATAAAAGAATTAAGCAAGCTAATTCAAGACAATGGCGTGGTAGGTGCTGGAGGAGCAGGTTTTCCCACCTATGTAAAACTAGATGAACGAGCAAATAGCATAATCATGAATTGTGCAGAATGCGAGCCATTGCTTAAATTACATAGACAACTACTAGAACAACATGCTTACGAGATTGTAAAGACATTTAGCATGATTGCGGAGATTGTAAATGCAACGGAAGCAATTATTGGAATTAAAAAGGAATACAAAGCAACGATTCAGGCATTGAATACATGTATCGCAGAATTCCCAAAAGTGCGTATACACTTATTAGATGGTGTGTATCCAATGGGTGATGAAGTTGTATTAATATATGAAGCAACAAAGAGGGTAGTACGTCCAGGAGGTCTTCCAATTGAACAGGGAATGGCAGTATTTAACGTAGAGACAATCTATAATATCTATCGTTCCATAGAATTAAAACAGCCAGTGACAGATAAAGTAGTGTCTATAGTTGGAGAAGTATCGAAGCCAATGACAGTAAGAGTTCCGATTGGATGTACACTGGAAGAAGTGGTAGCGTTAGCAGGAGAAACAACAGTTGCAGATCCGATATATTTTGTAGGTGGTCCAATGATGGGTAATATTGGAAACAAAGAACAGACCGTTACGAAAACGACCAATGCGATCCTTGTTCTTCCCAATGACCATTTATTAAAAAAGCAAAAAAGCCAGAATTCTTCGATTGAGATGAATAGGGCAGCGTCTATCTGCTGTCAGTGTCAGATGTGTACGGATTTATGTCCAAGACATGCACTTGGGCATCCAATAGAACCACATTTATTTATGAGAGCAGCATCTAATAGAGATTTTCAAAATGTAAATGTATTTATTAACACCCTATTTTGTTGTTCCTGTGGATTGTGTGAGATGTATGCTTGCCCACAAGGTCTTTCTCCAAGATCTTTAATGGCAGAATATAAAGTGGGATTAAAAAAGGCTGGGGTGAAAGTACCTCAAGATATACAACCCAAGGGAATAAAAGAAACCCGAGCATTTCGCAAAGTGCCAGAAGAACGATTAGAGGCAAGACTGGGACTACAAAAATATAATGTTGAGGCACCTCTATTTAATACCGTTGTGCCGATGAATAAAGTAAAAATATCATTATGTCAGCATATTGGTGCACCAGCTAAATTGATCGTAAAAAAGGGTGATATGGTCACAGTAGGGCAAGTGATAGCAGAGCCAGCACCAGGATTAAGTGTTGGAATCCATGCATCGATTGCAGGAAAAGTAGTTGAAGTAAATGAATCTTATGTTATAATTCAAAGAGTAAAATAGAAAGGACGTGTACTGTATGAGTAAGGCAATTGGCATGATTGAATTTAAAACTGTGGCAAGTGGTATCACAGCTGCAGATGCCATGATAAAAACAGCACAAGTTGATATAGTAGAAGCACAGACAGTTTGTCCTGGCAAGTATATTGCGATTGTGACGGGTGACTTAAGTGCCATATCTGCGGCCGTTGAAGTAGCAAAGGTACAATATCCAGAACAATTAATAGATAGTTTTGTATTGGGGAATCCGCATGAGGATATTTTCCCGGCAATCTATGGAACCACAAACGTTGAAACGGTTAGCGCGTTAGGAATATTAGAAACGTATGATGCAGCATCCATTATTGTGGCAGCAGATGTTGCAGCTAAAACGGCAATTGTCAGTTTGATTGAATTACGAATTGCAAAAGGAATGTGTGGCAAATCCTATATGTTATTAACGGGGGAAGTATCAGCAGTCACAGCGGCAATTGACAAAGCAAAAGCTTTGGTTGGTGAAAATGGAATGATGCTGGATTCCTCTGTGATTGCACATCCAGATAAGCAGATTATAGAATCTATTTTATAAATGGATTCTGCTACAAGTAAAGGGAGGCAGGTTGTATGTTAGCAGTAGAAAGACGTAATCTTATATTAGAAAAATTACAAGAGGAAAAAAGAGTTGTAGTTAGCGAACTGAGTCAATTATACAACGTGTCAGAAGAAACGATTCGAAGAGATTTAGATAAGTTAGATAAGGATGGATTGGCTGTAAAAAGCTACGGCGGTGCCGTTTTAAATGAAAATACAAATATAGATATGCCATTTAACATTAGGAAGAAACATAATGTAACGGGAAAGCAAAAAATAGCAGAAATTATAGCCAACTTAATTCATGATGGTGAACGGATTATGTTAGATGCCAGTACAACAGCAATTTTTGTTGCAAAAGCCATTAAGCATAAAAAACGCTTAACTGTGATAACGAATTCCTTAGAGATTGTAGTAGAATTATCGGATGTCTCAGATTGGAATGTTATGGTATCTGGAGGGCAGGTAAAAGAAGGATATCTGGCATTGCTTGGGCCAAAGGCGGTAGAAACCCTAAGTTCATTTCATGTAGATACTACGATTTTATCTTGTAAGGGAGTAGATGAAGAACAAGGGTTTACAGATGTCAATGAGCATCTTACACAGGTGAAACAGACGATGGTTCAAGCAGCTAAAAAATGTATATTAGCTGTGGATAGTTCCAAATTTGGCATGATTGCATTTTCAAAATTAGGTGAACTAAAGGATATTGATATGGTTGTAACAGATGTGGAACCAGATAAGAAGTGGCTAGAATTATTTGATCAAGCAGGAATAGAATGTTTGTATCCAAAAGAATAAGGAAGCGATGAAGCGGATATGCCGTAAGATATGGTAAATAAAAAGAGAATGTATGGAGAAAGGTTTTGAATGGCCCTATCATACATTCTTTTTTATGTCACCAATATAGAGGATGAACTAGTTATGTTCTTTTCTAAATTGTCTTGCAGTAATGCCATAGTACTTTTTGAAGGCGTGAGAAAAGTGTTCAATTGAAGAATAGCCAAGGTTATATGCAATGTCCGTAATACTTAAATTCTGTTGGGAAAGGCTGAGTGCAGCTACCGCCATTTTACTTTCCACTTTTTTTTGCAAAAATGTTTTCCCATAGGCATCCTTGATAAAGCGTTCTGTTTGTCTCGTGCTAAGTCCAAGGCGAGAAGCTAATTCCTCTAAGGTTAGGTTGTTATACTCATAGAGGAACGATTCCTCTACAATAATATATTTACTATCAACAAGATTAGAAGGAGCAAAATGTTTCTTGGATTCTTGTCGATGTTGATAATTTCGAATCAGTTTAACGATACATTGCTGTAAAAGAGTTTCTACTTGTGTCATATAACCAGTATATTCTTGTTCCAGTTCATAAAAAATTTGCTGCATGATAGCATGAATATCTTGTGTATCTTGTCCAAACCAAAGTGATGTTTCCTCGAAGAGCTTCAGATAGGAAGTGTGAGTATCCGTAACTGATTTACTGTATTTCTTTTTTGTTTTTACATAAATACAGTATTCTGTCATCGGTTCTTTCTCATCAGGAATTTGGGCATGTTCCACATGTGGTCCAGTAACATAAAGTGTATTTGGAATAACATCATAGATTTTTCCATTAATAGTAACTTCTCCTTTCCCGTAGGGGATATAATGGATCTCATAACTATTATTACCATGGCTGTGTGAAGGAATCGGATGCATAAATTTTTCGAAGACAATATTGAGTGCAGAAAAGACAGTATTCTCAATTGTAAATTGTATATTCAAATCAGTATATATGGTACGCATAATGATTGACTCCTTTTCGTTGTAATACAATGATTATATCAAAGAATACTTGATGAAACAATATTATATTCGATAATGCGACAAAAATAAACCCAAAACGTCAAGAATTTGTATAACATATAAGTAAGAACAAGTTATAATAGGGGTATAGAATCATATTGTAAAACATTCGAACGTATAGGAGGAAAAATAATGTCATTAGTTACTTCAAAGGAAATGCTTATAAAGGCTAGAAAAAATGGATACGCGGTGGGTGCTTTTAATGCAGAAAATATGGAAATGGTGAAAGCAATTATAGCAGCAGCAGAGGAGTTAAATGCACCAGTCATGCTTCAAACCACACCATCGACTATAAAATATGGGAAAAGTTCCATGTATGCGGCTATGGTAAAAGCAGCAGCAGAGGAGGCAAGTATTCCTGTGTGTTTACATTTAGACCATGGTAGTAGCTATGAATTGGCTGTAGAGTGTATGAATCATGGCTATACATCGATTATGATTGATGGTTCGGGAGAAGAACTAGAAAAAAACATAGAGATTACGCAAAAAGTTGTAGAAGAGGCACACAAAAGAGGACTTCCAGTAGAGGCTGAGCTTGGTAAAGTTGGTGGAAAAGAAGATGACTTAGAAGTGGAAGTTGATACAAATACAGATGTACAAGAGGCAGTTCTTTTTGTTGAGCAAACTGGAATTGATTCCCTAGCAGTTGCAATCGGAACCGCACATGGGTTCTATGTAGGAACACCGGTATTAGATAAAGAAAGATTATCAGAAATAGCAAAAGTAGTGTCCATTCCACTAGTGCTTCATGGTGCATCGGGTATTAGTGATGAAGAAGTTGCAGATTGTGTAAATAGAGGAATTGCAAAGGTGAATTTTGCAACAGAACTCCGAGTTGCTTATACCCGGGCATGGAAAAAATTATATGAGGAGGCACCGAATACATTTGATCCAAAAGCATTTGGTAAGGCCGGGATGGAAGCAGTGAAAGAACTTGTAATGAATCGCATGAAGGTATGTGGTTGTGATGGAAAGGCGAATCAATAGGAGAAATGGAACATAATATGAGAGAGCTGTTATTAGGAATTGATATTGGGACAAGCGCTTGTAAGGTTGCTGCATTTACCAAAGAGGGGCAAGTAGTTGCTAGTGCAACAGGAGATTACGCGGTATATTACCCACGTCCTGGCTGGGCAGAACAAGATCCTGATGAGTGGTGGGAGAACGTCTGTAGTGCAACCAAAGAAGTGCTTAAAAGCGGAAATATTAGACCAGAAGAGATTAAAGGTATAGGCATTGATGGGCAAAGCTGGTCAGCAATCCCTATTGATAAAGATGGAAAAGTATTAGCCAATACACCGATATGGATGGATACGCGTGCACAAGATATTTGTGATAGAGTGAATCAGGTAATCGGATCGGAAAAGATTTTTCAAATAGCGGGGAATTCACTACAGCCGTCTTATGGTACTGCAAAGATATTGTGGTTTAAAGAACATATGCCAGATGTTTATACTCGGATATATAAGGTATTACAATCCAATGCATTTATCGCATATCGATTAACAAGTGTTTGTTCTCAGGATTTGTCCCAAGGATATGGATTTCATTGTTTTGATATGCGGACAGGGACTTGGAATAAAGAGATGTGTGAAAAGTTGGGAATTCCATTTTCTTTTATGTCAGATATATATGCATGCCATGAAGTGATTGGAACTGTTACACGGCATGCAGCCAATCAATGTGGATTAGCAGAAGGGACGCCAGTTGTTGCAGGTGCATTAGATGCAGCGTGTGGAACATTAGGCGCAGGAGTGCTACATGCGGGGGAAACCCAAGAGCAAGGTGGGCAAGCTGGTGGAATGAGTATATGTATAGAAAAGTATGCAGCAGATCCTAGATTAATTCTTAGCTATCATGCAGTGCCAGGGAAATGGTTATTGCAAGGTGGGACAGTTGGTGGCGGTGGTGTGATGCGCTGGTTGGAAAAAGAATTCGGAGAGTATGAGAGAGAAATAGCAGCAACTACGGGAAAGTCCTCATTAATTCAATTTAACGAATTGGCGGAAAAGGTAGAACCAGGTAGCAACGGCTTGGTATTTTTGCCCTATATGTCGGGCGAACGTTCCCCGATTTGGGATCCAGATGCAAAAGGGGTATTCTTTGGGTTGGATTTTAGTAAAACAAAAGGGCATATGATTAGAGCGGCTATGGAAGGTGTGGCATTTGCCTTGAGACATAATTTGGAAGTAGGGGAAAAGCAAGGAGCACATGTGGAGGAGTTATTGGCTATGGGAGGTTCTGCTAATTCTTTACTTTGGACACAAATCAAATCGGATGTCACAGGAAAACCAATCACGGTACCATCCTCAGATACGGCTACAACATTGGGAGCAGTTATATTAGCAGGTGTTGGGATTGGAATGTATCAGAGCTTTGAAGAAGCAGTAGAATTAACAGTTAAGAAGACGAGACATCATCAACCCAATATGGATAACCATCAAAAGTATGAAAAGAATTATGAAATCTATCTGGAGCTATATGAGAAACTACAAGATACAATGAAGAAATAGGAGGACTAGATGTGAAAGCAGGAGTTGTACATGCAAGCGGAGATTTGAGATATGAAGAAATAGAAAAGCCATTACCAAAAGATGGAGAAGTACTAATTAGAGTGAAATACACAGGCATTTGTGGTTCAGATATTCCACGTGTAAATGGAGATGCTTGTCACTTTTTTCCAAATGTATTAGGTCATGAATTCTCTGGAATAGTGGAAGAAGTAGGAAGCGGAGTGTCATCTGTGAAAATCGGAGATAGGGTCGCAGGTGTACCCTTGATCCCATGTTTGAAATGTGAAGATTGCCAGAAAGGGAATTATTCGTTATGTAAACATTATAGTTTTATTGGTTCTAGAGAATATGGAAGTTTTGCTGAGTACGTAGTAGTTCCTGAAAAGAATGCGGTAAAGTTTGAGGAAGAAGTCAGTTTCGAACAAGGTGCTTTTTTTGAACCAGCTACGGTAGCACTTCATGGTTTAAACCGTCTAGATTATAAGGGCGGGAAAACGGTAGCAATTCTTGGAGGTGGAACGATAGGTTTATTTGTAATGCAATGGGCAAATATATTTGGAGCGTCACAAGTAGTAGTATTTGATATTGCGGATGAAAGGCTTGAGTTAGCAAAAAAGCTAGGAGCAACAGACGGAATCAATACGCTGCAAGATAATTTCATGGAACAAGCAATGAAAATGACAAATGGACAAGGATTTGACTATGTTTATGAAACAGCAGGTAATACCATTACAATGAAAATGGCATTTGAATTAGCAGCCAATAAAGCAGGGGTTTGCTTTGTAGGCACGCCTACAAAAGAATTGTCTTTTAGTGTAAAAGAATGGGAAAATATGAACCGAAAAGAATTCACGTTAACGGGATCGTGGATGTCATATAGTGCTCCATTTCCAGGAATGGAATGGGACTTAACCGCACATTATTTTAAGACAGGTGCATTAAAATTTGATCATTCATTTATTTATAAAAAAATTCCATTAAGTCAAATTGCAAGTGCATTTGAACTGTATAAAACACCAGGCACAGTAAAAGGGAAAATATTAATAGATAGTGAATCATAGGGTAATATAAGCAAGACCATAACTTATAGAAGGAGAAAAGAAAAATGAATCATGTTATGAATCCTGAATTGGTTCCAAAAAAAGTTTTGTATACGGGAGAGAAAATTCCTTGCATTGGCATGGGAACTTTTGGTTCAGATAGATTTACTGCAGAACAAGTATCATCTGCAGTTGCAGGAGCAATCCGCTGTGGATATCGTTTATTTGACTGCGCAGCATGTTATGGAAATGAACATTTGATAGGTGAAGTTTTTAAAGCGGCTATGGAGGAAGGAGTGGTAGAGCGTAAGGAACTTTTTATTATGACAAAAGTGTGGAATGATATGCATGAAAGAGTTGAGGAATCCTGTTTAAAATCCATAGCAGATTTACAATGTACATATATCGATACATTCTTTATACACTGGCCATTTCCTAATTATCATGCACCAGGTTGCAGTGGGGATTCTAGAAATCCAGAGTCGAAACCATTTAGTGTAGAAGAATTCGTTAGTACCTATCAACAAATTGAACAATTGGTAAAAAAAGGTTTGGTAAGAAATATTGGGTTTTCTAATATGACAATTCCTAAAATGGAAGCAATATGGGAACATATTGAGATTATGCCAGCAGTATGTGAAATAGAGCTACACCCATGTTTTCAACAACAAGAATTATGCCAGTATTTAAAGAAACACAATATTCAACCTATTGGATTTATGCCAATTGGCTCACCTACTAGACCAGATAGGGATATGGCGGATGAGGATGTAGCCGATATTGAATTACCGGAGATGAAGGCAATTGCAAAAGCGCATGGAATTCATCCGGCAGTAGTGGCGTTAAAGTGGGCAGCGCAAAGGGGGCAAATTCCAATCCCATTTTCCATCCATGAATTGGAATACGTAAGTAACCTAAAGGCGATGATGGAAGATCCACTAACAGAAGAAGAGATGGCGTCTATTGCAACATTAGAGAAAAATAATCGTTTAGCAAAAGGACAAGTGTTCTTGTGGGAACATGCAAAAGATTGGCATGACCTATGGGATGAAGAAGGATATATAGTTAAATAGAGTATTACTTTTAAGGGCGTCATGAAAAGGATGCCCTTAAAAAATAAAAGAGTACATTGTATTCTGAATCACAATCACATATAATAGCACTATTAGTTGAGAAATTAGCGTTATATCGATTGCACTAATTTACTTTATACAAGGGGTGTGATGTATGAAAAAAAAAGAACTATCAATTAAGGATATAGCAGAAAAAGCAGAGGTATCTGTGGCTACCGTATCAAGAGTTATGAATCAAAATGGCCGTTTTTCAAAAGAAACGGAGCAGAAAGTGCTAAATATTATAGAAGAGTATGACTTTCGCCCAAATGAGTTGGCAAGAGGATTACGTATAAATAAATCTCAGGTTGTAGGTGTAATTGTTCCAGATATTACGAATGAATTTTTTGCGTGCATTGTAAGGGAAATAGAAAAGGAATTGTTAAAAAAGGGATATATGACAATTATCTGTGATACGGATGAAAAACTTGATGTGGAGCAAAAACATATAGATATGTTAAAGTCATTGCGTATAGGTGGAATGATCTATGTCAGTGGGGATGAATCAACAGATTGGATTAAAGATATTCCGGCCGTATATGTGGATCGACAACCTAAAGTATTAGAACAAAAGGCAGCATCATCTTTCATTGGCAGTGATAATTATCAAGGTGGATATATAGCAACAAAGTGCTTAATAGAGGCGGGACGAAGGCGAATTGCGATGGTGATACATGACAAATCAATTGCGACACAAGCGAAAAGATTAAACGGATACAAGCAAGCATTACAAGATTATGGAATTCCCTTTGATGAAGCGTTGCTCGTTAAAACAGATTATGTCAATATGGATAATGGCTATGCCATAACAAAAGAATTATGGGAAAGCAAGGTAGATGTAGATGGGATATTCTATGCGGCAGACATTCTTGCGATAGGTGCATTAAAATACTTTAATGAAAAACAGATTAAAGTTCCAAGTGATATTTCTATTATAGGATTTGATGATATTCCTCTTAGCAGCAAGGTTACCCCTGCCTTAACCACTGTAAAACAAGGATTTGTTGAGTTTGGAAAGATTGCAGCTAATTCGATTGTGAAGATGATGAATGGAGATGCTGATTATCGAAAATACATCTTATCTGTAGAATTAATGGAGAGAGAAACTGTGTAAAAATACGTTGACAAAGTAGTGGGTAAACGATTACAATTACATCATAAGAGTAAACGTTTACTCAAACGTGGAAGGGAGAAAAAATGAAAGCAATAGGTATAGATATTGGGACAACAACAATTAGTGCAGTTGTCGTAGGAGTGGAGCATGGAACGGTAGAAAGATCCTATACGATAGGAAATGACTGCTTCATTCATACAGAAAACTTGTGGGAAAAGATACAGGATCCAGAAGCAGTTATTTTAAAAGTAGAAAAACTGATAGGGGAAATTTTTGATTCCTATGATGATATATGCTCCATTGGGTTAACTGGACAAATGCATGGAATTCTGTATTTAGATAAAGAGGGGAAACATTTAAGTCCACTTTATACTTGGCAGGATGGGCGAGGCGATATTCCATGTATGGATGGAAAGAGTATCTGTTTGATATTAAAGGAGAAGTGCAAGATAAAGGCTTATACAGGGTATGGTCTTATTACACATCTATATAATTCAAAAAAGAATTTAGTTCCGCAAGGGGCTACAAGCTTATGTACCATTATGGACTATTTAGGAATGGTTCTAACTGGAAGAAAAACGCCGCTTATGCATAGTAGTAATGCAGCCAGTTTGGGAATATATGATGTGGAGAACAATTGTTTTCGTAAGGAAATTTTTGAGAAGATGCAGGAAGATCCAGCCATTGTACCGGAAGTATCGGAAGAATTTACGGTGCTTGGAACTTATCGGAACATACCAGTAGGGATTGCATTGGGAGATAATCAAGCAAGTTTTATGGGTTCTGTGGAAGATGCAAGTAATTCTATTTTGGTCAATGTAGGAACAGGTGGGCAGATTTCTGTATTATCAGATCACTATTTTGTGGGAAAAGAAATTGAGGCAAGGCCATTTGTTAGAAATCAGTTTTTACTAGTAGGATCTTCTCTTTGTGGCGGAAGAGCATATGCGAATTTGGAGAAATTCTATAGAGCGTATGGAGAAGCCATGGGGATAACAGAAGTGGATCATTATGATGTAATGAACAAGCTTCTCAAAGAATATAAGGATACTGAAAATAAATTACAGGTAGTTACTTGTTTCTCTGGAACTAGGGATGAACCTTTAAAAAGAGGTAGTATTCAAAATATAGGGATAGATAACTTTACACCGGGTGCTCTCACTTTGGGGATTTTGGAAGGGATGGCAGAAGAACTCTTTGAAATGTATACTACCATGCAAGAGGGAACAAACAGGAAGCAAAGTAAAATGATTGCTTCAGGAAATGGTATTAGAAAGAATTTGTTTTTACAAAATATCATCAGTAAAAAATTCTCTATGACATTACAAATGGCAGAACACCAAGAAGAAGCCGCCTATGGATGTGCTAAAAGTGGCATGATTAGTGCAGGTATTACGACATTATACGAAACAATGGGAATCTAGAACGAATAAAAAATGGAGGTAACATACGATGAAATATGGTATATATAATGCATATTGGACAAAAGAGTGGTCTTCAGACTATAAACACTATATAAAAAAAGTGAAGGATTTGGGATTCGACATTCTAGAGATCTCATGTGCAGCTTTGCAAAGTGATTATACGACAGATGCACAGTTGATGGATTTGAAAAAATGTGCAGAAGATAATGGGATTACATTAACAGCTGGCTATGGACCGACGCAAGCTGAAAATATTGCTTCGCCAGATAAGGCAATAGAAAGAAATGCTATGAAATTTTACACAGAGCTACTTCCGAAATTAAGTAAAATGGATATTAAGATTCTAGGTGGTGGCATCTATTCGTATTGGCCACTTGATATGGGATTGCAAATGGATAAAGAAGCAGATACAGAGCGTTCTATTAAGAACATTCGTATATTGTCAAAGGTAGCTGAAGATTGTGATGTGACGCTTGGAATGGAAGTGTTGAATAGATTTGAAGGGTATATGCTTAATACTTGTGAAGAAGCAATCAGATTTGTAGATGCAGTTGACAGTACTCATGTAAAGATTATGTTGGACACGTTCCATATGAATATTGAAGAAAATAATATGGCAGCGGCCATTCGTCTCGCAGGAGATAAGTTAGGTCATCTACATATTGGAGAACAAAATAGAATGGTACCAGGAAAAGGGATTCTCCCATGGGCAGAAATAGGACAAGCTCTTCGTGAAATAAATTATCAGGGCGCTGCAGTTATGGAGCCATTTGTAATGAGTGGTGGAAGTATTGGTAGAGATATTAAGGTGTGGAGAGATTTAGTACCAAATCCAACGGAAGAACAGTTAGATGAAGATGCAAAAGGTTCGCTTCAATTTGTAAAGCACGTATTTGGAATGTAGGGGATAGGGTAAAAAAGAGATTGTCATTATGACAATCTCTTTTTTGCTATAAAGAACAAACTCTAGCAAGAAATTCCTTATGTTGGATGGCACCTTGATGATTTGGATACCGTTCTAGTATTTGATTCAATTTCATATTGGCATTGTCATAGTTTTTTAAGCCAATGTCACTAAGTGCCATTAAGTATTGGCAATAAATGGTATTTCTAGTCTGAATATTGTCAGGGAATACTTCTAACTCAGGAAGGGATACAGCAAAGTAATCATAAGAAACCTGATCAAAAATGTGCTTTTCTCCAAAAGCCTTTAGTTGATGAAAAGCTTTTTTTGCCTGCTTGGCATTGCCTAAAGCTTCGTGTGCTAATCCTTGGTATAAAATAGTGTCAGAAGGTTGGTCGTTGTAATATAATGCAACGGCTGGTTCCGTTAATCCAATAGAAGCTTTGTAATAATATCTAGTAGCTTCTTCCTTATTGTTGAGTGCATCATAGCAGGTACCAATGTAGTATTCTGCGATATTATCTTGGACATTAGGTAATTTCCCTTCTCCCAGGTTCACCGGATATTCTAGTGTCTTGGTGAGAAGTGTAATTGCTTCGATGTAGTCCTTTTGTGCTATTTTTATCAAAGCTTTTTCGGTCAAAGCATAACGATACTGGCCACTTACTTTTCCTTCGCCTCCCTCCCAAGGATGGAACATATGACTGGATAGGCAATCTAAGGCGAGATCATATTGTTTTGTGTTATTAAGAAGTGTAATATATTCCAAATATAACACATCGCGGTGCTTGACTACTTCTAAATGATCCTTTAATAATGCCAGACGTTCCGTTGGTGAGACGCCATTTTTTGCAGATAATTGGTCATATTCTAATAGAAATCTAGGGTAATTAGGTTCTAAGGAAAAAGCTTGTTTCATAAATTCCAAAGCCTTTTCTGAATCACTCTTTTTATTGTAGTATGCAATGGCAAGGTTTCTAAAAGTCATTGCGTAAGCACTGTTTTGTGAGGCAGATGTTTCCCAATGGTCGAGTGCATCTTGATATTGCTTTTTGTCATATAAAAGATTTCCTAGATAATAATGAGCAAAAGGTGCCTGGTCAAGAGTGTCAATTGCAGAAGATAATATAAATAATTCCTCGATTTTATTTGGGAAACAGTAATCAGGATTTTCTTTTTCTGCTTGCTTGTAGTTGGTGATTGATTGGTTTTTATCACCTAATTGCTTGTAAATGTAGCCTTTGTAATAGGATACAAGAGGTGTGGTATCAATTACAGAATCAAGAATGGTAATCGCATCGGTATAAAAACCAGCCTTCATGTAATCAAGGGAAAGTTCCAAGTAATTATGTGCAAACGATCGCATGGATGCTTTCCAATCAATCAGGGAATTCGAGTAAATTCCTTTTTCATAAAGGCAGCCCATGTAGAGTGGATCAATCTCAAGACTTTCCTTCAATTCCTGTGCAACATCTTTTTCCAAAGAACGTAATATAGAAATCTTAAGAGTACGAGCTTTCATATTATGCCAATTGAAGATTAAAGATTGCTTTATAAAAGAAAGGGCTTTTTCATATTCTTTTTTTCGACAGCTAAGAACAGATAACCAATAGAAACCAGAGCTTTGTGTTTCATAGCTCCAAGTAGATTTATAAAAGGCATCATAAGCATTCGCGTAATCTTCTAAATAAAAGCAAGCGAGTCCAAGATTGAAGTAACATTCTCCATAATATGGATTCGGATTTTTCCAGGTTTGTTTTTCTATTGCAATTTCAAAATGTTTTTTAGCAAGCTTAATATTTCCACGTTTCAATTGTAGTAATCCATACCCATTGTTTAGACGAATGTCTGTTGGATCGCGACGCAATCCTTCCTCATAATAATCACAAGGTTCATAGGTAGCATGTCGGTACTGTTCTAAGTGTTGCGCACCTAATAATAACTCTTCTGTGGTCTTCAACTCAGAAGGTGGTAAAAGTGGATCTGCGGGATTTGGTGTTGCTTCTAAAGCTTCCTCTTCAAAAGTATAGGAAACTAAAGTAGTACCGGAATCTGTAACAGCTGTAATGGTACAACCAACAGGAGTGGTAAGGGTAGTGTTAAAAGTCTCTTTAAAGGAGGAAGTAGGATTACTATCTAACAATGTTTCAAATAACACAGAATCCCCTTTTGTAATGTTTAGTGTTATGTTTGAATATACACCTGAGGTATAAAATGCTACGGTTGCCACATTATCTTCAATTTCAAAGTTGACCATGGCATCCTTGGTTGCATTCTTTACGCGCCCAACACCTTTATATGGCATAAAATATTGGGTAAAGGTCTTTTCTTCATAAGGTTTTAACCATGTAAAGTCTGGTTGATTATCTGCAAAAACGCCAGTCATTAATTCGATGTATGGGCCATCTTCATCGGTGAGGTTGCGATCCCAAGCACGTCCAAAATCAGCATTTCCCCAAGTCCACTGTTTTTTTCCAGGAGAAATGTGATGGTCAGCTACGTGAAGCAATCCAGCCTCTTTTTGGCTATCGTAATTACCAATAAAGTCAAAATTAGAAGATGCAGCCATATAGGAAGTAGGTACCTCTACATTTTTGTACATAGAAATGTCGATGCCCTCAGAGTAATCATATTTGTAATATTCTCCTGTAGCAATTGGAAATGTAGATACAGCACGTTTTCCATGGTCCATAACGGCATGAACATCAGGTGGGAAAACAGAATACGTATTATCATTTACAGGAACTGCAGGATTTGCCCACCATAAGAAGGTCTGAGGAGTATCGGTATTATTATATAGTTGTCCCTTTACTTCTATATAAGCTTTGTCTGGATATAAGGTAAAAGAGGCCATTCCTTTGGTGCCATACATTTTATCAATTTCACTTACAAAGATTGTGGCAGATCCATCGTTGTTTGTTTGGTAACAATAATCAACTGGAGAGTAAGTGCTTGGTCTATGATGTTGTGGCCAGTTAAACTCGATTCCACCAGAAATCCATGGGCCTGTAAGACCTACAAGAGCGGGTTTGATGACATGGTTATAGTATACAAAATCATAGTCATTTGTCTTATCATAAGCACGTTGAATCCTTCCGCCCAATTCCGGAAAAATCATGACCTTTATAAAATCATTTTCTAAGAAAATAGCCTCATATGTCACATCTACTTTTTCATCACTAATCTTTTCTGTTACAGGAAGTGGATATACTTTTCCAGTACTTCCTTGATAGGCGCGATTCTCAATAAATAGGGGGCTCTTTTCAGGTGGGTAAACTTTATAGGTTGGTACAGTTACTTTTTCTTGCCATACAAGAACATTTTTTTTGTAAGTCATACAGTTATCTCCTTTTTAATTTCTACTCATAAAGTATCATAAGAGAAAAAAGAAATGAATATCATATTTTTAAAAAAGATGGACAATGTTCCTTATGATTGATATGATAAGTAAATGGAAAATAAAGAGATAAGAAAAAAAGATGGGTTTAAAGATGAACAATATATTAGCATTCCGACGGAATCATTTATCAACTATTCCAAGCATCCGTTAGTACAATCTTTATACTTAACAGACGTAGGATTTTTCCCTCATGCCAGATACCATTTTAGAGAAAGAGAGGAGGGGATAGAAGAATATATTCTTCTATATTGTGTAGAAGGCGAAGGGCGCATCAAAGTAGGGGATAAGGAATACATCCTTCATGAGCAAGAGGCATTTTGTATTCCGAGTAATGAAAGGCATAATTATTATGCCAGCGAAGAAAATCCTTGGAGTATATTTTGGGTACACTTTAAAGGGGATAACACGAAACATTATCCGTTGGGAAAAAAGGAAATCATTCAAATCAATTCTACACATGCCAACAATCGTATTATCACCCTCTTTGATGTACTGTTTCGAGTATTGGAAAGAAACTACACACTAGGAAATTATATTTACATAGCACAAGTCTTAGGTCTTATTCTGGCAGAAATATATTATAGAGAAAAAGTGGATGAAGTAAGCAAGCAAAACAAACATGTGACTGCGATTGTACGTTATATGTATAAGAATTTAGAGCGGAATTTAAAGTTAGAGGATATAGAGAAAGAACTTAATCTTTCAAAAAGCTATATTAATGCAACCTTCAAGAAATACGCCAATAGGGCTCCCATTGACTTCTTTATTAATTTGAAGATGCAAGAAGCATGTAAATTATTAAAATCAACAGATCTGTATATATTAGAAATTAGCCAAGTACTAGGATATGATGATCAATACTACTTTTCAAGAATATTTAAAAAGGTAATTGGGGTCTCACCTAAGGAGTATCGTAATGGCGCTTACATTCAAAGGCAGTAATATTGTCCATTAATTTAAAGTATAATTTATTTAAAAACATAAAAAAAAGCGCTAGTATAAAAAGTATAGAAAGCAAGTGACGACTTTAATTATAGGAGGATATAAGCATGAGCCATGAGATAGCAAAAACAATGATCGGAATGAAATTACCTGGTGGAGCAAAAGTACAAAGAGTAGAACAAGATGTTCCGACTCCAGGGAAAGGACAAGTGCTTCTTAAAATGAAGGCAGCAAGTCTTTGTGGTAGTGATTTAAAATATATCTATTATGAACATACAGATAAAACTGGTGGAGCAAGATACGATGATGTTATTGCGGGGCACGAACCAAGTGGTCAAGTGGTACAAGTAGGAGAAGGAGTCCTAGACTTTGAGGTGGGTGATAAAGTAGTTGTCTATCATATCCAAGGATGTGGTTACTGTGACGAGTGCAAAAAAGGGTTCTTCATTAATTGTCAAGAAGAAGGACGAAGAGCTTATGGATGGCAAAGAGATGGCGCATTGGCAGAATATATGGTAGCAGATGCAGCGACTTGCATTCATTTACCAGAGTTTTTGACATATGAGGATGGGGCCATGATTGCTTGTGGATTTGGCACAGCTTATCAAGGATTACTTAGAGCAAATGTATCAGGTAGAGATACCGTATTGGTCATGGGGCTTGGACCTGTGGGACAAGCAGCAATTATGTTGGCAAATGCAATGGGAGCAGACACGATCGGTGTAGATATATCAGAAGAACGTATGGCTATGGCTAAGCAAATCGGAGCTGATCGAGTATTCTTAGGTGATGAAACATTGGAAGATGAAGTTATGAAATGCACAGGAGGCAAAGGGGTAGAGGTTGCAATAGATTGTTCTGGCAGCAGTGTAGGACGAGTAAGATGTCTAGAACTTGCAAGAATGTGGGGGCAAGTTGTATATCTTGGAGAGCAAGGAAATGTTACCTTTGAACCAAGTCCATTGTTGTTACATAAAAATCTTACACTACATGGGTCTTGGGTGACATCCGTTGCCAATATGGAACGCTTAGTGGAACTATTGAATCGTAAGAAAATACATCCTAGTGATATTATCACACATCGTTTTGCGCTAGAAGATACGGAAGAAGCATTCCGTGTGTTTGCAACAGGGAAGACGGGCAAAGTGTGCGTTAATATGGAGATGAAATAGAATGAGTCCTATAGAAAAACTATATGATTGGTTAGAAACCACCTCGTATCAAGGGATGGTCCTTGGAAGACGTGATAATTACAAATGGCTAACCGGTGGATATGACAATGCAGTCGTTACGAATGTAGAAGTAGGTGTGGCATATTTGGTTGTCACTGATAAAGAAATTTTACTAGTGGCAGATAGCAGTGATTCTCTCCGTATGTTAGAGGAACAAAACCCCTTGCAAGCAAAAGGTGTACTTGTGCCATGGTACCAAACAGTGGAAGCATATCTTATCCAAATGTGTCGAGAAAAAAACTATGTAGCCGATACGCATATTGATGGAACAACCAATATACAAGAGATGCTCATAGATATGCGAATGGGAATGGATGAGGCAACTCTAGATAAATATAGAGAAGTGGGTCAACAATGTGCAAAAATAGTGGAAACAATTGCTGCTGAGTCAAACGTAGGTGATGAAGAAATCTCTATAGCCAACAAAGTAAAAGCTGCTTGTATCGTACAAGGGATTAGCCCAGATTGTGTGTTGGTAGGAAGTGATGAAAGAATCTTGAAGTATCGTCATCCAATGCCAACGAAAAAATTAATTAGAAATAGTTTAATGATCGTCCTTGGTGGTGAAAAATATGGCTTAAATGTCAGTATAACAAGGATGGTGTGCTTTGGGAGCATCCCAGAAGAAATGCAAGAGCGAATGGAAAAAACGCAATATGTATTTGCACAAATGCAAATGCAGATGAGAGACAACATGACATATCAGGCATATTTCAAGAAAATACAAGAGATATATGAATCTATTGGCTATAAAGATGAGTGGCGCATGCATCATCAAGGAGGTCCAACCGGTTATGGATGTCGAGAATTCGTTGTATTACCGGAATGTGAAAAAATATTAAAGAAGAATCAAGTATATGCTTGGAATCCTACTATTTGTGGAACAAAATGTGAGGAAACTACTTATTTTGGTACCTCTGGAATTGAAATACTGACGCGTACAGAAAAATGGCCTTGCAAGAATATAAAAACAGAGCATGGTAGTGTAAATGTGACAAAAATTTTGCAAAAGTAAAATCAAAGAATGGTTCATGAATACCAATTGTTTTGCGTCTTTTCATAACGTACGGAAATAACTTTAAAATATGAAAATTTAGTACAATGTACCAAAAAAAAATAAAAATAAAAACAATATTGCGCAATAAAAACAAAAGTGGTATACTTCGTTTATTAACAAAATACTTAATTAAACAGTCTAAAAAAGTGATGGGTAGGGTGAATGAAGCGAAGTACAAACAATATAGAGGTAAAGAAAATAAATAGAAACAGGGTGTTTCGATATATCAATAATAGAGAACAAGCATGTATGCCAGAGATTTCTTCTGCATTGGAAATGAGTGGGCCCACAGTGCTAACCATTGTGAATGAACTAAAAGAAGCAGGGGTCATCAGAGAAGTCGGAGAATTTCAATCAACTGGGGGAAGAAAAGCTAAGGCTATTGCAGCGGTTCAAGATGTGAAATACGCTACAGGAATAGAAATTACAAAAAACCATATTAGCTTAGTACTGACCAATCTATCTGAAAGTGTGCTTAAGCATATGAGAATACGGAAGACATTTTCTTATGACGAAAAGTATCTCAAAGAGCTTGGAGACTTAGTCCAAGAATTTGTTTCAGATGTTGAAGAAGCCAATGAAAAAATGGTTGGTATTGGAATCTCAGTACCAGCTATTGTGAGAGGTGAAGAAAATTGCACATCGAACTCGCATGCCTTAGGCGTTCATCATATGTCACGGGAGGAATTTGAAAAATATATACCATATCCGTGTATGCTAATCAATGATGCTAATTCAGCTGCTACGGCAGAAATTTCTAGAAATGAGAATCAAAAAAGTATGGTGTATTTGTCCCTAAGCAATACAGTTGGTGGAGCTATTGTATTTGCTGAAGGTGAAGGAACGTCCTATGAGAATAGCGCATATGGACAAACAGGAACAAACATGTTTATGGGACATAATTGGCACAGTGCTGAATTTGGTCATATGGTGATTGATCCCAAAGGGAAAACTTGTTATTGCGGAAAAAAAGGATGTCTTGATGCATATTGTTCTACTCTGAACTTATCAAATTGTGAGAATGGCAGTCTGGAATGCTTTTTTCAGAAATTAGGTGATGGAGATCAGAAATGCAAAGAAGTATGGGATGAATATTTGGAATATCTAGCAATTGGAGTTGATAATCTTAAGATGTGTTTTGATTGTGATGTAGTAATTGGTGGGTATGTCGGAGATTTTATAGGGCCTTATTTGGAGCAATTGGAAAAAAAAGTTACAGAAAAAAATATATTTCAAGAAGATGGAAAGTATGTGCGTGGGTGTAAACATCAAGCAAACTCAACGGCATTAGGAGCAGCAATTTTTCAGATTGAAAAGTTTATAGATTCTATTTAGAAAGATATCAATAGAATCTATCTTTTACACTAGTTTACAATACACTTTAATAAACATTTTATAAAAGTGACAAATAAATAGGAGGATTATAATGACTGGAACAATGAAAGTAGCAGTAATGAATGGAATCGGAGAGATGGGATATATAGAAAGACCAATACCGGTGCCTAAAGACAATGAAGTATTAATTAAATTAGAGTATGTTGGAATCTGTGGTAGTGATATGCATTATTACGAAGCAGGAAGAATTGGTGATTATATTGTAGAGCCACCGTTTGTCTTGGGGCATGAACCTGGTGGAACCGTTGTCGCAGTAGGAAAAGAAGTAACGCATCTAAAGGAAGGTGATAGGGTAGCTCTAGAACCGGGTAAGACATGTGGAACATGTAGATTTTGTAGAGAAGGACAATATAATCTTTGTCCGGATGTTGTGTTCTTTGCGACACCTCCAATAGACGGAGTCTTTCAGGAGTATGTGGCTCACGAAGCCAACCTTTGCTTTAAATTACCTGACAATGTAAGTACATTAGAAGGCGCACTGATTGAACCTTTAGCAGTTGGATTTCATGCTGCAAATCAAGGGGGTGCACATGCAGGGCAGACAGCAGTTGTATTTGGGGCAGGATGTATAGGATTGGTTTCTATGATGGCACTAAAAGCATCAGGTGTTTCTAAAGTATATGTAGTAGATATTATGGAAAAGAGATTAGAAAAAGCGTTGGAATTAGGTGCAGATGGAGTGATTAATGGTCGCCAGGAAGATGTATTAGAAAGAGCAAAGGAATTGACGAACGGAGAAGGATTTGATTTGGCTATTGAAAGTGCCGGAACAGAAATCACAACTAATCAAGCGATTCAGGTAGTAAGAAAAGGATCGAATATTGTACTTGTTGGCTATGGAAAAACAGGAATGATGAATCTGATGATGAGCTTAGCACTAGATAAAGAAGTGACATTTAAAACGGTATTTCGTTATCGCCATATTTATCCAATGGCAATTGAAGCAGTAGCACAGGGGAAAGTTAATTTGAAAGGA
The DNA here is from genome assembly GCA_052116865.1 of Lachnospiraceae bacterium LCP25S3_G4. GTDB lineage: Bacteria > Bacillota > Clostridia > Lachnospirales > Lachnospiraceae > CAUPWF01. The sequence goes on along the minus strand of JBQKKG010000002.1, from coordinate 245,823 downwards.
ATTGCAACACATATTTTTGATTTTGACGATATTCAAAATGCAATGGACCAAAGTGTGAGAGACAAGGCCGAAATTGTAAAAGCTGTTGTGAAAATTGACAAATAAATAACATTATGCAATTTGAATAAAATATATAAAAAAATTTGTTGTATATTGCATATTGCGCAATAATACGCCTAGATATATAATGTAAATACGATTTATAAAATAGATTTATGAAACTGAATGCATAAAGCATTTGTGAAAAGTAACTAAAACTATTATGACTAGTAAGGAGGACGAAATGGGTATTATTGAAAAGATGAGATTAGACGGAAAGGCTATTTTTGTGACAGGTGGAGCCAGAGGAATTGGTAAAAGTGTTGCAACAGCATTTGCAGAAGCAGGAGCTAATTTAGCAATCGTTGATTTAGACATCGAAGAAGCAAAAAAGACAGCAAAAGAACTAGAAGAAGCAAATGGTGTTAAAGTAATTGCAATTCAAACCGATGTAACAGTTCCAGAGCAAGTAGATGCAATGGTAAAAGAAGTAGTAGATACATTTGGAAAATTAGACTCCGCATTTTGTAATGCAGGTATATGCATCAATGTTCCAGCAGAGGAAATGACATATGAACAATGGAAGAAAGTAATTGACATTAATCTTTCAGGAGTATTCTTGACAGCACAAGCAGCTGGAAAGGTAATGCTAGAACAAGGGTATGGTTCTATTATCAATACAGCGTCTATGTCTGGACATATAGTAAACGTACCTCAACCACAATGTGCATATAACGCTTCGAAAGCTGGAGTAATTATGTTGACAAAATCATTTGCAGTTGAGTGGGCAAAACGCAATGTCCGTGTGAACTGTATCAGTCCTGGATACATAGGAACAGAATTAATTAACAATGCACCACACTTAGTACCACTGATTAAAGAATGGAATGAAATGGCACCTTTAGGAAGATTAGGAAAACCGGAAGAACTTCAATCAATCTGTGTATATCTAGCAGGTGATACAAGTAGTTTCACAACGGGATCAGATATTGTTGTCGATGGAGCTTTTACTTGTTTTTAAATTAAAAGAAAGAAATGCGAAAAGGATAGCTATAGCATAAGCTATGAAACATAAATCAAAAAAAAGAAGGAGGAAAAGTTATGAAGAAAAAAGTGTTAAGTGCAATTATTTGTGTCGTGATGGTTGCAACAATGGTAATGGGGTGTCAAAAATCTACAAAAAAAGAGGCAGATAGTGGTGATGCAGCAGAGAAAAAAGATAGTTATACAGTAGGTGTTACGATTCAATCACTTGAAAATGACTACTGGGCTGGGGTATTCGGAGAAGTGGAAACGATGCTAAAAGACAAAGGTTGGGATTATACAATCATTGATTGTAAAGATAATTCAGCAACTCAAATCAGCCAAATTGAAAACTTCATTACAGCAGGTGTGGATTTAATCATGGTACATCCATCAGATCCAACAGCAATTGAAGAAGTTTGTAAACAAGCATTAGATGCTGGTATTAAAGTTATGTGTTGGGATGACAAAATGGAAAATACAACAGCTAACTGGGTATTAGATAATACAGAACTTGGTAAAACTATTGGAACTCCAGCAGCAGACTTTATTAATGAACATTATTCTACAGATAACAAAGCAGAAGTTTGTGTTATTGGATATCCTCAAACACCAATCTTGTTAGAGAGAGAAAATGGTATTAAAGAAGCTTTAAAAGGTGCAGAAGGTAAATATGAAATTGTTGCATCTATTGATGGACTTGAAGCAAATGACGCTCAAACAAATGTTGAAACAGTACTTCAAGCTTATCCAAATTGTAAAGTATTCGCTACGATCGGAGCAGGCTCAGATATTGGAGCTAATCAAGCGTTATTAACAAAATACAATAATAAAATTCCTGAAGATTGTGGTATCTTCTCAGGTGATGCTACAGAAACTCAATTAAAAGCTATTAAAAGTGGTGTACAAGCTTCTAACACAACCGTTGGATTTGAAGGTTCAAACACTAGAACAGCAAAAGCTTGTGTAGAAATGTATGAAAAAATCTTATCTGGAGAGAAATTCGAAGATAAGAATGTATTTAGACCATTCGTAGTAATTAATAGTGAAAATGTAGACGAATATTTAGCAGATTACAAATAAGGTATCATGAAAAGCAATATGAATGGAGGCGGATTTCCGCCTCCAAGCATATAGTCACGGGAGAATAATATGAGCGAAGGATACGTATTAGAACTACAGCATATAAGAAAAGAATACCCGGGTGTTGTTGCGTTGAAAGATGTTTCATTGGAACTAAAAAAGGGCGAAATTCTTGCTTTGATTGGTGAGAATGGAGCAGGAAAGTCTACCTTGATTAAAACCTGTTCGGGAGCAGTTATTCCTACATCAGGAAAAATTGTGGTAAATGGTAAAGAATTTTCTAGTATGACACCACAACTAGCAGCAGAGAATGGAATTGCAATTATATATCAAGAATTTAATAATGTTGCAGAGTTATCTGCAGCAGAGAATTTATTCTTGGGACGACCAATTAAAAAAGGGATTATTGTAGATAAGAAAGCAATGGAAGCAAAGGCAGCGGAAGCTTTTGAACAACTTCATATTAAAATAAATCCGAAAACATTAATGAAAGATTTGACTGTAGGGTACCAACAAATGATTGAAATTGCAAAAGCAATTCAACAAAATGCAAAGGTGCTAATTATGGATGAACCATCCGCACCACTAACAAGTGCAGAGGTAGAAAGCATGTTTGAAGTGGTGGAGAGATTAAGAAAAGAAGGCATTTCAATTATATACATATCGCATAGACTAGAGGAAATATATCGTTTATCCGATCGAATTGTAGTACTACGAGATGGAGAGTATATTAAAACATTAATTACAAAAGAGAGCCATGTAGATGAGCTTATTCATTTAATGGTTGGGCGTGAATTGACAGAATCTTACCCACCACGTGAAGGGTGCATAGATTATGATCAGGTGATTTTAGAATTAAAAAATCTTACTGGAAATGGCAATGAAAATATGAATCTTAAGGTTCATAAAGGAGAAATTCTCGGATTAGGCGGGCTGGTTGGAGCCGGTCGTACAGAATTGGCACAGATGATTTTTGGAGCTGCAAAAAAGAAATCTGGGCAAATGATTTTTAAAGGAAAAGAAATCAACCCGAAGAGTCCAAGGGAAGCTATAGATTATGGGATTGCACTTGTACCAGAAGATAGAAAGCGGCATGGAGCAATGCTAGGCATATCTATTAAAAACAATATCAATATGCCAATATACGAAAGAATTTCCAAGCTTAGTGTAATTAACTCTAAGATTGAAAAAGAAACAGCTGAAAAATATCAAAAGAGTATGGCAATTAAAACACCGTCGTTAAATCAGATTGTTAAGAATTTAAGCGGAGGAAATCAGCAAAAAGTTATTCTTGGAAGATGGCTTGCAGCCAATTCAGAATTGGTTATCTTTGATGAACCAACAAGAGGAATTGATGTGGGAGCAAAATATGAGATATATAAGCTGATGAATGACTTAGTAGAAAAAGAAGGAAAGACAATATTGCTGATATCTTCAGAGATGGAAGAGTTGATGGGAATGTCTGATCGAATTATGGTTTTATCAGAAGGACATATCACTGGAACTCTTGAAAAAGATGAATTTAATCAAGATACGATTATGGCGTTCGCATCAGCAGCAGTCAAGGAGGGTTAATCTAGCATGAAAGATAAAGTATTATTTCAATTGAAAGATAAGGCAATATGGGTGGTGTTTGTAATATTATTTGTTGCATTCACAATTGCAAATCCAAGGTTCATCACCATGGGGAATCTTATAACAATTGCACGTCAAGTATCTATGTATGGAATTGCATCTATCGGTATGATGTTTGTAATTTTGCTTGGTGGAATTGATTTATCGACAGGATCAATTATTACATTTGTTAACATTTTTTGTGCTTATCTAATGGTAAAGGGTGGAATGAATATGTTTGCCGCAATTTTGTTATCATTAGTAGCGGCAACACTGATAGGTGCAGTAAATGGATTCATGGTATCCACAATCGGAATGCCAGCATTGATTGCAACCTTTGCATCACAAACAGTTTTTGCAGGAGCTGCTTATCTCTTGTGTGGTGGTACCCCAATTAATGGATTTACAGATAAATTCAAAGTAATTGGTCAAGGATATGTAGGGAGCATTCCAGTTCCGGTAATTCTTATGATTATTTGTTTTGCGGTTGGAAGTTTTATTCTTAATAAAACATATTTTGGACGTTATTTCTACGCAGTTGGTGGTAATGAAGAGGCTGCAAAACTTTCTGGAATACGAGTTGGAAGAGTAAAATACCTTGTATATTCGTTGTCAGGATTGTTTGCAGGTCTAGCAGGTGTTGTTATGTTGTCTCGTACAAATTCAGGACAGGCAACAGCTGGTTTAGGATACGAATTTGATGTTATCACATGCGTGGTATTAGGTGGAGTTTCTGTATCAGGCGGATATGGTAAATTGTCAAATGTAGTGGCAGGTGTATTAATTATTGGTGCCCTTACAAACGGTATGGTTTTAATGAATGTTAGTTCATACGTACAAATGATTGTAAAGGGATTAGTCCTTGCATTAGCTGTAGGATTTGATTGTATTCAAAAAAGAAAACAAGCAAACTAATAATAAGTATATGATATGGATGGAATCCCAGTAAATATATATATTTACTGGGATTTTCTAAAATTAAATATGAAATAAAGGAGAGACCATATGAATGTAATAAAAGCAAATCTAATAAATAAAGAAGAATTTGCACCTTTTGGTGTTTTTTATGATATGTGGAATCCAAGTGGTTATGCCCTTGAGGGAGAATTGCATAAATTTTATCCAGATCGAATCAGTGAAAGCTGTGTATCACGTATGGCATTTTCACCACTGACAGTAAAAAAACCAGATTGTATGATTATTGAAGCAGTGGAGTATCATACAACAACACCAGAACTTATTTTACCGTTGAATGATGATATGGTTATTCATGTAGCACCAGCTTCGGCAGGTATACCAATTCCGTCAGAAACAAAGGCATTTATTGTTCCGAAGGGTACCATGGTAAAACTTAATACAGCCATATGGCATTTGGCACCATTGCCGGTGAATGAATCCTTATTAACCACGATGGTAGTGCTTCCAGAGTGCACGTATATAAATGACTGTACGGTGGTTGAACTAAAAAAAGACGAACAATTCGAGATTATTATGTAACACTCTAAAAGGTATTTTCTTTCGCCTATTGACAGTATTTTCCAAAATTAGTAACATGGTATTAGAAAAGACAACGAGGTAATGTTAGATGAGTGATGAGAGAATACAGACAAAAAGAAACAGAGAAAGAAAAAGTCAGATTATATATGACTACATTCGAAAAGAAAAATCTGTTTCCAAGCAAGATATTATGTTTAGCCTAAAACTGAGTTTGCCCACAATTACACAAAATCTACAGTGCTTGGCAGAAATGGGGCTTATTGACACCTCCAAGAAGATTGAAAACACCGGGGGAAGAAATGCGACAGCATATACCTATGTGAAAGATGCAAAGATGGCAATGGGAATGTATATTACAGGTCACCATATTAATGTAGTTGCAGTAGATTTGTCTGGAAATGTTGTGGAGATGTTAAAAATTAATAAGATTTTTAATCTAGAAGATGAAAGATATCTCCAAGAATTGGGTGAAGCGGTAGAAACAGTAAAGGTAAAAGCAAAGATAAGCGATGATAATTTGTTAGGTGTAGGGATTGCCATTCCGAGTTTGGTTTCAGAAGATGGGGAAGAAATCAGAACAGGTATGACTTTGGATTTTTCTAATAAAGCCAGAGCCGATATTGCAAAATACATTCCGTATAAAAATAGGCTATTTCACGACTCCAGAGCAGCGGGATATGCAGAAGCTTGGCTAGACGGCTGCTTAAAAGATGCATTTTACCTTAGTCTTAGTAATAGTGTAGGGGGATCCGTTATTATCTCGGAATCAATACATGAAGGTAATGGACATAAAGCAGGGGAAATCGGGCATATGATTGTCATTCCACAAGGTGGGGAACAGTGTTATTGTGGAAAGTATGGATGTTTTGATACAGTATGTCGTTCTACGAATCTGGATCAATATACAGATGGAAATTTAGAACAATTTTTTGTGTTATTGGAAAAAGGTGATGAAAAAGCAAAGGAACTGTGGGATGAATATTTAGATTATTTGGCTATGGGAATACATAATGCAAGAATGATGTATGACTGCCCAATTATAATTGGGGGATATGTAGGTGTGTATATTGGAGAATATATGGATGAATTATGTCAAAGAGTTGATGAAAGAGATCCTTTTGGAGAGTCTGCGAAGGAGTATGTAGTCCAATGTAAGTATAAGACAGAAGCAACAGCAGCAGGTGCGGCTATTGTGTATATTGATAGTTTTTTTGACAGTATTTAAAATATACAATGGAGGTGTTTTATGAAGGCAGCGGTATATTATGGAAAACATGATTTACGTGTGGAAGAAGTCCCTGAAAAAGAACTAAAAGAGAATGAGGTAATGATTAAAGTAAAATATTGTGGAGTTTGTGGAACAGATATTCATATATTTAATGGAGAGGGTGGTTCATCCTCTGTGACGCCACCTCTAATACCGGGTCATGAGTTTTCAGGAGTTGTTGCTAAAGTTGGGACAGCAGTTAAAACATTAAAGGTAGGCGATAAGGTGACGGCTGATCCAAATGACATGTGTGGGGAATGTTACTATTGTAAAAATGGGAAACAACACTTTTGCAATAATAATATAGGAATTGGAACCACAGTGGATGGTGGATTTGCAGAATATGTAGTAATGAGAGAAAAGCAAGTTTACAAATTTTCTGATAAGTTAAGCTTTATGGAAGCAGCGATGACAGAACCAATCGCATGTTGTCTTCATGGAATTGATTTGTGTGAGATTAAGTATGGTAGTACCGTTTTAGTTATGGGAGGCGGTCCGATAGGAATGATTATGCTTCAGTTGGCCAAACATGCAGGTGCATCAAAAGTTATTATGTCAGAACCAGTAGAAGAAAAAAGAGAGCTTGCTTTAAAATTAGGTGCAGACAAAGTAATTAATCCGTTAGAAGAAGATGTAAAAGATATATTAGGTGAATATAGTGCAAATATAGATGTGGTAATTGAATGTGTGGGTAATGTTAGAACTCAGGCTGATGCAATTCAATTTGCAGGAAAAGGAGCTACAATCATGTACTTTGGACTGGCAGCACCAGGTGAAAGTTTTCCGATTCAACCGGATGATATTTTTAAAAAAGAATTGAAAATAACATCTTCTTTTATCAATCCATATACGTTTGAGCGAGCAGTCCAAGTGCTAGAATCGCAAACAATAAATTTGGAAAGTTTAATTACTAATGTTGTACCATTAGACGAAATTGTGGATGTATTTACAAAGCCAGAGTATAGAAGAACTGGAAAGGTCGTAATCAAGGTTTCATAAGTTTAAAAGGTTGCTTAGCAACCTTTTATTAAAAACATATTGGTATTATAATATAATACCAATATAGAGAAGTAAGAAAAATATGAGGAAAACATATGAAGATATTTCAAAAAGGTTTTAACTATTCTCAAGATGGGGAGGGAAATCGGCTGGTCTATCATCTGCAAGGGTGTAATATGAGATGTCCTTGGTGTGCGAATCCAGAGGGCATGAAAAACGAAGGAGTGCTGATGATAGATACAGTATGGTTATTAGACACGATTTGTCCATATCATGCGATTTGCGATGGAACCTTGAATCGCAAGGTATGTAAAAGTTGTGATAAAAGAGAGTGCATTACAGAACATAAAACAAAGGGCATTAAATTATCTTACGAAGAAGTTTCGATAGTGGGCTTGGTGGAAGAAGTCTTGTCTAATCGGCTCATGTATTATGATGGAGGAGGAGTCACATTTACTGGAGGAGAGGCTACCATGCAATTTTATGAACTTTTGCAAGCACTTCAGTTACTGCAGGAACAAGGAATTCACACTGCTTTAGAAACGAATGGTAGTCATGAAAGGCTACAGGAACTTTTCTCTTATGTAAATCAACTAATTATAGATTGCAAATTGTGTAATAACAAAAAACATCAAGAGATTATGGGTATCTCTAACGAGCAAATTCTAGAGAATATCAGAATTGCTAGTAAAATTCATCCACAGCTGCATATACGCGTTCCTCTAATCGGTGAAGTTAATGATAGCAAAGAAGATCAAGAAGATTTCATACGATTTTTTAAAGAAATAAAAGGAGAAAATGTGACCTTTGAAATCTTAACATATCATGAACTGGGAAGACAAAAATGGGAACAGTGTGGTTTGAAATACAGAATGAAAGAAACTGCATATATAGAAAAAAGTAAGTTTATAAACTTTAAAGAAAATATAATCAAAAGTGGAGCAAAGTATTGGCAGACATAAGGAGGAAAAGGATGCAAATTGAAAAGATTTTAGATGGAAATGAGCTTACAGAACTTGCAAAAGCTAGATTTCAAGAAGAAAGAGAAATCAATCATTTAGAAGGTTGGTTTTTAGCAAAAGAAATTGCAAAAGAATGCGATGGAAAATATATAGGAGAAAAGGATTGTATTGGAACGGCTAAAACCTTGGTAGAAATTGCAAAAAGATTGCCACTTTGGATTGGTGATTATCACGTGTTTGCAGGAACCCAAGACGATGCATTTGCAAGATCGTATGCTCTAATTAATCCAGCGTTTACAGTGGATTCATTTACAGGGTATTGTGACCCCGTAGCAGTGTTTGACGATATTGAGCCAAATGGCGATATCACAAAAGAAAGAATACAATCGTTAAAAGAATACAATAATCATACAGCATTTGCAGATGCACTTCGAGAAGCATATGATTTAGCAGGTGAAAATACAAGTGAAGCAATTTTCTTTATAGAACAAGTAACTGGGCATATGATACCAGATGTACGGCAAATACTCCGATTAGGAGTGAGCGGAATAAAGAAAAAAATAGAAGAACAAAAGGCATATGCATCAACAGACCAGGAGCCTTATTATGAGGCAATGAATATTGCATTGGATGCAGTACTAATTATTGCTGCTAGATATGCAGACATTGCAAAAGAAAAACAACACAATGCCATTGGTTCAAAAAAAGCAACCTATCGTTTGATAGAAGAAACGCTTAGGAAGGTTCCTGAACAAGGTGCTGAAAATTTGTATGAGGCAATACAAGCATTCATTTTAGTATGGCAGGTAATGTGTTTGGAACAAGCACCAAATCCATTCGCATTTTCTGTAGGAAATGCGGATCGCATTTTTGAACCTTTTCGGTCAGTGGAAAATACCAATCGTGAGATGACGGCTGCACTATTTAAACATTTGCTAGTGTTTTTTAATGTGGCGGATAGAAGCTGGGCAATTTCTCAAAATCTAATCATTGGAGGGAAATCAAATCAAGGGAAAGATTTAACAAATGAATCTTCTTATGCATTATTAGACGCATATTATGACATGAATTTGCCACAACCAATACTCTCCGTAAAATTACACAAAGGAACTCCAGAAAAACTATATGAAAGTCTGGGACGTTTCTTTTTTACACCCGGCTGTCTTACGCCATCTTTGTTCAACGATGATGCGATGTTCCAGATATTAGAGGAGAGAGGTGGGATAGAGAAAGCAGATTTAGAAGACTATTCCATTGCGGGATGTCAGGAGCCCTTAATTATGGGAAAAGATAATGGCAACACTACCAATAGTTGGTTAAATATGGCGAAGATATTAGAGTTATCGATAAATGATGGGATATCAACTATTACAGGGAAGGAATTTATTACTGATTCACAAGAAAAAACATACAATGGAAATCTGGAAATATTAACAAATATACGGGAAATCTTTTATCATAAATTAGGTTACTATATTGATCAAATGGTAAATGCAGCAAATGCTGCTTCTGAGGCAATCTCTCTTTTGCAGGTGCCATTTCTGTCCTGTATGATGGGAGGAATCGAAAGTGGAATTGATGTGAGAGATAAAAAGGAGCAAGGGACAAAGTACAATGGCAGTGGTTGTCTTATTCATGGGCTATCAGTTGTTGCAGACTCCTTTATTGCAATCGATACACTTTTAGCAGAACGACCAGAAGATGCTACAAGGCTTATAAATGCATTAAGAAGTAACTTTGAGTTTGATGGAGAACTACAACAATACTTACTTTTAGCCGACAAATATGGAAATAATATTGTCAAGGTGGATGAGGAAGCGGCAAAGATTGCAAGCAATGTAAGTGATATGATAGCAGCAAAGAAGAATTATCTGGGAAATCCATTCCGTGCAGATTGGTCTTCACCATCAACACATTTATTGTACGGATATTGGGTAGGTGCAACACCGGATGGAAGAAATGCAAGAGAGCAATTAGGTTATGGCATTGATCCCTTGTATGGGGAAGCACATTCTGGTCTGGGCTTTAGAATGATGTCTAATATGAAATTGCCTATAGAAAAAATGAATGGAGGATATGCGTCACATCTAGGAATTGATCCTCATTACTTTAAAGAAGCATCACTAGAAAGACGTGGAATAGAATTTAGAAATAAGATCATTTATCCATTATTTTTTAATGAACATAAACAAGGGATTGCACCATTTTATTTATATGTGAATGTTACAACTCCGGAAATGCTGCGAAAAGTATTAGAAAATCCTAAGAAATATGCTCCAAGTGGAGTTTATATTATGAGGATACATGGAACTTTTGTTAACTTTTTAGATTTATCACCAGCCATTCAGGAAGATATTATCAAGAGATTGGATTTAGAGTCTACTAGTTTATCATAAAAAGATGTGGTACAATTTATGTATGGAAAATGAAAATTTATATCAACATGTAAAAAATAAAATATACGACTCTATTTTTAAAGGGCTATATTCGGAAGGCGAGAAAATACCATCGGAAAGAGAACTTGCCGAAGTGTTAGGTGTAAGTCGAGTAACGGTGAGAAAATCATTGGAGTTACTAGAACGGGAGCAATTATTAATTCGAGAAGTAGGGCGGGGAACTAGAGTGTGCTTTCATAATTATGGGGTGGCAAGTAATTTGGAAATGATTGTGCTGATTGCTCCGGCTAAAAATCCCTTTTTTTCGGAATTTATTAAATATTTTCAAGAATATGCTGAGCAAAGAGACTCGTTGGTGTTATACGTTGAAATTCCCAAAAAAGAAAGTTTAGAAGCATGTTTGTATCGATTGTTTACAAAGGGAATGAAAAATGTTGTCATATGGTTAGAAGCACGATCGGTAAATTGTGATAAATTGAAAATACTTCGAGCATTAGGAATGAATATGGTTTTTTTTGATTCGGATAAAGGGATTCCATTTGCGGACTGTGTAACAATTGACAATGAGTTGGCTATTAAAAGCTTGTTTTGTGCACTTGTTAATAAGGGGTATGAAAACATTGGTTATGTGGGTTGGAATTGTTCCGATGTCTATAGTATGAAAAAGCGAGAAGAAGCATTTCTACTTGCAGGAGGAACAGAAGAAGCTTTCTTGCGAATTCCTAGGGAATATCATAATGAAGGGGAATCCTTTTTACTATTGAATGGGCAGAAATATTTTGAATCGGGATATGATGCAATTATATGCAGTGATGGTGAGAATGGAGTAGCGGCGGCAAAGGCTTTAAAAAAAATGCACCTAAATACACAAGTGTCGTCAATTGATAAGTTCCCTGAATCAAAAGCATTAGAAATAATAACATATCAACAGGATTTTGAGAAGATCGTGACATGTATTTTTCAATGTCTTGAGAATCAAAATAGTGAAACGAAGAAGTGGAAGGCAAAGATCCATATGTTAGAAGGTGAGTTGGAGTCTTAAACAAATTAAAACGTAGATAAGCAGTCAGGAAAGCCCCTATACTTCACAGATAGTATGTTGTGAAGTATAGGGGTATCTATTTATAATTCTGCAATTGTATTGCAATGAAAGGTCTCGTGCCAATCTGCTTCAAAAGTATCAACAGCACTAAGAATAGCAGGTTGCTTTAATGCATCTATCAGAATAGAAGGATCTAGAGTAGCAGTCTGTGCGCCAGCTAGAAATGCTGTATTGACTTGTTTGATATTTTTGAAGCTTGCTGCTAGGATATTGGTTTGGTAGTGATAACGCTCAATCATTTGTGCTAAGGCGACAATGACCTCGTTAGAATCAATTCCCATATTTTCCATTCGATTATAATAAGGTGCAATATAATCGGCACCAGCCTCTAAGGCTAAAAATCCTTGTTCCTTACTATAAATAGCCGTAGCAGTTATAGAAATGGCATTAGATTTTAAGGCTTTCATGGCCTTGATACCTTCTAAGGTAGTAGGAATTTTTATAAAGACATTTTGATCAATTTTCTTGAGGATGGTGTCAGCATCTTTTAACATTCCAAGGGTATCATGTGAAGTTACTTGGACATGGAGCGTCTGATCGAACCCTATAATGGAGCGGATTTCTTTTATATGGGCAAAAAAGTCGATGTTTCCTTCTTTTTTTATAATGGTTGGATTTGTAGTTACACCTGAGATTGGGAGCATATCAGCGCAACGTCTAATATCACTTAAATTAGCGGTATCTAATAAATATTTCATTTGTAATTCTCCTTTTATATGTAGTTAGACAAGGGTTAAGCGAAGACCCTGTTGTTTTAAAAACAAGGATTCTTCATAAGGAATTTCGGAATCGGTAATCACTTCATATACCTTGTCAAGAGTTAAAAATGACACGGAACCAGGTTTGGAAAATTTTTCTGACTCTGTCAGAACGTAAGTCTTATTTGCATAGTTAATCATTTCTTGAAGCGTGTCAGAACGAATCAAATCATTTCCAGTAAACCCTAGAGATTTAGAATAGCCATCAGTACCAACAAAAATTTTATCTACATGAAATGCTCTTATTGCGTCTTTGGTTAAAGGTCCAACCAGCGCTTGTGTCTGAGGTTGAAGAACACCACCAAGTAGAATAATTTGAGTGTTGGAGCTATCTTTAATAAAACTTGCAATATGCATAGAATTGGTGATAATCGTTAGATTTTGCCTTGCTTTTGTAAGCTCTTCAGCAAAAAGAGCACAAGTAGAACCAGATTCTATAATTAAAGTTTCACCGTTTTCTACATACTGGACTGCTACTTGCGCAATTTGTTGCTTGCGTTCATAGTGAAACGCAAGTCTGTAATTGATATCATCAGGTGCATTTAGCACAGCATAGCCGCGTTCCCGCCTTAAGATACCTCGCTCTGAAAGATAATCAAGGTCCTTGCGAATTGTAACCTTCGAAGTATGAAGACGTTCTGCAAGAACACTGACTTCTACTTTTTGAAATTCACTTACATATTCTAACAATGCAGTCTGACGTTCGTTCATTTTAATCTCCTTTAAAATTATCAAATATTTGCTTTTGTATAGTATCATGGGAAAAAGAAAAAGTCAAACATTAAGTTACGTACGAAAGCAAATAGAGTTTTGTAAGTTTACTTTTCAGAGACCTTATGATACAATTATAAAAATAAAATGTGAAGGAGAAAAATATGGGAAAATATTTAATTGCACATGACTTAGGGACATCAAGTAATAAAGCATCATTATTTTCGGTAGAAGGCAAATTAATTAACAGCTATACCGCATCATATGACGTATCCTTTTTTAATAAGAATTATGCGGAACAAGATCCAGAGGAGTGGTGGAATGCGATTTGTGAGGCAACGCATCATATTATTCAGGACATTCATCCAGAGGATGTACTTGCAATTTCATTTTCAGCTCAGATGCAATCTTGCATAGTAGTTGATAAGATGGGGAATGCACTTCGCAAGGCGATGATTTGGGCAGATCAACGAGCACAAGTGCAAGCAAATCAGTTAGAAAAAGCAATTGGTTTTGATAGAATGTATGAGTTAACAGGACATCGTGTTAGTCCAAGCTATAGTATTGAAAAATTAATGTGGATACGTGATAATGAACCGGAAATTTATCAAAAAACTTATAAAATGCTGTTAGCAAAAGACTATATCATCTATAAATTGACTGGCAAATTTGTTACTGATTTTTCGGATGCCTCAGGAACTAATGCATTTGATTTGAGAAAACTTTGCTGGTCCAATGAGATATTGGAAGCGGCTCAAATAGAGGAAGAAAAAATGCCGGAACTACATGCTTCTACGGATGTAATTGGGTACTTATCTATGGGGGCAAAAAAGTCACTTCACTTAACAGAGCATACGGCAGTCGTTTGCGGAGGTGGTGATGGTCCGTGTTCTGCATTGGGAGCAGGGTGTGTAGAGGCAAATCAGATGTTTATGTCCCTAGGGACATCGGCTTGGATTGGAGGGACAACAAATGAGGTATTTCTTGATAAAGAAAAGGTCTTATTTTGTTTTGCTCATGTAATTCCTGGATGTTATATGCCTTGTGGGACTATGCAAGGAGCAGGTAGTTCTTATACATATATAAAAGATACGTTGTGTCAAGAAGAAATAAGCTGTGCACAAAAAGCAGGAATATCTGTATATGACCTGTTGGATCAACTAGTGTTAAAGTCTCCCTTAGGAGCAAGAGGACTTGTATTCCTTCCATATCTATTAGGAGAACGCAGTCCTCGTTGGAATACGGATACTTCAGGTAGTTTTTTGGGAATAAAAATTTATCATGAAAAATGTGATTATATTCGTGCAGTACTAGAAGGAATTGCCATGAATATGGAACTAATATTAAAGGCATACCGAGAAAATTTGGAAATCAGTCATATGGTATTGACTGGGGGAGGAGCTAATGGAGAAGTGTTTGCTCAAATTATTGCAGATGTGTTAGAGGTATCTTTGAATCGCATTAGTAATGCGGAGACATCTACTTCTATTGCAGCTGCAGTTATTGCAGGAGTGGGAGTCGGAGTATTTCAGGATTTTTCTGAAATCAACCGTTTTATTTCAAAAGAGAATACAATTTTACCAAGTGAATGTAGTCACAGAGCATATCAAAACCATAAGAAATTATTTGATGCAGCCTATCACTGTCTAGAGCCGCTCTATCAACTAGAAGAGGAATTAAGATATAGGAAAAATGTATAGAAAAACAGATATAATCTTGTGTATTATTCCATCTTGTGGAGAAATCTATTTATGATATTATATAAATATGTTTAATAAAATGCTTTTGTTAATCTATATTGCAAAAGTAATGGAAGATGAAAAGATAAGGTAGTGCATGTTAGTAAGGAAAGGAAAAGGTGAAAAGTGGTGAAATATTTATTAGGTACAGATATTGGAACATCAGGAACAAAGACAATTTTAATGGATATAAAGGGGACACTAATTGCACAAGATTTACAAGAGTATGATGTATTAACACCAAAGCCGCTGTGGGCCGAACAATGGCCACAGGTTTGGTATGATGCAACAATTACCTCTATTAAAAATACAGTTCAGAAATCAGGAATAAATAAAGAGAATATTGCTGGAATAGCCATTAGTGGTTTATATGGGGGATCTGGAATTCCATTAGATGAAAATATGGAGCCAGTTAGGCCGTGTATGATTTGGATGGATCGAAGAGCAGAAGAAGAAACCCAATGGGTGTTGGATAAGATTGGAGAAGCAAAATTACTAGAAATTACACAAAACGGCGCAGATCCATATTATGGTTACACAAAAATATTGTGGATGAAGAATCACGAACCAGAGAATTGGTCAAAGACAAAACTATTTTTACCTCCAAATGACTATGTGATATATAAAATGACAGGAAAAATTGCGATTGATTATTCATCAGCAGGAAATATTGGCGGTATCTTTGACATGAATCAACGTGCATGGTCTCAAGAAATGATGGATGCTATGGGTATACCGATGACAATGATGCCAGAGAAAATAGTAGAATCTACAGATATAGTTGGTGGCCTAACGAAAGAAATAGCAGAAGAATTGGATTTATGTGAAGGTATGCCCGTAATTGCTAGTGGTATTGATTGTGGTGCAGCAAATATAGGGCTTGGAGTATTTGAATCAGGTGTTTATGCAGCAGCAATTGGAACTTCCATGTGTGCCGCATTGATTTCAGATAAGCCTGTAAAGGGAAAAGGCTTGATAGTTTGGCCATATCTATATGAGGCAAATAAGTTATCCTATTATTTTGCAGGTGGGGCAACTGCAGGAGCAATCGTAAAATGGTTTCGAACTATTATGTGTCAATATGAGATAGAAATGGAAAAGAATGGTGGAGCCAACTCCTATGATATATTGAACGAACAAGCAGAACAAATAGCAGCTGGAAGTGATGGACTATTGGTTCTTCCGTATTTTATGGGGGAAAGAAGTCCGGTATGGGATTCGGATGCAAAAGGCACAATTTTAGGATTGTCATTAGCACATACAAAAGGTCACATATATCGTGCGTTTATGGAGGCTGTGGCATATTCTCTTCGAAATGCAATGGAAGCAACGGGTGAGAATTTAGGAGAACAGATATTACTTGCAGGTGGGGTGACAAAATCCAAAGTGTGGAAACAAATTTTTGCAGATGTAACTGGATATCCTGTAGTTTGCCCAATCCATGATGTAGAAGCAAATATGGGAGATGTCATGCTAGCTGGCA
Source organism: Lachnospiraceae bacterium LCP25S3_G4 (assembly GCA_052116865.1). Taxonomy (GTDB): domain Bacteria; phylum Bacillota; class Clostridia; order Lachnospirales; family Lachnospiraceae; genus CAUPWF01. Next base: position 229,150 of record JBQKKG010000002.1, on the reverse strand, counting down.
TTGGAACCGGGCTATTGACGTTTGAAGAAGTGAAAAAATGGCAAGTTTTAGATGATAAAATTGAGCCGAATATGGACAATCACAAAAAATATAATGAGTATTATAAGCTTTATAAAAGTGTATATCAAAACTTAAAGCAAGATATGAAAATATTATCAAGAATTTCTAAAAATATATAAAGAAATATTCGTACCTGAAGTATCGGCGTATAAAATAGTGGAGGTTTTCAAATGAATAGAATCGGAATTTTTATGAATTTTTGGGAGAGAAATTGGGATGCTGATCACATAAAATATATAAAGAAGGCAGCAGATATTGGATTTGATATATTAGAATTTCAGGCGCAACCTTTATTAGATATGACTAAGGAGCGAATGCTAGAGATTAAAAATGCGGCAAAGGATTGCGGAATAGAACTTACATATAGCATAGGATTAGATAATAAATATGATCTGTCTAGTCAGGAAAAAGACGTTAGAAAAGGTGGCATTGAGTACTTGAAGCACATTCTGGAACGTATCGGAACTATGGAGGGGAAAATCATTTCGGGCGTGACGTATGCTGGATGGGGAAGCCCAGGGTATATTGTAAATGATAAAACAGATATGCTTGAAAGAAGTGTAGAAAGTGTAAGAGAGATTATTAAAACTGCAGAAGACAATGATATCATTTATTGTGTGGAAGCGGTTAACAGATTTGAAGGCATCTTGATTAACACTGCACAAGAAGCAGTTGATTATGCAAAGAGAATCGAAAGTAAGAATATTGGAGTACTTCTCGATACCTATCATATGAATATTGAAGAATGCTCTATAGGAGATGCCATTAGATTGGCCGGAAGTTACTTGAAAAATTTGCATACAGGGGAAAATAACCGAGTGGTTCCAGGGAAGGGACATATTAATTGGGATGAGATTTTCAAAGCATTACATGAGATCAATTATACGGGTAGAATTGTATCAGAACCATTTGTTCAGATGGGTGGAGAGGTTGGACGAGATATAAAAGTCTGGAGAGACTTAGTAGAACATCCAACAGAAGAAGCCATTGATGAGGAAGCAGCGTATCTGTTGATGTTTGAGAAAGGGATGCTTAGAAAATACAATTTAAGATAAGAAATAATGATGCTATAAAGTAGTGTGCCCCTTAAAGTAAAAGGAGTTGGGTTATGCAAACATATTATTTAGCAGTAGACATTGGCGCTTCCAGTGGACGCCATATTTTAGGAAGTATAGAAAACGGAAAAATCGTTTTAGAAGAAATTCATAGATTTGAAAATGGAATGATAAAAAAGAATGGTCAGCTTTGTTGGGATTATAAACAATTATTTCAAGACATCAAAGAGGGCATCAGAAAATGCAAAGAAATGAACAAAATTCCGGTTAGCATGGGAATTGATACATGGGGAGTTGATTTTGTATTACTAGATGAAGAGAACCAAGTGCTAGGAGATTTGGTGGGGTATAGAGATGATAGAACCACTGGAATGGATGACAAGGTCTTTGAGATTATACCGGAGGCAGAACTATACGAAAGAACTGGGATTGAAAACATGATGTTTAATACCATTTTTCAATTAATGTCTGTGAAGTTGAAACATCCAGAAGACATGCAAAAAGCAAAGACCATACTCTTTGTTCCAGACTTTTTTAACTTTTTATTAACCGGGGAAAAAGTAAATGAATACACTGAGGCAACGACCTCCCAGTTGGTAAATGCAACAACTAGAACTTGGGATCAGGAATTAATCGAAAAACTTGGATTTAATAAAGAGATGTTTCAGAGGATTGCAATGCCAGGTGAGAAACTAGGCTCGTTAAGAGCAGAATTAGTAGAAGAGTTAGGGTTTGACATGGATGTAGTACTGCCATGTACTCACGATACGGAATCTGCAATTCTTGCAGTTCCAGCAAACGATGATGACTTTGTCTATATCAGCTCAGGAACGTGGTCCCTGCTTGGGGTAGAAAGAGATACGCCGGATTGTTCTGAAAATAGCCGCTTTAATAATTTTACAAATGAGGGTGGCTATGATTCAAAGATTTGTTATTTGCGAAACATTATGGGATTGTGGATGATTCAATCCGTACGACATAACTTAGAAGATGCATATAGTTTTGCGCAAATATGCGAGGAAGCAGCAAAAAATCAAGATTTTCCATCACGTGTGGAAGTAACTGATCAATGTTTTATGGCACCAGATAATATGATCGAGGCGGTAAAAGAGTATTGTCGAAGAACGGATCAGAAAGTGCCTGAGACAATTGGTGAAATTGGTACAGTGGTGTATGCAAGTCTAGCAGAGTGTTATGCTAAAACAATTAAAGGGATTGAAGAATCTACTGGCAGGACGTATAGTAGAATCCACATAGTTGGTGGTGGTGGCAATGCGGGATATCTTAACGAGTTAACGGCGAAAGCAACAGGAAAAGAGGTTCATGTAGGGCCAACAGAAGGAACTGCTATTGGTAATTTGGTTGCACAAATGTTACAAAATAAAGAGTTTTGCTGTAAAGAAGAAGCAAGAGAAATGATACGTCAATCCTTTGATATCAAAGTATATTTGTCAAATAGATAGAGTAAATGAGAAGGAAATAAAACAGGCTACTCGTAGTGAAAATAAAAGCTACGAGTGGTCTGTTTTATTGCTATAAGGGCATACTTAGATATTTCTTGGGGGTAACACCTTTGTATTTTTTGAATGTCTTTATAAAATAACTGGTGTCATTGAATCCACAATTTAATGCTATATCTGTAATAGAAAAATCTGTTGTGGCAAGTTGCAGGCAGGCACATTCAATACGATAATAATTCAGATAATCAATGGGAGTGCGGTGCGTCATTTCATTAAAAAAGCGACAAAAATATTTTGCATTCATATTCGCGGCTGTTGCTAGGTCATTTAAGGAAATGCAAGAACCATAAGAAGTCTCAATTAGTTCGATGGCATTTTTTAGCTGTAAAATGCGTTTGTTATTATGATTCGTGGAATCCGGTAGAATATCATAATAATGATATTCTATTATGGTTCCTAAAATTTGATATAAAGATCCTAAGACGTTAAATTCATAACCAAAGGACTTCTTACAAAGGTTGTCACATAGGTTATTAACCAAATCATGAAACTTATCATTTTTATATGGAAAATAGTTATATATTGCATAAGATTGATTCATGATTTTTTGCAGTTGTGCTTTACAGATAGATTCGTGTTTGATCAGTGACTGCATATGAAATACCACACATTCATAGATGCAATCATAGGGCATGCCTCCATGTAGAGCCCCGCCGTGCAAAAAGATGACGTCACCCGATTTTGCAATCAGATTCTTTTCATCAACCGTTACATGTAGTTCACCTTGTAGTACACGAATAATCTCATGCTCGATATGCCAGTGGTAGGACATCTCATATCGGGGATGAGTAGGAGAAACGCTATAAAATTCAATTGGAAAATCAAACGTGCCATGGGTCTTTTTTTCTTTATAAGCTATATATTTCATATACCTCCTAAAAGTGAATATTGTTATATTTTTTTCTATTATAGCACGAGAAATAATAGAAAAACAAGAATATAATAGAACTATCAAACTAATTATTGTTTTAATAAGGAGGAAATAGTCATGGCGAAAAGTAGATTAATTGGCGGTTATCCAGTTATTGGTATTCGACCTACAATTGACGGGCGTAGAGGATACATGAATGTACGTGGCGGTTTAGAAGAACAAACCATGGGCATGGCCAAATCAGCGGCAAAGTTATTTGAAGATCATTTAAAATATTCTAATGGAGAAAAGGTGAAGGTTGTAATAGCAGATACGACCATTAGTCGTGTTGCTGAATCAGCTGCTTGTGCAGAAAAGTTTAGAAAAGAAGGGGTAGACATTACTCTTACAGTTACACCTTGTTGGTGTTATGGTTCAGAAACTATGGACATGGAAAAAACAACCATTAAAGGGGTATGGGGATTCAACGGAACGGAAAGACCAGGTGCTGTTTACTTAGCTTCTGTTCTTGCAACACATGCACAAAAAGGACTCCCGGCATTTGGAATTTATGGACATGATGTGCAGCCAGCTGATGCCACAGAAATTCCAGCAGATGTAGTAGAAAAATTATTAAGGTTTGGTAGAGCATCCGTGGCAGCAGCTTCTATGCGAGGAAAGTCTTACTTACAAATAGGTTCTATTTGCATGGGAATAGGGGGTTCTATCATTGATTCTGCATTTATAGAAGAATACTTGGGAATGAGAGTGGAGTCAGTAGATGAAACGGAAATCATTCGAAGAATGACGGAAAATATCTACGATGAAACGGAATATCAAAGAGCGCTTGCTTGGACAAAAGAAAAATGTAAAGAGGGAATTGATACCAATCCGGAAGAAATTCAAAAATCAGCAGAAGAAAAAGAAAAAGACTGGGAATTTGTAGTAAAGATGATGTGCATAATTAAAGATTTAATGAATGGCAATCAAAATCTTCCAGAGAAGTTCGAAGAAGAAAGATTAGGGCATAATGCGCTTGCTGCTGGATTCCAAGGACAAAGGCAATGGACGGATTTTTATCCGAATTGTGATTATCCAGAGGCTCTTTTGAATACATCATTCGATTGGGATGGTGCAAGAGAACCATACATCTTAGCTACAGAAAATGATGTTTTAAATGGATTAAGCATGTTATTTATGAAATTATTGACCAATAAAGCACAAATTTTTGCAGATGTGCGTACATATTGGAGCCCAGAAGCAGTAAAAGAAAGAACCGGATATGAGTTAGAGGGTATTGCAAAAGAGTCAGGCGGATTCATTCATCTGATCAATTCGGGAGCGGCTTGTATTGATGGTACTGGTCTTGCAAAGGATGCAGATGGGAATGGATTGATTAAACCATGGTATGAAGTAACAGAAGAAGAGCAAGATGCCATGATAAGTGCTACCAAATGGTGTGCAGCTAACAATGGATACTTTAGAGGTGGTGGATTTTCTTCTAGATGGGAAACAGCAGTAGAAATGCCTGTAACAATGATTCGTTTGAATCTAGTAAAGGGTATTGGACCGACACTCCAGATTGCTGAAGGATGGACAGTTCAATTGCCAGAAGAAGTTGCAGATCAGATTTGGAAGGCAACAGACTATACATGGCCATGTACATGGTTTGCTCCACGGGTAACAGGGAGCGGGGCTTTTAAAACAGCGTATGAAGTTATGAATAATTGGGGGGCTAATCATGGTGCGATTAGTCATGGACATATCGGTGCTGATTTAATTACCATGTGCTCTATGCTCAGAATTCCAGTTGCTATGCATAATGTATGTGAGGATGAAATCTTTAGACCATCCGCATGGAATGCATTTGGTATGGATAAAGAAGGGCAGGATTATAGAGCTTGTCAAACATACGGACCGCTTTATAAATAAATGAAAGGGTATCCTGTTGTAACAGGGATACCCTTTTTCTGAAAATGTTATTCTAGAACTACTCCTTTTTGTAACATAATATTGGCATACAAAGCCTTTTCGCTTGTAGCAATAATAGCATAAGCAGTTTTTGCTTCTTCATAAAATGCAAATCTTTCTATGTTACTCAGTGCATGTTCTCCTCGTTTGTCATATGTTGCAATGATTTTTTTATAGGTCTCCCATATTGGAGTTTCAACGGGATCACCAGGCACTACTTTCATGAGACTTACGGGAGCTTCAGTATAGGTATCTAGTGGGAATACTTTTAAAATAGCATCTAAGAGTTCGGGAACACCATGTCCATCGCATCTTATAACAATGGTGTTTTTACCCATAGATTCTGCTGGAAAATTACCGTCAGAAATGACAAGGCGATCACTGTGCCCCATTTCGCACAGTACTTTTAATAATTCGGGTGAGAGTATTTTGGGAATACCTTTTAACATAATAGTTCTCCTTTCCTGGCGTTACACGCCTACGCATATTCTTTTGCTTTAGACTGCGTAATCTTTACAGTATCAAAATATACAAATTTTACGTTACATGCAATAGAAAATATTCTGTAAAAAGTACAATATTTTATGTTGTTATGTCAGCGTCATGAAACATACTTGTGGTACTATGAGTTATCGTAAAATAATACTTCGATACGTATGCGAAAAGACGACATCCTATATGCAGAAATGTCAAGTATATCTCTAACTAGTCTTAGAAACAATTGCTATAATAAGGCATGACAAAGGAAAATGTGAGATAGAAAAACGTGTAAGGAGGTACGAAATGATATTGACAGTAACATTAAATGCGGCAATCGATAAGCGCTATGTGGTGGAGGAGTTTGAAGAAGGAGAGGTGAATAGAGTTATTTCATGCAGCTATACTCCGGGAGGAAAGGGGTTAAATGTATCAAAACCAGCTGCAATTGCAGGAGCAAAAGTTGTTGCAACTGGATTTGTTGGTGGATATGCTGGAAAATATATTGAAGAATCACTAGAACCTTATGGAATACAGAGTGCATTTTATCATCTGCAGTCCGAAAGTCGTTCCTGCGTTAATATATGGGATGAATCAAAAAAGAAACAGACAGAATTTTTAGAGCCTGGTTTTACCGTCACAGCTGAAGAATTTGAAGAATTTGAAAAACAATTTTATTTATTGGTAGAAAAAGCAGATGTTGTAGTATTGTCAGGAAGTGTGCCAAAAGGGTTGGATGGGACCGCGTATCAAAGACTCGTAAAAATTGTAAAACAAGCAGGGAAAAAAGCAATCTTAGATACTAGCGGAGAACTTTTAAAAATGGGAATAGAAGCAAAACCAACCATGATAAAACCCAACATTGATGAAGTGAGAATGCTGACAGGAAAAACGTGTAACACCAAAGCAGAATTAGTTGAAGTTGCACAAAGTATTTGCGATTCAGGCGTAGACATGGTTGCTATTTCATTAGGTGCGAAAGGAGCTTTAGTCGCATGCAAAGAAGGAATATATCAAGCAATGGTTCCTAAAATTGATGCGGTAAATACAGTGGGATGCGGTGATTCTATGATTGCTGGGTTTGCATTAGGATTCGAGTCTGGCTTAAGCATACGAGATACGCTTCGTAAAGCGAGTGCCATTTCTGCGTCCGCAGCGTTGCGTGAAGAAACGGGTTTTTTTGTAAAAGAAGATATGGAACGGTTATTGCCTCAAATCATAATAGAAAAAATAGACATTTAGGAGGAAAAGTATGAGTATGATAGTGAATCCAGAATTAGTACCGAAGAAAAGACTATATACAGGTGAAGAAATCCCATGTATCGGAATGGGAACGTTTGGCTCAGACCGGTTTAGTGCGGAGCAAGTATCACAGGCGGTAGCAGGGGCAATACGTTGTGGATATCGTATGTTTGATTGTGCTGCATGCTATGGAAATGAGCACTTAATTGGAGCTGTATTTCAAGCTGCTTTTGATGATGAGGCAGTAAAACGTGATGAGTTATATATTATGACTAAAGTATGGAATGATATGCACGAAAGAGTAGAAGAATCTTGTTTGAAAAGTATTGCTGATTTAAAATGTGAGTATGTGGATTTGTTTTTTATACATTGGCCATTTCCAAATTATCATGCTCCTGGATGTGATGGTGACACTAGGAATCCAGATTCAAAACCGTTTTCTGTAGAGGAATTTGTAAATACATATAGACAATGTGAGGCATTAGTGGAGAAAGGATATATTAAAAATATCGGAATATCTAATATGACCATTCCTAAATTAAAAGCTGTATTACCAAAACTCAAAAGAAAACCAGTAGCTTGTGAGATGGAATTGCATCCATGTTTTCAGCAGAAAGAATTATTTGATTATTTAGTAGCACATGATATATTATCAATTGGGTTTATGCCAATTGGATCTCCAAGAAGACCTGAGCGAGATATCTGTCCAGAGGATATTGCAGACATTCAATTACCGGAAATGGAGAAAATTGCCAAGGCTCATGGAATTCATCCAGCAGTAGTAGCGTTGAAATGGGCAATGCAAAGAGGGCAGATTCCAATTCCTTTTTCTGTAAAAGAGATGGAGTATGTGAGTAATTTAAAAGCAATGACTGAAGATTTGTTAACGGAAGAGGAGATGGCTTCTATTGCAACATTAGAAAGAAATAATCGGCTTGTAAAAGGTCAGGTATTTTTATGGGAACACGCAAAGGATTGGCATGATCTTTGGGATGAAGAAGGAATTATCGTAAAGTAATTTAAAAAAACTGTTATTATATGGCAGACTCTGAATGAAATAGATGCTGGAAAAGGGAGAAGTAATTCGGTATAATAAGTATAGAAGATTCGGATAGAGTTCTTGAATGAGAAACGAAAGGTGATAAGTATGTACAAAGTCTTATTGGTTGACGATGAAGTGTTAGTACGCGATGCAATTCGTGCAAATATAAATTGGAATGGCCTAGGGTTTGAACTAGTTGGAGACTGCGAGAATGGAAAGGAAGCAAAGGAGTTTGTAGATACACATCCGATAGATGTAGTGTTAACAGATATTTGTATGCCTTATGTAGATGGGATGGAATTAAGTAAATATTTATTTCATAATTACCCGGACACAGCCATCATCATTTTTAGCGGATTCGAAGAATTTGAATATGCAAAAAAAGCAATACAATATCAAGTAGCAGAATATATTTTAAAACCTGTAACAGCAATGGAGTTGTCAAATGTGCTTGTAGAGCTAAGGGGAAAGCTTGATGAGAGGCAAAAAAAAGAGCAAACAATAGATCATTTGAGACAAGTTTATTCGACTTATAAGAAGAATGAATCTATGATTATATCAAAAGCATTATCCCGTTTGGCTATGGGTACACAGGAAACAAAGATGTGTTTAAAGGAATTAGAAATGCTTGGTGTAAAGTTAGAAGCAGCCTATTATCGCATTGTAGTTGTAGAGTTAGATGTATATTGTGAAATGTTTGATGTAGAGGAAACATTAAAAAAAGAGAGCGCCTTTATGGCTTTTGTAGTTGAAAATATTTGTAATGAGATTATTCATTCTTATCAGATTGGAAGGGCATTTCAGACAAGTGATAATAGGGTGTGTTTGTTGGTAAAGACAAATAAGCCCAAGGAAACGAAGGGCTTGGCAAGGTGTATGTGTGAGGAGATACAAAGGAGTATCTCAACACATATGAAGCTTAGCATATCTTGTGGTATGGGGAGTTATGTTGATGATGTGAGTGCTCTTCATACCTCATATGAATCTGCGATCAATGCGCTGGGATATCGTTTTATTCTAGGAGAGCAAACAGTTTTAGATATGGAAGATTTGAGAGCTTGTTTAGATATGGATATCGATATAGAGCAAGAACTTGAGGCATTACCTACCGTTGTAAAGTCGGCAAATGAAAAAGAATTAGATGAACTATTTGAAAGAGTTAGAAAACAAATGATAGACAAATTAGTTGCAAGAAATCGTGCTTGTTTTTATCTGCAACAATTGTTTCGAATTATAAGTGATACGTTGGCTGAAGTTGGTGAAGATCTAGAATTACATGTGGAACAGCGAAATTATATGTTAAAGAAAATCGCAAGGAGTAGAACGTACTTACAAGCACATAGGGATGTACTTCAATATGCGCATGAAGCGATGGGGAGACTGAGTGATATGAATCACTCCAGTGGACATAGGCAGGCAATCCTTGCAATGGATTATATAAAGAAGAATTACAGTAATTGCGATTTGAGTTTGCATAGTATTTGTGCCTATTTAAATATTAGTATCAGTCATTTTAGTGCCATTTTTAAAGAGGTGACAGGTTCTACATTTATGGAAGTTTTAATCAATATTCGAATGGAGAAAGCAAAGGAACTTTTAAAGCAAACGACTTTGAAAAATTATGAGATAGCTGATCGGGTGGGGATTAGTGATCCACATTATTTTAGTGTGTCTTTTAAGAAAATGACGGGGAAAACTCCAACGGAATACACGAAGGAGAATCGGCGATGAGAAAGAATAGAGATCAAAAAAATATACTGGGGAGATTTAAAAGTATACGAAGTGCTATACTGATTCCATTTTCGATAGTAACAGTAACAGCCTTCATGATTTTTTTGCTTATCGCATTGAATTATACCAGGAAAACAGTTTTCGAAAATTCTATTGATTATACATCGCAACTGATTGAACAGGTGAATTATGATATAGATTCCTATATTACCTATATGGAAAATATATCATCCATGATTGTGAAAAATAATGATGTGAAAAATTATTTATTTGAAGATAAACAGCCATTAGCTTTAGAACAAGATCAAAGGACACGTATACTTTCTCAATTTCAAACGATTATGAAAAGCCGGGATGACGTCTATAATATAGCTGCCATGTCTCAGCACGGAAAATACGTTGTAAATGACGGCCGCGATACATTAAGTGAGTATATAGATATTAAAGATCTGGAATGGTTTCAGGCGGCGATGAATTCCGAAGATGGGATCGCTTTGTCATCTTCGCATGTGCAAAATGCAATAAAGAGTAGCTATAAATGGGTAATTACTCTTAGCCGGGCGATTATTAATGATAATACAAATGCAAGGGAAGGAATGGTCTTCATTGATCTAAATTATAGTGCCATTAGTAATTTGTGTAATAATAATAAAATAGGAAAAAAAGGATACACATTCATTATAGATAAGAAGGGAAATATTATTTATCACCCACAGCAGCAGCTTATGTATGGGGGTTTGAAAAGTGAAATTGTAGATCAGATATTAGCATGTGATGATCAATACTTAATTTCCGATGAGGGAAGTGAAAGTAAGCTTTATACCATGTCGACGTCAAAAAAAACAGGCTGGACAGTAGTAGGAACTGCATACACCTCAGAGTTACTTAAAAATAACAGGCAAACACAATTATTGTACGTTATAGTTGCTATTGTACTTTTATTTACAGTAGTTGTAATTTCTAATATCATCGCAACGGGTATTACAAAGCCAGTTGGAGTTTTAAAGGATTCTATGTCCAAGGTAGAGAAGGGAGAATTCCAAGAGGCTAATGTTGAAATTACGACCGAAAATGAAATAGGAAGTTTAAGTAATTCATTTAATATTATGACCCATCGTATTCAGAACTTGATGGAGGAGAACATACGTGAACAAAAAGAAAAAAGAAAGAGCGAGCTAAAAGCCCTTCAATCCCAAATAAATCCACATTTTTTATACAATACTTTAGATTCTATTATATGGATGGCGGAAGGGAAACAAAATGAAGAGGTAGTTTTAATGACTTCTGCATTAGCAAAATTATTAAGACAGAGCATCAGTAATGATAATGAGTTGGTTACGATTTATCAAGAAATGAATCACGTAAAAAGTTATCTAACCATTCAGAAAATGAGGTATAAGGATAAATTAGAATTTGAAGTAATAGTGGAACCAGAGGTTTATGACGTGAAAATCATAAAACTAGTATTGCAACCAATTGTAGAAAATGCCATATATCATGGGATTAAGTATAAGGAGTCGAAGGGGAATTTGAAAATTCATGGATATAAAAGTGGCGATGATGTTGTGATAAAAATCATAGACGATGGTGCGGGAATGGATGAGGAAGCATTGGCTCACATATTTGACAAACGTAAAGTGAATTATAAATTCAATGGGGTAGGCGTCTATAATGTAGAGAAGCGATTGCAGCTATATTATGGAAATAAATATGGTATTACTTATGAAAGTGCCATACAAGAAGGGACAACTGCGACTATAATTATTCCAATAGGTGGAGAAACCAATGAAGAAGCTATATAAAAGAAAAAAAATAATGTGTATCATTTTAGCAAGTGTTTTACTTTTAGGTGGTTTGTTTGGGATAGAAGTCTATCAAAGCCATCAAAAATATAAAATGATTTTTATTCCGAAAAGTAAGGATGAGGATAATGATTTTTGGACATCATTAATGGCTGGGGCTCAGATGGGTGCAGAAGAGTATGGAATTGAATTTCAAATAATAGCTGGTAAATCAGAAGAGGATATTGAGGGCCAAAATCAAATTATAAAGTGGGCAATGAAACAAAAACCAGATGCCCTGCTGGTATCTCCTTGCAGTTATACAGAAAGTACAGATATGTTGAAAGAAGTAAAAAAAGCAGGTATTAAATTGGTCCTTATAGATTCTATTGTGGATGAAGATATTGCGGATCTGGTAATTGCAACAGATAATGTAGCGGCAGGGAAAAAACTAGGTGAATACACAGCAACGAAGTTATCACCACATGCTAAAGTTGCAATTGTTGGACATGTAAAGGGAGCTTCAACTGCAATTGACCGAGAAGCAGGAATACGAAGTGGTCTCGGAGATAAAGTGTCTTGCATTCAAGAAGTAGTATTTTGCGGATCTCAATTTGGTAAAGCATATCAGCTTTCGGTGGAACTTTTAGAAAAGTATCCGGATTTGGATATGATTATCGGGTTAAACGAATATTCTGCCGTGGGTGCAGCACGAGCCATGAGAGATTTAAAGTTAAAAGGTAAGGTTGATGTTGTTGGATTCGATAGCTCTATTGAAGAAATTCAACTAATGGAAGCGGGGATTATTCAAGGGGTTATTATACAAAAGCCATTCAATATGGGATATTTAGGAATCGAACAAACCTATAAAATGTTAAATTATATAAAAGTAAAAAAGGAGTTGGATTCCGGATATAAGTTGATTAATATGGACAATTTATACACAGAGGAAAATCAGAAATTATTATTTCCGTTTGTAGGGAATCAAGAGAAACAATAAAAAAGGTTAAAAATTTACCAATCGTAAATTTTTAACCTTTTTTTATAATATATTCCATTAAAATTATAAACGATGGGACATATAATGATTACAGATTGAAGAGAAAAAAGTTATAAAGGAAGATAGGAAGGTGAAGGCGTGAGCGAAGTTATTTTAACAATGAAAGGAATCGATAAATCTTTTCCAGGAGTACATGCCCTAAAGGAAGTTAATCTGGAGGTTAAAAAAGGTGAGGTTCATGCACTCATGGGTGAAAATGGTGCTGGTAAGTCAACGTTGATGAAGGTGCTTACGGGGATTTACTCGAAGGATATAGGAAGCATTGTTTATGAAGGCAAAGAGGTGGAATTTCAAACACCAAAAGAAGCTCAACAAGCAGGAATTATGATTGTGCATCAAGAATTAAATATGATGAATCATTTAACTGTGGCTCAAAATATTTTTATTGGTAGAGAAATGATGAGCGGAAAATTCATTCATGATGCACAGATGAATAAAGAGGCTAAAAAATTATTTGAAAAGCTTAATATTGATATTAACCCTTCGGAAATCATGGGGAATTTAACAGTTGGAAAGCAACAGATGTGTGAAATTGCAAAGGCAATATCTCAAGATGCAAAAGTAATTATATTTGATGAACCATCTGCAGCACTTACGGAAGCGGAGATTGAAGAACTTTTTAAAATAATAAATGATTTGAGAAAAAAACAATTAGGGATTGTATATATCTCTCATAGAATGGATGAAATTAAAGTTATCACTGACCGCGTTACCGTCATGCGTGATGGAGAGTATGTAGGAACAATTATTACAAAGGATAGTACAAAAGATGACATTATAAATATGATGGTTGGTCGTGTAATTTATGAAAATCCAAAAGAAAAGAGTAATGTTGCAAAAGATGCTCCAGTTGTTTTGAAAGTCGAAGATTTGAATGCTGGTAAAATGGTCAAAAATATAAGTTTTGAATTACATAAGGGTGAGATTTTAGGCTTTTCTGGATTAATGGGAGCAGGACGAACGGAGATGGCCAGAGCATTATTTGGAGCTGATAAGAAGGATAGTGGAGAAATTTATATTAATAATAAAAAAGTGGAAATAAATAGTCCAAAAGATGCAGTTAATGTAGGAATAGGTTATCTGTCAGAGGATAGGAAAAGGTATGGGATTGTCGTAGAAAAAACAGTCGCAGAAAATTCCACAATGGCAACACTAGAGAAGTTCACAAAGGGTATTTTTATTAATAGAGCGAAAGAGTCAGAAGTGGCTAAAAAATATGTAGATGCGTTAAAAACTAAAACACCTTCTGTTAATACAGCAGTTGTAAATTTATCAGGTGGCAATCAGCAAAAAGTTGTAATTGCAAAATGGTTAGTTAGAGATTGCGATATTTTAATTTTTGATGAGCCGACAAGAGGGATTGACGTTGGTGCAAAGAGTGAAATTTATCATTTGATGAATGAATTAGTTGCTGAAGGCAAATCCATCATTATGATTTCTTCGGAAATGACAGAGATTCTAAGAATGAGCGATAGAATTGTTGTTATGTGCGAAGGTAAAAAGACTGGTGAGATTGATATCTCAGAAGCAAGTCAAGAGATTATTATGCAGGCAGCAACAAATAGAGGTTAATGGAGGGAAAGAAAAATGGAAAACAATAAAAAAAAGGGAAATGCTTTTACGAATAATGCAATTGTAAAAGCGGTTGGCACACAAAGATTAATTGCTATTTTGGCACTCATAGTAGTGTTTACATTCTTTTGTATTGCTAGCCCATCGTTTAGACAATATTCGACATTTGTAAGTATTTTTGATGCTTCGTATTACATAGGTTTGATGGCAATCGGAATTACATTTGTAATTATTACAGGTGGGATTGATTTATCAATTGGTACGGTTCTAGTTTGTTCTTCATTAGTATCAGGATATTTAGTAACTACAAAAGGGGTTCCTGTAGCAGCTGGGATTATTATTGGAATTTTAATTGGTTTCGTATTTGGATTAGCTAATGGACTGATGGTTTCTATTATGGGAATGCCACCTTTCATAGCATCATTGGGTTCTATGATGATTTCAAAGGGAATTGGTTCTATTATTACAAAAGCACAAAGCGTAACATGGCCACAAAGTGGGCAAGAAGGTGGTTGGTTTAGAAATATTTTCAAAATAAATAATGGTTCAACCATCATACCAACAGGATTTATTCTGCTAATTGTTTTAGCAATTATCATGGCAATTGTTCTGAATAAAACGCGACCAGGTCGTTATATTTTGGCATTAGGAAGCAATAAAGAAGCTGCTAGATTGTCTGGAGTAAATGTTGTGAAATGGGAAACGTTAGCTTATATTTTTTCTGGGACATTTGCAGGGCTTGCTGGGGTGTCATATGCTGCTACATATTCTACGTTATTACCAGGAGGAGGAGCAGGATTTGAATTAGATGCCATTGCAGGTGTAGTAATAGGTGGTACCTCTATGAGTGGTGGTGTTGGAAGTATTGCTGGTACTTTGATTGGTGTGTTTATTATGTCAGTACTTAAGACAGGGCTTCCATTTATTGGACTTCAACCACATTGGCAACAATTAATTACAGGGATTGTGTTGATTGTCGCAGTATTTGCAGATGTTATAAACCGAAAAAAGAAAAATTAAAGAGAATATGTTCCGCAACATGCGGTTCACATATAGAAAACAAACTCAAGGAGGGTAAAGAATGAAAAAGAAACTTATTAGTGTGATTCTTTGTGTATCAATGGTGGCAGCCATGGTGGTAGGATGTGGAACCAAAGAAGAGAAAAAAACAGATGACACAAAGACAGAAGAAGGAACTGACAAAAGTGAAAAATCAGGGGATTTGAATATTGAGATAGTCTCCAAAGGGTTTCAACATCAATTCTGGCAAGCGGTGCTTCAAGGGGCTGAAGAAGCAGCAAAAGAAGCGGGTGCTACTATTAACTTTGTTGGTCCGAATACAGAATCGGATATTGCGGATCAAGTACAGATGTTGAATAATGCAATTAACAAAAAGCCGGCAGCAATTGGTCTTGCAGCACTTGATACAGAAGCGTGTCTTGATGGTATTAAAAAAGCTCAAAGTGAAGGAATTCCAATTGTAGGATTTGACTCAGGGGTTCCAGGTGCACCGGAAGGTGCGATTGTTGCAAATGCTTCTACAGATAATTACAAAGCAGGAGAATTAGCAGCAGAAAATTTATATCCAGAAATTAAAGATAAGGTTGCAAAAGGTGGAGTAAGAATTGGAGTTATGGGTCAAGATGCTACTTCAGAATCAATTGTAAATCGAGGACTTGGATTTATAGATAAAATTGCTGAGCTTGTAAAAGCTGATGGGAAGACTGTTTCAGTAGAAGGAAATGATAAGTATGTAACGGATTCAAAAGCAGAGAAAACAAGCGGCGCAGATGTTGTAATTGATGTTGCAGTTCCATCGGCAGTAACAGCTGAGGCATCTGCAATTGATGGTCAAAATCTTATGAATAAAGCGGATACAATTGCCATTTATGCATCAAATCAGCATTCAGGCGAAGCATTAGTAAATGCAAATTCAAACTTAAAGAAACTTGGGAAAGATGGAACGATTGTAGGTGTTGCATTTGACTCTGGCAAGGTAATAAAAGGTGCAGTTGAAGATGGAACTTTATTTGGTGCTGTAACGCAAGATCCATTATCAATTGGTCGTAAGACAGTGGAACTTTGTGTAGCAGCAGCAAAAGGTGAAAAAGTAGAAGATGTTGATACTGGTGCACAGTGGTATAACGCAGATAATATGAAAGATGATGACATTGCTCCAAATTTATATGATTAATTCATGATTTAAGAAAAAGTATCGCTGACAACTGATTTTAGTTAGAGGCGATACTTTTTAGGTCAATAAAAAATTGATTGTATGTAGCGTAGATAAAAATATATTATAGGAGGCATATTATGCAAGATTATTACTTAGCAGTTGACATTGGTGCATCTAGTGGACGTCATATAATTGGAAGTATGGAAAATGGGAAAATAGTGTTAGAAGAGGTTTATCGATTTGAGAACGGGATGAAGGAAATAGATGGTCAGCTTTGCTGGGATTATCAAGCATTATTTTCGCATATTAAACGAGGCATTCAAAGATGCAAAGAGATTGGGAAGATTCCTAAGAGCATGGGGATAGATACATGGGGTGTAGATTTTGTTTTGTTGGATGAAGATGATAAAGTAATAGGAAATATGGTGGGGTATAGAGATGCGCGTACGGAAGGGATGGATAAAGAAATCTATCAAATTATTCCGGAAGTTACAATCTATGAAAAAACTGGTATAGAAAAAATGATGTTTAACACGATTTTTCAACTAATGGCCATAAGCAAAAAGACTCCAAATCAGATAAAGGATGCCAAAACACTGTTATTTGTTCCTGATTTTTTTCATTTTCTTTTAACCGGTAAAAAAACAAATGAATATACAGAAGCTACAACGTCCCAATTGATCAATGTGGATACAAAGAACTGGGATTATGATTTGATAGAAAAATTGGGATTCAAAAAAGATATTTTCCAGTCAATTACTATGCCGGGAGAGAGTCTGGGGTATCTGCGTCCCGAATTGGTGGAGGAGCTCGGTTTTAATATGGAAATTGTACTACCATGCACCCATGATACGCAATCAGCCATTCTTGCCGTACCGGCTAATGATGATGATTTTGTATATATTAGTTCAGGAACATGGTCATTACTTGGGATTGAAAGAGTACAGGCAGACTGTTCGGAAACTAGCAGGAATAATCATTTTACGAATGAAGGAGGATACGAAGGGAAATTTTGTTATTTAAGAAATATTATGGGATTGTGGATGATTCAATCCGTTCGACATTGCTTGGACGACCAATATAGTTTTGCTCAAATTTGTGCAGAAGCAGAAAAAGAAAAAGGATTTCCTTCTAGGGTGGAAGTAACAGATGATTGCTTTATGGCCCCGGATAATATGATAGAAGCCATACAGGCATACTGTGAAAAAACAAAACAACAGGTACCTAAAACAGTGGGGGAAATTGCAACAGTTGTATATGCAAGCTTGGCAGAATGCTATCATAGAACGATTCAAGGGATTGAGCAATCAACAAATAGAACATATCAACGGATACACATTGTTGGAGGTGGAGGTAATGCAGAGTATTTGAATCAACTTACTGCAAAAGCTACTGGGAAAGAAGTACATGTAGGCCCAACAGAAGCAACCGCAATTGGAAATATTGTAGCTCAAATGATACAGTCGGGAGTGTTGAAGCATAAAGAAGATGCAAGAGTTGCCATACGTGATTCTTTTGAGATTCAGATATTTAAAGCTTAATCGCAAGCAGATAAAATACTTGCACTTTCTAATGTTATTAAATATAATAAAGGCGTAATATTTGAATAAAATTTGAGAAATGTAGTATAGGGTGAAGTCATATGGAACAAACAAAAGTAATTTGCTTCGTCAATAATAAAGGTGGGAGCGGAAAATCAACAACATGTTCGAATGTGGGGTATGGATTAGCTCAGCTTGGGCATAAAGTACTTTTTATAGATGGTGATATGCAATTGAATCTCACATTGTCCTTTTTTGAAGAGGGTCAAGTACTGGAGATAGTAAGAAAGTCTAAAACAGTCTTTGAAGGAATTAAAAAAGAAGAAAATTTACAAGACTATATCTTACATACCAAATATGAAAACGTAGATATAATACCTTCTTCTACCTTAATGAGCTCTATAGAATATGAATTGTTTTCAAAACATAATAGAGACTGTATTTTAAAAAAATGTATGCAGGAAATAAAACGTTTGAATCTGTATGATTATATATTGATTGATGCACCACCGACACTTGGGGGCTGGGTGATGAATATATTAGTTGCCTCAGACTATGCTGTTATTCCAGTTGAAGCAAGTCCATGGGGGTTATTTGGGCTTGCAAATATGTTTGAATATTTGGAAAAGGCAAGTCAAATTGCTAATCAACTTCGAGTTATGGGAATTGTGGTGACGAAGGTTGATACGAGAAAAAGCTATTTTAAACAAACGATGGAAACATTAACCGATTTACAAGATATAAAAGTTTTTCGTTCTTGTATTCGCGTAGATAGCACTGTTGAATGGGCACAAGATCATAGTGAGCCGGTTATTGCATATAAAAAAACTAGTAGAAGTGCAAAAGAATACATGGCACTTGCAAAGGAGGTTAAAACGTATGTCGGTAGGTAGACAAAGCCTTCAAAGAGTTTCAAGGATATCAAAGGAACAGAATCAGAAGCTGGCGGAAGAAATAATAGAATCGCAAGAAGAAGTTGTAACTGATGCGGAAATGAAATTAGAACAAGAGGAAAACGTATCGGTTGGGTCAGAGTTACCTAATTATCTTTTATAAATTAGTGTAGGAGGCCATGTTTCTACGCTACTGTACATAGTGATACAACCATGAAAAAAAGGAATCTTAACATGATAGATGTTAAGATTCCTTTTTTGTTTTTTCATTGCCTTTTAACATGGAATTCATGAAAGAATCAAAACAAAGTAAGCTTTAAATGAGTTGAAAAGCCAATTAAAACCAATAAAATAAAAAAATACATAGAAAATATCATGGAAAATCAACCTATTTATAAAAAAACAATATATAAAACGACATAAAACAGAAATAAAACAACATAAAAAACAAAAACAACAAAGAAAAAACTTGCAATAAACAACATGACGTGTTACAATTTGGCTATAACAAAACAAAAGAAAATAAAACTTTTGTTCAATATGCACAAAACAAAGAAAAAGGAGGATATGTTCATGAAAAAGAAAGTGTTAAGCGTTTTGTTATGTGTTGCCGTAGTGGGGACAATGCTAGTTGGATGCGGGGATAAAAAAGCTGCATCATCAGATGATTCTAAAGATACAAAGACGGAGGCTGCGTCAGATGCAGAAGGACCTCTTGCAGGGAAAAAAGTAGCTGTAGTTCGAAATTTAGCTAATGGGGATCATACACAACAGTTTTTGGCTGGATGTGTAGAAGAGGGCGAAAAATTTGGATTTTCAGTTGATACATTTGTAACAGATGGTGACGATGCAAAGTGTCAGGAAACGGTAGCACAAGTTATTTCTAAAGGGTACGATGCAATTGTAGTATCACACGGTCAATTATCATACTCTTATGACATGCTGCTGCCAGCAGTTGAGAAAGGTATGAAAGTAGTTACATTTGATACGATGCCATTTGAAGGTGGAGATGCAGAAGGTAAATTACTAGAAGGATGTACATCAACGGCACAAGATGATAATGCATTGGCAGAATTATCATTAGGAGCTATGATGGATGAGTTCGATGCAAATGGTGGTAAATATCCAATTAAAGTATTGAAAACATTCATGGGACCTGGAGTTCCACCACTTGATAGACGTAATGTGGTTTATACAAAATTAGAAGAAGAAGGAAAGATTAAAACAGTACAAACAATTTCTCCTTCAGATTCAGCAAATGCTCGTGGAGATATGACAACAAAAACAGAAGCAATCTTACCTACGATTAAAGAAGGCGATGTAGATGCAATCTGGGGATGCTACGATGAATTGGCGAAAGGTGTTTTACAAGCATTAAACGATGCAGGACGTACAGACATTCCAATGTACACCATTGATGTTTCAAATGATGATATTCAATTAATGCTTGAAAATAAAGATGTTTGGAAATCAACTGCAGCAGTAGATCCAAAATTAATTGGTATTGTTGATATGAGATTAGTTGCATTAAAGTTGGCTGATAAAGAAACACCAGAATATTTCAACTTAACTGCAAATAACATTTTAACTTCAGAACTGAAGGATGGAACTACTATGGAAGACTTAGGTGACATCATTGAAGGTTGGGGAGATGCATCAGATCCAGAGGGTGCTCTTTATACAGAAGAACTGCAAGCATTATATGCAAAATAAAAGGTAGCTATTGGAACTTAAAAAATGATAAAAGAATAAGGATGAGGTGCCATGAATGAATTAAAACTTGAAATGAAAAATATAGCAATAGAATTCCCTGGTGTAAAGGCATTAGATGGAGTTGATTTCAGCTTAACAAGTGGTACAATTCATGCACTCGTTGGTGCGAATGGAGCTGGTAAGTCAACACTTATGAAAGTGCTTGCTGGCGCCAATACGCACTATACAGGACAAATATATCTAGATGGGGAATCGGTAGAAATCCGTTCCCCAAAAGATGCAAAAAATTTGGGCATAGAAATTGTATACCAAGAAGTAGATACCGCGCTTATCCCTTATCTATCAGTAGCAGAAAATGTAATGTTCAATACACTGGTCAATAGAATGGGGAAAAAGCAAGTTGTTAATTGGAAAGAAATTAAAAAAAGTGCAAAAGAGGTTCTAGATAAATTAAATGTAACGGTGGATGTAAATACATTAGCATCGGATTTGACGTTAGCTCAAAAACAGATGGTGCTAATTGCAAGATGCGTAGTGGAAAAATGTAAATTTTTAATTTTAGATGAACCTACAGCTCCTCTTTCTAATTCTGAAACGGAAGAATTATTTAGAGTTGTACGTGATTTAGCAAAAGAGAATGTAGGTATTGTGTTCATTTCTCATAGATTGAATGAATTATATCAGATCTGTGAATGGATTACCATTATGAGGGATGGGAAATTGGTTGACAGCATGGCATTGACGAAAGAGTTAGAGGCCAATACGATTGTCGAATATATGTTAGGGCGCAAGTTTGAGGATGTTTATGAAAAAAAATCTTGTGAAATTGGTGCCCCATTACTTGAAATAGAAAATCTTACAGAAAAAGACGGAAAAGTTACAGATATTAACATTACAGTTCGTAAAGGCGAAATTGTGGGAGTAGCTGGACTTGTGGGAGCTGGAAAGACGGAATTGTGCAAAACTTTGTTTGGCTCCTATCAACATACTGGTAAGATAAAGTTGAATGGTAAAGATTTGAAGTGTAAAAACCCAGAACATGCTGTGAAAAATGGTCTTGCACTTGTACCAGAGGAAAGACGTAAAGAGGGTGTCTTGGTAACAGATCCTGTATATGCCAATATCTCTGTAGCAGCTATGAAAAAGTATACAAATGCGCTATCAGTAGTTAATCGAAAGAAAGAAAAAGCTGATGCCCGAGAGATGATCAAAGGGTTAGGAATCAAAACACCATCTGAAAATCAAACAGTGGCACTATTGTCAGGTGGAAATCAGCAAAAGGTTGTAGTAGGAAAATGGTTAAATTCAGAAGCGGAAGTATATATTTTTGATGAACCGACAAAAGGGATAGACGTCGGTGCGAAAAGGGATATGTATGAATTGATAGAAAAATTGGCAGCACAAGGAAAGGGAGCAATCTATGCTACTTGCGAGTTTACGGAAATACTTAGCATCTGCGATAGAGTATATGTTATGTACGATGGAAAGGTGGCAAAAGAATTAGAAGTATCGAAGACAAATGAAAAAGAATTGCTCTATTATTCAACAGGAGGTAAATAAGATGAGCCAAGAGGCAATGAAAAAAAGAAAATTAAATGTTTCCAGCTTTATTACAAGATGGGGAACAATCGTTACAATATTTATACTATTTATTATATTTACTTTTGGAAATTGGGATTCTAGCGTTGGTGGAAGCATGTTCTTAACCACGAAGAATATGATTACGATTCTAAGATCAATTTCAATTACAGCTATTATTTCCATTGGACTTACATATGCACTTTCCGTAGATGGTATGGATTTATCAATTGGAGCTTGTGCAAATTTGGCAGATACATTTATTATGACAATGTTTGTATGGTACAATTTAAATATTGGAGTTTCAATTTTCCTAACGGTGCTAGTATGTTTATCTATTGCAGTTGTGAACTCTATTTTAATTGTAAAATTAAAAATTCCAGATATGGTTGCAGCATTATCTGTGATGTTCATGTTTCAAGGTGTTGCATTGACCTATTCGAATGGTGGTGCGATTACAGAACGTATGACAAGACCAGACGGTACACAAGCACCAGGACTGGTGCCGAAAGCATTTCGAGCACTAGGAGCTGAGCCATGGTTGATTATTCTTATGTTGTGTGTAGTAGCTTTTGCAGTTTTCTTCTTAGGATATACAAAACATGGCAGATATATGTATGCTGTAGGTGGTAATCCAGAAGCCGCAAAGTTATCAGGTATCCCAGTAGCGAAATATAAAATACTAGCGTACTTTTTGTCAGCGGGATTTGCAGCTTTAGGTGGAATTTGTTTAGCTGCTCGTGTTGGTACTGCACAGGTTAGTGCGGGCGATGCATATCTTATGCCATCCGTTGCGGCAGCTTATATAGGCTTTTCTGTTATGGGTGCTGGTAAGGCAAATGCAATAGGAACTTTAGTTGGAGCTATTCTTGTTGGTATTCTTGAAAACGGATTAATTATGATGGCCGTACCTTACTACGCAATGAACATTGTAAAAGGATTAGTATTAGCCATCGCATTGGCAATGACTTATTATAATAAGAATAAATAAAATGGGAAATATGGTCTGATGTTGAAAGGAGAAGAAGGTTATGTCACGGTTCGATAGTTATTTTTTAATGAAAACGGAAGATGTTGCGCAATATGTGCAGGAGAAATTGAACTTTTTTCCTGAAAAGGCAACTCTTGAATGTAAAGAAATAGGAGATGGGAATCTTAATTATGTATTTCGTGTAAAAGATACAGATACAGGTAAAACAATTATAGTAAAGCAAGCGGGAGAGGCTCTTCGCATTTCAGAGGAGATGAAACTTTCTACTGACCGAGGAAGAATTGAGGCGAAAATTCTTGGGATTCAGGGAAAATATGCTCCAGGATTAGTGCCAGAAGTGTATATGTATGATAAGACTATGTGTGCCATGTTAATGCAAGATATGATTGGACATACTATGATGAGAACTGGTTTGATTGCCCATGAAACGTATCCATTATTTGCAGAACATATTAGTACATTTTTGGTAAACTCTTTACTATTAACAACGGATATTGTAATGAATCATAAAGAGAAGAAAGAAAATGTGAAAAGTTTTATCAATCCAGATTTGTGTGAAATAAGTGAAGATTTAGTTTATAGTGAACCATTTTTAGACTACAATAATAGAAATAATGTATTTCCAGCCAATGCTGAATTTGTTCAAAAAGAACTCTATGAGGATCAGGCACTTCATTTAGAAGCTGCCAAGTGTAAGTTTGATTTTATGAACAATGCACAATCCTTGATTCACGGAGACTTGCATACAGGGTCTATCTTTATTAATCAAGAGCATACTTATGTATTTGATCCTGAGTTCGCATTCTATGGTCCAATGGGTTACGACATTGGAAATGTCATTGCGAATATGTTTTTTGCATGGTGCAATGGAGATGCGATGATAGAAGACGAAACAGAAAAAGAAAAATTCTGTAACTGGGTGTTAGATACAATAGAAGAAATCATTGATAAGTTTATTGAAAAGTTTAAAGTATCATATCAAGAAAATGTAACAGATGAGATGGCTAAGACAGCTGGTTTTATGGAGTGGTATTTAGGAACTGTGCTATGGGATACAGCGGCAGTTGCTGGCTTCGAATCTATTAGACGTACGGTTGGAATGGCAAATGTGAAAGATATTACATCTATAACATGTGAAAAGAAACGTGCAAGAGCTGAAAAAATAGTGTTAACACTGGCAAAGAATTACATTATGAATCGGAAAAGCTTTATTAGTGGGGCTGCTTATAGAAAAGCGATAGAAGAAGTAATTGCTAAGTTTTAAATGTGGAAAGTGAGAAGGACTTAAAAAGGAGAAATATCATGGCAGAAAAGAAAACAATTCTAGATTATGAGACAGTAGCTCTAAATGACGAAAAGAGTGCACTTGTCATTATTGATCAGACAAAATTACCATATAAGACGGAGATTTTAGAACTAACAGAACAGGAAGATATTTGGAGAGCGATCTACTTATTGCAAGTGCGAGGAGCACCTGCTATTGGTGTTGCGGCTGCGATTGGGATTTATCTTGCAGCAAAGGCAATTCACGCAGATACAAGCGAGGAGTTTTATAAAGAATTTATCAAAGCAAAGGACTACTTAGCTACGGCACGTCCAACAGCAGTAAATTTATTCTGGGCATTGAATAGAATGGATGATATTGCAAAGCAAAATTTAGATAAAAGCGTAGAAGAAATAAAAGAAATATTACATAGAGAAGCGATTGCAATTCATGATGAAGATGTATGGGTTTGCACGCAAATTGGTGAAAATGGATTATCACTTATGAAGCCAGGTGATGGATTGTTGACACATTGTAATGCTGGTAAATTAGCGACTGTAAAGTACGGAACAGCAACAGCTCCGATGTACTTGGGACAGGAAAGGGGATATGATTTTCGCATTTTTGCAGATGAGACTAGACCGCTTCTTCAAGGCGCAAGGTTAACTGCATTTGAGTTACAAGAATCGGGTATGGATGTTACACTGATTTGTGATAATATGTCTGCAACTGTAATGAAAAAGGGATGGGTAGATGCTGTATTTGTAGGTTGTGATCGGGTAGCGGCGAATGGAGATACCGCAAATAAGGTTGGCACATCGGTTGTTGCAACAGTAGCAAATAGATATGATGTTCCTGTATATATTTGTGCACCTACTTCAACGATTGATCTGGAGACCCTTACGGGCGAAGAGATTCATATAGAAGAAAGACCGGCGGAAGAAATTACGGAAATGTGGTATAAGGAACGGATGGCACCAGAGGGAGTGAAAGTGTTTAATCCATGCTTTGATGTAACAGACCATGATTTGATTGCTGGAATTATAACCGAATATGGCATTGCTAGACCACCATATACACAGTCTTTAAAAGAAATATTCCAAAAGAAGAAAGAAGCTTTAGCGAACAAAGCGAAGTAGTTCATAAAAAGAGAGCCGATTTCTATCGGCTCTCTTTTTGGAAAGTAATTATTGTCCATCATATAAAGTGGTGTTATTTTTGCGAAGAATATTTCTCCAATCTTCAGAAAGTGGACGATCAGTTATAATACCAGTTACAACATCAAAACCACAGATGTGCAGAAACGAAGTACGGTCGAATTTGGAATAGTCTGCAATAATATATAATGCATTGCTGTGTTCAATCAGTGCGTGCCGGACAGCTGCTAATCCTTCTGTTGAATCTGTGACACCGTTGTCGATACAAAGAGAACGGCAAGACATAAAGCATTTGTCTACAAAATAGTTTTTGAGTGATTGCACTGCGGTATTTCCATTGAAGGCTTTATAATCTCTAGAAAGAGTACCGCCAATACTGACGAGTCTGATATTTTCGCAATCTGCCAGTTGATCAAGTATTAATAAGGAATTCGTGACCACCGTTAAACGCATATCGCGAATGGCTTTTGCAACAAATAACGCTGTGGTAGAGGCATCCAGAAAGATCGAATCTCCATTGTTGATAAGTTGGCGGCATTGATTAGCAATGATCTCTTTGCTTTCTGTATAGGCAACTTCACGAATAGCTAAGGTAACGTTATTTTCAACACCAGATTGGATAAAGGCTCCACCGTAGGTTCGTGTGAGAAAATTTTCATCTTCTAATGTCTTAAGGTCGCGGCGAATGGTTTCTTCAGTTACTTCAAATTGTTTGGAGAGTTCTGTGACGGTAATACTTTTTCGCTCTGTTATGATATCTTTTATTTTGTTTTTTCTTGTTATTGCTAACATATAGTATCTCCTTACATGATTATAGTATTAGAAAGGTTAAAACAACATTTAGTTACTATAATTATATCATTATTCAAGGAAAAATCAATAGATAAAAAGAGAAAACAACATAAACAGATACAAATATAAAAACAATAAAAATAAAACAACAAGAAACATTGACAAAACAACAATAAAAGTATAATATTATTAATATAAGGAATAAAGAAAGAGGTGAATCGGATGGTAACCATAAAGGGTATAAAATATATGACTGATTTTGAGGCAAAAAAAGCAATTATAGATGTAGGTCAAAGGATGTACAATAGAGGTTTTGTTGCAGCAAATGATGGAAATATAAGCTGCAAAGTTGGTCCGGATACCATATGGACTACTTGTACGGGAGTGTCAAAAGGATATATGACACAAGACATGTTGGTGAAAATGACCTTGGATGGAAAAATATTAATGGGGGCACGTAAACCGTCGTCAGAGGTTAAGATGCATTTGAGAGTATATCAGGAAAATCCAGATGTAAATGCAGTGACGCATGCACATCCTCCAGTAGCAACTTCGTTTGCTATTGCTGGAATCAGCCTTGATAAGGCTGTACTTCCAGAAGCGGTTGTACAATTGGGATCTGTACCAGTGGCAAAATATGCAACACCAGGTACACAGGAGGTTCCGGATTCTATCGCACCATTTTGCAAAGACTATAACGGTGTATTATTAGCAAATCATGGGGCTTTAAGCTGGGGATCGGACGTATATCAAGCGTATTATCGTTTGGAATCCATTGAATATTATGCAATGATTTTAATGTATACCGGCAATATAATAGGCAAGCAAAATGAATTGTCGTGTGGGCAGGTAAATGAGCTTCTTGGAATTCGACAAAAGCTGGGAATCGTGGGTGGAGGTGCACCACCATGTGCAACACAAGCTACGAATACTGAAGATGTAGTAGTAGGTGGTAACACTGGAAAGATAGAGGGACTAAAAGGTGTGACACCTTTGGTAAAGCCAAATGCAGATAGCATTTCTTGTGGATGTGGAAGTATTTCATCTCCAGCAGAACCAGCAAAGACAAAGGCGGCTATTATAGAAGAGGTCGTTCGTAGAGTGACAGAACAATTGCGTTAGGGGGATGATGATATTGGATTCAAAAGAGGTCGAGTTAATTGTACAGCAAGTGTTAAAGAATATTGATTTAAGCAAGATTCATAATGATGCTGGAAGCGTAGAAAATGCCGATAGTTCTTCGGGAAATTATGGGGTGTATGAAAAAGTTGAGGATGCCATTCATGCAGCATATGAAGCACAAAAGAGATATTTAAACAGTTGTACAGTAGAAGATAGGAATAGAATTATAGAAGCAATTCGAAAAGTATCAAGAGAACATGTAGAAGAATTTGCACGTATGATCGTGGATGAAAGTGGTATGGGCAGGTATGAGGACAAGGTAGAGAAAAACCTGGCAGTTATCAATAATACGCCGGGCACAGAATGTCTAACCACAAATGCTATATCGGGAGATGCAGGGCTGATGTTGGAAGAATATGCTCCATTTGGCCTTATAGGAGCCATTACTCCTGTGACAAATCCTACGGAGACGATTATCAATAATACAATTAGCATGATTGCTGGTGGTAATTCCGTTATTTTTAATGTACACCCATCTGCGAAGAAGGTATGTGCATATTGCTTACAACTTCTAAATAGGACTATTGTAGAAAATGGTGGACCACAAGATTTGATTACCATGACAAAAGAACCAACTATGGAAAATGTAGAGAAGATTTCCCAAAGTCCTAAAGTTAGGCTGATGGTTGGAACCGGGGGAATGCCAATGGTTAATGCATTATTGAGATCTGGGAAAAAAACCATTGGAGCAGGGGCAGGTAATCCACCGGTAGTTGTAGACGATACTGCTGATATAGAATTAGCAGCAAAGGAAATTTATCGAGGAGCTTCCTTTGATAATAATTTGCTCTGCTTGGCAGAAAAAGAAGTGTTTGTTATGGAAGCAGTTGCAAGTCAATTGGTAAATAGGATGGTAGAAGAAGGGGCGTATTTGCTAAATCCAAAGGAACTCGAACAAATCACCACACTTGTACTTTTGAATGATGAAAAGGGATATCGAGTGAATAAAAAATGGGTTGGAAAAGACGCTTCGAAGATGTTGGAACAGATTGGAGTACATAAACCAGAAGTAAGGCTACTTCTTTGTGAAACGCCAGCGGACCATCCTTTTGTTTTGGTAGAACAATTAATGCCTATACTACCAATTGTTCGTTGTAAATCCTTTGATGAGGCTGTGCAAGGTGCATATGTAGCCGAGACGGGAAACAGACATACTGCATCCATGTTCTCTAAAAATGTAGATAATATGACTAAATTTGCTCGGAAGATAGAGACGACTATTTTTGTAAAAAATGGTGCTACTCTAAAAGGAGTCGGAATTGGAGGTAATGGTTATGCAACTATGACAATTGCAGGACCGACGGGAGAAGGAATTACTTGTGCAAAGTCCTTTACAAGAAATAGAAGATGTATGTTAGCAGATGGTGGATTTAGAATCGTTTAACTAAGGTGGTATGAAGATGGCAATTGGATTTTTAGAGTGCGCTGGCTATGGAGCATTATTGTATGCGATGGATAAAGCTTGTAAAGCAACGGATATAAAAATATTAGGTGTAGACACGATTAATCCCAAGGATACAAGTGCATTTATACCATTAACAGCACAGGTCAAATTCGAGGGGGATATTACGCAAGTGAACATAGCGGCAGATGTTGCCAAAAGGGCAGCTTTGCAAATAAATCAAGAACATGAAGTAATTACGGCAATTATAGAAGGGCCGTACGAAGGAACTGAGAAATTAGCAAGAATAACAAAAGTAAACTTTAATTCTAGGAGGTAGAAAATTATGTCAGCAATAGGAATGATTGAAACAAGAGGGTTAACAGCATCTATTGAGGCGGCAGATGCAATGCTTAAAGCAGCAGATGTAGAATTGGTAGGTACAGAAAAGATAGGTTCTGGATTAGTAACGGTTATTGTAAAAGGAGAAGTTGGAGCAGTAAAGGCGGCTACAGAATCAGGCCAGGAAGCGGCATCTAGATTAGGAGAACTTGTAGCGGTTCATGTAATTCCAAGACCTCATTTAGATGTAGCAAAGATTCTTCCAGCAATTAAATAGTAGATAGGTGTGAGAACAATGAATTTGAATTCGATTGGGGTAGTTGAGGTGAATTATTATTCAAATTCAGTTGTTGTATTAGATGAGATGTTAAAGGCCTCGAATGTGGAATTGGCCAGCTGTCATAAAAAGCTTGGAGGTCGTATGGTACATACGGTTGTAACTGGCAAAACATCAGATGTTAATGCAGCGATTGAAGCGGCAAAATTGTCTGTTGGTAAAGTAGGAAAAGAAAATGTAAAGGTTGCAGTTACCATCAGTAATCCGCATCCAGAGGTAGTAAAACTCATGAATCTGTTAGAGGAAAAGCTGGCAGAGTATTAGGAGGAAAAAATGGCTGAAACAAAAGTAAAAGTGGCAACAACTTCCATGGTAGAAAAAAAGGAGACTGTTATGCATGCATTAGGAATGATTGAAACAAGAGGATTGATAGCGTCTGTTGAAGCTGCAGATGCAATGTTGAAAGCGGCAAATGTAGAATTGATTGGCACAGAGAAAATAGGGTCTGGTCTTGTGACGATAATGGTGCAAGGGGATGTAGGAGCGGTAAAGGCAGCTGTAGAATCTGGTCAAGAAGTGGCATCTAGACTCGGAGAATTAGTAGCAGTTCATGTGATTCCAAGACCACATGGTCATGTGAGTTCGATGCTTCCTTTCTTAAAGTAACATAAGGAAAATAGATAGACGGAAAGGAATGAGGTGACAGGGCGTATGGAGTTAGAAAAAAGCATAGAGTACATAACGGAATTAGCAGTAAATATGATTAGTGAACTGGAACAAAATCCATATGCAGTACCAATAGGTATCTCTGCTCGTCATGTTCATCTGACCAAGGAAGATGTGTATCAATTATTTGGAAGAGGTTACCGACTTACCTATTTTAAAACTTTGAGCCAACCGGGGCAATTTGCGGCGGTAGAGACAGTGGAGATCATTGGTCATAAAGGATGCATTCAAAAAGTGAGAGTTCTGGGACCAGAAAGAAGTCAGACGCAAGTGGAAATTTCCAGCTCGGATGGAAGGGTATTAGGAATTACTGCACCAGTAAGAACGTCTGGGGATCTGCAGGGAACACCGGGAATTAGGCTGAAAGGTCCGGCAGGTGAAATTACATTAACAGATGGTGTTATTGTAGCTGATCGGCATGTGCATATGACGCCGGAGGATGCAAAGTGGTACGGAGTTATGGATGGTGAAAAGGTTCAAGCCGAAATAGAAGGGCCAAAGTCCGGGGTTATGGGCAACGTAACGGTGAGAGTTAGCGATTCCTCAAGGCTTGACTTACATGTAGATGTGGACGATAGTAATGCTTTTTTATTAAAACAAGGACAAATGGTGCGTATTATAAAAAGATAGTATTTGTAGCAAAGGAGAGACCGATATGATATTAGGGACGGTAAAAGGAAATATTGTTTCAACAAGAAAGTGTAGTAATTTAGTTGGATTCAAGTTATTGCTTGTTGAACCATATTATGGTGATACATCTAAGATCATTGTAGCTGCAGATACAATCGGTGCAGGTATTGGAGAATTAGTCCTTATTACGACTGATAATACAACACAGTACGCGTTAGATAGAAATGCACCTATTGATGCATATATCGTTGGAATTGTAGATGCACCACCACAGGGATAAGAGGCAAAGGCAGAGAAGGAGAAGTTCTTCTCTGTTTTTGAATCGAGATAATGAAAGGGGTAATGTGCAATGAATGTAGAGAGTCTAAAAGTGTTAGCGGTAGAAGATCCGGCGGTCATGGTATACGTAGATAAAACAAAGGGGATCTTGGAACAATTGCCTTATAAAGTTTGTATGGATGTAGTCCCTTGGGATCTTTATTATCCAACAATGTTAGAAGCATTTCGAGGGAATGCGGAATATGATGTAGTTATGGTAGCGGGGCATTTGTGGAAACGGGAATTTATAGAGTCTGGATACCTCGCGGAAGTGGAAATGGAAGAGGATGATTTGCTCCCAACAATTATAAAAGAAATAAAATATAAAGAAAAAAAATATTTATCTCCATCTTTTTGCGATGGTCATATGATTGTTTATCGAAAAGGAATTATAAAGGAAGTACTTGGAAATCTTCTTCCGGATATGATAACCCCGAAGACATATGTAGAAGTTGCAAGACGTTTAAAGGCATATGGATATAAAATCGCGATGAAAGCACATACATCTGAGATATTTACAGATGCATTACCATTTTTAAGAATGTATGGTATGGATGTTTATGATGTCAATAGTCAAAAGATTCAGTGTGATAGACCGGAAATTATTCAAGGATTAGAAGAATACTGCACATTAAAATCATGTGCATTTGAAGATACAGATACATATGGAAATTATGAAGTTGCAGAAAAGTTACGTAGTAAAGAAGCGGCGATGGGAATTACATGGAGTGGCCAGATGGGAGTTGTTTATAAGGACCAATGTTTAGACAAGGAAGAACTGGGGTTTGCTACGTTGTCAACGGCATGGAATGTCACTTGGTCCTTTGGAATAAATGAAAAAAGTAGAGAAAAAAAGCTTGCAAATCACTTTTTGAAATATTTAAGATCTGCAGAAATAGACCGAATAGCAGGTGCACATAGTGGGGCTCCAGTACGTGAAAGTAACTATATAAAAGGAAAAGAAAAATATCCTTGGTATGAATGTCAATTAAAAATGCTTGAGCATGCAGTAGTATTGCCGGACTTAGAATATGCAGGTGAAAAAAATTCCTTTTTGTATCAGGAAATAGCAAATGCATTTAGCGGAAGTAAGAGTGCGAGGGAAGCAATGGGAGAAGCAAAAAGGCAGATAGAAAAATTAGAGAAACAATCTTTTGGAGGATAACATGAAAATAATTATTATTGGTGGTGTTGCTGCTGGTATGTCGGCAGCATCTAAGATAGCAAGAATGGATTCTAATGCCGAAATCGTAGTATATGAAAAAGGCGGTTTCCTATCTTACGGGGCATGTGGATTGCCATATTATGTGGGTGATTTCAATGATGATTATAGGCGTATGATAGCAAGAACAAAAGAGGAATTTGAAAAGAATGGTATTACATGCCATCTATATCATGAAGTGAAACATGTGGATGTGAAAACAAAAACAGTAAAGGTATATGACATCAAAGGGGATAAAGAAATTTCGGAAGAATATGACAAATTAATGATTGCAGTAGGAGCCTCTGGGGTGATGCCGCCCTTTGAAGGGATAGATTTGTTGGGCGTACATTCTTTGAAGACGATGGAAGAAGGTATTTTTTTAAGGGAGTATGCAAAATCTGATAAAGTCAAGGAAATTACAATAGTCGGTGGCGGATATATTGGCATTGAATGCGCAGAAGCTTTTTTGCGATTAGGTAAGAATGTTCGTATTGTGGAGGCGGCTGATAGAATCCTAACACCTTTTGATGAGGAAATGGCTCAATATGCAACGGAGGAGTTGCGTGCCAAAGGGGTACAATTACATCTAGGAGAAAAAGTGCAGAGATTTCATGGAAATTTCGTGATTGAACAGATTGAGACGGACAAAGGGAGCTATCGCTCTGACCTATGCATTGTAGCAGTGGGGGTAAAGCCGAGCACACAATTTCTGAAAGATACAGGGATTGAAATGGCTAAAAATGGGGCTATTATAGTGAATCGAAAGTTAGAAACATCAATCCCAGATGTTTATGCAGCAGGAGACTGTATATTATCGTATAACGAATGTCTAAAAGAGGATATGTTCTTAGCGCTTGGAACAGTTGCAAATAAGTGCGGGAGGATTGCGGGTGTTAATATAGCTGGAGGTGATGAGTCCTTTTTGGGTACATTGGGTTCAGCAGCAATTAAGGTCTGCGACTTAGAGCTTGGTCGGACCGGTATGGGTGAAATGGAAGCGAAAAATAGAGGAATAGATTACAAGACGGTTCTCGTTCAGGCATATGATCATCCAGCATACTATCCAGACCCTACACCAATTGCTATAAAGATCATCTATGAAAAGAATACAAAGAAGCTATTAGGGGCACAAACCTGTGGTTACAAGGGAGCGGTTCTAAGAGTAGATGTTTTTGCTGTAGCAATTCATGCAGGAATGACAACGGAGGAACTTGGAATGACAGATCTCATCTATGCACCACCATTCGCAGGTGTATGGGATGCAATTCAAATTGCATGTAATGCGGCAAAGTAATTGGTGGCATAGGAGAAAATAGGAGAGGCGAAATGAGTAAATTAGTGACGTTACCACAAGCGGTAAATAAAATTAGTCGTGGTGATGTAGTTGCCATTGGAGGGAATGTATTACATCGTGCACCTATGGCTATCGTTCGTGAGATCATACGGCAAGATAAAAAGGATTTGAAAATTATAAAGACAGCAGGTGGTATGGATGTTGACATGTTGTGCTTGGGTGAGTGTGTATATAGTGTAGATGCAGGATTTATAAGCTACGAAACGGAGTATGGATTAGCTGCACATTATAGAAAAGCAGTACAAAGTGGAAGTGTAAAAGGGAATGAACATGCTTGCTATACGGTGATATCAGCACTTAGAGCTGCGAGCATTGGTGTGGGCTTTATGCCTGTCAAGGGATTACAAATAAGTGACTTGATAGATGTAAATGATTATTTTGTAAGAATAGAGGACCCTTTTACTAGGGAGCAAGTGACGGTTGTAAAAGCAATTTGTCCAGATTATGCGGTGATTCATGTTAACGAGGCAGATGTGAATGGTAATGCATACATAGAAGGGCCGTTGTTTGATGATATCTTAATGTCACGAGCAGCAAAACATGTTATTATTTCAGCGGAAAAAATAGTACCAGAACAAAAATTCTCCTTTGCAACGAATAAGGCACAGATTCCACATTTTATGGTAGATGCAGTGGTGAAGGTAGGAAAGGGCGCAATGCCATGTTCGTGTCTTCCGTTGTATGACATTGATCGAAAAACTTTGGATGAATTTAAGGTATTGCAAAATAAAAAAGAGCTACAAAGATATTTGGAAGTGTATGAAAGGATAGATTACAAAAAGTAGGAGGAGCCAGAATGTACGTAATGAATAATCAGAAGAAAGAAAACTATAGAGTGAGTGATATTATGGTGTGTGTTATGGCAAGATTCATTCATAATAATGATACGGTATTTCATGGGGTCTCCTCTCATATGCCAATGGTGGCAGTTATGTTAGCGAAACAATTACAAGCACCAGGCGCGGTGCATCTAAATATTCCGGGAGGTGTTGATCCAATTCCTCGAAAATTGCAAAAATATACAAGCGCCGGCAAAGAATTGTTAGAACAATCATGCTCATATTTCCCGCTTGCGGAGGTCTTTGATTTATCTATGCGAGGAAGATTGGATGTGGCATTCTTAAGTGGTATTCAATTTGATGTAAAGGGTAATGTGAATGCTTCGGTGATTGGTGATTATCACAAACCAAAGGTGCGCATGCCTGGTGGAGCAGGAAGTGCAGTGCTTATTCCAACAGCTAAGCGCGCGATTATTTGGAGAACAAAACATGATAAAAGAACATTTGTTAATCATGTTGATTTTGTGACAACCAAAGGAAATGTGGATAGAATTGTAACTCCGTTATGCGTATTTAAAGTGGAAGATTCAGAACTGGTATTAGATACGATCCATCCAACCTCTAGCCTAGAGGAGGTTAGAGAAAATACGTCGTTTCCTATTAAATGCCAGGAGGTAGCATATACAGCGCCCCCAACCAAAGAGGAAATGCTGATATTACAAAAAATAGATCCAAAAGATTACAGGAATATAGAATTCTAATTGAGAGGTGTTAGCATGAATGCAACCAGAATAGAAGCGGTAACAACTAGCTTTTTTGGAAATGAGGCTATTCGATTGTTGCCAGAAGAATTGAAAAAGAGAGGCGCAAAAAGAGCGCTTATAGTAACAGATAAATTTTTATTTGAATCAGGCATAGTAGATAAAGTTGGGAACATGTTATTAGAAGGAAATGTAGAATATGCAACCTATTATTTGGTGCAACCAAATCCAACGGTAGAAGTAGTAGAAGACTGCATTCATGCAGCGCAGTCACTTCAAGTGGATTGGTTGGTAGCTGTTGGTGGTGGATCTGCAATTGATACATCAAAAGCTGTTAGCATCGTACTGGCCAATGGTGGAAACGTACAAGACTATGAGGGGGTAAATAAATCACGTGTTCCGGGAATCCCGATTATTGCTGTAAATACAACGGCAGGTACTGGATCTGAAGTGACAACATTTTATATTGTTACGGATGCTGTATCGCATAGTAAAATGTGCATGGTAGATGTAAACTGTAAAGTAAGCATTGCAATCAATGATACACAATTCATGATGGGGATGCCTCGGGGCTTAACGGCTTCAACTGGAATGGATGCAATGACACACGCTATTGAAGCGGTATTTTCTAAGAGGGCGAATCCATTAACAGATAAGGATGCTTTATGGGCAATTGAGAAAATTAAGCGGTATTTACCAATTGCGGTAAGAGATGGAAAGGATGTTGGCGCAAGGGATATGATGGCTTATGCAGAGTATACGGCGGGTATGGCTTTTTCCAATGCTGGTCTTGGGATGGTACATGCAATGGCTCATGCATTAGGCGGGATGTACAATCTTCCACATGGACTATGCAATGCTCTTTTGCTACCGTATGTTATGGAATTTAATATAAAAAAGGGAAGAGTATCTAGGCAGATACAACAGATTGCTGCTGCATTAGAACTTAAGGGGCTAGAACAAATGTCGCAACAACAAGTAGAACGAGAAAGCATTCGATACATCAAAGAATTATCGGCTGAAGTTGGGGTGAATCAAACACTAAAAGAGTTAAAGGTAGCGCAAAAAGATTTCGAAGCACTTGCGAATCTGGCACTTCATGATACTTGTATGGAGGATAATCCCGTTATGCCAAGCCGGGAAGAAGTGATGCAAACGTATATGGCAGCATATTAGGAAAGATTTTATACAACCAGAAAGATATCTAGGAGAAGTATCATCGAGCGAAAATGGAGAAAAGAGCCCAGTTTCGTTCGATTTTTTATTTTTATAGCAGTTTCTTTATAATGCGACTAACAGAGTCAGTGGTATAGTTGCTGCAGTCTGCAACACCTGGGGCAGCGTGTTCCATTGCATAACTTACGCCAGCGAATTCTAGCATTTCTAAATCATTTCTTTGATCTCCAAACGCCATACACTCTTCGGGGAAAATACCCATATGACCAATTAACCGTTTTAAAGCAACACCTTTATCAGCTCCAAAGGGTATAAAATCGAGCCATAGATTTCCGGAAGTTCTTACGGAAATCTCATCTTGAAAACATGTTGTAAAATAATCTTCAACCGCATCTACTCCGTTG
This sequence comes from Lachnospiraceae bacterium LCP25S3_G4, assembly GCA_052116865.1. GTDB lineage: Bacteria > Bacillota > Clostridia > Lachnospirales > Lachnospiraceae > CAUPWF01. Next base: position 192,150 of record JBQKKG010000002.1, on the reverse strand, counting down.
GTATTGTAAAGGGCTATCTTTAGCGCAGGTTCCTCTATTTGAAGCAAATCGTCTATAAGAGTGACGTTATTATGTACTTCTTCTGTTAGATGGTGAATAAATGCTTCATTTTTAGGCTCTACATATAATGCATTGGTTGTGGAATATATAATATCACAGCCTTGATACGCTCGAATAGCTTTGATAATTCGATGTGTTAATTCACGGGAAATAGTAGAAAGTATATGTCTTCGGCCGTGATAGTGATATTGCGAACCGTTGACTGAAATATATGAAATTTCATCTTCAATACCAGTAAAAAGTCTGCGCATATTATCATATTCACGTCCACTGGCAGCTACGAAATGAATGCCTTTCGCTTTCAAATCCATGATAAGTTGCAAAAATCCAGGTTCAATTGATTGAGCTCCATTTTGCAATATTGTTCCGTCTAAATCACTTGCAATTAATTTAATCATAAATCTCCTTATCCTAAACATAATATATTACTGTTAAATTATAGTCTGGGATAAAGGCAATGTCAATGAATTGCTATAGTTGTGTGACTGTTGTGTGACATGTTGTCATTATAATACAAGATAGCAATTAACATTCTTATTGATTATAAGGGTATCTAAATAAAATGTGAAGAACGGAACAGTTTCATTGAGGAGGTCAGGCGTGAAAAAGTGGGCAGTTGCTGTATTGGCGATCGTTATCATGGGATTGGTAGGAGGTGTATATCTCTATTACGGGACAAGTGTAACATCCAATAATATGATATCTACGGGTAGCGCAGATGTGAAACTGCAAGAAACGTTAAGTAATGGAGAACATCAATTGATGGATGAATCATCTATAGAAATCGGGAAGGAGCAGATCGCATCACGTTCTATCATAGAGAAACAAATATCGCTTGTTAACAAAGGAAACAATCCTGCGTATGTACGAGTGCTTGTAACAAAAGTTTGGAATGGGAAGCATCAGTTAGATGAAAATAAAATTGAAATGTACCCGTTTCCAATACTTAATGGTAAAGGGGAAGGAGAGACAAAAGATTGGTTCGTACAAAAGTGCTCCTCTAGCCAAACGATATACTATTACAAACGCGTACTGTTGCCCGGAGAAAGTTCTGATGATATTGTACAAGCAGTAGGGATTCTAGTGGGTGAAAATATAACTAGCAATAAGTATAGAGAGGCGACTGGAAACGTTATATTTGCTATAGAAGCGATTCAACAAGGAGTTGAAAAAAAGAAAGCCCTAGAAAGGTGGAAGATTAAAAAGGAGTGGATCGACGAAATAGTAGACGGGGAACGAGGACTAAGTAAAACGGCCTCATTGGTGTTGAAGGGAAAGGCAAGGGAATGTGTAACACCTATTGGAAAATGGGTAGATTTTAGTGTTATGGATGGAGGGACTAGTAGAACCCAGTATTTCATCATAAAAAATAAAGAGTTACAAAGCATGCAGTTCTATTTGACTGTGAATTTACTAAAGCGTCCATTCTTAAAAGAGACTGAGAATAGAAACTACTATCAGTTAACGGTAAATGGTGAAAAGGGAGAAATTTTTTCTACATTGGTAGATAGTGAGGGTGGACAAACTGCGAATATACTTGGAAAGAAATATTTGCTTGGAACATTAAGGAAAGGAGAGAAAGAAAAAGTAAGTATTACACTAACATTAGATGGTTCGTTTTTGGAGAATAATTATCAGGAAATAGAAGGGACCAGACTTTTTATCATAACCGGAGAAGATGTAAACGACACAAAAACTTTTCGCAAAAAATAACAGTAAGACTCAAAAGGTGATGGGTAATAAAGAATGCTTTTGTTGGAAATGCACGTACTTTGATGTGGATTGACAGGAAAAGCATTTCTTGTCGTAAAAATCACCTTGAAAAAAAATCAAGATGTAGCAAAATGAAGGAGTAACGCGTATACATAGTGGTTAAAGGTAAGGGAATCATGAAAGAAACAAAAAGCATGCTTGAGGTAAAGATGCTTGGTGGTTTTGAAATGAAAAAAGGTGGACAAACGTTACATGAGGAAGATATGAATTCTGAAATGTTAGTAAAGCTAATAAGCTATTGTCTCTGCCATAGGGAACGGGCAATTCCTACGTCGGAACTTAGTGATAACTTGTGGACAGACGATCAAAGTGATAATCCGGCAGGTGCACTTAAAAACTTAATGTATCGATTGCGGATTTTACTAAAAGAAACGTTTGGTGATGTTCCATTTATTATTACGGGGCGAGGGTTTTACCAATGGAATCCAGAAATGAATGTTAAAACAGATTTGGAAGAGCTGGAGACATATGTTCGCATTGCAAAACAGCCAGGGCTTACAAAGGAGGAACGTACTTTGTATTATAAAAGTGCAGTGGAAGTATACAAAGGAATGTTCTTGCCACGATTATCGGCGGAATATTGGACGATACCATTTTCTACATATTATCATTCTATATATCTCTCAGCTTTGAAAGAATTGGCGTTGGTGTTTTTGGACATGAAAGAGGATAAAAAGGCAGAAGAAATATGTGTGAAAGCTGTTGAACTTGAGCCATTCGATGAGGAGATGCAAGCAATGCTGATCCGTTCTCTAATGAACCAAAAAAAGTGGGAGATTGCATTGGAGCATTATAGAAAAGTTATTTGCTTGCTGAGAGAACAGTGGGGGGTTACTAGTGTCCCTATATTACAGGAATTGTACAACGAAATAATTCGCAAAAAGAAGGGGAAGGAACGATTGGTAACGATAAAAGAGATTGGAATGGTATTGGAGAATGAAGTGAAAGATGGGGATACGGCAGTATTTACTATTCGAAAAAATAAACAAAAATGGGAATTAGTACTTGTGACTGATATGTGACTTAAGCTTGTTATAGTACTAGAGAATTACAGCTGTAGACGAATAATAAATTATCATGTAAGAGGGGAGGAGATTTGGTGAAATTATGGAATGCATTATTGAGAATTGCACTTGGATTGATAGGTCTGACTAGTCTAGTACTCTGTATCCCACAACTTTTAGGAATGACTCCTATGGCAGTGCTAAGCGGAAGTATGGAACCATCGTATCCGGTTGGAAGTCTAGTGTTTATCAAAGATGTATCTCCAGACAATATAAAAGAAGGGACGGTTATTACATTTCATCTAGGGGAGGAAAACCTGTTAGTTACGCATAGAGTAGTGGAAGCCGATAAGAAAAGTGGTACATATGTAACTAAAGGGGATGCCAATCATGCAAATGATGAGGAAGTAGTGTCTTCAGCCAATGTAGTGGGAGCGCCACTATTTACAATTCCTTATGTAGGGTATATTGCAATGTTTCTTGATACGGTACATGGGAAAGTAATAGCGATACTAAGTGTGCTGGTAATTACAATGTTAATGATTGTTACCGATGTATTTTTAGTGGAAAAAAAAGAAACGGTCACAGATGGTGTATAAAAAGTATGAGATGGTGTATAAAAAGTATGTTATAAAAGTGGAGGTATAAGTAATGATAATGGAGAACATATGGGTAGGATTCTTAATTGCAACGTTAATAGCGGTAGCCGTGCTTGTTGAATGGTTAGTCAATTGTTTAGATGGGCAAAAAGATACGAAAAGAGTATCTTGCAAAAAATCACGCATTAGGACCAAAAAAAATGCAGTTATATCAATAGATGTTCCTGAAAAGTGGATGACAGATTCTGCGTTAGCACTAGTTTACTATACTTGCAATGCACAAATTTGGAGGGACTCCGGTTAAAAATGAAATGACGTACACATAGAGAGAGTGGACAAGCATTATACAAGCACTGCAGCCAAAATAACTGCAGTGCTTGTATAAGATAAGTGATAGATTTAAATGCCTACATAGGCATCTTTTGCATCTCTGATTAATTGATTGAATGCATCTGCTTGCCATGCACTGCGACCAGTAAACAATCCGTCGATGGAAGGTTGTACAATTAGTTCGTTGGCATTTTGCGGATTGACGCTACCACCATATAATACAGGGATATTATGCGCAAAATCTCCGAATAATTCAATAAGACATTTCTTGATTTCTTGGTGCATAGCTTCTGCATATTCAGAAGACGCGGGGGTGCCATTTACCCCAATGGACCATACAGGTTCATATGCGATCCATAAATGTGAAGTTTGTTCTGGTGTAATCTGATGTAATCCAGTTTTTAGTTGTGTACGTAAAATTTCTATGCTGATACCAAAGTGTTTTTCTTCAGCTGTTTCCCCGATACATAGTAGAGTAGTGAAGCCGTGATTTAATGCAGCCTTCACTTTTTTATTTTCTTCTATATCTGTTTCTCTAAATACGTGTCTTCGTTCTGAATGACCAATCATAACTAAATCCAATTCCAATTCTTTTAACATAATAGGAGAGATTTCTCCAGTATATTGACCTTCGTCTTCCCAACACATGTTTTGTGCTCCAAGTTTAATGTTTTTTCTGTTTATGACGGTGACGGCATCACGTAGGGTGGTATAAGAAGGTATCACAAATAATTCTATTTCATTCCTATCAACATCCTTGGTAAGTTCTTCGAGTGCTTGTAAATATTGGACGGTCTCTTTGATGGTCTTGTACATTTTTAGATTGGTTCCAAAATATAATTTTTTTTGCATATCTTGCCTCCTAGTTTTAAAAATATAAAAAATTGATTACTTAAATTCTACTTTAAAACGAAAGGAAATACAACATTAAAATGTGATAAAAAATCTACAAACGAAATAACGAAAGTAAACGAAAATAATTGAGCGAAAACTAGTGCATATTAAATAAAATAGAAGTTAAATAAATGTGAAGAGTGACAAAAAGAAAAAAACAACTTGATAATAATATGGTGTGGTTATACAATATTTATTAGGAAACAAAGATAAAAGAAATAAAAACGCAAGCAATCGAAAGGAAGAATAAAAATGAGTAATCAACAATTCAGACCAATAACAGCACTTACAATGGGAGATCCGGCGGGCATCGGTCCTGAGATTTGTGTAGGTACTATGTTAGATAAAGAGATTCACAAAGTGTGCAGACCACTAATGATTGGTAGTGTAGCAATAATGGATAAGGCAGCCAAGATTCTTGGAAAAGAATTGGTATATAATAAGATAGAAAATCCAGATGATGCAAAATTTGAGTATGGTGTAGTTGACATCATTGAAACTGGTAATTATGATACAGACACCATTCAGTGGGGAGAGATACAGGAACTAGCAGGACAGATGGCAGTAGATTGGATAATGAAGTCTATTGAATTAGGTCAGTCTGGAAAAATAGATGCTGTGTCTACGGCACCAATTCATAAAGGGGCAATTAAATTAGTTGGAGTGAAAGAGCCGGGACATACAGAAATTTATCAAAATGTTACAAAATCCCCATATGCACTTACCATGTTTTCTTGCCATAAGTTGAGAGTATTTTTTGTAAGTCGACATATGTCGCTGGTAGATGCATGCCACTATGCAACTAAAGAGGTTGTATTAGAAAACGTTATTAATATTGATAAAGAGCTACGAAAAGTCGGGCTAAAGAATCCGCTGATTGCTGTTGCGGGATTAAATCCACACAATGGTGATAATGGACTTTTTGGAAGAGAAGAAATTGATGAATTGGGACCAGCTGTAAAGGCGGCACAAGAAAGAGGAATTAATGCAGTAGGTCCTTGTCCAGCAGATTCTGTGTTTAACATAGGAAAATCTGGAAAGTATGATGCAATTTTATCTTTGTATCATGATCAAGGTCACATCGCGTGTAAGACTTTGGATTTTGAAAAATCAGTCACATTAACATTTGGATTACCTTTTATTCGAAGTTCTGTAGATCATGGGACTGCATTTGATATAGCAGGGAAAGGCATTGCAGGAGCTGTTAGTATGATTGAATCTACAAAAGTCGTATCTGAATATGCAACAAAACAGCATGAGAGAGAACAATAAATATAGACTATAAGGGTGCAGTAGGAGGAAGAAAGTTATGCCAGTAATTGGAGCAGTAGCCGATGATTTGACCGGAGCAACAACGACGGGAGTATTATTGGCAAGATCAAAAGCAAGGACAGCAGTATTTTTTAATGAGGATGCTGCGGAGAAATCAAAAGGATTGGAGGAACTGGATGCAATTCTAATTAGCAGTAATAGTAGAGCACTTCCAAAAGAAGAAGCTTATGCAAAAGTAAAATCCGCAACCTTGGCTTTAAAACGTATGGGAGTTTCTTATTTTACAAAAAGAATTGATACCACGCTTAGAGGCGGAGTAGGTGTGGAAATTGATGCTATGCTAGATCAATTGGAAGAGGATACCGTTGCAATTGTAGTTCCGGCTATGCCACAATCCCGTAGAATCCTTGTAGGGGGATATTCAATTATAGATGGGGTGGCTTTGATCCATACACCGGTTGCACAGGATGTAAGAACACCAGTAAAAGAAAATTACATACCTCGTTTGCTGGATGGACAGACAAAACGAGAAGTGGGATTAGTGAGCCTGGATTATATCCTAGGTGGAGTGTCATGTATCAAAAAGGGCTTAGAACAGGCACGACGTGATGGTGCAAAGGTGATTGTAGTAGATGCAATTACGCTTGAAGATGTAGAAATGATTGCAAAAGCTTGTATTGAATTAGAATGGAATGTAGTATCGGTAGATCCTGGACCTTTTACTGCAAAGTTGGCCTATTGTAGGGGAATTATTCAAGAAGAAGAATCTAACATTCCAGTGGAGGAGCCATCAGAAGATGGAAAAACAGTTTTGATAGCAGCCGGTAGTGCGACTTCTGTAACCAAAAGACAAATGGAAATCTTGACAAATGATCCTAGACATATTCGTATTAGTGTGGACCCTGTTCCTTTGATTGATGGTGGGGAAAAGGCGCTAGATGAAGCGGTTAAAGCAATTGGTGCGGCAACAAAGATGTTAGAGTCGGATCATCAGCCAAGGGCCATTTTATTCGAAACGGCGCTTCATGGTGAGTTGTTAAATCTAGAAGAAGAGGATAAAAAGCGTAATTATGCAAGTGGAATGAGTGCGGATCGAATTAATGCAGGGCTAGGGACAATTATTGCAAAGATTATTGAGAAAGTAGGCCGTGAAAAAATAGCAGGATTATATACAACTGGTGGAGATACAATGGTAAATGTTTGCTATCAATTAGGAGTTGGTTGTATTGAGGTAATGGATTATGTAATTCCACAGACGGATGTAGGACGCTTGGTAGGAAGTTATGACGGCCTTCCAGTTGTAGGTAAAGGTGGATTGACTGGAAATGATAATACAGCGTGTGATATTGTGGATAGATTATTCAAAGAAGCGGCAAGATGTTAGGAGGAAAATATAATGAAAATAGCAATTGGATGTGATGAGGCAGCTTATGCCTTGAAGAGTGAGATTATGAAACACCTAGATGCAACAGGTGTGGAATATAAAGATTTTGGTGCTGATCAGGGGGAAATTGTATTGTATCCAGATGTGGCACAAAAAGTAGCACAAGCGGTAGCGGATGGTGCATACGAAAGAGGTGTCTTAGTATGTGGAACAGGAATTGGCATGGCAATTACAGCTAATAAAGTGCCAGGAATCCGCGCAGCGGTCTGCCACGATCCATTTTCAACAGAGAGAGCTAGAAAGAGTAATGATGCACAAATTATGTGTATGGGTGAGAGAGTTATCGGTGTAGAGCTTGCGAAGTACTTGGTGGATATCTGGTTGAAATGTGATTTTGCAGGAGGCGGGTCTACTCCGAAAGTGGAGCGTATTATGGATGTAGAGCAGTCTTATCACAACAAATAAAAAAGGTTTGGGAGGAACAGGAAAATGAATGAGAAAGTAGAAGTGAAAAAAGATCTTGATTTATTAAACAAGATGAAAAAATTACCAGGAGGGTTAGTTATTATCCCTCTAGTCTTAGCGGTGGTATTGGCAACCGTTTGTCCACAAGTATTTCAAATTGGAGGTTATGTAACAGCATTATTTTATGATGGAAATGCTGCAATGATGGGATTATTCCTTATTATATGTGGTTCTGCTATCAACATTAAACAAGTAGGAATGCCATTGTATAAAGGAGTTACCTTAACGGCCATGAAGTTTATACTAGGTGTAGCATTCGGATTATTAGTTGGGAAAATATGTGGACCTAATGGGTTCCTTGGCTTGACACCATTTGTATTAATTGCAGCTATTACAAATTCCAATGGTTCACTTTATATCTCGTTATCATCACAGTTTGGTAATGCGACTGATACAGGAGCGATTTCCATCTTATCGTTAAATGATGGGCCATTTTTTACGCTGGTAGCATTGGGTGCAACAGGACTTGCAAATATTCCGATTAAATCTTTGATTGCAACATTGGTTCCGCTTTTGATTGGATTTATTTGGGGGAATTTAGATGCAGGATTTAGAAAATCTTGTTCTACAGCACAACCAATCGTAACTTTCTTTATGACCATTTCTATTGGGTCTAAGACAGATATTAAGACAATTTTAACAGCAGGAGCATCCGGGATTGTATTGGGGTTAATTTCTGCAGCAACAGCAGTGTTGTTCTTCTTCTTGTTCCAAATTCTATTACCAAAGAAAGAGAGAAACGCAATGGGAGCTGCAGTAGGAACCACTGCTCTGAATTCTGCTATGACACCAGCAGCAGTGGCTGAAGCAGACCCATCTATGGCGCAATATACAGAAATGGCAACAGCACAATGTGCGACAGCTTCTATTATTACATTATTCCTTTGTCCATTTATTGTAGCGTTCTTTGATAAGATGATGCAAAAGAAACAATTAGGTATCTACTCATCTGAAGGATGGGCATATGAAGGAGCAAAAGCGGAATAATATAAATATTACTTATATAGGTGGTGACAAAGTCCTCTTGTGTGATACAATACAAAGAGGACTTTGCTTTATTTAGGAAGGAATTGTATATGAAAAAGGAAATAAATGTTACCATGACAGAAAGTGCATTGTTTGACTTTACGTTATTCCATACCTATTCAAAATTTGCAGGGTTCCTGACCAATGTATTGGGAATGGCAGTTATTTTTATGGGGATCATTTTAGTATTTACAAGAAAGGTTGAGTGGCCGTATATCTTTGTATATGTCTTGGCAGGGATTGCTTTTATTGGTTATACGCCATGGTTGATCAGGAGAAGGGCGAAAAAACAGCTAAGAAGTTTTGAGGAATTCAAAGAAAGTAGTCATTATATTTTTCAAGATACAGGAATCGTGGTTGTTCAATGCGGAAGAGAAAGTGAATATAACTGGGAAGAGATACAAAAGGTGGTTGCAACACCAAAAACAATTGGATTATACTATGGAACAGAGCGTGCCCTGATTATTCCAAAAGAATCATTTGGGGATCAATTTGTCCCTATTATAAATATGATTATGACGCATGTCCCGAGAGAACGAATGAAAATTAGATAGATTTATAAGGAGTGTTATCTATGTTAGAGAGACGACGTATCATATTGCATGAATTGGAAGAAAAAGGGAAGGTAAAAGTGTCAGAATTAAGTAAGCAGTTAAATTGCTCAGAAGTTACAATTCGCAGTGATGTGAAGGCGATGGACCAGGAGGGTCTATTGGTAAGAACACATGGCGGGGCAATGAAATTGGAAGAACATACAGAGCGAAAATATGATGCGGAAAGTATATACCGTTATAAAGAGGCTAAAAAGAGCATTGCTGCTTGTGCCTATGAATTTATTGAAGATAGAGACACGATTATAATTGATGATGCATCTAGCAGTTTCTATTTGGCGTGTCATATAAAAAGACATTCGGAAAAGCATTTAGCAGTTGTTACTAATTCATTATTAGTAGGGAATGAATTATCAAATATACCACATGTACAGCTATTCATGGTAGGAGGACAAGTAGGAGGACATCTTGCAGCTACACTGGGAGATACAGCCGTGAACAATCTGTCTAATATCAAAGTAGACAAAGCTTTTATAGGAGTACATGGTATTAATTTTGATGTAGGGCTTACTTCTATTGGTTCTCCACAGATGCAAGTGAAGCAGGCGATTTTAAAAACAACAAATGAAGTATATGTATTAGCTGATAGTAGTAAATTCGGTGGTGGTTACCTTCAAGTAATTTGTCCGTTGAGTCAGATTCACAAGGTGATAACGGATAGTAAGGTGGATAAAGCGTGTATACATCTGGCTAGAAAAGCAGGTCTTTCTATGGTGATTGCATCTTAGATATAAAAAGAATATAAATGAGGTCCGCTGCAGGTTGCAGTGGACCTCGTTTTATGGAAAAAGAACCTTAATAATAGGAACTTTCCTTCCAATTATGGCGATTGATAGACAGGTCAGATATATTACAATAGGTGCAATTAACATATAAGGTATGGAATAAGGATCAACTGGGAAAATCCTATAAAAGATATCCCGGACGAACATCTGAAGTAGATAGATGCTAAAGCTGACGCTTGATAGATGGTGAATGATGACATGAAGCTTTCCGCCATTAGGAATCCAACTATCCCAGGGAAGGGATTTTAGAAAGACAATAACAGCAACGGAGATGATGATGCAGTCTATGGATAAATAACCCATTAGAAAATCATCGAAATCGTTAGGATCCGGATTTATGCAATACGTTCCAATTGTCATAATTAGAAGCCCTAAAATCCCTAATATATAGATAAACTTACGTTGTATAAGGGAAAAAGAAGTATGGTGAATACACCAGCCTAGTACTAAATATCCGACGTAGCCAGTTGCCACACCAACGGTAATTCCACCAACACCCTCTAAAAAATATATACCACAAAACCTTCCTAACGTAGGTATTAGGACTACATTACCAGTCCATACTGCAATAAAATAATATGCAATTTTTCTATTCTCTGTATTTAGGACTAAAGATAAAATAGGGATACTTAAATAAATGCCAAATAATGCATAAAAGAACCAGAATACACCATTAATTTCATTGTTTGTAAATAGATTAATAAAGGATTGTAAGGAAGTGATTTTTACATCACCCAAATACATTCGCCAAAGCAAGTAAAAGATTGACCATAAAAAGAATGGTAATAACACGTGAGTTGCTCTTTTTTTAAAAAATGTTCTTGTGTTATATCTTAAGCGGTATTCTAAAAGCGTGATACCACTTAACATGAAGAATCCAGGGATTGCCCAATGAGAGATTGCTTGTAAAAAGATACTTGTCCACCAACGGATATCATTACCAACAATGAATACACGATCGGTACAGTGCATGACAACAACGGAAAAACTTGCTAGAATTCGTATCATATCTAAATATATATAGTGCTCTTTCGTTTTTTCTTTCATTTTAACCTCGATTAATCTTCATATGTATATTGGTTAGTTTTTTAGGAACTCTTTCTCCATACATTTTATAGGTAGTCATACAGAAATGCAAGTATGGAATACACTTCTACCATAGATTTTGCATATTCTAATATAGGAGTGTGTGAAAGGAGTTTTTTTATGGCATACAAAATTATGTTAGATGCAGGTCATGGAGGAAAAGACCCAGGTGCTGTATATCAAGGAAGAGAAGAAAAAGATGATGTGTTACGACTTACGTTAGCGATTGGACAGATATTAGAGGATAATGGCTATGACGTAGAATATACGAGGACTACGGATGTATATGAATCGCCATATGAAAAGGCGATGCAGGCAAATAACTCAGGTGCTGATTTGTTCGTATCCATTCACCGAAATGCTTATCCAACACCGAATGTTGTATCAGGAGTTGAAACATTAGTTTATGACAAAAGCGGAATAAAATATCAATTGGCACAAGATATCAACGAACAATTGGAAGCAGAAGGATTTGTGAATTTAGGAGTCAAAGAAAGACCAAATCTTGTGGTACTAAAGCGAACAAATATGCCAGCCGTTTTAGTGGAAGTAGGATTTATAGACTCAGATGTCGATAATGAGCTATTTGACCAGAATTTTGATGGTATTGCAAGAGGGATTGCAGATGGCATTATGGATATATTTAGTCAGGAGAATGATGTAAATAAAACATACTATCGTGTTCAAGTAGGGGCGTTTCGAAATAGGGCATATGCAGAAAATCTTTTGAATGAATTATTAGAACAGGAATATCCTGCATTTATTGAAGATTCTAACGGTTACTACAGAGTGCAAGTGGGTGGTTATCCAACGTTGGCAGAGGCTGTGTCTATGGAACAAAAGCTAAAGAAGGCAGGGTATCCAACGATTGTTGTAGTATAAGAAAAGCGGCATGAAAATGCCGTTTTTCTAAATTTTACAAAGGGAATGTTTTATAGTATGATAGAGAAGAGAATACTATATATAATAATAGAAGAAAAGGAACATATCATATGAGTGGGAAAATACAATTTCGTGAAAAATTAAATGGAATTTTAAGTATGGCGGAAAAGCAAAGCCATAAGATGACGATAAATGAAGTAGAACAATACTTTGAGGATGATCACCTCACAAAAGAACAGTTGGAATTAGTATGTGATTATTTGGTATCCCAAAAGGTTACGGTGGGTGGATATCAAAAAAAGGGTGGTGCCACAAAAGAACATGGGATGGAAAAGCAGCAAGTGCTGTCTCAGGAAGAAGAAGCGTATTTGAGAGAATATATGTCTGAATTGCAAGGGTGTAAGCAGGAGGAAGACGGAGAGAGAAAACTACTACTAGAAAAAGCGATGGAGCAAGATAGTCTTGCAAAAGGTCGCTTGATAGAAATCTATTTACCCAAAGTAATAGAGCTGGCAAAAAGTATGAGACATCAAGAAATATTCATAGGAGATATGATTCAGGAAGGGAATGTTAGTCTCATTCTTGCATTAGATGAGCTGACGAACCTAGAGGAGGCAGATGCATATATATGTAAAAAAATACAACAAGGGATACAGGCATTAATTGAAGAGCAGACAGAACTAAAAAAACTAGATCGACAGATGGTAGAAAAGGTGAATTTTCTAGATGAGAGTATTAGGAATTTGACTGAGGATTTGGGTCGTAAAGTAACAATAGAGGAGCTTTCCGCCTATTTGGAGATGCAAGAGGAGGAAGTTCTTGATATCTTAAAGTTAGCAGGAGAGGAAGTAGAGGAAGAAGAGCATGACGATTAATCGTCATACTCTTCTTCTTTAAAGTCCGTAGGTAAATATAAGTGTACGGATGCTACACGGTTTTTTTCTAAGCTCTCTACAACCATCTTTATACCGGATATAGTTGTAATTTCATCTTTCTCTTCGGGAAGACGGTCAAGGTGTTCTATGATGAAGCCACCTAGAGAATCATAATCTTCTGATTCTAAGGAAAGATCTAATTCATCGTTTAAGTCGTCTAAACTTACGGAACCTTCGATGATATATTCTAATTCATTTACTCTCTTTATTAGTTCTTCTTCATTTTCATCGTATTCATCTCTAATTTCACCAACGATTTCTTCTAACAAGTCCTCTAAGGTAATAAGACCAGCGGTTTCGCCATATTCATCAAGTACAATAGCAATGTTAAATGAGGATTCGCGCATTTCTACTAATAATTCTGATATGTTCTTATATTCATAAGTAAAATATGCTTCACGTAATATATTACGGATATGAAATTCCTGTGTATTATCAAATAATAACAAATCTTTCATATTTATAGTACCAATCACGTTATCTGTCGTATCTTCGTAGACAGGAAGTCTAGTAAACTTGTCCTCTCTAAAAATTTGCAATAATTCATCGTAATTATTATTGACGTCTGCGAAAGTAACATGTACTCTAGGAACCATGACATCTTTTGCTTTTGCGTCGCCCAAATCAAACACATTGTAAATCATCTCTTTTTCTTCAGACTCGATCACTCCATCTTCGTGACTTACATCTACGATGGTTCGCAATTCATTCTCTGTCATCGTATCATTTTTAGCATTTGGATCTACTCGAAATAACAAGAGAACACCAAGTGACAAATTATTAATGATAAATATAATAGGTGTCATAAGTTTCATGAAAAAATTGATAATGCGAGCATAAAATAATGATAAATTCTCTGAATGAATGGTTGCTAAAGTCTTGGGGGTGATTTCTCCAAAAAGTAATATTAAAACGGTTAAAATTCCAGTTGCAATTCCTACCATATAGCCACCAAAACTAATAGCTAAACTAGTAGTTAATGCAGAAGCGGATAGATTAACGATGTTGTTACCGATTAAAATGGCACTCAGCATTTTGCCTGAATCATCTGTTATTTTTAACAAGATGTCCGCACGCTTATCTCCTTCTTCGGCAAGATTTCTTATGCGGATTTTGTTAACTGTAGTAAATGCAGTTTCCGCAGAAGAGAAAAAAGCAGATAATAGTAGCAGTATAATTAGTATAATGATTTGTATGACGGCACTCGAGTCCAATGATAAGTTCACTCCTTCTTTGATTAATAAATTCATTCCAGTATGTATTATACATACTGTCAAGTAACCAATACTGCACTTAATATACCGTATTTTTCGTGATTTTGCAAGTGTCCGTTGAATTTGTATATAGATTGTTGTATGATGATACGTAATGACGATAATAAAGAAAGGATTATTATAATGAGCAATTTGACATTTTATAATCAGTTAATTCATACAGTAGAAGAAAAAAATGTTTATCGAAAGGAACCAATGAGTAAGCACACCACATTTCGTATAGGTGGAGAAGCAGATTATTTTATAAAAACCATTAATATAGAAGAAATACAATCCGTAATAGCGTTATGTAAAGAGCAGGGTGTTGCATATTATATTTTAGGAAATGGCAGCAATCTTTTGGTGAGTGACCAAGGCTTTCGAGGGGTAATCATTCAAATTTGCAAAGAAATGAGCCGTATAAAAGTAAAAGGAAATGACTTGGTAGTTCAGGCGGGTGCATTGTTGGCGAAGATAGCGAATGAGGCATTAAATGCTAGTCTTTCAGGCTTTGAGTTCGCGGCGGGAATACCTGGAACATTAGGTGGAGCTATCGTTATGAATGCGGGCGCTTATGGCGGAGAGATGAGGGATATTGTTGAAAATGTAACAGTGCTTGATTCAGAAGGGTGTGTAAAGGAAATACAACGGGAAGATTTGGAAATGGGCTATAGAACTAGTGTCATTGCCCGAAAAGGATATATTGTATTAGAAGCTACGATAAGGCTGGAGCATGGAAAAATAGAACAGATAAAGGCAAAGATGGACGAGTTAAAAGAAAAGCGTGTTACAAAACAACCATTAGAATACCCGAGTGCGGGAAGTACATTTAAGAGGCCGGAAGGATATTTTGCGGGTAAATTAATTGATGATGCAGGACTTAGGGGCTTTCGAGTTGGTGGTGCTGCAATATCGGAAAAGCATTGTGGCTTTGTGATTAACAAGGAGGAAGCGACAGCGGCAGATGTTGTGGAATTAATGAAACAAGTTTCAGAAAAAGTATATCAGCAATTTGGTGTTTTGTTGGAACCAGAAGTAAAAAAATTGGGAGAATTCTAAACATGAGATTTGTAATTGTGACAGGAATGTCTGGGGCAGGGAAAAGTACAGCACTTAAGATGCTAGAGGATATGGGATATTTTTGTGTTGATAACTTACCTATTCCATTAGTGCCTAAATTAGCGGAATTATTAAGAGTACCAAATGCCGAGGTTAATAAGATTGCATTAGGACTTGATATACGAAGCGGAGGGAATTTTTCCGAACTAGATACTGTATTAAGAGATATGGACGAATCAAAACTTACTTACGAAGTACTTTTTCTAGAAGCACTTGATGAAGTTTTGGTTAAACGGTACAAAGAGACAAGGAGAAGTCATCCATTAGCTGGAGATGGAAGAGTGGACCGTGGTCTTGCTTTGGAAAGAAGAGAATTAGCCTTTATAAAAAAGAAGGCAGATTATATTGTAGATACGAGTCAAATGCTAACGAGAGAGTTAAAAATAGAGTTGACAAAAATATTTGTTGAGAATAAAGAATTTAAAAGTTTATATGTAACGGTACTATCCTTTGGATTCAAGTATGGAATTCCAAACGATGCGGATCTTGTTTTTGATGTTAGATTTTTACCGAATCCCTATTATGTAGAAGGTTTAAAATATATGAGTGGAAATGATTTGCCTGTAAGAGAATTTGTAATGAATAATGAAAAATCAAATGAATTTATGGCGAAATTAAATGATATGATTCACTTTTTGATCCCGAACTACATTGCTGAAGGAAAGAACCAACTTGTTGTTGCTATTGGATGTACAGGAGGAAAACATCGGTCTGTAACTTTGGCAAACGAACTTTTTGAAAGTTTAAAAAAAGAAGATGTCTATGGAATCAAGATAGAACATCGAGATATTGAAAAGGATGCGAAAGTGAAAGCGCATTAAATACGTAGTATAGCAAAAAGATTGTTGAGGAATAATATGTCATTTTCAGGTAATATAAAAGAAGAATTATCCACTCATATTGCAAAAAGCAGGCACTGCCAAATTGCAGAAATTGCTGCAATTACTAGTATGTGTGGCCATGTTCTTATTACAAGTAGTGGAACATATCGTGTAAAGATACATACGGAAAATATATCTGTTGCAAGAAAGTGCTTTACATTAATCAAAAAAACATTTAATATTAATACTGAAATTTCTATTCGTAGAAATCTTGTTAAAAAAAGCGTTTCTTATTGTATAATCATTGGCAAGCATAACGATGCTATGCGTTTGTTGCAAGCAACTAAATTATTAGATGACAATGGTGAGATAGTAGAAGAACTTTCTATTGTAAGAAATATTGTAGTTCAACAGACCTGTTGTAAACGTGCCTTTATACGAGGAGCGTTCTTAGCAGGCGGTTCCATGAGCGACCCAAATAAATCTTATCATTTTGAAATTGTATGTGCATCGAAAGAAAAAGCAAAACAATTGCAGGATATGATTAATACATTTCTTATGGATGCTAAGATTGTACAACGCAAAAAAACATACGTTGTATATCTGAAAGAAGGATCACAGATTGTAGACATTTTGAATATTATGGAAGCTCACGTAGCATTAATGGAACTAGAAAATGTGCGCATACTAAAGGAAATGCGTAATACAGTCAATCGAAAAGTGAATTGTGAAACGGCGAATATAAACAAAACAGTATCAGCAGCAGTAAAACAGGTGGATGATATTAAGTTTATTCAAGAAACAATAGGTTTGGATAAGTTAACAGAAGGGTTGAAAGATGTTGCAGTTGTAAGGTTGACATATCCAGAAGTAACTTTAAAAGAATTAGGAGAATTGTTGGAAACGCCGATTGGCAAGTCAGGAGTGAATCACAGACTTCGTAAGTTAAGTGATATGGCAGAGAAGTTGAGAGAACAAGGAGGTACATTATGATTAAGAAACCAGTGATAGTAAAACATGACAATGGATTGGACGCAAGACCAATTGCATTATTGGTACAAGAGGCTAGTCAGTACTCAAGTCAAGTGTATATTGAAATGGGTGACAAGAAAATTAATGCTAAAAGTATTATGGGAATGATGAGCCTGACACTCAGTGGAGGGGAAGAAGTTGTTGTTGTAACAGATGGCTTGGATGAAGAGGAGGCAGCAACAGGTATTGAAGCATTCTTAAGTAATGTAAAATAATAGATAAAAGGGCATGAAAGTGCTCTTTTTTGCTAGAAGCTCAAATTGATTTTTATATGAGGTGATGGGATGAAACGATTATTATTTATATATAACCCGAATGCTGGGAAAGCACAAATAAAGTCAAGGCTTGCGGACATTTTAGATATTTTGGCGAAAGCAAATTATGAACTGGTAGTGTATCCTACACAAGGCTATATGGATGCGTTGAAAAGGGTATCTACGTACACGGATAAATTTGATCTGCTTGTATGCAGTGGTGGTGACGGAACATTAGATGAAGTTGTTACGGGGATGATGCACAGAAACGATCGTATCCCAATTGGATATATTCCAGCAGGGTCTACAAATGATTTTGCAAATAGCCTACGTATTTCTAAAAATATGTTAGAAGCAGCTGACACCGCAGTGAATGGCGTGATATTTGATTGTGATGTTGGTGCATTTAATGACGACACATTCGTGTATATTGCGGCATTTGGGCTCTTTACTGATGTTTCTTATCAGACAAAGCAAGAAATTAAAAATGTATTGGGACATTTGGCATATGTACTAGAGGGAATGAAGCGGTTATACAATATTCCATCCTATGAACTGAAAGTGACATATGAGGATCAAATAATAGAAGAAAAATTCATATTTGGAATGGTTACAAATTCTAGATCAGTAGGGGGTTTTCGGAATATTATAGGGAATCATGTTGTGTTTGATGATGGAGAATTTGAGGTCACATTAATAAAGATGCCTAAAAATCCTTTGGAGCTTAATGAAATCGTAGGTGCACTATTGATAGAACAAATAGATACAAAACATATGTATTCTTTTAAGGCGAAAAAAGTGGTATTTGATTCATTGGATGAAATACCATGGACCCTAGATGGGGAATTTGGAGGAGAACATAATCATGTGGTTGTTGAAAATAGAAATAAAGAACTACAAATTATGGTTCATCCAGATAAGAAACAAGGTCTTATGAAGAAGGTGGATAATTTACTAGAAGGAGAATCAGAAATATAGATGGAACATAACGAAAAAAGAGAAAAGTTTTCTTCGAGAATAGGATTTATATTAATTTCAGCAGGATGTGCAATTGGATTAGGAAATGTATGGAGATTTCCTTATATAACAGGTCAGTATGGCGGTGGTTTGTTTGTACTGATTTATTTATTTTTCCTAGTTGTTTTAGGACTACCCATTATTGTAAGTGAATTTGCAGTAGGAAGGGCAAGCAGGAAAAGTGCCGCCCTTTCTTTTAATGAATTAGAACCAAAAGGAACAAAATGGCATTGGTATCGATATGGTGCAATGGCTGGTAATTATCTTCTAATGATGTTTTATACCACGGTAGGTGGGTGGATGATTGCATATTTTTTCAAGATGGCAAAGGGAGAATTTGTGGCACAAAGTCCGGAGGCAGTTGCCAATATCTTCGGGGCACTCACTTCTAATCGTAATGAGATGTTGCTTTGGATGGTGATTATTTCAATTTTAGGACTTCTGATATGTTCCTTAGGATTACAAAAGGGTGTTGAAGCAATTACCAAGGTTATGATGTCAAGCTTACTATTGATTATGATTGTCTTAATGATTCGCGCATTTACGCTACCAAATGCAATGGAGGGCTTGAAATTTTATCTGATGCCAAATATAGAAAGGGTGAAAGAAACAGGTCTTATGACAGTGATTTTTGCTGCTATGGGGCAGGCCTTTTTTACTTTGAGTATTGGGATTGGCGCATTGGCAATTTTTGGAAGCTATATTGATAAGGGACATGCATTGACTGGTGAGGGAATTAGTGTTGCTATATTGGACACGGTAGTAGCGATTGTAGCTGGGCTTATTATATTTCCTGCATGCTTTGCATTTGGTGTAGATCCGGGACAAGGTCCAGGACTTGTATTTGTTACGCTACCCAATGTATTTAATGAAATGCCAGGAGGACGTATATGGGGCACGTTGTTCTTTTTATTTATGACGTTTGCAGCATTGTCAACAGTCATAGCTGTTTTTCAGAATATTATTACATTTGCTAGAGATCTTTGGGGGTGGAGCTTAAAAAAATCAGTGCTAATCAATGGAGTGTTGCTCCTAATTCTGGCTGTTCCTTGTGTGCTAGGATTTACAGACTGGTCCCATGTTACAATAATGGGGAAAAGTATTATGGACTTTGAAGATTTTATTGTTAGTAATAATTTGCTTCCGCTTGGTTCGGTAGTATACTTGTTGTTCTGTGTTTCGCGTTATGGATGGGGATGGGATAACTTTATAAAAGAAGCTAACACTGGAAAAGGTATGAAATTTCCGACAGGAAGAGGAATCCGTTTTTATTTGACATTTGTCCTTCCAATTATTGTATTAGCCATTTTTGTACAAGGATATTTAAGCATGTTTTAAGTAAAAAATAAAAATATATAAAATAACACTTGTATATTGTGTGAAAATAATATACAATATGCAAGTGTGATACTTTTATGGCCCGCTGGTCAAGCGGTCAAGACGCCACCCTCTCACGGTGGAATCAGGGGTTCGATTCCCCTGCGGGTCAGTAATGGAATGCGTTGCAGATAAGGAAGCAGTTTTGCTTTTTTCCTTATCTGTTTTTTAATTCCGTAACAAATAAGATTAAAATTTTAAAAAGTTACTAGTGTAAAAGGAATTCTTCTGATATACTATGTTTGCTAGATAAGAAATATAGAGGAATACAATATCGGATTTTTCATCTAACAGCAGCAAGGAGCGCTGAAATTTAGTAGTTCCTTTTTTTTCTACTTTGAGTTATAATAGTAGGAGTGAATGTAAATCCAAATTCAAGAAGCGGAGGAAATGAAATGTTAGTATCAGCAAAAGAAATGTTAGAAAAAGCTAAAGCAGGTCATTATGCAGTTGGACAATTTAATATTAATAACTTAGAGTGGACAAAGGCTATTTTACTTACAGCACAAGAGTTGAATTCACCAGTAATCTTAGGTGTATCAGAGGGTGCAGGGAAGTATATGACTGGATATAAAACAATTGTTGGAATGGTTAATGGGATGATTGAAGAGTTGGGAATTACCGTACCTGTTGCAACCCATTTAGATCATGGTAGCTTTGAAGGTTGTATGAAATGTATTGAAGCTGGTTTTTCTTCTATTATGTTTGATGGATCTCATTACCCAATCGAAGAAAATGTTGCTAAGACAAAAGAATTAGTTGCTATTTGTGCTGAAAAAGGGATGTCTCTTGAAGCGGAAGTTGGATCGATTGGCGGAGAAGAGGATGGAGTTATTGGACAAGGAGAATGTGCAGACCCAGCTGAGTGCAAGATGATTACAGACCTTGGAGTTTCCATGTTAGCAGCTGGTATTGGGAATATTCATGGAAAATATCCTGCAAATTGGGCAGGTCTTAGTTTTGAAACATTAGATGCTATTCAAAAGTTGACAGGTGATATGCCATTAGTTCTTCATGGTGGGACTGGAATCCCTGATGAGATGATTAAAAAAGCAATTGATTTAGGTGTTGCAAAGATAAATGTTAATACAGAGTGCCAATTAGTATTTGCAGATGCTACGCGCAAATATATCGAAGCAGGTAAGGACTTAGAAGGAAAAGGTTTTGACCCTCGTAAGTTATTAGCACCTGGTACAGAAGCAATTAAAGGGTGTGTAAAAACTAAAATGGAATTATTTGGATCAGTAGGCAAAGCATAAGTTAAAGAACAAAGGCGTTCCAAGGAATTGGAATGCCTTTCGTATATAGATGGAACAGGAAAGGAAAAAAGAGATGAGTGAATTCATTAATGTAGCTGAGATTTTTGGAGAAAATGTGTTCAATGATACCGTGATGATGGAACGTCTACCCAAAAAGGTTTACAAAGATTTAAAAAAGACAATAGAAGAGGGCAAAGAATTAGATTTAGTGACAGCAGATGTCATTGCACATGAGATGAAAGAATGGGCTATTGAAAAGGGAGCTACTCATTATTCCCATTGGTTTCAACCACTAACTGGAGTAACGGCTGAGAAACACGATTCATTTATATCAGCACCGATGACAAACGGTAAGGTGCTAATGAGTTTTTCTGGAAAAGAACTTATCAAAGGAGAGCCGGATGCATCCTCTTTTCCTTCAGGAGGTCTTAGAGCTACGTTTGAAGCGCGTGGGTATACAGCGTGGGATTGCACATCACCGGCATTCGTAAGAAGAGATGCAGCAGGGGCTACATTGTGCATACCAACCGCTTTTTGCTCATATACAGGAGAGGCATTGGATCAGAAAACTCCATTGTTGAAGTCCATGGAGGCAATTAATAAACAGGCGCTTCGTCTACTTCGTTTATTTGGTAATACCACCGCCAAGAAGGTAACACCTTCGGTTGGAGTGGAGCAGGAATATTTTTTAATTGATAAAGAAAAGTTTTTAAAAAGAAAAGATTTGATTTTTACAGGCCGTACACTATTTGGTGCAATGCCGCCAAAAGGGCAAGAATTAGACGATCACTATTTTGGTAGTATAAGAGAACGAGTTTCTGATTATATGAAAGCGGTAAATGAGGAACTGTGGAAATTAGGTGTGTCTGCTAAAACGCAGCATAATGAAGTGGCGCCGGGGCAACATGAATTGGCTCCTATTTATGCGCAATGTAATGTTGCAGTAGATCACAATCAACTGATTATGGAAGTGTTGAAAAAGGTTGCATCCCGAAAGGGTCTTCATTGTTTGTTACATGAAAAGCCTTTTGCAGGGGTAAATGGTTCTGGAAAACATGATAACTGGTCATTGGTTACGGACGATGGAAAAAATTTATTGGAGCCTGGAAAAACACCGCATGAAAACATTCAATTTTTATTGGTACTTACTTGCATCCTACGTGCAGTTGACAAGCATGCGGATTTATTGCGTGAATCCGCGGCAGATCCTGGAAATGATCATAGATTGGGTGCTGCGGAAGCACCACCTGCAATTATTTCGGTATATTTAGGAGATCAATTAGATGATGTGTTAGAACAGCTTATTAGTACTGGATCAGCAACACATAGTTTAAAGGGTGGTACATTAGAAACTGGAGTGAGAGCAATCCCTGACTTTGTAAAAGATGCAACGGATAGAAATAGAACTTCGCCGTTTGCGTTTACAGGCAACAAGTTTGAATTTCGCATGGTAGGTTCTAGAGACTCGGTAGCGGCTCCGAATGTAGTGCTTAATACCATTGTAGCAGAAGCATTTTCGGATGCATGTGACGTATTAGAGCGTGCGAATGATTTTGAAGAGGCTGTACATGATTTGATTAAAGAATATGCAGTAAAGCATTATAAAATCGTTTTTAATGGAAATGGATATTCGGAGGAGTGGGTAGAGGAGGCAAAACGTCGCGGGTTGCCAAATATAACTTCTATGGTAGAAGCAATTCCAGCCTTAACAACAGAAAAGGCAATTCATCTGTTTGAAAAGTTTGGAGTATTCACGAAAGCTGAATTGGAATCAAGAGAAGAGATCCAGTATGAGGCATATGCGAAAGCAATAAATATCGAAGCACGTTCTATGATTGACATTGTAAGTAAACATATTCTTCCTGTAGTAATAAGATATACTAAAGTACTTGCAGATACGGTTGTTGCTGTAAGAGAAGCGGGTGTTGATGCAGAAGTTCAAACATGTATACTACAAGAGACCACAACGTTATTGCAAGAAACCAAGCGTGCACTAGTCCAATTGAATGACGTTACATCTAAAGCAGCTAAAAAAGAAGAAGGAAAAATACAAGCAACTTACTTCTACACGGATGTTTGCCCGGCTATGGTAGCTTTAAGGGAACCAGTAGATGCATTGGAAATGATAGTCGATAAGGAAATGTGGCCAATGCCCTCTTATGGTGATTTAATGTTTGAAGTTTAGTTTATAATTCTATACATTTTTAGAAAATTTATGGTTAGATAATAAAAATTTAAGACCTTGGACTTGGAATAGTCACATTAATATGCTATTCTAAGTGCAAGGTTTTTTTCAAGCAAATGAATCATGAAATAATACGTATGAATTAAATGGTAAAATATGGCCATTTTCAGGAGGAAAGAGTATGAATCGTAGCGAATTTTTGCAACGGCTTAGAGAGGCATTAGAGAATGATTTAAATGGCTCAGTAGTGCAAGAAAATATAGATTATTATAACAATTACATTGCATCCGAAGTAAGGAACGGACATTTGGAAGATGAAGTCATTCAAGAGCTTGGAGATCCTTGGATGTTAGCTAGAACTGTGATTGATGCATCCGGCACGGAAAAACAAGAATATCTTCATGAATCACAGGAACATCAAAGGCAAAATGGAACTGAGAGCGCACAACGTTCTATGTATATATTTGGATTAAATACATGGTGGAAAAAGTTGCTAGCCATTGTATCAATTGTATTAATAGTTATAACAGTATTTTCAATCATAACTGGAATTGTTAGTTTAGTTGCACCGATTTTACTTCCGATTTTAATGGTAGTAATTGTGATAAGAATTATAAGCAGAAGACGATAAGTATGGGGGCGGGAGTATTGTAAATGGTACAAATTTTAGTTTGTTCCAAACAATGTCTGGCCCTAATTTTATTGTTTATGGATAAAAGTAAAAAGACCAATGGGGGAGCCATTGGTCTTTTTGAGGGGAGTATAAATAATTAATAAGGGGTTGTAGAAAGTATCCTTCCTACAAGTGATAGTATAATATAATATACCTAAAAAAGCAAGAAAAAAATGTTAAAAATCTGAAAATATATCAAATTTAAAAAAGAATTTCTAAATACATAAAAAAGAAGAACTTAGAGATAATAAGATTGTATCAAAAAAATATTAGGAGGAAGATATAATGGCAAAAAATTATAGTTCATCAAACAACTCTAACAGTTCAAACAAGGAAAGCAATGCATATTCATCTAGCACAGATGCACAAAACAAAGCAAAAAACAAAGCATCTAACAAGAATATGAATACTGCATCAACTTCTAACACAAAGAACAAAGCTTCAAACTCATCAAGTGATTATTCTGACTACAGCGATAACTACTAAAATTTCTTAAGTAAAAACTAAAAGGGACGGGGCAATATGCCCGTCCCTTTTACTCTATCAATGATTATTTATTTCCCTTTTGATTTATGTTGACAGGTCAACTTATAACAATTAATATAAAGATTAAGTAGTTACAGGAGGAAAAATATGAAAAAAATAGAATTAATTGCCCCTTGTCATTTTGGTTTAGAATCCGTTCTAAAAAGAGAGATACAAGATTTGGGTTATGAAATATCTTGTGTAGAAGATGGGAGAGTCTCGTTCTATGGTGACATAGAAGCGATTTGTAGAGCGAATATATTCCTTAGAACGGCAGAACGAGTACTGTTAAAAGTTGGAGCGTTTAAGGCTACAACATTTGACGAATTATTTGAAAAGACAAAGGAGATATCCTGGGAGGAATATATTCCGGAAGATGGGAAATTCTGGGTTGCAAAAGCTGCTTCTGTAAAAAGTAAGTTATTTAGTCCTTCTGATATTCAATCAATTATGAAGAAAGCGATGGTAATCCGTATGAAGAACCATTATCACAAAGAATGGTTTGAGGAATCAGGCGCTTCATACCCTGTACGTGTTTTTTTTATGAAAGATATGGTTACTGTTGGTCTTGACACATCTGGGACATCCCTACATAAAAGAGGATACCGAGAGTTATCAGGAAAAGCACCAATTACAGAAACATTAGCAGCAGCACTCATATTGCTGACGCCTTGGAAAAGGGATAGAATTTTAGTGGATCCATTTTGTGGAAGTGGTACGTTCTTAATAGAAGCTGCAATGATTGCGGCAAATATTGCACCTGGTATGAATCGGTCGTTTACCGCAGAATCTTGGGAAAATTTGATACCAAAACAGGCTTGGTATGATGCAGTTAATGAGGCAAATGAGAATGTTAAAAATGATATAGAAGTAGATATTCAAGGTTATGATATTGATGCAGAGGTAGTGAAAGTTGCTAGAAAGAATGCGGAGGTTGCAGGTGTTGAACAATTAATCCATTTTCAACAGCGAGAAGTAAAAGAATTAAGACATCCTAAGAAATATGGATTTATCATTACAAACCCTCCATATGGAGAACGATTGGAGGAAAAAGAGGCACTTCCGGCATTGTATCGTCAACTTGGAGATAGTTACAAAGGATTAGATAGCTGGTCCTTATATATGATTACTAGTTATGAAGATGCAGAGAAGCATTTTGGCAAAAAAGCAGACAAAAATAGAAAAATATATAACGGTATGATTAAGACGTATTTTTATCAATTTTTGGGTCCTAAACCACCAAGAAAAAAGAAAGAATAAGAAACGTCAGGAGAGAAAAAAATGAATAATAAAATCATATTTGCCACAGGTAATGAGCATAAAATGATTGAAATTAGAATGATTTTAAAGGATTTGGGAATCCCTATTTATTCACAAAAAGAAGCTGGGATTTTTGTTGATGTGGTGGAAGATGGAAGTACCTTTGAGGAAAATGCGATTATAAAGGCCACGGCAATTGCAAAACTGACAGATGGCATTGTATTAGCGGATGATTCGGGATTGGAAATAGATTACTTAAATAAAGAGCCTGGAATATATTCGGCGAGGTATGCAGGGGTAGATACCTCATATGAAATCAAAAATCATATGCTTTTAGAGCGTTTAGAAGGGGTAGCAGAGGAAGAACGTACTGCGCGTTTTGTGTGTGCAATTGCTGCTGCATTTCCAGATGGAACAGTCGAGACGATTAGAGGGACATTTGAAGGGCGTATTGCTTTTAAAAGCGCAGGGGCGAATGGATTCGGCTATGACCCCATATTTTTTGTGCCGGAGTACCAATGTACTTCTGCCGAATTGACTCCTGAGCAAAAGAATGCTATGAGCCATAGAGGAAAAGCACTTCGTGAAATGCGGACAATCTTAGAGCAAAAGATAAACTAGTACTATAGTGTGGGAGATTATATGAAGATATTAATAGTTAGTGACACTCATGGTAGACATAAGGCATTAGAAGAGATTTTGGATAAAGTACAGCCAGTTGATATGATGATACATCTTGGTGATATCGAAGGTGGAGAGGATTATATTAGAGCAATTGCTGACTGTGATGTACACATGGTAGCGGGTAATAATGATTTTTTTACGGAACTTGATCGTGAAGAAGAGTTTTTTATTGGACCATATAGGGTTCTTATGACACATGGGCACTATTACTACGTATCAGTAGGAGTGGACCATATAAAGCAAGAAGCAATCTGTCGAGGTGTAGATATCGTGATGTATGGTCATACTCATAAACCATTTATTGAAATTGGCGAGGAGATAACTGTACTGAATCCAGGGAGTGTATCATTTCCTCGCCAAGAGGGCCGAAAATCAAGTTTTATTATTATGGAAATTGACAGAAATAATGAGGCACACTACACTATTAATTATCTATAATTCATAAAAAGTAAAAAAAGTAAAAAAAATGAAAAATAATGTTGACAATACCGTGGCGTTGTAATATAATAATTCTTGCGTCACGGAAAACAAGAAAGACGTGGACAACCAAATAGAAACTCTCGGGGTGTGGCTCAGCTTGGCTAGAGCGCCTGGTTTGGGACCAGGAGGTCGCAGGTTCAAATCCTGTCACCCCGACTCTGCGGGTGTAGTTCAATGGTAGAACACTAGCCTTCCAAGCTAGATACGTGGGTTCGATTCCCATCACCCGCTTTCTTATAGAAAATTATATATATAAGAAAAGTGGTAAATCCGTAATTGTGAGTCTGTAGCTCAGCTGGATAGAGCAACGGCCTTCTAAGCCGTAGGTCGAGGGTTCGAATCCCCCCAGGCTCGTTAACGAAAGACTGGAAGTATTGAGGGTTTCGTTTATTAATATGGTGGGTGTGGTGCAGTTGGTTAGCGCGCCAGATTGTGGTTCTGGATATCGTGGGTTCGAGTCCCATCATCCACCTTATATTGTAAATCTTATATTTTATTTAGAGGTTGACAATGAAAATTAGAATAATGGGCTATCGCCAAGCGGTAAGGCACAGGACTTTGACTCCTGCATTCGTTGGTTCAAATCCAACTAGCCCAGTATGGAGCATTAGCTCAGTTGGTAGAGCACTTGACTTTTAATCAAGTTGTCCGGGGTTCGAATCCCCGATGCTTCACTTAAAACATGTTAAGTATGTTTTTTATATTAGTCACATGCGGATGTGGCGGAACTGGCAGACGCGCTAGACTTAGGATCTAGTGGGAGACCGTGCAGGTTCGATTCCTGTCATCCGCAGTATAAAGGTCGTAACCTTACGAGTTCAGGGGGTTGCGGCTTTTTTTGTGTATTCAAATAAATTAGGAGAAATAGAATTATCAATTGTACAAAAATAAAACTAATTACGCCGAACATCTTGAATTAAAATATGTATAGTATAATATAAAGAAAAAATTGGTGAATATCATTGCACTATTTCAATAACATAAAGAAGTTCATTGATATGGATATGAGGAATTCTATGAGACGGAGTAAAATAAAAAAGAGACCATTTATGTTTGCGCTTAAGAAGAAATATAAGTTTGCAGAAATGCATAGGTGTTTATAAGTTGAAGAAAAAAATCTTACAATAAACATGTAAAAACAGTAAAAGGGGAAGTGAACAATGAGAAAAAAAGAAGAGTATCATAAAATAAAATTCTTTTGTATTATAATATTTTTGTTTTTAGTTCCAATAATTTCGATTATTATGATTGTTATGAACATTTTAGGTGCTAATGAATATTTAGCTATTAATGTTATACCAGTATTTTTAGTATTGTGGTGCGTGGCATTGTTAACAAGTATGATAGGCGCTATAGCTAATTACATACAAAAGCATATTAAAATTGATAATATAAAAATAATTTTTTATTGCATTTCGATGGGTTTATTTTTATGGTGTTGTTTTATTGAATTATTTTCTAGGAGCATTTTGCTTGGAGGGTTTCATGCATCATGATAAAGGTGGTAACCAAGGGAAATAAGTATATATATCATTTGCTTGAACATGGTGTAAAATGAAGGATTTAAAATTTAATCGAGTACTCAGACTGCTATGAATGAGGCGGTTTGGGAAAACAAGGTTGAACAGTAATAGTTAGTTAGCATTATAAAATTGTTTAATAAAGAAAATTCAATTTGTGAATAAAAAAACAAATGATATTTGCACTCATAGCTTTATGGGTTGGAATTAAAACTATAGATAAATTTGTCGAGAACAAAAAAGCTTAAAACCCTACCATGCTAAAGAGTGAACAAATTAACCAATGGATGTCCGGAGATGCGGAGTACAATGGCTTGACACCGTTAAAACCCCAGAGTATAGTGAAATAATGTTTCAAACAATGTTTGATTATTGCAAAGGACGGTGTCTTAAGATGAACAAAACAAAAGAACTGATTATCGAAACCACAATTAAAATGATACAGAGTGCTAGCAGTGATCCGGCACAGATTACCATTTGAGATATCAGCAAGGAAGCTGGAATTGCGGTCAGTCAAATCAACTACCACTTTTCTTCAAAGGATAATCTTATCGCTATTTGCGTGCAGAGCGTGGTGCGTGATGTGATTGGGTTATTTGGCAACAGCCTTGCGGAGATGGAAAACAAGAGCGATTTTGATAAGCTAAAGCATATGGTGAATCTCACCTTTAGCTTTTTGTATGCCAATGAAAATTTGTCACGCATTTCCATTCTCTCTGATTATAAAAATGCCGCAGCAGGAGATAACACCAGCCTTACTATGCGGGCTTATTTCCCTCTGATTGAAAAAGTTTGCGTACAAAGGAATATCTAAAACCCGCAAACAGTTACGCAAATGATTGTATTAGCCTTGCAGGGAGCTTTTTTGAGAAGCGATATTTTAAAAGATGAGCTGCACCTTGATTTGAGAGATCCGCAGCAGCGAAGTGAATTTGTAAATAGCATTTTGGAACAGCATCTAAAGTGATTGGAACGGAGGTCGGAAAAATAAAGAAGAAAATAGTAAGCGGGGTCGTCGTAGTTGCGATTTTATCTACCCTTATTGCTATCATTTCACCAACAAGCAAGATTGAAAAAACAAGCATTGTTCAAGTTATCAATGCAGGATAAGAGCTTATCTCTATCCATAATAAAAATCTAAACGGAGTCCAACGGCGGTTTTGAATAAACAAATCAAGACCGCCGTTTCTTTTTGAAAAATCGGAAGCATGAAAGAATGAAGATAAAGCAAAACATGGAAATAGCCATGGTATTTTAACCTCAAAAGGCGCTCCACTTCCCAATTCCTATGTAATATCTTGTATTCCATGGTTTACCTTTAACAGCTTTTCACTGCACAATCATGGAATTAAAGATTATTTTATCCCAAGCTTTGAGGCAGGTGGATTTGTTGAAAGCAATGGGAAAGTTAACATGCCGCTTTCTGTCACGGTTCATCATGCCACTACAGATGGATATCACTTAAAGGTCTTTTTTGAAGAATTGCAGAGAACAATGAGTCACCCCGATGAATGGCTACATTTTCGTTGTCAATAATGGCTTTACCGCTACCAGACAAAATGACAGAGACTTCTTCATTTTGCTTATGTGCGTGGACTCTATTTGAATAGTGAAAATACTGAGAAAAAGGTTTCTGAAAGTGATGCCAGGAAAGTGATTCAAAATATATTTCAAGCAGAGTAATATTTAAAAAGGATTTCAGTTTCTATGTATCGATTAGATTTTGGGAAGAACGTGATGATACAGAAACTTATAACAGTGTGGACAAGTTCAGATCGTAACCTTCCCCTAAAAACAAGTAGTAACGCTTTTACTTCTATTCGCATAGGTTAATATATCTCTAAATAATAGGAGGGGATTAGGTGCAGTATTACACAAGGAGTCAAGTAGATCTGATGAACCTATTGCGGGAACTATGGGAACAACATGTGTATTGGACACGTTTTTTTATTATAAGTACGGCAGAGAATCTAGGTGATTTGGAGGCGGTAACAAAACGTCTGTTACAAAATCCTAGTGACTTTGCAGAGGCATTCTCACCATTTTACACGACCAAAACCACGGAAGCATTTAAATTTCTTTTTACGCAGCATTTGCTGATTGCAGCAGATTTGGTAACTGCAGCGAAAAATAAGGACCTTGCAAAGGTAGAAGAAGCACGCAAAAAATGGTATATGAATGCTAATGATATCGCAAAGTTTTTATCGGAGATAAACCCTTATTGGAATATGGAAAAATGGAAGACTTTATTGTATCGCCATTTGGAAATGACTGAAAAAGAGGCGGTACTACGTCTAAGTAAAAAATACGAAGAAGATATTCAGATTTTTGATATGATTGAAAAAGAAGCTTTGGAAATGGCAGATTTTATGTCCTGTGGAATAATACGTCAGTTTTCTTATAGGTAATAGAATGCAGTTCGCCTTTCAAATGTAAGTTGTATTTTCGCATGGTATTTCTTCTTGAACGAATAATCTTTAAAGGTCGCAATCTTGCTGATTTATGGGGGTGGGGCCTTTTTTGTATACAGTTTATGATTGGATTATACTTCATATATAGGATAAAACATATAGATTAAATTACCGATTGTGCCGAAACAGAACTAATTATGCCAGATGCATTGATTAAAAATATGTATAGAGTAATATAAAGAAGAAACTAACGGATATAATATACTATCTAGAACTGAAAAAGTCATAGTATTGTATAAAATAGATGAAAGGAGAAATTCATATGAATAATGGTAAAATTAAGGGGCTTTGGATAAGTGGACTTTTATTGGGGGTTTTTGGACTAATAAAAGCATTTCTATGCATCTTAAAATTTGTTAATGGGAATACGTATGCAATATTAAGTGCCGGTGGTGCATTGACAGCTAATAAAGAAAAAATGCAAGGAACTCCATTTTTCTTGTATTTAATAATACAAATGATATTTGCGATTATAGCGTTATGGATAGGTTGTAAAACCATAGATAAATCCGTCGAGAGCAATCAAAATATTTATTATAATCTAGGGATAGGCCTTATTTTAATAGGGCTTATCATCCTACTTATTGAAATTATTGCAAATGCTATTACAATCTTTAGTATTTTAGCGGAGATAGTTTCTATACTGTTCTTTATTTCTATTATATTAGATAGAAAAAAATTGCCAAATGTGAAAGAATAGCACCAATATAATTTAACAATTATTAAAAGCATCTCCTTGCCGAACGCACTTTCAGCTAGGGAGATGCCTTTATTTTTATTAACTAAATTAATGAAATGACATCAATGTGTTTAAAATCTAAAGTTACTGTAGCCTTGTCAAATTTAATCTCAAATAGTTCTAAATCGTTTCCTTGCTTGAACGTTTACAACAACATGTTATATCGGTGAAGTTGTAGTCAGACAAAGCAAGTGGATTCGCGGAATCCACGATGAGTAGACCCTGATAGAACCAGTAGTAGGTTGCAGAATTATACGTTGTGGGAGTATGATAGGACGTAGAAGGGAGTGCCAATATGGATCATAAAAAAATAGGAAATTATATTGCCGCTTGTCGCAAGAAAAAAGGACTTACACAACAAGATCTTGCAGAAAAGCTCGGTATTACTAACAAAGCGGTTTCCAAATGGGAAACTGGTCAGGGAATGCCGGATATTAGTATTTTGATGGAGCTGAGTGAACTATTGGAAGTACCAGTCGATTCTCTATTGACGGGGGAAGAGGTTGCAGCCGAATATGTAAATGTAAATAGTAAGGGAATTTGGGATAAAATCAGAACAAGTCATTATGGTATATATTTGACAAAATGGAATCTAATAGGAGGGATATGCCTCGGCCTTGCGTGTATACTTCTTCTTATACAAGTATGGTATTTGGTAAGAGGAAGTAAGCAGCAGCTGGAATATATTGCAGACTGGATCTTTTACGGAATTAACGCAGCCATCATTGTTTTAGCATATACAGGAGGCATATGTGTTGGTGTATTTCGTAAATACTGTTTAAAAAAGTGGGTAATTGCAATCATATCTGTATTCTTTGTAACGAACATATTCGTTGGTCTGGTTTGGCCATCGTCGGAAAAAGAAGTGATTAGTATATCCAGTGACCGAAGCTCGATGCTTGTGTTGAAAATCAACAAAGAAAGCGGTAAAGCTACTGTTTTTAGAAGTAGAACACTATGTTTTGTGAGACCAGCAGATGTATTTCCTTATACGGTAAAGGACGATGTTAAGATACAGTGGCTGACAGGTGATGTGTGTGCATTGACGTATCAATCCACAGAAGACAATGGGATTCATCAATATGTTGCAACATATGGTGATCGTGGAGGGGGAATATCTTATTATTATGTAACAAGCGCGGCACTTGGAACCTGGAGAGCTGAAGGAAAATACGAGGAGTATACGATTGAACTATCAGATGGTCCAGAAGGCAGTATCCAGCTTGAAACGCCTATGGGAGAGGAAATCTATGAATATGAAGAGTGCCTGCAATATGGGACGCTAGCCATTGTATTTCCTAAGGATGACCCTAAATGGACATTGTCATTGAATCAAGACTGTAAAATAGAAGCCGGAAAGACAGTGGTAAGTGAGGGTGGAACATTAAACCTCTGCAGAGTTAGTATGGATAAAACGGCGCCAGTTACGGTATATCGAGGTACAAAGTAATAAGTAAGAAGAATAGAAAGGAAGAGTTGAGGGATATTTTATGAAACAGAAAAGTGTCAGGATTCTAATTGGTGTGATCAGTGTACTTCTATGTGCATTTGTAGTAGTTTTGTCCCTTAGAATCAAAAATAGCATAGAACAATCAAAGAGTAAAATTGTTACAATAACTGAGGGAAAACAAAGATTTGTTCTGAAGAAGGTGCTTTTGGAAAAAAATGGGCTCAAGGGTCTCATAAATCAAATAGAAAATTGTGAAGGATTTCCAGAACATGCAAACATATCTTATCTTAGGCTATTGATAACCAAAGCGGGAAAAGTAGAGGATTTCACGCTGACCTTAGAGGGATTTGATAATCAAAAACAGTATACAGAGAATCTAACGTATGTATATAATAGCGCGGATCGAGAGCTGGAGTTTAGTAGATATACCCAAACCGAACTTCCCTCCTATTATGATGAGAATACTGATATTGTATACTTAGATACACAGATGCGCCGTATTCCATTGGAAGCAGAGATTGCATTGCTTCATTTTGAATCCTATCACGTAGAAATTCAAAAAGATATTCAGATTCCAGAAGGTCAGGCCATTATGGATGGCAGAGGAGGTAAGGAATTTCCCTTGCTATCTTTTGAGGATTATCAACGAGGGATAGGTGGAGTGAGTGATGGAGCCTCGGCAGTTGTGATATCGCTAAATGATGGTGTGGGTGCTACTGGAAAAAGGATAGAGTATTATTGCGATGCAGTAAACGAGCATGCACTTGCTGGGCATCCAGAGACAACAATGCCAGTGGATTATTATATAAATAATGGGACGATTTCTTTAACGGACGATGCAGGTGAGACTTGGTATTCCACTGGTCTAAGTGAGTCTCAGGTAATGGATACATTAGAGACGTATCGAAATGGGAACTTATTACCTGAAAATAGCATTTATGCAAATAGAAATGGGTTCTTTGCTTTGTTTTATGGGGAAGAACCAATTCTTCGAATTTCAAATGACAATGGAGTTACCTGGAAAGACATTCCCTTTCAGAGTGAAATGGTACGTGAGTCTACAAGAAGAGTCGTACATTTTCTGGATGAACAGAATGGATACGCGGGGATTGGAACAGACTGGTCTATGGGAACAGGCGTATCAACCTATGTGTATTGGACCCATGATGGAGGTAGTACGTGGACAGAGTCATCGGTTCTTTCGATAGATGGCCAAATGTTAACTGGTATTGCATTTGCGGATCCCCTGAATGGGATAGCAACCTTAGAGACTATGGATGATACATTGCAGTGGCCAATTGTCTATACAACAATAGATGCAGGTGAAAGCTTTCAAGAACTAAGTTTTCCGTGGGAACAACTTCACCCCAATACACCATTCTTAAATAAAATTGATAGCCTAGTATTCGAAAATGAAACATATACTTTAGTTCTAGGACAAGGATCATATGGGAATAGAAAGGCTCGATTTATAAGTAATAGTCTAACGGAAGGGTGGACTTGTCAAGAAGAGTATATAGGGACAGTGCATACGGAAGGATAACTCCGTATGCAAGGTCTTAGTAACTTTTAGGAATCTCTTTGAAGGATGCTTAGGGTATGTGCACTGGCCCCAATTAGGTCGGGTCTCTCACAAGTGGATAAATGGTAGTCTAGAAAATGGTGAAATGTTTCTTCATCCATTTCCTTTAAGATTGGTCGCATATAATTTGCGGGGCCATCTGTTGCTATGAGCTTCACTTGTGTAAGGCCAGCAGCTTTACGGATGTTTTCTATATCCTCTATTCTTACATAATCGTACAAGTCCTTTGGTTCCGAAACTACATGGAAGTCACTGGTTAGTCGGTTGTTTTGTAGACATTCTTTTATGTTATTTTCCTTAAATCCATAGGTTAATACACTATATTCATTCATACAATAAGCAACTAAAATGATACCGCCGACTTTTGTAACCCTTTTGGCTTCCAGTAAGACCTTCACTTTTTCCTCAAACTGAAAAAGATGGTACATAGGTCCAAAAACTAATGTAACATCGAAGGACTCATTTAAAAAGCGTGACAAATCCAATGCGGTTCCAAGGTGGGCCTTTACATGACTCTTTTTTGACTTTAATACATCTAAGTTATGTGCAACTAACTCTATGGCAGTTACATCATATCCTTCATTTGACAACTGAACAGAATATCTCCCTGTTCCGGCTCCCACATCTAGAATCTGAGGATGATCCTTGTCTTTCAGAAAATCATGAATATATTTCATAGAAGTAATGAATTCTACTTGTCCATGTCTACTTGTCAGTCGTTTATTTTCATTAAATTTATTATAATATTGCTCAAGTTCATTCATTTTGTAATATCAATCCTTTTTTATGATAATCTTAAGTAAAAACTACTTTGTATATCTTAACATGCGATATGTACTTAATTCTACAAAAAATTTTGCAAAAACATATATTTTTTAAAGGGAAATGTATATGATATCCATATATGGTATATGTTGGTGAGAAGAATGCTTGTAAATATCTCAAGAACTGATAAAATAGAATTAATTGAATGAAAATATTTTTATGCAAAAAAAATGAAAAAAAGAGGGAACAATGATGTATAGACAGATTTCAGAGGAGCTACTAACGTTTATTGAACATAGCCCAAGTTGTTTTCATGCCGTTGATAACATCAAGCAGCAGTTGAAAAGTGCAGGGTATGAGGAACTTCTGGAGTGTAATCCATGGAAGTTAAGGTCAGGTGGTTTATATTTTGTGATGCGTAATTTATCCTCGCTCATTGCTTTTCAAATACCAAAAGAGGGGATCGGGGGATTTCAAATTATGGCAAGCCATAGTGATGCCCCAACATTTAAAATTAAGGAACATCCAGAAATAGAAGTAGACAATCATTATATAAAGCTGAATGTGGAAAAGTATGGTGGTATGTTATGTGCACCTTGGTTTGATCGACCGCTCTCTGTTGCAGGAAGGGTTTTGGTAAAACAGGAAGATGCTATTGTTACGAAATTAGTAGATGTAAAAAAAGATTTACTCATCATACCTAGCCTTGCAATTCATATGAATCGTGAAGCCAATGAGGGATATAAATATAATGCTCAAGTTGATATGCAACCATTATACGGTACCGTGAGGACAAAAAAAGAATGGAATACTTTAATCGCAGAATCAGCTAAAATAGAACAAGGAAAGATTTTGGGAATGGATTTATTTTTATATAACCGGATGCCTGGTTGTATCTGGGGCGCGCAGGAAGAATTTATTTCCAGCCCTAAGTTAGATGATCTGCAATGTGCATTTGCAACATTACGAGGATTTTTACAAAGTGTTAATAGCAAGAGCATACCTGTGTACTGCATCTTTGACAATGAAGAAGTTGGGAGTGGGACCAAGCAGGGAGCGGCATCTACCTTTTTAGAGGATACCCTACAGAGAATCAGCCATAGTCTAGGGAGAAGTACAGATGAATATAGGATGGCGCTGATGTCTAGCTTTATGGTATCAGCAGACAATGCTCATGCGGTACACCCTAATTATGTGTTGGAATCAGATCCTACAAATCGACCATATTTAAATGAAGGTGTAGTTGTAAAACATAGTGCAAATCAAAAATACACTACAGATGCTGTTTCCGCAGCAATCTTTACACAAATATGTGAACGGGCTCAGGTTCCATTCCAAACATTTGTAAATCGGTCGGACAAGCCAGGCGGTTCTACATTAGGAAACATTGCAAATACGAAAGTGTCTGTAAATACGGTGGATATCGGACTTCCACAGCTTGCTATGCATTCACCATATGAAACTGCAGGAATCAAAGATACCCAATATTTAATAGAAGTAGCAAAAGAATTCTACAGCACTATAATTGAAATAAAGGATAACTACACATTTGAAATAACAAAGTAGAGTGTGAATGTGATAAAGTTACAGAACTAATTCAAAACGGTTGTATAATAATAACAAGAATCATTACTATAATTTAAAATGTTAAATCAGAATTGGAGGAACAAAATGGATACTAAAGTATTAAGAAATATGTCTTATGGAGTGTATGTAGTTACAACGATGGATGGTGAAAGGGCAACTGGCTGTATTGCAAATAGCATTATGCAGGTGACATCTTCTCCTGTTACTGTGGCATTGAGCATGAACCATAATAATTTTACTAATGCATGTATTAAAAAGTATGGGAAATTTGGTGTTTCAATACTTTCGGAAGACAGTGATACAAGCCTGATTGGGAATTTCGGATTTCAATCTGGTAAGGATGCTGACAAATTTGCAGAAGTTTCATATGAAAGTATAGCTGGCGTTCCAGTGCTTCCGCAGACATTAGGGTATATGGTATTTCATG
Organism: Lachnospiraceae bacterium LCP25S3_G4; assembly: GCA_052116865.1. Taxonomy (GTDB): domain Bacteria; phylum Bacillota; class Clostridia; order Lachnospirales; family Lachnospiraceae; genus CAUPWF01. The sequence continues at coordinate 154,504 of JBQKKG010000002.1, read as the reverse complement.
TAATGGATTCTTTAGAGACATCCACCCATACGGTATTTATTGGGGAACTTGTAGATGCAGATGTAACTCAGAGTGGAAATCCTATGACATATGCGTATTATCACAATGTTATTAAAGGAAAAAGTCCAAAGAATGCACCTACGTATCAGCCAGAGGAAGAGCACAAGGAGGATACGAAACCAACTTATAAATGTAGTGTATGTGGCTATGTATATGATGGAGAACTTCCATTTGAAGAATTGCCAGAGGATTATAAGTGTCCCATTTGTAAACAACCAAAATCTGTATTTGTACGTGTGTAACCGAATAGTATAGGGAGGAGCATGTATTTAATGGTAAAAGGAAAAGTAGCCATAGTAGCTGGCGCAACAATGAGTTAGAGAATATGAAATGTCATGGGAATGATAGATAGAAACATTAATTTGTTGATACTTATAATTTTCTTGACATTTCTTTTTATATATCATATAATTTGATAATCAAAGTATTTGAAACTAAAATAAATTTATATTCAAAGAATAAATGGAGAAATAACATGATAGGAAAAATATGCGGAATAGGGGCATATGCTCCAAGTAGTTATTTAGATAATCATGATTTGTCTAAAATGGTGTCAACCAACGATACTTGGATTCAAGAAAGAACAGGAGTTGTCAAAAGACACATTATAGAACAGGACACAACGGTCACCATGGCTTATAAAGCAGCAGACCGTGCATTAGAGGATGCAGATATTCAAGCGGAAGAGTTGGATATGATTATTGTTTCAACAATTTCATCAAATGTGATTATGCCTTGTACTGCCTGTGAGGTGCAACAATATATTGGGGCTATTAATGCCACTTGCTTTGATTTAAATGCAGCTTGTACTGGCTTTCTATACGCATTTAATACGGCACAAGGGTATATTGCTAGTGGAATGTGTAAAAAAGTAATGATTATAGGAGCAGAAAGTCTATCCACGCTTGTGGATTGGTCAAATCGAGGTACTTGTATTTTATTTGGAGATGGAGCAGGAGCCATAATATTAGATGGAGTAAAAGGTGCATTACCAAAGGTTGTTATGGGTTCAGATGGAAGAAAGGGTAATGCACTAACGTGTGAAAGCCGCCATCAAAAAGACTGGAAGGTATGTGCCGTAGATGATCGAACTTATATTAGAATGGATGGACAGGAGGTCTTTAAATTTGCAGTAAAGCAGGTGCCCATAAGTATTCAAGAATTGCTAGATAAAAATCAAATAAAGAAAGAGAATATTGATTATTTCATACTACATCAAGCGAATAAACGAATTGTAGAAGCAGTTGCAAAGCGATTAAAAGTGGAGATTTCTAAATTTCCTATGAATTTACAAGAATTTGGGAATACATCCTCTGCAAGCATCCCCCTTTTATTAGATGAAATGAAACGCAATGGACAGTTACAACAAGGACAAAATATTGTGCTTTCTGGATTTGGAGCGGGATTTTCTTGGGGAGCAAGTCTGGTCAGTATTGCCTAATTCGAATCTGGTTATACATTAGAGAACTGGTAGTACTGACAGAAAAAATGGAAAAGGTAATCGCTAGATAAATTTCTAGATTACATAAAATATCAATCATTATAAAGGAGAATCATAATGTTAGAAAAAGTGAAAGAATTAGTAGCTGAAGGATTAGGAGTAGAACTTAGTACCATCACAGAAATGTCGTCTTTTAAAGAAGATTTGGGTGCAGATTCACTAGATTTATTCGAATTAGTTATGTCATTAGAAGAAGAATTTGGTGTAGAGATTCCGACCGAAGATCTAGAAAAGATAACAACCATTGGAGAAGTTGTAAAATATATTGAGTCGCACAAATAATTGCTGGAAAGGAATCAGGTTGTCAATATGAGAACAGAAGTAACCAAATTATTAGGAATAGAATATCCAATCATCCAAGGGGGTATGGCATGGGTTGCGGAATATCATCTTGCGGCCGGCGTATCTGAGGCTGGCGGACTTGGAATTATTGGTGCCGGTGGAGCGCCAGCTGAGTGGGTACGAGAACAAGTAAAAGCAGTAAAAAAATTAACGAATAAACCTTTTGGTGTGAACATTATGTTGATGAACCCAGAAGCGGATGAGATAGCAAAAGTAATCGTAGAAGAAGGCGTCAGTGTAGTAACCACTGGTGCTGGAAATCCAGAAAAATATATAAAAATGTGGAAAGCACAAAATATAAAAGTTGTCCCAGTTGTAGCATCGGTGGCATTGGCCAAAAGAATGGAGCGATGTGGTGCGGATGCACTTGTTGCAGAAGGGACAGAGGCAGGTGGTCATATCGGTGAAATTACGACTATGGCATTGGTACCCCAAGTAGTGGATGCAGTGAATATACCTGTCATTGCAGCGGGGGGAATCGCAGATGGAAGGGGAGTGGCAGCGACCTTTATGTTAGGAGCAAAAGGTGTGCAGTTAGGAACTCACTTTGTAGTAACGAAAGAATCGATTGTTCATGATAATTATAAGCAATGTATCATAAAAGCTAAGGATATTGACTCGAGGGTGACGGGAAGAAGCACGGGTCATCCGGTAAGAACACTTCGTAATCAACAGACAAGAGAATATCTTCGATTAGAAAAAGAAGGCGCATCTTTCGAAGAACTAGAACATCTTACGCTTGGTGGACTTAGAAAAGCGGTTGTAGAAGGGGATGTTGTCAATGGAAGTATTATGTCTGGGCAGATTGCTGGATTGGTAAAAGAAGAATTGAGTTGTAAAGAACTATTAGAAAAGTTAATGTCAGAAGCGAAACAATTATTAAATTCATCTTTTCAGACAGAGGTGTTAGGAGAAGAACAACAATGAACAAAATAGCATTTATTTTTCCAGGTCAGGGAGCTCAAAAGGCTGGCATGGGAAAAGATTTTTATGAACAATATGAAATAGCAAGGGAGGTTTATGATACGGCCTCAAGATTGTTAAATATAGATATAAAAGCTTTATGTTTTGAAGAAAATAAACTGCTAGACATTACCGAATATACGCAAGTAGCCTTGGTTACGACTTGCTTGGCCATGTTAAGAGTATTGGAAGATCAAGGGGTAAAGGCAGATGTAACTGCAGGATTAAGTTTAGGAGAATATCCGGCAATTGTAGCTGCTGGGGGAATGGACTTTGAAGATGCAATCCAAACAGTTAGAAAAAGAGGGATATTAATGCAAGAAGCAGTACCGATAGGTCAGGGAGCGATGGCGGCGGTGCTAGGAATGACAGGAGAGGCTATAGAAGAAGCTTTAAAAAATAAAGAAGGTGTCTCAATCGCAAATTATAATTGCCCTGGCCAAATTGTCATTACGGGAAACAAAGATAAGGTGATAAATGCATCAGAAGAGCTATTAGCACTTGGAGCTAAACGCACCATTATGTTAAATGTAAGTGGTCCCTTTCATTCTCCAATGTTAAAAGATGCAAAAATGAAGTTAGCGAAGGTCTTGAAGTCATTAGAATTAAGAAAACTTAAAATTCCGTATGTCACCAATGTTACAGCAGAATATACAACAGACATTGTAGATACCAAGGAATTATTAGCAATACAAGTGGTGTCTTCTGTGCGCTGGCAACAAAGTATTGAGAACATGATAGCGCATGGGGTAGATACATTTATTGAAGTTGGACCAGGTAAGACTTTGGCAGGTTTCTTAAAAAAAATAAATCGAGCGGTAACAGTCTATAACATAGAAACTGTGGAAGATGTAAAAACAGTAGTAGAAAAACTTTCACTATAAAAGGAGAGAAGATATGTTAGAGGGAAAAGTAGCTTTAGTTACAGGGGCTTCTAGAGGAATCGGGCGTGCCATCTCGCTAGAATTAGCAGCCAATGGAGCAACGGTAATTCTGAATTATAATGGATCAAAGGAAAAGGTAGAACAAGTTCAACTAGATATAGAGGCACAAGGTGGGAAGGCAAGTATTTATCAATGTAATATTGCAAATTTTCAAGATTGTGAGTCTATGTTTCAAGCAATCATAGAAACATATAAGGGAATAGATATTTTAGTCAATAATGCTGGTATCACAAAAGATGGGTTACTCATGCGAATGTCAGAAGGGGATTTTGATCAAGTAATTGATACAAATTTGAAAGGAACCTTTCAGTGCATACGCTTTGCTGCAAGACAGATGATGAAACAGAGGTATGGAAGAATTATTAACATGTCTTCTGTGTCGGGAGTCCTTGGAAATGCAGGGCAGGCAAATTATTCAGCGTCGAAGGCGGGCGTTATTGGACTTACGAAGTCTGCAGCTAGGGAGTTAGCAGCCAGAAATATTACAGTCAATGCAATTGCACCTGGATTCATTGAGACAGATATGACAGATGGGTTGCCAAAATCTGTAAAGGATGCGGCAATTGCACAAATACCGTTAGGGCATTTTGGGAAAACAGAGGATATTGCTAATATGGCATTATATTTAGCTTCAGAAAAAGCAGCATATATAACAGGTCAGGTCTTTCATATTGATGGTGGAATGGCTATCTAGTATCAAAGTGAGGAGAAGGGTATATGAAAAGAAGAGTAGTTGTAACGGGGATGGGAGCAGTGACCCCTATTGGAAATAATGTGGAATCGTATTGGGCTTGCATAAAAGAAGGAACTGTTGGAATTGGAGAAATTACAAAATTTGATACGACAGAGTACAAAGTGAAGTTGGCTGCAGAGGTTAAAGACTTTGTAGCAAAGGATTATATGGATTTTAAAGCGGCAAAACGAATGGAAGCATTCTCGCAATATGCAGTAGTAGCGGCCAAAGAAGCATTTACAAATGCAGGAATCGATATGAAGGAAGAAGATCCATACCGAGTAGGAGTCATTGTGGGTTCTGGAATCGGAAGTTTGCAAAGTTTGGAAAAAGAGCATTCTAAAATACTGAATCAAGGGCCTTCTAGAGTAAATCCACTTTTAATCCCGATGATGATATCCAACATGGCAGCGGGAAATGTAGCTATCCAGTTGGGCCTAAAAGGAAAATGCACAAATGTTGTTACGGCATGTGCTACGGGAACTCATTCCATCGGGGATGCTTGCCGTGCAATTCAATATGGAGATGCAGAAGTGATGGTAGCCGGAGGTGCGGAAAGTGCGATTACATCTATTGGTGTGGCAGGTTTTACAAGTCTTACAGCACTTACAACGTCAACAGATCCCAAGCGGGCATCTATACCATTTGACAAAGAGCGTAGTGGATTTGTAATTGGAGAAGGAGCAGGGGTCGTAGTACTTGAAGAGCTAGAGCATGCTAAGGCAAGAGGTGCAAAGATATATGCAGAAGTTGTAGGTTATGGTGCCACTTGTGATGCGTATCATATTACCTCTCCAGCTGAAGATGGAGAAGGGGCAGCAAAGGCTATGGAATTAGCGATAGAAGAGGCAGGAATTAGACCGAAGGATGTAGACTATATCAATGCCCATGGAACAAGTACACACCACAATGATCTTTTTGAGACACGTGCAATTAAGACAGTATTTGGTGAAAGTGCTAAAGACGTAAAAATCAACTCCACAAAATCCATGATAGGACATTTATTAGGCGCAGCGGGTGGTGTGGAATTTATTACTTGTGTAAAGTCCATCAACGATGGATATATACATGTGACGGCAGGGTCTAAAGTGCCAGACGAAGCGTGTGATTTGAATTATGTGTTTGAGCAAGGTATTAGCCAGAATATTACGTATGCCATGAGCAATTCTTTGGGATTTGGCGGACATAATGCAACTATTCTTGTCAAAGCATACAAAGAATAGGAGGAGTCAAAAATGAAATTTGATAATCTTTTACAACTAATACAAACTGTTTCTGATTCTGATTTAACAAGTTTTAAGTATGAAGATGAAGGGGCGAAAATATCCATTCATAAGGGTGGAGTAACGAGAGTGTTAAATACACCAAAACAGAAACGTGAAACAGTAAACATGACGGATATAGCAACAGCAGTATCTCAGGCTGATGACATACTAGATAGGGAGAATGTGGAAAGGGAAGCAGCAGGCAATATTATAAAATCACCTTTAGTAGGAACATTTTATTCAGCCCCAGGAGAAGGTGCAGAAACATTTGTAAAGATAGGGGATACTGTGAAGACAGGCCAAACTCTTGCAATCGTAGAAGCTATGAAATTAATGAATGAAATAGAAAGCGATTTTGATGGGATAGTCACTGAAGTATTTGTAGAGAATGGTCAGTCAGTAGAATATGGTCAACCTCTTTTTTCTATATCGTAAGGAGTAAATATGAATAAATTAGATATCAATCAGATACGGGAAATTATTCCACACAGGCATCCGTTTTTATTAGTAGATTATATAGAGGATTATGTACCAGGAGAGTATGCGATTGGATACAAATGCGTCACATATCGAGAGGACTTTTTCCAAGGTCATTTTCCACAGGAGCCAGTAATGCCAGGGGTATTGACCGTAGAGGCCTTGGCACAAGTTGGAGCAGTAGCAATTCTAAGTCAAGAAGACAATCACGGCAAAATTGCCTATTTTGGTGGAATCAATAAATGTAAATTCAAAGGGAAAATCATTCCTGGAGATAAAGTACGGTTAGAGACTAGGATTATAAAACAAAAAGGACCAGTAGGAATTGGTGAGGCGACTGCAAGTGTTGATGGAAGAATCGTGGTATGTGCGGAATTGACCTTTATGGTGGGAGCGTAAAATATGATTAATAAAGTATTAATAGCGAACCGAGGAGAGATTGCGGTACGTATCATCCGTGCCTGCCGTGAAATGGGAATTGAAACGGTTGCTGTTTATTCAGAGGCAGATAAGGAAGCATTACACACGCAGCTAGCAGATGAGTCTATCTGTATTGGACCAGCAGCATCTTCTGAAAGTTACTTAAGCATGGAACGTATCATTAGTGCAACTGTTGTTTCGGGAGCGGATGCGATCCATCCAGGATTTGGGTTCCTGTCAGAGAATAGTAGATTTGTGGAGCTTTGTGAAAAGTGTAATATTACATTTATTGGGCCAAGTGCTAAGGTCATTTGTAAAATGGGGAATAAATCAGAGGCTAGAAATACGATGATTGCGGCTGGAGTACCAGTAATTCCCGGAAGTACACAACCAATATATGATGCAAAGACTGGCGCTAGTATTGCCAAGGATATAGGTTATCCTGTAATGATAAAGGCAGCATTAGGAGGTGGTGGAAAAGGAATGCGTGTTGCAAATACTGCGCAAGAATTTGAAACCAGCTTTCAAACAGCTCAAAAAGAGACACAGATGGCATTTAATGATAACACAATGTATATTGAACATTTTGTACAGCATCCAAGGCACATTGAATTCCAAATATTAGCAGATAAGAAAGGGAATGTCATACATCTTGGAGAGCGTGATTGTTCGGTACAAAGAAATCATCAGAAGATGATAGAAGAGTCTCCGTGCATTGCTATCTCACAAGAATTGCGTCAAAAGATGGGCGAAGCAGCTATCAAGGCGGCAAAAGCAGTATCTTATGAAAATGCTGGTACAATTGAATTTCTATTAGAAAAAAATGACAATTTTTACTTTATGGAGATGAACACTAGAATTCAAGTAGAACACCCTGTTACAGAGTGGGTAACAGGTGTTGATTTGATCAAAGAACAGATAAAAATAGCGTCTGGAAAGCCATTATCGTATCGCCAAGAGGATATTACAATTACAGGCCATGCTATTGAATGTAGAATCAATGCAGAAAATCCAGAAAAAAACTTTAGGCCATCACCTGGAACAATCACAGATATGTACCTTCCGGGGGGCAAAGGAGTTCGGATTGATTCCGCCATATATAGTGGGTATTTGGTACCGCCGCATTATGACTCTATGCTTGCAAAATTAATTGTGCATGCAGAAAATAGAGAAGAAGCAATTAAGAAGATGCAGAGTGCTCTGGGAGAAATTATTATTGAAGGAATTGATACCAATGTAGATTATCAATATGAAATTATGAATCATCCAGATTATTTATCCGGAGAGATTGATATTGAATTCATTCAATCCTTATAATGTTCTAATCAAATTTTGCATATAGGAGAGATAAAAGTGAAACTTACAAATATGTTTAAAAAAACAAAAAAAAATTATATTCCATTGGGAGAACAACATCACAAAAGAACGGATGAGGCGATCGAGCCAATTCCTGAAGTACCACAGGGTCTACTAAAGAAATGTAATGTATGTAATGCTGCTATCTTTACCGAGGATGTAAAACAGAATCATTATAGTTGTCCCCAATGCCACGCTTACTTTCGCATGCATGCGTTTCGACGAATTGAGATGGTTGTGGATGAAAATACATTTGAAGAGTGGGATCTGGGACTTGCAACTTCTAATCCACTATCGTTTAAAGGGTATCATGAAAAGTTAGAATCGTTAAGAGAAAAGACGAAGCTAGATGAAGCAGTTATTACAGGGTTGGGTAATATTTGTGGAAAAAGGGCAGTGCTTGCAGTATGCGATGGACGTTTCTTAATGGCTAGTATGGGCGAAGTCGTAGGAGAAAAAATTACAAGAGCAATTGAAAAGGCTACGAAAGAACAATTACCATTGATTATATTTGCATGTTCCGGAGGGGCTAGAATGCAGGAAGGAATTATCTCATTGATGCAAATGGCAAAGACATCGGCGGCGCTTAAACGCCATAGTGATGCCGGGTTGTTATACATTTCTGTATTGACAGATCCTACCACAGGAGGGGTAACAGCCAGTTTTGCAATGCTTGGTGATATTATACTAGCAGAGCCAAATGCTCTGATTGGATTTGCAGGACCAAGGGTCATTGAACAAACCATTGGGCAAAAGTTACCAAAAGGATTTCAGAGATCAGAATTTCTATTGGAGCATGGTTTTATCGATGGGATTGTAGAGCGTGAAAAGATCAAACAGACGCTTTCTAACATATTAGGGCATCACCAAAAAAGTTCTGAATTGCCATTAAACATAGATTCTATAAGAGTGTGTAAGGAAGTAGGTAATCAGAATCAATTGGCGTCAGCTTGGGATAGGGTACTGATATCACGTATGAAAGATCGACCGGTGGGAATTGATTATATCCATTACTTATTTACAGATTTTATAGAAATGCATGGAGATAGATATTATCATGATGATAAGGCGATTATAGGCGGAATAGCAAGGTTCTGTGGACGGTCTGTAACGGTCATTGCCCAGGCAAAAGGAACGACAACCAAAGAAAATATCGAACGTAATTTTGGAATGCCATCACCAGAGGGCTATCGAAAGGCTCTTCGTCTAATGAAACAAGCAGAGAAATTTCGTAGGCCAATCATTTGCTTTGTAGATACGCCAGGTGCGTTCTGTGGATTAGAAGCAGAAGAACGTGGTCAGGGAGAAGCCATAGCCAGGAATCTTTTTGAGATGTCTGGGCTAAAGGTCCCAGTGCTATCTATTATCATTGGAGAAGGTGGAAGTGGTGGTGCTTTAGCAATGGCTGTATCAGATGAAGTATGGATGTTGGAAAATTCTGTCTATTCTATTTTATCGCCAGAGGGATTTGCATCTATTTTGTGGAAGGATGCAAAAAGAGCAGAAGAAGCTGCTGGCGTAATGAAATTAACAGCTACAGATTTAAAAGAGTTACACGTAGTAGAACGGATTATTGCAGAACCTATACATTTTACTTTGGAAAATCTGCATGTGGTATGCCAAGATTTAGAAGATCATATAAAAGAATTTTTAAGTACAAAAGGGACGATGAATGAAGTAGCATTGGTAGAAAAACGCTATCAACGTTTTCGGAGGATGTAATATGGAAAAAAAACCATTAGTAATAGGAGAGCTTGTTGCAAAGGTACCTTTGATTCAAGGGGGAATGGGTGTTGGAATCAGCCTTGGCAATCTGGCGGGAAGTGTGGCAGCTGAGGGAGGAGTCGGAATAATATCCTCTGCTCAAATAGGATTTCGAGAACCAGATTTTGACATAAGACCTATGGAGTGTAATCTTAGAGCTATGGAATATGAGCTGAAAAAGGCAAGAGATATTGCAAAAGGTGGAATTGTAGGATTCAATATTATGGTAGCTATGGAGCACTACAAGGAGTATGTCAAAAAGGCGGTAGAAATCGGCGCAGATTTAATTATCTCGGGTGCAGGTTTGCCTACAGAGTTACCGGAATTAGTAAAAAATGCAAAAACTAAAATCGCACCAATTGTATCCACAGAAAAGTCTGCACACGTTATTTTGAAGTTTTGGGATAAAAAGTATAATCGAACAGCGGATATGGTGGTAATCGAAGGACCAAAAGCGGGTGGACACTTAGGATTTAAAAAGGAACAATTACAATCTTATGACGATCAGACATATGCCAAAGAAGTAAAGAACATGATAGCGTTGATAAAAACATATGGAGAAAAGTATGGATGTACAATACCAGTTGTCTTGGCGGGAGGAATAGAGTGTAAAGAAGATGTTCTGGGAGCGTTAGCGTTAGGGGTTGATGCAGTACAGGTAGCGAGTAGGTTTGTAACAACACAAGAATGTGATGCTAGTGATGCGTATAAGCAATGTTATATAAATGCCAAAGAGAAAGATATTGTCATTGTAAAAAGTCCAGTTGGAATGCCTGGTAGAGCCATACGGAATTCTTTTATAGAACGGGTGGAATCAGGGGAGCGTATACCGCTCACATCATGTCACAAATGCTTAAGAAAGTGTGACCCATCCAGCATCCCGTATTGCATCACCGATGCGTTGGTAAATGCAGCAAGAGGGAATATAGAGAGTGCCTTGTTGTTTTGTGGGGCTTATGCTTATAAGCAAAATAAAATAACGACGGTGAAGGAGGTAATAGAATCGCTTTTATAGGAACTGTCAGGGCATGTCTCTTGGATTTGTGATACAATTATGTTATAATAGTAAAAATAGCTAAACTGGTTGGAGGGATTAAGGGCTTGAATACGTATGATACCATTAATGATATATTAGTTCACCTATTTAATGAAATATGGGAATTAGAAGAAAAAGCTATTATAACTGAAGAATTTATAGATATTACAAATAATGACATGCACATAATCGAAGCCATTGGTCTTGGCGAAGGAAATAATATGTCTACGATTGCAAAAAGACTCAAGATTACAGTAGGATCTTTGACTACTTCCATGAATAGCTTAGTCAATAAAAAGTATGCAATACGTGAACGAAGTGAAACGGATCGCCGAGTAGTATACATTAGACTAACGAAAAAGGGAGAGAAGGCATATTTACATCATCAGGATTTTCATAGACAAATGGTTGATGCAGTGATTAGCAGTATTGGAGAAGAAGAGCTGCCAGTGCTGACTAAGACATTACAAGGTCTATCGGAGTTTTTTAGAAGTTATCATGAGAAATAGATGAAAAATTCATAGAAATAGTTCGGGTGCAATTCAAATGAATTACACCCTTTTTCATGCACTTATGCACGATCAAAGACCTCATTCCTAAGTGGATATTTCTTTGCAATGGCGATCAGCAAAATAACTGGTCGCTTTTATATTGACAAATTCCTTTTATAGGATTATAATGACTAAAATTATAAAAACAGTCAAATAAAAGGGAGGGTATTTGTTATGCCTAAAGTGTATACTGAGAAAGAAAAAATAGAGATTAAGAAAAAACTACATGAAGAAGTAAATAGTTGCTTGTTGCAATATGGTGTAAAAAAAACGACAGTAGATGAATTAGTAAAGCGAGTTAAAATTCCGAAAGGTACATTTTATTTATTTTATAAGTCCAAAGAACTATTGTTATTTGAAGTCATACAGAATCACCATGAGAGAATAGAGCAAGAGATGTTAAATAAGATGATGCAGTTAGGGGAAGACATAAATGTAGATTCTTTGTCAGATATTATTTGTGAAGTGATTTTCCAGACGCAGAACTCTTGTCTAAAAACATTGATGATTCCCAAAGAGATGGAGCTATTACTCAAAAAATTGCCGCAAGAAGTGGTAGAAAAGCATTTGTATAAGGATGATGAATTAATGCTAAAAATATTTGGGAATCTGGTGCATAGTATTCCTCATTTGAACATGGACTATCAGGCATTAGGGGGGGCATTCCGTGGAATCTTTTTTGCAAGCATGTATCAAAGAGAAATAGGAGAAGAGAACTACAAAGAAAGTATCAGGCTCATGATTAAAGGATTACTGTTACAGGTGATGGCCTAGAAGAAAGGTTGCGTAAATATTCGCAGAGTGGGAAAAATATGGAAGAAAATCTTATTCAGATGAAACAAGTTAATTTTAGCTACACAGCGAAACCATTTTTACGACACATTGAATTTGAAGTGAAGAAAGGTGAAATATTTGGATTCCTTGGTCCATCAGGGGCAGGGAAAAGTACGTTACAAAAAATATTATGTGGACTTTTGACTACTTATGAAGGTAGCGCTATGGTTAGTGGGGTAGAATGCAAAAAACATTCAAACTCATTTTATGAAAATATAGGTGTGGATTTTGAATTCTCAAGTCTTTATGACAAGTTAACTGCTTATGAGAACTTGCGGTATTTTTCCTCCCTTTACAGTGGAAAAAAGAGAGATATTAATCGGTTGCTCCTGGAAGTAGGGCTAGAGCAACATGCGAATAAAAAGATAGCGGAGTATTCGAAAGGAATGAAATCTAGACTTAATTTTATCAAGGCATTGGTTCATGAACCAGATATTCTGTTCTTAGATGAGCCAACAAGTGGATTAGATCCCAATAATGCCAGAATTATGAAGCAGATGATTATAAAAGAACAACAGAAAGGAAAAACAATTATTTTGACAACACATAATATGCAGGATGCAACGGAACTGTGCAATCGTGTAGCATTTATTGTGAATGGCCAGGTGAAAGCACTAGATACACCGCACAATTTGATTATGTCTCAAGGGGCATCTAAGGTTCAATATACCTATAAAGATGAAGATGGAAAAGAGAAGAGCAGGGTAAGTTCTTTAGATATAATTAGTATGGATGGTGTATTACGTGAATTAATCAAAAAAAATAAAATTATTTCGATCCATAGCAGTGAACCAACACTGAATGATATTTTTATGGAAATTACGGGGTATGAATTATGTTAAGGTTAAAGGTGATAATCAGAGGAGACATAAAATGTCAATGGAAATATGGGTTTTATTTTATTTACATTGTAATGGTCTTATTGTACTTAGGAATTTTATCATTATTACAAGGGGATGTGAAAGAGGGTGCATGTCATATTATGATTTATTCTGATCCGGCAGCAATGGGAATGTTTTTTATGGGGGCTATTGTTTTATTGGAAAAAAGCCAGCGTGTGCTTAACACCATAGCGGTGTCCCCAGTTACAGCAACAGAATATATTTTAGGGAAAGTGATTTCTATTGGTATCATTTCAGTTATTGTTGGTGGAATATTAACAGTAACTGTTAAAAATAACCATATGTTATTAACGCTATTGGGAATATGTCTGGCTTCATTTTTGTTTACGCTATTGGGATTGATTGTAGGAGCAAACATTGAAAGTCTTACGCAATACGTGATTGGTACATTACCATTTGAGATTCTAGGGTTTGTGCCACCGATTGCGTATAGTCTTGGTTGGCAGAAAGATAATATATGGATGTTACTACATCCGGGATGTGCCATGATGAAATTGATTCAGGGTAGTGAGGAGTATATTGTGTTAGCAATTGTTAGCAGTACTATCTGGCTTGGAGTAGTGTTTTGCATTACAAGAAGATGTATAACTAAGATGCTAAAAAGTGTGGGAGGGGTAACCTTATGATATATAAATCATGGATATCCTTTTGTCAGATGATCACACAGATACGCAGAGATTTTATGCTACTTATGTTGTGTGTTGCGCCCATACTTGCAGGAGTGGCATTTCGGTTTTTGATTCCAGAAGTGGAACACCTCTTGTGCAGTTATTTTGGGAAGGATCAGATCATAGAACCATTTTATTATATATTTGATTGGATGCTTGCAATGTTTCCAGGAACCATGTATGCATTTACGGGGGCATTAGTAGCATTGGGCGAGATTGATGATAAGATTGCGGGATATATGGCTGTGACCCCAGAAGGAGTCGATGGATATCTTATGGCTAGATTTGGATACCCAACTATTATTTCTGGAGTTATGAGTATGATAACATTAAGTGTATTTGGCTTGACCGATATAGACACGTTATCGTTTGGAGCGCTTGTCATTAGTTCAGCACTTATGGGAGCAACAACCGCAATGCTGGTTGTTGCAGTCTCAACCAATAAGGTAGAGGGGATGGCGGTAGGAAAACTATCTGGTTTAATTTTGATGGGAATGTATGTACCGATTATTTTGCATACACCAGTACAATATGCATTTGGAGTAATGCCTTCTTTTTGGATTGCAAAATTTCTGTTAAGTAAGGAGGAGGTATATCTGGTTGGTTTTGTTTTGGTTTATGTGATATGGATGTGGGGCTTATATCAAAGATTTAAAAAAAGAGTAATATTTTAGGTGATAATGTACCGAATGTTTTAGTAATCCTATTGACTGTTGTATAATACTAGGGTTTATAATTTTTACAAATATAACAAAAAATAGTCTAAAAATAGGAGAACAAAAATGCGAAATAACATGTATCAATTATATAGAAAGCTCAAGATAATTCTGAAGCCTACCCAAATAGCAATCATGCTGTTAGGAACAGCCATCTTATCCTTTGGGCTCTATCATATTCATCGGCAAGTCGGTATTACCGAAGGCGGTGTCTTAGGAATGGTGTTGCTTCTTGATCATACATTCTGCCTTCCGCCTTGGTTAATGACCATAGTTCTAGATTTGGGTTGCTATATGTTGGGGGTTCGCTTTTTAGGGAAGCGGTTTATTTTACTTTCTATTATCGCAACAATTGGTATGTCAATCTTTTATAGAGTTTGGGAAGTCTCTCCAGTTGTTTTACCTAATTTGATTGACCGTCCCTTGTTAGCGGCTGTGTTAGGGGGTATTTTTGTTGGAGTTGGAGTTGGTCTAGTTGTGTACCAAGGTGGTTCCAGTGGAGGTGATGATGCACTTGCTTTAGTTATCACTAAGGTAACGAAACACCGGCTAGCAAAAGCTTATCTCTTTACAGATCTAACAGTACTTTTGCTTTCTTTAAGTTATATTCCTTTTAGCAGAATAAGTTATTCTCTTGTTACTGTGACTATATCTTCATGGATTATTGATAAGATTCAGAATGTGGGACGAACATTTTGTAAAGAACAATAGGTATTGACTCGTCCCTTGGGGGAGACTGTAGCATAGTCTTGTAAAGGAGGCTATGAATTATGAGTACATGTATTGAAGTGAATCATCTTACAAAAATATTTAAAGGAAGAACCGTGGTAGATCAGTTGTCTTTTTCTGTGCAAAGCCAGGAGGTATTTGGCTTACTTGGCCATAATGGGGCAGGTAAAAGTACTACCATAGAAACTATGCTTGGATTAAAAAGGGCAGATGGTGGAAGTGTTTCGATATTAGGAATGAAGCCGATACAACAAAGAAAGGACCTGTTTGAGAGAGTTGGAGTACAACTTCAAGCATCTAATTATCAGAACCATATCAAGGTAGAAGAAATTTGTCAGGAACTATCAGTACTTTATAAGAAACCGGCTGATTATCATGAGCTACTTGAGAGATTTAAGTTAGATTCATTTGAAAAGACACTAGTAAGTAAATTGTCAGGGGGAGAAAAGCAAAAATTATCTGTAGTATTGGCGCTAATTCCATCACCAGAACTTATATGCTTAGATGAATTAACGACGGGCTTAGATACAGCAGCAAGAAGAGAGGTCTGGAAGATTGTAAAAGAGTTAAAAAGGGAAGGAACTACTATTTTTCTCACAACACACTATATGGAAGAAGCAGAAAGTTTATGTGACCGAATCTGTCTAATCAAAAATGGGAAAAAAATTACGGAAGGAACAGTAAAAGAAGTAATTGAAAAAAGCCCTTATGATCATTTAGAAGAAGCGTATCTGTGGTATATGGGTGAGGAGGTTGTACTATGAGAAGATTTTTTAAAATGTATACTATTGAACAAAAGCTTGGATTTCGTTCTTGTGATGGGATCATATTTGGGATATGTATGCCAGTAGGGGTTCTTTTTTTGATTGCAGTGATTGCTGGAGGTAGGTCGGCGGGTGACGGTGGGTACACGTATCTAGAAAGTGCGTACGCATCCTTGATTGCCGTGGGTATATGCGCTTGCGCATTTATGGGAATTCCACTTACCATAGCAGATTATCGTGATAAACGGATATTAAAGCATTTCTTTGTTACACCATGTAGTCCTAGATGGATTTTGGGTGCTGTCATGGCCTGTAATATTGTAATCGCAATGTTATCCGCCATAGCTGTGACCGCAGTGGCAGTTTTGCTACTGGGATATCATATGACGGGTAGTACTTTGGCATTTGTGGGAGCATGGGTACTTACCCTTATCTCTATGTTTAGTATTGGATTGTTATTGGCAAGTCTGTGCAAAACTGTGAAAACGGCAAATGCAGTGACAAGCGCAGTTTATTTTCCTATGCTATTTTTATCGGGTGCGACCATTCCTTATGAATTGTTTCCCACAGGATTACAAAAAGTTGCATCCATATTACCATTGACGCAGGGAATCAAGTTAATGAAGGCAATATCCATAGGAGCACAGATAGAGCATGTAGTTGGGATTGTGATATTATTACTGGCAATCACAGTAATATGTAGTATCATTTCAGTCAATGCCTTCCGATGGGAATAGTAAATATATTAATAGCTGTCATGATTGACCAAAGTGGAGTGGAGGATATAGAATGAGAATGAAGCAAGAATATTACTGTAAAGAAAAGATTCAAGATAAATTTTACAGAATTGGAATGTTTGCTAGCATGAATCGTGTAACTATTAAAGCCTTACGTCATTATGATGAGCAGGGGTTATTAGAACCAGCTTACATAGAAGAGGAGAATGGATATCGGTATTATGCATCCAGTCAAATGGCGGATTTACACCAAATTCTAGCGTTAAAGAATATGGGATTTTCTTTGGAAGAGATAAGAGAGATTCAGAAAGGAAAATCAGAAAAAGAGTTACTATTTTCCAAAAAAAAGCAGATTTTAAAAGAGATAGCAGAACTGACGGCAAAACTCGCCCAAGTAGAAAGTTATCTTACGGAGGAGCAAATTGATTTATCAGCCCATGTACTGATTAAGAGTCTTCCGGAGGTAATAGTAGCAACCATGAAGGTTACGGTAGAAAATTATGATAATCTTTTTGAGCTAATGCCAAAGATGGGGGCTGAGATGGAACGGCTTGATTGTATCTGTGCCCAGCCAGGGTACTGTTTTACCCACTATCTGGAACCGGGGTATAAAGAGGAACAGATACTGGTTGAAACATGTGAGGCCGTAACTGAGATTGGAATGGATTCAAATCTAGTTAAATTTCAAATTTTTCCTAATATAAAGGAAGCCGCATGCATTTTTCATAAAGGTTCTTATAATACGTTTCCAAAATCCTACGCAAAAGTATTGAAATATATTGAAGAAAATGGATATAAAATCAGCGGTAATATTAGGGAATCTTATATCGATGGTGTGTGGAACAAAGACGCAGAAGATGAGTGGTTATCTGAGATACAGATACCAGTTTGTAAAATTTAAAAAAAGATATCTGTTCAATGAAAGGGCTATAGAGGTGATGAAACATTCTATTTGTAATATCCTATCTATTCTAGATAAAGTTTATGGAACAACAAAAAAAGGATTTTTGCATACGCAAGATTGGCAACTGCTCGTTGCCATTATGCTGAGTGCGCAAAGTACAGACAAGCAGGTCGAAGAGGTACTTCCTTACTTGTGGAAATCATTCCCACAACTAGAAGATGTCGCCAATGCATCGGTGGAGTCAATTGAACAAGCAATTAGGACAATCGGGTTACATAAGAGTAAGGCAAAGAATATGAAGAAATGTTGTACTCAGTTGATTGTAAATTATAAAGGTAAGGTACCAATGTCGATAGAAGAATTGATTATGCTAGCAGGTGTGGGACGAAAAACTGCGACCTTATTTTTGGCAGATGCCTATGGAATTCCAGGTGTTACCGTGGATACGCATGTATTTCGAATTTCAAAAAGATTAGGGTGGACAAGTGGTAAGAATCCCGTGGAGGTAGAGCAAGAATTAATGAAAATTTTGCCCAAGGAACATTGGAATCGCATTAATTTTCAATTGATTTATCATGGAAGGGCAATCTGCACGGCAAGAAAGGCATATTGTGAAAAATGTGAATTGGAGACATGGTGTAAGCAAAGAATATAGAGAGGCACGAGGATTAAGAGAAGGAGTTATGATACTGGCGTGGATGCAATTACTCATCCACGCCAATATTTTAATTAGAAAGTTTTTTAAGAAAGTTATTTAATTTTTATGTACCATAGCCCCATTCATATAAACACATTGTAGATGGTTCAATGCAGTAATGTCTTCTGCTACATTTCCAGAGACGACAATCATATCTGCTTCTAAACCTAGTTTCAATTCCCCAGTAATATCATGAATGCCAAGTACATTTGCACAGTTTACCGTGGCTGTTTTCAGTGCTTCAATTGGAGTAATACCATAGGTAACCATAAGCTCTAACTCCCGATTGATTGGGAGTGGAGGTGCATCATATAAAACCATGTCACTTCCGGTTACAATATTAACGCCCGTATCATAGAATGCTTTGAAATTGTTTTTATAGGCATTGAATGCTGGCTCGAAGAAGGCCATATCTTTCATTGCTTTGACGGCAATTCGATCAGAGGCATCCACACCATTTTTAAGTTTATCTTTACAGAATTCATATAGTACAGTATAGGCAGTCATTGTAGGAACCCAAGTCTGACCATTTGCGGCCATTTGCTTCACTTGATCAAGTGTAAGGAAAGTCCCATGTTCGATTGTATCGAATCCAGCATCAATACACATTTGTAGTGCTGGTTGTAGACCCGCATGAACCGCACATTTCATTCCCACACGGTGAGATTCCTCTACTGCGGCGTCTAATTCTTCTTGCGTATATTCGGGAATACTTGTACGATTACTGGTAAGTACTTTAATCCAATCTACTCCGTCGCGAATTTGTTTTCTTACTTCTTTACGGATTCCCCAAGGACTGTCAACTTCTACAATACCATCATCATGGCCATGCCCACCAGTCATACACATTCCAGTATCAGAATGGAAGATTCGTGGTACAGATGCATAGCCTTTTTCTCCCGCCAATCGCAATTGCTTGCATAAGTTATGGGGAGAGGATAAATCTCGAACAGTGGTAATGCCAAGACTTAAGGCAAGCTTGGCCTGCTCTAACGCATAATATGCAATCATGTAATCATCATAATTGAATTGATCTGGCTGACTATAATAGTAACCAAAATGAACATGCATATCAAATAGACCGGGTAATATTGTCGCATTGCCATAATTAGTAATCTGTTCATTTGGATATTTTGCTATTATATCTGCCCTTGTACCAACTGCCTGAATTTTTCCATTTGTTCCGATGCAGATAGCGGCATCTTTGATATGAGTGATACCATCTCCTGTAAGTAAATGACTACTACAATAAATCATGGGCTTTTCCTCCTAAAGAAATTTTATTATATGTTCTATTCTATCACAAGAATGTTAAAAAATGAACATTTTTTAGACCGTAGTCTATAAATAAAACAATTGTAAAACGAGGGGGAGAGTGGTATTATAAAAGTTATATTCAAAAGGAGAAAGGGAATTAAGATGGAAATTCTAAAAGAAAGAATTCGAAGAGATGGAATCGTCAAAGAAGGTAATGTTTTAAAGGTTGATAATTTCTTGAATCATCAAATGGATATTAGTTTATTCAAGGAAATGGGGAAAGAATATAAGCGACTATTTGCAGGGCAAACGGTAGATAAGATTCTTACAATAGAAGCATCCGGAATTGGAATTGCCTGTATTGTGGCACAGTATTTTGATGTACCGGTTGTTTTTGCAAAGAAAAGTCAAAGCATTAACATAGATGGAGAGGTATATTCGAGCCAGATAGAGTCGTTCACACATAAAAGAACATATGATGTGATTGTTTCTAAAAAGTATATTATGGAAGGGGAGCATATTTTAATTATTGATGACTTCTTAGCAAATGGATGTGCAGTGAATGGTTTGATTGATATTGTGGAAAGTGCAGGTGGAATGGTAGAAGGCGTCGGAATTGCTATTGAAAAGGGATTCCAACAAGGTGGAAAAATGTTACGAGACAGAGGAGTAAGAGTAGAATCTTTAGCAATCGTAGATGGTATGGATGCAAAGACTGGAGAAGTCTTCTTTCGAGCATAGGATAATAGAGGACGGGAGATTCCATATAGGGCTCTCGTCTTTTAGTTATAAGGAGGAGATTATGGATATAGAAAGTCAGATTATACAATTACAAACAATTATTGATAGTAGTAATCATATCGTATTTTTTGGTGGAGCTGGTGTATCAACGGAAAGTAATATACCAGATTTTCGGAGTAGCGATGGATTATATCAGCAACAGTACAAATACTCTCCGGAGCAAGTAGTTAGTCATAGCTTTTTTGTAAACCATACGGAAGAATTCTATGAATTCTATAAAAAGAAAATGATGTATCTTGATGCGAAACCCAATAAAGCGCACCTAAAGTTGGCAGAATTGGAACATGCAAAGAAGCTGTCTGCAATCGTAACACAAAATATTGATGGATTGCATCAAATGGCAGGAAGTAAGCAGGTGTTGGAATTACATGGAAGTATTCATCGAAATTATTGTCAAACGTGTGGTGCATTCTATGATGCTAACTATATAAAGCAGACAAAAGGAATTCCACGTTGTACATGTTGCGGTATTATCAAGCCTGATGTGGTATTATATGAAGAAGGGCTGGATCAAGAAGTGATTCAGCAGACAGTACACTCCATAGCCAATGCGGATACATTAATTATAGGTGGAACGTCCCTTAGTGTATATCCAGCAGCAAGTTTTATTGATTATTTTAGAGGTAAGAATCTAGTCGTTATTAATAGAGAGGCAACTTCGCGGGATGGAGAGGCACAGTTAAACATTCAGGGATCGATAGGACAAATATTTTCCAAACTTAAGGTTTGATTTGAAAAGTTAAGAGGCATAAGAGGAGAATTGCCAAGCTATGTAAGCATGGCAATTCTTTTGTTATGCTAATAACATACGGTCATTGGCGAAGTCATCGCCATTTACTTCTTCAAATTTTTGCAACAAATCAGATACTTTTAGATTCTTTTTGGCGTCACCAGAGATATCATATATAATACGCCCTTCGTGCATCATAATTAAGCGGTTTCCATATTGAATGGCGTCTTTCATATTGTGGGTAACCATGAGCGCTGTTAATTGATCCTTGGATACGATTCTATCCGTAAGTTCCAATACTTTTTTTGCTGTTTTAGGATCGAGAGCAGCAGTGTGTTCGTCTAGAAGTAGGAGATTTGGTTTCTGCAACGTGGCCATTAAAAGTGTTAACGCCTGGCGTTGACCGCCTGATAACAATCCGACTTTAGAAGTCATACGATCTTCTAACCCTAAATCTAATGTAGTTAATTTTTTTTGAAACAATTTTTTCTCCAATTTGGAAATGCCCCATCCTAAAAAACGTTTTTTTCCACGACGGTAGGCCATTGCCATATTTTCTTGAATCTCCATATCTCCGGCAGTACCCATCATAGGGTCTTGAAATACACGGCCAAGCATATAAGCACGTTTGTATTCTGACTGGTCAGAGATGTCCATATCATTCAAATAAATACTGCCCCTGTCTATCGGATATACTCCAGCAATCATATTTAACATTGTCGATTTTCCAGCGCCATTTCCACCAATTATAGTGACAAAATCTCCTGGTTTTAGTTCAAGGTTTAATCCTTGCAGTGCTATTTTTTGATTTACAGTTCCTTTATTAAAAGTTTTATATACATTGTGAATGGATAACATATGATTCTTCCTTTCTATGCTGGAATTCTTTGGACAGAAAATCTCTTTTTAATAGTAGGTAAACCCAATGCTGCAGCTACGATAATAGCTGTAAAAAGTTTCATATCATCGGTACTTAATCCCCAATAAAGAACCAGAGCAATTATCATTCGGTAGATAACAGAGCCTAACACAACAGAGAGTAAAATATATACAAATGAAAATCTCTTTCCAAATATAACTTCTCCGATTACGATAGAAGCTAGCCCGATGACAATAGCACCAGTACCCATTTTCACATCCCCATACCCTTGACTTTGCCCTACTAATGCACCAGAAAGGGCTATCAATCCATTGGAGATCACTAATCCGATGATTTTTGTGGTGTCTGTATTACACCCTTGTGCACGAACCATGTAAGGATTATTACCGGTTGCCCGAATGGCACATCCAATTTCTGTGCCGAAGAACCAATACAATATGGCAATAACAATGACCGCAAGAATCAAACCTATGATTAACATAGTAATAGATTGAGATGTACCTAGTTGTTTCATAATAATAGTAAAGATAGTGTTCATACCGAGCAAAGAATTATTTGGTCCATCCATAATTCTAATATTAATGGAATACAGTGCAATCATGGATAAAATACCGGATAAAATGGCAGGAATCATAAGTTTTGTATGTAGCATTCCGGTGATATATCCAGCTGACATTCCGGCAAATACTGCAATGAAAAGGGTCAAAAAAGGGTTCATACCTTTTAGAATTAGAGTAGCACTAATGCAACCTCCAAGTGCAAAACTTCCGTCGCATGTCATATCTGGTATATCTAATATTTTGAATGTAATGTAAATGCCTAATGCCATGATACCCCACAAGATGCCCTGTGAAATGGCACTTTGCATGTTTAGTAATAAGTCCATAATGAATTCCCGCTTTCTTTTAATTTGATGAGGCTTCCGTCTTTACCATGGTTGCTTTGGAAGCTAAATCCTCAGGTATTACAATTTGCAACGTGGAAGAAACATCTTCATTTATAAATAAATCAACATTCTTTAAATACTCTATTGGCATAGATTCAGGAGTAGATTTGCCCTTTAATATCTGAACTGCTTGAACCGCAGTTTGTTTGCCAAGTTCTTTATAATTGATGCCATAAGTTGCAAGACCGCCGTTACGGCACATACCTTCCTCACCAGAAATAACTGGAAGTCCAAGTTCGTTTGCAACCATCCCAACAGTAGACATCCCTGCAGCAATTAAATTATCTGTTGGAGCATAGATAGCATCTACTTTACCTTTTAGAGATTCCACTACTTGACGTATTTCACTGGATTCAGAAACAGTTGCATCCATAGATTCTATTCCAAGCTCTTTTGCTGCTTTTTTAGCCAGTTCTACTTGAAACTTAGAGTTGGTTTCACTAGAACAGTATAGCATTGCAATCTTTTTAGCATTAGGAACTAGTTCTTTTAGTAAATTCATTTGTTCTGCTACCGGTGTTAAATCAGAGGTACCAGTCACATTTGTTCCCGGTTCTTCATTAGATTGTACTAATTTGGCATCAGCAGGATCGGTTACTGCTGTTACTAAGATTGGAATATCTTTGGTCTCATTAGCAACTGCTTGAGCGGCTGGAGTTGCAATGGCTAAAATAAGATCACAGTTGTCATTCACCAATTGTGATGCAATTGTGGCACAGTTAGATTGCTCACCTTGAGCATTCTTAAATTCAATTGTTATATTATCACCATCTATATACCCAGCTTCTTCTAACCCTTCTTTGAATCCTTCATAAGCTGCATCTAAAGCGTTATGCTCTACTAATTGTATCACACCAATTTTTAAAGTGTCCGTCGTCGATTTTGATTGTGTACCACTGGTGGACGCTTTAGAATTATTACAACCTACAATAGAAAGCATAGTAAATACAGTAATTATCCCCATAGTTAGTAATGTGTTCGTTTTCATTTTATTTTCCTCCTTGCACTTTTATGCGTTGAAGTTTAGCACTTTAAAGTGAAAATGTCAATAGATAAATAAATATTTATTCAATTTGGACATTGGGATGCAACATTGCTCACATTTATATTCTCTGATATAATAGCAACAAGTGTTAACAAGAAAAGAGGAGTATTATGATAGATTGTCACATACATTTTGCAGAGAGCTTACTTACAGAGCGGTTGAATCATATTGTTGATAACTATAACTTGGAGGCCATTGCGCTACAGTGTATCCCAAAGGGAGGCAAAGTGCCAGTGGAATTAGATGCATTGCGTTATCAGGCACAATGCAAAGTGCCTGTATTTATCTTTGGTGGAATTGATAGAACAATATTTTCTTATGATAAAGATAAAATGGCATATGCACTGTATTCTGAAATAATAAGGCTTATGGATATGAAATGTACTGGAATCAAAATGTTAGAGGGAAAACCTGATGTAAGAAAGCAACATGCTATTCCTGATTTCGACCATGATATCTGGGAGCCTTATTGGGCATTAGCAGAACAGATACAAGTACCAATCGTCTTTCATGTCAACGATCCAGAGGAATTTTGGGATTCTGAAAAGGTTTCAGAATATGCAAAAAAAGTTGGTTGGTTTTATGATGATTCATTTGTCAAACATGAGGAACAATATGAGCAAGTGCTACATGTACTAGAGCGACACCCTAAATTACGCATATTATTTCCACACTTCTTTTTTATGTCACATAGATTAGAATGCTTAGGAGCAATATTAGATAGATTTGTGAATGTTAGGATTGATATTACACCAGGGATTGAATTATTTTATCAGTTATCGAATAACAAGAAACAAGCAAAACAATTTTTTATTAAATACCAGAATCGAATTTGTTATGGAACAGATATCGGAGCAAGGTCAGTAATCCATACCGAGAATATTCCGCTTTCTATAGAAGAAAGTGATGCTAGAATACAGTTGATTCGCACATTTTTAGAATCTGATGATGAATATATTTTAGCAGCAGATGGGTACTATGTAAGAGAGAAGAAGCCAAAGCTTATGCATGGATTAGGATTACAGAAGGAAATATTAAATAATATTTATAGAGACAATTTTTTGAAATTTATCCGTAAAGGAGTATTGTAAAATGAGAGAGAAAAAGACACTGAAAATTTACCATGCTATTTTATTATTAGTTCTTTGTTTAGGAGTTATGTTTTTCATCAGCCCCAAGTTAGGCATGAAATTAGGGCTTTATGGAAGTCTTATAGGGGAGATATTATTTTTGCTACTATCTATTTTGATTGTGGTGATGGCACGTGGTGATATGAAAAAAATATTTCCAATTCACAAGCCTAAATTATTACAATTTCTAGGTGCATTCTTACTATGGGGTTCTACCTTAGTTAGTGGAATGATTGTTACCTTGATACTAAGTTACTTTTTTCCAGAACAAGTGTTAGGAGTAAGCCAAGAATTAGGAAGCACATTTGTTAGCGTTCCTTTTATAGTTTCTTTTTTTATAGTTGCAATCTCACCAGGAATCTGTGAGGAGGCTGTTTTTCGAGGAGTGGTATTACACAGTTTTTCGCCAATAAAAAATAAATGGATTATAATGATAATATCGGGATGCATTTTTGGGTTGTTTCACGGAAGTATCTGGAGGTTTTTCCCTACAGCAATGTTAGGGATTGTATTTGGGTATATTGTAATGGAAACTGATAATCTTCTATATACGGTTATACTTCATAGTATTAATAATGGATTCTCTATTGTAATATTATATTTGTCCAAAACTCTTTTTGAGGTCGTAGGAGTAGGTGGGTTAGATGCATTAGAGATGGAACGGATTCCTTTGATGTCAGTAGCCACGTATATTGTTTGGGGATGTGCTATTCCATTATTGTTGTATATTGGAAACTATTTATTACATCGTGGTCAGCCTGGGTACCAACGTGGTCTGTTTCCAAGGGAGAAGAGAAAAGTACTTATTACGTTAATGATAATAACTGCAGTGATATTTTTCTGCGGGGCATGCTTAATGTTGTATTCTTTTATCGCAGAGCCTAATGTTATAAAAGAGATGATGCAGCAGTTATCGTAGAGATAGGAAGAGTAGAAGTATGAAACCAATCATGATTTTTAGTTTTACCAATCAGGGTGCACAATTAAATAAGCAAGTTCATAAGAAGTTAACAGAGTTGTCCTATGTGTGTGATAGCTATACTGCAAAGAGTACATGTAGTTGCAGTGGGATACCAGCATTTCCACAGCCAATTTCAGAAATGGTAGGAACCCAGTGGGGGAGAGTATCTTTTATTTTCATTGGCGCCACCGGAATAGCAGTTCGCTATATTGCTCCTTATGTAAAAGATAAATATACAGATTCAGCTGTGCTTTCTATGGACGAAAATGGAGCCTTTGTCATCCCAGTGGTATCAGGGCATATAGGAGGCGGAGTTGCATTGGCAGAAACACTGGCTCAAGCCATAGGTGCAGTACCAGTTATTACGACAGCAACGGATATTCAGAGTAAATTTGCGGTGGATATCTTTGCAAAAAACAATAAATTACAGATTACAAATCGTCACATAGCAAAAGAAATATCTGTGTCCATATTAAATAATAAAAAAGTAGGGCTGTACTATGATATTCCCTTCATGTGTGAGCAGTTAGAACATTTTAGAAATGATGTGGAAATTGTAAATACTTCAGAAGGACTACAAGATTATACTTATGGTATATGGATTACAAGCCAACAGAAGGAAGCGGCAGGGAAGAAGCATATCCTATATCTTATTCCGGAGGAAGAACCTGAGATTATAGTAGGAATTGGTTGTCGGAAAGGAATTACTAAGGAACAGATAGTATCAGCATTGGTTCAGGTCTTGATGACTCATCAACTTGCGCTTAAGGACATTAAGGCGTTAGCAAGCATTGACAGAAAAAGAGAAGAGCAGGGAATCGTTGAACTTGCGAAGGATTTACAAGTTCCATTTGTGACGTATTCGACAGAAGAATTACAAAAGGTCGAGTCAGTCAGCGTAACATCTACTTTTGTGGAACAAACGGTAGGCGTAGATAATGTATGCGAAAGAGCGGCACGAGTAGCTAGCGGGCAGGGAATGTTAATACAGCCTAAGATATGTATTGGACCAGTTACTATTTCGCTGGCAAGGGCAGATCGTGTAGAAACTAGGAATACAGTGTTAGTGTTTGCAGGAACAACGGAAGGTCGTGAATTGATTGGGTATCTACAACAATTCAAGATAAAAATTTATGCATATGTTGCTACGGATTATGGGGCAGCGTGTATTCCTGATTATTCGAATGTAGAGGTGTTGCATGGAAGATTGAATCAGCAGGAAATGGAATGCTTTATCAAAGCGCATAAGATTCAGATGGTAGTAGATGCCACACACCCTTTTGCAGTCGAGGTCACTAAAAATATTCAAGGTGCATGCAATCAGAGTAAAGTAGAATATTTACGATTATTGAGAGAGTCATTGGATTACA
Source organism: Lachnospiraceae bacterium LCP25S3_G4 (assembly GCA_052116865.1). GTDB lineage: Bacteria > Bacillota > Clostridia > Lachnospirales > Lachnospiraceae > CAUPWF01. Next base: position 127,021 of record JBQKKG010000002.1, on the reverse strand, counting down.
CTTGTAATATAAGTACAGATAGAAATGAGGAAATTGTATACGTAAATTCAGTGGAGGCTGCAGTTGCATATTTAAAAGGTACACAAGGAAATATATTTATAACTACGGGAAGTAAGGAATTAAGGCGATATACCGAGATACCAGATTATAATAAACGATGCTATGCGCGTGTGCTTTCCACTAATCAGGCAATGCAAGAAAGTTGTTCGCTAGGATTTGAAGGTAAGCATCTGATTGCAATGCAAGGTCCTTTTTCTGTGGAGATGAATTTGGCTATGTTACAGGCCACAGAGTCGGCTTATTTTGTAACGAAAGAGTCTGGTGCAACGGGAGGATTTGAAGAGAAGCGCAGGGCCGCATCATTAGCACAGTGCACGTTAGTTGTCATAGGGCGTCCAAAGGAAGTTGGGATGTCAATGAAAGAGATGAAGGTGTTTGTTAGTAGGAGGTTCACATGTTAGTTGTAGTTACAGGTGGAAGCAATAGTGGAAAATCAGAATGGGCAGAGGAAATTGCAGGAAGATTATGTAAAACAAGGAAAATCTATCTAGCAACTATGGTGGCGAATGATACAGAGAGTATACAAAGGGTAGAAGCTCATAGATTATTACGTGAGGGAAAGCAGTTTGTTACGATTGAGCAGGGAACCCATATTGAGACGTTGGATTTGCAAGGAGAAACTTGTGTTCTTTTGGAATGCATGTCGAACTTAGTTGCAAATGAAATGTATGATAAGATGGGAGTAAAAATAGATATTGATACACATATTATGAGAGGAATAGAACAGTTACTAGCACAGGTGCCACATGTCGTAATTGTAACCAACGAAGTATTTTCTGGAATGGAAGAGGATGAAGAGACCATGCGATACTTAGCAGAACTTGGTCAAGTGAATCAAAAGATGGTAGCACGTGCGAACATGTTCGTAGAAAGTGTATATGGAATACCAATCCTATATAAAGGGAATTGGGAAGTACTAGGAGGTGCACAATGAAAGGATTCACTCATATATATTGTGGAGAAGGAAAAGGAAAGACAACTGCTGCTACTGGCTTAGCAATACGTGCAGCAGGTAACGATATGAAGATTCTTTTTGTGAGATTTTTGAAGAATGAGGACTCTTCAGAATTAAAGGTTCTTGATACCATACCTCAGATTCACGTTATGCATTTGGAGAAATCATATGGTTTTTACAATACGTTACATGATTCCGAAAAAAGAGAAATGGAAGACAGTTACCATAAATTATGGGATGATATGAAGTGCGAAGTAGCAAGTGGGAGATATCAAGTTTTAATCATAGATGAATTGATGGCAGCCTGTCAATATAAGATTATAGAAGTAGCAGAAGTGCTGCGCTTTTTGGAACAGAAACCAGAAGAACTAGAAGTAGTGATGACTGGCCGTTACCCTGATGAAAAATTGATAGCGATAGCTGACTATGTGTCAGAAGTAAAAAAAGTAAAGCATCCTTACGATTATCATATAGGAGCTCGTAAGGGAATAGAGTATTAAAAGAACATGTAGCATATATTGTATCACACAGTTGAGAAGTAAAAACTTTGTAAGAAAAGAAATTTGTGTTATAATATGTGCAGAAAATATCCATTCAAATTATGACACATTAAAAGAAGGGGAATCAGGTTAGAATCCTGAGCAATACCCGTTGCTGTATTAGAAGAGTAATATTCAATAATGTCACTGTGAAGAGTTCATGGGAAGGCTGAATATTGCAAGGAGGCTTAAGTCAGAACACCCGCTTTTAACGGATTTGAATTAGGGGAAATGTACATTGCGTTACGGGATGATAACAAATGAAAAACAACAATTGTCATACGAATTTTATCTAATATCATAGCTTGTTGTATCATTTCTAGAAGCAATTATACTTTAAATCTAAAAAATATCTTTATCAAAACCATATATGAAACCCGCAGTAGAAAACGATTGGAATATAGAAGGAGACAAATGGGATGACTAGGAAAGCAATTCTTGTGGTAAGTTTTGGAACCAGCCATTTAGATACCATGGCAAAGACGATTGGTGCGATTGAAGCACAAATACAATCGGCATATGCTGGATATCAGTTATACCGTGCATTTACCAGTGGCATCATTATCAAAAAGTTACAAAGAGTAGAGGGCATGTATATTCCAAATGTATCAGAAGCAATGGAGCAAATGATACAAGAGGGAATAGAACAGGTAATTGTACAGCCAACACACATTTTGAACGGCATAGAACACGATAAAATGATGTGTGAATTAATGAAATTTTCTGAACGATTCAAAACAATCAGAGTAGGGAAGCCACTCCTTAGTAGTGTGGCAGATTATAAAATGAGTATCCATAGCTTGATGGGTCAGGTGGAAGTGGAAAAAGACCAAGCGTTGGTACTTATGGGACATGGCACTGATCATCATGCAAATGCTGCATACCCTACATTAGAATATACGTTTCACGCTTTGGGATATAGCAATGTACTTGTGGGAACGGTAGAGGGATATCCAGATTTGAGAAATGTGATGGCTAAATTAGAAGTTATGGATGTAAAAAGAGTACTGTTGATGCCTTTTATGATTGTAGCAGGTGATCATGCGAAGAACGATATGGCTGGAGAGGAAGATTCTTGGAAGAGTAAGCTATTAGAGGCTGGATATGATGTGACCGCTATATTAAAAGGGCTTGGTGAAATAGAGGGAATTAGGAACATGTTTGTAGAACATATCAAAGAGGCAATGTAATGAAGTCTGAGCGTTTACGAAAAGGATATACAACGGGAAGCTGTGCGGCTGCTGCAACTAAAGCAGCGCTACAGATGTTGTTAGGAGAAGAAGAGATACAGGTTGTCTCGCTGATTACTCCAAATCAGACACAACTTTATCTTGATGTGGAGCACATTATAAGAACAGAAGAGTGTGTACAATGCGGGATTAGAAAGGATGCAGGCGATGACCCTGATGTTACCAATGGAATCGTTGTCTTTGCAAGTGTAAAAAAAACACAGCAAGGGGTTCGGATTGACGGTGGTGCTGGAGTCGGTCGGATCACAAGAAAAGGATTACAACAAGCAATTGGAGAGGCTGCCATTAATAAGGTTCCAAGACAGATGATTGAGCAAGAGGTCTATAATCTTTGTCAGAAATATGGGTATAAAGGTGGCATTGAAGTCGTAATCTCCATTCCCGATGGCATTGCACTTGCAACAAAGACGTTCAATCCTCGTCTGGGAATTGTTGGAGGCATCTCTGTACTAGGCACAACGGGGGTTGTGGAGCCAATGAGTGAAAAGGCGTTGATAGATACCATTTATGTAGAACTGAAATTTCTAAAAGAAAATGAGCATGATTACTGTTATGTGGTGCCAGGCAATTATGGAAGTGCGTTTCTGACAGAAGAGCTATGCTATGACCTCAATCATTCTGTGAAGTGTAGTAACTATATAGGGGAAACTATTTCATGTGCAAAAGAGCTTCAAATGAAAGGAATTTTATTAATTGGACACATTGGGAAATTTGTAAAACTAGCTGCGGGAATTATGAATACACACTCTAGAATTGCAGATGGCCGCATGGAGGTACTAGCAGCTCATGCAGCCTTAAATGGTGCACGTCAGGAAGTTGTAAGAGACCTAATGCAATGTGTGACAACTTTAGAAGCTTTAGAGATACTTTCCAAACACCAGATATTGGGAATAACAATGCATAGTGTGATGCATAAAATAGAGGAGCATTTAAAACATCGTGCAGGAGAAGATCTCATGATAGGTGCAATTGTTTTTTCCGAGGATTACGGAGTGTTGGGTCAGACAACAGAGGTTGAGGAACTAATAAGAAATATAAAGAAAAATCAGAGGTAAATATGAACGGAACATTATATGGAATAGGTGTGGGACCAGGAGATCCAGAGTTGTTGACTTTAAAGGCGATTAGGACAGTAGACAGATGTAATGTAATAGCAATTCCTGTATCAGATCGTAGTTTTCAGACCCCAGTTTTTGTGGAATATGAGAAAGAAGATATGCAATTATATTTAGAAAAGTGTGTGGCTTATCAAATTATGCATTCGGAATTATCAGATGTAGAATCTATGGATAAATTATTTCTACCCATGCCAATGATTAAGGATAGGGAAGTGTTAAAGATTGCTCATGAGCGGGCAGCGGATGCGTTGGAAGAGCAATTAAAGAAGGGAAAAAATGTTGCCTTTCTTACGCTTGGAGATCCGACCATTTACTCTACTTATTTATATATGCATAAACGGATAAAGGAACGAGGCTATCAGACAAAAATTATTCCCGGAATCCCATCCTTTTGTGCGGCGGCGGCAAGAATGAATGTGGGATTAGTTGAGAATAGAGAAGAATTACATGTTATCCCAGCTTCTTATGAGATCGAAGAGGGACTCACATTGCAGGGGACAAAAGTATTAATGAAAGCTGGAACGAAAATGCCATATGTCAAGGAGAACGTTCAAAAGCGGGCGTTAAAATTTTGGATGGTAGAAAATTGTGGAATGTCATCAGAACAAATCTATACCAAGGTGGAAGATGTACCAATGGACGCCAGTTATTATTCACTGATGATTATAAAGGAGGAGTCATAGATGATTACATTTGTAGGGGCTGGTTCGGGAGCAGTAGATTTAATTACGGTGCGTGGACAACGATTATTGAAAGAGGCAGATGTCATTATCTATGCGGGTTCTTTGGTGAATGAAGCTTTGCTAGAAGAAAAAAAGGCAACTTGTCAAGTATATAATAGTGCTTATATGACACTGGAAGAAGTAATAGCAGTTATGGAATCCAGCAATGAAATGAATTTGCAGACTGTACGACTGCATACGGGTGATCCTTGTTTATATGGTGCAATTAAGGAACAGATGGATGCATTGGACGAAGCAGGTATACCATACGACGTCTGTCCAGGAGTAAGTTCATTTTGTGGTGCGGCAGCAGCGTTACATCTAGAGTATACCTTACCAAGTGTATCTCAATCAGTGATTATTACGAGGATGGAAGGGAGGACTCCAGTGCCATCGAAAGAGTCCATTCGAAGCTTTGCATCTCATCAAGCGACTATGGTGATATTCCTTAGTACAGGGATGTTAGAAAAGTTGCAGATACAATTGATAGAGGGTGGGTACGAACCAAATACCCCTGCTGCTATTGTATATAAGGCTACTTGGCCAGAAGAAAAGGTCTGCCTCTGTGATGTATCATCACTGGCAAAGACTGCAAAAGAAGAAGGAATAACAAAAACTGCGTTAATCGTAGTGGGGCAAGTATTAGCTGGAGAATATGAACGATCCAAATTATATGATCCATCATTTTCAACAGAATTTCGTAAAGTAAATTCACTAGAAAAGGAGGAATAGGATGGGAAAGATATATGTAGTAGGTATTGGGCCAGGAGCATATGAACAGATGACCATTCAGGCTGCAAAAGCATTAGAGTCATGCCAAGTAATTATAGGTTATACCGTGTATGTAGATCTTGTGCAGGCCCATTTTCCAGGAAAGATTTTTTTAACTACCCCAATGAAAAAAGAAGTAGAACGTTGCCGGATTGCGTTTGAAGAGGCAAAAAAAGGTCGTGATGTTGCTATGATTTGTAGTGGGGATTCAGGGATATATGGTATGGCAGGACTTATGTATGAAATAGGAATGGAGGATCAGGAGATTGAAATAGAAGTAATTGCGGGTGTCACAGCAGCATCAGCAGGTGCAGCAGTATTAGGAGCCCCCTTAATTCATGATTTTGCATTGATTAGTCTAAGTGATTTACTAACACCTTGGGAAAAAATTGAACAAAGGCTTCGGTTAGCAGCAGAAGCGGATTTTGTAATCTGTCTTTATAATCCTTCTAGTAGAAAACGCCATGATTATCTAAAGAAGGCTTGCGATATTATCCTTGAATGCAAGGCGCCAGATACTGCTTGCGGGATTGTTCGTAACATCGGGAGAAAGGGAGAGGCGTATCAGGTAGTTAAGCTACAGGTATTACGAGAAATGGAGGTAGATATGTTCACCACAGTTTTTGTGGGAAATGAGCAGACGAAGATGATTGGATATGGTAACCAAGAGAAAATAGTAACCCCACGAGGATATAAAAATGTATAAAGAAAAACCAACAATATATGTAATTGGAATTGGTATGGGAACACAAGAGACACTGACAGAGGAGGGAAATTACAGAATTAGACATTGTGATTGCCTCATTGGAGCATCACGGATGGTGGAGTTGGCTACCGGAGAACAAGATACGTTTGTCTCCTATCAACCAGAGGAAATTAAAACATACCTAGAACAGCATACTTCATACAAACAAGTAGTCATTGCTCTTTCAGGAGACGTAGGATTTTATAGTGGAGCGAAGAAGCTATTGGTAGAATTGAAGGAGTATCCAGTAACAGTTTTACCTGGCATTTCTTCTGTAGTTTATCTGGCGGCAAAGTTGCAAACACCATGGGAAGACGGAGCACTAGTTAGTATACATGGGAAATGTCACAACTTAATCCATACCGTAGTTCACCATGCAAAGACTTTTGTGCTGTTAGGAGATAAGAGCCAGGGATTGGAATTATGCAAGAAATTAAAATATTATGCAATAAAAGGTTTAACCATCTACATTGGTAGCAACCTATCTTATCCAAATGAATGTATTAAAGTATGTAGCATCGAGGAGTTACAACCAGAAGATTTACAAGATTTATCAGTGGCTATGATTATCAATGAACATCCAGTAACTAAAGTTGCAAGACATATTAGCGATGAGGAGTTCATACGTGGAAGCGTACCGATGACGAAGGAAGAAATACGGACGGTTAGCCTTTCCAAACTTGGATTGGAACAATCCGCCATTGTATATGACATTGGTGCTGGAACAGGTTCAGTAGCCATAGAAGCTGCAATGCAAGATGGGAGTATACAGGTCTTTGCCATAGAAAAGAATCCCAAGGGGGTGCAACTCATTCAGGAGAATAAACAGAAATTCTGTGTGGATAATGTAGAAATTATTGAAGGAATAGCGCCAGAGATTTTAGAAGAGTTACCACCACCAACCCACGTCTTTATTGGTGGGAGTGCAGGGAATTTAAAAGAGATTATTACGGTTGTGAAGGCAAAGAATAGACATGCTCGTATTGTAATGAATGCAATATCATTAGAAACCATTACAGAAGTAATGCAATGTATAAAGGAAGGCTTATTGTTACAACCAGATATTGTACAGATGAGTATATCAAAATCAAAAGAATTAGGGGAATACCACATGATGATGGGGCTGAATCCTATTTATGTAATTACTTGTGAATAAGAGAATACGTTGTAGAAATAGAGAGATTATGTACGATCAGGAAGAGGAGGAGTACGAGTGAAGCTGCCAAGAATATTAATTGCAGGAACGGCAAGTGGAAGTGGAAAGACAACAGTCACATGCGGCATTTTGCAGGCATTAAAACAACGAGGGTATCAGATTACTGCCAGCAAATGTGGGCCAGATTATATTGACCCTATGTTTCATGAATCAGTACTTCATATTAGCTCCAATAATTTGGACTCTTTTTTTTGTGATCATACGATGGTAAATGAGGTACTTGCAAATCATGCAAAAGATGCAGAGATGGCAGTAATCGAAGGTGTTATGGGGTATTATGACGGTATGGCACTAGATGCTACCAAGGGTAGCTCTTACGATATTGCAAGGATCACGGATACGCCAGTCATTCTAGTTCTGAATTGCAAAGGAATGGGGTTCACGATTGTTCCTATATTAAAAGGGCTTATAGAATTTCAAGAAGATAGCAAGATTCAGGGAGTTATTTTAAATGGCATTAGTAAAAGTCTTTGTGAACGGGTGAAACCAATCATTGAACAGCAGTTAAATATTGTAGTGATTGGTCATATCCCTAAGCTTGAGAAGTTGCGGCTAGAAAGCAGACACCTAGGTCTAGTGACCCCATTAGAGATACCAATGCTTCAAGAACAGATGAAGTATTTAGGTAATATAGTTGAGGAACACCTGGATATAGAACGCTTGATACAGATGGCAAATAAAACGGTGGATCTTCCAGTAAGAGAGCAGGCAATACATGTCAAAGATAACATCCGGAAGATTCGCATTGGTATTGCCTATGATCAAGCATTTTGTTTTTATTATAAAGATAACTTAAGGTATTTGGAGCGTTTGGGATGTGAATTGGTTTATTTTAGTCCATTGAAAGATACGGAATTGCCACAAGAACTGCATGGCTTGCTATTAGGAGGAGGGTACCCAGAGCTTCATGCAAAAGAATTAGCAAGGAATCAAAAAATGAAAAAAAGTATTGCTAAAGCGTTAGAAGGAGGTATGCCTTGTCTTGCGGAATGTGGAGGATTTATGTATTTACAACAGGAGATGGAAGGTGCCGACGGTAACAAATATGATATGGTAGGATATTTAGAAGGAACGAGTTTAAAAACTCAACGCTTATCTCGGTTCGGCTATGTGGAGCTAGAAGCCCTAGAGAATAATTTTCTTCAGGATAAAGGAGACGTTATTTGTGGCCATGAGTTCCACTATTGGGACAGTACAAATGTGGGAAATGCTTATATGGCAAAGAAACCAACGGGCAACCGTTCTTGGAAGTGTTATCAGATAAAGGATCAAGTATTGGCAGGCTTTCCGCATCTCTATTATCTGTCGAATCCAACACTAGCTTGTAGATTTGTTCAAGCATGTGAGAGGAGTCAGGGAGAATGATTTCAGCATTTATCATTGCATTTTCTATGTATTCTAAGATTCCTATGCCAAAGATAATGTGGACGGAAAAGAACATGAGGTATGCATTTTGTTTTTTCCCCTGCATTGGTATTATGATTGGGCTATTTATTTTAGTGGTAGGGAATGTTCTAGATATTTTTGGATTTTCGCGGATTTTTTTTGCCTGTTGTATGACGTTGATTCCTATTCTTGTTACTGGAGGAATTCATATGGATGGTCTTTTAGATACGATTGATGCCTTGAGTTCATATGCGGATAAAGAGCGTAAGTTGGAGATTTTAAAAGACCCACATGCGGGAGCATTTGCTATCATAGGATGTGCCACTTACCTGATATGGAATATTGGGATATGGAGCGAAGCTACGAAAGAAGTTTTACCGTTAATCGCATGTGTGTATGTATATTCCAGGGCACTAAGCGGATTGTCTGTTGTAAGCTTCCCACTTGCAAAGAATACGGGGCTTGCCGCTACGTTTCAAGATAGAGCACAACGGACCCATGTGAAGGTAACGATGGTCTGTTATTTAATTGTGACAAGTATAGTTCTTCTTTACTTACAGCCTATATTAGGAATAATTGCTGTAATGGGAGCCGTAGGAAGTTTTATTTATCATAGATATATATGTATTCAGAAATTTGGGGGAATCACCGGTGATTTAGCAGGTTACTTTTTGCAAATCTGCGAACTTGTGATGATCACTGGCATTATAATTGGAGCGAAACTGATATGAAAATAGTTATGATTCGACATTTTCAAACGTATGGAAATGTGCAAAGGAAATATATAGGAGTCACCGATGAACCTTTAGAACGTAGTTGCCTTCCAATAAAAAAGGGGAATTTGTGTGGGGAGAAAACCTATCCGATTGTACCCTTGGTGGTAGTGAGTCCGATGCTACGGTGCAGACAGACCGCGGATTATATCTATCCTAACGTAAAACAATATGTGGTAGAGGGGCTAAAGGAGTGTCATTTCGGGACATTTGAAAACCATAATTATGAAGAATTAAAGAACGACAAGATGTATCAACAATGGTTATCCTCTAATGGAGCAATGGCATTTCCAAAGGGAGAAGATGTAAAAAGCTTTAAAAAGAGATGTCGTACAGGATTTGAACAAGCAATCTCTTATCTGATAGATCATAACATAGAAGAGGCAGCATTTGTAGTACATGGTGGTACCATTATGGCTATTATGGAGAGCTATGGATATCCGAAGAAGAAATTCTATGAAAGACAAGTTGGAAATGGATGTGGGTTTGTATTAACAATAGATGTAAAAAAATGGAAGCTAGGGGAAAAAATAGCCGTGGAGGAATATAAATTATGATTTCGTTATTGGCATGTATTACAGGTTTTATACTGGACCTCATCATCGGGGATCCAAGATGGCTTTATCATCCAGTACGGCTCATAGGAGGTCTGATCACTTTATTAGAAAAGGGATTAAGGGGAATCGTTAAAAAGCAAGGGAAAGCACAGCAATATGCGGGATTATGTATGTGGATAATTGTAATTTTGGTATCTACCATAGTTCCCATGTTGTTATTATATATGGCAGAAGGAATTCATATTGGATTGCGATATGGATTAGAAAGCGTGATGTGTTATCAATTACTTGCTACCAAATCATTAAAAGTAGAAAGTATGAAAGTATATAAAGCATTGCAGCAAAAGGATATAAAAGGTGCAAGAAGTGCTGTTTCTATGATTGTGGGAAGAGACACACATTGTCTGACAGAAGAAGGGGTGACAAAGGCAACAATCGAAACCATTGCAGAGAATACTTCAGACGGAATCGTTGCGCCTCTATTTTATATGATGTTAGGAGGAGCTGTATTGGGATTTGCATATAAGGCAGTAAATACGATGGATTCTATGGTTGGATATAAAAATGAGGTTTATATAGATTACGGTAGAATCCCTGCAAAATTAGATGATATATTTAACTTTTTACCTGCACGCATTAGTGCATATTTTATGTTGTGTGTGTCTTATCTCATAAAATTTGATTGGAGAAATGCTTATTATATTTATCAAAGGGATTGTTACAATCATGCGAGTCCAAATGCAGCACAGACGGAATCAGTATGTGCCGGTGCATTAAGGATTCAACTAGCAGGAGATGCATATTACTTTGGTCAGTTGTATAAGAAGGAATATATTGGAGATGCATTACAGCCAGTGGTAATGGAAGATATTAAGAGGGCGAATCAGTTATTATATGGAACGGCTATATTAAGTCTTATGGTATTTAGTATTCTACGATATCTGATGATACTTTTGTAGATAAGGAGGAAGTGAAATTTGAAACATATACACGGAGGAGACATCTATTCTCATGAGACAAGTATTGATTTTTCTGCAAATATCAATCCACTTGGACCATCGGAGTATGTGATTGAGGCGATGACAAATTGTCTGTATCGGGTAGGACATTACCCTGATGTGGCCTGCCGGCAATTAAAGGCAGCTATCTCAAAAGGGGAACAAATCCCTATAGAATTTATTACTTGTGGTAATGGGGCGGCAGATATTATATATTCGTTGGTTTTGGCTATAAAGCCAAGAAAGGCACTTTTGATCACTCCATCTTTTGCGGAATATGAGCAAGCTTTACAGGCTGTAAATTGTAATGTTGCATACTTTTCATTAAAGGAAGAAGATGGGTTTCAACTATCGGCGGATTATATGGAATGCCTTACAGATGATTTGGATATGATTTTTATCTGTTCACCAAACAATCCAATAGGAAATACAATTCCACGGGATATACTAAAAAAGATTTTATATATATGTGAAAAGAAGAAGATTCTATTTGTGTTAGACGAATGTTTTGTGGATTTCCTCGATGTTCCCTTGGAACAAACTTTGGTAGATGAATTGCATGATTTTCAACAATTATTTATTATAAAAGCCTTTACAAAGATGTATGCCATACCCGGTGTTCGATTGGGATATGGGCTTTCGGGAAATATAAGTATTATAAGAAGTTTGGAGCAGTGCCACCAACCCTGGAATGTATCATTGATAGCACAGACAGCTGGAGTGGCGGCTTTAAAAGAGCATGAATTCGTGAAGAAATCAAGATATTATATACAAAGAGAAAGAGCAAATATACTAAGAGAACTTAGTAGAATAGGCATTCAGTATTTTCCACCAGAGGCAAATTATATTTTTATAAAAAGTCCATATGATTTGTATTCTTTGCTTATTGAGGTAGGAATTTTAATTCGCGATTGCAGTAATTATAAGGGTTTGGGCAAAGGATATTATCGTATTGCGGTAAAATCCACTGAAGAGAATAAAAGGATCATACAGGAACTGGAAGAAATCTATAAACGTGGAGGTGCAAGTCATGGCCAAGTCAATTATGATACAGGGAACGATGTCAAATGTGGGTAAAAGTATTCTCGTTGGAGGTCTTTGTCGTGTTTTTCAACAAGATGGTTATAAAGTAGCACCATTTAAGTCCCAAAATATGGCTCTTAATTCTTATATAACTGGGGATGGGCTGGAAATGGGAAGAGCTCAAGTAATGCAGGCAGAAGCGGCAGGAATTGAGCCTACAGTCCATATGAATCCCATACTATTAAAACCAACCAATGACACTGGATCTCAGGTCATTGTAAATGGAGAAGTAACAGGAGTCATGTCAGCAACGGAATATTGGAAGCGAAAAAAAGACTATATTCCAACAATCATGAATGCGTATAAACAATTGGATGATCAATACGACATCATTGTAATAGAGGGTGCAGGCAGCCCGGCGGAGATCAATCTTAAAAGTGAAGATATTGTAAATATGGGAATGGCAAAGTTAGCAAATGCTCCTGTTCTTTTAGTTGGTGATATTGACCGAGGCGGGGTATTCGCACAGATTGTTGGAACACTAGAACTTTTAGAACCAGAGGAAAGAGAACGAATAAAGGGAACCATTATCAATAAGTTCCGGGGTGATAGAACCATATTAGAGCCAGGGATTGATATGTTGGAGCAGAGGACCAGAGTGAAAGTTCAAGGGGTGATACCATATTTCTATTTGGATATTGATGATGAGGACAGTTTGTCAGAAAGATTCATAAAAAAGAACACAAAGGGATTGGTAGAAATAGGAATTATAAAGCTTCCGCGTATTTCAAATTTTACGGATTTTAATCCTTTTGAATATATGGAAGAAGTATCGGTAAGATATATTACAGCAGCAGGGGAATTTGGCAACCCAGATATGGTGATTTTACCGGGTACTAAGAATACGATGGAAGATTTATTATGGTTGAGACAAAGTGGGATTGAAGCCAAGATATTACAACATGCGCAAAAAGAGGGACCCATCATTGGTATATGTGGTGGATATCAAATGCTTGGTCAAAGTATATACGATCCACAAGAAATAGAATATCAGGGAACTTTAAAAGGAATGGGGTTGTTGCCTATTCATACAACTTTTTATCCAGAGAAAACAAGAACAAGGGTGCATGGAGCAATACGAAAGATAGGCGGTATATTTGAATCCCTACACGGAATAGAAATCGAAGGTTATGAGATACACATGGGTATATCGGAAGCTCAAACTGGAAGTAAAATTTTTACCGGATTAGAGGAACAAAGGGCAGATGGCATGAATGTATGGAAAACGGATGGTACGGCATATGGAAACGTGTATGGAACTTATGTGCATGGGATATTCGACAATTCTAAGGTAGTACAAGAGATTGTAACCGCACTTTTAGAAAAAAAGGGGTATCCTATAGAGGACGTGAAGGCACTTGATATTAAGGCATACAAAGAAATTCAGTATAATGAGTTGGCAAAGGTCATCCGAGAGCACTTGAATATGGAACATATCTATCGTATTCTAGAAATGGGTATGGATTAGTGCAAGAAATCAATAAATATGGAGAAAAAGAATGAATCAAAAAATAGAATTAGAACATCTCTTGCCAGAAGAGATTGAAGCGAGAAGCTTTGAATTGATTACCGATGAATTAGGAGAACGAACATTTCCAACGAAAGAAGTGGATATCATTAAGCGAGTGATCCATACATCTGCGGACTTTGAATATGCGGATACGCTTACATTTTCAGAAGATGCAATAGATTTGGCATTAGAGGCACTTGAGAACGGTGCCTGTATTGTAACAGATACACAGATGGCAAAAGCAGGAATTAACAAACGAACGCTAGCCAAATTTGGGTCAGAAGTTTATTGCTTTATAGCCGATGAAGATGTTGCGTTAGAAGCAAAGCGGCGTAACACTACGAGATCTGCAATATGCATGGAAAAAGCCGCTAGTCTGGATAAAGATTTAATTATTGTAGTTGGTAATGCCCCAACAGCGCTAATTCGGTTATATGAATTAATTATGGAAGGGAAAATTATGCCAAAGTTGGTGGTTGGTGTTCCGGTGGGTTTTGTAAATGTAATACCATCAAAAGAGTTAATTATGAAGGCCGGAGTACCATATATAGTGGCCCGTGGGCGTAAAGGTGGGAGCAATGTAGCAGCAGCCATCTGCAATGCATTGCTATACAAATTAAGTAAGGAGCGGTAGGAATGAAACGTAGAATTCGAATTGGTAGCCGTGAAAGTAAACTTGCGGTAATACAGGCAGAGATCGTTAGAGATTGTATACAAAAGTCGCACCCTGAAATGCAAGTAGAGATCATTACCATGAAAACAACAGGTGATAAAATATTAGATCAGAGTCTGCAGTTGATTGGTGGAAAAGGTTTATTTATCAAGGAACTTGATCAAGCATTGGTGGAAGAGCGTATCGATGTTTCTGTGCATAGTTTAAAAGATATGCCAATGTGCGTCAGCCAAGAACTTCCAATTTTGGCGTATACCAGGAGGGAAGACCCACGTGATGTATTGATTTATAAGCCAGGGAGAGATGCAATTCCAGAACATGGTATTATTGGGTCTTCGAGTGCAAGGAGGATACTGCAACTACAAAAATTATATCCAGATAGTACGTTCCAGGGAATTCGTGGAAATGTGCAGACAAGGCTGAGAAAATTAGAGATGGAATCATATGATGGAACGGTGTTAGCAGCAGCAGGCCTATGTCGACTAGGAATGCAGGAGGTGATTGGACGTATTTTTCAAGTAGAAGAAGTTATTCCAGCGGCAGGACAAGGCATCTTGGCAGTACAGGGGCGTGCAAGGGAAGACCATTCTTATTTGGAGTGTTTAAAGGATCGGGGAAGTATGGTGGCGGCTTTGACAGAGCGGGCTTTTGTAAAAGCGTTGGATGGTGGATGCAGTTCCCCCATTGCAGCATTTGCACAGGTCAAGGGGGAACAAATCCATCTGACTGGTTTATATTATAATGAAGAATCTGGACGACAAGTGACAGGTAGTATGGTTGGAAATGTAGGTTCAGAAATTAAGCTTGGAGAACAATTAGCATGGAAATTAAAAAGGATGTAACAACAGAAGGTAAGGTATGGATTGCAGGGGCAGGGCCAGGAGATTCTGAATTATTAACAGTAAAGGTGCGCGCACTCATTGATCGTGTGGATGTAATTGCATATGACGCATTAGTGAGTGCAGAGATTTTAAGCCTGATACCGGTAGAGACAAAACGAATTAATGTTGGAAAACGTGCAAGTAACCATGTAGTTCCACAGATAGAAATTAATAAAATATTACTTGAGGAGGCAAAGGCTGGGAACCAAGTGTTGAGATTAAAGGGTGGGGATCCCTTTGTATTTGGACGAGGCGGAGAGGAAATTGATTTGTTGCTAGAAGCGGGAATTCCATTTGAAATAGTTCCGGGAATTACTTCTGCAATTGCGGTGCCAGCTTATGCAGGAATACCCATTACACATAGGGACTATACTTCCTCCTTTCATGTAATAACTGGTCGTGCAAAAGGTGGAAAAGATTTGGAGATTGATTATGAAGCGTTAGTTCGTATGGATGCCACTCTAGTATTCCTAATGGGTATTACTGCAATGGATGAAATCTGCAGTAAATTAATACAGGCAGGTATGAGAAAGGATATGCCAGCAGCTGTATTGGAAAAGGGGACAACTGCAAAGCAAAGGCGTGTTATTTCTTCGGTGGAACATTTATGGCGAGATGCCGTAGAGGCAAAAATTCAAACTCCGGCAATCATTATGGTGGGAAAAGTATGTCAGCTTGCTAATGAATTTCATTGGGCAGAGGATCGTCCACTTGGAGGGAAGCAAGTATTGATTACAAGACCAAAGCAATTATGCTCTGCACTAGCTGAGAAGTTACGGGGACTAGGCGCATCTGTCATTGAGTTACCTACTATTATTACAAAACCTTTGGTACCCAATGTTTTGCTGCAACAGGTCTTAGCAGATATGGAGCAAAGAGAACAGGAGGAATGGTTGGTCTTTACCAGTCCAACAGGTGTTGAGATATTTTTTGAACAATTAACAAGTTTGCAGTTTGATTTAAGGAGAATTACTAGAAATCCTAAGTTAAAATTTGCAGTGATTGGTGCGGGCACAAAACGCGCGTTAGAAAAACGGGGGTTATTTGCGGATGTAATGCCGAGTGTATATTCTGCACATGCGTTAGGAGTAGTATTAGGAGAAGTTGTAAAGGAAGAGGCGTATGTGACAATTTTACGTGCACAAGAAGGTTCTAAACAATTAATACCGCCTTTATTAGAAAAAGGGATATCTTGTGTAGATGTTCCACTCTATGAGACCATCTGCAGGGCCGATGGCTTTTTGAAAGAACGAATACGAGAAATGTTTGAGCAAAAAGAAATTGATTGGGTGACATTTACCAGTGCCTCTACGGTCACGGGATTCACGAAAACTATGGGTGAGATAGATTATAGTTCCATACGAGCTATGTGTATTGGAGAACAAACAGCAGAAGAAGCTTTGAAATATGGAATGCAGGTTACAGTTGCACAAGAAGCAACGATGGATAGCATGGTAGAGAGGATGTTATGGGAAAATACATTGCAAAAAGAATGATAGCAGGAGTAGGGACAATCGTAATTCTAATTACCATTACTTTTTTATTGACAAGATGTATGCCAGGGAATCCGTTCCAAAGTAATGAGATATCAGACACGGTACTTCATGCAATGGAAAAGGAATATGGGCTGACAGAACCTTTGCCAGTACAATATATTACTTATTTGCGTCATTTGGTGCAAGGAGATATGGGAATATCGTATAAAAAGCCTGGTGTTTCTGTGAATGATGTAATTGGAAGGGCATTGCCTATCACACTTACTATCGGAGCACTCGCCTTCGTATCTGCATGTTTGCTTGGGATTAGCCTTGGCATTTGGCAAGCAACGACCAAATCTCATGCAGTAAGAAGTGGCATACTTTTGGTTACAACCCTTGGAGTTGGAATTCCTAATTTTGTCATAGCATTATTGTTGTTACTTATATTTGGAGTAGGTTTCAAATGGCTTCCTATTGCTGGAGTCAGTACACCATTTCATTATATCTTGCCTGTTCTATCGCTGATGATTTATCCGGCGTCAGTCATTACTCGGTATACAAGCAATTCCTTTTTAGAACATATGAATCAAGACTATATACGAATGGCCAGGGCAAAACAAATGCCATGGCATTTGATTGTTAGAAGACACTTGTTTAAAAATGCTATGATACCGGTATTAAATGCCATGGGTCCAATGATTGCATTTTTACTAACGGGAAGCTTTGTCGTAGAAAGTATTTTTACCATTCCTGGTCTTGGTAGAGAGTTTGTTAGCGCTATTTCGAATCGTGATTATACAATGATTATGGGGCTGACTATCTTTATGGGTACGATCGTTATTCTTGTGAATCTTACGATTGATATTATATGTGCATGTATGGATCCGAGAACGAAGCGAGGTATGGTACTATGAAGAAATACAGATTAAAAAGGATGTATCTTCGATGGAAGGATAGATGGAAAACAAAGAAATCTCTGATGGTTGGTGAAGCTATTGTAATAGTATTTGTTTTATGTGCGATTGTTGTTCCAATAGTTTCCAAATATTCTTATTCAGAACAACACGTGAGTATGCAAAATTTATCTACGTCTATGGAACATATATTTGGAACAGACAAATTTGGGCGTGATCTTTTTGTGCGTGTGTGGTTTGGTGCAAGAATTAGCATGATAGTTGGGGGATTAAGCACGGTTATTAATTTTATGATAGGATGCATCGTAGGAAGTTCCGCTGGTTATGCAGGGGGAAGAGCAGATACAATTATAATGCAACTCTGTGATATGATGGTGTCCATTCCTTCTATGTTATATGTTATATTTATTATATTGATATGGGGAGCTACACCCTGGAGTATTATTGGGGGAATTTGTATAGCTGGTTGGATTCCGTTGGCACGTGTTGTGAGAGGAGAAGTATTACGGTTAAAGGAGATGGAATTTTGTCTGGCAGCGAAGGTGAGTGGAGCAGGGAGCATTCGTATCTTGTGGAAGCATTTATTGGTAAATGCTTCTGGGCCAATTATTATTAATACTACTTTTATGATTCCAACTGCTATATTTACGGAGTCTTTTTTGAGCTTTGTTGGTGTTGGAATCTCTGCCCCCATGGCTAGTCTTGGAACCTTGATTCAGGAGGCACGGAGTCAGATCCAGGTATATCCTATGCAGCTGATATATCCCATGGTCGTGTTGTGTGTACTAATCATAGGATTAAATCTGATTGGTCATGGGGTGGAACAACAGATGTCTTACGGGAAAAATAAGATCTAAAGAATTATCAATGGCAGAAATGGAATAGAAGGTTGCATATGAAATTATTAGAAGTAAAGAATTGGAAAGTAAATATTCTATCCAAGCAAGAAAAAAAGAAAGTGGTAAAGAATCTAACGTTTTTTGTGGAAACAGGGGAAATTTTAGGTCTAGTAGGGGAATCAGGATCAGGAAAAAGTGTCAGTATGTTATCCCTTATGGGATTATTGGAGACGGACAGGGTGGAACTATCAGGTTCCGTGATATTTGATGGAAGAGAATACAATGGACGAGATGTACCAAAAGGAATCGCTATGATTTTTCAAAATTCCTTTACGTGTTTGAATCCAACTATGACGATAGGAAAGCAAATATTAGAAACGGTGATGCTACATACCGGCTGCCAAAAGCAGGTGGCGAAGGAACGAACAATAGAGTTACTTGAGCAGGTTGGAATCAATCATCCAGAACTTCGATTAGAGCAATATCCTTTTGAATTATCAGGGGGAATGCGACAACGTGTGGTCATTGCAATTGCGTTAGCTTGTGAACCGAAACTCATCATAGCGGATGAACCGACTACAGCACTGGATGTTACCGTACAAGCAGGAATTTTAGAATTAATGAAGCGGATTGCAGTAGATACGGGAGTTTCTATTTTACTGATAAGCCATGATTTGGGAGTAGTGGCTTCCTTGTGTAAACGGGTACTGATTATGAATGAGGGAACCATTATAGAGTCTGGGAGTGTAGAAGATATTTTTTATCATCCGGAGCAGAAATATACCAAACAATTACTAGGGCATAAATGTAAAAGGCTACAGTCACAGGAAAAGAATGAAAAGAAAAGTACGCTATTGCAAGTCCAAAATATATCAAAACATTATAGTACTAAGGTATTAGACAGGATAAGTTTCACGATACAAAAAGGAGAATCTTTTGGCTTGGTTGGGGAAAGTGGGTCTGGAAAGACAACTCTTGCACGCATGATGATGGGAATAGGGTCCCCAGATTGTGGACATATTTTGTATGAGGGGACAGCACTTGATACGTTAAATCATAGACAGTGGAAGCCATACCGTAAGAAAATACAGATGATATTTCAAGATCCATACGCTTCCTTGAATCCGAGAATGACAGTGGAACAGATTGTGAAGGAGCCACTCATTATTCATAGATTATATGATGCGGATACTAGAAATGAAAAAGTAAAATCCATGCTAGCAGCTGTTGGGCTAAAGCAAGAATATTTATCTAGATATCCGAAGGAATGCTCTGGAGGGGAACGCCAACGAATCGGAATTGCGCGAGCTTT
Source organism: Lachnospiraceae bacterium LCP25S3_G4 (assembly GCA_052116865.1). Taxonomy (GTDB): domain Bacteria; phylum Bacillota; class Clostridia; order Lachnospirales; family Lachnospiraceae; genus CAUPWF01. Next base: position 107,241 of record JBQKKG010000002.1, on the reverse strand, counting down.
GATTGTAGAGCCGGAATTGCTTGTCTGCGATGAACCTACATCGGCTCTTGATATTGCAATAAGAGAACAGATCATGGAATTATTAGGAACATTACAGAAAAAAAAGTCCTTGTCGTTTCTTTTGATTGCGCATGATATAGAATTGATAAAAAATTATAGCGACAGGGTTGGGATTATGTATTTGGGGGATTTGGTAGAGATGGGAAAAACCAAAGAAATCTGTGAGGATCCATGGCATCCATACACAAAAGCTCTATTATCTGCTGCACCTATCGCAGATCCAAAATTAGCAAGAAGGCGTACAAGAATTCTATTGCAAGGAGAAGAACGAGAAGGTGTGCAAGAGCAGGAGTGTTGCCTATTTTGTAAGCAGTGTAGATATGCATTAGAGGAATGTTTTTGGGAAAAGCCAGGCACCTATTCTTATGGAGAGAGAAGTATTTCATGTCATTTGTATTCCGAAAAGAGGTTAAAGGGACGTGATAAAAAATATCGTATGGCTTCCCAAATCTAAAAGGTCAATCAAGGAGAAAGGCGAGGAGAAAAATGAGGCAAAAATATCAGAAACGATTCATATCTATTCTACTTAGTGTTACATTGATAGGAGGTATCAGTATCAGTGGATGTAGTAAAAGCGAAGAAAAAAAAGAACAAAAAAAAGAGATTGTAGTTGCTACAAATAGTGAGACAGGTTCTTTGGATCCCAGTGGTATGATTGCAATTACTTATCTTGCATATTCCGTATCTGCATTAGATGAATTACTAACTTTTCGTGAAGATGGAACCATAGAATATAGAGCGGCGACATCATATGAAGTCAATGAGGATGCTACAATCTGGACGTTCCACCTTAGAGAAGATGCAAAGTGGTCAGATGGTACACCGGTAATTGCGGATGACTTTTTGAATACCATTCATCGTGCCTTAGATCCAGCAAGTGGCAATGGATATGCTAATTATTTATTTCCAATTGCAAATGCGGAAGCGATCTACAATGGAGAGAAATCAATGGATGAATTGGGCGTAGTAGCTAAGGATGATGCTACGCTAGAATTCACGCTTTCCACACCTTGCGTGTACTTTTTAGATTTGTTGAGACTTCCAGTGTATACTCCATCCTGTGTGACTTATGCAGATGAGGTAGGAAGTGGCTGGGATAAAAATCCAAGTACAAGTGTGGCAAATGGACCATTCTATTTGGCTGAATATGTACCGGAGCAGTATTTTATATTAGAAAAAAATCCGTATTATTGGAATGCGAAGAAGGTTCATCTAGACCGAATTACTTATCGCTTTTTTGCAGATCAGCAGTCCATGGCCAATGCATATGAGACGGGGGAGGTAGATGTAGCCCCGGCACTGCCAGGTACTATTATGGATCAATACGAAGGGCAGAAAGACTTGGTCATAACGGATACTATTGCAACGAGATATATTTATCCGAATTTAAATGTAAAGCCACTAGATGATGTGAGGGTTCGAAAGGCAATTAATTTAGCGATTAATCGAGAAGAGCTTTGTCAGATCGTAGGAAAAGATACGGAGCCGACGGTAAATTTTATTGCAAAATATATGAAGAATAAAGAAACCGGGAACTACTTTGTAGAGGAGTCTCAGAAGCCATTTGAGGAGAATCTGAAAGAAGCAAAGTCATTATTAGCACAGGCTGGATATAAAGACGGGGAAGGATTTCCTGTCCTAACTTATAATTATCCGACCTTGGAAATGGATTCTGACACAGCGCAAGTAATTCAAGAACAATTAGCAAAGAATTTGGGAATTCAGATTAAGCTAAAGGCTCAAGAATTACAAGTTAATTATTCGGAACGAAGAGCAGGAGAATTTGAGCTATGCCGAATGAATTGGACAGCAGATTTTGCAGATCCATATACCTACCTATCTATGTTACTTTCCAATAGTACTTACAATTGCAGTGGAATTCAAGATGCACAATACGATGCTATTGTTGCAGCATCTGATGTGGAAAAGGATACGGTGAAACGGAATGAATTAATGCATCAGGCGGAATATAAAGCAGTAGGGGAAGAATTCTATATCATTCCTCTTTATGCAATGAAAAGTTGTAATTTAATTCGACCCGAGATTACTGGAATTAGACAAATAGCGGCAAGCGGTGCTTTGGAATATAGATATGCGGATCAACGGAAAAAATAAGAAGAGGGTATAGCAGATGTTAGAAATTTTATTGGATACGTTGGTTGATACGTTAAAGCTTATACCATTTTTATTTGTAACGTATTTTATGATTGAATATTTAGAACATTGCACAAACGATCGAACCAAGTCTTGGATACAGTCATCCAATCGATTTGGACCACTGATAGGAGGACTCGTTGGTGCGATGCCACAGTGTGGAATGTCAGCGGTTGCGTCTAATCTGTATGTTGCAAGGGTAATTAGTCTGGGTACTCTGATCTCAGTATATTTGTCTACGTCAGACGAAATGCTTCCGATTTTAATATCAGAGCGTGCAGATATATCAATGATTGGAAAAATATTGGGAATAAAAGTAATCAGTGGAACATTGGCAGGATTTCTAATTGATACAATATATCAGAAGAAAAAGAAATGTATGGTAGATGAGAAACAGATAAAAAGCATATGCAAGCATGACGCATGTACATGTAATGGACACATTTTAAAGTCTACTATTGTGCACACATTAAAGTTGAGTGGCTTTATATTAATTGTATCATTGGTTATTGGATTGATAGTACAGTGGGTAGGAGAAGAACAATTAACAAATTTAGTATCTAGTCGCCCGATGTTAGGAGTTCTTTTTACAGCTGCCATTGGATTGATTCCCAATTGCGCTGTCTCTGTTCTTATTACCCAATTGTTTTTGAAAGGAATTTTGGGATTAGCGCCTATGATGGTAGGGTTATTAACCAGCGCTGGAACTGGAATCTTGGTATTGTGTAAAGAAAATCAAAATATAAAAGAAAATTTGATGATTGTAGGAATTTTGTATGGTACGGGAGTTGTATTAGGTTATGCACTGTATTTGATTAGTTAAAAAAAATGTGATATGCTAAAAAAATGGAAACTTGTTGATTCGTGCTGGAAAAGGAGAAGAATTATGGTACAAGATGTAATGCAGGTAATCAAACAGTATGATGCAGAAGTTGGAAATGCATTGATAGCAGAAAGTAAACGTCAACAAAGAAATTTGGAATTGATTGCTTCTGAGAATATAGTTTCGGAACCAGTCATGATGGCTATGGCAACTGTACCAACAAATAAATATGCAGAAGGGTTCCCAGGAAAACGATACTATGGCGGATGTGAAGAGGTAGATGTCATAGAGGACATTGCGATTGCTCGTGTGAAGGAATTATTCGGTTGTGATCATGCATGTGTACAACCTCATTCAGGTGCAAGTGCAAATATTGCAGTATACATGGCATTATTGAATCCAGGAGATACGGTGCTGGGTTTAAACTTGGATAATGGAGGACATCTTACCCATGGTTCACCGGTTAATATATCAGGTATATTATATAATTTCATTCCCTACGGTGTAGATGAACAAGGGTATATTAATTATGAGGAGGTGCGCCAATTAGCAAGAAAATATAAGCCCAAAATGATTGTTGCAGGAGCATCTGCTTATCCAAGGGCTATTCAATTTGATGTTTTTGCGGATATAGCCAAAGAAGTAGACGCTTATTTATTTGTTGATATGGCACACATTGCAGGACTTGTTGCAGCAGGACTTCATCAGAACCCAGTACCATATGCAGATGTGGTTACAACTACAACTCATAAAACATTGCGTGGTCCTCGTGGCGGAGTTATTTTATGCAAAGAAGAGTATGCAAAAGCAATAAACAAAGCAATCTTTCCTGGAACACAAGGCGGACCGTTGATGCACATTATCACAGCTAAAGCAGTCTGTTTTGGAGAAGCATTAAAGCCAGAGTTTCGGACATATCAAGAACAAGTCATTCGCAATGCAAAAGCACTGGCGGAATCTTTGATAGCAGAGGGGTTTGAGTTAGTCAGTGGTGGGACAGACAATCATCTGATGTTGATTGACTTAAGGAATATGAATATCACAGGAAAGGAATTGCAGCGTCGATTGGATGAAGTTTATATTACTGTCAATAAGAACGCCATTCCCGATGACCCACAAAGCCCATTTGTAACTAGTGGGCTTCGTATTGGAACACCAGCTGTGACTACACGAGGCTTACGAGAAGACGATATGAAAGTAATCGGACATTTGATAAAGCTAACCGTTTCTGAATTTGAAGAAAAAGCAGACTATATTCGTGAGGAAGTAGGAAAAATCTGCGGGAAGTATCCAATTTATGAATAATAAGCTAACAAAAACTATGACAGAAGGTAGCATTGCCAAGCATTTGATGATGTTTGCGATCCCTTTGATTTTGGGTAATTTATTTCAACAATTATATAACACTGTAGATTCCATTATTGTTGGGAATTATATAGGGAGTGAAGCGCTGGCAGCGGTGGGTTCGAGTGGTTCTATTATCAATCTTTTAATAGGATTCGTAGTTGGTACATCGGTGGGTGCAGGAGTTGTAATTTCCCAATATTACGGTGCGAATAACCAAGAAAAATTAAAAGAAGCAGTACATACGACCATTGCAATTTCTTTCATTGCAGGTATAGTACTGTCAGTAGCTGGAGTCATTTTGACTCCGGTTATTTTGCGTTTGATGGGAACACCTAATGAGGTGCTTGGAAATTCCATCGTGTACTTGCGGATATATTTTGGGGGGATTTTATTTAATATCATCTATAATATGGCAGCAGGTATTTTAAATGCAGTAGGGAATTCAAAACGTTCCTTAGTATATTTAGCAATTGCGGCAATTACAAATATTATATTAGATTTTGTATTTGTTGTATATTTACATATGGGGGTAGAAGGGGTTGCCATTGCAACAGATATCAGTCAGCTGATTTCTTCTATTTTAGTTATTCGATTTCTAGTGAAAAGCAAGGAAGGCTATAGATTATATTTGAAGGAAGTAAAAATTCACAAAGATGTCTTTCAAAAAATAATTAAAATCGGAATACCAACAGGTATACAAAATATAGTGATTTCTTTTTCGAATGTAATTGTGCAATCGAGTGTGAATGGATTTGGAGCTTTTGCCATGGCGGGGTTCGGGGCCTACATAAAGGTGGATGGATTTAATATATTGCCTGTTTTAAGTTTTAGCATGGCAGCAACTACGTTTGCAGGACAAAATTATGGTGCAGGAAAGTTGGAGCGCGTAAAAAAGGGCATTGGGATATCCATTGGAATGGGTGTCATATATTCCGTATGTACAGGTGTGTTATTGTTGCTGTTTGATACACAGGTTTTGAGTGTCTTTTCTAGCAATGAGCAAGTGATTTCTTATGGAGTACAGATGCTTCATTATTTTTGTCCATTCTATTTCATATTAGCAATTATGCATATAGCATCAGGTACTATTCGTGGGGCTGGAAAAACAGTAGAACCCATGCTGATATTTTTGGCCAATCTTTGCGTGCTTAGGATAGTATGGATTTTGATTAGCTTAAGAATGACACATCAGATTAAATATGTATTTATGTCTTACCCAATTAGTTGGATTACGGGTGCTATTTGTATGCTTCTTTATATGTGGAAGGGGAAATGGTTAGAAAAATAGTAAGATGGGGACGGGGGCAATGTCACATTGCCCCCGTCCCCATCTTACTATTTTAGAGGTGAAATACTTCTTTCTAAGATCCCTTTCATATGAGCAATAGCTGTCCCGTAATTTGTAATGGGAATTTTACAATCGTTGGCACATTGTATACGGTATTTCATTTCCCGTTCATTTAACATACAGCCACCACAATGAATAATTAATTTGTAAAGAGATAAGTCCAAGGGGAATTCCGTTCCACTAGTAAAATCAAAGGTTATCTGTTTTTTTGTGTACTTGAGAATCCACTGAGGAAGTTTTTGTGTACCGATGTCTCCGCATTGGCGGTGATGGGTGCAACCTTCACTAATCAGAACCCGATCTCCATCTATTAAAGTATCTAGGGCAAGGGAACCATCAATTAAGGTATCCAAATTTCCTTTGTGTCTCGCAAATAATATGGAAAATGAGGTTAATGGAATATCATGTGGCACCACATTTGCTACGGCTGCAAAGGCTTGGCTATCCGTAATAACTAGACGAGGCTTTTTTCTTAGATTGCCAAGTGTAAATGGCAATTCTTCCACAGATACTACAATAGAAACAGCTTTGGCATCTAGGATATCACGAAGGGTTTGTTGCTGGGGGAGTATCAAGCGTCCCTTAGGAGCGGCCTGATCGATAGGTACTACCAATATCACAAAGTCCGATGGATGCAATAAGTCTTTTACTATAGGATACTGAGAAATGTTGTTAGGAACCTGCAATGCGATTAGCTCTTTCAATTCTTGAATATGTGCCCCTGTACTAGCACTTACCCAAATGATAGCATCTTCCCTTGTTTGTGGGTGGGAAACAGCTTGATCGGATTTATTCATAACAATAATATGTGGGATATTCTTGGCCATAATACGGGAAAGAATAGCATCGTCTTCTACGGTCATGCCAATATTGGCATCTACAATTAATAAAGCAATATCAGTTTTATTTAATGCCTGGTAAGCTTTTTGAATACGAAGGTGACCTAAGTCACCTTCATCGTCAAGGCCAGGAGTATCAATGATTACCACCGGTCCGAGGGGTAATAATTCCATAGATTTTACAACGGGATCAGTCGTTGTCCCTTTCATATCTGACACAATGGCAAGATTTTGCCCGGTAATAGCATTGATAATACTGGATTTACCAGCATTTCTTTTACCAAATAGTCCAATATGAATACGATCTGAAGTTGGTGTATTTTGTAAGCTCATAGTCTCTCCTTTTTATAGCGTGGTCATGGTTTTAAAAGCGGAAATCACGTCGATTTTCATCTTCTATAGCTTTTAAATTATGAATGACAATATCACGAACTTTTTCATTAGGAATATTTGATAATTCAGACTGGATTAATTGATCGCCTATTGCTTTGGTTGAAGGAGATGCATAATCCATTAAATATTCTTTTAATGTCATCATAGCATTTGGGTGGCAACAATTTTGTATTTGACCACTTTTACATAGGGACATAAAGCGATCGCCAGTACGCCCTTCTCGGTAGCAAGCAGTACAAAAACTTGGGAGATACCCTAATTCCATAAGCCATTTTACGACTTCGTCCAAGGAACGAGTATCACTTACATCAAACTGTTTGGAGTTTTCTTCTTCCGGCTCAGGATCGGCATATCCACCCACACTTGTTTTAGAGCCGCCACTAATTTGAGAGACCCCTAGATGAAGAACCCGCTCCCGACATTTTTGACTTTCTCTAGTGGAAATAATCATTCCAGTATAAGGGACTGCGATACGAATACAAGCAACAATCTTTGCAAAGATATCGTCATTGATGCCATTGTCAAAGTCCTTGACATCAATATCATCTGCTGGACATAGGCGAGGAACACTAATCGTGTGAGGACCAACACCAAATGTTGCTTCTAGGTGCTCTGCATGCATCAATAAACCTGCGAATTCGTAACGATATTTGTCAAGCCCAAAAAGAACACCAATACCTACATCATCAATACCACCCTCCATAGCGCGATCCATAGCTTCTGTGTGGTAGTCATAATCGTGTTTCGGCCCCGTTGGATGAAGTTGTAGATAACTTTCTTTGTGGTAAGTCTCTTGGAAAAGAATGTAAGTGCCGATTCCAGCGTCTTTTAGCTTTTTATAGTTTTCTACCGTAGTTGCTGCGATATTGACATTTACACGTCGAATTTCTCCATTTTTATGCTTAATACTATAAATGGTATCGATACATTCCAAGATATATTCGATAGGGTTATTCACTGGGTCTTCACCAGCTTCCAATGCCAAGCGTTTGTGTCCCATATCTTGTAGTGCAATAGTTTCTTTACGTACTTCTTCTTGGGTTAACTTTTTACGGGCGATACCTTTGTTTTTCATATGGTAGGGACAATAAGTACATCCGTTGACACAATAATTAGACAAATATAGCGGTGCAAACATGACAATACGATTGCCATAAAAATCCTTTTTAATTTGTTCCGCAAGTGCATAAATTTCTTGATTTTTTTCCTCATTCTCGCAAGCTAACAACACAGAAGCTTCTCGATGAGAAAGACCTTTTCTTTTTTTCGCTTTTTCAATTATAGAAGTAATTAATTCTAAATTATCTTTATTTGCATCTGCAGATGCTATAGAATCTAAGATTTCTTCGTGATTTATAAATTCTGTTGCCTTTTTAGAAGATGGATGATACATGTTATGTTCTCCTTTCGTTCCTAATTTCTAGGACGGTAATCGCCTCTTGATACCACGACTTGGTAGCCGATAGATTGCATTCTTTTTTCCATGCAGTATCTACATTCGGCAGCTTCATCACCAGTACATATCTTATTATCATATAGTGCATAATCTTTTCGAACAGTAGTAGGGGAAAGATTTGGCATCACTACATTGGCACCGGATAAAATACCAAGTTCACGTCCTTTTGGATGAATGGTTCCAAGGGCAGTAGTTGACGGTAACAATACATCTGGAAGCATCAATCGCAATAATCCGAGCATATAGAGTGTGAGATCTAAAGTTCCTCCTGGTTGATTGTGAAATGGTGTATCGTGATGTGGGATAAAAGGTCCAATTCCTACCATTTGAGGTTGCAATTGTTTGATAAATAGCATATCTTCTGCTAAATGTTCGGTGGTCTGATAGGGAGAGCCTACCATAAAACCGGTACCAACTTGATATCCTATTTCTTTTAAATGGTATAAACAGTGTTGTCGACTAGCAGCTGTTAGGTTATTAGGATGCAGCTGTCTATAGTGTGAATGGTTTGCAGTCTCATGGCGCAATAAATAACGATTAGCACCAGCATTAAAAAATGCTTGATAGCTTTCTTTTGAGTGTTCGCCAATGGAAAGTGTGATGGCACAGTCGGGATATTCACTGCGAATGGAAGAAATAATTTCTACAATGCGTTGGTCAGTAAAATAACCATCTTCTCCACCCTGCAATACAAATGTACGAAATCCCAAATTATATCCAACATGGCAACATTGCAGAATTTCTTCTTTAGATAACCGATATCTTTTAATATGGGAATTGCTTTTTCGGATACCACAATAGAGACAATCATTTTTGCAGTAATTTGTAAATTCAATTAAACCTCGTATGTAGATATCATGATCATAACAATCATGGCGTACAGCTCTAGCTTGTTCAAATAAATACTCATTCAGATTGTTAGAGCGTGCATCAATGAGTGAAATCCATTCTGCTTTTGAAAGATTCCTTTCTTCTTTTAATTTGTCAATTAATTGTTTCATAAATAACCTCGTTATGTTGTTGTTTTTGCATATACGGTCTTAGTATTAATACCAGGTAGCATGCCTATTTTGCCGGACAGAGCGCTGATAATGTCATTTGGTGCATCCATTGCAACACTGATAACGGACAGGTTCCTTTCACGATGAGGAATTCCCATGCGCCCAATAATATATTGGCCATATTCACTTAGTAGTGCATTTAAAGCCTCTACCGACCCAGTATCTTCTACGATGATTCCGACAAGAGCAATTCGAGTATTCATGCATAACCTCCTTTCTAAGGGCGGGTACTACCGTCCTGATTCACGTACGGCGATATAGGACGCCATTCAGAGCTATTAGTACTTTGTGGAGCTGAATTAGACAAAATAAAAACCTCCACGCAAATGCGCAGAGGTTAAAAGAGGGTAAAATTCCCCCTATCAAATACAGTCTGTGCGCCTTTTCACTTAGGTGTGACCCTTTGTAATTAGTACGTTTTTTAAAGTGTAGCACAGGAAAAGTTTGAATGCAAGATACGTTTTTTTTTTGACAAAAGTTAAGAACAAAATCATTGATTCATAGCACATTAAGCGCAAAAAATCATATGGAAGATCGGAAAGAAAAAGAATTCGTATATTTGATAAAATTAGCTATGGATGCAGAGATAGATTACACGATACTAAGGAATCAAATTTTCACGCATCCTACGATGAGTGAGGCGCTAAATGATTTATGTTCTTTTTATTTCTAAAATTTTTCGTGCAATAACGTATACAATATATAGAAAATAACATCTTTTATTGTTCAAAATTACCCTTTTGTATGCAAAAAAACATTAGATTTAAGTTTGATAAAATATTGACGAAATTCCATCTATTTGCTATGATTAGACTATAGTATAAACCGTAGTCCAAAAATTAAAAAGGAGAAGATTATGTCAATGATAACCAGTATTCAAAAATATTCTATTCATGATGGCGATGGAATTAGAACTACCATATTTTTCAAAGGTTGTCCACTAAAATGTGTATGGTGTCATAATCCAGAGACTCAAAATTATCAAAAGCAGGTATTGTATGATAAGGAACGATGTGTTGCATGTGGAGCATGTGTGAATGCATGTCCCAATCATGCAATGCTGATAAAGGAAGAGCATATCATAATGGATAGAGCATTATGTGATTGCTGCGGAACATGTATTGATTACTGCAATTTGAATCTGAGAGAGATCATGGGAAAATCCTATTCTGTAATGGAACTTGTTAAAGAAGTAAAAAAGGATCAAATATTCTATGAAGAATCAGGTGGAGGCGTGACGCTATCAGGGGGAGAAGTTATGACTATGGATATGGATTACCTAGAGTCACTTGTGAAAGCGTTACATAAACAAGGAATTACGATAACAATTGATACCTGTGGATATGCCCCTTATGAAAATTTCCAAAGAATCTTACCATATGTACATACTTTTTTATATGATATAAAAGTGATGAATCAAGAATTACATAAGGAATATATAGGAGTAGAAAATACGCTGATTTTAGAAAATTTAAAAAAATTAAGCAAAGATGGTGCGAGAATATATATTCGGATTCCGACGATCAATGAAGTAAATGGAAATGATGCAAGCATGAAGGCAACCATTGCTTATTTGCTTGATCATCGTATAAATGTGGCACAGGTAAATTTACTTCCATACCACAATACTGGCGCAGGTAAGTATGATAAAATGGGGAAAAAATACGAAGGAACGACATTACATGCACCAAGTAAGGAAGAGATGGAGCATTTTGTACAGATGTTCCAAGAAGCAGGTTTCTATAATACAAAAATAGGAGGTTAAGAAATGGAGCAAAGAGGAATGAATGAACGTATTCAAAAGTTGAGACAGCTTAGTTTAGACACACCGGCTCATATTGATATGGAGAGAGCTAAAATTGAAACAGAAACTTATAAAAATTATGAAGGAACAATATCTGTACCGGAACTCCGTGCACAAGTATTGAAAGATTACTTTTCTAAAAAAACACTCTATATTGGAGAGGGCGAATTAATTGTGGGTGAGAAAGGAGATTCACCACAGGCATCCCCTACTTTTCCAGAGTTATGTTGTCATTCGATAGAAGATATGCATATTATGAACGACAGAGACTTGATTAATTTTAATGTAAAAGAAGAGGACTATGGCTTTCAAGAAGAAAATATTATTCCATTTTGGGAAAAACGTTCTATACGTAAACGTATTTTAGACAACATGACTGAAGAGTGGAAAGCCGCTTATGAGTCAGGTATTTTTACTGAATTTATGGAACAGAGAGGACCAGGACATACGGTAGGCTCATTTAAAATTTACGAAAAGGGATTCTTAGATTATAAGGCAGACATAGATGAGGCGTTACAGGCATTGGATTATATGAATGACTCAAAGGCGTTGGCTAGAAAAAATCAATTGAATGCGATGAAAATAGCCTGTGATGCAGTTATCATTCTGGGGGAACGTTATGCAGCTTATGCAAGAGAGCTTGCAGAGAAGGAAACGGACGAAACGCGAAAAGAGGAGTTGCTTCAAATTGCTGCAAACTGTGATGTGGTACCAACACATAAGCCACAGACCTATTGGCAGGCAATACAAATGTATTGGTTTGTACATCTTGGTGTAACAAGTGAATTAAACCCTTGGGATGCGTACTCACCAGGACGTTTGGATCAACATTTAAATCCATTCTATACAACGGATGTGGAAGATGGAAGATTGGATGATGCAAAAGCCCTAGAGTTATTGGAATGTTTATGGGTAAAATTCAACAATCAACCAGCACCTCCGAAAGTAGGAATCACGTTGAAAGAAAGTAGTACTTATACGGATTTTGCAAATCTAAATACAGGTGGAATAGCACCAAATGGAGAGAATGGCGTTAATAATGTCAGCTATTTAATTCTTGACTGCATGGATGAAATGAAATTATTACAACCAAGTTCCAATGTACAGATTAGTAAAAAAACACCACAAAAGTTTTTAAAACGTGCTTGCGAAATATCACGAAAAGGTTGGGGGCAACCAGCATTCTACAATACAGAAGCAATTGTACAAGAATTATTAAATGCGGGAAAATCTTTAGAAGATGCGCGGTGCGGGGGAACCAGTGGTTGCGTAGAAACAGGAGCATTTGGAAATGAGGCTTACATTCTGACGGGATATTTTAATATACCTAAAATCTTGGAATTGACGTTAAATAACGGGTATGATAAAGTTGCAGACAGACAATTGGGATTACAACTTGGTTATGCTACAGATTTTAAGACGTACGATGAACTTTGGGAAGCATTCCAAAAACAAATCAAGTATTTCTTAGATATTAAGGTCCAAGGAAGTAACGTGATAGAGACTATTTATGCTAATTATATGCCAGTTCCATTCTTGTCTATTATTACAAATGATTGTATCTCAACTGGAAAGGACTATAACGCAGGAGGAGCACGTTATAATACGAACTATATCCAAGGGGTAGGGATTGGAACAATTACGGATTGTTTAGCGGCAATAAAGTACAATGTATATGACAAGCAAAAATTTACAATGGAAGAATTAATGAAGGCCATAGATGATAATTTTGAAGGCCAAGATAGAATTCTGAACTTGGTGCGCAATAAAACACCAAAATACGGAAATGATGATTCCTATGCAGATAATATCATGAAAGAAGTATTTGAATATTACCGAAAGTCTGTAACCGGAAGACGAAACATGAAGGGCGGTTATTATCGCATTAATATGTTGCCAACTACTTGTCATGTCTACTTTGGTGAAGTAATGATGGCTAGTGCAAATGGACGTTTGGCTCACAAGCCAGTATCGGAAGGAATTTCACCAGAAAAAGGGGCAGATACAAATGGACCAACAGCAGTAGTTAAATCTGCATCTAAGATGGATCATCTTCAAACAGGAGGCACACTGTTGAATCAAAAGTTCACGCCAAGTGTTGTAGAAGGCGAGGGTGGTTTGGAACAAATGGCAAATCTTGTACGTTCTTACTTTAATTTGGATGGACATCATATTCAATTTAATGTAATCAATAAAGAGACGTTAATAAAAGCACAACAACATCCAGAAGATTATAAAGACCTGATTGTTCGCGTGGCGGGATACAGCGATCATTTCCGTAATCTTAGTAAAGCATTGCAAGATGAAATAATAGAAAGAACAGAGCAGTCATTTAATTAGGGTATATGAAGGGGTTGTCCAAGAACTAGGAATGAATAACATTCAAAGTTCTGTGGGCAGCCTTTTTAAATTATGCCTCTCTCAATATTTAAATATGTTATAATAAAAACAAGATATATAAATTTACAGTGTAATCAAGTAAAGATGGATATTAGAAGGTGAGATTTTGAGAATACAAGGGATACAAAAATTGACGTTACTAGATTATCCGGGGCAGGTAGCCTGTACAGTATTTACAGCAGGGTGTAATTTTCGTTGCCCTTTTTGCCATAATGCTTCACTAGTAACGCACATAGAAGAAGAGCCGATTGAGGTTTCATCCATATTTCGGTTACTTGCAAAACGCCAGGGAATTCTTGATGGTGTCTGTATAAGTGGAGGAGAGCCATTATTACAACCAGATATAGAGACATTTATGGAGCGCATTAAAGCATTAGGATATAAAGTGAAATTGGATACTAATGGAAGTGATCCAGATAAATTGCAATACTTGGTGAAGCAGAAGTTAGTTGATTATGTAGCTATGGATATTAAGAATAGTATAGAAAGGTATGCATCTACCATTGGTGTATTAGGGTATGATATGGCTCCAATTAAAAGGAGTGTAGAATATTTGTTATCGAATAAAATACCTTATGAATTTCGAACCACGGTAGTTCAAAGTCTGCATGACCCGAAAGAATTTGAAGAAATAGGTTCTTGGGTTGAAGGAGCTAGTGCTTATTACATTCAAGCATTTGTGGATTCAGGAGATGTAATTGCAAAAGGACTTAAACCTTGCAATGCAAAGGATATGCATATGATGAAACGAATACTCGAAAAATATGTAAAAAACGTGAAAATACGGGGGATATAGCGAAACTATGAAGATAAACAACATCTAGTCTCTGAATAAAAAATAAACACTAGATGTTGTTGTTTCGTATTGCATAATATTAGTTGCAGTGATACAATAGTAAAAACGAAAAAATAGAAAAGATGAAAGATCAGGAGGGCAATCGATGTATCAAGTAACCAAACGAGACGGGAAAATAGCAGAATTTAATTTGTCCAAAATAGGAGAAGCGATCCGTAAGGCATTTGAGGCACAAGATAAACAATATCATCCCAATATTATTGATTTATTAGCATTAAAAGTAACTGCAGATTTTGAGCCCAAAATTAAAAATTCGTTAGTTTTGGTAGAAGATATTCAAGATAGTGTGGAATCTGTATTGGTACAAGCTGGATATTCGGATGTTGCAAAAGGATATATTCTGTATAGAAAACAGAGAGAAAAAATTAGGAATATGAAGTCTACAATGCTAGATTATAAAGATATAGTAGACAGTTATGTAAAGGTAACAGACTGGAGAGTGAAAGAAAATTCTACAGTTACATACTCTGTGGGGGGATTGATTTTAAGTAATTCCGGAGCTATTACTGCGAATTACTGGCTTTCAGAAATATATGATGATGAAATAGGAAATGCTCACCGAAATGCAGATATTCATATTCATGATCTGTCAATGCTAACTGGATATTGTGCTGGATGGTCTTTAAAGCAGCTGATTCAAGAGGGACTTGGTGGAATCCCAGGTAAAATCACATCAGCTCCTGCAAAGCATTTAAGTGTGCTTTGTAATCAAATGGTAAACTTTTTAGGAATTATGCAGAATGAATGGGCAGGTGCACAAGCATTTTCCTCGTTTGATACCTACCTAGCCCCATTTGTGAAAGCGGATAATTTGTCTTATTCTGAAGTGAAGAAATCAATCGAATCCTTTATTTATGGAGTCAATACACCAAGCAGATGGGGGACACAAGCTCCATTTTCAAATATTACATTAGATTGGACAGTACCAAACGATTTGGCAGAGTTGCCAGCTATTATAGGTGGCAAAGAAGTAGATTTTAAATATAAAGACTGTAAACATGAAATGGATATGATTAATAAAGCATTCATTGAGATTATGATTGAAGGAGATGCGAATGGGAGAGGTTTTCAGTATCCAATACCGACCTATTCCATTACGAGTGATTTTGATTGGTCTGATACAGAGAACAATCAATTGCTTTTTGAAATGACAGCGAAATATGGTACCCCATACTTCTCCAATTATATCAACAGTGAAATGGAACCAAGTGATGTAAGGAGTATGTGTTGTCGGTTACGTCTTGACCTTCGTGAGTTAAGAAAGAAGTCGGGTGGATTTTTTGGAAGTGGTGAAAGTACAGGATCCGTGGGCGTTGTAACCATTAATTTGCCACGGATTGCCTATTTGTCAAATGATGAGAAAGAATTTTATAAGAGATTAGACCGTATGATGGATATTTCCGCACGCTCATTACATGTAAAACGTAGCATTATTACCAAACTTTTAGAGGAAGGGCTATATCCATATACAAAACGTTATCTGGGAACCTTTAGCAATCATTTTTCCACAATTGGGCTGATTGGAATGAATGAAGCTGGACTTAATGCTACCTGGATTCAAGCAGATATGACTCATGAGAAAACACAACAATTTTCCAAGGATGTATTAAATCATATGAGGGAACGCCTAGCGGATTACCAAGAAGAATATGGAGATTTATATAACCTAGAAGCTACACCGGCAGAATCCACAACCTATCGTCTTGCAAAGCATGATGTAAAACAATTTCCAGATATCATTACAGCATCCGAAGCTTGTGGGACACCTTACTATACCAATAGTTCTCATTTACCAGTAGGGTACACAGCAGATATTTTTGAAGCGTTGGATATACAAGATGAATTACAACCGTTATACACTTCGGGAACGGTATTTCATGCATTTCTTGGGGAAAAGTTGCCAGATTGGAAGGCAGCAGCAGCTTTAGTAAGAAAAATAGCTGAAAATTATAAACTGCCATATTACACGATGTCACCAACCTATTCTATTTGTAAGGATCATGGATATTTGACTGGTGAGCAATACACTTGTCCGATCTGTGGAAATACAACGGAGGTATATAGTCGTATTACAGGGTATTATCGTCCAGTTCAAAATTGGAATGATGGTAAGACTCAAGAGTATAAAGAACGGAAAGTATATGATATAACAAATTCCAAGTTAAAGGTTAAAGCACAGGCGACTATACAGGTAGAGGAAAATAGGAAGGATAGTGGAACAAATTTAGAGCAGTCTAAGACATTGCTTTTCACCACGAAAACATGTCCAAATTGTAAAATAGCAAGTCATATGTTGCAAAAAGCAAAGATAGATTTTGAGTTAATTGATGCAGAAGAGGAGACTAATTTGGTAGAACAATATGGTGTAAAGCAGGCACCAACTCTCATTGTCATTACAGGGAACCAAATTGAAAAACACGCAAATGCTTCTAATATTAAAAAGTATACAGAGAATCAATAGCAGGAGGAGTTTTGATGCATGATATAGTTATTATTGGTGCCGGTACAGCGGGTATGACGGCTGCGATTTACGCTTTGAGAGCTGGTAAGCAGGTTCTATTATTAGAAAGTTCAGTATTTGGTGGTCAGATTACCTATTCGCCCAATGTAGAGAATTATCCTGGAATTATGCAGATGACGGGAAATGAATTTGCATCGAATCTATTAGAACAAGCACTTTCATTAGGAGCGGAGGTGGAATTAGAAGAAGCCATAGAGATTCGAGTAGAAGATGATAAAAAAGTAGTTTTAACGGGACAAAAAGAGATCTGTTGCAAGGCAATCATTCTTGCAACAGGGGTGACCCAAAGAGCGTTAGGAATTCTAGGAGAAGAAGAGCTATTTGGGGAAGGAATTTCATACTGTGCTGTATGCGATGGTACCTTTTATAAAGATAAAGAAGTAGCAGTGGTAGGTGGGGGAAATACAGCGTTACAAGATGCATTGTATTTAACAGATATTTGTAAACGAGTATTTTTGATACACAGAAGGAAAGAATTTCGAGCAGAACAACACTTAATACAACAGTTAAAAACGAAATGTAATGTAGTATTTCTACTAGATTCCACAATTGTAGAGTTGGAGAGAGCGCATACATTATCTGGAATTGTAGTTGAGAATAGAGAGACCAGAGAGAAAAAAAGACTACGGATAGAAGGATTATTTATTGGAATCGGACAAGTCCCCAACAATCAGATATGTTCAGAGATTGTTCCATTAGATTCACAAGGATATATGATAGCAACAGAAGATTGTATGACCGCCGTACCTGGAGTATTTGCAGCGGGAGATTGTCGAACAAAGGAAGTAAGGCAACTAACAACTGCAACGGCAGATGGAGCAGTAGCTGGTCTAGCAGCATGTAACTATTGTAATACATTATAAAAAGTAGGGGGAGTCCCCTACTTTTTTTCTTTTAGTGCACGATCTTTGCCAATAGTAAAATGGTCGCCTTTTAGTATGGCATAGGCCTTTTCGTACTCATTTTTTCTCATATAGTTAATCATTTTTTTAAGATTTGCATTGGTTTTAGGGATATGCATTCCATTTTTGACAGAGTAGAGCCCCATACGAATTAATTCAGATAAATTACTTTCGTAGATTCGATTAATTCGTTCATTTTCAAAAATTCCAATGATTTCCATATGCATATTTGTATCAGCAATCTCCCATTCATAGATATCATTGGCGGAGGCATTCATACGAACTACTTTTTCCTCAATGCGATAGGAGAATTCTTCCGCACGTCCAGAAGTAAAGATTAGTTTAAAAGCTTCTCCTTCTAGTAATTCGCGTAACTGATAGATTTCATTGATATCTTTGTCTGTGATTTCTTTTACCGTCATTGACTTGTAGTAATCAGAGACAATCAATCCTTCAGATTGCAACATCTTGATTGCAGTTCGTACAGGATTACGACTCATACCCAATTCTTCTGTAAGCATGGCTTCTGTAAGGGGCATTCCGGGTGGGTAGGTGAGATTTAATATATGATTTTTAATAGTATGGTAAGCTTTATCGGCTAATGACAATTTTTTTTCACTCATGAGAACTCCTTGTTTTAAAATAAAAATTCACTCATAAAAAAACAAAATATAAAAATGTATACAAATTATAACGTAAAATATGAGGAATTGCAACATAGAATATTGACAAAAGAAAAAAGTAATGATATAGTGTATGCAAACACTAATATTGTATACAAAAAAATAAAATGTATACAAAATAAATATAAAAAGGAGAATCGCATATGGAATTTAAGAATGTCACATTGGTCAAAGCAGCTAACGTATATTTTGGTGGTAAGGTAACAAGTAGAACTTTTTATATGGAAGATGGCGAAAGAAAAACGCTTGGATTTATGATTGGAGGAGAATATACATTTCAGACTGGTGCAGAAGAACTTATGGAAGTACTGGGGGGCGAAATGGATATTAAGTTGCCGCAAGATGAAACATATAAAAATTATCGGGTAGGGGAGTCTTTTACAGTTCCTGCCAATTCAAGTTTCGATGTTATTGTAAAGACATATGCAGATTATTGTTGTTCATATATAGAAAGATAGAGGTAATTGTATGAAAATAGGGTTTATAGGATGTGGAAATATGGCGAGTGCCATGATGGGTGGAATGATTAAAAATGGAATTTTCAAGCCGGAAGAGATGATAGGTGCAGATGTATTTGCACCAAGTTGTGACAAGGTAAAAGCAGCATTGGGTGTTCAGATTGCAGCAAATAATAAAGAAGTAGTAGAAAAAGCAGAGGTAATAGTATTGTCGGTAAAACCACAGTATTATGCATCTGTAATTGATGATATCAAGGACGGTATAAAGGACAATCAACTGATTATTACAATCGCTCCAGGTAAAACATTGGCATGGTTGGAAGAACAATTTGGAAAACAAGTTAAAATTGTTCGAACCATGCCAAACACCCCGGCTATGGTAGGAGAAGGAATGACCGCTGCTTGCTATAATGAATTTGTAACTACCAAAGAGTTAGAGTATGCATGCGATATTTTGCGTGGATTCAGTAATGTTGAGGTAGTAGGAGAGCAATTGATGGATGTAGTCGTATCGGTAAGTGGGAGCTCACCAGCGTACGTATTCATGTTTATAGAAGCAATGGCTGATGCAGCAGTAGCGGATGGGATGCCACGAGCACAGGCTTATAAATTTGCATCACAAGCGGTGCTTGGAAGTGCAAAAATGGTATTAGAAACGGGAAAACATCCGGCAGAATTAAAGGATATGGTGTGCTCTCCAGCTGGAACAACAATAGAGGCAGTTCGTGTATTAGAGAACAAAGGTATGCGTAGTGCAGTGTTTGAAGCAATGAAAGCTTGCACGAATAAGGCAAAAGGGCTATAATAAAAATATATTTATGATAATAAAACAGAGTGTACTATAGAATTTCTATAGTACACTCTGTTTTATATTTGTAAAAATCCGTAGTAGTTTCTTGGAAATTGAAAAGACTTATTGGAGGAAAAGGAATGAGTGTTAGTGAAAAGGAAAGTGTGAAAGAACGAATTGTAGATGCAGCCTGGGAGTTATTTCATCAAAAGGGATATGATAATACAACAATGGAAGATATTATTAGTTTATCAGGAACATCGAAAGGTTCTTTTTACTATTATTTTGACAGTAAGGATGCTCTGTTAGGTACACTTTCTACACTTTTGGATGATAAATACCAAAAGTTACAGGAGGACATGGATCCAGGTATGAATAGTTTTGATAAACTGATGTATTTGAATTATGAAATGCATTGTATGATGGAACGTAAAATCAGTCATGAATTATTGGCATCCATGTATTCGTCACAATTAGTTACCAAAGGTGAAAGGCATTTATTAGATCAAAACAGAACGTACTATCGCCTGATTAGTTCTATTGTAGAAGAAGGGCAAAAACGGGGACAAATTACAGCGGATAAGACGGTAAGTGAAGTGACGAAGATTTATAGTCTATGTGAACGGGCTCTGGTATCGGATTGGTGTCTTTCAAAGGGAGACTATTCTTTGGGAGAGTATAGTAAAGAATATATGCCACTTCTGTTCAAAACATTTCGAGGCAAAGAAAAGTAAAAGAAAGATGATGTAATGAGGGAGTATGGTATGAAGCTATTTCAACAACAAACGAATATACAGATATTTAGTACTGCAAAAAACTTTGTAACAGAATTTGAGATTTGTGAGACTGACTTTATATTGGCTAGCCAATCTATTTTCGAAGTATATTTTGAAAAACTAGAGCTAAAAGCACAAGTGGTCTATAAGAGCAAATATGGGCAAGGTGAGCCTACTGATAATATGATGGATGAATTAATGGCGGATTTTAAACAGACTAATTGCTCCAGAATTATTGCAATTGGCGGAGGATCTGTGATTGATATGGCAAAATTGTTGGTAGTTCGGGCGAGTGGAAGTGCAAGAGCTATGTTTGAGAAGAATGTACCAATTGAAAAAGTGCGAGAATTTATTGCTATTCCTACTACCTGTGGGGCAGGTTCAGAAGTGTCAAATGTAACCATTGCAGAAATTAGTGAACTACATACAAAAATGGGCTTGGCAGATGATGCTCTTTATGCAGATTATGCCGTGTTAATTCCAGAACTATTAAAAGAATTACCGTATGAATTTTTTGCCACCAGTGCTATAGATGCTTTCATTCATGCAATTGAATCTTATGTTTCACCCAGAGCAACAATGTATACAGAGATGTTTAGTGAAAAGGCCATTCAGATCATTGTAAATGGGTTTCAGTCCATTGTAACATATGGTGAGGCTTATAGATATCAGTTACTTGACTCATTTTTGATTGCAAGTAATATGGCAGGCGTTTCGTTTGGGAATGCTGGAACCGGGGCGGTTCATGCTATGTCATATCCGTTAAGTGGCGTATATCATGTTACTCACGGGGAGGCGAACTATCAGTTTTTTACTGAAGTATTTAAAGAATATAGCCGAAGAAACCCAGAGGGGAAACTTCGAAAAATGAATCAAATGTTAGCGGACATTTTAAAATGTGAAGTTGATAACGTATATATTAAATTAGATGAGTTATTAGGGCAAATAATTCCTAAGAAACCATTGCATGAGTATGGGATGAAAGAAACGGAAATAATCACCTTTGCGGATAGTGTTCTAGAAAGCCAGCAAAGATTACTGCAACAAAGTTATGTACTTTTTTCACGTGATCAAATGATAGAGATATATAGCAGGTTGTACTAAGAAAATACAGAGTTAAAAAACGATAGGACAAAATGATGGAAAGAAGAAAAGAAAAAATGCTAGGTTTCATTTTTGCTCTTTTAGCAGGTATTTTATGGGCAATTTCTGGAGCGGCAGCACAATATTTATTTGAATATAAGGGGATGGTATCCACTTGGCTTGTACCCTATCGTTTGATTTTTTCTGGATTAGGCATGTTACTTTTTGTACTGATAGTTGCACGGAAACAACAAGGGATTTTTGAAATCTGGAAAAACCAAGGAGATATGGCAAGAGTCTTTGTTTTCGCTATATTAGGAATGATGGCAACACAATTTTGTTATTTCATAGCAGTTGAGACAACAAATGCAGGGACGGCAACTGTGCTACAATACTTGAATCCGGCTATGATGATGGTGTTTTTTTGTATAATTAATCGTAGTATGCCTCATAAATTAGAAGTAATGTCTATTGTATTGGCACTAGTTGGGATACTTTTAGTAGCTACACATGGTAGTTTAGAAGGATTGGTTATTTCACCAGAAGGGCTTTTTTGGGGCGTTTGTTGTGCATTAGCAACATGTTTTAATACTATTTTACCAGTTCCGCTTCTTAAAAAGTACCCCCCAACCATAGCAAGTGGTTGGGCGATGTTAATTGGCGGAATGATGTTATTTTTTATTACAAGGCCGTGGAATGTGCACATGCTCATAGATTCAGAAGTAGTAGCATTGATCTTAGTTATCATTATTTTGGGTACCATTGTTCCGTTTTGCCTTTTTTTGATGGCAATCCGATGTATAGGACCGGTATATACAGGAGTGATTTCCAGTATAGAACCGGTAGTGGCTGCAATACTTTCTGCATGCCTGCTTGGTACAAAGTTCATTTTTCTGGACATATTAGGATTCACATTTATCATATCAACGATACTTTTGTTAGCTTTAAAAAAAGAATAAAAAAGCAGCAGAGAGATTGGTAATCAATCTCCCTTGCTGCTTAATGGATTGTGATTGCCTTCCCAGTAGACATTGTTATCGGGAGGGCATTCATTTGCTATTCCATTAAAATGAACCTTAGGTTCTGACGCATTGTCCTTATTGTGCATATTCTTTAAACGTTCTTTTGCAACTTTGCTTGAAGTTTGCTCATATGGGGAACCCATATAAGTAGGAAGACCAGGATTTTCTTTCATACGTATTCAACTCCTTTTTTATTCACGTAACTATAACTTTTACGATATACAATTAGTATGATATAAAAAAAGAGGTATTATTCATGTAAAGAAAAAATGTATGGAATCTTCTGACTTCTAAGCTTGCTCAGGTTCGTTATACTCTTTGCCTTGTAAGTCAACGGTGACAGTTTTCATTTTTTGGGTTTCCAATGGTTTGTCGCTGTAGTCTGTAGCAGTGTCTGCTATTTTATTTACAGTATCCATACCTTCAATGACTTTGCCAAATGCTGCATAGGAACCATCTAAATGTGGAGAGTTCTTGTGCATAATAAAGAATTGAGAACCAGCGGAATCAGGATGCATAGCTCGTGCCATAGATAGTACACCAGGTCCATGTTTCAAATCATTTTGAAAACCATTTTGAGAAAATTCTCCTTTGATATTATATCCAGGTCCTCCCATGCCAGTGCCATCAGGACATCCACCTTGTATCATAAATCCAGGTATAACACGATGAAAGATCAAACCATTATAATATCCTTTATTAATTAAAGAGATAAAGTTATTTACAGTGTTAGGAGCGATTTCCGGATATAATTCTGCCTTTATCAAATCTCCGTTTTCCATTTCAAAAGTTACAATAGGGTTAGCCATTATTTTTTTTCCTTTCTAGTGTTTAATAATCATGGTACATAATAATGTACATGTTCTCTTGTTATTGTATCCAAAAATTGAAGATTCGTAAAGTATAAATTCTACAAATTTGATTCCGTATCTATACCTTGCAAACTACCTGACGATGAAGTACAATAAAGTTTAGCAATTGGGTAATCAAAAAGAGGACAAACTATGGATATGATTCAGACAGAACAACTGATATTTGAATATGAAAAACGAAATGAAGAGGGAAATATAGTCGGAAAGCAGCGCGCAATTGATAACGTGGATATTGGAATTGAAGAAGGACAGTTTGTTGCAATTTTAGGACATAATGGTTCTGGAAAATCTACACTGGCAAAACATATGAATGCCATATTGATTCCGAGTGAAGGAACCATATGGGTAGATGGAAAGAATACGAAGGATGGGAATTTACTTTGGGAAGTACGTCAGAGTGCGGGAATGGTTTTTCAAAATCCAGATAATCAGATCATAGGAACAGTTGTGGAAGAGGATGTTGGATTTGGGCCGGAGAATCTAGGAATTCCAACAGATAAGATATGGAAACGAGTGGAAGAAAGTTTAGCGTCTGTAGGGATGTTGGCGTATCGACATCATTCTCCCAATAAATTGTCTGGTGGCCAAAAGCAACGGGTAGCCATTGCAGGAGTTATTGCTATGAGACCAAAATGTATTGTATTAGATGAACCAACGGCTATGTTAGATCCAAATGGAAGAAAAGAAGTATTAAAGACAATCCAAGAGTTAAGGTGCCAAGAGAACATAACCGTTATTTTAATTACACATTATATGGAAGAAGTTATTGATGCAGACAAAGTATACGTTATGGATCAAGGGAAAATTGTAATGCAAGGGACACCGAAAGAAATTTTTGGGCAAGTGAATACATTAAAATATTACCGGTTGGATGTGCCACAGGTGACCATGTTGGCGCATGAGCTGCAACAAAGGGGTGTGCCATTACCAAATGGCATTTTAAGAAATGAAGAATTGGTGGAAGCATTATGTCAATTAGATTAGAACATGTAAATTATATATATAGCCCAAATACTGCTTATGAGAAGCAAGCGCTTAGAGACGTTAATTTAGAAATTCCTCATGGTCAGTTTGTAGGAGTTATTGGGCATACGGGGTCAGGGAAATCCACCCTCATTCAACATTTTAATGGATTGATGAAAGCAACAAGCGGAAGTTTATATTACGATAATGAAAATATATATGACGAGACATATAATATGAAAGCACTGCGCAATCAAGTAGGTCTTGTATTTCAGTATCCAGAACACCAATTATTTGAGATAGATGCTTTGACTGATGTTTGTTTTGGACCAAAGAATCAAGGACTATCGACAGAGGAATGTAAAAAACGTGCAAGAAAAGCGCTACAGCTGGTTGGGTATCCGGAAGAACTTTATGAGCAATCGCCATTTGAGTTATCAGGAGGGCAGAAAAGGCGTGTTGCAATTGCAGGAGTGTTAGCTATGGAGCCCAAAGTGTTGGTATTAGATGAACCAACAGCAGGATTAGATCCTAGAGGAAGAGATGAAATTCTAGATCAGGTTGCACAACTTCATAAGGAGTGTGATATGACTGTTATTTTGGTTTCTCATAGTATGGAAGATATTGCAAAGTATGTAGACCGCATTATTGTCATGAATGACGGGGAAGTTATGTATGATGATGAGCCCAAACAAGTATTTTCTCATTATAAAGAATTGGAGAAAGTTGGACTTGCAGCACCTCAGGTTACTTACATTATGCATGAGCTACAAGAGAAAGGGATACCAGTATCAGTAGAAGCGACCACGGTAGAAGCAGCAGCAGATGAAATCATGAGGGTTATTAGGAGAGACAATGATTAGAGATATCACAATTGGACAATATTATCCAGCGAATAGTATATTACATCAATTAGATCCAAGAGTTAAAATTATGTGTACTTTATTTTACTTAATATCTTTGTTCTTATCAAAGAGTATTTTAGGATATGTACTTGCAGCATTGTTTTTAATTGCAATTGTAAAAGTGTCAAAAGTTCCGGTTTCATTTATAGTGAAAGGATTAAAGCCAATCATTATGTTGTTATTAATTACCGTTATTTTCAATCTTTTTCTAACGGATGGCGGTAAAATTTTGGTGCATGTATGGATATTTAAAATTACGGAAGCTGGATTGCGTACAGCAGTGTATATGGCCATTCGATTAACATTTTTGATTGCAGGGTCTTCCTTGATGACCTTAACAACTACACCCAATGCGTTGACAGACGGTATAGAACGTCTACTGTATCCTATGAAGAAGATAAAGGTACCAGTTCATGAGATTGCAATGATGATGTCTATCGCATTAAGATTTATACCAATTTTATTAGAGGAAACAGATAAAATCATGAAGGCGCAGATTGCAAGGGGAGCAGACTTGGAGAGTGGGAATATTATCCAGAAAGCGAAGAGTATGATTCCAATTTTAGTTCCATTATTTGTATCTGCTTTTCGTAGAGCGAATGATTTGGCTATGGCTATGGAGGCAAGATGTTATCGTGGTGGTGAGGGACGCACTAAAATGAAACCGTTGGTGTATGATCAAAAGGATTATATTGCATATGGGGTCACAGTAGTTTATGTTATTGCAGTATTTGTTATCGGGCGTTATGTGCCGTTTCACATTTGGATATTTTAAAGAGGTATAATTTATGAAACGAATAAAATTGACAATTGCATATGATGGAACGAATTATTGTGGATGGCAAGTGCAACCAAATGGTATTACTATTGAAGCAGTTATTAATGAAAAGTTATGCCAATTAACAGGAGAGCAGATTGAAATAATTGGTGCTAGCCGTACAGATTCAGGAGTGCATGCATTGGGAAATGTAGCAGTGTTTGATACTGAGACAACAATTCCCCCTAATCGGATTGCAAATGCGCTGAATCAAAGATTGCCAGAGGATATTTTAATTGTAGCATCGGAAGAGGTGGCGCTTACTTTTCATCCTAGATATTGTAATAGCAAGAAAACCTATGAATATCATATCATTAATTCTCGTATACCGCTTCCAACCAAGCGATTGACGAACTACTTTGTAACATATGAACTTGATATAGAAAAGATGCGTGAGGCTGCAGTATATTTGGTAGGGGAACATGATTTTGCAAGCTTTTGTAATATTAAGACGACTGTACAAAGTACAGTGCGTACAATTACTGAGTTGGAAATTATAGCTGACGGGGAGAATATTACGATTCGCATCACGGGAAAAGGATTTTTATACCATATGGTACGTATTATCGTAGGAACTCTATTACGAGTAGGAAGAGGATTCTATCAACCAGAACAAGTAAAAGAAATCTTAGAAGCAAAGAATCGAAAGGCAGCGGGTGTTACTGCACCTGCACATGGATTATTATTAGTGGAGATTGCATATGAATAATATATATTTTGATAATGGTAGTACTTCATTTCCAAAAGCACCTGGTGTAGCAAAGGCTATGGCTGATATATTAGAACATGGAGCATTTAATATTAATAGGGGGAATTACGAGGGAGCCTATGAAGTTGCTGATTTGGTACTTGACACCAGGGATAAATTGGCGGGATTATTCCATGCGAAATGTTCTAAGCAAGTAATATTTACACCTGGAATTACCCATTCTTTAAATTATTTTATAAAAGGATTCCTAAAAGCAGATGACCATGTGATTGTAACCAGTATGGAACATAATGCAGTGATGAGACCACTTGTACAGATGGAGAAACGAGGTGTTCTTTACACGAAAATTCAGGCAGACCAAGAGGGAAGTATATCAACACATGCATTTGAAAAAGCACTTACAAGTAAGACAAAGGCAATTATTATGTTACACGCTTCCAATGTGTGTGGAACCATTCTTCCTATAGAAGAGGTGGGAGAGATTTGTAGGAGACATGGGTTATATTTTGTGGTAGATACGGCACAAAGTGCAGGTTCTATAGAGGTGGATATCGGAAAGTGTAATATTGATTTTTTGGCGTTTACAGGTCATAAGGGATTACTGGGGCCACAAGGGATAGGCGGATTTATCATATCGGATCAATTAAGTGAAGTGTTAGATCCTCTAATTGCAGGTGGAACAGGCAGTCAATCGGATTCATTACATATGCCTATTCAGTTGCCGGATAGATTTGAAAGTGGGACGTTAAATCTGCCGGGTATCATTGGATTGCATTCTGCCCTATTGTATTTAGAACAGGAAGGGATAGAGAAGCTACATCGAAAAAAGATGCAACTAACTGAATGCTTTCTTGAGGGTGCAAAAATGCTCCCTGGGGTTAGAATTGTGGGAAAACAAGGAGTACGAGACCGAGTAGCAGTAGTATCCCTTGATTTTTATCAATATGATAATAGCCTAATCGCATTTGAATTGGAGCAGTCCTTTGGAATTATGACAAGGGTCGGATTACATTGTGCTCCAATGGCTCATAAGTCTTGTCAAACGTATCCAAAAGGAACAGTAAGATTTGCATTTAGTGCCAATAATACCTTTGAAGAAGTGGAAGAGTGTTTAGCGGCTTGTTCTAAAATTATCTAATATAAAAGGGTATTTATTGATAGAATATATCAATAAATACCCTTTTATATTAGAAGAAACAATTATCAAAGTCAGGGGGATTGTTGAAGTATAGAATGAAAAGTGTTACGTTATATTTATAATATACATGTGTAGGTCACCTGGTGACATAAATACACAAAAGAGAAAGCTTATTAAAGAACAAAAAGAAAACCAAGGAGGATACGTATTATGGCAGACTATCATGAGATGTGGGGAAAATTGGGAATGAATTTAGAAATGCATGATCAATTATGTGAAGTACTCCCGCAAGCGTTTGGAGATATTTATATGACTCAGGAGCAAAGACCAGAGGAAATGGATTTCTTTGATTTTGTTGTATCAGAAATTCATGGTGTAAGACCAGCAGAGTTAATCGAGCACCAAAAAAAAGGTGGAAAAGTGTTTGGGACTTTTTGTGTATATGTTCCGGATGAAATTGTATTTGCAGCGGATGCTATCGCTACTGGCCTGTGTGGTGGATCGCAATTTTGGGTACCGGGTGGTGAAAAGGTACTGCCAACTAATACCTGTCCATTGATTAAAGCATCCGTGGGCGCACGATTAGACCGTACCTGTCCATTCTTTAGAATTGCAGATATGTATGTGGGAGAAACCACTTGTGATGGCAAGAAAAAAGCATGGGAAATCTTAGCCGAAGATGTACCAGTTCATGTGATGAATTTACCACAAATGAAACGGGAAAAAGATATTCAGGCGTGGGCAGAAGAGATTACGGACTTTAAAAATATAGTAGAAGAATTTACTGGCAATGTAGTAACAGCGGAAAAACTGGAAGAAAGTATCAAACTTATCAATGCAAAGCGCAGGGCATTAGAAAGACTATATAACACAAGAAAGAATGAAAAACTTCCAATTAGTGGAAAAGACGTGTTGCTCGTTTCACAAATAGCTTTTTACGATGATCCAACGCGTTTTGCACAAATGACAAATAAATTGTGTGACGAATTAGACCAGAGAATGGCAGATGGAGTAAGTGTATTTGAAGAAGGAACAAAACGAATTATGTTAACTGGAACCCCATTAGCCATTCCGAATTGGAAGTTGCATCATATTGTAGAAACAAGTGGTGGGGCAGTTGTTTGTGAAGAGATGTGCACTGGTACCCGTTACTTTGAACGTCAGGTGGATGAAAGTAAGCATACAGTGGAAGAACAAATAAGGGCATTGGCAGAACGATATATGGGAATTAATTGTGCTTGCTTTACTCCAAATACAAATAGAGTAGCAGATATTATTCGTTTGGCAAAAGAATATCATGTAGATGGTGTCATAGATGTAAACTTGAAATTCTGTAGCCTATATGACACGGAAGGATATCATGTGGAACGGGCACTTCGGGAATCTGGAATACCAGTACTTGGCATTGAAACGGATTATACAGACAGCGATGCACAACAATTAAGGACTAGAGTTAGTGCATTTATAGAAATGTTAAATAAGTAGAGGGAGAACCGATGGAAGAGATGCAGTATTATGTGCTCTTTCACAATCACGATAATGGGATGCGCTTACATAGAGAATTAAAATGTGCAGGGGTTAGAGCTAAAATTGCTCCAACCCCTAGAAGTGTTAGTACCTGCTGTGGAATATCCTTGTTAATTAGAAAAGAAGATGTTAAAATTGTGGAAGAATGTGTAAAAGAGCACAATATAGAAATTATAAAGATTGTAGAAATTAAAAAGGATTTAAATCCCCATAGAGATAAATTTTGTTAAATGAGGGAAATGATTTTCGTGCATAAGGAGAAAAGATGAATTACGTAGGGATTGATATTGGTTCCACCGCTTCTAAAGTAGTAGTGCGTGGTGAAGTAGAACAGCATTTTGTATTACCGACTGGCTGGAGTAGTAAAGAAACAACGGCTACCATTAGAGAACGATTAAAAGCAGATTCTATTGACGTGGATTGTGAAGATACAAAAATTGTTGCCACAGGCTATGGAAGGGTTGCAGTAGATTTTGCAGATAAAGTTATAACAGAGATCACTTGCCATGCAAGAGGAGGACGTGAATTATTTGGGGATGATTGCACTATTGTAGATGTTGGGGGCCAGGATACAAAAGTAATTCAGGTTAAAAACGGTGTTGTTATGGATTTTTTAATGAATGATAAGTGTTCGGCAGGAACGGGAAAATTCTTAGAGATTATGGCTAATCGATTAGCTGTTTCCATAGATGAATTATTTGATTTGGCAAAACTGGGTGAACGGATTCCGATTAGTTCATTATGCACGGTATTTGCAGAATCAGAAGTTATAAGCTATATTGGAGAGGGGCGTTCCAAGGAGGATATTGCAGCGGGAGTTATTGATTCTGTTGCTGCAAAAGTAGCGCAATTGTGTCAAAGACAAAGCTTGTCTGAGCACATAATCCTAACGGGAGGCTTAAGTCATAGTAGATATTTTACGGAAAGTTTATCACAAAAATTGAATCGAGAAGTAATGCCTACGGAGAATGGTAGATTTGCCGGTGCTTTAGGGGCAGCACTTTTAGCAGAGGAGAAGTCATTTTAATTGACTTCTTCTTTTTTAAAAATTATAATTGAAGAATTTTTTTCAAAATATTTTCCATACAGAAATAGAATGTTCAATTTTTAACAAACAATGAAATATAAACAATAAATTCTGAATAAAATTATACATATTTAACAATAATCAGAAAAAAACGGACAAATGGTTGACGTTCCAAAATTTACCAACCATAATGAGTATGTTTAAAAGTAATTTTTGGGAGGAAATTATTATGGAAATGTTGTTACAAATTGTTCCTGTTATGGGTGTTGTAGCACTTCTTTTTGCGCTTATTCTTGCGAATAAGGTAAAGAAGCAAGAGGCAGGAACAGAAAAAATGAAGGAGATTGCTGATTCAATTAGCGATGGAGCCAAGGCCTTTTTAATGGCAGAATATAAGATATTAGTTATATTTGTTGTCATTCTTTTTGTTTTGATTGGTCTTGGAATTGGGAATTGGATTACAGCAGTCTGTTTTTTGATTGGTGCGATATTCTCTACTGCAGCAGGGTATGCGGGTATGAGTGTTGCTACCAAAGCAAATGTAAGAACTGCAAATGCAGCTCGCCAACAAGGAATGAACAAAGCGTTATCTATTGCGTTTTCTGGTGGTGCTGTCATGGGAATGTGCGTTGCAGGATTAGGTGTGCTTGGAGTTAGTGTGGTGTATTTAGTCACAAGTAATGTAGAGGTGCTATCAGGATTTAGTCTGGGAGCTTCTTTCATCGCTCTATTTGCCCGTGTAGGTGGTGGCATTTATACCAAGGCTGCGGATGTGGGGGCAGACTTAGTAGGAAAGGTAGAAAGTGGAATTCCAGAGGATGATCCAAGGAATCCGGCTGTAATAGCGGATAATGTTGGAGATAATGTAGGGGATGTGGCTGGTATGGGAGCAGATTTATTTGAGTCCTATGTAGGATCCTTGATTTCCGCAGTCACGTTGGGAACCTTATACTTTGCGATTGAAGGTGTAGTATTTCCACTTTTGATATCTGCATGCGGATTGGGAGCGTCTATTATTGGAACATTTTTTGTTAGAGGAGATGAAAAATCTAACCCACATAAGGCATTGAAAATGGGTACATATATTTCAAGTACAATTGTAGTTATTTCAGCCATTGGTTTTAGCAAAATATTCTTTGGCAATTATAATGCGGCAATCGCAATTATTGCTGGCTTACTAGTGGGGTTACTCATTGGTGTGATTACGGAAGTCTATACCTCTGGGGATTATCAATCAGTAAAAAAGATATCACAGCAGTCGGAAACAGGTCCTGCAACTACAATTATTAGCGGATTAGCCGTAGGAATGAAATCTACTGCAATCCCAATTCTTTTAATCTGTATAGGTATTTTTATATCGTATCAATTTTGTGGATTGTATGGAATCGCATTAGCAGCAGTAGGAATGTTATCCACTACTGCAATTACGGTAGCAGTTGATGCATATGGCCCAATAGCAGACAATGCAGGCGGTATTGCTGAAATGTCAGGATTAGATAAGTCAGTACGTGAAATTACAGACAAATTAGATGCAGTTGGAAATACCACAGCAGCAATTGGAAAAGGATTTGCTATTGGCTCTGCAGCTTTAACTGCATTAGCATTATTTGTATCTTATGCAGAAGCAGTAGAACTTAAGAATATAGATATTTTAAATACACGAGTAATTATTGGCCTTTTTATTGGTGGAATGCTTCCATTCTTATTTTCAGCGTTAACAATGGAGTCCGTGTCTAAGGCCGCTTATAAAATGATAGAAGAGGTGAGGCGACAATTTAGAACCATACCTGGGATACTAGAAGGGACTGGAAAGCCTGACTACAAATCGTGTGTAGCAATTTCTACGACGGCCGCTTTAAAAGAAATGATGATTCCAGGGATTATGGCAGTTGCATCTCCTCTAGTAATTGGGATTTTACTTGGTCCAGCGGCCCTAGGAGGACTTTTGGCAGGAGCATTAGTGACTGGTGTATTAATGGCGATTTTTATGTCTAATGCGGGCGGCGCATGGGACAATGCGAAAAAGTATATTGAAGAAGGAGCACATGGTGGCAAAGGCAGTGAAGCACATAAGGCTTCGGTTGTAGGTGATACTGTAGGTGATCCATTTAAAGATACCTCAGGCCCGTCTATTAATATTTTAATAAAATTAATGACAATCGTGTCATTAGTGTTTGCACCTTTATTTTTGTCTATTGGCGGAATCCTATAATAGAAGAGGGTAAATAAATGCAGTTTTAGAATCATAATTTAGAAAGGATGTCATGAACATGGCATCCTTTTTTGATGGGCGGAATGTGGTGTTAGAAAAAAATCTTGTGTGTTCAAGGTGAAATATCATATAATCAAGGGGCATATGAATCTAAAGAAAAATGAAGCAGTGGAAAGAAGGAAATGAAGTGATAAAAATTGGTATGATTGGAATTGGAGCAATTGCAGAAAACTATATTAATTTATTTTATCAAGGGTGCATTGAAGGTGGAGCTATTACAGCCTTATCAAGTAGGAACCAAGAGCGAATGAATAACATCATTGACAAGTATGAGTTGACGAATGTGAATACATATAATAATTATGAGGATTTGTTTAGAAATCAGAACATTGACATGGTCATTATATGCACCCCACATCAACAACATATAGAAATTGCACGAAAAGCATTAGAGGCTGGAATACATCCGTTAATAGAGAAGCCGGTAGGTGTTTTTGCAAGCGAGATTGAGTTGTTGTTAGAGGAAAGCAGAGGCTATCCAGAACTTAAAATGGGAGTTTTATATTGTAGAAGAATGAGTAGTGTATTTCAAAAAGCAAATATGCTAATCAAAGCTGGTGCCATTGGAAAGTTGAAGAGAGGAGTTTGGATTATTACAAATTTGTATCGTACGAACCAATATCATCAATCGAGTTCTTGGAGGGGAACATATCTCAATGAAGGAGGTGGCATTCTAATGACACAGGCATCACACCAATTAGATATCTTTCTTTGGCTTTGCGGCATGCCTAAAAGGGTACAGGGATTTTGCGGAAAAGGAATGGAACGTGAGATTGAAGTAGAAAATGATGTTACGATCTATATGGAATTTGAGCATGGTGCAACTGGTCAATTCATCACGTCATCCAGAGAGTATCCAGGAACCAACCGTTTGGAATTGATTGGAGATGAAGGACAGCTGATTATAGAAAATGACCAACATATTATACTCAATAAACTATGCGAAAACGAAACCCATTATGCAAAGGAAACGACGGAATATTTTGGTAAGATCGAGTACTGTCAAGAGGAATGGAGAATGCAGGAAGATAATGAACATCAACAAGCCGCAATTATTAGTGACTTTATACGATCCATATCAGAAGATTGCACACCGGTTTGTACTGTGGAAGAAGCCATAAAGTCTGTAGAAATCATTAATGCAGTTTATTTATCGGATTGGACAAACTCTATGCAGACACTTCCAATATCAACAAAATCATATAAAAATGAATTTGAAAACCATGTTACGTGTAAAGGAAAATAAAAAATCTATAAAGAAAAATAAAAAAATGTGAAATATAAAATCAAGGGAAAACACAAAGTGCACAAAAAATAAAAGTTAAAATCGAATAGAAATATACAAACTGCACATAATGGTGAAAGAATAATCCTAATAGATGAAAAGTATTGATTAAATTTATAAAAAAGCTATACTGAGTTTATAGATACAAGTAGTCATTTGAAAACCATAGAAGATTGTGTTAAAAAAAGTTATAATGACCCTAAGATGTTGTAAGGGAGAAGAATAAATGGCACATTTCGAAGAAGATATTATAGTACAGATTCAAAATGTTTATAAAGAATTAACAAGTGTTGAGAAGAATATAGCTGATTTTTTTATAAAGAACAAAGAAATGATGGATTTTTCCACTAAAAATATAGCCAAAATACTTTTCTTATCAGAGGCAACTCTTTCAAGGTTTGCAAAGAAATGTGGGTATAAAGGGTTTCGGGAATTTGCTTATAATTATGAACGGCGGTTCCGGAGTAGTGGAAAAACAAATATTAATGAATTAACAAAAAAGGTAATTATCACTTACCAGGAATTACTGGATAAAAGTTTAGAATTGGTAAATGAGAATCAAATGAGCAGAATTGCCCAAATGTTGTCAGAAAGTAATAGAGTATGTGTCTATGGCATGGGAAGCTCTGGAATCGTAGCAAAAGAATTTAAAATTAGATTTATGCGATTGGGTGTACATGTAGAGGCAGAAGATAATGCACATATGATGAAAATGACATCGGCCTTGGCCACAGAGGGAACGCTCATTATTGCCTTTACATTAAGTGGAAAGACAAATGAAATATTGGATGCAATTGAGATAGCAAAAAAAAGAGGGGCTAAGGTAATATTAGTTACTTCTAGTACTTCTGGAAGGATGCAAGAACGATACGATGAAGTATTGAGTGTTGCTTCTATAGATCAGTTGGAATTAGGCACTACAATATCACCACAGTTTCCTATTTTAGTTATGGTTGATATTTTTTATATTTATTTTTTAAATACTGATTACTATGTGAAGTCTGCACAGCACATGGAAACATTATCTGCTCTATTTGGGGATAATATTTAAAAAGTAATAATACGTTAAAGGCTAATGCAAATAACGCGTTAGAATGGTAACGCGTTATTTTTATGCTTTTTTTTAAGATAATATTTGATTTGCTGCAGAAAATCAATATTAATAGAGTAACAAACAACAATGCTTATTGTTACAAGATGAAACAAGAAAGGGAGGAAAAGAAAATGAAATTCAAGAAAATACTTGCAATTACTCTAGTGGTTGCAATGGCAGCAGGTTTGTCTGCTTGCGGTGGTAAAAAGACCGAAAGCAAAGAAGAAAATTCCGCAGATAAGACGAAGGTAGAAGCGAATACGTTGTATTCGAATGGAGGACCAGAAGAATTTTTTGAGACACCTTGGCTCAATCCTGGATCTTTTACTTATAACAAAGTACTATTTGATCACCTATTGTTGGCAGATGAAAATTTACAACCATTAGAAGGGGAAGGGCAATTAGCTGCTTCTTATAGTTTGTCGGAAGACGGAAAGATTTTAGAATTTGTTCTTAGAGATGGTATTAAATGGCATGATGGAAGTGAGATAACTGCTGAAGATGTAAAATGGAGTATTGAATATTCATTAAAAACAGCCAATCTAAACCCAGTGTTCGCGTCCACTTTTAAAGCAATTGAGGGAGCAGAGGCATATGTAGATGGCAAGGCAGAGCATATATCTGGAATTGTAATTGATGGCAAAAAAATTACGATTACCTTCAGCAAGGTTGCCCCAGATGCATTGCTTACATTTACACAATTTGCACCACTTCCAATGAAACAGTTTGAAGGGGTGGAACCGGAAAGCTTTCAACAAGCAAAATACTTCCAAAGTCCAATTGGTTCTGGAGCTTTTATGGTAGATGAAGTGAAGATGAATAACTATACAACATTAAAACCATTTGAGGAATACTGGAATGGAAAGGCAGACTATAAGATCCATTTAAATCCAAGTGCTGGAGACAGTGACGAAAACTTGGTGACAAATGCAAAAGCTGGCCTTTTGGATTATGCATATACAAAAAATATTGCAGATGTTCAAGCATTAAAGGATGTCAAAGGTATTAATATTCAACAAATTGATGTTCGTTATACTCGCTTATTCTATGTAAATAAGTACAACAAACCAGATGGAACAACCTCACCATTAGCTGATAAAAAAGTACGACAGGCAATACGGTATGCAATTGATATGGCATCTGTTTGTGATCAAGTTTTTGAGGGGGCAGCAATTCCTGCTAATAGTTTAACACCAGATGGTCCTGATAAAGTAAAGGGATTGAATAATTACGAGTATGATGTAGAAAAGGCAAAAAAATTGCTAGAAGAAGCAGGATGGGATTCCTCTACAGAATTAGACGTTGTTTACTACTATACAGATCAACAAACAGCGGATTTGATGCAGGTAATTCAAGCAAATCTTGCACAAGTTGGAGTAAATATCAAACCAAGATTAGTAGAAGGGGATTTAGCAACCATTCTTTGGAAAGCTCCAGCAGATCCAGCGAACGGACCTTCAGCTGTTGATTGGGATATTTGTTATGCAGCAACTGCTGCCTTATCAATGCATGAATATTATGACAGATATCAGACAGGAAATGCCATTAACTCTCATACGCCATCTAATGCGCAGCTAGATGAGTTAATTGCAGCTACCAATTCATCTGTAAATGCTGAAGTACAAAAGGAAGCGTTCTTTGAGTTACAAAAATATGAAAATGAAGAACTATTTTCTATTCCTTTATATTACCAACCAATTTTTGTTATTACCAGTGACAAGATAACCCAAGGAGCCGAAAAACAAGGAAATCCACAATATAATTATAATTGGGACATTCAGAACTGGAAACTTGCAAAATAGAGAATGAGATTTGGAATAAAGGATTGTAGGTACTACAATCCTTTATCTTAGTTAGGAGAGTGTCCATGTTTAAATATACAGTTAAAAAAATATTAGGTATGATACCAATGCTATTACTCATTACCTTTTTGATTTACTTTTTATTAGATTTAACCCCAGGAGATGCGGTGTCGCATATGGTAGATCCAGAAGCATTGGCAAGAATGACAGATGAACAGGTTGCAGCACTTCGTGCTGCTTATGGGTTAGATGCTCCATTTATTGTTCGTTATTTTAAATGGTTATTGCAAATTTTACAAGGAAACTTTGGATTCAGTTCATCAAGTGGTGTTCCTGTAAGTCAAATTATGGCTCAGTTGCTTCCAGCAACGCTTGAACTATCGGGAGCAGCCTTATTGATATCTACAGTTTTAGGAAGCATTTTGGGAGTGTTAGGAGCTATAAAAAGAGGTACCGTTGGCGACAACGTTTTGACTGTGGCAGGTATGATTGGTGTTTCTATTCCACAGTTCTTTTTCGGAATGATCTGCATCTTAATTTTTGCGCTGAACTTAGGGTGGCTTCCAGTAGGAGGTAGAACAGATCCATCGGTAGTGACGGCATTGGGACGTCTTAAATATTTAATCCTTCCAGCCATAGTTCTAGGAATTTCCCTTACAGCAGGGGTCATGAGATATGCAAGAACTAGTATGTTAGATACAATGAATAAAGAATTTATTAGAACTGCAAGAAGCAAGGGGATTCCAGAATGGAGAGTTAATCTGGTACATGGATTCAGAGTATCATTGACACCGGTTATTGTATTGGTTGGTTTTAGATTGCCTACATTAATTGCTGGTTCAGTCGTTATTGAATCCGTATTCCAATGGCCTGGTATTGGAAATGCCTTTAACACAGCGGTTCGGTCTGCCAATTATAATTTGGTAATGATGATTGCGTTATTATTTGTATTTATGGTGCTCTTTGCAAGTACACTAGTTGATATTTTGACAGCAGTCTTAGATCCACGAGTAAAATTAGATAAATAAGGAGGTGTACGAAATGGTAGCATTGTCAAGAAAAGAACGTTTTAATAGAAAGTTAGATAAAATTAAGGCTGCTGAAGAAGCTGGAGAATTAGGGCACAAAAGTGGAAATCGTGCACTTCGTAAGTGGTTAAATAACAGATTGGCAATTATTGGAACTACTGTATTTGCCATTATTTTGTTAGCATGCATATTTGCGCCACTCTTAACAAAATATGATCCATTAGCAGTTGATTTATCATCTTTGGCCAAAGGGCCATCTGCGGAACATTGGTTAGGAACAGATAAGATTGGACGTGATATTTTTAGCCGTATCCTTTATGGAGGAAGAATTTCTATACTGGTAGGATTCGGGAGCGCACTAGGATGTGCGGTAGTGGGAATTTTATTGGGATGTTACAGCGGATATAAAGGCGGGAAATTAGATGCAATTTTGGTTCGTGTTTCTGAAGTGTTTATGTCTTTCCCACAGTTGATTTTAGTATTAATGTTAGTAACTATTTTGGGACAAGGGACAAAAAATATTATTATTATTTTTATTATATGTGGATGGGGCTCCGTATTTCGGATGGTACGATCCAAGATCTTATCTATTCGAGAAGAGGAGTATGTGCAATCTTTAAAAGTATTTGGGTTAAATGACTTTGTTATTTGTTATAAACATATGCTTCCAAATGCATTAGGCCCTATTGTAGTGAATGTTACATTAAGTACTGCAATGTTCATACTTGAAGAAGCAGCACTTAGTTTCTTAGGGTTAGGTGTACCGTTAGAGATTGCAACATGGGGCAATATTTTAAATGCAGCTCAAGATTTATATACCCTACAAAATTGTTGGTGGATGTGGCTTCCAGTCGGTATTGTTATTTCATTATTTGTTATGAGTATTAATTTTGTAGGCGATGGAATAACTGACATTACAGACCCTACACAACAAGGTTAGGAGGAAAATGATGGGAAACGAAACTGTTATATCAGTAAAAAATTTAAAGACATACTTTTATACGAACCAACGCTGTAATAAGGCAATTAATGGAATTTCAATGGATATAAAGAGAGGAAAAACGTTGTGCATAGTTGGAGAGTCTGGTTGTGGAAAAAGTGTAACTGCCTCTTCTATTATGCAATTACTTCCAAGGTTATCAAGAATTGAAGAAGGAGAGATTATCTATCATAGTGAAAAACGTGGAGATATCAATATTCATGAATTAGAAAGAAATGGAAAGGAAATGAGAAGTCTTCGGGGAAAAGAAATTGCAATGATCTTCCAAGATCCAATGACAGCATTAAATCCTGTGTATACAATTGGATGGCAGATTTCGGAGATGATTAGGGCACATGAAAAAATATCTAAGTCTGAAGCAAGAAAACGTGCATTGCAATTACTAAAAGACATGGGAATTCCTTATCCTGAAAAAAGAATAGATGAGTACCCACACCAGTTTTCTGGTGGGATGAGACAACGGGCAATGATTGCAATGGCAATGAGTTGTAATCCAAAAGTCTTAATTGCAGATGAGCCAACAACTGCTCTGGATGTAACAATCCAAGCCCAAATTTTTGAACTTATGGATAAGCTCAAAAAGGATTATAATACAGCAATCATGCTAATTACACATGACATGGGTGTAGTATGTGAGCTAGCGGATGATGTTGCAGTTATGTATATGGGAAATATTATTGAAAGTGGCACAGCCAAGGAAGTATTAAAAACACCAGGTCATCCGTATACGAAGGCCTTATTAAAATCAATCCCAATTTTGGGAAAAGGTGCTAATCAAGATATCAATCCAATCAAAGGATCGACGCCTGATCCATTTCATAGACCTTCGGGGTGTCAATTTGCTCCACGGTGCGATTACGCTTGTGAGGAATGTGACAAGCAGATGCCAGGGGAAAGGTATGAAGGAACTCATATGATTCGCTGTATCAAATATCAGGAGGTAATGGAAGATGGAAAGTAAACAAAAGGAGCCATTATTAACTTTAAAAGGTGTAAAAACATATTTTCCAATTAAAAGTGGGTTTTTGGGTAAAGTGAAGAATCATGTAAAAGCAGTTAACAATATTGATTTGACAATTTATAAAGGGGAGACGCTTGGATTGGTAGGAGAATCAGGGTGTGGTAAAACAACATTAGGAAAAACAATCCTTCAACTTTATAAGCCAACTGCAGGAGAGATGATATATAAGTTCCAAAATGGAGAAAAAGATTTAA
Organism: Lachnospiraceae bacterium LCP25S3_G4; assembly: GCA_052116865.1. Classification (GTDB taxonomy): domain Bacteria; phylum Bacillota; class Clostridia; order Lachnospirales; family Lachnospiraceae; genus CAUPWF01. The sequence continues at coordinate 66,812 of JBQKKG010000002.1, read as the reverse complement.
CTAAGTTAGATAAAGAAGGGATGAAAGATGCTAGACGTAAGATACAGATTGTATTTCAGGATCCGCAATCCTCTTTAAATCCATCTTTTACAATTTATCAATCACTATCAGATCCATTAAAGAAATATGGACTGATTTCAAAAGAAGAACGCAGAAGAGTAATTGGGGATTTATTAGAAGCAGTCAATATGCGAAGAGAATATATGGATCGTTATCCACATGAATTTTCTGGGGGCCAGAGGCAGAGAATTGGAATTGCAAGAGCTTTGTGTATTAATCCTGAACTCATTATATGTGACGAGGCAGTAAGTGCATTGGATGTATCTATACAAGCACAGGTGCTAAATTTACTAAAAGTATTAAAACAACGTCATAATCTGACTTATATATTTATTACACATGATTTAAGTGTTGTGGAATATATTAGTGATCGTATTGCAGTCATGTATTTGGGTCAAATCCTTGAGTTGGCTGATGCCGATCAATTATATGAATTGACAATTCATCCATATACGCAGGCACTTCTGTCTGCAATCCCAGTAGCGGATGTGGAACATAAAAGAAATAGAATATTGTTAGAAGGTGACGTACCAAGCCCAGTAAATCCACCAAGTGGATGCCATTTTCATCCGAGATGCAGTCAGTGTCAAGCAATCTGTAAAAAGCAAGAGCCAGAATTAAGAAGACTTGAATTAGATGGAAAGGAACATTTTGTGGCGTGTCACTTTGCGGAAGAAAATTTAAAGAAAATGAGAGAGAAACAAAATGGAAAATAATTTCCGCCTGATACAAACGGATATATTGGTTGTTGGAGCAGGACTTGCAGGTATAATGGCTTCTATTGAAGCAGCGAAACAAGAAGTGAATGTATGTGTAGTAAGCAGTGGAAACACATTTTCAGGTTCCAGTTTTTATCCGGGTACTTGGGGATTCGGTTTGATTGGGCCTGAAAGTGAAGCGGATAAAGCGGATTTAAAAGAGACGATCAAACGCGTTGGAAAAGGGATGATAAAAGAGGAACTGGTAGATATCCTGGTAGAAGAGATTCCAAATAGCATAGAGCAACTGAAGGCATATGAGGTGCCTTTAAAAGAAGCTAAAGAATCAAATGAACGGGAATTTATACCATGTTTTGATTATAAAAACCGCAATTGGCATGGGATACTGCAAAAGGGTGCAAAAGAGGCTTTAGGGAAACAATTGGATTGGTATGGCATCAAACGAGAGGAAGGTATTGAAATTATTCGGCTTTTTCAAAAAAATGGTAAAGTGATTGGTGCTATGGGAGTAGATAATGATAACCGTTTTGTAATCTTTCAATGTAAGAGCGTAATTTTGGCTTCTGGTGGACTGGGCGGATTATTCCAATATCGCCTTAATACCAATGATATTACTGGACTAGGGCAGTATTTAGCTTTATCAGCGGGGGCAAATTTGATTAATTTAGAATTCATGCAGATGATGCCTGGATTTCTAGAACCTTGTTACCAAACAATTTTTAATGAAAAAGTATTTCGCTATAGTGAATTTACCAATCCTAGAACAGGAAAAAGTATCTGGGAGGATTCGGAATCAGCATTAGTAAGCATGTGGTTAGAGGAGCGTTCAACACATGGTCCATTTACATCAGCATTGTCATCAAAAGAGGTGGATTTTCATATTTTAAAAGTGTGTCAATATGAACCGAAAGGAGTAACTGTGCGTTATACAAATATTCCCAAAGAGCACCCACCAGAGTTTATAAAAACTTATTTTGAATGGTTGAAAAATGAAAAACATTTAACGACTGATGATGAAATTCAGTTGGGAATATTCTATCATGCAGCAAATGGAGGAGTTGAGATTGACACGGAATGCAGAACCAATGTGGAAGGACTTTTCGCATGCGGAGAAGTAACCGGTGGGATGCATGGGGCGGATCGGCTAGGTGGATTGTCAACTGCGAATGGATTGGTATTTGGTAAGCGTGCTGGACGATATGCTGGTCAATATGCAAAAGAAATCAAGTTAGAAAATATGCCAAATGACATCACCGTATGTGTGATAGAACATGCAAAAGATTATTTGAAAGAGATTCAAGAGTTAAATAGCCAATACTGTATGGTACTTCGAAAGGAAGAGGATTTAATAAAAGTATTGGAAAAGGTAGAAAATATCAAATGTAACATGAATCAAACAACATATGATATAAGAGAAATAAAACAGGTAAAAGATGTCAGAGAATCCTATCGATTAATGGCGGCCATTGACTTGACTGAGTGTATGGTACAGTCTATGCTTGCACGTAAAGAAAGTAGGGGGTCACATTATAGGCAGGACTATAAAATGCAAGATGAAACATATCAAAATATGATTCATATAAGAAAAGAAAATGGAACAATACAATTATCAGAGTAGTAGAAAGGAGAGCGCAATATAAATAAAGTTATTGTGCAAAAAATGAAATGAGTAGATTAGATAAATATAGGGGCGTAATTCCAGCATTTTATGCTTGTTATGATGAAGAGGGAAATGTAAGTCCAGAAAGAACACAGGCTTTTACGAAATATTTAATAGAAAAAGGAGTAAAAGGACTGTATGTTTGTGGAAGCTCTGGGGAATGTATTTATCAAAATGTGGAAGAACGAAAAGTAGTATTAGAAAATGTAATGAAAGTTGCAAAAGGGAAAATTACTGTAATCGCCCATATTGCTGCACCTTCTACACGCGACAGTATTATTCTTGCAAAACATGCAGAAAGTTGTGGAGTTGATGCAGTTGCTTCTATTCCCCCTATTTACTTTACCTTGCCAGATCATGCAGTATATCGTTACTGGATGGACATGGTAGATGCAACAGATTTGGATTTTATTATCTACAATATTCCACAAACTACAGGGTATGCCTTATCAGTTGATATGTTAAATAAAATGCGGGAAAACAAAAAAGTAATAGCAGTGAAGAATTCCTCTATGCCTGTATTGGATATTATGAAATTTAAAATGGAAGCGGGAGATGATTTTATTGTCTTCAATGGCCCAGATGAGCAATTTGTGTCTGGAAGAGCGGCTGGTGCAGATTCGGGTATTGGGGGAACCTATGGAGTGATGCCAGAATTATTTTTAAAAGCAGACGAACTAGTGCGTAACAATGATTTTGAAGCCGCGAAGGCAATCCAATTTGCCATTACTAAAATTATATTTAAGATGTGTAGTTGCCAAGGGAATTTGTATGCAGTTATGAAGGAAATCCTAAAAAATAGAGGGATGAATATTGGTGGTGCAAGATTACCATTAGCACCGATTACAGAAGCGGATAAGGAAATTATTTTTGAAGCAGAAAAGATGATTGACCAAGCTATTCGTAGCTATTGTTAAATAAAGGAAGAAAATTATGGAAAAAAGAATCGTATGTTTTGGGGATTCTAATACCTGGGGATATGATGCTCAAACAGATAGAAGATTTGCAAAGGATGTCCGATGGACTGGAGTATTACAGCGAGAACTAGGGAACGAATACACGGTAATTGAAGAGGGCCTATGCGGAAGGACGACGGTGTTCGATGATCCGTTAATGGAAGGGCTAAATGGATTGACTTATTTATATCCATGTCTAATGTCCCATTCTAACATAGACTATTTTATAGTGATGCTTGGAACCAATGACTGTAAGGAACGTTTTTCAGCAACACCCCAAAATATTGCAGAAGGATTGAAACGGCTTATTGTCAAAGCTAAGAGTACTGATGTTTGGAAAGATAAGCCTCAGATTCTTGTAATCGCACCAGCTCCAATTGAGCCAGAATGTGAACAATCTCATGTTGCAGGAACCATGGGAGTGTGTAGCAAAAAGTCGTACGAACTTTCGCAAGAAATGGAAATAGTAGCAAGGGAAACCGCATGTCATTTTTTTGATGCACGCGAGGTGGTAACTATGAATCGGATTGACTATATGCATTTGGACGAAAAAAGTCATACCCGATTAGCAGTGGTTATTAAAAATATTATACAGGGGGAATCGCATTGAACGTAAATATTGAACAGATAAAAGGACAACTAATCGTCTCTTGCCAGGCATTACCACATGAACCTTTACATTCATCGTTTATTATGGGGAGGATGGCAGTTGCAGCCAAAGAAGGAGGCGCAGTAGGCATTCGAGCCAATACGAAAGAAGATATTGCTGAAATCAAAAAAAATGTGGATATTCCAGTTATTGGAATTGTAAAAAGTGACTATGAAGACAGTAACGTATATATTACACCTACCATGAAAGAAGTAGATGAGTTAATGGAAGTAAAGCCGGAAATAATAGCGATTGATGCAACAACAGATTTACGACCACAAGGTAAAACATTAGATATATTTTTTGCAGAAGTAAAAGAGAAATATCCAGAACAATTATGGATGGCTGATTGTTCCACGGTAGAGGAAGCAATTCATGCAGATGAGTTAGGATTTGATTTTATTGGTACCACATTAGTCGGGTATACAGAACAAAGCAAAGATTTGAAAATCGAGCAAAATGATTTCGAAATCATTAAGACCATTGTTCAAAAGGTAAAGCATCCTGTGATTGCAGAGGGGAACATCAATACACCAGAAAAGGTGAAAAGAGTGATTGAACTGGGGGCCTACAGTGTTGTGGTGGGATCTATTATAACCAGACCTCAATTAATTACAAAGGCGTTTACAGAGGCATTAAAATAATATAACATGTTATCTGGTTATATCAAGTAGCATAAGGAGTGTAAAGAACATGATTTTTGGAAATGTAAAGGATTGGAACGTGTATGAATTTTTGCCCGAAAATCTAAGGTTGTGTTTTCAATACATAAAGGAACATGATTTGATCAATTTTGATAAGGGAACTTATCAAATCGATGGGGATAAATTATATGTGAATATTGTAGACTACAAAACGACCACTAGGGATCAACGATTTTGGGAAGCTCATAGGAAATATCTGGACGTGCATGTAATGTTAGAAGGTGAAGAAAAAATTGATTTAAATTTTATTGATAACATGGAGCAGCAGGCATTTGTTAAACGTGATGATTTTTTACCTTTGGAGGGGGTATGTAATAGTCACGTGGTATTAAAGGAGAATGATTTTTTGATTTGTTATCCAACAGATGGACATATGACGGCCATTCAAGTGGATGAGCCTAAAAGAATAAAAAAAGCAATATTTAAAGTATTAATCTAAGGGGATTTTTCATAATCTAAAATTGCTTATAGATAGTACAAAAGAGGTGTACCTGAATCGAAATGTTGTAAAGAAATGTAGATTCTGGTTTGCCTTTTTTGCTATTTATATTATAATAAAATCATAGTAGGATGGAGCTAATAAAATATGGATAATTATATTTGTATTGACATAGGTGGAACGGCAATCAAGTATGGTATGATTGATGAAAAAGGACATATCTTGTATAGGGAAAGTATGGATACGGAAAGCGCCCAAGGCGGACTGCACATCATGAATAAAGTTAAATTGATTATTAAACAATATATGGGCAATGAACCAAAGGGAATCTGCATATCTACGGCGGGAATGGTAGATCCTGAGAAGGGAGAGATATTTTATGCGGCTCCTTTAATACCCAATTACGCAGGAACCAAATTTAAGGAGGACTTGGAAAAAGAGTTTGGAATCCCGTGCGAGGTAGAAAATGATGTGAACTGTGCAGGTCTGGCAGAACGGATATCAGGAGCGGCTTTGGGAAGCAAGGTAACCCTATGTCTGACAATTGGCACGGGGATTGGTGGTTGTATTCTTATTGAAGAAAGAATTTTTCATGGATTCAGCAATAGCGCTTGTGAAGTTGGATATATGCATATGTTTGATAGTGATTTTCAAACACTTGGGGCTAGTAGTATTCTATCTAAGAAAGTAGCAGAGAGAAAGAACGATACAACTGCGTATTGGAATGGGATACGTATTTTTGAAAACGCAAAAGCTGGCGATGAAATTTGTATTCAGGCAATCGAGGAGATGGTGGATATACTTGCAAGGGGAATTAGCAATATCTGTTATGTTATCAATCCTCAGATTGTTGTATTAGGTGGAGGAATTATGGCACAGTCCGAGTATCTCGAAGAGAAGATTAACAAAGCATTAGAAAAATATCTATTACCTAATATGTTGAATTGCACTTGCGTAAAATTTGCCGAACATAAAAATGATGCGGGAATGCTAGGGGCATTTTATAATTTTAGGAACAAGCATGATTAGATGCAAAACGATGCATTGTAAAAAATGAAACTAGATAAGGGAAGGAGAAGAAAATTGGTTAGATAAGTAGGATTAGTTTCATTCCATGGTACTATATAAGATAAATGTAACACTTCGAATGATATAGGGTAAGCGTTAAAATGCAAGCAACTAGAAAGTATGGTAGGAGGAAGTTTATAATGAAGATTTATAAAGTAATGGATTATCTAGAGTTAAGCAGAAAGGCATCTAATATTATTGCAGCACAAATTATTATGAAACCAGATTGCGTCCTAGGATTAGCAACGGGATCTACACCTGTAGGTACATACAAGCAATTGACAGAGGCATATCGAAAAAAATATATAGATTTTTCAGAAGTGAAATCTGTGAATTTAGATGAATATAAAGGGTTACCGAAGGATAATCACCAAAGCTATTATCATTTTATGCACGAGAATTTCTTTGATCAAATTAATATCAAATCTGAAAATACTCATTTACCGGATGGATTAGCAGAAGATGATCATAAGGAATGTGAGCGTTATGAAGATCTGATTAATTCTATAGGAGGAGTAGACTTGCAATTGTTAGGTCTTGGACATAATGGACATATAGGATTTAATGAACCAGATCATTCATTTTCAAAAACTACACACTGTGTTCAGCTACAAGAGAGTACCATAGAAGCAAATAAACGATTTTTTTCTTCCGTAGACGAAGTACCAAAACAGGCATACACTATGGGAATTGGTACAATTATGAAAGCAAAAAAGGTATTGATTATTGTAAGTGGGGAAGATAAGGCTGATATTGTCCGAGACGCTTTTTTTGGACCAGTGACGCCTGAAGTACCAGCATCCATTCTTCAAATGCACGGAGATGTAACCGTTGTAGCGGATGCAGAAGCATTATCTAAAGCGCCTGAATTCTAAAATGAGGGTTGACAAAAGTATTTTGATAGGTTAGTATTCCACATATAAGATACAAGCATAGATGAGAACAAGTAGTAATTGATTCATCCAGACAGAAAGTTGCCGGCTGATGAGAGGCGCAAGGAAAATTAGTTATGAATACATCTCGGAGCTTCGCACCGAATATAGGATTTCACACTAGGTGAAGCTAGTAGGCTGCGACGGTATGGCACACGTTATTGTGCTAGAGTATTGTTGGATACTCACTGAGGCAAATGGTGCGAACTATTTGTAAACATAAGGTGGTAACGCGAGTTAGGCCCTCGTCCTTTTGCAGGATGAGGGCCTTTTTGTGCACAAATATTTAAAAGTGAATTAAGAAAGGAAGAAGAACATGAAAATTTATGATGAATTAAAAGCCAGAGGCTTAATAGCACAAGTGACAGATGAGTCGGAGATAGAGGAATTAATTAATGAAGGGAAGGCAACGTTCTATATTGGATTTGATCCTACAGCGGATAGTCTTCATGTTGGACATTTTATGGCACTTTGTTTGATGAAACGTCTTCAAATGGCAGGAAATAAACCAATTGCTTTACTTGGCGGCGGTACCGGAATGATAGGCGATCCTTCCGGAAGAAGTGATATGCGTCAAATGATGACAGTAGAGACCATCCAACACAATTGTGATTGCTTTAAACAACAGATGAGTAAGTTCATTGATTTCTCAGATGGCAAGGCACTAATGGTAAATAATGCAGAATGGCTAATGGACCTTAATTATATTGACTTACTTCGTGAAGTTGGTTCCCATTTTAGTGTGAATCGCATGCTTACAGCCGAATGTTACAAGCAAAGAATGGAAAAGGGATTAAGCTTTCTAGAATTTAACTACATGATCATGCAAAGCTACGATTTCTATGCATTATACCAAAAATACGGATGTAATATGCAATTCGGAGGTGATGACCAATGGAGTAATATGCTTGGTGGTACGGAGTTGATTCGACGAAAACTCGGAGAAGATGCGTATGCAATGACAATTACATTATTACTAAATTCAGAAGGAAAAAAGATGGGGAAAACGCAGTCTGGTGCAGTATGGCTAGATCCTAATAAGACCTCACCATTTGAATTTTATCAGTACTGGAGAAATGTTGCAGATGCAGATGTGTTAAAATGCTTACGTATGCTTACGTTTTTACCATTGGAACAAATTGATGAAATGGATCATTGGGAAGGGAGTCAATTAAATCAGGCAAAGGAAATATTGGCCTATGAGTTAACTTCTTTAGTGCATAGTGAAGAGGAAGCTGAGAAAGCAAAAGAAAGTGCAAGAGCTTTATTTAGTGGTGGTTCAGCAGCGGAGATGCCAACGGCTGAATTAGCAGCAGATGATTTTGAACAAGGTAATATCGATATCTTAAACTTACTATTGAAAAGTGGATTGGTGCCATCAAAATCTGAGGCCCGAAGAGCAGTGGAGCAAGGTGGAGTAAGCGTTGATGGCGAAAAAGTGATGGATATTAAAGCAACATTTTCTTCTAGTACATTTTCGGGAGAAGGAATTGTCGTAAAGCGTGGTAAGAAAAATTTCCGAAGGATACTAATTGGATAAAAATGCACAAAATGGTTGACACAAGTAGACCATTATAATATAATATATCGGTATGACAAGAGAAGAAACAATTTGCACCAATGCCCCGGAGTGAATTGATTTTCATAAAATAACAAAGAGATTATCATAGGAGGTAAACCCATGAAAACTTATATGGCTAGTCCAGAGAAGATTGAAAGAAAATGGTACGTAGTTGATGCTGCTGGATGTACATTAGGTCGTCTATCATCAGAAATTGCTAAAGTATTAAGAGGAAAAAATAAACCGGTTTTTACACCACACATTGATACAGGTGATTATGTTGTAGTTGTAAATGCTGATAAAATTGAAGTAACAGGAAAGAAATTAGATCAAAAAATTTACTATCATCACTCAGATTATGTAGGTGGAATGAAAGAAACTACATTAAGAGAAATGATGGCTAAGAAACCAGAAATGGTAATTGAACTTGCTGTAAAAGGAATGCTTCCAAAAGGACCTTTGGGAAGATCAATGATTAAGAAACTTCACGTATACGCTGGACCAGAGCATGAACAACAAGCTCAAAAACCAGAAGTATTAACATTTTAGAGAGAGGTTGAAAGGAGGAAATTACAGTGGCTAAAGCAAAATTCTACGGAACAGGAAGAAGAAAAAAATCTATTGCAAGAGTATATTTAGTACCTGGAACAGGTAACATTACTATAAATAAAAGAGATATTGATCAATATCTTGGACTTGAAACATTAAAAGTTGTTGTACGTCAACCATTGGTTGCTACAGAGACACTTGATAAGTTTGATGTTATTGTAAATGTTCACGGAGGTGGATACACAGGACAAGCTGGAGCTATCCGTCACGGTATCGCTAGAGCATTACTTCAAGCAGATTCAGAGTACAGACCAACACTTAAAAAGGCTGGATATTTAACACGTGATCCACGTATGAAAGAACGTAAGAAATACGGTCTTAAAGCAGCTCGTAGAGCACCACAGTTTTCAAAGAGATAGTCTGTGCCGTATATGGAATCGTGCAAAACCGCATATTTACTGGCTTCTTGAAGTTGTGGGATGTCGTGAAAAGGTGTGGATTTAGTACGGTAACTAACACACAACTAACAAGTAACTAACAAAAATATAGGATGTTTTCAATGCCAATTGGTGTTGAGAGCATCCTTTTTTGCTGTGAGTTTTTTTCATTGGCAAAGTTTTTGAAATAGTACTATTCATTATTTTGTTCTCCTTCACGATTCGAGTTACATATGAGTCTAAATTAGGTTAATAGCTTTTACCAGTTCCTGCACATCAAAGTGGGTATATACTTTTTCTGTCAGAGACATGGCTCCCGAATGCCCAACAATCTTTTTAATAATCGTTTGGTCAACTCCTGCTTCTGCAAGTAAGGAAATGCAAGTATGTCTGCAACAATGCGGAGTCTTTTCAATGTTTAAATTCTGCATGAGTGGAGTGAAATAACTGTCATAGTAATTGCGATAGAGGAAATGCTTATTATCCTCAGTATGAAGCAGATATTCGCACTCTGGAGCAGAATCAAACCATGACTGATAAAAGGGGAGAACCTTGTCGGCAATTGGAACTTTACGGATTCCATTCTCGGTTTTGCTACTGATTACATCAAAATACTGTTCGTTAAGATGGACATTTCCTTTCTTTAAATCCAAAAGTTCAGAAACACGTAATCCATTATAAATGAGCATTAGTACAATCTGATAATACTTATCCTCTTTCTGTTCCCAGATTCTATCGATTTCTTTCTTATCAAATTTATTGCGGTCATATTTGTTGGGGTTACGATCCTTGTACCTTACAATATCTACAAATTCAGAGTAGTTCTTGTTACAAATATCATTCTTGATAGCATAGTCATATAACTGGTTGAACAATACCTTTAACTTTCTTAGTGTGGGGTAATTCTTGCCACAAGTATCAACAACATGTTGCAAATCAATGAGTTTCAAATCTTTAAAGATTTTGTCGTTCAAGCCAGTACACAAGCCATAAGCAGCAACATAGCCACTTACATTCGACTTTGATACAGTCGGATATTTTTCTGTTGACCATTTTTCATAAACTTCTGCAAAAGCTACTTTTGATGCTTCTAGGTCATAAGGATTGTTATTATAGTCTGCTAGCATTTGTAAGCCTTCCGCTCGAGTAGTAGCATAGCCAATTGTGATATAATCTTGTACCTGCTTGTCTTTCTCCTTGTCGTAATGCCATCCCACAGTCTTTTTGACGATATAGGGCTTTCGTCTTTTTCCGGACAGTTTATATACTGTACCGAATCCATTTGGTAGTTTCAATAAAAATCATTCCTTTCGTATATTTATTTGTAAAATCTGCAATTCAGAATATTACCGTTGTAAAAATGTATATTACTAATCATGTATAACCTTAGTTACACTTGGTCTGATTGTCTTCCAAATATCATAATTGTCATTCGTCTGACTACCAGATTCCAATAATTCTTTCATAGCCTGCCAGTCTTTTAGGAACTGAATAAGGCTCTTATCTTCAAAGAAGATACCTGGTTCTCCGTTTAGGTCTCTTAATTTCACATCAAACGCTTCATCAATAGCAAATAGTAAAGGTAGTACATCCCCATCTGCCTGAATATCAAATTCAGCAAGTGAATTAACATTCACATTCAGTGCATCTGCAATTTTTCTTAGTTGGTCAGGCTTTGGGATGTTCTTGCCTAATTCGTATTTGCGGATAGCAACTTCATGAATCCCTGCTTTATCTCCCAACTCTTTTTGTGTTAATCCACGAAATGTACGGATTAACTTAATCTTTTTACCTGTAGTCATGATTGACCTCCATTCTGCCTTAATCAGGCATTTTCACAATAATTGATACATATGTTCGAATCTTGTTACTATAGTAAGAATATAACATACTAAAATAAGAAAGTAAACATTAAATTTAAAACTATTGACAGAGCATTAAAAGGTCTGTATAATACACAACATAAACAGAGCAAGAAATGCTCTAAAAGAAATGCAGGGGGTGATATCTATGGCGGAAAAGATTTATCAAGTAGAACTTCCGCCATTTACCGGAAGGAATGTTCCAATCGCAGAGATTGCTAAGGCGATTGGGAAAGATCCACAGTATGTCAGGGTAGGGTTACAACAAGGAATTTTGAATTTCGGATATGTTCTGAAACTAGAAGATTCCAAAGAATTTAACTACTACTGCCCAGATCGAAAGGTCTGGGAAGAGACAGGATACTTCAGACCGGCAGAAATGGCAGTGTAACAACGGACGATGGAAGGAGGTGGTTGCTATGAGGGAGTTTAATCAAAAAAAGTCCTAACCGTGCAGGGTCAGGACTAAAAGATAATTGTAGCAGAGCTAACGATTATCTTATCTCACAAGTATGATTATATCATTAGCTCCTGCTACTGACAAACAGAACATTTTGACAGATAACAGGAGGAAGTAGCGATGAATGAAACAAAGACAGAGTTAAAATTAATCCATATGGAGGATGTGATATCCAAAGAAGTCAGCTGGCTATGGTATCCATATATTCCATTTGGAAAGATTACGGTCATTGAAGGAGATCCCGGAGAAGGTAAGACAACCTTAATACTTAAGATAGCAGCATTACTTAGTAAAGGATTGCCACTTCCCTGTACGGATGATATTCCATATGAGCCAATGGCAGTAATCTATCAGACAGCAGAGGACGGGCTGGAAGACACGATAAAGCCAAGATTAGAACAGGCAGGAGCTGATTGTTCCAAAATCCGAGTCATTGATGAGTCAGAAAAGGAACTGACCATGAGCGATGAACGATTGGAGCAAGCAATTATTGAGACAAAGGCAAAGCTAATCATTTTAGATCCAATACAGGCATATATCGGGGCAACAGTAGATATGCACAGGGCAAATGAAATCAGACCAGTATTAAAGCGGTTGGGAGTAATTGCTGACAAGTATCAATGTGCAATTATTCTTATCGGTCATATGAATAAGGCTTCTGGCACTAAATCAACGTATCGAGGACTGGGCTCTATTGATATTCAAGCAACTGCTAGAAGTGTTCTTCTGGTAGCAAGGCTTAAAGATAAACCAAACATCAGAATTATGGCACAAGATAAATCAAGTCTGGCACCAGCAGGAGATACCATAGGATTTGAACTAACAGAAGATAATGGATTTGAATGTATCGGAGCCTATGACATAACAGTAGATGAATTACTATGTGGACAGGAGGGTAGAGGAAAAAAGAAATTTGACATAGCTGTTTCTTTTATCACAGAGTATTTCAAGATAGTATCCGAAGTTTCTTCCAATCAGATTGAAGAAGATGCAGCCAGTCAGGGAATTAAACGGAATACCTTACTAGCGGCAAAGAAGAAACTGGGAATTGTAGCAGATAAGAGAAAGCAGTCGGACGGTAAACAATATTGGATATGGAGTATGCCGGAGAAAAGAGTTTAACAGTTTGTGTTCTAGGAAAAGCGGATTCTAAATTCTTGAAAAGAGTTTAGAATTTGCAATCCTAAAGAAACAGAATGTTAAACTGTTGCGGGTAGCAATATAACCCTCGGAGAGCCCCCGCCGTTTTGGTTTGCCAAAACTGCTAGGGGGTTATCATCTTCGGCAAAGCTAAGATGATAACAAGCACTTCTCCGGAGGAACAACAGATAAAGGAGGAGAATACCTATGGGTAGCGTTTCTTATTCAGCACATATCAGCAATGGTAAAAGTGCAATAACAAGCAAGAGCAAATTACAAGGAGTGGCAAAGCATAATCTTCGTAAATACAAATCTGATGGCTACAGTTCTGAAAATATTATACTACTAGAAGGAACCGAGAATCTATATCAGGATGTAAGAAATATTTACCAACAAGAATTTGATGAAGTCGTCCGAGAATACAACGAGAAACAAAAAAGACCAGAACGAAGAATTGAAGATTATTTTGAACATGTTGCTAAACTGGATCAGGATATGGCGGTGGAAATTATCTTTCAATGTGGAGATAAACAATTTTGGGAAGAGCATGAAGAAAGTAAAGTGTGGATGCAAAATGTATATTCATATCTACTTTCTAAATTACGAGAGAATCTACCAGCTTTCAAGGTTGCCAATGCCGTAATCCACTTTGATGAAGCTAGTCCACATATGCATGTGGTAGGAGTTCCAGTATGGAGTGGTACAAAGAAAGGGTTGGCAAAAAAGGTGTCAAAGCGAAATGTATTTACACCATCAACCCTATCGGTTGTACTGCAAGATAAGCTTCGAGAAGAAGCAAGATCCTGCTTTCGGTTTAATATTCATGAAATGATTGGAGATAAGAAAAAGGGCAGGAATCATGATTTATCGGTAGCAGAATATAAGGTACAGCAGGAACTTCAAAATCTTCAAAAGGTGGAATCTCAAAAGCAATTTCTAGAAACTTCCGTAGTTTCTGCTAGACAGAAATTGACCAATTTGAAACTCCAGTATGATGAAATGGACGAAGAAATTCAATCAGATATGACGGATAAAAAGAAAATGGTTGAATCACTAGACACACAACTGGAAACAAAGAAGCTGGTACTTGAAATTACAGATGAAGAACTAAAACAAAAAAGTTCCTTTCTGGAATTACTGGAAGTTGTAAAGAAAATAATTCAGTCGTATTTACCGCTTCAACCAGACATAGAGGAATTTGCAAACACAGTGGAAAGAGGAGAAAGTATTACAGCTGGAAATTCTTTTCGAAGCTTTCTTTCAACCTTGGGACAGCTGCTATTATCTTTTAAGGAAATGGTTCAAGAAGGTTTTTGCTGGTTTCCTCGATTGATGAGATGGAATACAAGCAAAGGCGAAGTTGCTCCAGTATTTCGGGATGATCCGGGTGGATATAGTTATAAGCTGGAGGCATTTCGGAATATAGAGACAAAGGCAATTTACAGGGTAGAGAATTTGAAGGATGAGATTTGTTCAGAGAATCGGATTGGAACGTTGGAGCAGATACAGGGAAGTGTGGAAGTGTTAGAAAGGCAAATTAAGAAGACAGATAAGAACTTAAGGAGGTAAAATATGTAGCCTTGGAATAAAAGTCTGAGGCTACTTTAACTATAAGATAAAATGGTGTAGAAGTAATTGGTATAATTTGATATACTAAATACGTATGAAAAATTTGACTGAATAAAGAGGTTTGATGATAGATGGAGTTTACCTTTAGTGAGGCACTTATATATTATGAAAATGGAAAACTAGATGAATGGGTTCAGAAGTTTTTGCGAGCTGAGGTTGGAGATATGCCAAATCCAAATTTCGCTTTAGCAGATGGATTGCTATTAGAGGATAGGAAATATTTTAACCCTATTTGTATTCCGCTCGAGGAGATTAAAACAGTGCGAATTGAAAAAGATATTTTGGATGACAATGAATTAAAGTATTATAATTATAAAGTGGATAAAATTATGCATAAATTACAGGGTTGGGACATGCCGCCCCTTATTGCTCAATTTGATGGAATAGATTTGGTGTTAACGGATGGGAATCACCGGTATAGTGCTTTGAAAAGAGTGGGGAAAACGAGCTACTATACTATTGTATGGTGCAACCTAGAATATGCGGACATAGTAAAAAACATTATGATAGACAGAGGATGGTTAAAAAGTGGAATATAAGTTTTGCGAAAATGATAATTTTGAAGATTACTCAAGTGGAAGAGTTTTATATGGAAAACGTGGAATACCTAATTTCCCTGTAAGGCTTATAAATGAGATTTTTAGAAGGTGCATTTATTATTGCGAAAATAAAAGAGATTTGACAATTTATGATCCTTGTTGCGGGGGTGGATATTCACTAACCGTATTGGGCTTGTGCAATAATGAAGTGATTGCTGACATCCTTGGTAGTGATATTGATAAACAAATGATAGAGTATGCAAAGAAAAATACAGATTTGCTATCAAAAGCTGGATTACAAAAGCGAATAGACGAAATTGAAGAGATGTTGCAGTTGTATAATAAGGCATCTCATAGTGAGGCATTGGAAAGTGCAAAAAGAATTAAAGACGTTATTAAGCATGATATTAATATTGATATTTTTGAGGCTGATTGTACTACACCACAGAATATAGATAAGAAAATTGATATTATCATAACCGATGTGCCATATGGTAATCTGGTGGATTGGAAAGGTGAACAAGAATCAGGAATTAGCATTATGATGAAACAATTATCAAAAATCGCAAATCCGAGTACAATTCTAGCAATTTCAATGGATAAGCATGAAAAGGTTAATAATGACGAATGGAAAAGATTTGAAAAAAATATAATTGGAAAACGAAAATTTGAGATATATAAATTGATATGATTGATTTTGGAGGATATTACATGACAAAAACAGAGAAAATAATCGCAAGAAATAATGTGTTTCAGAAAATTGTTGTTCTTAAGTCAAATAGAAATAAGCGGTTCAAGTATAACGAGTTTATTGTAGAAGGGGTACGAAATATTAATGAGGCAATCCGTAATAAGTGGGAGATTGAATCATTTCTATACAGCGAAGAATTAGGTTGTTCAGATTGGGCTAGTGGTATAATTTCATCTGTAAAAGCATCGATTAATTATAATCTTTCACTAGAATTAATGAAAGAGATAAGCGGAAAGGAAGATACTTCTGAATTAATGGCAATTGTTAAAATGAGAGACGATACGATAGATATTGAGGAGTTGTCTTCCAATCCTGTATTGGCATTGTTTGATAGGCCGTCAAATAAGGGGAATTTAGGAACGATTATTCGTTCATGCGATTCATTGGGAATAGAATTACTAATTCTAACGGGCCATTCAGTTGATTTATATGATCCTGATGTTGTGACATCATCTATGGGTTCTTTTTTTAAAACCAAAATTATTAGACTTCCAGAAAGTACAAAAGCAATCGAGTTGATTAAGGCATTAAAACGAAAATACCCAAGATTTCAAACAATTGGGACGACGGCACATAAAGAAAATCCCCTATATGAGATTAATATGATGGATCCTGTTATGTTTATGGTAGGAAATGAAACAGATGGGCTTTGTAACGCATTCTCTGAGAGCTGTGATATTCTTGGAACTATACCGATGGTTGAATCTTCATTTGCAAGCTCTTTTAATGTAGGATGTGCTGCTACAGTTATGTTTTATGAGGCGTATAGGCAACGAAATCAATATTTATAAGAGAGAAAAGTTTCCATTTGGCTGGAAAGGAGATATATGGACGAAATCAAAAGTGAAAAATTTATTAATGAAGTAGTTGATTTATTCAAAAGTGCCAAGAAAAATCTAGTGACTGCTGTTAACATGACCATGGTATATTCCTATTATGAAGCTGGACGAATAATAGTTGAAGAAGAGCAGCAAGGTAAAGAAAGAGCGGAGTATGGTAAATATATACTGCATACTTTATCAAGTCGATTAACAGAAGAGTTTGGGAAAGGATTTTCTCTAGATAATTTGAAGCTTATGCGTCGTTTTTACAAAGTATTTTCCAAAGACACAATTGGGGAAACAGCGTTTCCCCAATCTGATAAATTGCCAAAAACAATCGAAGGTAGAAAATTTTATTTAAGCTGGTCACATTATCTTGTACTTATGCGTATTTCGGATGTTGATGAGAGACATTTTTATGAGATTGAGACATATCGAAATGGTTGGAGCAAAAGTGAATTAGCAAGGCAGGTTAGCAGTTCGCTATATGAACGCTTGGTTTTGAGCAGGGATAAAGATGAAGTAATGAAATTAGCTTTGGAAGGGCAACTTATTGAAAATCCACGGGATATTTTTAAAGATCCATATGTATTAGAGTTTATAGGATTGCCAGAATTAGTCACATATTCGGAGACAGAATTAGAAAACCGCATTATTGATAATTTGCAAAAATTCTTACTGGAATTAGGACGTGGATTTACCTTTGTTGGAAGACAAGTAAGATTTACTTTTGAAGAAGAGCATTATCATGTAGATTTAGTGTTCTATAACAGGATTCTAAGAAGTTTTGTGTTATTTGATTTGAAAATCGGACATCTGAAGCATCAAGACTTGGGGCAGATGCAAATGTATGTAAATTACTACGATCGTAAGGTGAAATTAGAAGAAGAAAATCCTACAATCGGTATTATTATTTGTAAAGATAAAAAGGATGCTATTGTCGAAATGACTTTGCCGGAAGATAACAATCAGATATTTGCAAGCAAGTACCAAACAGTTTTGCCAAGTAAGGAAGAATTGAAAGATTTAATTGAAGATAAAGAATTGTAATTGAGTCAGAATATAAAATGTCCTGAGACGCTGTGAGATGTCGTGGATAAATCACACGTAACTAACATCGCTATCCAAGAATCCAGCATTCATGCGATTCTACAGTTCGCAAACAGCTATCAAAGAGATAATATCCAGAAAACTGTATTACAACTCAACACAATTCAGGCCTCTCAAGACATTTGTTTTGGGAGGTTTTTTTATATTATTTATAAATGCTTGTATGAATGAATGGCACAATAATGATAATAGAGAACGATAAATACATAAATTAAAAGATAATAATTTTATGACGCAGGTAAGATCGTTTAAAAGTAGGGTTGACACATAATTCTTTTGTGATACAATTGTTATTAACAATTGCAGGCAAAAGCGTTGACGAGGAGGAGTACATGTTATTCTGGAAGAATAGAGAGAAGATGGTTGGTGGAAATCTTCGTGAAGGGAGCATGGAAGTAGCCTTTGAGCTTTGGATTGAACAGAATGATCTTAGTAGACTCCAACGGAAATTCCCACCGTTATCTAGGGAAGCGATATCGGAATCCAATGATATTCCCGTATTGTAATAAGAGCAGAAGTATTTCTGAATTTAGGTGGTACCACGGACACGTTAGTTCGCCCTAAGCATTAGCTTAGGGCGAATTTTTTGTCTGTTTTGTAATTATTTTTATAGGAGGTATCCATCATGGATAAGAAGTATGATTTTCAAAAGGCAGAAGTGGAATTGGGAAAAATGTGGGAGGAAAATGATATTTACAAATACCAACACGGTAAATATAGAAAAATTTTTTCTATTGATACCCCGCCGCCAACAGTAAGTGGGAAGCTTCATGTAGGTCACGTGTTTTCTTACACACAAGCGGAAATGATAGCTAGATTTAAGCGGATGCAAGGGTTTGATGTGTTCTATCCCTTTGGTTTTGATGATAACGGCCTTCCTACTGAACGTTTAGTAGAAAAGGACGAGAATATTAGGGCGGCAGACGTATCCAGAACGGAGTTTAGCAATCGCTGCATGAATACTATTGAAAAATATGAAGATGAATTCAAAATGCTGTGGAAGAGACTTGGGTTTAGTGTTGATTGGTCACTCCAGTATCAAACAATTTCTTCTTTGTCACAAAAGATATCGCAGAGATCATTTTTAGAGCTAGTAAAAATGCAAAAGGTATACATGAAAGAATCTCCAGTTTTGTGGTGTACGGAGTGTCAAACGTCTATTGCACAGGCGGAGTTAGAGACAAAAGAATGTGAGACAACATTTAACTATTTGAATTTTAGAACATCATTAGGGGAGTTATTAATCGCTACCACAAGACCAGAATTACTTTATGGATGTGTATGCATTTTTGTGCATCCAGAAGATTCTAGATATGGTGACTTTATTGGAAAGAAGGCCACAGTACCTTTGTATGACTTCGAAATACCCATTATAGCCGATGAATCTGTTTCAATGGAAAAGGGGACGGGAGTTGTTATGTGTGCAACTTTCGGTGATTCAACAGATTTGGAGTGGTATAAGAAGTACAATCTTCCTTATAAAGAAACAATCATGCAAGGTGGAGTGATAAATAGGAATGTTTTGTACATTGGTGGAATGAAAACGAAGTCAGCTAGAGCTAGAATAATTGAAATTTTACTAGAAAAAGGATTGCTTGTAAAACAGGAAAGAATGAATCATACTGTTGCAGTGCATGAACGCTGTGGTACCGAGGTTGAGATTATTCCCTCAAACCAATGGTACATCGATGTATTATCGGAAAAACAAAGATTATTGCAAGCAGCGGATGAAATAAAATGGCACCCAGAACATATGAAAAATCGATATAAGATATGGGTGGAAAATCTAAAATGGGATTGGTGTATTTCAAGACAAAGATATTTTGGAGTACCATTCCCAGTATGGTATTGCAAGGAGTGCAAAAAGCCAATTTTTGCAGAATATGAGCAACTCCCAGTTCATCCACTGGAAGAGAAACCTCTAAAAAAGTGTGAATGTGGGTGTAACGATTTTATTCCAGAAGATGCTGTATTTGATACTTGGGCGACGTCTTCTTTAACGCCTTTGATCAATGCTAAATATGGAGAAGATAACGATATTGTTAAAGAAATACTTCCAATGGGAATGAGAAATCAGGCCCATGAAATCATTCGAACATGGGCATTTTATACCATTGTAAAGAGTTTATATCATACAGGCGATATTCCTTGGAAAGACATTATGATCAGTGGATTTGTGTTAGCAAAACCAGGAGAAAAAATAAGTAAATCTAAGAATAATGGCTCCAATACTCCTATGACATTGATAGAAAATCATTCGGCAGATGCAATACGATATTGGGCGGCCAATAGCAAACTGGGAACGGACACCTTTTTTACCGAGGATGAATTGAAACTTTCCAAAAGATTCATAACAAAAATATATAATGCTTCCAAATTTGCGATTATGCAGTTGGATGACTATGTAAGACCAAATCCTTATGAAAAAGCGAACTTACTGCCTATCGATCAATGGATCTTGCAACGAGTAAATGAAACAACTGTAACAGTTACAGAGCTTCTAGAGCATTATGAAATAGGTCAGGCAAGGCATGAAATTGATGAGTTATTCTGGAAAGATTTTTGTGATTACTATATTGAAATTGTAAAAGAAAGACTTTATCAACCGGATAAACACGGGATTGAACAAAGACATTCCGGTCAATATGCGCTGTACAATGGTTTGTTAGGCATACTAAAATTATATGCAATTTACACACCGTATGTAACCGATTATATTTATCAAGACTTTTATAAAAAGCATGAAAGTATGATGTCGATACATCAGATGTTGTGGAATACGACTGAAACACAAAGTATATATATTGAATTCGGAAAGCATATCCAAGAATTAATAGGTGGAGTTCGAAGAAAAAAGACGGAGCAGCAAATGTCAATGAAAGATGAGTTGCCAGAACTCATTATAACTTGTCCCAAAAAATTCAGGGAATTTTATAAACAAACGGAATTAGATATCAAAGCGTGTACCAGTGCAAAACAAATTGTATATAGAAGTTAGTCGATAGATTTCCGGTGCTTAATGAGCATTAAATGATTAGTGGGGAAGGATTTTTTCCATGAAAAAGTTTACAAAAGAGGGCACAAGAAGTGAGGAATAAATTTTCTAAATAAGGTATGCTTCTATACAGGGAGGTAAAACAATGGAATGGTTAAAGAACTTAAGTAATGCCATAGAATATGTGGAAAGTCATTTAGATAAAGAAATATCTTCTGATGAAATAGCGAAAAGAGCTTGTTGTTCCACTTTTTATTTTCAAAGACTTTTTTCCTATGTTGCTGGTGTCTCGTTATCTGAATACATCAGACGTCGAAGAATGACGCAGGCTGGGTTTGAACTTCAAAGGACTGATAGTAGGGTATTAGATATCGCTCTTAAATATGGGTATGCTTCTCCCACATCATTTAATAGAGCATTTCAATCCGTTCATGGGATTGCGCCCACTATGGCAAAAGATCTGGGCGCTACTTTGAATGCATATCCAGCAATAAGATTTTCTATCGAAGTTACAGGAGGTAATGCTATGCAGTATCATATTGAGAAGAAAGAAGCAATGCGTATTGTTGGGATACGTACTGATTTGTCAGAAGATATGGAAGACAATCAAAAAAAAGTCCCTAACTTTTGGAGCAGTACAATGAAAAATCACGAAATTCAAACAATAGCGGAATTAGGGAATAAAAGTCCTGCTGGTATCTTAGGAGTAAGTGTATATGAAAATCCGCAAAATATCTTTTACTATATAGCTTCAGCTACAAGCAATGCCGTTCCAGCTGGTATGCATGAATATTATATACCAGCTTCTACTTGGGTCATCTTTGAAAATGACGGATTTTTAAAAGAAAATGTACAAAGTGTCTTCAAACGTTTCTATACGGAGTGGTTGCTATTTTCTGGCTATGAATATGCTGGACTTCCAGATATTGAAGTATATCCAATATATGATGGAAATCCTACAAAAGGACATTCAGAAGTATGGGTTGCTATTACTGAAGTCCAAATCCCAATTAAGGAGGAATAAACATGAATGCTATACAAGTGCAAAATCTGAGTAAGACATACAAAAATGGCGTACAAGCATTAAGCAATTTAGATTTAACCGTAAAACCAGGAGAAATTTTTTCTTTATTGGGGCAAAATGGTGCGGGAAAATCTACATTGATTCACATATTAATTACCTTTTTAAAGCCTACATCTGGAAGTGTTACAATATTTGGAAAGGATATTCTCAAAAACTCCGAATTTATTCGTCTAAATATTGCATGTGTAGCACAACAAACGTCTATTGATACGCACTTATCCTTAGAAGAGAACATGCTGTTTCAAGGGAGATTATACAACGTCCCTAAAGCAGAAGCAAAAAAGCGCATGGATTTACTGATTGAGGAATTTGATTTAAAGCACTATTTGAAATATCCTGTTGTTTCGTATTCTGGTGGTATCAAAAGACGATTAGATATTGCCATGAATATGATGTCAAATCCTAAGATTTTGTTTTTAGATGAGCCGACTGTTGGTATGGATATTCAGTCACGCATGGCAATGTGGAACATGGTAAAAAAGATACGTGATAATTTTGGAACAACTATTTTTTTGACCACTCACTATTTGGAAGAAGCAGACAACTTAAGCGACACGATCTGCATTATGAGAAATGGTCGAGAAGCAATACAAGGTACGCCGTCTGAATTAAAATGTTATTTACGTCAAGAGAATATAGAAATTAGGTTCGCTACAAAAGAAGATGCAAACGCGGCAAGAAAACTATTAACAAAGACATATTATGAGCATAAGATTGTTCTAGAAAATACTACAATTACTATAACCACAAATGATAGTGCAAAAGATTTTCGAACATTCATCTCCTTTTTGTTGGACAACCAAATTTTATTTAGAGGCATTGAAATATCACAGCCTACTTTAGAAAGTATATTTGTAAGATTGACAGAAAAGGAGGCAATAGAATGAGTGTCTGTACAATTTTGAAAAAGAATATAAAATGGCGCTTTCATAATCGTTTCACAATTATAATTACCATACTACAGCCCATTTTATGGCTTGTACTATATAGTGCAGTTGCAGAAGAAACAATGAGGAATACAGGAATTAAAAATTACACAGCATTTATCTTTTCCGGATTAATTATCTTAGTAAGTTTTTCAACTTGCGGGAGTAGTGGAATGATGAATTATATGATGAAAGCTGATGGTAGCTTTTATAGGATATTGATAGCGCCTATTGAAAGAGGTTCTATTATAGTAGGACAATTATTGGAAGCCATACTGTGCTCTTTTCTAGAAGTATCTATTATGAGTGTCATTGGTTTATTTTTTTCTGTCAATTTATTTCATGATCTAATAGGTTTAGGTATCATTATTTTATTGGTGTTCTTAACCTCTTTTTTTATGGCAGGTATGGCTTATGCAATTAGTTTGATCCTGCCTAATGAGATGATGTATGAAACATTTATGAATGCTATTGTTTTACCAATATTCTTCTTAAGTTCTGCACTATTTCCAGTCAATGAGATTGGTGGACTATTAAAGGTAGTGATAAATCTTAATCCATTCACACATGTCATCAATAGTGTTCGCTCAATTATTTTATATGGAACAGTTCAAAGAAATGAAATCATACTATCAATAGTCGTACTTACTTTACTTGCAGGGTTGTCCTTTGCTTTTGCTAATAACAGATTAAATAAAGAAATGGATCAATAAAAGTGGTCTTTCCTTAATAAATTTCAAAACTTGGTTACAAAAGAAGTTTAACAGCTGATATGTGTCAGGGAGCATGATATAATACACTTATTAGATTAAAAAGAATTATAACAGTTCCTTATGAGGAGTAAAAACAATGAAAGAATTATTGATCGTAGAAGATGACCAAATGCTGTGTCATGGAATTGCAATTGCATTAAAAAGTAATGATATGAATATTACACAAGTTCATACCATTCTAGATGCAAGTAAAAAGTTGGATACATTTCATATTCACTTAATTATATTGGATGTTAATTTGCCAGATGGTAGTGGATTGGAATTTTTGAAGGAACTTCGATTGAAATCATCAGTACCAGTAATCCTATTAACTGCAAATGATATGGAGACAGATATTGTAACAGGATTAGAACTTGGGGCAGATGATTATATTACAAAGCCATTTAGCCTTGCCGTTCTTCGGGCACGAGTAAATACGCAGTTACGTAAGTCCGTAGGACATCCCAAAGAGGAGATTGTCATTGATGACTTTACATTTGGATTTCATCAAATGGAGTTTTGGAAGGGAAAGCAAATGATTGAACTGAGCAAAACGGAACAAAAGTTATTGTGTATTCTAGTAGAGAACCGGGGGAAAACAGTTCCACGTGCCAACCTAGTAGATCATATTTGGACAGATGCAGCAGAGTATGTTGATGAAAATGCATTATCTGTAACGATCAAAAGGCTCCGTGACAAGTTGGAGGAAACTCCTGCTACTCCTCAATACATAAAAACAGTATATGGAATTGGATATACATGGGTGGTAAAATAATATGGATATCATAAATCTGATTTTGGTAATTGTCTCTGGATTGATGATTGTAAGTTGCATTGTAGTGATACAAATCAGTCGTAATAAAGTGAAAAGTATATTAGTAAGGATAGAGGAAATGGTAAATGCTGCTATAGACGGAACGTTTACTGAAAATGCTTTTGACGAAAGTCGTCTCTCGGCAATCGAAACAAGATTAGCGTGTTATCTTTCAAATAACGAGCTAGAGGCCAACAATATGAAGGAAGAAAAAGATAGAATTAAAGAGTTGATCGCGGATATTTCTCATCAGACAAAAACTCCAATAGCTAACATTCTACTGTATGCACAACTCTTAAGTGAACAGAACTTGCCGCATGAAAGTATACCGTGTGTGGACGCGCTAAATACACAAGCAGGGAAGTTGAATTTTTTAGTTACATCTCTTGTAAAAACATCCAGATTAGAAGCTGGTATATTTGTATTACATCCCAAAGAAGACTATATACAGTCAGTAATTGATAGTGTATGTGGACAAATCAAACCAAGTGCCGATGCAAAGGAAATTAGTTTATTGATAGAGCCTACCCAAGAAAAAGCGTATTTTGATCGTAAATGGACAACAGAATCTATTTATAATATTGTGGATAATGCTGTAAAATACACACCAATAGGAGGGGCAGTGAAGATACGAATTCAAGCTTATGAACTCTTCTGCAAAATTGATATAACAGATACAGGAATTGGGATTCCAGAGGAGGAACAAGCGATTATATTCCAACGTTTTTATCGATCGCCTTTCGTTAGTGATAGTGATGGTGTGGGAATCGGATTATATTTGGCGCGCCAGATTATTACGAATGAGGGAGGTTATATCAAGGTATCTTCTTTTCCACAAGGAGGAACAACGTTTTCTGTATTTTTACCGCAGCAGGGAGAAATGTGTCAAAAGTGTTAGAGTCTATAAAGAATTGGAAAGATTGTTGTGTTAAAGTCTGTATTGTAGGAATATAATACAGACTTTTTTGTGGCGGGTACTCATATGAACATATTACGAACAAGTGAACTAAAAAAGATTTATGGAAAGGGCGAAACTGCTGTTCATGCATTAGATGGAGTAAATCTTACAGTAGAAAAAGGCCAGTTTCTTGCCATTGTTGGTACTTCTGGAAGTGGGAAATCTACATTACTTCATATGTTGGGTGGACTTGATCAACCAACAAGTATGGTTTTTAAGTCATCATCTTGTAGTATGACCACTTTTAGTTGCAATTCCTATACTATTTGTATTAGGAATCATGATTCCGCTATTCCTGTATAGTGTGACCAATAGACAAAGTATTGTAGAACGATTAAGAGTGGCTGAATAGTTAGTTATAGCTTAGATAGAATAAATAGAAAAGCTTTTAAATGGAGAGCCATGAATAAAAATGTATCTGAAGTTAAAGCACAAAATTCATAGAAACTAACTGCTCTGTAAGCAATTTTAGATTATGAAGAGTCTTGGTATTAATAAAGTGCTCTATTTTTTCCACTTGCTCTAATTCATTTTCTGTATTATTTAGTAAACATAAAAAATCATGTAGGACAAGATGCCGATAAAGTAGATATTCGCCGACGTCTTGTCCCTTTTGGGTGACGGTAATATATCCATACTTATAAAATTCTATATATCCAGTCCGGCTAAGGTTGTGTACCATTTTAGAAGCAGAAGAGGGCTTTACATGCAATTTTGTTGCAAGTTCATTTATTCTCACTACGCTTTGCACTTGTAATATTCTACATATCATCTCAAGATAATCTTCCATGGAAGAGGTAAGAGTGTCGCCTTCAATTAATTGGTATCCTTTTAATGTATAATAGCCATCGTAATCTTTCATAATTAATACCTCACAAATTGTTAAGTTAAGTAACAAAATCTTTAAAGTTCAATATAATAGCACTAGGAAAAAAAGTTTCCTTATCCTAATATTATTAAGGAGTGTGTGTTTTATGATAAAAGTTAGTAACTTAAACGACATAAATCCGGGACAAAAAGCAATTATTAAGGAATTACAGTCAACAGGAAGCATTCGAAGGAGGTTATTAGATATCGGTTTAATTACAGACACGGAAGTAGAATGCCTAGGGAGAAGTCCAGGTGGGGATCCTACTGCTTTTTTGATACGTGGTGCGGTGATTGCAATCCGCTCGGAAGACTGTGATAATATTATTATTTATTCTTAGCAAATGTTGAGGTGAGTTATGGGATTGACAAATCATTCGGTAGGGATTCATACTTTAGATTCGGAATTAGAAATCAAACGACAAACACCTAATGACTGGATTGTTGCAATTGCGGGTAATCCAAACGTTGGGAAAAGCACAGTATTTAATAATCTAACAGGATTAAATCAGCATACAGGTAATTGGCCGGGAAAGACGGTAATCAACGCACAAGGATATTGTAAAACAGCACAACACTCTTATGTAATGGTAGATATTCCAGGCACATATTCCTTAATGGCACATTCGGCGGAGGAGGAAGTAGCGCGGAATTTTATTTGTTTTGGAGAACCGGATGTAGTAGTGGTTGTCTGTGATGCAACTTGTTTGGAAAGAAACCTAAATCTTGTGCTTCAAACCCTAGAGATATCCAAGCGCGTTGTAGTATGTGTCAATTTAATGGATGAGGCAAAACGAAAACAGATTCAGATAGAATTATCTAAATTATCTATGCGATTGGGTGTTCCAGTAGTAGGGACCACTGCTAGAAAAAAGAAGAGTTTAGAGGAACTGATGAAACAGGTGGATGATTTGGTGGAAGGTGCTATTGCAACAAATCCTTTGCACGTTCAATATATATACCCTATTGAAGAAGCCATTGCTATTGTAGAACCTGTGATTCGAAGTAAGAAGATTAAAAATATGAATGCTCGTTGGCTCAGTCTCAAACTATTGGATTATGATGATTCCCTAATACAGGAGTTGCAAGCATATCTAGGGTGGTGCTTGGAACAGGACTCCGAGATAGTTTATGCGTTGCAACAAGCAACAGCCTTATTAGATAGTAAAGGAATCAATACCAATCAGTTAAAAGATTATATGGTGTCGGATCTTGTGATGGAAGCAGAACATATTTGCCATGAGGTAGTGACTATCCCAAGAGAAAATTATAATGAGTCAGATAGAAAATTAGATCGTATACTTACAAGTAAATGGATGGGTTATCCTATTATGGTATTATTGTTAGCAGGAATATTTTGGATGACAATTGTAGGAGCGAATTATCCATCCCAATTGTTAGCCAAGGGATTATTCTGGATACAAGATAGGCTGACTGAGGTATTTGCCTATTTGGGTGCACCAAACTGGTTGCATGGTATGTTGGTTCTAGGTATGTATAGGGTGCTTGCCTGGGTGGTATCTGTGATGTTACCACCCATGGCAATATTTTTTCCGTTATTCACATTATTGGAAGATGCAGGGTATCTACCACGGGTAGCATATAATTTAGATAACCCTTTTAAAAAGTGCTGTGCTTGTGGCAAACAATCTTTAACAATGTGCATGGGATTCGGTTGCAATGCAGCTGGTATTGTAGGATGCAGAATTATTGATTCGCCACGAGAACGTCTGATTGCGATGCTTACCAATAACTTTGTACCATGCAATGGTAGATTTCCAACATTGATAGCCATCATTACGATGTTTTTTATTGGAACCACGGGGGGAATACTAGGTTCCATCAAAGCTGCAGGCTTATTAACGTTCATCATTTTACTTGGTATACTTATGACATTTATTGTTTCAAAGTTGTTATCTCAGACAATATTGCAAGGGATACCATCTTCGTTTACGTTGGAATTACCGCCTTACCGTAAGCCACAGGTGGGAAAGGTCATTGTTCATTCTATATTTGATCGAACGCTTTTTGTTCTTGGGCGTGCAATAGTCGTTGCTGCTCCTGCCGGGGTCATTATTTGGATTTTGGCAAATATAACAGTGGGTGATATCAGCTTGTTAAGGTATTGTGCGGACTTCATTGATCCCTTTGCTAGATTATTAGGTCTAGATGGTGTGATATTAATGGCGTTTATTTTAGGATTTCCAGCAAATGAGATTGTAGTGCCAATTATGATTATGGTATATCTTAGCCAAGGGAGCATTGTGGAACTCAATAATTTGGAGAGCTTGAAAAACCTTTTGGTAGAAAATGGATGGACGTACATTACTGCAATTAGTACGATGCTATTTTCATTAATGCATTGGCCATGTTCCACAACCCTTTTGACGATGAAGAAGGAAACTGGAAGTTGGAAATGGACCATACTTGCATTTATAATTCCAACCGCAATTGGAATATGTATTTGTTTTTTATTTACCAATTTAACAAAATTATTTTTATAAAAATAAGATATAAGAAACTAGTTTTCCAATAAAAAACGTATGATTTTTCCGAAATCATACGTTTTTATAGAAATGTTTAGTATTATAATTTAGCAAGTTGTAGTTTTTTATATAACCATAGAATACCAATGATAAAAAAGAAACAAAAGCCTAAAGTTATAGCAGTCGTTGACAAATAATCTCGTAGTAAAAACACAGGAAGTGCAGGAAGAGCTCCCAAGATAGAACAACCCAATATTCCAATCATGGAGTTCATACTTTGCTTTACTAAGGCCGTTTCAGAGGACCAATCATATTGGTGCAACTTTGTATCTGCATACATTCCAAGGCAGGAAGCAAACACAGAAAATATCAGCGGATATAGGTAGATACAGACAATATTCATAACGCTTGTTCCAAATCGTATAGAGAGTAGCGTTGAGCTAATGAAACAGGTTGGAATTGTTAATGTTAAGTTCACTAATATTTTGCTAGTTAGCAGTGTTCCAATATTTATAGGAAGAGATTTTATAATCCATATATTTTTGCCCTCCATGGATAATGCAACACTTGTTGTTGTACTCATACCAATTAAAAGGCTAATCACAAATGGTGCGAAAATACTGGAAAATTTGAATAACAAATCTTCGGGTATCTGCATGGTATCTGCTATGGTTGCAGTCTTTATAAAAAGTAAGGAAATAGACAATAATAAAGTCATAATAATTCCCATTCCAATGTTTACCACATAGACATTGCATCCAAGAAAGCGCTTCCATTCCTTTTTGTATAGTGCATTTAGTGGTGTATTACTTTGTAAGAATTGCATGCTATAATTTGTCTTAGCACTATGGGTGTATATGCTAGTATTTATTGACTTATATTTCTTACCAAGAAGAAAAAGAAATAGAAAATACCAGCCAAGTGAAAAACTAATAAAAATGATAAAAGAGGTCATATCATATGTGACACACATTTTCGTAAATAAATTACTTAGTGGGTAAATTGTATTGATAGCATTTCCTAGGTAAGTACCAAGGTCAGTCATCTGATCCAAGGTGATATTGCCCGCTTGGCCCTGATAGGACAAGAAAAAGGAGCTAGAAAGAACTACAAGTGCCAGAAGTAAAGTTAATATGGTTGATACCATAGTGGTATGCCTGAATTTTGAGGCAAAAAAGGTAATGCAAGCCCCCAAGATTGCAGCCAGGGTAGTTGGAAATAGAGGGGCAATAAAAAGGCCAATAATCCACATAATATAAAAGGGGAAAGTAGGGTTTACAAATTGTACATATGAAACGCCAAGTGGAACCATTATAAGTAAGGAACATGCGAAGTTCATCAAGTACATAGTCAGAAAGCGTGATGCTATAATTGTACTTGTGGGGATGGGCAAGCTCATGAGCAATTCATAATCCATTTTTGAAAAAATAATTCCATTGGTTTTAAAAAATGTAAAAAATATAGTTAACAAGCTACATAATAAAAGTCCATATGCAGGGATGATTTTTTCCATACCCATAATACAAAGACCATATCCAAGACCATAAGAGTACACAATAGCCAAAAGGAAAAGTAGTATAAAACACGTCATTAAAAGGAAAAAGCGAAATCGTTCTTTTTTTGTTTTTTGATGTATGTCATTCCACTTAAGTTGATTAAGCAGTTGTATTTTCACTAAAATAAGAACATTATTTATCACGTTCGGTCACCTCCATAAATAAATCTTCTAACGATTTGTCTTTGATTAGCTCCTCGGTTCTTCCATTTGCTTTGAGCTGTCCACCCTTAATAATGGCGATTTTATTACAGAGCTTTTCTGCAACATCGAGAACATGCGTAGAAAAGAATACTGCATTGCCATTTTGACATAGCTCATGCATAATATTTTTTAGTACCAGAGCGGCTTTTGGATCTAATCCTACAAATGGTTCATCTAGAATTAATAGCTTTGGTTGATGTAATAGTGCTGAGATAATTGCAATTTTTTGCTTCATACCATGGGAATAAGAGGAAATCACATCGCCAAGTGCTGGTGTAATTTCAAAAGCATCCGCATACTTTTGAATACGAATAGTACGTTCATTGCTACTAATTTGAAAGATATCGGCAATAAAATTTAAATATTGAATTCCTGTCAAGTGTTCGTAAAGGTCTGGATTATCTGGGATGTAAGCAAGTTGTTTCTTGCATGCAATTGGATGATCCTTGATAGAAGTCCCGTTTATCAATATTTCGCCTTCCTCGAAATCTAATACACCCGCTATAGATTTGATTGTGGTGCTTTTTCCTGCACCATTATGACCAATAAAACCAAAGATATCACCAGATTCTACGGTTAATGATAAGTTGTCAACAGCTTTTTTGTTGCCTTTGTAGCTTTTTGAAAAATTCATAATTTTTAACATAATTTTCTCCTAATCATTCTCACATGGTGATGAGATAAATGTGATGCGCCTTGGTTTGCGTGTTTCTGTTGTTTTGTTTTGTAAATATTCATTTAGTATACTTCCGATTTTTGCTGTAAAATCTTCCATTTCTTCATCGGAGAGAAGTAATGTAGAAGTTCCTAAGAATAAATGATCGCTTACCATATCAACGTTTCCAGATGCAAAATACTGGTGGAATGAGTTGGTAAGTGATAGAAAAGTTGCATTTATAAGTTGTTCGCCTTGTTCAATTTCATTTTCCTTTGGAAATGCATCAGGATTAATGACAAATACTTTTTCCACGGTCCCTCGTTTGGGAATCTCTTTTACGACCTTAATTAAATGATAACCTTCTAATGTCCGCATATGTCGATATAAAGTGGCAGGGGGAATGTCGGAAAGTTCAGTTGCAATTTGTGCAGTTGTAGCCTCTTCCTTTAGAGCAATTGCTTGAATAATGCGCAATCGAACAGGATGCATCATAACAGCTGTTATTTTTTTTGCAAAATTATCTTGTGTCATATAATCACCTCTTATTATTATCTTTATTGTAATATTATCAATATGATAATATTACAATAAAGATAATAAGTCAATACAAAGTTGAAAAGCTAAGCATATGATTGAAGTATCAAATCAGATGGAGTATTATAGTTAATTGGGGACGGGGGCAATGTGCATTGCCCCCGTCCCCAATTAACAATTTTTGAAAAAGTTGAAGACTTTTTATCACCTGAATCGTTATAGTATATGTGAGAGAAAATGAAAGGGGGCGATGAGCATTAATTTGGAGGAGTATTTTGAGTATTTAATTGCGCAATATCAAAATCTTATCTATTCTATATGTTTGCAGTGTGTAGGCAATCCATTTGATGCAGAAGATTTAACGCAGGATGTATTTTTATCAGCGTATAAAAATCTTGATGATTTTGACCGTACATTTGAAAAAGCCTGGCTATGCAAAATCGCTTCTAGAAAATGCTTGGACTTTTTAAAGCAATCTGGGCGAAAAGTATTACCAACACAAGAGGAGTATTTTTTGCATATTCCAGATTCTAGTAAATCATCCCCGGAATATTCTTATCTGGAAAATGAATCTAAACAGCAAGTATATCAATTATGTCAGAAACTAAAGAGTCCATATCGAGAAGTAGCAGTTGCCTATTTTTGCAATGAATTTACGATGCAGGAAATTGCTGCATGCAAAGAAAAAAGCATAAAGACAATCCAGACGCAAGTATATCGTGCCAAAGCTATGCTTCGTAAAATGATAAGGAGGAGTAATTAATGCATGTTGAACAACTTACGTTACAACGGTTTTTAGAAGGAACATTAAATACAGAACAGTATATGGAAGTATTAGAACACATTGCGGAATGTGAGTATTGCGCAGAGGAAATAGCAGTGGTGGAGATGCAAGAATCAAGAGTGAAAGCTCCGGCTTATCTGAAAGAGCAAATTCTAACGAGGAGTCAGGCGCCGGATATTCAGGCTGCTATAAGAGCAAAAAAGACATCAAAGAAGATGCAGTTATTTTACTATAGTGCAAAAACAGCGACTGCAGTTATTGGTGCATTACTGCTTCTAATAGCAGTTACCCAAGCAAATACAACTGACAGGATTAACTATAAAAAAGAACCTCATAAAATAGAAGAGGTAACTGGAAAGATTAAGGAAAGTAGCAATCAACTAGCAGGATTTATCAATGAGTTTTCAAATCAATTAATTAATGGAGGTATCACAAAATGACAAAACAAAAAAGAGGTTTTTGGTTATTTATTTTTTCGCTTCTACCAGGAGCAGGTGAATTGTATATGGGATTTAAGAAACAAGGATTAAGTATTATGACAATATTCTGGGGAATTATTGCAATTGCTTCAGGTCTGGGATTTGGATTTATACTGATGGGGCTACCTATTATATGGTTTTATAGCTTCTTTAACGTTCATAATTTAAAGACACTATCGGAAGAAGAATTTTACAGTATAGAAGATGATTATGTTTTACACGTAGACCGTCTTATTGAAGATAAAGAAAATTTCTTAAGAAAGTATCGCAAATTAATTGCAATTGTATTGATTATTGGAGGGCTTTCACTTTTGTGGAATACAATGGAGAATATGTTATATTTTGTATTACCGGATTTTCTAATGGATGTGATTGGTATTATTAGTAGAGGGGTTCCGCAGATAGCAGTAGCAATTGGATTTATCTGGCTGGGATTGCATATGATTATGGGAAAAAGGAAGGAGTTGGAGATGAATGAAAACGCATAGAGTGGGAAGTATAACACTTGGAGCTGGATTGGTGAGTTTTGGTACATTATTTTTTCTTCACATTTTTTTTCCTTTGTTTCACTACCGATTTATATTTCGGCTTTGGCCAATATTATTGGTATCCCTTGGCATAGAGGTCTTAGTTGCAAATGCAAGAAGTGAAAAAATAGAATTTGTATATGATGGTTGGGCTGTAGTATTAATGTTTCTAGTGGTATGTTTCTCAGCTGGGATGAGTCTTATGGATTTTAGTTTTAGACATTTTCAGGTGTGGTAAATAAAAAATACTTATAATACTATTTTTAAGGTACTTCTAAAAAAGACGTGATAGTATCAGAGGAAGCAATGAAAATGGAAAATGCCGTGTGGAATCTAGAACAAACGGTAGAGCAAGTGTTTAGAGTGATTCAATAGTGGATAAATGGGTAAAAAGGGAGCTTGTGCTCTCTTTTTTCATGTGTAACAATAATATGAGATTAATAGAAATGAAAAGAAAGATACAAGGAAACACCATAAACTGTACATAATTTCAGCAATGTAAAAATAAACATGTAGAAATCCTTTTGTGGGAGTTATAATGAATAAAATGCGGGCAAAGAAAATCATTTGTCTAGAACTACTTGTACTAACGATACTGTGTGGTCTCTACATATTTCAATGTTACGATGTAAAACAAGCTTCTGGAAAGACAACAAAACAAGAATTTATCAAATGGGTGGATTTTGACGTACCAGCAGAAGCGTTAGAAAAAGCATACCAATGGGATGTCGATACGTACCAACAAGAAGTTCATTTGAATTGGATTGAATTATTAGCGTATCTAGGAACTAAGTATGGAGGGGAATTTTCACAATATAAGTCTTCTGATTTAAATGAATTAGCAGAGTTATTAATTGATAAAAAGAAAACAATTGATTTATTACTTACGAATAAAAAATACTATAATTATTATCTGGAAACATATTCGGCCGTTTTAGGCGGTATGGTTGGGGAGTATGAAATAGAGGTTCCAATAGAAGATGCTAAGGTGGATGAAGGAAAAAGTCCACAATCAGATGTAACAACAGAAGAAGCGAAGACGCAAGATGAGATTACCAAGAAGTGGGAAAAGCGATATGGTTTAAAAGCCTTTTCACCGATTGCGAGAGGTTATGAGTATAGTGATTATGATGACTTTGGAACATCGAGATCTTATGGTTACAGCAGACCGCATCTAGGGCATGACATGATGGGGCAAACGGGGACACCTATTATTGCAATCGAGTCAGGAGTCATTGAAGCAATTGGCTGGAATCAATATGGCGGGTGGAGGTTGGGAATCCGAAGCTTTGATAAAAAAAGGTACTACTATTATGCACATCTTCGTCAGAATTTTCCATATAACAAGTCCTTAGAAGAAGGAAGTGTAGTGCAGGCGGGTGATGTGATTGCTTACATGGGGCATACAGGATATAGTTCTAAAGAAAATGTGAATAACATTAATGAAACACATTTGCATTGGGGGCTACAACTCATTTTTGATGAATCTCAAAAAGAAGGAAATAATGAAATATGGGTAGACTGTTATCAACTAACTAGATTCTTATCAAAAAATAGGTGCCGAACATGGAAAGACTTAGAAACCAAAGAATATCACAGGACGTATAGGATGAAAGACTATAGTGTGCCAACAGAATTGTTAGAATTAGAAGAGAAGTAACTTTAGTAATTGGATTTGTTTGAGCGGTAAACCCGTGATACAATAGAGTAGAAACAACGAAGATGTACGAGAATATGTGAGGAATAAAATGAAAGAGTATAACAGTATACTATTTGACCTAGATGGGACATTGACAGATCCAAAGGAAGGTATTACAAAATCTGTTGCACATGCATTGGGCTGGTTTCAGATTGCTGTAGAGGACCTGGATACCCTATGTAAATTTATTGGACCTCCACTAAAGGATTCTTTTATGGAGTACTATGGATTTACATCTGAAGATGCAACGATAGCAATTGAAAAGTACAGGGACTATTTCGAAATAAAAGGAATCTTTGAGAATAAAGTATATCCAGGGATAGTATCCCTACTACGTACATTAAAGGAATCTGGTAAACAGTTGTTTGTAGCAACATCAAAGCCAGAAGTCTTTGCCAGAAGAATATTAGAACATTTTCAGTTGGAGACCTATTTTGATGATATCGTTGGTAGTGAATTAGATGGAACAAGGGTAAGAAAAGGTGATGTAATTGCTCATGTTTTAGAAAAAAACAACTTACGTAATAGAGACAAAGTTTTAATGGTAGGAGATCGAAAACATGATGTCATAGGTGCCAAAGAACAAGGAATTGATTGCGTAGGTGTTTTGTATGGTTATGGCAATAGGAAAGAACTGGAAGAAGCAGGTGCAGATTATATTAGTAAGGATATTGAGGAATTAATACAGGTATGTCAGTGATAAGAGGAATAAGATGAATTTAAAGCAACTATATTATTTTAAGCATTTAGCATGTACCAATCATTTTCGCAAAGCTGCGGCGGAGTTATATGTAACACAGCCGACTCTTAGTCAATCCATTGCTGGTCTGGAAGAAGAACTTGGGGTAAAGCTTTTTGAAAAGCAAGGACGGAATGTAAAGTTAACAAAATTTGGGGAAATATATTTGTCATATGTCAGTGATGCATTGACTATTTTGGAACGTGGTGAAAAGGAAATGAAACGTCTTAGTAATCCAGAAGAAGGTGAAATTTACTTTGCATTTATATATAACTTAGGGGTTGCGTATATTCCTGAATTATTTCAGGCATATGCAAAGGAAAACCCAGACACCAATATTTATTTTTCTTGTAAACCAGGACCTTCTATTGGGATTATTGAGGATTTAAAGCTTAAGAAGTTTGACTTTGCAATTGCAGGATATAAAGAAGGAGAGTATGAATTAGAATTTCACAGTTTTATGGAACAGGAAATAGGATTCATTGCACCAAATGGTCATGAAATTTTAGAACAAGAGTATGTGGATGTTGAAACAATATTACAATATCCATTGATTAATTATAACAAGGGGATGTTTATTCGTAAAGCAATAGACCGCCAATTTGATAGTTTAGGATTGAGGCCCAATTATGTAGGAGAAATTGGAGAAGATATGGCATTGATTGGATTAGTATCGGCGAATCAAGGCCTTGGAGTTATGCCTGTTGAGGCAGTCAAGAACAATAAGCATGTAACCGTTATTAAGACAAAGGATGTATTTTTTCGACAAAAGATATACATTGTCACGTTGAAGAATCATTATATTTCACCTGCCACACAAAAATTCATGGATTTTATTGTTGAATTTAGTAAAACGTATAACTGATTGATAAAATTTAGTTATCAATTGATAAAAAAGTGTGATTAGACCTATCTATGAAAGTATGATAATATTTTAACATATAGACAATCACATTTTTTGAAAGGAAATGAAATTATGGAACAAAGGAAAAAGGTAGTAGAGGTTAGTGCAAGCACTAAATTTTTAGGAGTACTTGGTACACCGATTAACCACAGTAAATCGCCACAGATGCATAATGCATGCTTCAAGGCCCTAGGGCTTGATTACACATATTTGGCATTTGATGTTGGCCCGGAGAATTTAGAAAAAGCAGTAGAAGGTCTTCGAGTTCTGGGGGCAAAAGGATTTAGTGTAACAATGCCAAATAAGGGAATTATTACGCCATATTTAGATTCTCTTAGCGAAGAGGTTGAGTTGGGAAGAACTGTAAATTGTGTTGTGAATGAAGATGGAAAGTTGATTGGGTATAATACAGATGGATATGGCTATGTGCGGACATTAGAAGCGCAAGGGATTAAGGTGCAGGGAACAAAAATGACATTAATTGGAACAGGTGGAGTCAGCTCTGCTATTTGCACACAATGTGCGTTAGATGGAATGAAAGAGATTGCGTTATTTGGAATCAAAGATGCTACATTTGATACTGGTATTCAATTGGTGGATCGATTAAATAAAGCTACCAATTGTCAGGTTCATATACATGAGCTTTCGGATATTGAAACATTGAGAAAACATATAAAAGAGAGTGATATATTAACGAATGCAACTCCAGTAGGAATGGGTAAGTTGACAGGAAAGAGCCCAGTTGAGGAATGGGATGTATTAAGGGCGGGGTTAACGGTTATGGATGTCATCTATAATCCATCAAAAACAAGATTGCTTGAATATGCAGAAAAGCAAGGATGTAAAATCATCAATGGTAAGGAAATGCTATTATGGCAAGGGTATAAAAGCTTTCAATTGTGGACAGGAAAAGAAATGCCAGTTGAAGCGGCAAGACCTTTTGTTTAATTAAGACAGAGGCCACTTTCGGTGGCCTCTGTCTTATTAAACAAAAAAGATTAAGCATGCTGACAAATATCACAACCCAATTTACAACCCGTAGGAGTTCCTGCATTTCCGCCCATGGCTGTTTCCCTTAGTTCAAAGGGAAGTGCTCGTCCTACATGATACATGGTTTCTGCCATTTCATCAAATGGAATAGGGTGAGTTACCCCACTAAGTGCTAGTTGAGCACAAGTAAACGCATTTGAAACACCAATAGCATTACGACTCTGGCAAGGTGCCTCTACTAATCCTGCAATCGGGTCGCATACCAAACCAAGCAAATTAGAGAGAGCAATACTGGCAGCATGAAGACACATTTCAGGAGTGCCACCAAGCATTTCCACAGCAGCACTAGCCGCCATGGCAGAAGCAGCTCCAACTTCCGCTTGACATCCTGCCTCAGCTCCAGATACAGATGCGTTTCGCATAAAAAGATAACCAAGTGCACTGGCATTTAATAGACCACGATGTATTTGTTCTTCGTTTAAGCCATACTCTTCTTTAAGAGAGAGCAGAACACCTGGAACCACCCCAGCAGACCCAGCGGTGGGGGCAGCTACAATAAGTCCCATAGTTGCATTCACTTCCAGTACAGCCATTGCATAAGTAATGGCTTTTGTCAACGGTCCGCCGCAGATACTACCGTTCGTTGCTGCATATTCGGTAATCTGTTTTGCTTCACCGCCTAAAAGCCCCCCAATAGAAGCTTGAGGATTCTTGATTGGATCATGTACAGAATCTGACATAATAGAAAGAGCTCTTTTTAATTTTGTGTCAATTATTTCTGGAGTACTTCCACCTACTTTGAGTTCCCGTAAACGCATAATTTCTGAGATAGGAAGCTTTGTTTCCTTACATATTTCTAAAAGTATTTCACCAGTTAAAAAGTCCATTTTATACCTCCTATATCTGCACCAGCATAAGTTCATGTACATGCTGATTTTGTTCTATTTTCTCTAAAATTTGCTCTGGAATATGTTCGTCAGATTCCACGATCGTATAAGCAGTAGCACCTCTGTCTTCACGAAATAAACGCATAAATGCAATATTTACATTTTGATCGCTCAAACATTGTGTGATATGTGCCACGACACCAGGCTTGTCAATTTGTTTCACAATTAATGTGCTGAATTCACCGGTAAATTCAACATCAATGTTATTAATTCTTACAATTTTGACTTTCCCCCCTCCGATGGATTCTCCGCGAACAGATAACGTAAAACCATCCGAACTTTCCAATAAGATATCAGCAGTATTGGGGTGATTAGTTGGTGTTTTCTCATCAATCTGGTAGGTATATTCGACCCCTTGTTCTTTTGCAATTAAAAAGGCATCCCGAATTCGAACATCGTCAGTTGCAAATCCTAATGTTCCACCTAATAAAGCCCGATCCGTTCCATGGCCATGATAAGTTTTAGCAAAGGAACCATATAATGTAAATGTAACTTTTTGGATAGGGTGAGGAAATAATTTACGAGCTAATAGTGCCATAGATACCGCGCCTGCGGTGTGTGAACTGGATGGCCCAATCATGTTAGGTCCGATCACATCAAAAATACTAATAAAATTCATGGTTTGTCCTCCCAAAAGTATATTCATGACCTCATAATAACGCAAATAAAATTGTTTGTATAGCCATGTATGCAAATAAATAACAGTTGGAAAAAATAGTTGAATAATTAGGTCAATACGCATATAATAGTAACGATTGAACAAATGTACAAAAAAAGTGGCCAAAAGTTCAAATGGCATAAAGGAGATAATGTATGGGTAAATATTTTGGTACAGATGGATTTCGTGGAGAGGCAAATAAAGTTCTGACTGTGGAGCATGCATTTAAAGTTGGAAGATTCTTGGGATGGTACTACGGACAAGAACATAAAGCAAGAGTTGTAATTGGAAAAGATACGAGAAGGAGTAGCTACATGTTTGAATATGCATTAGTTGCAGGATTGACAGCCTCAGGAGCGGATGTCTTTCTTCTACATGTAACCACCACACCAAGTGTATCTTATGTTACTAGAACTGAAGACTTTGATTGCGGTATTATGATTTCTGCTAGCCACAATCCGTTCTACGATAATGGAATCAAAATAATTAATGGGCACGGACATAAGTTAGAAGCAGAAGTAGAGGATAAGATCGAAGCATATATTGATGGTAGGATAGAAGAATTACCATATGCAATTGGAGAGGATATTGGAAGAACTACAGACTATGTTGCTGGAAGAAATCGGTATATTGGTCATCTGATTTCATTGGCAACTCGTTCTTTTGAAGGAAAGAAGGTAGGATTGGATTGTTCGAATGGTAGTGCATTTACAATTGCAAAAAGTGTGTACGATGCATTGGGAGCAAAAACGTATGTCATTAATAATGAACCAGACGGAATTAATATTAACACCAATTGTGGATCGACACATATAGAGGTGCTTCAGGCATATGTAAAAGCACAGCATTTAGATATCGCATTTGCATATGATGGTGATGCAGATCGTTGTATTGCTGTTGATGAGAATGGAAAAGTAGTAGATGGAGATTTAATTCTTTATGTTTGTGGGAAGTATCTAAAAGAGCAGGGGCGTCTAAATGATGACACCATTGTTACAACAATTATGTCTAATCTTGGATTATACAAGGCCTGTGACAAAGCAGGAATTAAATACGAAAAGACCGCAGTAGGGGATAAATATGTATATGAAAATATGTTGCAACATAATTATTCATTAGGTGGAGAACAGTCAGGACACATTATTTTTAGTAAGTATGCAACGACTGGAGATGGTATATTAACTTCATTACTAATTATGGAGACTATCATGGAAAAGAAATCTACGCTTGGAGCGTTATGTGAAGAGGTAACAATTTTTCCACAATTGTTAAAAAATGTGCGTGTTTCTGATAAGAAGATAGCAAGAGAAAATGTAGAAGTTGTAAAATCCGTTGAAAATGTGAAAGAAGCATTGGGAGAAGATGGAAGAATCTTAGTGAGAGAAAGTGGAACAGAACCAGTACTTCGTGTCATGGTAGAAGCATCTACAGATGCGTTATGTGAACAATATGTAAATCAAGTAGTTGATACTATGCGAGAACAAGGATTAATAATAGAATAAAGGAAACATCCGACAATCAAAACATGAAATGTTAGCAACACTAGTTTTGGTGGTCGGATGTTTTAAATTAGGGTATTGAGTTTATATCACGTGGAATCCTTTTCCGATAATTTCACTTGTATTTGAAATTAAAATAAAAGCGGAAGGCTCCTGCTCTTTTATAAAATTGCGTAGTTTAATCGCTTGAGTTCGGTTCATTGCAGTAAAAATAATAAATTTATCTTTGCCTGAAAAGGCACCTTTTGCATTGCAAGTAGTGGCACTTCGATGAAGTTCTCCTGTTATAAAATCTTGGATTGGCACTGGATTCGTACATACTACATTGAAATATTTGCACATATTAATACTTTCAATTACGTTGTCAATCAT
Organism: Lachnospiraceae bacterium LCP25S3_G4; assembly: GCA_052116865.1. Taxonomy (GTDB): domain Bacteria; phylum Bacillota; class Clostridia; order Lachnospirales; family Lachnospiraceae; genus CAUPWF01. The sequence continues at coordinate 25,335 of JBQKKG010000002.1, read as the reverse complement.
CAGTGAACTAATGGCTAACCCAAGGAATGAATAGAGTACAGTCTTAATATCAAACATAAAACATCCAACAACTGTTATAATGAGATTAGTAAATAATAAGGCACGCCCTATATTAATGCTAGTAAATTTCTTTAAAATCATAGCAATAATATCGGTTCCACCACTAGAAGCACCAATGTTAAAGAGGATGCCTGACCCAATGGCGGGAAGAATAATTGCAAAGACCAATTCTAACATTGGTTGATCTGTTAAAGGATGAACCATTGGATAAATACGTTCTAGCGCAGATAGCGATACCGATAATAAAATACTACAATAAGCTGTCTTTGCACCAAAATCTCGACCTAAAAAAACAAATCCAAGGATAAGCAATGCCATACTAATCCAAAAGTTTAAGTCACTGGCAGAGAACGGTAATATTTGGGCCAATAGAACGGCAATGCCAGTGACACCACCAAAATTGAAGTTATTGGAAAATTTGAAAAAATAAACACCTATAGCTATGATTAGAGTACTTCCGGTAAGCATTAGGAAGGACATACATTTTTTTTTCATTCGAATAATCCTCTATATTTTATTTTGTACAATTTATATTATGTACCTTTTATAAAATTGTAACGCTATCAATATAAATTGTCAACGTAAATTCCCAAGACGAGAACTTGGGAATGTTTAAAAAGAAGGTTGTATTCAAGTAAACGGAGGGATATAATTTGAATAGATTTGAGTTGTAGTACAAAAGAAAAATGATGGAGTAATTACATTGAGGAGGGATCATGATAGATCATAAGGATACGGAATCTGCGACGTTTGTATTACAGAAACAATGTGAAGAATATGAAAAAAGATTACAAAGGTATAGGAAAGCCATTTATAGTATCTATGATGAAGTATTGGAGTTAGATTATAAGAATAAAACGTTTAAAAATGATGTTTCCGAAAAAAGTATGTTCAATCCGAAAAAAATATTACTACCTTTAGAGGAAGCAATCGATACTTGGACAAATCAAAAAGTTTGTTCAGAAGATAGAAATTTAGTAATACAGTTCTTGAGCCATCATTCACAATCGGGAAAAGAAAATGAATACCCAAATGAGCCAGCAATTGAATACCGCGTCGTACAGGCGGATGGAATCAAGCGTTGGTGTAGGATGCTGTCTTTGCAACTAGAAGAATACACTTTTTTATATTGCAATAAAGAAATTACTCTTGAAAAAGAGGAAGAACAAATAAAACAAGAAAAAGAGCATAAGGAGTATCTATACAATACTGTCCCAGCAGGATTGATTTTTTATTATTATGAAAAACAATATCCAGTTTATATGATCAATGAAGATGCCCTAAATCACTTAGGATTTGAAAGCCAAGAGGATTATATGAAATGGACAGGGGGATATGTAGAGTCCAGTATTTATCCAGAAGATCGCGGATATGTAAAATTGGCAATTGAACAGCAACTAATGAATTGTAATGTATATAATATTACTTATCGATTTTATAAAAAAAATGGGCAGTATATATGGGTCAATGAGCAAGGCAAGATGATTGTAGAAAAATGCACACAAAAAAAGATGGTTGCTTGTGCTCTGATTGATGCATCAAAAGAACATGATTTGCAAGTGCAAATAGCACTTTACCGGGCTACACAAAAAGGTGGGGTGTTCACAATATACATGGATGATGAATTTACTATAATATATGGAAACGATATTTATTACAATATGCATGAATTAGCACCTGAGGATATGAAGAAGATGTTTATGAATAAAGCCATTAATTATATACATCCGGAGGATCGCAGACGTGTCAAAGAGGTGATTGCGCAAGCATATCAGCGAGGGAGAAAAATTTGTGAATGGGATATGCGTATTATTACAGGACGGGGAAATCAAAAGCATGTGCTGGTTAGTGGAGCCTTTGCGAGGATTAACGGAAGACAAGTACTAAATGGGACAGTCATTGATATTACAAAACAAAAGAAAATTGAAGTACAATTAAAGGAAAGTAAATTAAAATATGAAGTAGCTATGCAAAACTCCAATATTCGAGTTTGGGAATATAATATTTTAGAAGACAAACTTTATCAGGAACATCATGATAGAGGGAAGAAAAAAGTAATATCAAACTATGCGAAACAAATGCTTGCAAAAGGGAAAATAAGGGAAGAAAGTATTCCAGAGTTCCAAAGGATTTATCAAGAATTGCGAAGTAGGAAAAAACAAGTAAGTGGTGATATTTGGATAAAATCAAGAGATGGAAACGGATGGAGATGTAAAAGAGCATTCTATACCACGATTTTTGATAGTAATGGAATACCAATCAAGGCTTTTGGCGCTGAAAGTGATGTTACAAGGGAAAAAGAAGCCGAAAAGAAGTATTATGATGAGCTTGCCTATAGAGAGGCAGTACAAAGCGCAATTGTAGGATCGACAAAATTGAATCTAACTAAAAATCTTGTCTTAGAGGGACATAGTAAGTATGCAACTGTACTTGCAACTATCCAAAATGAAAGCGCAGATACATATTTTGAACACGTAGCACAAACAATAAAAGACAAAGTGCAGGCAAATCATTTTCGGGAAGTCTTTACATGTGAAAAATTACTCAGTGAATTTGAAATAGGACATGATTCTATTCATCAAGAGATGAAAAGAGAGCTGGAACCGGATAGTTTTTATTGGTTAGATTATGTGATTCACATGGTAAAGGAACCAGATACTAATGAAGTTATAGCATTCATTTATTCGACAGATATCACAAATGAGAAAGTGGCAAAAGGCATTATGGACAGTATTGCAAAGACCGATTATGACTTTATTGTTCTAGTAAATGGATGCAAAAATACTGCAATTCGATATTCTGTGAATACGGCCGAAGATTGTGCTTATTCAGAACGGTGTCTAAACTTTGAGGAAGAAACAGAACAGTTCATGAGACTGTATTGTATTGCGGAGAATGTGGAACATTGTATAGAGCAAGCAAAACTTGCTAATATTATGGAACAATTAGACAAAAGTGGCATATATTCTATTTTTTATACAAGAAGAATGAGTAATGGTGAACTGAGGAAAAAGCAATTACAATTCAGTTATGTGAGTCGAGAACATAGAGAAATCTTATTGAAAAGAATTGATGTCACAAATGTTTTAATGGAAGAAGAGCGTAAAAATGAGGAATTGCAAGAGGCATTATATTTGGCAAAACAAGCCAACATTGCAAAATCTGATTTTCTTGCTCGCATGAGTCATGAAATTCGGACTCCTATGAATGCAATTATGGGAATGGAAGAAATCATGTCTACTAATTTGAGTGATATCAACCTAGTATCAGATTGTGTAGAAAAGTCTAAAATAGCGTCCAAGTATTTGTTATCTTTGATTAATGACATTCTAGATATGTCTAAGATTGAAAATGGAAGAATCAAGTTATTAAACGAACATATTGTATTTGATAAATTTATGGAAGGTATTAATACCATTATAGAAAACCAGGCAAATGTGAATGGTGTAAGTTATCAGATACAATATAAATCAAAAGTTCGCAGATATTATGTGGGTGATACGATTAGGTTGCAGCAAGTGCTACTGAATATTTTAAATAATGCCATTAAATTTACTCCTCAGGGAGGGAAAGTAAGGTTATCAATAGAAGAACTATCATCAAAGAATGGGAAAGCACAAATGCGATTTTCCATAGCAGATACGGGGATTGGGATTAGCCAAGAGTTTATTCCTAAATTATTTCAGCCATTTTCACAGGAGCATAGCAGTACTACCAGTAAATATGAGGGGAGTGGTTTAGGCCTTGCGATTTCTAAGAATCTTGCACGACTTATGGACGGGGATATTCGAGTGGAAAGTTTTGTTGGTGTAGGGACCACATTTATCATTGATATTTGGCTTGATATTTTGGAAGGACATTATATTATACCGTCAGAACATCAATTGAAAGACAAGGACTATAATCTGGAGGGAAAAAGGATATTACTGGTGGAGGATCATCCATTAAATGCTTTAGTGGCAATGAAATTATTGAAGCAAAAAGGTTGTGATATATGCCATGCTGAGAATGGTCAGATATGTGTAGAAGTTTTTGCTTCCTCCCAAATTGGTGAATTTGATGCTATTTTAATGGACATTCGCATGCCTATCTTGGATGGATTAGAAGCGACAAAGGTTATTCGTAGTTTTAATCGTATAGATGCACTAACAATACCAATTATAGCAATGACTGCGAATGCATTTGAGGATGATAAAGAAAAGTCAAAAGAGGTAGGGATGAATGAACATTTGTCAAAACCAATTGAACCACAAAAGCTATATAGAGTATTAGCGGAACATATGCGTTAAAATAATTATAAAATCAATGAAAATAGGTGTATAAAGAACCACCTTTTTACAAACATTATTGTAGAAAGGAGGTTCTTTTATTATGTATAAATTTATTCCGATTACAGATATATTTGCAAGAGAAATACTAGATTCAAGAGGTAATCCCACAATAGAGGTGGAAGTTTTGGCAGGTGATGAATATGTGGGGAGAGCTGCAGTTCCCTCGGGTGCATCTACGGGTCAATATGAAGCAGTAGAAATACGAGATGGAGAAAGTAGATACAAAGGTCTTGGAGTGCAAAGGGCGGTAGATCATGTTAATGAAAAAATTGCACAGGCAATTATTGGGCTTAATGTATTTGAGCAAACATACATTGATAAAATTCTGATAGAAGCAGACGGTACGGATAACAAAATAAATTTAGGAGCAAATGCGTTGTTAGGAGTTTCTTTGGCTGTAGCAAGGACTGCTGCAAAAGTGTTATCAATTCCATTATATAGCTATTTAGGAGGGGTTAACGCAAAGAGAATGCCAGTTCCAATGATGAATATCATGAATGGTGGCGCACACGCAGACAATACATTAGATATACAAGAATTTATGATTATGCCAATTGGTGCACCAACTTTTCGAGATGGATTATGTATGTGTGCGGAAATTTATCACACTTTGAAAAAGTTATTAAAGGACCATGGCATGAGTACTGCTGTTGGAGACGAGGGTGGCTTTGCACCAAACTTGCCAGATGCGAAAGAAACATTAGAATTTATTGCAGAAGCCACCCAGAAGGCTGGGTACAAAATGGGTGATGACGTTGCAATTGCATTAGATGTAGCCGCTAGTGAGCTATACGATAAAAATTTCAAGAAGTATGTCTTTGATGGAGAAGGTAAAATGCAAGGGCACAAAGTAATACGTTCTGCTGAGGAAATGATAGATTATTATGAAGAGTTGACAGATTTATATCCCATTGTTTCTATAGAAGATCCACTAGATGAAGAGGATTGGGAAGGATGGGAATTACTAACCACAAGAATGGGCCAAGATATACAATTAGTAGGTGATGATTTGTTTGTAACAAATGTAAAAAGATTGCAAGCTGGTATTACTAAAAACGTAGCAAATGCAATACTGATTAAAGTAAATCAAATTGGTACACTTACAGAGGCAATAGATGCCATCGAGTTAGCCAAAAATTCAGGGTATAAAGCAATTATTTCTCACCGTTCAGGAGAGACAGAAGATAGTATTATTGCAGACATTGCAGTAGCATTTAATGCAGGGCAAATAAAGACAGGTGCCCCATGTCGATCTGAACGTACGGCCAAATATAACCAATTATTAAGAATAGAAGATAAATTAGGGGATATAGCAATATACGACAACCCGTTTGATGTCTAATAGGGACGGGGGCAATGTACATTGCCCCCGTCCCTATTAGACAATTGCCCTGTCCCTTGAGAAAAAGGGCTTGCCAAAATTTACATCCTATGATAAGATAAATATGGTTTTATCATCAGGAGGTATAATAATGGATATTTTAAAAATCGTAATCACAATTTTATTTGTAATAGACTGTATCGCATTAACAGTAATTGTACTTCTTCAAGAAGGTAAGTCAGCTGGATTGGGAACTATCGCAGGTGCTGCAGATACTTATTGGGGACAGAATAAAGGACGTTCTATGGAAGGTGCTTTAGTAAAGGTTACAAAATTCTTAGCTATTTTATTTATTGTACTGGCAGCAGTATTGAATCTAAAAATATTTAACTAAGATAGATAAATGTAAATGATGGGACACTCTTATGAATAAGGGGGTCCCTTTTCTAATAGAAAGGTGTAAAATGGAGCAAACAATAGAGAAAAGAAAAAAGGTAATATGTGATTTTATGAATGATGAATTCTATGTTCCTATGAAATTAAAAGAGCTTGCAATTATCTTGCAGGTTCCAAAGGAGCAAAGAGGAGAATTAAAAGAAGTTCTTGATGCATTAGAAGCAGAGGGAAGGATTCATGTTACTCAAAAAGGCAAGTATGTAAAAGGGGAAACGAAGCATATTATTGGGACATATCAAGCACATCAAAGGGGTTTTGGATTTGTATGTGTGGAAGAAGAGGCAGAGGATATTTTTATATCAGAAGATGATATAAATGGAGCGTTTCACGGTGACCAGGTGGAGGTTGTATTAAAAAGGAATGCAGAAGGACAGGAAAAAGAAGGAAAGAGAAGGGAAGGCAAAATTGTCAAAATACTTTCTCATGGAACGACTAGACTAGTTGGATATTTTCAAAGGAACAAAAACTTTGGATTTGTAGTACCTGATAATCAAAGATTTGTGAAAGACGTGTTTATACCATTAGAACGATCAAAAGGGGCAATGAGTGGACACAAGGTTGTAATAGAGCTTACATCTTATGGAAAAGAGAATAAGAAGCCGGAAGGGAAAGTAATTGAAATCATAGGACATATAAATGACCCAGGAACAGATATTATGTCTATTGTCAAAGGATATGACTTACCTGTTGAATTTGGAGAGAAATTGTTGCATCAGGCAGAACGTGTGTCTAAAGATGTGAGTACGTCAGATATGGCAGGGAGAATGGATATTCGTGATTGGGATATGGTAACTATTGATGGGGAAGATGCAAAGGATTTGGATGACGCAATCTCCATTACACAATCGGGTGAAAATTATATTCTAGGTGTGCATATTGCAGATGTAACCAATTATGTACAAGAAAATAGTGCTTTGGATAACGAGGCTTATAAAAGGGGAACAAGTGTCTATTTAGTAGACAGAGTAATTCCCATGCTACCTCATATACTGTCCAATGGTATCTGTTCCTTGAATGCGGGAGTTGATAGGTTAGCCCTAAGTTGTATTATGACAATAAATAACAAGGGGACAGTGATTGATCATAAAATTGCAGAGACGGTCATTTGTGTAAATGAAAGAATGACGTATACAAGTGTTAAGAAAATATTGACTGATCACGAGGAAATGGAGATGGCCCAATATAAGGATTTTGTACCTATGTTTAAGCTGATGCAAGAACTGTCAGGAATTCTTCGTGAAAAGAGGAAACAAAGAGGGTCTATTGATTTTGATTTTCCAGAAACTAAAATGATTTTAAATGAAAAAGGTGTGCCAGTAGAAATAAAGCCATATGATAGGAATGTTGCTACTAAAATTATCGAAGACTTTATGCTTCTTGCAAATGAAACAGTTGCCGAAGATTACTTTTGGCAGGAGATTCCTTTCGTATATCGTACACATGAAGTGCCAGATGAAGAGAAAATAAAGAAGCTAAGTTTGTTTATTCATAATTTTGGTCATACCATGCATTTGGGACAAACAGAAATACACCCAAAAGAGCTCCAAAAGTTATTAGGAAAAATAGAAGGAACGCCAGAGGAAGCACTTATTAGTAGATTGACATTACGCTCTATGAAGCAGGCAAAATATACACCGGATAATACGGGGCATTTTGGTCTTGCAGCGACCTACTATTGCCATTTTACGTCTCCGATTAGGCGTTATCCGGATCTACAAATTCATCGTATTATCAAAGAAAATTTACGTGGGAAAATGAATGAAAATCGTAGAGAACATTACCAGAACATTCTGTCAGAAGTTGCTAAGCACTCGAGTGAAATGGAACGAAGAGCAGAGGAGGCAGAACGTGAGACTATTAAATTAAAAAAAGTAGAATATATGCAAGGACATATGGGTGAAGTATTTGAAGGTGTTATTTCAAGCATGACCAAATGGGGGATGTATGTGGAATTGTCTAATACCATTGAAGGCCTAGTTCATGTTTCCAATATGCAAGATGATCATTACGACTACTATGAAGAAAAATATGAAATGGTAGGAGAGCACTTACGTAATGTGTATAAGTTAGGTCAAAAAGTATATGTACGTGTTATTGGTACGGATGATTTGCAACGAACAATTGATTTTGAATTAGTATCAGAAGGAGAGTATGTAAATGGCGAAGACGAACGGGAAGCTAATTGCCAATAATAAAAAGGCGTATCATGACTATTTTATTTTAGATACCTATGAAGCTGGAATTTCTTTGCATGGCACGGAGGTGAAATCCCTCCGTATGGGGAAATGTAGTATCAAGGAGTCTTTTATTAGAATAGAAAATGGTGAGGTATATATTTATGGAATGCATGTAAGCCCATATGAAAAGGGGAATATTTTTAACAAAGATCCTTTGCGAGTAAAGAAGTTATTATTGCATAAGACAGAAATAAATAAATTATTAGGGAAGACAAAAGAAAAGGGAATGTCAGTAGTTCCGCTAAAAGTGTATTTTAAGGGAAGCCTTGTAAAATTAGAGATAGGATTGGCAAAAGGGAAAAAATTATTTGATAAGAGGGATACAATTGCTAAAAAAGATCAGCAACGTGAGGCACAAAGAGACTTTAAAGTGAGAAATTTAGGCTAAGGAGGAGTAACATGATACCGGTGACGAAAGAAGAATTGAGCGATTTGGTTACACAAAGAACCTTAGAAATATATGAGGAATTAACACCGAAATTAATTCAATTAATTGATCAGACTAAGCATGATGATACGTTAACGGAGGCGCAGAAGCAAGATGAGATATCACTACATATGTTAGGATATACAAAGTCGTGCACCAATGAAATCATGATAGAGGTATTAAGTGAAATACTTGGTCTTTCATAGGATAGTTTTGAAAACTATGGAAAGGATATATAAGAATCACTTGACAGATAGGAAAGTTACTTCTATAATGTAGTTTACGTAAAGTTTGCGACCAGACACAAGAAAGCAGTTCGGGCTTGTACTGGTTTCGACGGGGGTCTAGAAGTCTAGGAAGCCATCCGTAGTGGGACACTACGATAAAAGTTCCAATTAAATTTAAACGCAGACGAAAATTTAGCGTACGCTGCCTAGTGGCAGCAGTCGACCTTAAGTCACTCATCGCTTAAGTCATCGGCTTCAACCAGATGGGAAACCTTATTAGCAAAGCTTTGAGCTAGTAGATGTATGATGAAGCTACTGAAATCAAAAGCCTGTCATTAGGCGATTGATAGAGGGAATGTCAGTATAATGACTATGATGGAAGAAACTTAGGTGAAAGGGTTTTCGGACGCGGGTTCAACTCCCGCCAGGTCCATTGTAAGAGTGCCGTATTAACGGTGCTCTTATTTTTTGTGTTGCATTTCGTGTTGCATAGATTCAAAATGAGAATTGATTTTTTGATTAAACTTTTTGTTTTCTTCTTCTATTACATTTCTGTATACTTGTTTTAAAACACGGTCGGTTTTCCAACCTCCACGTGCCATTATATATTGATCTGGTATTCCAATTGCATGCATGATTGAAGCCGAATAGTGACGTAAATCGTGAAAACGAAAATGTGGAAGTCCTGCACTTTTTAAAATTGATCCGAAAACTTTGGAGATATCTTCCGGGTGCATGTTAACCAATCTACCTTTTGTATCCTTAAACTTATCAATTACAAATTCTGGCATATCTACTTCTCGAAAACTGGATAGTGTTTTTGGTGATTTTATTATGAATCCACCATTATTATTTCTAACCATAGATTTATTTATTTTTATAATATTTCCATTTATATCTTTATCTGTTAATGCGCATATCTCTCCACGTCTCATTGCACCGAAAGAAGCTAGAAGAATAGCCTTTTCTAATTCAGTGCCAGATACATACTTTAATAATGTCTTAATATCACTGTCTGACGGTGTATATAAGGCGGGTCTTACTGCCATAGGCAATTTTGTCCTTAGCTTTAATTTAGGCTCATATATGGATAATACAGACGATAAGAATCCATGCGCATTGTTTACTGTTTTTGGCGAGTGATTCTTAGAGTAATTGTTTACCCAAATTTGAACATCCTCTTGCGTTAGTTTTTTTGTTTTCGTTCCATCAATCTCATTAAAAGCATTTTTTATTAGAGTGTTGTACCCTCGAATTGTGGTAGGTGATATTACGTCTTTTTTTGATTCAACGTATTTTAACATAGCTTCTTTAACGGTAAAATCATATTTTTCAAGTCTTGATTTATTTAAAGAAAACTCTGCAGCAAGATATTCTGATTCCTTTTTCGTATCAGCTGTAAAAGATTCGTATATCCTTTTGTCTTTAGTTTTTCCATCTTTATCAATCGATTTTTCAGTGTGACTATATACTAATGTTCTCCACTGACCGCTTGGTAATTTCTTTGCTTTTGCCATTTTAACACATCCTTTCTATTTTATAGTATAAAAAATACACCTATTGCTAGATGTACACTTTCTATGATATAATATTAGTGCTAACAGGTATTATATCTAGTGCAACTAGAATAGTATCTATGAAAACAGTCTCAGTAATGGGGCTGTTTTTTAATAATTATAATTTCCAGCTATTTCCGCAACCTTGACATAGACATACTTTTTCGTTTTTGGATTTTGTTTTTTCACCACCTTTAGATTTTTTCCATACTAGATTTGACATACCTAATGTACATACAGCAGTCATTCCTCTAGCAGTGTTATTAAGATGGCCACCAATTCCATTTCCGTGTTTTTTTGTTTTCTCACCAACTTGTATCATTTCGATTGTAACGTTTTCGCTCCCGCATTGTGGACATTGCATAATTTTTCCTCCTAAATAATTCTTTGGTTTTCCATTTCCTTTAATTGTGACGCCACGTCTATATGAAACACATTGTGTTACACATCAATATTTATAGTTATGTATGTGAAGTTTTAAGAACGCTTGTATATTACACTTCCATTATAACGCAAATCATATAAATCAAAACCAGTTTTGTATCCCTTAAATCTTGCAATAGCCTTTCCATTATCCATTTCTTTCGTGAATTTTGCATTTTTCTTATTTCCATTTTCATCAAAAACAATTTCTCCATACTCTGTCTGTAAATAATTATATTGTTTTATTCCGTAATTTTTTAATGCATATTCATCGTTTACTTTCACTTCATTAGAAAACTTTAATTTCAATAAGTGATTATTTTCATCATATATTATTGTTGATAAAGGTAATGTCTTTATATTAGTAGCTTTTGTTTGTGAAAAATTTATATTTCTAATATTTAATAAAAACTCATTTCCTAAATTGTATTTTCTTACAAATGAGTTCAATTCATCCACAATTTCAAGAAAAGATTTTTTGAAATTACTATCTATATTGTAATAAAAATAGTCTACAGATTGCTTAAATTCTGATTTATCTGGATTTTTAAATAAAATGGTGTCTGTATAGCATATTACTTTTTTTAAATCTTTCACAATTGGTATGGTGGATTCAAAAAATATATTATCCATCTCATTAATAGAATACGTATTTGAAATAAACTCTCTTTTATATTCAATTTTATTGTCATGATCACTACTATCTTCATACATTATATCGGAGACATTACTATTATCTTTTTTACTATTAAATAATTTATTAAATAAATTCATATCATACCTACTTCCAGTTCTTTTTTTGGATTTAATTAGCTACAAATTTATGTTCATGCTAATACAAAAGCATTAATAACATTAATTAATTGTTTCGTGAGCATAATATTCTAATACATCTACGCTGTCTTTCCCAAAGTCATTTTGAAGAATATGCTCTAATGCATGAATAAAACTTTTTTGCTGTTTGTTACTAGCCATATTGCAATCAATAAATATTGTATATGACCCATCTTCATTTTTAGTTATGGCTTCATGTGCGCTATCGGTATTCAATGGTATAAGCCTAACTTGATAATCAATCAGTTTCACCACGTTCCTTTCTCTTTAGTGCTAATAACATATCGTGCACAACCTTTAAATCCTCCGGTTGTGCATCTCTTGACGCATCAAATAATAATCTCAATTCCTTATTCTCAAATATTTCTTGAGCAATTTCTCTAGTGTCATCATTTAAATAGTAAGTTTCGCCACCTTCTTTTTCTTCACCTGTCATTAGATATTCTAAAGATACGTTAAAATAATCCGCAATCTTTTGAAGCTTATCGGATTTAAAGTTCCATTTTCCTTGTTTCCATCCAGTAAAAGATGCTGTCGATATTCCGGTAGCCTTTGCTACTTGATAAGTTGTGACATTAAATTTCTCTAATAAATTTTCAAATATTTTATACATTTTTTTACTCTCCTTTAAAAAAGGCTATGAAAACTAAAACTTATACTTGACAGACTATGAAAACTAAGTTATACTAAAAACAACTTAGAAAGCATAGCTAAGTAAAAGACGTTGCTGGGTTTTCATATATAGTTTAGCTGGTAACTTGATTATATAAGAAAACTAAGCTATTGTCAACAATAATATAGAAAGGAGAGCATGTATTGTACGAAAAATTTAAGTTTTTACTAGAAAAAAATAACGTTACAGCCTATCGAGTGGCACAGGAAACAGGTGTGTCTACATCGACTCTTACTCAGTGGAAAAAAGGTACATACGAGCCCAAAATGGACAAAATAAAAGCTATATCAGATTATTTCAAGGTTCCTATAGAATATTTCCTTGAGTAGTACAACTACATAATAACAATTTTAGTGTCCGGTAAAAAGGACTTTGGGAGGTGAATTTTTGCCAAGAGTAAAACCAACAAAAAACCAAGAGGACAAAAGAAAAGTGCAAGGAATTATTATTGGTAAATTAGTTGAAAAAGGTATAGGAAAGAAAGACTTGTCTACAAAATGTAATTTTACGATACAGAGCTTTTACAACAAATATAATAATCCAAATTCTTTTACGCTTGGGGAATTAAAAGTGATTGTAAAAACGTTGGGGATTAGCAAGGATCAGTTATGCAACATATTTTACGATGATTAGAAAGGAGAATAATGCACGAACTAGTATATCTAAAAAATGAAGAAGCAGTTTGCGACAGTTTACAGGTAGCTGAGAAGTTTCACAAGAGACACGATAATGTAATGCAATCAATAAGGGGTCTCCTTAAAATCGAGGATACCCAAAAGATGTTCCATTTATCGTCTTACAAAGAAGAACAGAATGGACAGAGATATCCAAAGTATTATATGAATCGTGATGGATTTTCATTATTGGTAATGGGCTTCACCGGACAGAAAGCACTTGAATGGAAATTACAATACATAAAAGCATTTAACCAAATGGAATCATTCATCAAAGAAAAATCAACTCAGACATGGGTTGAAACTAGAAAAGCTGGAAAGCTTACTAGAAAAGCAGAAACAGACACAATTAAGAATCTTGTGGAATATGCTAAAAATCAAGGCAGCAAACATTCGGACATGCTTTATATGACTTATTCAAGGCTTGCTAATAAGATGGCTGGAGTTAAAAGCCGTGACGAAGCAACAATTACGCAATTGCACAATCTATCTCTTATGGAAAACATTATATTGCATGTTATCGATACTGGAATACTGCAAGGAAAAGGGTACAAGGATATTTATAAAGATTGCAAGAATAGGTTGGAAACAATTAAGGACTTAGCATATCTAGAGCAAATCGCATAAGGTAGTAGAACAACTACATAATAACAAAACAACTGTTCAATAAAACGGACTGAAAGGAGAATGAATGAAGAAGTTTGATTTACTTATTCAACAAGACGTTACTCAATTTGCGGAATTGGTATGTGAACTTACAAAGGACCATAATACTCCAAAACTATTAGAGGAACATTTAAGTTTAGAAGTTACGCAAGAAGAGCTAATGAGAATTAACTCAATAGCCCTTAGATATAATCAACCATTATTTTCGTCTGGCAAGCAATAAAAACAACCATTAGCTTTTAATGCTGGTTCGCAAAGCATCGAAGCAGCTAGTACAGCTTTCATGTATGAATCACAGTTATATACATGTTCTGGTTTTATTTCATCTATTTGGCATCCGCGCTTTTCATTGTCTAAATCATGAATTTCACCAGTGTTTTTATTTAAGACAAATTGTTTGCCATTAAACGGTGCATTAGTTCTACGCAAAGTATTATCTCCCTTCTTTAGTATTCCGTCGCCAATCGGTACTTAAATTATAGGAGAAAAGGAATAAATTAGCAATATAACAGTTTGGAGGAATGATATGAGAGTTTGTCCAGTGTGCTACGAAGAACAAGTAGAAAACTCAAATTATTGCCATAAGTGTGGTAAGGCACTTTTAGAATTAGAAACAGTATTTGGACTAAAAGAACGAGCAAGTATAGTTCATGATATTGCATTACAAATTCATAAATAAGGAGGAAGAATGAACGAATTAATTAAAGTTAATTTAGAAACACAGACAGTGTCAGCAAGGGACCTGCACGATGCATTGGAAGTCAAAGAAAGATTTAGCGTATGGTTCGGTAGATTTTCAGATTTATTTGAATCTGGTACAGATTTTACAACCGTAGGCAAACCTACACTTGTTAATAATGGAGCAACAAGGGAACTTGAAGACTATTCAATATCTGTAGATATGGCAAAACACATTTCTATGATGTGCAAGACCGAAAAAGGAAAACAGTGTAGACAATACTTTATCGACCTAGAAAAAGCGTGGAATACACCAGAGCAGATATTTGCAAGAGCCTTAAAGATGGCAGATGTAAAAATACATAGTCTGGAAACAGATGTTGAGCGCATGAAGCCAAAGGAGATTTTTGCAGATGCAGTATCGACCAGCCACACTTCTATATTAGTCGGTGATTTAGCGAAGTTATTAAAACAGAATGGTGTGGAAATTGGTGCAAGACGTTTATTTGACTGGTTGAGGGACAAGCAATATTTAATTAGGAGAAAAGGAACAGACTGGAATATGCCAACGCAGAAATCTATGGAAATGGGATTATTTGAGATCAAGGAATCCACTCACATAGATGGTAATGGATGCAATATAACGTCTAGGACACCTAAAGTTACTGGAAAAGGTCAGTTGTATTTTATCAATAAGTTTTTAGCGGAGCAATAGAAAATAGCTTGAAAGGAGAAAAGAGGTATATGACATATTTTGAAATGAATGATGCAGAAAAAATGTTAAATCACATAAACGATTCAATAGATTTTGCGTTGTGCGTAATATCAGAAGGTTTCCAAGATGGAATAAATTCTGAGTTTACTGTAGAAAGAATCAATGACATAAATTCAGATACATGCGAAGGACTTATACGTGCAAGTAAAGGTGTACAAGCACTATTAGAAGCATACAAGGATAAGTAGGCAACAAGTACAACCAGTAATACATATGTATAGGTAAGGTGGTGATTAAATGCAAGTAAGAATTATAACAGCAGACGGAAAAATTTACACTGATCCAACAAAGGTGCGTTATCCAAGAACGGAAAATACAGAGGCTTTTTATAGGTTTTTAGAAAACTTCAAACCAAAAAAAGAGGATAAAACCGCCTAGGCGGTAGAAAAGAGGACAAGCATTGAAAAAGAAAATAGTCGAGACTACATCCACCAGCCTAATGGTATTCGGATTTTTCCTACTAGTCGGGGCATGTGGTGGAAGTGATTCAGCAACCATAACGCAATCAGCAATGGCGGTATACATGGTAAGTGGTATGAGTTCAATGGTAGCTGGTGGGTTGCTAGCAAGGTATTACATAAAAAAAGAGTGCTCTCAAAGGTCGGCAAACCTAAAGCACTCGGGTAAATATTCAAGGTAATTATAAATCAAAATTAGGAGGAAAGCAATATGGGATATAAAGTTGGTGACAAAGTGATGGTAAGAGAGGATTTGGAAGTTGGGGAATATTATGGTAATCATGGCGTTTGTTTTGTTACCCCAATGCAATACTTATTAGGAAAAACTGTTGAAATAACAAAAGTAAATTCTGTTAGGTCATATGCAATCAAAGAGGATAGGGGATCGTGGAATTGGACTGATGAAATGTTTGTAGGTCTAGTAGAAACCACTTACATAGAGAAGCTACATGAAGTGGTAGACTTGGTGCTTGAGTTGTCGGAAAAATATGAAAAAGATACGAGCCTAGAAATGCATAAAAAAGATAGTCACGCAATTTTATATGACTATGATACAAGGTGCAATGATGGAACGATAACTGCTATTCACTGTAATGATTTTAAAACCGATTTAGACAAATTCATAACCGACATCAAGGAGCATTTCGCACAATTTGAAGTCAAGGAAATGACCGTAGCTGATATTGAAAAGCAGCTAGGACATGCTGTCAAGATTGTAGGTGAGTAGGTGTACATACCAGGATATGACGATTGGAAAACAACTCCACCAGAGGAAGTGGACAAGCTTGACCCTTACGATAACGCAGATGAAGAACGTGAGATAGAACAAGATTTAAGAAGAAGGAAAGCGGAAAATTATAGAAAGTATGAGGAAGAATTGAATGAACGAGCTGAAAGTATTAGTTAATCAACCAGAAAACGTTATTAATTTAAGTAATTATGATGTGCTAAAGAGTGCCATCATTGAAAAGACAAGAGAGTATGAAAACGCTGTATATACAGATGATTCCGTATCTATTGCAAAAAAGACAAGAGCAAGCTTAAACAGTGAAAGAAAAGAACTTGATGAAAAGCGCAAGGCTGTTAAAAAAGAGTTTATGAAACCAATTGATAAATTCGAAGAGCAAATGAAAGATTTACTTGAATTATATGATAAACCAATCAACCTTATTGACAAGCAGGTTAAAGCATTTGAAGCGAAGAAAAAGGAAGAAAAGAAAAATGAAATAGTTGCACTTTATCATGAATTAATTGGAGAAGTAGAAGAATTTCTTCCGCTACAAAAAATTTATGATAGTAAGTGGGAAAATGTCTCAACTAAGATGAAGTCAATTGAAGAAACAATGGCACAAGCTATTGAAAGCACAAGAGCAGCAATCCAAACAATTAAAGGAATGAATTCAGAATCTGTAGAAACAGCATTGCAAAAATATAAGTTAAATCTTAGCCTAACGGATGCAATTACATACATCAATAATTATGAGAATCAGAAGCAACAAATACTTTTGAAGCAGAAAGAAGAAGCAGAACGTACGGCTGAGAGACAAAGGCAGGCTGAAATCGATCGTGTTAGAGCAGAGGAAAGAAAGCGTGTAGATGAAGAACACAAGATTGCAGAAGAAGCAAAGGCAGAAGTAATAGAAGAACTAAAAAGTGTGGATGAAACTGCAAGTGCACCTATTACAGAAGCTGGAAGTATAAAGGCAGTCTACACAGTTGTTGCCACTGCAGAAGAACTGGAATCATTAGAAACTGCATTAAATAGTTTGGGTATTTATTTCGAACGTAAGGATGTGTAAAAAGTGAATGTATATGAAAAGTTATTGAAGGTTCAGAGCGAATTAAAGGCGCCGAAGAATCAATACAATAAATTTGGCAATTTTAATTACCGCAATTGTGAGGATATACAAGAGGGTGCAAAGCCATTGCTCAAAGAGGTTGGAGCAGTATTAATCATTGATGATGATTTGGTTCAGATTGGAGATAGATTCTACGTAAAAGCAACTGCTACATTCATTGATATTGAAAGTTCAGAAAAAGTATCAAACAGTGCCTTTGCAAGAGAAGAACTAACTAAAAAAGGTATGGATGCTTCACAAGTTACTGGTGCAACTAGTAGTTATGCTCGCAAATATGCATTAAATGGATTGTTCTGTATTGATGATTCAAAAGATTCTGATTCGGATGAGAGCACTAAGGTTGTAAAAAATACACTGATAGCAGAATTTAATCAAGAGATAAGACGTACTGGAAAGGCATTATCGTACTTTTTAAAAGAAAGTAAGGCATCATCTGTAGAAGAAATGGCTATTGATTATCTATCAAGTGCTATTGCTATATTATCAAGGTGTCCAGACAAAGGGAAAGCGAAATGTTCACAGGAAAAATAGTAAATATCAGCAGAGATTATGAAAGCGGTAAAGCAATACTTTCCTTTGAATTCAATGAGGATGTAACACAGAGATATGAACAGCTTAAAGATGTGGACAAGCTAAACATTGAGTTTAAAAAGTATACGCAAAAGCGTTCATTAAATGCAAATGCATATTTTCATGTGTTAGTTGGAAAGATTGCAGACGTACTTCGTGCAAGCAAGCCAAGCATTAAGAATAATCTGCTAAACAAGCACGGACAGCTTGAAATAGTGGATGGAAAACTTCAAAACTTTATTGTCCGTGATGATATAGATGTTTCAGAGTACGAAGAAGTACACCTAAGACCTACATCACATACAAAAGAAATGGCGGATGGACAAGTATACAGAGTTTATTATTTAGTCCGTGGAAGTCATACATACAATACCGAGGAAATGTCTATCTTGATTGATGGCACGGTATCAGAAGCAAAGGAATTAGGAATAGAGACATATACACCAGATCAGATTGAAAGACTAAAGCGTCAATGGAAGGTGGAACTATGAAAAAGTTGCATACAATTCTTGCAGATAGTCTTGAGTATTGTATGTTCACTGGTAGTACCGATATTGAAAGACATCACGTTTTTGGTGGTCCATTCAAAGCAAAATCAGAGAAATATGGATTTATCGCCCCCTTAAGGCGAGATTTACACCCGAATGGTGTATTTTTCAAGAGAACCAAAAAGAACCTTGAAATAGATGGAATTTTAAAGCGTAGATGCCAAGAATGGTATGAGCAGAACATAGGAACAAGAAAAGAGTTTATCCAAGAATTTGGTCGGAACTATTTATAACCTTAAAACTCGTAAGAGATAAGGATAAAGTAACTCGTTAACCGTTCATGTACTACATAATATATCACAGTATTTCGTAGGCCATTATATTACCTCCGGCTAAATGTCGGAGGGGAAAGGGGAACGTATTTGAAAATTCATGAAATTATACCAGTTGGACATGAGAATGCGATTGATAGAAAAGAAATAGCACGCAGGACAGGTCTTAGTGATAGAAAAAATAGAGCATTAATTGAGGAAGCATGGATAAAAGAAAATGTTGCAATTATTAACATTGGTAATGGCTATTATATCGTGGATCAGAATGACCCATATGATGTCAGAGAGTTAATGCAATATTTAGGATTAGAAGGTTCTAGAAGAGCCAGTATTAGTAAAAAGCTAGAAATAGGATATAGGATATTGCGAGGTGTTGTGTGTGACTAATAGCAGAGATAAGGGGAAACGTGGAGAATTGGAACTTGTTCACAAGCTAAATGAACAAGGTTTTAATTGCAGACGTGGGCAACAATTTTGTGGTTCAAATGGTGATGCAGATGTTGTTGGTCTAGATGGTATTCATATCGAAGTTAAGCGTGTTGAGAATTTAAATATACATAAGGCAATGGAGCAAGCTGTTCGTGACAGTTCAGCACTAGAATTGCCATTCGGTTATGACCTTCCAACAGTGTTCCATAGAAAGAATTGTACAGGCTGGCTTGTAACAATGAGATTTGAAGATTGGATACAGTTTTACAAGGAGGGCATACATGGCAAAAAAAAGAATGTTTACGATGCACATATTAGATAGTGATGCCTTTTTAGATATGCCTTTATCTACACAATGTTTGTATTTTCACCTAAATATGCGTGCTGATGATGACGGATTTATCGGGAATCCCAAACGAATCCAGAGACTAATAGGGGCTAGTGATGATGACCTTAAATTATTAATTGCAAAGCGTTTTGTATTGACTTTTGAAGATGGTGTAATAGTCATTAAACATTGGAGAATGCATAACACAATTCAAGGCGATAGATATACTCCAACTGTTTATCAGGAAGAGAAACAATCACTACTGTTAAAAGATAATAAATCGTATTCTTTTAGTGATGGAATCGAAATGTTTCCAAAGTGTAAGCAAAATGTTTCCACAGGTATAGGTTTAGATATAGGTTTAGATATAGGTATAGATAAAGATATAGATAGTAATAATGTCGAGCAGAGCACGACCTCATCCGCTAAAGAGATAATTGAATATCTCAATTCTGCTATTGGGAGCAAGTACCGCTATCAAACTTCCTCAACCAAGACATTAATTAAAGCGAGGTTAAATGAAAAGTTCACCATTGATGATTTCAAGACCGTTATTGACAATATGTTTGCTGAATGGGGAGCAGATGAAAAGATGAAAGCGTATCTTAGACCGCAGACATTGTTCGGTACAAAATTTGAAAGCTACTTGAACAGAAAGCCGAAACGAAAAAAGGCAAAACCGTTTTCGAATTTTGATGGACGCAATACTGACATCGATGATTTAGAGAAACAACTATTAGGTTTGTAAAGGAGTGACGTGCATATGAGCATGAAAAAAATATATACGCCAGAAGAGCGAGAAATGAACAATAAAAAAAGAGTATTGTGCGGAAGTATTGAAAAATACGAAGAATTTGCAAAGGAATGGGAACGCACCTGCAGGTTGTTCCGAAAATGCAAAACGGATTAAGTGTAAAGGAGTGAGGTTATGAAATCAAAGGTCACAATCCCAATATGCAGAATATGCAACAAAGAGATCAAGCCACACGAGCATAGAGAGAGCATTAACGAATTTGATTATCATACAACGTGCATTGAAGCAGAGAAGGAACATAACGATGAATTGCGAAAAGCAGAGAAGGAGAGATTAGTATGAACATAAACATATCGGAAATAGTGAATAAAAAGATTGAGGAATTGGAAGAAGAAAAAACAATTGAAAAGGCCATTGAAGAAACCTTTCAAAGCTCAATTGTAAAGGCAGTAAAAGAAGCTCTGGAATCATATAGTTTGATACGTACAATCGAAGAAAAAATGAGTACAGAGGTTTCTAGTGTTGTGGCTGATATAGATTTTACTACATACAACGGATTTATCGCAGAGAAAATGAAAGAAATTGTGGAGCAAACATGTAGAACTGACTTGTGCGAGAAAATTGAAAGTACATTCAAATCAATGTTCATGTGTGAAAGAAAGAGTATTGCATTATCTGAGATATTTGAAAAATACAGAGAGATTGTATGTGAAAAAGTGGATGAAGCAGAGAAATACGATAGACAATACTTCCATGTTAAATTCGAAGAAAACGAAACATATCATTGGATTGATGTAGAACTTGACGAAGAGAAAAAAACTGGAAGTTGGTCAGATGCAGAAATAAAATTCGCTGTGCATAAAAGAGAAGATGGAACTGGATGGATTTCTACGTTGTATCTTAATGGCATTTCATTAGATAGAAAAATGAAGTTTGGAAGTCTAAACGATGTTGAATTAATGTTGGTTCAAGCTGTGTACAACAAGATACCTATAGTTATGGATGTAGAGAGTCAAGACGAGATAGAAGACTATTACGATGTTGATTTTTAAGATTGGAGGGCTTACATGGCTAAGGTATTAAGAGTTGGAAGCAAGAAGAAAAAGAAGAAGATTAGGAGGTAGAAAATGGCTTATACAGTACAAGAAAAATTTCAGATAGAAGTAGTAAAAAGAGCGCAAATGTTTTATGCAGATTTTGAGGATTATGTATTAATCGTAGATGGCAACAAGGGTGTTTACATAGATAAAAGAGACTTGCTTATCGACATTTCCAAGTGTAAAAAATTTAAGTATAGTGCAGAGCATTTATCCAAAGAGCATTTGCAAGAAGTAAACGTACCAGCAGAAGAAACAAGCGAAGCAAGAATATTATCGCATAAAAATGTTGCGATTAAGCTAAAAGCAAAAGACGGAACTTATGCGTGGGTTAATAGAGAATTTCTTAAGATGTATGGAGCAAGTAACCATTACATGATTAAAGGGAAAAAAGATATTATTCTTGTAAGGGATTTCACAAAAATGTGCTTAGGAATTGTTCTTCCGGTGGATATACGAGAGTAAGCAAATGAATGGAAACGGTGAAGGAATGACTACTGTAACATTAGCAAATGGATATTACATAGAGATTGACCCACTCAATCACACTCTCAAAAGGGAGTATGCAGGAATGGACAAACAAGGAAATGAAAAAATATTCAATAAGACGATTGGATATTACAGCGACCTTGGACAAGCAATAAAAGGATTCATTGAGCGAAATCAATTAGAGGACGATTTCAAGGGCAATTTAGCTGAATACGTAAATAGTATACGCGAAAGCAATAAAATGGCTGTACGAGCCGTACAGAGAAAACTAGATGGCGAATAGTAGGAAGGAGTAAGTAAAACGAATAAGAAAATTAAAGTATGCTGGATTTCAGCAGGGGTTAGCAGTTTTATAGCAGGGTACTTGGAAAGAGAAACAATAGATAAATTTATTTACATAGACATAGATAACCAACACCCAGACAGTATAAGGTTTATTAGAGATTGTGGAAATGCCTTGGGGATTAAAATCCAAGTTATAAAATCAGAGTATTGCAGTGTACAAAATGTAATTAAACAGTTTAGATTTATAAATGGACCATATGGAGCAAAATGCACGCAAATACTAAAAAAAAGAGTACGTAAAGAGTGGGAAGATACTCACAAAGAATATGATATTACTTACGTTTGGGGATTTGATTTTAATGAAAAATATAGAGCAGATAGACTTGATGAATCGATGCCAGAATTTACGCATGAGTATCCTCTAATTGAAAGAATGCTAACAAAACAAGATTGTCATGCTATTTTAGAAAGATTAAATATAAAAAGACCATTAATGTATGACATTGGTTACTCAAATAACAATTGTATAGGTTGTGTTAAAGGAGGTATGGGATACTGGAATAAAATAAGAGTAGATTTTCCGGACGTATTTAATCAAATGTCAGAATTGGAACGTGAGATAGGACACTCTTGTATAAAAGGTGTTTTTCTAGATGAACTAAATCCTGATAGAGGAAGGATGGAAGATGAAATAATGCAAGATTGTGGAATTATGTGTTATTTAAATATTTAGAAACAAAAAACAGGAAGGAGTAAGAGGTTTGCGGCCGCAATAAAAGACGTCTTTACTACGGGAAGAGAAATGAAATTTATAGATTGGTTTGCCGGAATTGGAGGATTCAGAGCAGGAATGGAACTTGCTGGGCATGAATGCGTTGGATTCTGTGAATATGATAAATTTGCCGTCATGGGATATAAAGCAATGCACCTAACAACAAAAGATGAAAAGGAACGGTTGTTAAAGTTAAACGATTATAAGAAAGGACAGGAGTATATAAATGGAATTGATTTCACAGACAGAGAATGGTACGCAAATGACGTTAGAAAAGTGGAAGCCAGAAGCGTGCCAAGGGCAGACTGTTGGTGTTTCGGATTCCCTTGCCAAGATATCTCAGTTGCAGGAAAGCAACTTGGATTCGATGGAAAGCGTAGCAGTTTGTTTTTCACAGTTACAAGAATTATACGAGACACAGAAGAAGAAGATAGACCCTCAATCCTATTTATTGAGAACGTTAAAAACCTACTTAGTGTTAATGGAGGGGCAGACTTCCTTAAACTTCAAATTGAATTGGACGAAATCGGGTACGATGCAGAATGGCAAGTTATCAATTCTAAACACTATGGAGTGCCACAAAACAGGGAGCGCGTGTTCATTATCGGACATCTTAGAGGACGAAGTAGACGAGAAGTATTTCCTATCGAGGAATCAGATGGAGAAAATAGTGTTTCAATCGTAGCGCATAGAGATGGGTACAGACGTAACCTTCAAACATATACAGCAGATGGAATTATCTAAGCACTTGATACGTGCCAGGGTGGTGGGAGAGAGCCGCATATAATGCAACCGATGTTCGTTGATTTAAATGAAAACGGACAATTAACAGAAGTTTGCAGATGTCTGCAAAGTAGATATAACAAAGGAAGAAGTAATCACAAAGGCGAAACATCTGGAGTGGCAATACCAGTACTAACACCAGACAGAGCAGAAAAAAGACAAAACGGTCGTAGGTTTAAAGAAAACGGAGAATCGATGTTTACACTTACAAGCCAAGATAGACATGGAGTGGGCATAAAAGTAAAAGAAGCAACAAAACAAGGTTATGCAATAGCACATGAAGGTGATTCTATAAATCTATCAGTACCAGGTAGCGATACAAGACGTGGTAGGGTGGGAAAAGGAGTTGCCAACACATTGGATACTAGCTGCAATCAAGGAATTATGGTCCAAGTATCTGAAAGCCTAACAGTTTACGCTATTTGGAGTGAAAAGTACCAGTGTTACATAGCCATACGAAAATTAACACCAAAAGAATGTTTTAGATTGCAAGGATGGACAGATGTTTATTTTGAGTTAGCAGCTAGCGTAAATTCTGATAGCCAATTGTACAAGCAAGCTGGTAATGGAGTAACGGTAAATGTGATATATGAGATAGCAAAAAGATTATAGAGTAGTTAGCACCTTGAAAACTGAATAAGGCTAGTAAGAGTAAAAGTATAGACTACTAGCCATATTCGGTTAGTAGTTTTTTATTACGAAAAATTAGGAGGAATAGATATGGGGATGACAAATAACCAGCTAATGCTTGTAAGAGCTATAGCAGAAAATAAATATACAGATGCAAAGAAATTAGCAATATTGTGTTGTGAAGAAGATAAAACACAGAAGAATTATAATCAGGTGCTTAGATACACAAATATGCTTAATAGCACTGGAACATTAATGGAATTACCAAGTAATCTTGTGGGTATGGTGCAACTACAAGATGTATCAACATCATTTAGAGAGGACAGGTATTATTTAGCAGATAGAGAAGAAGCCTTATTTAAAAAGATTGACAACATGAATAAAGCAAGTATGAAGCTAATGGAAATGGGTATTCCGTATTTGAACGCTATTATGCTTACTGGTATATCTGGAACAGGAAAAACTACATTTGGAAGATATATAGCATATAAACTAAACTTGCCATTCATGTACATAAACTTCTCATATCTAATTGATTCATATATTGGTGGAACGGCAAAGAATATCAATAGAGTGTTTGACTATGTAAAAGCAAATAAATGTGTACTAATGTGACCTGATATAATTAAGTTGTAACACCCGTGTATAGTTTGGTAAAATACATACATAATCCAAGGAGATGTTACAATGACAAACAATCGTTACGAGCCTGAGCTCAAACAA
>JBQKKG010000001.1:0-564566 GCA_052116865.1 Lachnospiraceae bacterium LCP25S3_G4 | reverse complement strand
CGTCATTTTTTCTCCTCTGCGAAAAAGTTTTCTTTTATTATACACTTTCAAAGAGAAGAATGCAGTAGTTTTTAATTTATTAGTGCGAAAAATATTTACCTTTCAGTGCTGTGGGGACGGGGGCAATGTACATTGCCCCCGTCCCCAATTAACACTAGACCTGTCCCTATAATACATAAAAGTGTGGTTTTGCTTCATTGTACAACCAATATATTAGATTTCCACTTAGAATAATTCCAATGGCAACTAGTCCTGAGAATATGATTGCAAATGGAGCACATATCTGTCCCCATAATTGTAATGGTTGATCACTATAATCCCATACATACCATTTCATGACTTTATTTACGAGTATTCCGATAATAAATTCAGATGAAATTACAAAAAGTGTTGTTCTTAGAACTTGCATCCAAAGTGGATCCTGCCATTTGGTCCAAAACCCTTGCAGCCAGCAAAATAAAAAGCATAGACCACCAAGCGCAAACATGCTCCAGTGTGAAAATCCTCGAAATGCAACTTCAAAACCATAATACAAACATCCACCTAGTCCCCATAAAAATAGGCACTCACTCAATTTCTTCATAAAAATTGCGTCCTCTCCATGTACTTTCTAATACATAGTGTGAACGCAATCTTAAAATTTATGGGTGGAAGTTATATCCTTGTACCTAAATAATAAAATCCTTTGCATTTTGTTAGTTTTACATCAACTAAGGAACCAACTAAAGACTCATCGCCAGGAAAATGCACTAAAATATTATTGCTTAACCTTCCGGTTACCAATGAGGAATCATGATCATTTAATCCTTCTACAAGTACATTCTGAGTACTCCCCTCATGTATACTACAAACTTCGGCAGAGATAGCTTGTACTCGTTTTAAAAGGCGATCAAACCTATCTTTAATTACATCGTCTGCAATCTGGTGTTCCATAGTTGCAGCAGGTGTTCCAGTTCTCTTAGAATAAATAAATGTAAATGCACTATCATAACGGACTTGTTCTACAACATCCAATGTCTCTAAAAAATCTTCCTCCGTCTCCCCAGGAAAACCAACGATAATATCAGTTGTTAATGAAATATCAGGAATAGCTTCCTTTATTTTATGAACCAACTCTATATATTGTTCTTTAGAATATCTTCGATTCATTTTCTCCAAAATA
Source organism: Lachnospiraceae bacterium LCP25S3_G4 (assembly GCA_052116865.1). GTDB lineage: Bacteria > Bacillota > Clostridia > Lachnospirales > Lachnospiraceae > CAUPWF01. Next base: position 563,404 of record JBQKKG010000001.1, on the reverse strand, counting down.
GCAGTGCTTCCAGATTGTACGGGTAAATGTAAATGCTTACATATCTTTTTTGAATGTTTCATAACCTGGATTAAATCATCAGATAAATCTTTTGGATGTGAGGTCATGAATCGAATGCGTTGTAATCCATCTATTTGTTCTATTTCTTCAAGCAATTGAGCAAAGGACATTTCTTCTTCAAGCGTTTTACCATAAGAATTGACATTTTGGCCTAGCAACATTATCTCAACGACTCCATCATCCACTAAATGCTCAATTTCTCGAATGATATCCTTTGGATTACGACTTCTTTCGCGTCCTCTTACATAAGGGACAATGCAATAGCTACAAAAGTTATTACAGCCAAACATGATATTAACGCCTGATTTAAACTTAAATTTCCGTTCACTTGGTAAGTCTTCTACTATTTTATCTGTATCTTTCCATATATCAATTACCATACGTTCTGATTCCAAACGAGTGACAATTAATTCTGCAAATTTATAGATATTATGGGTACCAAAAATTAGATCAACAAATCGATAACTTTTCTTTAACTTTTCTACAACTTCTGTTTCTTGCATCATACAGCCACATAGACCAATCATCATATGCGGATTCTTCTTCTTAGCATGATTCAGTTGGCCAAGTCTGCCGTATACTCGTTGATTTGCATTTTCTCGCACTGTGCATGTATTATAAATAACAAAATCAGCATCCTCTTCATCTATGATTTCAGTATAACCAATTTGTTCTAAAATACCATCTAATTTTTCTGAATCTCTTGCATTCATCTGACAACCAAATGTTTGCGTTTTATAATAAAGTGGGCGCCCCAGTTCTTGGCTAATTTGTGTTACATATTTACGAGCTTTCTTTATAAAATAATATTGTCTTTGTGGTTCTTCACTAGGTGGGTTACCAGACAAATCTATAAGTTCTAACATTGCATCTAATTCCATGTTCTCATTCATATTCATTTCTCCTTATTAGTTATACTAACATATTATAACTATAACTACATGAAAATGCAACGACAACTAAATGGCATATAGCTCTATACGAATTGATTGGTAGCCCTATCATATTCATAGTCAATTTTTTCTAACTCTTCTTGAATTATCTGTTTATCTAATTGCAGTTCTTTACATAATTCGTCAAGGTCTTTATAATAATCTCGTAGTTTTGTATTCATTACACTTAATAATATAATTGGATCTTTGGGTAAATTCTCCATTCTAGCTAATCATCCTCTGTTAATCTCATCTTTTCTAACATCTTTGCGGTCTCTTTTGGTAAACTATCAATCAGACAATTCCGCCTCTTCAGTTTGTCTAAATGTTCTTTTTTTATAACAGTATCCATCTGTTTTAATTCTTCTGCAAATTCACGTATAGGTACTCTAGTAGCACCCTGTCCAAGAATAATCTTTTGTTGTGCAAAATCAGAGGTTACTACCCTTACAATCTGCTCTTTTGCAATTGTCTGGTTCAGCTTTTCAATATATGCATCTGCCGTCTGAGACTCTTTGGTATATATGACATTAATATTGTGATATTTTAGAACAGTTTCTACTTGATTTTTATTTTTATACCCATCAAAGACTAGTACAACTTCGTCTTTTGTAAACCCTTGATAATTGCATAATATATCTTGTAGCTTTCCACGTGCTGCATCGATGTCTCGATTTAATAATTCTTTTAAATCAGGCCAACCATAAAGTATGTTATAACCATCTACCAGTAAATAATTCTTCTTCATATATGTATCCTTCTGTAACAACAAGTTCTGGTCTGATATCAAATTCGTCAGCTTCAACATGTTCTACACATTGTATATCAAAGGCGAGAGCCATACGCCTATAATTTTCATGTTTCACCAAATACTTATCGTAAAATCCTTTTCCATATCCAATTCGATTGCAATTGAAATCAAAAGCAACCCCCGGCATAATCACTAGAGCATGAGGAGGCGACGCAATGGGGGTGTGCTTATTGGGTTCTAAGATTCCGAAGTATCCTGGTTCTAACTCCCGATAACTCTGGATATAATAGAATGCCATTTCGCTTCCACTCACTCTTGGCACCGCCACTTTCTTCCCTAATCGTAAGCTTTTTTCTATTAATCTCTTCGTACAAACTTCTTGCTTAGCATCAATATAGCATAATATATATTCGGCATCTAAATACAGTGGGTGAGAGAGTACTTTGTCAATAATTATGTCACTTTTCACTTTCCAATCTTGCAACGACAGTGCCTTGCGCTGAAGCAAACATGCTTTTCTAATTTCCTGCTTTTTTTCCATATTTTTCACCTAGATTTGTAATCGAACCATCTGTCTCTTTAATAGATATATTATTTAATTGCCCACGCAAATTCCTTTTAAAGGAATCTATATACTCACTTCTTAATAGTTGTTGTTCTTTTCGTTCTTCTTCAGTAAGCCCTTCTGCTTTTGCTTTTTTATATAATTCATTGATACGTGCTATCATTTTATCATTCATAGGTACCCGTTCCTTTCTAAAGCTTCTTTTATCTTACACTATATTATATAGCAAGTCCACCTCACTTATAAAGTATTTTCTACTAGCTAGAGTATCCTTCCAAAAATCCATATACTTTGTCGATACTTTCTAAATAAAGTTCATCTGCAATTTCTTCTTGGACATGTTCTGGTAAGCTTCCAATTGTAATATTGGTTTCTTCAAAAATAGTTGTTTTATCTGCTTCATAAACAACTACATACCCATTTTTGTCTTTGATATAATACCCATCTTCTTTGGTGGCTGTTCCGTCTGCAGTTACTGTCTTGTTTTGAGCCTCTAGTTGCTCTATTTTTGCTTCATATTTATTCTTTACACTACAATAATTCCAATAATAAATACCGGATAGTAAACTAATCACTATACATACTGTAATGAAAAAACTGATACCATACTTGTGTTTCATATAGACAACTCCTTTTTGTATACAGTATCAGCACATTTTAACATTTTATACAATCATTGATAAAGTTTTCTCTATAATCAATCCTTCACGTTCACTATAATGGTATTTATTACTTTCATTAATACATGCACAGACAAATTCATGAGCACGACTAACACTATCAATGATTCCATTCCCTTTCAACAAATTTCCTACAAAAACACCATCAAACGCATCTCCTGTCCCATGATATTCCGAAGGTATCTGCTCGTTCTCCATAAATGTTAATTGATTGTTGTAACATATGACAATGCCCTTCTGACTTTGTACTAATGGGACACTTGTGATAATGATATCTTTTGCACCTAAATGTTGTAGATCTAAGCATAGCTTTTTAAGTGCACTTTTTGTCCATTTAATCTGGTATTTCGAATCAGTCAATAAACAACACTCCGTTAAGTTTGGCAGTATAATGTCGGCAAGTGAAAGTAAACGACGAATGCCATCTCCATACACATCATTAAAATTACTATAATACATTCCATGATCCCCCATAATGGGATCAAAGACCACCAAAGTGTCTGGAAAGCATGATATAAAATATTGAACTGCGTCTATCATTTGAATGTCACCAAGATATCCAATGAATATCATATCAAAGTGAACTTGATTAGCACGATAATGCTGAGCGCATGCTTCGATATATTGTGGATCTATTTTATTGATTGCTGGCTTACCATAACCACCTGTATGCGTAGATAGTAGCATAGTAGGAAGGGGACAGACCTCAACACCCATTACGCTTAAAATAGGAATCATATTGGTTAGTGCAGCTTTCCCGATCCCACACATATCATGTAATAAAGCAATTTTTTTAATCGGTTTCATAATATTTCTCCAACTTTAACAAATGTAATTTCATTAGTAGTCTAGCTATTGTTTTTCCTTTTGGCATTGCAAGAATTTCTCCTTCAGTTAATCCCCCTAATAGTAATAATGAAACACCATATGCAATTAGGGCAACAAAAATAGCTATGATTGTTGCAATTTTACCATTTATAAAAATAGCAAGAACAAACTGAATAACAAATGAAATGACTCCCATAATTCCAGATGATATAAGTGGAATGATAAATGTCTTCTGTAACTCCTGGTGATATCCAATTGTACGGCGGATAGCTTGACTATTTAAAATGCACATGGATAAGGAAAATATAATGTTCCCGATAACCACTGCATATATATTCCATTGAAACATTACTAGCATGATAAATAAACATACCAAATGAATACCTAAAGATATTCCAGCATTTTTAACTGGTGTAGTCATTTGATTTATGCCTTGCAGTATAGCATTGGTTACAGTCGATAAGCAATAAAATACAACAGTTATTGCACCAATCATAAGCATAATGGCAGGTGTTTTTCTTGCGTCACCAAATAGTAGTTGCATAATAGGTGATGCTAAGACTAAAAATCCTACAAAACTAGGAATTGCAATCAGCATTGAGAAGCGTATTGCAAGATGAATCTCACGATGCATTTGTTTGCGATCTTTTGCGGCAACAGCAGCCGAAAGGCTTGGAATAGCAGATACACCAAATGCATTAGCCATGGACAACGGAATATTAATTAATAAATTGTATTTACCACTAAAAATGCCCCATAAGGCTGCATACTGCTTCTCCGTATAACCTTGGACTGACATGATTTTATTAAAAACGCCTTGATCTATGACTTGGCTTATATTATAAATAGCAGTACTCATAATAACGGGTATAATTGTTATAAATAAAATCACCATAATTTGTTGGTAACTTTCCGTTTTACGAGAGCGATCTCTTTTTATTTGCTTTTTAATAATTTCTTTGTACGCATATAATATAAAAAGCATAAAAAGGCAAGACGCTAGAGCACCTATAACTGTACCAAGAGTCCCCCCGGCAGCCCCATATGCAGGACCTAATAAATCATTCTTTTTAGTAGTTGCTAAATCACTTCCAACTTTAAAGAGATAACTAGCTGCAACAACACTTACAATGGCATTCACAATCTGTTCAATGATCTGCGAAACGGCAGTAGGTATCATTGTTCCAATACCTTGAAAATATCCCCGTACCACACCCAATATTGCAACGATAAAAAGACCGGGAGCCAGAACCTTTAATGCATAGGAACTAAGTGCCAAAGTCATTACTTTGCTTGCAATGACATCCGCTCCCCAAAATATAATAATACTAATAATCAAGCCGACTACAATTGCAATTAATAAGGCCCCTTTAAAAATTTTGAATGCATTTTTGCGCTGTCCCTTTGCTACGCGTGAAGAAACTAATTTTGAAACTGCCAAAGGCAAACTATAGGATGAAAGTAACAATGCAATATTGTATACCTCAAAGGCACATCCATAAAATCCCATACCCTCATCACCAAGGATATTTGTCAAAGGAATTCGGTAGATTAACCCAATAAGACGAACAACAATTCCCGCAATAGCCAAAATTGCACCCTGTATTAAGAAACTATTATCTCTTTTCTTTTGTTTCGAACTCATAAATAACTCCTCTTAATTATCTGGTAATGTGTAAGCGCTCTAAAATTTTTCGCTGCTTATCTTCCATAATGATACGTTCCCCAGACTCTATATGATCATAACCCATTAAGTGTAACATACTGTGTGCAATTAAAAAAGCAAATTCTCTTTTTACTGAATGACCATAGTCCTCAGCTTGTTGTATTACTTTCTCCTTGGAAATCACAATATCTCCTAATAATACTTCCCCACTCTCTGGATGAAAACAATCGGTCATACCTTCTAGAAAGTCAAATGCACCCGGTACTGCATAATCTATCATAGGAAATGACAATACATCTGTTGGGTGATTGATCTCTCTAAACTGCCAATTCATCTCTCGTATTTCTTCATTCATGGTTAGTAAAAGGCTTACCTCTACCTCATATGGGAATGATTCGTATTCTAGGCTGGCAAGAATTACTCCTTTAGCAATATCTATGCACTCTATTGGTAATTTAAAATCTCCTTCTTCTTCAAATAGTAATGTCATTATGGTCTCCTTTTACTCTTAGAATGAACTGGTTTATTTTCAAAATCTTCATATGCTTTTACAATCTTTTGTACTAGTGGATGTCTTACGACATCTTTACTTGATAAGTTGCAGATACTAATATCCTCAATATTCTTGATAACCTTCACAGCAATATCTAATCCAGAAACTGTGCCTGATGGTAAGTCTTTTTGTGTTAAATCGCCTGTAATTACAACTTTAGAACCAAAGCCAATACGTGTTAAGAACATTTTCATCTGTGCAGGAGTTGTGTTCTGTGCTTCGTCTAAAATAATAAATGCATTATCAAGTGTTCGTCCTCTCATATAAGCTAACGGTGCAACTTCAATTAACCCTTTTTCCGTATTTTTTAAAAAGCTTTCTGCACCCATAATTTGATATAAAGCGTCATAAAGTGGACGCAAATAAGGGTCAATTTTGCTCTGTAAATCACCAGGTAAAAACCCAAGCTTTTCTCCCGCTTCAATTGCAGGTCTTGTAAGTATGATACGGTTTACTTCATTATTCTTAAAAGCTGTAATTGCCATTGCCATTGCTAAATATGTTTTACCTGTGCCTGCAGGTCCAATCCCAAATACGATCATTTTTTTTCGGATTGCATCTACGTATTTTTTTTGGCCAATTGTTTTGGGCTTTATAGGTTTTCCTTGTAATGTATGGCAAACAATATCTTTATCTATTTCTATTAGTCCACTATCATTATCTTCAAATACTAATGAAATAATATAATCTACATTTTGTTCTGTAATCGTATTCCCTCTTTTGGATAATTCTGTCAATTGATCAATAATTCTTTTTGCTTTATCAACACGTATCGCATCCCCAAGTATTTTCACATGACCATCTCGTGTAATTAACGTAACATGTAATGTCCGTTCAATTTTTTTAACATATGCATCAAATTGTCCAAATACATTCATTTCATGTTCAGCTGGTAGTTCCATAATTGCTTCTACTATACCCATTTAGTCTATCTCCTCTGTCTTTTCTTTATTTTCTATTGTTAGAACTTCTGTGGGTGATTTTGTCCCTATTAATTCATTTAACATAAGTGTTCCACTTGCAGTAGCATTTTTTTCGTCTATGTGTATTTTAACATCTTTTTGAATTATTTCTACTCTTTTTTTAGTTAAGGCATCACAATACTTTATAAAATCAGTTGTTAATTGTTTTCTAATCTTTGTTTTGTCACTTGGTATTTCTTTAGAAGTATAGTGTTTTATGTTTGTCGTTCCCAAAATAATAGGAAATTCTATATAACTTCCAATTTTTAGTTGATGATAAATATCAGTACGTTCATACTCTTTAAATGTATGCTTCCATGCACCAAATGAAAAACGATTATTAGGTAATTGTACAAAATACGATTTTTTTTCGATACCAGAATACTCTCTTAACTCATAAAAGGAAGACATCGTATTATTATAATCTTCTTGCGTCTGTGCCCAGATCTCAGCATCTGAATCCACATATTGATATCCGATAACTTCTCCACTATCATTTTTTATTTCAAGGCGGCCACTTACCAAGACTGTCCCCTGCTCTATCGTATCACCCTTATGTACCTGAGGCACACCTTTTCGAGTAATAATTTTAGTTATAACGCCTGGTTTATCTGCTAAAATATCATTTCCTTCTACTGCTTCGCTAGTCATTGTATTCGCTAAATCATCTTTTTCTTTAACTTTAATTTCTAATTTCGAACCATTAATTGCAACGGATACCCAAATGATATTGTCAAATTGTTTTCGAATTGATTTAGCAATTTTATCACATTTAACCTCTTTTTTTTTCATTCCCCTTGTAACATTCATTTGAGCTAGATACTCTGTAATTGTTTCATCTGTTCTTGCTTTATTTCCTGTCACATTGATATTCCAGATATTTAGAGACAATAAATAAATGATACTAATACATAATATCATCCCACCCATAAAGACTTTACGTTTTCTGTAGTGATGTAGAATAAATCTTAATCCACACTTTTTGCATACTATTATTTTCGTTCCAGTTTTCTTTTTTATCGGTTTTAATCTTTTAAAATCCCTAACACTAATGCACATTTGATAAGAATTGTTAGATGGTTTCAAATCCCATAAATAGATTTGGTGGTGACTACATAGATTCAAAAACCGTTCAGGAGAATATCCAATTACTCTTATGATTAAATACCCTCTTAGATATCGTATGATAGAACGCAGCACGTATTGATACCTCCTATTGATATTCTAATGTATTAAGATGTCCAGTTACCTTCATTTCATCATTGGTATAGTATTCAATCTGAAGATTTTTTCCAACTATTTTTATTTGCCCTATCTTTGTCTGTACTCTAATTAATGTATCTGTATATTCAATAATCCCTCGATAATTTTCTATACAAACTTCTTGATTCCCAATTATGGTAGCTAATGGGAGACCTAATACTACATCTTTGGGCATATTAGATGCGTTAATCATTCTATTCCTTATAGAACCATTATTTTCTTCATTTTTCATAATAAATGCCATACATACACTATTTATAATTAGTATATGTATGGCATTCCTACTTATGATATGGTTCCCCTTGAATTATCCGATAACTACGATATATTTGTTCCAATAATATCACACGCATTAACTGGTGTGGAAATGTCATATTTGAAAAGCTCAATGCAAAATCGCATCGTTTCATTACCTGTGGGCTTAATCCTATGGATCCGCCGATAATCAATGTGATATGACTAGTTCCTTGAATTCCTAAGTTATTAATTTTATGGGCAAACTGTTCTGAAGATAACATGTTCCCGTCAATTGCCAAAGCAATTACAAAGGAATCATGCTTTATGCTCTTTAAAATTCTTTCTCCTTCTTTAAAGCGAATTTGATCTTCTACCGTAGAACTGGCTTGATCCGGTGTCTTTTCATCTACCACTTCTATAATTGATAGTTTACAATATTTATTTAACCGTTTACTATATTCTGCAATTGCACTTTTTAAGTAACTCTCTTTTATTTTTCCGACTGCTATTATTGTAATTTTCATGCTTTAACCTATATAAAAATCCATTATAATCATTAATATAAATCCTAGTAACAAAGAATACGTTGCCATTCGTTCAAATCCATGACTATGAGTCTCTGGAATCATTTCATCACTGACAACATAAATCATAGTACCTCCAGCAAATGATAAAGCAAACGGTAAAATTGTCGTTGCAATCGTAACTGCTCCATAGCCAACCATAGTACCAATAATTTCAATAATTCCAGTAAAACAAGCAATGATAAAAACTCTTTTTTTAGGAACACCAGCCATAATAAGTGGAGAGACAATAACCATTCCTTCTGGAATATTCTGTAATGCAATTCCAAGTGCAACTGTTATAGCATTTCCAATATTGTCCGATCCAAACCCAACTCCAGCTGCAATGCCCTCTGGCAAATTGTGTATGGCAATTGCCATAACAAACAGCAGAACTTTATTCAATTGTGCTTGATTCACATTGTGTGATTCTTGGTCGACTCCTGTTATATTATGTAGATGTGGAGTTAATTTATCCGCAAAATTAAGAAATATTGCTCCACATAAAATTCCTAAAACTGAAATCCATACATTCCCAGCTTCCAAACTAGGAATAATTAATCCAAAAATTGCTGCAGCAAGCATAATTCCCGCTGCAAAACTTAAGACGATATCATTAAATTTGTGCGGGATTTTTTGAAATAAAAATCCTAAAAGCACTCCTATAATGGTGGCACCTCCCACACCAAGTGCTGTGATTACTGCTAATTGCATTTGTATCCTCCTTAGTTCATCTTTTATCAATGGAATCATAACACATATTGTCCAATTAATAAAGAAGCAGATAAAAAGTCTTAACCATTGGCTAAGACTTTTTATCTAGTTACTACTTATTCGATAAGTATTCATGGATTCCTTTTGCACCTGCTTTGCCAGCACCCATTGCAAGAATAACAGTTGCTGCACCGGTTACAGCGTCACCACCAGCATATACACCTGCTTTGGACGTTTGACCAAGGTCCTCATCAGCAACAATACATTTCCATTTATTTGTCTCTAATCCTTCTGTCGTAGAGGAAATTAACGGATTAGGAGAAGTTCCAAGTGACATAATAACGGTATCAAGATCAATAGTAAAATCAGATCCCTCTACTTCAACAGGCCTTCTTCTACCAGATGCATCTGGTTCGCCAAGTTCCATTTTTACACATGCCATACCTTTTACATATCCATTGTCGTCAACTAAGATTTCTTTTGGATTTGCTAATAAATCAAAAATGACGCCTTCTTCTTTTGCATGATGAACTTCTTCTACTCTAGCTGGTAACTCTTCTTCACTGCGGCGATAAACAATGTGAACTTCAGCTCCAAGACGCAGTGCAGTTCTGGCCGCATCCATTGCAACATTTCCACCACCAACTACTGCTACCTTTGTACCAGCTACAATCGGAGTATCGTAGGAATCATCGAATGCTTTCATAAGATTACTTCTTGTCAAATATTCATTTGCAGAAAAGACTCCATTTGCATTTTCCCCTGGGATACCCATAAATTTTGGTAATCCAGCACCAGAACCAATAAATACAGCTTCAAACCCTTCATCTTCCAATAATTGATCTATGGTTGTTGATTTTCCAATTACTACATTTGTTTCAAATGTTACACCTAATTCTTTTACTTTATGAATTTCCTTTGCAACTACCTTGTGCTTTGGTAAACGGAATTCAGGAATCCCATATACAAGTACACCACCTAATTCATGCAATGCTTCAAAGACTGTTACTTCGTATCCGAGTTTTGCCAAATCGCCTGCACATGTTAAACCTGCTGGGCCTGAACCAATTACAGCTACTTTATGACCATTTGTTTCTTTAGCTTTTTCTGGTTTTATGTCATGTTCCAAAGCATAATCTGCAACAAACCGTTCTAACTTACCAATAGAAACAGGTTCACCCTTAATTCCACGAATACATCTTCCTTCACATTGTGATTCTTGTGGACATACACGTCCGCATACAGCAGGAAGTGCAGAAGATTGTCCAATCACTTTGTAGGCATCCTCGATGTCTCCTGATTTGACCTGCTCAATAAAAGCTGGAATATTAATTGATACAGGACAACCTTCAATACATTTTGCATTCTTACAGTTGATGCATCTTTTTGCCTCTTCCATTGCTTCTTCTTGATCATATCCTAGACAAACTTCTTCAAAATTAGTAGCTCGAACTTTTGGCTCCTGCTCTCTTACAGGTACTTTTTTAAAAATATCCATTACTCGTCACCTCCGCAATTTCCACAGCCGCCATGATGGGTATTCCCCTCTTGAACTTTTAACATTGCACGGCCCTCTTCCGTCTTATACATCTGTTGACGCTTCATAGCTTGGTCAAAATCTACAAGATGTCCATCAAATTCAGGTCCATCTACACAAGCAAATTTAATTTCATTGCCAACTTGTAGACGGCACGCACCACACATTCCAGTTCCATCAACCATAATTGGGTTCATACTCACAATTGTAGGAATCTGTAGTTCTTTGGTAAGTAGACATACGAATTTCATCATAATCATTGGACCAATAGCAATGCATACATCGTATTTATTTCCTTCTTCAACCAAATCCTTGATCACTTGCGTAACCATACCAGAACGACCATAAGAGCCGTCATCTGTTGTTACATATAAATTGCCAGCGACCGCTTTCATTTCTTTTTCAAGTATTAACATATCTTTTGTTTTAGAACCTACAATAACATCAGCATCAATGCCATTCTCTTTTAACCATTTAACTTGTGGATAAACGGGAGCCGCTCCAACGCCGCCTGCTACAAATAATATCTTCTTTTTTTTCAACGCGCTCAGGTCTTCTTCAATGAATTCTGACGCACATCCTAATGGACCAGTAAAGTCTCTAAAACTGTCATTAACACCTAATTTTGCCATTTTCTCAGTAGATGCTCCAACAATTTGAAATACAATTGTAACAGTTCCCATTTCTCTATTATAATCACAGATTGTTAATGGAATACGTTCTCCCTTATCATCCATCTTCACAATTACAAATTGTCCTGGTTCACAGTGTTTAGCAACTCTGGGTGCTTCTACATCCATCAGATAAATCTTATCTGCCAGCATCTCAGCTTTTAATATTTTGTACATTGTTCTCCTCCTTAAGAATTCGTTATATCGTTAATAATAAAACATACACATCAAAATAGCAAGTTAAAAGGGTAAGAACTTATAAAGTTCCTACCCAATGTAATATAATGATAGCTTAAAAATCAATTTCTTTGCCATAATAAATACAGGTAAATAATTTTTCCATTGTAGCTGGGTCAATACTACGAGGATTCGATCCCGTACATGCATCGCCTACTGCTAATTCAGAAATTGTAGCAATTTTTTCTTTGAATTCTGATTCTATAATTCCAAAGTCTTTTAATGTTCTTGGAATATTCATAGCAACATTATATTCATCTATCTTTGCACATAATGATAACATTAGTTCTTCATCCGTTGTTCCTGGCAGTTTTATGGATTTGGAAATATCTGCATAACGTTTTAAAGCAACAGCATCTTTTGCATTATATTTGATTACATAAGGTAAGTACATTGCATTTGCCAAGCCATGTGTGATATGACCGGTTGAAAAAGCAGCTCCTGTTTTATGTGCCATAGAATGTACAATTCCAAGTAATGCATTGGAAAATGCCATACCTGCAAGACATTGACCATAGTGCATTTGTTCTCGGCACGTCATATCACCTTGATATGATTTCAATAAATCATGAAATACGATTTCGATTGCTTTTATGGCAAGTGGATCTGTAAATGGAGAATGCAACGTTGAGACATATGCTTCAATTGCATGAGTCAAGGCATCCATACCTGTATATGCTGTTAAATGAGCAGGCATGGTCTCTGCAAGCTCTGGATCAACGATTGCAACATCTGGAGTGATATTAAAGTCTGCTAAAGGATATTTGATTCCCTTTTCGTAATCAGTAATTACAGAAAAGGCAGTTACTTCAGTTGCTGTTCCAGAAGTAGATGGTATTGCAAGGAATTTTGCTTTTTGTCTTAATGTTGGGAAAGAAAATGGTTGAATAATTGCTTCGAAAGTTGTATCAGGATATTCATAAAACACCCACATAGCTTTCGCAGCATCTATTGGTGATCCACCACCCATTGCAATGATCCAATCAGGTTGAAAATCTCTCATTACGGCAGCACCCTTCATAACTGTTTCTACCGATGGGTCAGGTTCCACATTTTCAAAGAGTTTAGTGACAATACCTGCTTCATTCAAATATGCTTGTATTTTATCTACAAACCCAAATCGCTTCATGGAGCCTCCACCCAAAACAATCAAGGCCTTTTCCCCTGTTAGCATTTTTAATTGTTCTAAAGCACCTTTTCCATAGTATAAATCTCTTGGTAGCGTAAATCTCATCATTTCATCCATCTCCTTAATAATTTATATTGTTAACATATTAACAATATAAATTATAGCACTGTTAATTATTTAACGCAATAGTTTTCAATGATAAAAAAAGAAATCACATACATATAGTTGTGATTTCTTTTTGGTTTATATTATTCTAAATAAAGATTATAATTTCTCTTTGTAACATCACTCATTTTACCCTTAGCATTTACAAGTATTGCAGAAAATAATGTATCTCCCTCAGGCATGTCTATTGGACCTGTATATTTTTTAGAAGAAGTAGTTGGTGTCGTACCATCTAGTGTATAGTATGCATCATAACCCGTCGGTACTTGAATTGTAATTTGCATATTTTGTTCATATTGACCCGTTGATGGAGTTACTGCTGGAGCATCTTCTATTGGAAGTTCTATTTCATATTCATGCATAGCTACTAAACTAGGTATATCCCTTTTATTAATTGCAATCGCACGTACTTTAGTAGTTCCTTCACTTAATTGAATTGGTTCTTTGTATTTTGTACTTGAAACAGTAGGTTCACTTCCATCAATGGTATAATAAATTGCCTTTCCATCGGTTGTTAATGTTACTTCCTGCACATCATCATAAGTCCCTTCTTCTAAACTGAATTCAGGAACTTCAGATTGATAATCCTTTAAGGCTGATAATATTGTTTCATTTTCACATGCATTTAATAGCACTGGTATCTTAGTTAATTGCTCTGTGTCAATATAGAAATCAATCGTAGCTTGATATATGCCTTCATTTGGATAATCTTCTATTGTATCTAAAAACATAGTTTCCGCTTTTTCTAATTCTTGTTGTTCCACATACACTTTCGAAAGCCCAGTATAGGCAGCGGGTTTTTCCTTCTGCTTGGAAATTGCTTTTTCAAAAGAAACAATTGCTTTTTCATATTCTCCAGTATTTAGTGCTTTATATCCCTTCTTAACTTGGCCCGTGTATGAATTTTGAAAAATGACAAAGCCTATTATACCAATTAGAAGTAAAACGCCTACTATTGAGAATAGCATAATCTTTTTTTTACGTTTCTTAAGTTGTCTTCTTTTTTCTGCTTGCCTTTTTCGTCTTTCGTTATCGCGGATAACCTCTTCTTGTGATTTCCTTTGAATCTTTTGGGCTGTATTTCTGATTTTTCTATTATCTACGGGTAATGTAAAGCTTCCACCTTCATTAATAGCACCTCTTACTTGTGCAGCTAATACTTCATCTAATGGATTGTAGTCAGGCACGATTTGTACTTCTGTTCCGCAGTTAGAACAATATAATACTCCTCCTTCTATTTCTGCTCCACAATTCATACATTTCATGTTCCTTACCTCCTACATTTTACAGCCTCTACACAGTTGTACATTAGCATAGCAATAGTCATTGGACCAACTCCGCCAGGTACAGGTGTAATTGCACTTACTTTATCAATTACATCATCATAATCTACATCACCACATAATTGATTATTTTCATTGCGGTGAATTCCAACATCAATAACAATAGCTCCATCTTTCACAAATTGGCGCTTTATAAATTGAGGCTTTCCCATTGCAACAACTAAAATATCTGCCTTTGAACAAACCGCTGCAAGATTTTTCGTTTTAGAATGTGCCATGGTAACCGTTCCGTTTTCACGCATCAAGAGCATACCCATTGGTTTCCCTACCATGTTGCTTCGTCCAACTACAACACATTCCTTCCCCTCAATTGTAAAATGATATCTTTTTAATAATTGAATTACTCCTGAAGGAGTACAAGAAAGATATCCGTCTCTACCACTGCAAAGATTACCCAAATTCACTGGATGAAGTCCATCAACATCTTTTGTGGGGTCGATAAAATTGAGTGCTTCTTCCTCGTTCATATGGCTTGGTAACGGTGATTGTACTAGAATACCATGTACAGAATCATCCAGACTCAATTTTTTAATCAGTCTTTCTAGAGTATCCTGTGTCGTATCCTCAGGCAGACGATAAATCAAAGACTTAATTCCAATAAATTCACAAGCTTTGGCTTTATTATTTACATAGATAGTCGATGCCTTATCTTCACCCACCTGAATCACTGCAAGACAGACCTCTTTTCCTTTTCGCTTTAATTGGTCGACTTCGATTTTCAACTCTTCTTTGATCTGCGCTGCGATTGCTTTTCCATCAATGATTTGTGACATTGTATTTCTCCTTCAATTTTATCTAAAATAAACCAGTAATTGTTCCATCTGATGCTACATCAATCCCGTTAGCAGCTGGTTCCTTTGGTAATCCAGGCATTGTCATAACAGCTCCAGTTAAAGCAACTACAAATCCAGCACCAGCATTTACGTATACTTCTCTAATGTGTATGTCGAAATTTTCTGGTCTACCAAGAAGCGTTGCATCATCTGATAGAGAATATTGATTTTTTGCCATACATATAGGAAATGCTTTAAATCCCATATCTTCAATTTTTGCCAGCTGCTTTTCAGCTGCTGGAGAATACTCCACTTGACGAGCTCCGTAAATTTCAGTTGCAATAACTTCGATTTTTTCTTTTAATGAAAGTTCGTCTTTATAAAGTAGTTGGAAATGACTTTCTTTTTTTTCTAAAGTCTGTACGACTTTATTTGCAAGATTAATACCACCCTCGCCACCTTTTTCCCATACTTCTGAAAGTGCAAATTCGCAGCCTCTTTGTTCGCAAAAATTTTGAATATATATAATTTCAGATTCTGTATCTGTAACGAAAGAGTTCAATGTAACAATAATCGGAACTTTATATTTATTTAAATTTTCAATATGTTTTTCTAAATTTTTTATTCCCTTTGAAAGTGCCTCTAGATTTTCTTTATTTAAGTCTTTTTTTGCAACTCCACCATTATACTTTAAAGCTCGAACAGTTGCAACTAAAACAATTGCATCTGGCTTTAATCCCCCTTTACGGCACTTAATGTCTAAGAATTTCTCAGCACCTAAGTCAGCCCCAAACCCAGCTTCTGTAATGGTTATTTCACTTAGTTTCAAAGCCATTTTTGTTGCTTTCACACTATTACATCCATGTGCGATATTTGCAAAGGGACCTCCATGTACGATTGCAGGTGTATGCTCTAATGTTTGTATTAAATTAGGTTTCATTGCATCTTTCAATAATGTAGCCATTGCACCTGTCGCTTTTAATTGCTTTGCTGTGACTGGCTGGCCAGAAAAATTATATGCAACAACAATACGATCCAATCTTCGTTTTAAGTCCTCCATATTTTCGGCTAGACATAAGATGGCCATAATTTCAGAGGCAACCGTGATAACAAAATGGTCTTCTCTAACCATGCCATCCATCTTATTTCCTAGTCCAACCACTATATTCCGCAATACCCGATCATTCATATCTAAACATCTTTTCCAAACCACTTGCCTTGGATCAATTTGTAGTTCATTTCCTTGTTGTATATGGTTATCCAACAATGCAGCTAATAGATTGTTGGCAGATGTAATAGCGTGGAAATCACCTGTAAAATGTAGATTTAGATCCTCCATTGGCACTACTTGGGCATATCCACCACCAGCAGCACCACCTTTAATTCCAAAACAAGGTCCTAAAGAAGGTTCTCTTAATGCTACAATCGCTTTTTTCCCAATCTTCATCATTGCTTGACCTAATCCAACACTTGTAGTTGTTTTTCCTTCTCCAGCGGGTGTCGGATTGATAGCTGTAACTAATACTAATTTACCATTTGGGCGTTCTTTTATTTGCTCCCATAACTCATCCGATAACTTAGCTTTATATTTTCCATAAAATTCTAAATCATCTTCTTGAATTCCTATATTAGTTGCAATCTCCTTAATAGGTAACATCTTCGCCTCTTGGGCAATTTGAATATCTGTTTTCATATACGTCCTCCCTATGTATTTATATATAATCTTCTATATATTGCTCAAATACTTCCATAGACATTAAAACTTTTCTTGGTTTTGTTCCTTCTTCTTCACCAATCACTCCCGACTCTGCAAGTTGATCTATGATTCGTGCGGCTCGATTATATCCTATTTTGAAGTATCTTTGTAACATGGAAATAGAGGCCTTATCCTTTTCTATAATAAATTTCCCTGCCTCTACAAAATAGGAGTCTCGATCATTCGAAGGCACTCCTGATTCACTTTCGCCCTCGGAAGATGTGACACCATGATTTACATGTGCCGCTACCTCCTCGTTGTATTCAGAATTACCGCTATGCTCAGCCAAGTATTCTACCACTTTTTGTACTTCCTTATCGGAGACAAATGCGCCTTGTACACGTGCTGGCTTTTGATATCCAGATGGGTAAAATAACATATCACCCTTACCAAGTAGCTTTTCAGCACCGTTCATATCAATAATCGTCCGTGAATCAACACCAGATGAAACAGAAAAGGCGATCCTAGATGGCATATTAGCTTTAATTAGTCCAGTAATAACGTTAACAGAAGGCCTTTGTGTTGCTAAAATCAAGTGAATACCTGCCGCACGCGCCAACTGTGCTAAGCGACAGATTGCACCTTCCACCTCTCCAGGAGCAACCATCATTAAATCTGCTAACTCATCAACAATAATGATGATTTGTGGCATCCTCTCAGGTTTACCATCTTCCTCTATACCATCTATTGATTTCACCTTATCATTATAGCCAGCAAGATCACGAACATTATATTCTGCAAATAGTTGATATCTTTTGGTCATTTCTGCGACTGCCCATTGTAGGGCGCCTGCTGCTTTTTTGGGATCTGTTACAACTGGTATTAATAAATGTGGAATACCATTATAAACACTAAGTTCTACCACTTTTGGATCTATCATAATTAATTTTACGTCAACAGGGCTTGCCTTATATAAGATACTCATAATTAAGGTGTTGATACAAACGGATTTTCCGGACCCTGTTGCTCCTGCAATTAGTAAATGTGGCATCTTTTTGATATCTGTAACGACTACTTTTCCAGCAATATCCTTACCAGCTGCAAAAGCTATATTAGAAGTATGATTACGAAAATCCTCAGTTTCCAAAAGATCTCTTAGCATAACTGCTGTATTATCTTTATTGGGAACTTCAATGCCTACTGCAGCCTTCCCAGGAATTGGGGCTTCGATACGAATGTCCGCAGCAGCTAAATTCAATTTAATATCATCCGCTAACCCAACAATTTTACTAACTTTTACGCCTTGCTCTGGTTGCAATTCATATCGCGTAACAGATGGTCCTCTACTATAATTTGTAACTGTTACATTTACACCAAAATTTTTCAATGTTTGTTGTAATTTAATTGCAGTTTCATGTAAGGAAGCATCGGACTTGCTATTATCTTTCTTGCCCTTAGTAAGTAAAGAAAGGGGTGGGAATACATAAGAATCATTACTATCCGTATGTTGTCCAATGCTTTCTTCGACCGTTGCTGCCTCCTGCTCGACAATTGATGTTGTTTCTTTTGTTTTCCTAGTTTTTTGAGTTTTCCTAATTTCTGGTTCTGATGTAGACCCAACAATCGGCACTGTATTTGCAGCTTGACTGCTTTCTTTTTCAGGTAAATCTATTGGTGTCATATCAGGGTCTGACAATTCGTGTACTTCTGGTGATTTTTTAACTAATGTTGTATCAAAGGATACTCCTGATACTTGCTTATTCTTTCGCTGTTGTTCTTGTTGTTGTTTTTGTAATTCTTTCTTCTCTCGTCTTAAATCCGCTTGTTCACGTCGGCGCTTTGCATCTTCTCTTGCAGAAGAATAAGCTTTTGTGCTACCGTTTTTCACACTATTAAGAAATGACTTTTCAGTAATTAAAACAATACATATTATCATAAATACTACTACGATGACAAATGCTCCGATAATTCCTAATGATGGACATAATAATTTTGCCATCATTCCACCAATAATACCACCGCCACGTTTTTGTGTGCTGGAATATGTATAATAGCTCATAATAGCTGATGTTTGTTCAAAAGGTACCATAATTAATTGAATAAATGTACAGAATAGTATAGAAAGTAAAACCCCAGCACCGACTTTTATGTAAGCGTGGGAGTTACCTTTATTCGAAAATATAAAAGCAACTCCTAAAAACAAGAATACAGGAATCATATATGCTAATAACCCAAAAATACCAAATGTAAAATTCGAAATTGCATTGCCTACCGTTCCGCCAAATCCAAAATTACTAACTAGCAATACAATACAAAACCCAAGTGAAATAAGGATGACTATTTCATCTTTTAAAAAACTCTTCCCTGTTGTTATTTTCTTTTTTGTATTTGAATTTTTTTTCTTTGTTGACTTAGTAGCCATGAATACTCCTCCTTAGTTACATATACATACTGATTTTATTATAACATTATTAAAAAGTGATGTCATTAGCTATTTGAAACAATATTTGAGGATGCTTCAATCATTTCGTGTAACTTTTTTAGTGCATCACTCATACCACCAATGGCATCTATCAGTCCTTCTTTTACTGCCTCTGGACCTTCTAGGAGTGTTCCAACATCTTTTCCAAGTTGTGTAGAATCAAGCATAAGCTCTTCAATTCGCTCTTTTGAAATATGAGAGTGATTGGAAATGAATTCTATAATTCGATCTTGTGTTTTTTCCATATTACGATAACTTTGAATGACTCCAATAAACATCCCTTGTGTACGAACAGGGTGAACAATCATTGTACCACTTGGAACAATGAAAGAATAATCTGCTGATACGGCAAGTGGACCTCCTATGGAATGACTGCCTCCTAAAACCAACGATACAGAGGGTTTACTAATTGATGCAATCATTTCTGCTATGGCAAGTCCTGCCTCAACATCGCCACCCATTGTATTTAGTAAAATTAAAATCCCATCAATGTCATCATCATCTTCTATTTGTGCTAGTTTTGGCAGTAAGTGATCATATTTTGTTGCCTTGGTATTACCAGATGCTGCTTCATGTCCTTCGATTTCGCCGATTATTGTTAAAAGTTGGATATTATGTTTAGTTTTATTCCCTTTTAATTGCACACTACCAGTTTCTTTTATTTCTTCATTACTATCAGTATTCATATTTTGAAACCCTCCTTTCTCATAGTATGGATTGAATGATTATTTTTATACGAAATTAAGCGCTAAAAAAGACCTGGAATCAGGTCTTTTTTTATATAGTTATTCTGTTTTTTTAGGTGTCGCTTCTTTTAATATTTGGGTCCCTTCTTCTCTCAAAGTATCTACTTCGTGTTCAATCTCGGAAGTTGGTATTACCTCTTTATATTTTTCTGCTTTATGACGTTTTTCTCTCTTTGGATTCATTTTTTCTATCTTATATTGAAGCACCATTCCTATAATAGAAAATACAATTCCTATGCCTATAGTATAGAAAGCCTTAAGTTCTAGCAAATTGGTGATTGTATAGCCGGATAAGATTCCACCAATCATAGAGGTGGAAATAATTAGTATATGTTTTGTTAAAAAGATTCCCAGTAATCCAAGAATAATCCCACATCCTAATATAATCCATGCACTTTTATTATCCAATAATTTGCAGATATTAAGACCAATTCCACATCCTATAAAGAAAGATAATAGGAAGGCACCAATCAAATACAACTTTACTGCTAGCAACGTTCCAATCGTTCCAGCAACCAAAAATGCAATCAAATAAATATATATCACATCCGTATAGTTTTTTGCAACCACCGTTGCAATTTCACCAAAGACCATAAAAGCTATAATTCCAACTAAAAATTCACATAATTTGTATCCCCTTAAACAAATGATAATTGCAATCACAAGTATGACTACCATTACCCATGTTGTATGTGGTTTTAACACTTCCCATACAGCGCTCACCCTACTGTATAGTAATTCGTTCTCTAAATTCATACCCTTTCTCCTCTGATATCGAAGTGCATCTAGACATGCTGCAGTGCGTGTTCTAAATCATCAATAATATCTTGCGCATGTTCTATACCTACACTAAATCTAATTAAATCAGGTTGAACTCCAGCTTCTAACAATTCTTCCTCCGTCATCTGACGATGCGTATGGCTTGCTGGGTGTAATACAGATGTTCTAGCGTCTGCAACATGCGTCACAATAGCCGCTAACTCGAGATGATCCATCATAGCAACGGAAGCTTCTCTTCCACCTTTTAGACCAAAGGATATTACACCACATGTGCCATTAGGCATATATTTTTGTGCCAATTTATAATATTTATTATTAGGTAGTCCTGCATAATTTACCCATGCAACTTTATCATTTTCCTGTAAATACTGTGCCACTTTCATTGCATTTTCACAATGTCTTTCCATACGTAGATGTAATGTCTCTAGACCTACATTTAGCAAAAAAGCATTTTGTGGTGATTGAATTGACCCCAAATCTCTCATCAATTGAACCGTCGCTTTTGTAATATAAGCACCCCTACCAAACTTTTCTGTATATATTACTCCATGATAAGTTTTGTCTGGAGTCGTAAGTCCAGGAAATTTATCTTTGCACTTATTCCAATCAAAATTGCCACTATCTACAATACATCCACCAACGCTCATTGCATGACCATCCATATATTTTGTGGTAGAATGAGTTACAATATCTGCCCCCCATTCAAAAGGTCTGCAGTTAATCGGTGTTGCAAATGTATTATCTACAATCAATGGAACATGATGTGCATGTGCTACTTTCGCAAATTTTTCAATATCTAAAATAACCAAAGCTGGATTTGCTATGGTTTCTCCAAATACTGCTTTGGTATTTGGACGAAAAGCTTCATTTAGTGTTTCTTCACTTGCATCTGCATCTACAAATGTAGCTTTAATTCCCATTTTTTCCAACGTATGTGCGTATAAATTATATGTACCACCATAAATTGCTGAAGCGCAAACAATATGATCCCCAGCACTTGCAATGTTTAGAATTGCATAAAAATTTGCTGCTTGTCCGGAAGATGTTAGCATTGCTGCATATCCACCTTCTAAATCGCATATTTTTGATGCAACCATATCATTAGTGGGATTCTGTAATCTTGTATAAAAGTATCCCGAATCTTCCAAATCAAAAAGACGCCCCATCTGTTCACTCGTCTCATATTTAAATGTAGTACTTTGGTATATTGGTAATACTCGTGGCTCCCCCTTTTTAGGGTTCCAGCCTGACTGAATACACTTCGTTTCTATCTTATGTTTTGTATCCATCTGACATCCTCCTTGGTTGTTAAGAGTAAAAATATTTGGCCTGTAAATCACGCACCATCCTACAATAAATATCTTTACACTCTTCATTTTTGTTGGTTTCTATTAATGTAACACATGGGCTTAAATAAGTGTTCCATACTTCCCGATAAATTTGATCTGCATTCTGTTTTTTATCAATGTGTTTAACAATCGTTGGAGCAATATCATAATATTCTTTTACGACAGATACTCCATGGCTTGTGTTAGCTAGCAGATACTCGTCTCGATATTTTCTCAACAAATTCAGTTCATAGCAATCATCTGGCTTTTGTAGGCTCTTACAGACGGCTGTAGTAATATAGCATATACCATTTTTAAAGCCACCCTTTATACTATCATAGCTTGATTTCCCGATTTTATTAGTTGGAAATGTAATATTCCATTTTTCAATAATTACATCAATTAATCTTGGCATACAATCATCTCTGATACTGTCTAACAGCGGTATCACATAAGACACCATTGCCATATTATAATCCATAACTTTAAATTCACGTTTTCGTTTAGAACCAATTTTATCGACTTCTTGCAATGCAAGTTGTGGGAAAACAGATGCAATTGCTTCTAACACTTCTTCTTGATCATTCTCTGCGCCATAATAAGCAACTTTGATAGCTTCAAAGGTTTCCTTATACTTCTCTTTTAAGAACTCAAAAGTGGAATCGTAAGATTTCTTTCTGAATTCCTGCATAGCGCCTAACACCTCTTGAAACATCTGTTCTATACCATTAGTTATATTCTGATAATTATTCATCCCAGTTATGCCACACCTCCTGAACGTCATCATCTTCTTCCAGCAAATCCAATGTCTTTTGAATATTTTTTAAATCTATCTCATCAGAAAGTTCTACCCATGTTTGCGGTATCATTGTTACTTCTGCACTTGCCATTGGGATATCTAATTGTTCCAACGCTAATCTTACTTCACTAAAATCTTCCGGTGAAGTCAATACTTCGTAACTATCTTCTTCCTCAATAAAATCTTCTGCTCCTGCGTCAAGCACCATCAGCATAAGTTCATCAGCATCCGCATGGTATTCTTCTTTATCTATGATAATTTGCCCCTTTTTATCAAACATAAAAGAAACACATCCTGGAGTTCCTACATTTCCATTTCCTTTTGTAAATGCATTCTTTACATTAGATGCTGTACGGTTCTTATTATCTGTTAATGTTTCCACTATAATTGCCATTCCATTTGGTCCATAGCCTTCGTATACGATACGTTCAAAATTATCGGCATTGCCATCTCCTGCGGCTTTTTTAATTGCCTTATCAATTGTATCATTTGGCATGTTGTTTGACTTTGCTTTTGCTACAACATCGCGTAAACGGCTATTATTAGCCAAATCAGGCCCGCCACCTTCCTTTACAGCGACAGCTAATTCACGTCCCAATTTTGTGAATATTTTACCTCTAGCAGCATCGTTTTTTTCTTTTTTATGTTTAATATTTGCAAATTTTGAATGTCCTGACATACTAATTCTCCTTTTCTTTCGTTATCACCATGTAACATTTTAACATTCTTCTACAGTCTTTTCAACTTTAACCAACTGAATCATATTGTTTTCTATTTCAAGAACCTGAAAAATATATCCTTTATAAGAGATGATACATTCTTCATTCCCACTCGGAATGTGCTCTAATTGCATGATTAAAAATCCATTTAATGTATCACACTCCTCTTTATCAAAAGAAATCTGCAAGACCTCCTCTACGTCATCTAATTCTGTTAACCCCTTTATCAAATATGTACCATCTAACTGACTTACAATAAATTCTTCATCATCATCATATTCATCTTGTATATTTCCTACAATTTCTTCAATAATATCCTCCATTGTAACCAATCCAGCTATTTGCCCATATTCATCTACTACAATTACCATATGCGTTTTCTCAGATTGCATTTTACGGAATAGACTATCAATACTCTTTGTCTCTGGGATAAAGCTGGCCGGTCGTAAATACTGTTTCAATTCTTTAATTGGAATATTCCTTAGTTTTTCATCAAAATAACATTTCATTGCATCGCGTAAATGCAATACGCCGATGATATTGTCGATTTCGTCCACATATACAGGAAATCTAGAGTTTACTTGACTTAATATAAAATTTAACGCTTCCTCAATATTTTCGGAACCATTTAATAGAATAATGTTCTTTCGATGTGTCATGATATCCTTCGCATCTTTATCTGCATATTCAAAGATATTTCTGATAAGTTCCCCTTCACTTCCCACAAATAGCCCTTGCTCATGACCTTCATCAACCATTGAGATGATTTCTTCTGCTACATCATCATCTTCAATTTCAGTTGAAAACATACGTTTCATCCTTTGCAGAAGATTGATATCCTCCTCCATAATATAACTCCTTTTCTATGTATGAAGCTCTAGACTTATTAATAACGCTTCATCAACCTTTTTCATTAGTTCATTATCTAAGTGACATACTAATTCTCTTAATCTTTGTTTATCAATTGTCCGAACCTGTTCTAATAAAATAACAGAGTTTCTCACTATTTGATATCTGCTGGCATCTATTTCTACATGAGTTGGCAGTTTCGCCTTATTCATTTTAGATGTAATAGCTGCACAAATTACAGTTGGACTATGTTTATTACCTATATCATTTTGAATAATCAGTACTGGCCTGACTCCCCCTTGCTCTGAGCCAACAACTGGACTCAAATCCGCATAAAAAATATCTCCACGTCTTATGAACACTACACTCACTCTCCGATTAGTTTTTGATACTTGTTAGTATTTCCAATTTAATCGGATGTATTCTATCTCTTTATTTTTTAGCAAAATAGTCAATTTGTTCTTCTACTTTCCCATCGTGCATATATACACGAGGAATTCGTTTGCCTAAATCACATACAAATTCATAATTAAAACGTTCCGATAGATCCCCTAAAATTTCTACAGATAGATATTCCTCTCCATCCTTGCCAATCAGCGTAACCTTATCTCCAAATTGTGCATCCTTTATATGTGACACATCTACCATAAATTGGTCCATACAAATCCTACCTACGATAGGGGCTCTCCTCCCGCGAATTAGTACATAGCCTTTATTTGATAAACTCCTTGGATATCCATCTGCATATCCGACCGGAATAGTAGCAATACGCATTTCTTCCTTAGCAACAAACGTACTTCCATAACTTACCGGCGTTCCTGGTTGTATTGTTTTAACAAATGCAATATGACTTTTTAAAGCCATGGCTGGTTTCAAATCAACGTTTGATTTTTTCACTTCCTCTGATGGGTATAGTCCGTATGTTGCAATCCCAGCTCTTACAATGTCAAAATTAGCTTCTGGTAAGTCGATAATACCAGCACTATTAGAACAATGCCCATGAGAAAAAGAAACACCTACTTTATTGAGATGATCCACCATCCATTGATAACTTTCTATTTGCTTCTGGGCAAATGTTTTATCAAGTTCATCTGCTGTTGCAAAATGTGTGAAAATCCCTTCCATCTCTACATGTTTCATGTTGCTAATCCGTTGAATGGCTTTGATGCTATCTTCCTGAATTGCAAATCCAAGTCTCCCCATGCCAGTATCTAATTTAATATGCAAGTATGCTTTTTTATTTTCCTCTATCGCCATTTCGGAGATGGATTGTGCCATTTCTTCGGTATAAACATTCATTCGAATATCATGATCTAACATTTCTCTATATTGATCTGGAAATATACACCCAAGTACTAGTATCGGTTTTTTGATTCCTTCGGTTCGAAGGACAACCGCCTCATCTAATGTTGCAACCGCAAATCCCCATATATAGGATTGCTTTTCTAACATTGCAGCAATTGGAACCGCTCCATGTCCGTATCCGTCGGCTTTAATTACAACCATAATTTGCGTTTGCTTATGAATATGAAGTTTCATTTGATTTATATTATATGCAATTGCATCCATGTCAATTCTTGCATATACTCTTGTGTATGTTTTCACTATCTTTCACCTCTTCAAGTCCTTTTAATGCTTTACTTATATGTTGTATCAAATCGCTTGCTAATACACTATAACTTCCGAGTGCCTCTTGTGCATAATCTCCTGCCAATCCATGTAAATATACGCCTAGAGTTGCACCATAATAATCGCTTACTCCCTGTACCAATAACCCTGCGATTATACCAGCAAGTACATCCCCTGAACCAGCCTTTGCCATTGCAGAATTCCCAGTAATATTTAGATAATCAGGATGCATTGTATCAATTACAAATGATCTGGAATTTTTTAATATACAAGTAACATGATATCGTTTACAAAAACAAGCTGTTAATGACCTAGACTGTGATTGTACTGTCTCCACTGATTTTTTTAAAAGTCTACTCATTTCTTTCATATGCGGAGTTATTATTATACTATTCTTATGGTCCTCCAGTAGTTCCAACTCATTCGAAAGAATATTTAATCCGTCTGCATCAATCAAAAGGCCACATTTATCCCACGTAATTACAGTATGAATGATTTTTCTTGCAATGATACTTTGACCAATCCCAGGTCCAATGACGATATAATCAGCCCAGGCAAGAAGTTTTAACAGATTTGTATCATCGAATTTATCAACTGAATAAGTGGTTACAATAGCTTCCGGTAATTGTTGTTGTAATATTTCACGATTCACATCCGGGGTATAAATCTGCACAATTCCTGCACCCACAGCATATGCCGCTCTTGCACAAAAATAAGCAGCACCTGACATCCCCATACTACCTGCAATGATTAATAATTTTCCATATGTTCCTTTATGTGAATCAGCCTTTCTTGCAGGTAATAATGCACTGGCATCTTGCCGGTTATAGGTTATACACACGTGTTCATTATTAAACACACAGGACTCAATACCGATATCCACAACCTTAGTAGTACCCGCATAGTCCTTTCCTGGATATAATTGTGTACCAAGTTTATCATATGCTATAGAAATTGTGTAATCTGCTCGAAAGGCACATCCAAGCACCTGCCCAGTATCTGCACATATTCCGGATGGTACATCAATGGATACCTTCTTTCCCTGCATTTTATTTAGTTCTTTAATCAAAGATGCAAGGACTCCAATTATTGGCCGGGATAATCCAACGCCAAAGATACAGTCAACAATGGTACTATATTTTCCATTAATTTTTAAGTCTATGCTCTTAATAATCGGTATATTATAAGCACTTAATATCTTAAGCTGCAATTTTGTCTCAGAACTACATTGTGTTTCATGCCCCACAAAGAACACGGTAACTGCTCTTTTTTTTAAGTATAATAATCTTGCAATTGCCAAACCATCGCCGCCATTATTGCCAGCTCCACATACAAGTAATGTGCTAGTTAAATCACAATGTGCTTCCAAGAAAGCGACACTTTCTAACGCAGCCCGTTCCATCAAAATGCTAGATGATATTCCGATTTCTTCTATTGTCTTTCTATCACCATTTTTCATCTGTTTTCCTGTTGGTAAGTATTGCACATTATTCACCTTCTCCCACTGCCATGGCTATGGCCATACCATTTGTATTTGATATAGAAATGTGAATGGTAAGGATCCCTAATTCACGAGCCACTTGTTTTGCCTGATGATATAAGTTGACATAAGGTTTTCCATTATTATCACGTAATACTTCTATATCAGATAAGGAAAATCCCCAAATACCTGTACCAAATACCTTGGATACTGCTTCTTTTACTGCAAAATTACCGGCAGCCCTTTGAGGGTTATCTTTTACCAATTCTTGTTCCACAACGGAAAAACAACGTGTAAAGAAAGCCTGCTTGGAGCACGCCTTCGCTACACGTTCTATTTCAATCATATCTATTCCTACACCAACAATCATATTAGTCGTCCTTATGTTCGTCGTTATATCTGCTAATATTATAGGACAGCCGCATTAAACTTTCTGACAAATGTACATTTTCAACAATAATATTACTTGGCAAGTTTAAATCTGTATGGGCAAAATTCCAAATAGCTTGTACTCCATTTTCTACTAATACATTTGCAACTTCAATCGCTTTTGTCTTAGGAATGGTAAGAACCGCAATTTCAATATTATTGTTTCGAACGAAGGACTTTAGTTCATCCATCATACGAATCTCAACTCCACGTATCGTCATTCCTGCCAATGTTGGGTTCACATCAAAAATACCCTTTAATATAAATCCTCTTCTTTCAAAAGCAGCATAATTTGCTAACGCTTGTCCTAAATTACCGGCACCCACAATAATAATATTATGATCTTCGTCCAACCCTAAAATCTTACCTATTTCCGTATAGAGATATTTCACATTGTAGCCATAGCCTTGTTGCCCGAATCCTCCGAAATTATTTAAATCCTGCCGAATTTGAGAAGCTGTTACTTTCATACGTTTACTCAAATCATTAGATGAAATACGTTCTACACCGTTTTCTATTAATTCACCTAGGTATCGATAATATCTAGGCAATCTATTAATTACTGCCTGAGAAATCTCTCTTTCTTCCACTGGTTTTCACCTTCCCCTTCTATGTCTAGGTTCAATTATATATAATTAGTACTTTAAAGTCAAACTTTTAGTTGTATTTTCTGCAATATTCGTTATAATGATAACGATAATGTCAATGTTTCAAAGTAATTTGGAGGTAATTATGATTTTAGCTTGCCATAATTTAAATAAATCATTTGGAGACCAGCTTATTATTTCAAATGGAAATTTTCATATAGAAGACCGTGAAAAAGCAGCTTTGGTTGGACTCAATGGTGCCGGAAAGTCTACAATTCTTAAAATAATCATGGATGAAGAGCCAGCAGATAGTGGGGAAATTATAATTTCAAAAGGAAAAACAATCGGGTATCTCTCTCAACATCAAGATTTAATTACAGGAAATACAATTTTAGAAGAATTAAAAACAGCAAAAGCTGATATCATTGCTCTAGAAGAGCAAATTCGAGATATGGAACAAGAGATGAATCATTTAGAAGGTTCAGAATTGGAACTTCATTTACAAACTTATCATAGACTTACTTCTGCTTTTGAACAAGCCAATGGATATGCCTATCACAGTGAGTTAATTGGCGTTTTAAAAGGACTTGGCTTTGATGAATCAGAATTTTCAAAAAATGTGTCTGCACTTTCAGGGGGACAAAAAACTAGAATTTCACTTGGAAAGTTATTACTAACCAAACCAGACATTCTGTTACTGGATGAACCTACCAATCATTTGGATATGAATTCTATTGCCTGGTTGGAAACCTATTTAATAAATTATCCTGGTGCTGTATTAATTGTATCCCATGATCGTTATTTTATTAATCGCGTTGTAACAAAAGTGATTGAAATTGAATCAGGTTCAATCGCTACATATCTGGGCAATTATAGTGAGTTTGCAGAAAAAAAGCAACAATTAAGAGAGGCAAAGCTCAAGGAGTATATGAAGCAACAGCAGGTAATAAAGCATCAAGAAGATGTCATCCAAAAATTAAAATCATTTAATAGAGAAAAATCAATCAAACGTGCAGAGAGCCGAGAAAAAGCGCTTGCAAAAATTCAACCTCTTGATAAACCAGTAGAAGAATCTAATGAAATGCATTTTTGTTTAGAACCAAGTTCAATTAGTGGGACAGATGTATTACAAGTTGAAAATCTATGTAAAGCTTTTCCTTCAGCTAACCTATTCCAAAATATCAACTTCCAGATAAAGCGTGGAGAGCATGTTGCAATCATTGGTGATAATGGTACCGGAAAAACAACATTGTTAAAGATTATCAATAAAATATTATCACCGGATAGTGGGGTTTGTTCATTAGGTACCAATGTGAATGTCGGATATTACGATCAGGAACATCATGTACTTCATATGGAAAAAACGATTTTTGAAGAAATTTCTGATGCGTATCCACAATTATCAAATACACAAATACGCAATACTTTGGCTGCTTTTTTATTTACCGCTGACGATGTATTCAAACGTATTGGGGACTTAAGTGGTGGTGAACGTGGCCGTGTTTCTCTAGCTAAACTAATGCTATCAGAAGCTAACTTTTTGATTCTAGATGAACCTACCAATCATTTAGATATTGCATCTAAGGAAATACTTGAAAAGGCAATCGACGATTATACCGGAACTGTATTATATGTGTCGCATGATCGTTATTTTATCAACCAGACTGCTACCCGGATTCTAGACTTGATCAATCAAACAATTGTTAACTACATTGGTAACTATGATTATTATTTAGAGAAAAAGATAGAGTTGACTGCCACATATGCCTCTAATTCCGAAAATACTTCATCAAATACAAGGAATGATGTAGCGGATGTTGCAACCACAGAATCTGATACAAAATTAGATTGGCAGGCACAGAAAGAAGCCCAAGCAAAAGCACGAAAACGACAAAATGATCTTAAAAAAACAGAGGAAAAAATCGCCAAATTAGAGGAACGCAATCTAGAAATTGATACGCTAATGACTCAAGAAGAGGTGTTTACAAATTCGTTAGAATGTCGGAACCTCAGTGAGGAAAAAGCCAGAATAACAGAGCAATTAGATGAATTGTATGAGCTTTGGGAAACGTTAGCAATAGAGTAACTCCTGTAACTAATAAGGACTGCTCTCCTTGGGAAGAGCAGTCCTTATTAGTATTACAATCTACGACCGATTGCTTTGATAAATTCTTTACTATTTAGAACTTTCGGATTCGGAATCGAAGTAATCAAGGCTAAATCTTTTGTCATTTCTCCTTCTTCAATTGTTTGAATCGTAACTTTTTCTAATTTATCAGCAAATGCAATTAATTCTTGATTGGCATCTAGTTCGCCACGTTTCCTTAAAGCACCACTCCATGCAAAAATTGTTGCCACGGAATTTGTAGAAGTTTCTTCTCCTTTCAGATGTTTATAATAATGGCGCTGTACCGTCCCGTGTGCGGCTTCATACTCATAATATCCATCTGGAGAGACTAATACAGATGTCATCATAGCTAATGAGCCAAATGCTGAGGAAATCATGTCGCTCATTACATCTCCATCATAGTTTTTACATGCCCAAATGTAACCGCCTTCTGACTTCATAACGCGAGCAACGGCATCATCTATAAGGGTGTAGAAATAGGTGATTTCTGCTTGTTGAAATAACTCTTTATATTCTGCATCGAAAATTTCTTGAAAAATATCTTTAAAGGTATGATCGTATTGTTTAGAAATAGTATCCTTTGTAGCAAACCAAAGATCCTGTTTAATATCTAATGCGTAATTAAAGCAACTTCTTGCAAAACTCTCAATAGACTCATTGACATTGTGCATTCCTTGTACAATTCCCGCCCCGGAAAAGTTGTGCACTAATTCTTTTGTTATTGTTCCATCTTCCGCAGTATAGACTAATTCTACCTTGCCTGCCTGTGGTATTTTCATCTCACTCCCTTTATATACATCCCCATATGCATGACGCGCTATTGTGATTGGCTTTTTCCAGTTTTTAACACAAGGTTCGATTCCTTTTACCACGATAGGAGCACGAAAAACTGTTCCGTCAAGAATGGCTCTGATAGTTCCATTCGGACTCTTCCACATTTCTTTTAATTTGTATTCATCCACCCGCGCTGCATTCGGTGTAATCGTAGCACATTTTACTGCAACTTTATATTTTTTAGTAGCCTCTGCAGACTCTTTGGTTACCAGATCGTCGGTTGCATTTCTATGCTCAAGTCCCAAGTCATAATATTCTGTATTCAATTCAATGTGTGGTAATAACAACTCATCTTTGATTATCTGCCAAAGAATACGCGTCATTTCATCTCCATCCATCTCCACAATAGGGGTAATCATTTTAATTTTACTCATACTATTTCTCCTCTTTTATCTATTATTTGTAATGGTATTGCTTATACACCTTGCCATCTAGATCCTTCCATAAAAAGTCTTTTCCATCTATTATCATATACCCCGCTTGACTCCCTTCTTTTGGAATACTTATAGATCCAGGGTTCATATAAATATAGTGTTCATATTCGTGACATGCTGGAATATGAGTATGACCATGTATCAGAATATCTCGTTGTTTCAGTGGTGGAACATTCTGCTCATGAAACACATGTCCGTGGGTTGCATATATAGTATAGTTTTCTTGACAAAGAATGCAATATTCGGCCATTATTGGAAATGCAAGGACCATTTGATCCACCTGAGCATCACAGTTACCTCGCACACATAAAATATCCTCTTTCAACTTGTTCAGCATAGAAATTACTTCTTTTGGATTATAATCTTTGGGTAAGTCGTTCCTAGGACCATGATATAGTAAATCTCCTAACAGTACTAATCGTTCGGCATGTTCTTTTTGATAAGCCTCTAACATTTTACTGCAATAATATGCAGAGCCATGAATATCTGATGCAATCATTATTTTCATTATCTTCAACCTCTGTATCCTTGTTTTTGTAAGTTTTTCATAACATTGATTACATGCTCATTAGCTAACTTACCAGCTAATTTAGTATCTTTTGACTTTATTGCTTCTAAGATTGCTTTGTGTTCTGCTATGGACTTATTGACCCTTTCTTCTGAACTAACAGAACTGGTTCTAGCTAATTGTACATATTTATGAAAATCCGATAACACATGTTCCAGAATTCTGCTGTTAGACGCTTCGTAGAGAATCTTATGGAACTTCCCATCAAGATCAACGACATGATTTGCGCCTTCTTTTTGCGCGTGAAATTCGGCCAATAGCACCGTTTCTTCTAATTCTTCAATCTGTTCATCAGAAATATACTCTGTAGCCCACTCCGCACATAGTCCTTCCAGTAAGGAACGAATTGTATAGATATCTTTTACATCGTTAAACGTAATACCAGTTACATAGGCGCCTTTATTGGGCACTATTTTCACTAACCCTTCCAATTCTAATTGTCGAAGCGCTTCTCTGACAGGTGTTCTACTAACCCCCAGCTCCTCGCCAATTGTTATTTCTCTTAACTCATCATGCTCATGATATTTTCCCTTTAGAATATCATCATGCAATTTATGAAATACTCTACTTCGCAATGAATAATCTTGGTACTCTTCCATTGATTTGCCTCCAATATTATAGTATTATATCTAATTCTCTACAGACATTGGTAATCTGTTGTACAAGTTCCTCATCGGTTAATACAGTCACACGGCCAGACTCATACTCCTTATCAACCCAAAGTTTTATCTTTGATACTAGACTTGAGTTCTTATCTACTTGTCTTTCCATGGGTAGCTTATAATATGTATTTATCCAGTGTGCAATTCCCGCAAGCCCCGATGTATTAGATACCGCTACCAAGACTGGACGTTTTAAAAATTTTTCTGTGTCGAAGATATTATATATTTCTTCATTTTTTAGCAGTCCATCTGCATGTATACCTGCCCTGGTAACATTAAAATTCTTTCCTACAAATGGTGTTCTAGATGGTAGTTTGTATCCAATCTCTTTTTGATAGTATTCCGCCAGTTCTGTAATTACCGTTGTATCCATACCATCTAGTTCCCCTCTTAGCTGTGCATACTCAAATACCATCGCTTCTAATGGAGTATTGCCAGTACGTTCACCAATACCAAACAGAGAGCAGTTTACTCCACTTGCACCATACAGCCATGCTGTTGTAGAGTTGTTAACAGCTTTGTAAAAATCATTATGTCCATGAAATTCTATCAGTTCACTTGGTACACCTGCATGAGCCATAAGCCCATAGATAATTCCTGGAACTGATCGTGGTATTACTGCTCCTGGATAGTTTACACCATATCCCATGGTATCACAAGCCCGTACTTTAACTGGTATCTTGTATTCTTCCATTAATTTCATTAATTCTAAGCAAAAAGGAATTACAAATCCGTAAATATCTGACCGTGTAATATCTTCCAAATGACACCGAGGGCTTACACCAGTTTCCAGACATTCGCGAATAATAGATAAATAGTGTTCTAATGCTTCACTTCTTGTCATTTTTAATTTATAAAATATATGATAATCAGAACAACTTACTAAAACACCTGTTTCTTTCATCCCAATATCTTTTACAAGTTGAAAGTCTTTTTTATTTGCTCTAATCCAACTAGTTACTTCTGGGAATTCATATCCCTGTTCCATACATTTATAAACTGCATCCCTATCCTTTTTGCTGTATAAAAAGAATTCACATTGACGGATTTTCCCATTTGGTCCGCCTAGTCGATGAAAATAGTTGTACATTGTTACAATCTGTTCTGTTGTATATGGTGCTCTAGATTGCTGACCATCACGAAATGTTGTATCTGTAATCCAAATTTCATCTGGCATATGATGTGGTACAATTCTGTCATTAAATGCTATTTTGGGCACTTCATCATATGGAAACAAATTGCGGAAGACATTGGGGGATGATACGTCAACTAAAGGATACATATGTTCCTCTAGCTCTAATAGTTTTGTATGATTGTTCATGTATACTTTTCTGTTTTCCATCTTTTTTCTCCTTATATTCTTATTTTGTATAATTGTATACAATTATACAAATGATGTCAAGAAAAAAGTGAAAGGTGCTATCGCAACCTTCCACTTTCATATTTTATTAATGTTTTAAGATACTTTAATATACTCTCATACCGTTCTTCCAAGGACTGTTCTCGTTCTGCAAAATCTAAACTATCTGCAATTGCAGATAAAAGTTCCTCATTCATATTCACTTTTTCTTGTTCCAAAATCATTACTTTTTCTTCGTATGTTGAAGATTCAAGAAATTGCATCAGAACAGATGCTGCTTCATTGGACCCTTCTTCTTCTAATTCGAATCGGTATTCCTGCATCATATCGGGATATTTCTCTGTGTCCACTTTACTTATAAACAGCTCTAGCGGTCTTACAAAGACTTTATGCTCTCCATATAAAGCTTCATATACAACCATTTCTTCTGATGTCTCAGAATGAGTTGCCAGTGTTAAAACTTGATAGTGCTGTCCCTTAAAATGACGATAATAGTCCCCTTGTTTTGGTAATCTCCGTTCCATGTGCCCTCCTAATATAGCTTTGCGCCAATTTCTCTCGGTCTAAATCCTTCATCCTCTAGGGCTTTCATTATATTATGCTTATGTTCTGTCCCAAAAGCTTCCATAGTAATACGTAACTCTACTGCTGCATTTCTATTGGTACTAACAAATTGATTATGGTCTAGCTTAATTACATTCCCCTGTTCATCTGCTATCGTTTTAGCTACACGAACTAATTCTCCAGCTTTATCCGGTAATAGCACAGAAACAGAGAAGATACGATCTCTCTTAATTAATCCATGCTGAACAATGGAGGACATTGTTATAACATCCATGTTACCTCCACTTAAGATAGATACGACTTTCTTTCCTTTAAGATCTAGTTGCTTTAAAGCAGCAACAGAAAGTAGTCCTGAATTTTCAACTATCATCTTATGATTTTCTACCATATCCAAAAATGCACCAATTAATTCATCATCTTCCACAGTTACAATTTGATCGACATTCTCCATCACGTATGGCAAATTTTGTGTTCCTACTGTTTTGACCGCTGTCCCATCTGCTATAGTATTAGCAGATGGGAGCGTTACAACTTCCCCTGCCTCTACTGCTGCTTTCATACTAGCTGCCTCTGATGGTTCCACTCCTATAATTTTAATCTTTGGATTTAACATCTTGGCTAAAGTAGATACACCGGAAATAAGGCCTCCACCACCAATTGGTGCGATAATGTAGTCAACAGTAGGTAATTCTTGAACAATTTCCATAGCAATTGTTCCTTGCCCAGTGGCTACATCTAAATCATCAAATGGATGGACAAATGTAAGCCCCTTATCATTTGCTATTTCATACGCTTTTGCACATGCATCATCATAGACATCACCGTACAATACTACTTCTGCACCATAACTCTTTGTGCGATTCACCTTAATAAGAGGGGTTACTGTAGGCATAACAATTGTTGCCTTGCATCCAAACGCTTTTGCTGCATAAGCGACACCTTGTGCATGATTTCCGGCAGATGCAGTAATTAGTCCCCTACTTCGTTCTTCCTCTGTAAGAGTGCTAATTTTGTAGTAGGCTCCTCGAAGTTTATAAGCACCTGTGTGTTGCATATTCTCTGGCTTCAAATACACTTTTGCACCTGTTTGTTGACTTAAGTAATCACTATAGACTAATTTTGTTTTTTGAGTTACTCGTTGCACTATTTCACTTGCTTCTTCAAATTTTTCGAGTGTTAACATGTTCATCCTTCTTTCTTTTGCATCTACCGTTTTTATTGTACCTATTCTTCTACTAAAAATAAAGCATTCACAAAATCTTCAGAATTAAATTTTTGTAAATCTTCAATCCCTTCTCCAACTCCAATATATTTCACTGGTATTCCCAGTTCAGCTTGAATTGCAATTGCAATACCACCTTTAGCCGTCCCATCCATCTTTGTTAGAATAATACCAGTAATATCAGCAACTTCTTTGAATTCTTTTGCTTGGGATATTGCATTTTGCCCTGTAGTTCCATCTAAAACAACAAGAGTTTCTCTAAATGCTTCTGGATATTCTCGTTCTAATACACGATTTATTTTTTTTAATTCTTCCATTAAATTTTTCTTATTATGAAGCCTTCCTGCTGTATCGCAAAGTAAAACATCTGCATGTCTTGCCTTTGCTGCGGCAACTGCATCATAGACAATCGCTGCAGGATCAGCACCATCTTGTCCACCAATCAAATCAGCCTCTGCACGACGCGCCCATTCTGTTAACTGTTCCCCAGCTGCAGCACGGAATGTATCAGCCGCTGCAAGTACTACTTTTTTTCCTTGTTTTCGCAATTTTCCCGCTAGTTTACCCACGGTGGTTGTTTTCCCGACTCCATTAACACCAATCACTAAA
Organism: Lachnospiraceae bacterium LCP25S3_G4; assembly: GCA_052116865.1. Classification (GTDB taxonomy): domain Bacteria; phylum Bacillota; class Clostridia; order Lachnospirales; family Lachnospiraceae; genus CAUPWF01. Next base: position 525,870 of record JBQKKG010000001.1, on the reverse strand, counting down.
ACCACAGATGTCTGTTCTTCAAATTCATATGCTGCATCCCCTGTATTCATTTGACTTTTAATACTATCAATTAAAACTTGTTTACAATCTGATGGTTCTTTGATGTGCTGTTCTTTTACTGTTTTACGTAACTCTTCAATGATATCCATGGTCGTCGCTACTCCGATATCACCCATAATCAATACTTCTTCTAACTCTTCATAAAACGCTTCATCTATACTTGTAAATCCATTAAAAATGCTATCCATACTAGATACAATATTATCACGGGTTTTACTAAGTCCAGATACAAGTCTTTTAAAAAAACCTTGTTTTTCTTCTGACATATTTCCTCCTACTTCTTATCTAACTACTTATCTAACTACTTATCTAATTCATCCTCTAGCAAATTAACAGAAACTAAAGTGGATATCCCCTTCTCTTGCATGGTTATTCCATATAATCGATCAGCTGCTGTCATGGTACCACGTCGATGTGTAATTACAATAAATTGTGTATTTTTTGTTAATTTATGCAAGTACTGTGCAAATCGCACAACATTTGAATCGTCTAAAGCAGCTTCAATCTCATCTAAAAGGCAAAATGGTGACGGTTTTAGATTCTGAATAGCAAATAAAAGCGAAATAGCTGTTAAAGCTTTTTCTCCACCAGACAGTTGCATCATATTTTGTAATTTTTTCCCTGGTGGTTGTGCAATAATGCGAATACCGGCTTCTAAAATATCTGTATTGTCCATCAACTCCAGAGTTCCTTTTCCCCCACCAAAGAGTTGTTTGAATACAGTATCAAACTCCTTCGAAATCTCATCAAAGCTTTCACGAAACTGAATCCGCATAGCCTCATCTAATTCCTCAATGATTTGCATTAAAGTTGCCTCAGCTTCAATTAAATCATCATGCTGTGTTTTTAAAAACTCATATCGTTCGGATAAGTTCTTGTAATCATCGATAGCATTTACGTTAACCGTTCCTAAATTCTTGATATCTAACTTTAACGCTTGTATTTGCCTCTTCATAAAGTTTAAATCAATTAAATTTTTATCTCTCAGCTCTAATGCATGACTATAGGTAAGTTCATATTCTTCCCACATATAATTAATTTGTTTTTCAGCAGATTCTTCATAAGATTCTCGTTTGCTCGATAAGCGGAATACCTCTTTATCAAGATCTGACATAGTTTTAGCAAGCTCTTCTCGTTTGCTTAAGAAAGCCTTATGTTGCTGTTGCAATTCCTCACGCTTAACAACTGATTGTTTGATTTCATTATCAATCTCATCAAATAATTCTTTTGAGCTTGCAATAGTATTTCGTATTTCTGATATTTGTTCTTCTTTTTCCAGAATTTCATTAGAAGAGTTACCTTTATTTTTATCTAGTTCATCTAATTCTAATTCTAATTTACTTATCTCTTCATTTACACGATTTCTATTTTCTATTGCGAAGTCATTTTTCTGCACCAGATTGGCCAATATTACATGTAGTTTTTCTGATTCTTGCATCTGGTGCGTCTCAATCAGACGTTCTTTTTCTAGATCCGCTTGATATTCTTCAACACAGCCTGTTAGTGATTCTTCTTGTTCTTGTGAAGTATCTAATTCCTTTTGTATCGTAGACTGGCTTTCTCGAATATCAATAATCTGTTGTTCTAATTCCCTGCTTTCAGATTGGAGGTTCTCAAAGGACTGCTTTGATGACAACTGTTTAGCTTGCACTTGATTTATATTCATTTTTGCTGTATTTTGTAGGACATATGCTTGCTGTAATTCATACTTAATTGCTTCGATAGAACCATAACATGCTGTTCTTTCCTTTTTTGCATCCTCTACTTCCGCTTGCATTGTTTCCATATCTGTTTTTAACAATAAGACACTTTTTTCAAATTCTTCTATTTCACGACGTCTACCTAATAAGTTGCTTGAATTCTTGAAAGCGCCACCAGTCATCGATCCCCCCGGATTAATTAATTCGCCTTCCGTAGTAACAATACGTAACGATTGTTTATACTTCTTAGCAATTGCTATTCCATCGTCAATCCGATGAACAACAATGGTTCGTCCAAGTAGGTGATCGGCTAATATTTTATATGTATCATCTACTTGCACTAATGTATTGGCTAATCCTATCACACCTTGTTCTTTTAATGCATCCTGTTGCCTTATTCCTGCAGTTCCATGGATTCCAGTTAACGGAAGAAATGTAGCTCGTCCAAATTTATTTTGTTTCAAATATTGAATCATCCGTTTTGCAGTATGCTCATTGTCTGTAACGATATTTTGAATACTTCCACCTAATGCTGTTTCAATCGCAATTTCGTATTCTTTTTCTACTTTTATAATATCTGCAACAACTCCCAACAAACCTGGCTCCTGCTCTTTTTTTTCCATAACTTTACGAATACTATTTCCATACCCATCGTAACGTTCTGTAATATTTTTTAAAGATTCCAATTTTGATTGTTCTCTATGAAAAGCAATCTGCCCAATACGTAATTGTTCATTTTGTTTTGTGAGCTGCCCTTGTATGACTTCAATTCTTGCTTCTAATTTTGAGCTTTTTTCAACAAAATAATTGATTTTTTCGGAAATGTTTTTTAACTCAACTTCATATTGATGATACAAATCTTCTTGTTGGCTAGCGTCACTTTTGACTTCAATTAACTTCTTACTCACCTGAGCACGCTGCACCTGAATTTGTTCCAGCATCGTATCATAGCGTTGTATCTTAACTTTTGTTGAAGATCGAGTATTGAGAAGATCAATAATATCATTTTTTCCCTGTTCAATAGCTGCTGTGATTTTAGAAATCTTAGATTGTGTTATTGCTAAATTATCTTTGGCAGCCTTTGCATTTCCTTTTGATTCGTCTAATTGTTGTTGTATCTCATGATGCTCTGCCTCTAATTCTGCTTTTTGTTTCTCTCTCTCACGAATATCACTTTGTATAGATAGCAATCGTTGTCCATAATGTTCATCATTCATTCTTGCAGTATTAATTTGCTCTTTTAATAACTCTATTTGACTTTCTAATTGTTGCTTTAATAGATTCGTCTCATTTAACTGGCTTTTTGATTTTTCAATTGCATCTTCAATTACATCTACCTGCTCCTCAATGGCCTCATACTCTACTTTTGTATCATCATAAGATTGACTCGATATGGCTAGATCATGATTTGCTAGTTCCAATTTTTTATCGGTGTCATTGATGAGCTCTTTCAAACGTTCTGTTTCTAATAAAAACATATTGATATCATATGTTTTTAACTCTTCTTTCTTTTTCAAATACTCCTTTGCCACCGTAGATTGTTTTTCTAAAGGACCTATTTGTCGTTCGATCTCTGATAAAATATCATTCACACGTACTAGATTCTGTCTTTCATCCTCTAACTTTTTTACGGACATATTCTTTCGTCTTTTAAATTTAACAATTCCTGCTGCTTCATCAAATAACTCACGACGTTCTTCCGGTTTTCCGCTTAAGATTTTATCTATCTGTCCCTGGCCAATAATAGAATAGCCTTCTTTTCCAATTCCTGTATCATAAAATAATTCATTTACATCTTTCAGTCTACAGGAAGAACCATTGATTAAATATTCGCTTTCTCCAGAACGATATATCTTTCTTGTAACGGTAACCTCTTCAAAATCTATTGCCAATTGATGATCCGAATTGTCAAGTGTGATTGCAACAGAGGCATAACTAAGTGGCTTCCTATTCTCAGTCCCAGAAAAAATAACATCCTGCATGCTGCCACCACGCAATTGCTTTACACGCTGCTCTCCAAGCACCCAGCGTACCGCATCTGCAACATTACTTTTTCCACTTCCATTTGGTCCTACAATACCTGTAATTCCATTATGAAAATCAAAGACAATTTTATTAGCAAAAGATTTAAAACCTTGTACTTCTATACTTTTTAAATACATGAAACACCTATTTTAACTTTCGTTTGTGTAATTCTAAAATCGCTTTATAAGCAGCTTCTTGTTCCGCTGCTTTTTTTGTTCTTCCATTTCCTGTACCATAACAAATGGAGCCAATGTAGACATTTACTTCAAAGGACTTATTATGATCAGGGCCTTCTTCTTTTATAAGTTGGTAGGATATTGGGTCTGTAAAATGTCCTTGTACAATTTCTTGTAGGATAGTCTTGCTATCATAAAAGAGTTTTTTATGTTCCAAATCATTCAAGACAAAAGATTTGATAAAGTCTTTTGCATTAGCAAAACCACCATCCAAATAAATCGCACCAATTAATGCTTCTAAACCATCGGACGTTATAGACTCTCTTTTTCTACCACCAGTAACCTCTTCTCCTTTTCCTAACAACAGATATGAGCCCAAATCTATTTCTCGTGCACAATATGCAAGTGCTGGCTCACATACCATGCTGGCTCTATTTTTTGTCAATTCACCCTCTGGTGTTGTTGGAAAAGAAAAAAACAAATATTCACTTGAAACTAACTCCAATACTGCGTCTCCCAAAAATTCTAATCGTTCATTGCATTGATGCTTTTTCATTCGGCGCTCATTTACATATGAACTATGCATCATTGCTTGCCTTAACAATGTTTGATCTTTAAAATGATATTGAATTTTTTTCTCTAATTCTGTCAAATTATTTTTCATGTATTCCACCATATAAAAACGAAAAGCCCACAACGGGCTTTTCATCACCTTAATTAATTAGTTGCGTTTTTGATTTGCTCAACAGCATCTCCTACCGAGGCAATCTTTTCTGCATCGTCATTTGAAATTTCGATATCAAATGCTTCTTCGATTCCCATAATAATTTGGAAAATATCTAAAGAATCTGCACCCAGATCATCTACAAAGGTAGTGTCCATTTTGATCTCCTCTTTTCCTACGTTAAGTACATCTGCTATAATATCTTGTAATTTTTCAAATTCCATGTTCATTTCCCTTTCTTATATAAGTTCTTTAATTTTTTCATTAATTTTTTGCTTTTTAAACGTCACACATTGTGCGATCGAGTTGGCAATTTCCTTTGAATTCGAACTGCCATGTGCTTTTACTACTAGACCATTTAAGCCTAACAACGGTGCTCCGCCATATTCGCTTGAATCAAAAGATTTTAGTGTTTCTTTTAATGCAGGTTTTACCAACATCGCCCCCAGTTTGCTTCTTAATGAGGTCATCATACCACCTTTAATCTTACTAATCAATACTGCACCTACACCTTCAAATGTTTTTAACACAACATTTCCAACAAATGCTTCACAAACAACAACATCCACCTTGCCAAATGGAATATCTCTCGCCTCTACACTACCAACAAAGTTTATGCTTTCGCATTCTTTTAACAGTGGAAAAGTCTCTTTTACCAATGCATTTCCTTTCTCTTCTTCAGCACCGATATTCACGATTCCTACCTTTGGGTTCTGAATACCTAATATGCTTTCCATATAGATAGATCCAATTTTTGCAAATTGTACTAAATGTGTGGGTCTCGCATCAACATTGGCACCACAGTCAATCAATAATGATACCCCTTTTTTTGTAGGAATTAATGGTGCAAGTGGCGGTCGTTCTATACCCTTGATTCTTCCTACTATGACTTGTCCGCCAACTAAAACTGCCCCCGAACTTCCAGCGGATACAAAAGCATCTGCCTCCTGGTGTTTCACAAGATTCATTCCCACGACAATAGAGGAATCCTTTTTCCTTCTAATTGCCATTACTGGTGGCTCTGCTGTTTCAATTACTTCTGTTGCATCTACCACTTCTATCTGTTCCTTGGAATAAGTATATGCTGCCAATTCTTTATCTACTGCATCTTTTTTACCAACTAATAAAACTTTTATAGAAGCATCATGATTCACGGCCTCCACTGCACCTTTTACGGTTTCATGTGGTGCGTGATCGCCACCCATAGCATCTACTGCTACTCTTGTAATATTTGTCATGCTCTTACCTCCTAGCATTGATAGAATTAATTCTACTAGACATCATTATAAAAATCAAGAAAAAAAGACGCAGAAGCAAAAGTTTCTACGTCTTATAAATCACTATATAAATACTGAAATATTTTTCTGGATAAAATCCCTATTAGACATCATCTTTCTTTTCTATTTATTGGGATTTACCTTATTATTGAATAAAACCAAAACAATTCAAAATAACAATGATGGTTAAAGCAGGAACAACGACTGTCATAATTATCTTATTATATAGACTCAATTTTCCGTCACGCCCATCTTTTGTCAATTCTCTTTCATATTCTTTATACCCCCATACTCTGCAACAGTAAAATGAAGTTAAAAGGCATCCAAGCGGTAACAGAATATAACCAGAGAAACAATCTATCCAATCATATATATTATAATATACAACTCCTGTATTATAAGCCCACCAAGGAAGTTTAACTCCACTCAATAAGCCAGTCCCTTGGCTCAGAGAGCAGAAGATACCCCCTATGAATATAATGATAGCACTGATAATAGTTGCCTTTTTATGTGTAATATGACATTTTTCTTCTAAACATTTTACTGGTATTTCAAGAATCGTAAAATAGGTAGATAATACAGCGAAAATAACTGCCGTAAAGAATAAGAATCCTATCAGATTACCACCTGGAAATTTTCCAAAGATTTCTGTCATGGCGAGAAAAATCAAAGATGGTCCTGCCGTCATCGTTGAACCTGCACCTACAACAGTAGGAATAATTACAAATCCTGCAGTTAGAGCTACCGTTGTATCACAAATTGTTACCATCATAGAATCTTTTTTGATATTTGCGCCATCACTCATACTAGCACCTAACGTAACAAAAATAGACCAGCCGATACCAACTGAGAACATTACCTGCATACATGCATCTGAAAATGCTTTCCAAGTGAATTTAGAGAAGTCAGGAATGATATAGTATTTTAAACCTGCGATAGCACCATCAAAGGAAAATAGCGCCCATACTCCACAGATAATTAAGAGAACAAATAAGAGTGGCATAATTACTTTTGTTACCTTTTCAACCAGTCGTGTAATTCCACCGATCAAAAGAATGGCAGTAATTAACATTAAGATACCTGCATAAATTAATGGTTCAATAGGTTTAGAAATAAAGTTCGTATAATATGCTTGCTTATCAGCACCAAAATGTCCGCCCAATATGTAGGTTACCGCATATTTTAATACATAACCACTGACAATGATATAGTACATATCAATCATAACGGTACAAATAATATTGATAATTCCAGCAAACTTCCACTTTTTATTAACAACACCAAACGCATCAATACCATTTGTTCTTGCGTAGCGCCCCATTGCTGATTCCATTTCAACAACCGGATGCCCAAGTACAATACACAAAATAATATACACAATAACAAATGCCCCACCGCCCCCTCCATAGGCTAGGTAGGGGAACTTCCAAATGTTCCCTAATCCGATTGCTGCCCCAGCGGCTACCATAATATAGCCAAATCTAGAGCTAAAATTAGCATCATGTTTTTTTTCTTCATTACTCATAATATCACCTCTATTTTCTGTTTTTAGGTTTACAGAAAAGTGGAAATAAAAAGGATGCTCTCACCCATGTGAGAGCATCCTTTTTATGACCAATCCTCTTTTTTAGTGTAACTTTTAAAAATGGAACTGTCAATAAATTAACAGTTATTAGTATATTCTTAGCACTTTCTTAACACAATAAAAGAAATAAATTGTTTACTAGATATATTAAAATTTTCCCAAAAAACAAGGACCTCCAAAGTAATTGGAAATCCTCGTTTTTAACATTAGTCAACTGAAACAATTTCTTTTTTGTTGTATGATCCACAAGCTTTACATACTCTATGAGGCATCATTAATTCTCCACATTTGCTACATTTAACAAGATTTGGAGCGCTCATTTTCCAGTTAGCTCTTCTTTTATCTCTTCTACCTTTAGAAGATTTATTCTTTGGACAAATTGACATAGGTTACACCTCCTTAAAATTCTTAAACACATCGCGGATAACTGACATTCTAGGGTCAAGACTTGCATCTTCACATTCACAAGTTCCCTCATTTAGGTTTTGACCACATACATTGCAAATTCCTTTACAGTCTTTACAACATAGAATTTTCATCGGCCATCCTATCAAAATCTCATTATAGAGTAATTTGTCTACGTCAAGATTATATCCGTCAATATAATTCTTTTCTTCTAATTCTTTATTATCTACTTCTGACTCATGCAAATCAACTTCATTATAAAACTCAATTACAAATTTCTTAGTGACATCTTTTAAACATCGATCACATGGAATCGCAATCTCTAAATTAGTGTGTCCCTTTATAAGAAGTTGTCTATCTTTTACATGTGTAATTACAAGATATACAGGTTCCTTATACGTAATTGGAAACACTCCAACCTTAGAATGAAATTTGTTCATATCAATTACTGCAGTTTTTTCTACTGTTTTGTCATTCGCTGATAATACGTCGGATAGGTTAATTATCATTGTTATTGCTCCTATTCATACCTAAACTATTATATCATGTAAAATTGTTTTGTCAACAAATTTATGCAAGAAAAGATACTATATGTCCCAATTCATATAATCTATGATTCTATTTACACTAGTGATACAGTCTCACGTGCAATTGCTAGTTCTTCATTCGTTGGTACAACAAGTACTTTCACTTTTGAATCTGGAGTAGAAATTGTAACTTCTTCGCCTCTCTTACTATTTGCCTCTTGATCAATCGTAATTCCTAAATAACCAAGATAGTTGCAAATTGCTTCACGCATCGGACAGTCATTTTCACCAATTCCTGCGGTAAAAACAATATTATCAACACCATTCATTGCGGCAACATAGCTGCCTACATATTTTGCAACACGATAAGCAAATACATCAAGAGCTAATTTTGCTTTCTCATTTCCATTATCACTTGCGTCTGAAAGGTCTCTAAAATCACTTGATAATCCACCAGAAAGTCCAAATACACCTGATTTTTTATTCAAAACTTTTAACACGCCTTCTACATCAAGGCCTTCTTTCTTAGCAATATACTCCAAAATAGCCGGATCAAGATCACCAGAACGAGTGCCCATTACTAATCCTTCTAATGGTGTTAGTCCCATAGAGGTGTCAACAGATTTTCCATTCATAACTGCACAGATACTTGACCCATTTCCTAAATGGCAAACAATTGTTTTTGTAGCATTATAGGATTGCCCTACTATTTCTGCAACACGTTTTGAGACAAAACTATGGCTTGTACCATGAAAACCGTATCTTCTCACTGCATATTTATCATAATATTCATATGGGAGTCCATACATGAAAGCCTCTTTTGGCATTGTTTGATGAAATGCTGTATCAAAAACTGCTACCATTGGTGTATTAGGCATTAATTCTTTACATGCATTGATTCCAATAATATTTGCCGGATTGTGTAGTGGTGCTAAGTCATTGCATTCTTCAATAGCAGCTAATACTTCATCTGTAATGACAATAGATGTAGCAAACTTTTCTCCACCATGAACAACACGGTGTCCTACAGCATCTATTTCACTTAAACTTTTTACAACTCCGGTTTCAACATCCGTTAACGCATTAATTACATATTGAATAGCTTGTGTATGCGTTGGCATTGCCTTTGCAGACTTCATTTTATCTTTACCAGCTGGTTGATAAGTTAATTCACCATCTATACCTATTCTTTCACATAATCCTTTTGCCAATACTGACTCAGAATCAGAGTTAATTAATTGAAATTTTAAAGAAGAGCTCCCACAATTTATTACTAAAACGTTCATTTCATATCCTCCGTATGTTTATTTACTTTTGGCATTGTACTGCTGTAATTGCTACAACACCCACAATATCTTCTGCACTACACCCACGAGACAAATCATTAACTGGTTTTGCAATTCCTTGAGTAATTGGCCCATATGCCTCTGCCTTTGCAAGTCTTTGCACTAATTTATAGCCAATATTTCCTGCATCTAAATCAGGAAATACTAATACATTTGCATGTCCTGCTACTTTGCTGTTTGGAGCTTTGGATTCTCCAATTTCAGGAACAATGGCTGCATCTAGCTGCATTTCCCCATCCAACTGAATATTTGGATATAATTCTTTTGCTAGTGCAGTTGCTGCCACTACTTTATCTACGTCTGCATGTTTTGCACTTCCCATTGTAGAATGTGAAAGCATTGCAACCTTTGCAGGTTTTTGCACAAGTAATTCAAATGACTCTGCCGAAGATCCGGCAATTGCAGCAAGTTTTTCAACATCTGGATTTTGTTCCAATCCACTATCAGCAAATATAAAAGTCCCTTGTTCGCCATAAGTACAATCTGGTACGGACATCACAAAAAATGCAGATACTAATTTTGTACCTGGTTTTGTCTTTAATATTTGTAAACATGGTCTTAATGTATCAGCAGTAGAATGACAGGCACCTGAAACCATTCCATCAGCATCGCCTGCCTTTACCATCATAACTCCATAATATAAATAATTCTTCATTAATAATTCTGTTGCCTGTTCCTCAGTCATGCCTTTAGCTTTTCTCAATTCTACAAGCATATTGATATATTCAGCAGTTTTTGAATGTGTAGCCGGATCCACAATTTTTGCTCCTTCAATATGAAATCCAGCTCCCACCGTATCGACTTCCTTTTGACTTCCAACAAGAATCAAGTCAGCCAAACCTTCTTTTAAAATCTGCTCAGCTGCTGCATATGTCCTCTTGTCTTCTGTTTCTGGCAATACGATTACTTTCTTGTCTGCCTTTGCTCTTACTTTAATTTCATCTATAAATCCCATGATTTAAAGACTCCTTTCCATTTATTCTCAGTTATATTTATTATACCCCAAACATATATTGTATACAACCCAATTTATGTCTCTTTTTAAGTACAATATCTATAGATTAAAGATTCTAGTTACTATAGAAAAATATATGACAATAGAACAGGTGTCTACAATGGTGGTGATCAATGGTGCAGCCATAATCGCGGGATCCATATTTAATCTCTTTGCAAATAAAGGAAGCATGCATCCTATCATTTTTGATAAAACTATTGTACATATTAAGGTTAATCCAATTACTACAGCTAAAATTAAATCCTGATACATCAATAATATCCTGATTCCATTTATGATGGACAAAAAAGCGCCCACTAAAATTGCAACACGAAACTCTTTAAAAATAATTTTAAAGATATCCTTAAATTGAATCTCATCTACTGCGAGTCCTCGAATAATCAATGTAGAACTTTGGGAGCCACAATTCCCACCAGTATCTGATAACATTGGAATAAATGATACAAGTAATGGCATTGTTACTAATGCCTTTTCATATCTCATAATAATGAGTCCTGTAATTGTAGAAGAAAACATTAAGATTAATAGCCATAAGCTTCGATTCTTGGCGTGACCCCATACAGATGTTCCAAAATAAGACTCTTCACTCGGGCTCATTGCGGCCATAATATTCATATCTTCTGTTGTTTCCTCTTGTAAGACATCCATAGCATCATCAACCGTTACAATGCCCACCATACACCGTTCCCTATCTACAACGGGCATTGCCATTAATCCATATTTTCGTATCTGTTTTACTACATCTTCTTGATCATCGTGAGTTTGTGCATATATAATATTAGTATCCATTATGTCTTCCATTGTTTTACTATCACTGCTTGCCATCAGATCTTTCACGTTTACACAACCTAGTAATTTTCTTTTTTCTGTAACATAGCAAGTATAAATAGTTTCTTTATTAATACCTATATGACGAATTTTTAGAATCGCGTCCGCTACTGTCATGTCCTTTCGTAATCCTATATATTCTACAGTCATAATGCTGCCCGCACTATCTTCTGGATATTCTAATAGCTCATTAATCTGTCTTCTTGTATTTTCGTCTGTCGATTCTAACAATCGATCTACAACATTTGCAGGCATTTCCTCTAACATATCGACCGCATCATCTAAATACATTTCCTCCATTACTTCTTGTATTTCAGAATCTGTTAGTGCGTTGATGAGTACTTGCCTCATATCGCTATTCATATAAGTGAATGTTTCAGCGGCTTCTTCTTTACCTAAGAGTCTAAACACTATAATCAATTGCTTTTCTGCAAAATCTTCCAAACACTCTGCTATATCTATGGGATACATAGACTCTAGACCGATTTTTAACTGTTTATATTGTCGTGTACCTAATAATTCTAAAATATATTCCTCTGTCATATGCATCCTCCTTTCGAAATCAGTTCAAATGAAAAAATCGAGTTACAATTGCAAAATATATCATAATTGCACCAGCATCCACAATTGTAGTAATCAGTGGTGCTGCCATAATTGCAGGATCTAGATGTAATTTTTCTGCGATGAGGGGTAATGTGCATCCCACCATTTTTGCTAACAAAATCGTTGCCATTAAAGATAAACCAACAGCAACAGATAACGTTAGATTTTGATACATAATATATATGCGCAATCCATTCGCCACCGATAATAATACTCCTACCACTATGGCAACTTGAAATTCTTTAAAAATAACACGAAAAATATCCTGAAACTGAATTTCGTCAATTGCTAATCCTCGAATCATTAATGTTGCACTCTGGGAACCACAATTCCCTCCTGTACCCATAATCATAGTAATAAATGAAACCAATATTGGCATCACTGACATCGCATCCTCATAGCCATTGATGATGCTACCTGTTATTGTAGCTGATAACATCAGAATAATTAACCATGCGCTTCTATTTTTTGCATGCCCCCACACAGATGTACCAAAGTATGACTCTTCACTAGGACTAACCGCTGCCATTCGAGTAATATCTTCTGTTGACTCACCTTGTAGTATCAACATTGCATCATCAACCGTTACGATTCCTACCATACACATTTCTTTATCCACAATAGGAATTGCAATTAAGCCATATTTTTTAATTAACTTAGATACATCCTCTTGGTCATCAAGTGTTTCTGCATAGATAATATTGCTATCCATAATATCTTCAATGGTCCTACTATCGCTACTAGTTAGTAGATCCTTCATTGTTACATATCCGATAAGTCTACGTTTTTCTGTTACATATAGTGTATAAATAGTTTCTTTGGTAATACCAACTTGCCGTATTTTTAATATTGCATCTGCAACTGTCATCTCTTTATTAAGTCCAGCATACTCTACTGTCATAATACTTCCAGCACTACGTTCGGGGTATTTTAAGAAAATATTAATTTGTCGTCTAGTATCATCATCTGTAGCTTCTAACAATCTGTCTACTACATTTGCTGGCATTTCCTCTAATACATCTACCGTATCATCTAGATACATTTCATCCATTACTTCTTTGATTTCAGAGTCTGTTAGGGCATTAATTAGTATTTCACGCCTATCACTATCAAGATAAGTAAATACATCTGCTGCATCATCCTTTATCAGTAGACGGAATATAATAATGGACTCTTTATCATCAAATTCACGCAGACTCTCTGCTATATCAACAGGGTACATCTTTTCTAACTCAGTTTTTAATTCCTTATATCTACGTTGTACTAATAATGTTCGTATTATTTCTTCATTCATAATGTACCCTCCTATCTTGAACTTTTATTACCATCAATACGTATATTCTTTACAAACGCCATCAGATGGATTATAAACAAATTACACAAAAAAATACACGGCACCTATAACGATGACGTGTAACTACATACATACTAATCAATAGCACAATTGCATTGACTAAGCCACCGTTCAAGCTTTAGTTTCGCAGGGCGCGATATCTGAGCGACATCTTGTAATTGCATTAAATTATGCCTTGTATTCGACATAATTTGCTAACCTTCTCATAGTGTCTCCACTACTTCGCGGCAGCAACCCATATCCCTGTGGTAACCTTACCTACCGGATTTATTCAGTTTTGTTTATAATTAAGTTTAAACCATATCCTATAATCTTGTCAATTTATTTTTAGGTATTATTTACAGGAAATTTATTGTATAATTAATTTAATACTATCTACTACTATGTAAAGGAGCATGCAATGAAAACAGTCGGGTTAATTACGGAATACAATCCATTTCACAATGGCCATCTTTATCATATACAAAAGGCAAAAGAAATAACGCAAGCTGACAATGTAATTGTTGTTATGAGTGGTAACTATGTACAGCGTGGGACACCGGCAATTATGCCAAAACATATTCGTACGGAAATGGCCCTTCGTTCGGGCGCCTCCATTGTAATAGAATTACCAGTAAGGTATGCTACTGCAAGCGCAGAAATATTTGCAATGGGTGCCGTTGGTTTACTCCATCAATTAGGTTGTGTAGATAGTCTGTGTTTTGGAAGTGAATGTGGAGATCTTAAGTCCCTCTCTGATATTGCGTGGATCCTTCAATCGGAACCAAAAGAATATCGAGAAGCACTTCACCAAAATTTAAAACAAGGGATGTCCTTTCCTTCTGCAAGGCATGCGGCATTACTAACATACACTTCTAACCAAGGACTTCAACTTGCTACAGTAATTGACAGTCCCAATAACATCTTAGGTATTGAATATTTAAAAGCACTCTATCGATTGAATAGCCATATTGTCCCTTTTACAATCAAACGTCAAGGTTCTAACTATCACGATACCGAATTACAGACAAACTTCAGCTCAGCTTCTGCTATTCGCAATTTATTAGCATATAGCGGTAATTCTTATCAAAAAATGGCTTTTTCAGAGTCTGATTATGAATACTCTAATTTTTCAAGTATTCTTAGCGAATTAGAAATGCAGGTACCTAAATCCTGTCTGGAATTACTACTTGATAACCACCAAGTGCGATACCCTGTTTACGCCAATGACTTTTCATTATTATTAAAATACAAACTACTGCAAGAAACCAATACTTCTCTGACAACATATGCAGATGTGTCTGAAGATATTGCCAATCGAATGATAAATCACAGGAATCGATTTTTACATTTTGAACAATTCTGTGAATTAATCAAAACCAAAGATATCACCTATTCTCGTGTAAGTCGATCACTGTTACACATTTTATTAGGAATAACTAATCAGGAGTATGCTATTTCAGATTTTAGTAAGTATCATTACTATGTTCATATTTTGGGTTTTCGGAAAGATGCAAGTAAATTATTACACTTATTAAAAAAAGAAAGCAGCCTTCCTATTCTGACAAAGCTTAAAAATACAGATACACTTTGCAATTCCGGAAAACAAATGCTTTTACAAGATATTTTTACCTCTAATTTATATGAATCTATTATTACCGATAAGTACAAAACTGCTTTTATTAATGAATATGAGCAATCAATTATCCGTATTTAATGTAAAAAGACATATAATATGTGCCCGCTCTTAGACGTTGTATTATATGTCTTTTTTATTATATTTTTTTACTGCATGCAATTGCCATGGCTCCCGGCCCTAAGTGACACGATACACTAAGAGATAGGGGTGCCATAAAAAATTCGCGTTCTGGGAATCTAACTTTTACTTCTTGTACCCAAGATTCTACATCTTCCTTTTTTCCAGTATATGCAACGTAAATACATACCTCTTTGTCTGTAAATCTTTCTTCTAAATCTTTCGACATTGCCTCTAACATGGTTTTTTTAGCTTGCTTCCACCCGCGCACCTTCGCATAGGCATCTAACTTTTCTCCTTGGATTGTAAGAACCGGCTTTAAATTTAAAACTGTACCTATGGCAGCCGCAGCTGGAGTAATTCTACCACCTTTCTTCAAATACTTTAATGTATCTACTGTTATATAAATACTTGATTCGAACTTCTCTGCTTCTAAGATTTGCTTAATTTCTTTCCCTTTTTTTCCAGACTCAGCAAGACTAATAGCATCTAGAACAGATTGCCTTTGTGTAACAGAAATTCGTTGATTATTTACTACAAAAACTTGTTCTTCATATTCTTCTGAAAGCATTTGAGCTGTTTGACAAGAACTACTCAATCCACTAGACATCGGAATATATACAATTTCGTCATACGATTTTAATAATTCATCCCACAAATCAATGACATCTCCGGGCGAAGGCTGCGATGTTGAAATATCGGAATTTTCCTCCAATTTTTTGTAAAATTCCTCTTGCGTTAATGTGATATCCTCAAAAAATAATGTTCCATCTATATAAAAAGGCATTGGTAATATTGTTACTCCAAGGATTTCTCCTTCCGCTTGCGTGATGCCACTATTGCTATCTGTTACTATTGCTATTTTTTTCATATTGAATCTTCCTTTAAATTAATTTTTAAAACTATGAATTGGTGCCGGAATACGACCTTTTCGATTTACAAATGCTTCACATGAAAATTCATTCACAGGCATGATTGGAGCATATCCTAATAACCCACCAAATTCTGCAACCTCACCAACTTCTTTTCCAACGACAGGTATTAATCTAACGGCTGTTGTCTTTTGATTAACCATACCAATTGCCATTTCGTCTGCGATAATTCCTGCAATAGTCGTTGCTGTAGTTTTTCCAGGAATGGCTATCATATCAAGTCCAACCGAACATACACATGTCATGGCTTCTAATTTTTCTAACGTCAAAGCCCCAGCATTCACTGCGTCAATCATGCCTTGATCCTCGCTTACTGGTATAAACGCTCCACTTAATCCACCCACATATGAGGATGCCATAACTCCTCCTTTTTTCACTTGATCATTCAACATAGCTAATGCCGCCGTGGTACCAGGTGCTCCTACTCGCTCTAGACCAATCTCTTCTAGGATTTCAGCAACACTATCACCAACAGCCGGCGTAGGTGCAAGTGATAAATCGATAATTCCAAATGGAATTCCTAACCGTTTTGAAGCTTCGCCTGCCACTAACTGGCCAACTCTAGTCACTTTAAATGCAGTCTTTTTAATCGTTTCACAAAGCTTTTCAAATCCCTGCCCTCGCACTGCCTCTAAGGCATGTTTCACAACTCCTGGCCCACTCACTCCAACATTAATTATAGCATCTGCTTCTGTAACACCTAAAAAAGCACCTGCCATAAATGGATTATCATCCGGTGCATTGCAAAAAATCACTAATTTTGCACATCCCAAAGAATCATTATCCTTTGTTGCAACAGCTGTTGATTTCACAATTTCTCCACATAAACGAACTGCATCCATATTAATACCACATCTAGTTGAGCCAACATTTACAGAACTGCAAATTCGTTCTGTTACTGATAATGCCTTCGGAATGGAACGAATCAGATATTCATCACTTGCGGTCATCCCCTTAGACACGAGTGCCGAGTATCCACCAATAAAGTTTACGCCAACGACTTTTGCAGCTTCATCCAATGTCCTAGCAATCTCAACAAAGTCTTCTGATGACTTACATGCAGCTGCACCGATTAGTGATATCGGTGTTATGGAGATTCTTTTGTTCACAATTGGTATTCCAAAATCTTGTTCTATTTCTTTACCTGTTGCTACTAAGTCTTTCGCAATAGTTGTTATTTTATGATAGATATTTTGCTTTAATATATTTAAATCTGAATCTATACAGTCTAATAGACTAATTCCTAACGTAATTGTTCTAACGTCGAGGTTCTCTTCCTCAATCATCTGGTTTGTTTCTGATACTTCATATAAGTTCAACATACATCATTCCTTATCCTTTCGTTGTATTAGAGTCTATGCATTTTCTTGAATATTTCTTCTCTTTGACAACGAATATTTACCCCTATTTGAATTCCTAACGCATCCAAGTCATTTGATATAGCAGAAAGTTCTTTCTTCGCATTAGTTGTATCAATTATCATCATCATATTAAAATACCCCTGTACAATCGTTTGAGAGATATCTAATACGTTGATACCATTATCGGCCAAATATGTACATACCTTAGCAATAATACCTACGGTATCTTGTCCTACTACAGTTACAATACTTTTCTTCATGTCGCTTCCTCCTGTTTTTTGTCAAATAGTTACTATATCTGATACAGTATCTCTTTTGGCTACACTTAGGTTGATATCATTTCCTTGATATGGTATATCACTCATCGTAACTTCAAGCTTTACTGTTTCATACGCAAGTTTCGCATAGTTATTCTCTTTACTCAGATGTCCAAGTATGACATGTTTTAGATTGTCATGTAGTATATCACAAAGTAATCTTCCTGACAATTCATTTGATAAATGTCCTCGATCACCAAGTACCCTTTTCTTCAAATAATACGGATAACTTCCAACTTCTAACATGTGTACATCATGATTTGCTTCCAATAGTATTGCATCTAGGGATTGTAATTTAGAAACCGTGTATTCATCGTATCTTCCAAGGTCAGTTGCTACCGCAACTGCCTTATGATTTTGTTCTATGCGATAACCAGATGGCTGTCTCGCATCATGAGAAATTGTAAAGGGATGAACATATAAATCTCCTAATTGAAAGTTTTGATTTTCTTCAATTTCTTGATACAGACCTTCGGGCATAGGACCTAATTTTTGACACTCTTTAATACCTACTAGCGTTCCTTTTGTTGCATAGATTGGTATCCCATACTTCCTACTGAATACTCCCAACCCTTGGATATGATCACTGTGCTCATGGGTAATTAAAATTCCACTAAGTTCTTCACCCTTTATACCAATTTTATGTAATCCTTCTTCCACTCTTTTTTTACTAATTCCAGTATCTATCAGTAGATGTGTTGAGTCACTCCCTACATAGATACAATTTCCACTACTTCCACTTGCTATACTGCATAATCTCATGATATGTACTTCTCCATTAATTGATCTATCTGTTGATAGGTTGTTTCTAATGCTCCACTATTATCTATAGTAACATGACACTTACTCTTGAACTCTACTTCTGATAGCTGTGATTGTAATACTGTATTAATCCGTTGCTCGCTATAACCTCTATCAGCCTTTAATCGCATTCTTCTGGTTTGTTCATCCGCAAAAATGTACCATATGTCATCACAAATTTCATCATAATTATCTTCTAACAACAATGCAGCCTCCAACACATACAGTCCCGTTCCTAACTGTTGTTCTTCTTTGATTGAATCCAGAATATAGGACTTGACTTCTGGATGTACTATTTGATTTAATACGGATAATTCTTTACTATCACGAAACACGATAGATCCTAATATACTGCGATCTATCGTGCTATCTGCATTTAAAATTACACGGCCAAAATGTTCCACAATACGTTCATAGCATTGGTTATGAGGTTCTTGCAATTTATGAGCAATTGCATCAGCTTGATATACCTTTGCACCGTAGTTCTTTTCTAAATATTCTAATATGGAACTTTTACCTGATCCAACGCCACCCGTAACTCCTAATATCTTCATAAACACCTCTGCTGTTATTTCGTTTCATACCAATTAGTGCCTGTATGCATATCAATTTCTAATGGAACATCTAATGATGCGGCATGTTCCATCTCATATTTTAAAATATGTTTTACTTCTTCTAATTCTTCCTGATGTGCCTCTATCAATAATTCGTCATGCACCTGTAATACCACTTTAGACTTCATATTCTTTTCTTTTAGCTTATTATTCACACCAATCATCGCTATTTTCATAATGTCAGCAGCCGTTCCCTGGATTGGTGAATTCATGGCTACACGTTCCCCAAAGGAACGTTTCATGAAATTACTAGAAGATAATTCTGGGATAGGACGTCTACGCCCAAAAAGTGTTACAACATGTCCATCCTTTTTCGCATGTTCTACTGTATCATCTAAAAACCGTTTAATCCCCGGATACGTTTCAAAGTAACGTTCAATATAACTCGCAGCTTCCTTTTTCGTAATACTCAAATCTTGACTAAGGCCAAAGGAACTAATTCCGTATACAATTCCAAAATTAACAGCCTTAGCATTACGACGTTGTAAGTCAGTCACATCATCAAAAGGCGTGTGAAAAACTTGAGAAGCCGTGATTTTATGAATATCTTTTGCCTCTTTATAAGCATTAATTAATTGTGAATCACCGGAACAATGTGCTAGAATTCTTAATTCAATTTGCGAGTAATCAGCATCTACAAATACATATCCTTCCTCTGGAATAAATACTTTCCGAATCAACCGACCTAACTCCATTCGAATAGGAATATTTTGAAGATTGGGTTCTGTACTGCTTATTCTTCCTGTAGCCGTAATCGTCTGATTAAATGTACCATGAATTCGTCCATCTGCTCCTATATAATTAGCCAATCCATCTGCATAAGTGGATTTTAATTTTGTTAATTGACGATACTCTAAAATCAATGCAACAATTGAAAATTCATCGGAAAGCTTTTCCAATACATCCGCAGAAGTAGAGTACCCAGTTTTTGTCTTTTTTCCATTTGGTAATTCTAGATGTTCAAAAAGTACAATTCCCAATTGTTTTGGTGAATTAATATTGAACTGCTCTCCTGCCATATCATAAATACTGGTCTCCAAATCTTTGATTCGTTCTCCTAGCTGCTCCCCATAATAATGCAATGCATCTGATTCAATCTTTACTCCAGCTTGTTCCATATCATAGAGCGCAAATACTAATGGCATTTCAATTGTGTCAAATAACTGTAACATATTTGTTTGCTTTAATTTATATTGTAATGGTTCCACCGATGCAAATACGATATATGCTTCATAGCAGGCCCTAACTTCTAGCTCTAGCTTATCATTTAAAATAAGATCTAGATGCTCTCTTGCAACATCCTCACAGTGATAATCATTTTTTAATGGGTTTAACAAATAAGATGCGACTGTAACATCAAAGCATACCTGTGGATCTACAAACGGGATGTAATTTATGGCCTCTTTAATATCCATCATTGCAATAGTCTTTACCGAAGCAGATAATCGCCCAATCTGTTCTAGCAAGAATTCTATGGTTATATCATTTTGTGCATGAATAACATAGATATCTTCTTTGCCAAATGCTATTCCAATCCCACCTATCCCTGATTCATGTATAAAAAGTGGTAATGTATTTTTTGTATCCTTCGAAAATGAAACACCAACTACATTGGCTGCTTTTGCTTTTAAAAAAACAGCTTCTGCCTTTGTCTTATCTGCTATATATTGAAAAGACTCTTCTAATTTGTTAGTAGGTAAAATCACCTGAAAACGACCTAATAGATTTTTAAATTGCAATTGTTGAAAATAGGAATATGCTTCTGGAGTAAAAAGATCTCCTAGTGCTGCATCTTCTAATTCAAACTCAATTTCTGCATTTACTTCTATTGTTGCAAGTTCTTTGCTCATTTGTGCCAAATCATAGTGCTCCTCTAATGCTTTACTGGCTCTTGGAGGTTTTACTTCCGCTATATGTGCATATGCATTTTCAATCGATCCATATTCTGTTATAATTTTTGTAGCAGTCTTTTCCCCGATACTAGGAACTCCAGGAATATTGTCTGATGCGTCACCCATTAATGCCTTAAGATCAATAAACTCTTTTGGCGTCACTTGATACCGTTCTTTCACTTCATTTGCATAATAATCTTCAACTTCTGTTTTCCCTTGTTTTGTCTTTGGTATTCTAATCTTTACATGTTCTGTTGCTAACTGTAGTAAGTCACGATCCCCAGAAATAACCGATACTTCAATGCCTTTCTGCTCACAAAAATTCGCAATGGTACCTAATAAATCATCCGCCTCTAATCCAGCTTTTTCTATTGTCTTAACCCCCATTGCGTGTAATACCTCTTTCATAACGGGTACTTGTTCTCTAAGTTCCTCTGACATAGGCTTTCTAGTTCCCTTATACCCTTCAAACATCTTATGGCGAAAGGTAGGTGCACTCACATCAAATGCGACCGTCAAATAATCCGGTTGCTCTTCATCTATAATTTTAAATAAAATATTTAAAAACCCATAAATCGCATTTGTATGAAGTCCTTGAGAATTTGTCAAATCTGGTACTCCATAAAATGCTCTATTTAATATACTGTGACCATCTATTAATACTATTTTTTTTTCCATAATTTTTCTCCATTTGAAATTTACAATCATTTATTACTATACACTAATTTTGTTTATTTTAAAACCTCTTTCCGCATTACTTGATTTCTTGTTTATATGTTTTAGAATTATTTTAGAATTTAATTTCCAATTCTATCTCCTAATAATATGTGTGATTGGAGAAATAATTATAGGTAATTATCAAAAATATTTTAGAACTTATCTCAAGAATTGTGTTGTGTAATATGTACATCAAAAAATCCGAATAACTAGAACGTGGCACTGGAGTTCAAACCAGTACCACGTTCTAGCATATATTCATACCTTATCCTAATTCTTTATTGTATCGGTTGCATCAACCTTCGTATGGTCTGCTCTAACACATCAAAGGCGATTTGAGGATCGTCAATATGCATGACCGCATTTTCTAAGGGGCATCTGTCCGTTTTTCTACGATTTTCAATATAAGATACTTTTGTTCCATATCCATATATAATATGATGTGATTCTAGAACCGCAATAGCTTCCTCACTCATAACCTCTCCATAAATTGCCATTGCACCACCCAATATGGCCATCAATGCTGCAGCTTTTCCTACTACCTTATCCGCAATAATTGCATCCCTAAAGGCATACTTATCTGACTGCAATTCGACCATTAGTGGTTTGATTCCTATTTCATTCGATAAATATGGTAGATGGCCCTCTTTTAAAATCACACAACTTACATTTTGCTCTTTTAGTATCTTCGCGGCCTGCTCCAATCGTTTTTTCAATTCATAACCTCCTCATTAGCCAATATTAAAAAATTTTATAAGTTAGCAATTTCTTGCAATCTATGAATAATTGGAAGATGTTGTGTACATACAATTTCGCACCTACTACATCCACGACAATCGGCAGCTTTTTCTTTCGGAATTCCCCAATGGTTCTCTAAACGTTCCGTAATTTTTTGTGCCTGACCTGTTAAAACTTTTTGGTTATAGGCGTCCATATACTTTGGTATCTCAATTCCCACAGGACATCCTTTGCAATATCCACAACTAGTACACAAATTATTTAACGCAGCGCCTTTATCATGATAATCCTGAACAATTTGTTTCGTTGGCTTTTCTTCTAATCCTTCTACCGCCTTAACTGCATCATCTACATGTTCTTTTGTAGTGCAGCCTGCTAGTGTAATTGTTATTTCTTTGTGTGAAGCGACAAACCGAAGTGCCGCCTGACTGACAGTTAGATCTGTACCTTCTGTTAGATAAGAAAAAAGTTCTGGGTTATTCGGAATCATCCCACCTCCTAGCGGATTCATCACTACGACTCCCATACCCTTTTTATAAGCTGCCTCAATTCCACTTTGTCTAAATCGATAATTCAATGCATTATAGCCAATTAGCATCCCTTTAAACTTCTGGCTATTTACTACTGTTTCAATCTCATTTCCCTGCATATGAGAAGAAAATACAATATTACGAATCATCCCTTCTGATTGAGCTTCTTCAAAATATCTATATAAAGAATCCATGTGTTTCTCCCAAGACTCAATACTTAACATACACCACATATGATAAAAATCTATGTAATCAGTTTGTAAACGTTTTAATGATAACTCTAGTCTTCTTCGAAAATCGTCTCTTGAAGTACTTTGTTCTAACGTATTTAGATTTGTTTTAGAAGTCACATAGACGTCACTTCTTTTTACTTGTGATAAAGCAATGCCAGTTACTATTTCACTTTTGTCATCACAGTAAAATGGCGCCGTATCCCAATAATTAATTCCCTTTTCCAATGCATATAGAGGTATTTCTGCACACGCTTCTAGTCGCCCCTTTGCAACATCTTCAGCATCATACCGCATTGTTCCAAGTCCAATCGCAGACACTTGCATCTGCGTATTACCATATTTTTTATAATACATCATACACACCTTTTCTTTACTCTTTATTTTTTAATTTTATCATAAGAAATATTTTTTGTATAGAAAAACAGCTAAAAGAAAAGAGAGTTTCCTCCTAGCTTTTAGCTGTTAAAATAGAACTATTTATCTTGTTTTTTTTGATTCTTTTTTATTTGGTCATACTCAGCACTTACTTTCCAAACAAGACCGCTTAACGCTAATAGTGCAACCAAGTTTGGAATTACCATTAGTCCATTAAATAAATCAGCCATACTCCATACCAATTCTACTTTAAGAGTAGAGCCAATTACAACCATAACACATACAAGTATTGCATATACCTTTACGGCCTTTGTACCAAATAGATATTTAACATTTGCTTCTCCAAAGAAATACCAACCAATAATAGTTGAAAACGCAAAGAAGAACATACAAATTGCAATAAAAATATTCCCAAAACTACCAAAAACAGTGGAAAAGGCTGATTGAGTTAAAGCTGTTCCTATCAAAGAACCATCTGGTCTTAAGGTTCCAGAAGTTAAAACTACCAATGCTGTTAATGTTAAAATAACAAATGTATCTATAAAAACACTAACAATTGCAACGCACCCCTGATCCCCTGGATGTGCAACTTTTGCAACTGCATGAGCATGTGGTGTAGACCCCATACCTGCTTCATTTGAGAACAGACCTCTAGCTACTCCAAATCTCATAGCCTTTTGAATGGTTACACCAATAACACCCCCTGCTATTGCCTGTGGCGCAAATGCACCTACAAAAATATCATGAAACGCACCTGGTATTGCACGATAATGTACGCTTATAACAATAACAGAACCAATAATATAGAATAATGCCATAATTGGTACAAATTTTTCAGTTACACTTGCAATTCTGGTAATTCCACCTGCAAAAATAAAAAAAGCAATTCCTGCAATAATAACACCTACAATAATTGGATTGATTCCAAACGCTGTCGCAAATGCATCTCCAATAGAATTCGCTTGAACTGCATTTCCCATAAAACCTAGCGCAAAAATAATTAGAACTGCAAAAATAGATGCTAATACTTTACCAAAGGTGCCCTTAAATGCTCCCTTAATATAATACACCGGACCACCAGTTACCTGACCATCTATTTCTGTCTTAAATTTTTGTGCCATTAATGCTTCCGCATATATAGTTGCCATTCCAAAAAATGCGCTTAGCCACATCCAGAAGATAGCGCCTGCACCACCAGCAGCTAATGCTGTAGCTGCACCTGCTAAATTCCCCGTTCCTACTTGTGCAGCTATTGCTGTAGTTAATGCTTGAAAAGAAGAAATTCCATCATTTCCACTTTTTTCCCCTTTCTTAAACATTCCGCCAAATGTTTTTTGAAATCCATCTTTAAATCTACGAATCTGAACAAATTTTAATGTGAATGTAAACCAAATTCCTGTACCACACAATAAAAAAATAAGTACCGTATTCCATAGTATGTCACTAAATCCTGTAATTAAATTCGAAAATCCCTCCATGTATAAACCTCCTCATCTTCATTAATATAAAGTTATTCTATGAAAATGAGAAATATCTTCTTTTTCCATCATAATGATACAATACTTCTAAAATATGTTCTAACCAGCATGGATATAGAAGGGAATATCCTTCTTTCTTCCAAGCTCGATATCGAAAGAGTATCATAAAAAGTATCCATATTGGAAGTAACGAATATAAATTTTTATGTATAATAGTCCTTAATTGTTGTCTCGCCCACATTTCACCGTAAGCATTTATAGGTTTTAAAACTCCCAGATTAATAAATGTAACATTTGAAAGCACTTCCTTTACATGTGCATTGGTAGATACATCATTTGCCATACACTTTGTTGTCACATAATAGTAATGTGGTGTTTCGAAAAAAAATAACACAAAAAAAGAGACAGCAATTAATAAAACTATACGTTTTTTCACATACACTTTCAAAACACCACCTCTTTTCTATTATTTTATTTTCGATGCTTTACACAAGCAAATATTTATAAGGCTATTATACCCTATATACATCCTCTTCTGCAATCCTATTTCTATAGTTATTTTAACTATTTCTTCGACTCTTTGTCAAAAAAATCATACTTCCAATGAGTCCCCCGATAACTGCTGGAACAATCCATTCTAACCCCAAATCATATAGTGGAATTTTTTGTACGATATTAGTTATAATGGGTATTTGTATACCGCTTTGAAATAGTGCTGAAATTAGACTTGTCAACCCAGTTAAAAGAATCGACAATTGGTAAATATAGTCTTTTTCTTCTACATTTGGTCGCAAGAAGGATAATACAATTAGTACTATTGCAACTGGATAGATTGCATTTAAAACTGGAACAGATATCGTTAATATTTTACTGAGACCAATATTAGATACAATAAAACTAGCACCTGCAAAAATGCTAACCCATTGTTTGTAATTTATACTTGGCAAAATGCTGGTAAAATATTTACTACAACAACACAACAAACCTACACATGTATTGAGACAAGCAATGAAAAAGATAAGTGCCAATATAATACTTCCCGGTTTACCAAATAAATAGTTTACCATGGTGGTTAATACCACGGCTCCATTTTCCATCCCTTCAAATTTCCCTCCAGCAGCTGCACCAATGTGGGCTAATGCACCATAAACAAGCAACAAAATACTTCCAGCAATTATCCCAGCTTTCATGGTCTCCTTGACCACTCCATTTTTATCCTTTACTCCGATTGCCTGAATATTTAAGGATATAATAATGCCGAAGTTTAAAGCTGCAATGGTATCCATCGTTAGATATCCATCCAGAAATCCCTTTACGAACGGATTATTTTTATATTCCATTGTTGCAGCTCCATAATTTCCACGAAATCCAAACAAACATCCCACAAATATAATAAATATAAGTATCAATAAACAAGGGCTCATAATCTTTCCTAGTCGCTGTGTCAATTGATCTGGTTTCATTGCAAGCCAAAGAGCAATTCCAAAAAATAAGCCCGAATAAAACACCTGTGCAATTGCAGTCGGTACCAACTCTCCTAAAAATGGTGTGATTGCCATTTCATAAGAGGTGCTTGCCGTTCTTGGTATCGCTAAACAAGGCCCAATGGAAAGATAAATTAATAATGTAAATACAAAAGCAAATTTGGGATGTACCCTACCAGCTAATATAGATAATCCATCAGATTTGGCGATAGCTGCAACACCTAGAATTGGAAAACCTATTGCCGTAATCACGAATCCTACCATAGCAATCCAAGTTTTCGTTCCTGCCATAGCACCTAAAAATGGTGGAAATATTAAATTACCAGCACCAAAAAACATAGAAAATAAAGTAAGTCCAACCAAAGCACGATGTTTCAAAGATAATTGTTTCATACGTATTTCTTCCTCCCTAATCATTCGAATCTAATTATATACTTTTTTTTCATATTCGACAACTATAATCCTTTCGGAACATAGTAACCATCATATTCAATTGCCAATCTCTCCATGCTTTAGCTACCTTTCTTCTCTTTCCAATAAATTACTATTTACCACCAGAACATTTGTTCTTATACTGTTATTAACGAAAGGAGCGTGTATTATGCCTGTACTTATTTCTTATTCCTCATATGATTCATCATTAATGGATATCGTATCTGTTATCGTATCCTTTGACTGCTCTGGTAATGTAAAACCTATTTATGTACGCATCAATGGTGAAAACTTTAAAATTGTATCTGCTATCTATAAGCCCTCTACCACGTTGCAAGAATACAAATGCCAAATTATTGATAACGATATTTTGAAACCAGTTACACTGACATACCACCCTCGTAACTACATTTGGACGATTCCTAAGCTTCCTTAGTTCTTCTTGTCCTCATTTTTTAAGTGGCTATTAAGCCACTGGTTTTATCATAATTCAATAAAATAAAAAAGTTCTGCCCCCTGTTTAGTGATTGTCATACTTGGATTTCCTAATTTTCCTCTCACATCTTTAATGACTCTTTTTAATGCTTCCCAATATTCATCATCACTGATTAAATCTACTGGATTCCTTATACTAGTAACTGTAAATGCAACATCTCCTAATCGTGGTTCCTTAATTTTTCCACCAACAAAATCATTTGTGTCTATTAAAGCAGTAATATATATCTTACTTTTCAGATATTCTTCATTTGCACTTTGTTCCCATACAAAGGCAACGTCCGTGCTAGAATATTTTTCAATCTTAGCTCCAAAGAATGTAGTAATATACCGTTCTGTAATCACTGGCGCACCTAGTTCTTTTTTATTAATATATGTCTTAACGCTTCATTTGCTTCTTCCATACCTCCCGAATCTTATTTCTAAACCACGCTATTCCCAACACTGCCACTCAATTGCTCTTTGATTAACTCGTTTGATTTCCTCAGCTCCCTTGTGTACTCCTTACACGGTTTTCCCCTTTTCCATGTTTCTATAACAAAAAAATAACTGGAATCCTTTAAAAGAAAGGATTCCAGTTATTTCGTCAAATGCGGATGGTGGGACTTGAACCCACACGAGGTCGCCCCCGCAAGATTTTGAGTCTTGTGCGTCTGCCATTCCGCCACATCCGCTTATTCGGCTCACTTTCGAACCGAAATTAATAATACCATATCATTATAAATAATGCAATACTAAAATTACTATTTTGTCAATTTTTTTCCAATGTCAAAACAATCAAAGGTTGCATAATAATCTGCTGGAGTCTCTGCACGTCGAATTAACTGCGTAGTTCCATCTTCCTTTAGTAGAATTTCAGCTGATTTTAATTTTCCATTATAGTTGTATCCCATCGCATAACCATGCGCACCAGAATCATGAATTACCAATAAGTCTCCAATATCTATCTTCGGTAAATATCTATCAACTGCAAATTTATCATTATTTTCACATAGGGAACCCGTAATATCATATTTATGGTCACAAGGCAGGTCCTCTTTCCCCATCACGGTAATGTGGTGATAAGCACCATACATTGCAGGTCTCATAAGATTAACTGCACACGCATCACATCCAATATATTCCTTATGTGTGTGCTTTTCATGAATGGCCTTTGTAACCAAACATCCATATGGTCCCAACATATAACGCCCTAGCTCTGTATAAATTGCGACATCTCCCATCCCCGCAGGTACTAAGATTTTTTCAAATGCTTTGCGCACACCTTCGCCGATCTCCTTGATATCATTTGGCTCTTGATCTGGTTTATATGGAATTCCAATTCCTCCTGATAAATTGATAAATTTAATATGCACACCCGTTTCTTGATGTAATTTCACTGCAAGTTGGAACAATATTTTAGCAAGCATCGGATAATATTCATTTGTAACAGTGTTACTAGCAAGAAATGAATGTATTCCAAATTCTTTTGCACCTTTTTCCTTTAAAATTTTAAAAGCCTCAAAAATCTGCTCTGTAGTCATACCGTATTTAGAGTCCCCAGGGTTATCCATAATATCATTACTAATTTTAAACAGTCCACCAGGATTAAATCTACAGCTAATAGTCTCTGGAATATGACCAATTGTACGCTCCAAAAAATCAATATGTGTAAAATCATCTAAATTGATAATACCACCCAATTTGTCTGCATAAATGAACTCTTCCGGCGGGGTAGCATTAGAAGAGAACATAATATCATCCCCAGTAGCTCCAATAGCTTCCGACATCATAAGTTCTGTATAAGAAGAACAATCACATCCACAGCCATATTCTCTTAAGATTTCGATTAAAAATGGATTTGTATTTGCTTTGACAGCAAAATATTCCTTATAACCTTTGTTCCAAGCAAATGCTTCATTTAACGCCTTTATATTTGCACGTATCCCCTTTTCGTCATATAAGTGAAATGGAGTCTTATACTCCATTGCAATTTCATGTAATTGCTCATTTGTAACAAATGGTATCTTTTTCATTTTATACTTCCCCTTTCGTATATCTAATTATTTTTATTTCATTAGCAAGTGCACTTTTAAAAACTTCTACAAAATTTTTCTGTCCAGAATACAGACAAGTATTCATACTATCCTTTCCGTATTCACCCGTAATCACATATGCTGAATCTGCAATCATTCCTATCTGATTTTTTTTACTATCTGAAATATATATCTGTGCATCTTCAAGAAAGAATGGCTGATCTGTAATAACTACTACTTTTTTTCCACTTTTTGCAAGCAATTCTAATTCTAATTCCATAGCAGATAAGTTCTCTTTAGAGCAAGAAATATATATTCTTTCCTTCACTCCACGCAATAGATTCTTTATTTTATTTTGTATATGCCCAAACCCCTCTACCGTAATATAGCCTTCCTCTTCTACTTTCAGTTGCGGACTATTTATCAATATCCACTTTTTATCTTCTTCTAAATTTCTAATATAATTTTCACAAAATTCTTCCATTGTTACCGCAATATATTTTTTAGCCGATTCTTCTGACACGTATGCCGCCCCTTTTTCTACTAAAGACGCCAGCGCACCATACGCATTCGATCTGGAAATTCCAGTAACCTTAGCTACTTCATAACCAGTAAGCTTCCCTTCTGTTATTAGGCATTGATAAATGATTGCCTCCTGCCTTGTAAGGCCAAACTTGACTAAATGCTCAATCATATTTGCACTTCCTTTACTTCACATACATATAGTAGTACCATTAAGTAACACTATAGTGTATGATATAGAAAAAGTCAAGCGATATTAATGAAAACGGGAGCATTACTTTGCATAACAGTATAAACCCTGTCTTTGCTCGCAATGCTCCCGTCCTCAAGTATCTATTCTACGACTGCAATTCTCATAATATTACTTACACCCGCTTTTGCCATCTCTATATTTGGAGATGGTATTCCAGCAGTTAATACAACAATATCTCCTATTTCAACCAACCCTTTTGCACTAATTAAATCAATAGCACCCGTGCAAATATCCTCGGTAGTATTCCATTCTATGGATTTGATTGGATTTACACCCCAATATATTTGCATCCTTCTTAATGTTGCTTCATTTGGTGTAACCCCCAATATCATCGCCTCAGGTTTGAATTTTGATACAACTCTTGCTGTTGCCCCTGATACAGTTGGTGTGACAATGCATTTGGCATTTAAATTAGCGGCTGTCGCTACAGTAGAGTAACCAATTGCACTTGTAATCCCTCTGTTACGATGCTCTTGAGACTTTTCGAGTAGGAGGCTATATTCCAAATGTTGTTCCGTATTTTCTACAATATGAACCATCATCTGCAATGCCTCTAATGGGTATTTCCCTTGTGCTGTTTCTCCCGAAAGCATTACAGCATCGGTTCCATCATATACAGCATTTGCTACATCTGTAACCTCAGCCCTTGTGGGACGTGGATTACGAATCATCGAATCTAACATCTGTGTAGCAGTAATAACTGGTTTGTAGTTATCATTACATTTTTTAATTAATAATTTTTGTAAATATGGAACTTCTTCCTCTGGAATTTCAACACCTAAATCCCCACGAGCAACCATGATTCCATCCGCACAATGAATAATTTCATCAATATTCTTAATTCCTTCTGCATTTTCGATTTTAGCTATAATTGGGATATATG
The DNA here is from genome assembly GCA_052116865.1 of Lachnospiraceae bacterium LCP25S3_G4. Lineage (GTDB taxonomy): Bacteria > Bacillota > Clostridia > Lachnospirales > Lachnospiraceae > CAUPWF01. The sequence goes on along the minus strand of JBQKKG010000001.1, from coordinate 494,438 downwards.
GATATCCGTTTTCTTTCAACAATGCTTTAATCTCTAAGATGCATTCAACAGAACGTACAAAAGAAGCTGCAATAAAGTCAATCCCTTGCTCAGCTCCAAACAAGATGTCTTCTCTGTCCTTTTCCGTAAGTGCTGGCAACCTTACGGGAACATTCGGTATATTCACACCTTTTCTTGACCCCAACTCACCGCCGTTGATAATCTTACAACGTATATCCGTAGCAGTAATATTAAGAACTTCAAGTTCAATTAATCCATCATCTATCAGAATTTTCTTCCCTATTTTAATATCTTGATTCAACCCCTTATATGTGATGGAAACACGTTTATTATCTCCTTCCACTTCTTCCGTTGTTAACGTAAAGTCTTCTCCTTCAATAAGTGTTACTTTCTCATCATTTTTTAAAATCCCAGTTCGTATTTCAGGTCCCTTTGTATCTAATAAAATTGCAACTGGTGATCCCACTTCTTCTCGAATCTCTTTCAACATATCCATTCTACTTTTTTGTTCCTGATGATCCCCGTGAGAAAAATTAAACCGAGCAATATTCATGCCTGCTTCAACTAGTTTTTTCATCATACTTCTATCATTCGTGTTCGGCCCCATGGTACAGATAATTTTAGTTTTCCTCATTTTATAATCCTTTCCTTCTCCCTAAGCTAGTTATTTTACGTGCTCATGTGTAAATAGATGATCCTGACAGTATTCATAGTTTCCATTGCATTTTGAACAAAATCTGAACTCTAAACTAGGATCATCTAATTCTGTTCTTCCACAAACTGTACATCTGTGTCTAGGTCCATTTCCGTAACTAGATCCAGTTTGATTTCTACCCTGCCTTACTTCCTTTTGAAATTTTTTCTTTCGATATACTTGCTTTGGCGATATTGCTTTAAAATTTCTAGATGAAAAATAAAAAATAACAAAGTTTAACACAGACACTGCAGCTGCTATTGCATTTGCTTGATATGCAACTCCATATATACTATTAGCATAAGATGGGAGTATTCCTTGAATAATTGTAAATCCAAAGAACGCAGCATTAAACCATGCTAAATACTTGATTTTCAATGGTATAACGAAGAACAAAAGTAGCTGAGTATCTGGAAATAGCGCTGCAAATGCAAAGAACAAAGAAAGATTGAGATACTCTGTCCCCAATGGTAGCGATGCACCTGTTATTAAATAAGTTATGATTGCAGCGAGTACATGAAATAAAACACCAGAAAAAAAATACAGATTAAACCGAAAAGCGCCCCAAACTGATTCTAGACTTTGACCTATCATGTAGTACAAATACAATGCAAATATAATAAAAATAATACTTGCCTGTGGTGGTTGTACAATAAATGTTGCAATTCTCCAAATTTGTCCATGCAATATTGCACTTGCATTTAAACTCAGATATTGATAATAGAATCCAGGTGCTACAAGATTCATTACAAATCCTACACCCTGTAAGATAATAACATAATACATTAAATTGTGTATTGCATATCTTCCGAATTTACGTTCTAATTTACTAATCCAATTCATTTTTATACTCCTTCGACTATAACTTCTTTATACTGGTTCTAATTGTAACGGTATGCATATAGTTTGTCAATTATTTGGTATCGTTTTGCATATAGTTAATAAAGAGATTACATTTTTTATATAATTTTTATTCAACTTTGCGTTTGTCTTTTATCACTTGATGTCGTATAATGTAGTGTGGTATAAGTTAAACCACTTTATAATAAGAAACAAAACATTTAGTTATAAAGAATGAGGAGTATCATATGAACAACAATAATTTACATAAACTGGGGATTGATATTGGCTCAACAACCGTAAAAATCGCGATTTTAAATTCACAAAATGAGGTTTTATTTTCTGACTATGAACGCCATTTTGCTAATATTCAAGAAACGTTGTCAGACTTACTAGGTCGTGCATTATACCAACTAGGTTCTATTAAAATAATGCCCGTCATTACTGGCTCTGGTGGACTAACCCTAGCGAAGCATTTGGCAATCCCATTTGTGCAAGAAGTGATTGCCGTATCCGCGGCACTGCAAGATTATGCACCACAAACAGATGTTGCCATCGAGCTGGGAGGCGAAGATGCAAAAATAATCTATTTTTCGGGTGGAAATGTAGAACAACGAATGAATGGTATCTGCGCAGGTGGCACAGGTTCTTTTATTGACCAAATGGCCTCCCTGTTGCAGACTGATGCAACGGGACTTAATAATTACGCAAAAGATTATAAAGCTTTATACTCCATCGCTGCCAGGTGTGGCGTTTTTGCTAAATCCGATATACAACCTTTAATTAATGAAGGAGCTACTAAGGAAGATTTATCTGCATCCATTTTTCAAGCAGTTGTAAATCAAACAATCAGTGGATTAGCTTGTGGTAAGCCAATACGCGGTCATGTTGCCTTTTTAGGGGGCCCATTACACTTTCTATCCGAACTCAGAGTTGCCTTTATACGTACCCTAAAACTAGATGACGAGCATATTATTGCGCCAAGCCATTCTCATTTATTTGCTGCAATTGGTTCTGCATTGAACGCAGATATTCATACCGTTGCTTCCTTAATCGATTTACAGGAGCGTTTGTCGGGTAAAATACATATGGACTTTGAAGTAGAAAGAATGGCTCCTTTATTTGCATCAAAAGCCGATTATAACGACTTTCGGGAGCGTCATGCGAAACATCAGGTTCCAATATCTGATTTTGCAAGTTACAAAGGAAACTGTTACCTTGGAATAGATGCAGGTTCCACCACAACAAAAGCTGCTTTAGTTGGTGAAGATGGTAATTTATTATACTCTTTCTACCATAGTAATGACGGTGATCCTCTAGGAACAACAATCACCGCAATTAAAGACATCTATCAAAAATTGCCTAAAGATGCTTCTATTGTTCATTCTTGTTCAACGGGATATGGTGAAGCACTGATTAAGGCTGCGCTTTTATTAGATGAGGGTGAAGTAGAAACTGTTTCTCATTACTATGCAGCTTCTTTTTTTAATCCAGATGTAGATTGTATTCTTGACATTGGTGGTCAAGACATGAAATGCATCAAAATTAAAAATCAGACCGTGGATAGCGTGCAACTTAACGAGGCATGTTCTTCAGGCTGTGGTTCATTTATTGAGACCTTTGCAAAATCTCTTAATTATACAGTTGAAGATTTTGCACACGAAGCATTGTTTGCACATCATCCCATAGATTTAGGTACACGATGTACTGTATTTATGAATTCGAAAGTAAAGCAAGCACAAAAAGAAGGAGCTGAAGTGGCTGATATCTCTGCTGGTCTCGCTTATTCTGTTATAAAAAATGCACTCTACAAAGTAATTAAAGTATCAGATGCTACCGAACTTGGTAAAAATATTGTTGTACAAGGCGGAACTTTTTATAACGACGCTGTATTAAGAAGTTTTGAAACTATTGCGGAATGTCAAGCAATTCGCCCTGATATTGCTGGAATTATGGGCGCTTTTGGAGCTGCATTAATTGCAAGGGAACGGTTCGACGAATGTAAGAAAACTTCCATGCTCACAATTAAAGAAATTGAATCTTTAGAATATAGCACTAGCATGACAAAATGCAAAGGATGTACCAATAATTGTAGACTTACAATTAATAAATTTAGTGGAGGTCGGAAATATATTTCTGGTAATCGTTGCGAGCGTGGGCTCGGAAAAGAAAAATCTCACACTTCTCTCCCTAATTTATACGAATATAAAAACCATCGTTATTTTGATTACGAACCATTAGAAGAGTCTCAAGCAACAAGAGGCATTGTGGGAATTCCTCGCGTTTTAAATATGTATGAAAACTACCCATTTTGGTTTACATTTTTTCACACTTTAAAATTTCGCGTTATTTTATCTCCAGCTTCTACGAGAAAAATTTATGAGTTAGGAATCGAGTCTATACCAAGTGAATCAGAATGCTACCCTGCTAAATTGGCGCACGGGCATGTGGAATGGCTACTAAATCAAAAGATACCATTTATTTTTTATCCTTGTATTCCGTACGAACGTCAGGAGTTTGAGGATGCTAATAATCATTACAATTGCCCGATTGTAACCTCTTATGCAGAAAATATTAAGAATAATATGGAGGCAATCAATGATGGTTCGGTTACTTTCATGAATCCTTTTATGTCATTTAAGAATAAGGAAAATCTATCAGAACGACTGATTGAAGAATTATCCTCTCCATTTTCTATTTCACCATCTGAGATCCGATCTGCTGTGGAAGATGCTTGGAACGAACTATCTTCATGCCGTTGTGATATACAAAAAAAAGGCGAAGAAACAATTGCCTATTTGGATAAAACAGGAAAACGTGGCATCGTACTAGCCGGCCGCCCGTACCATATTGATCCTGAGGTTCATCATGGAATTCCAGAATTAATTAATTCTTTTGATATTGCAGTATTAACTGAGGACTCTATCTCTCATTTACATCGAGTGGAGCGCCCACTAATAGTTATGGATCAATGGATGTACCATTCGCGTCTTTATGCAGCTGCAAGCTATGTTAAGACAAAAGAGAACTTAGACTTAATTCAGCTGAATTCCTTTGGTTGTGGCTTGGATGCAGTAACCACTGATGCGGTCTCTGATATTTTAACAAAATCGGGCAAAATATATACTACATTAAAGATTGACGAAGTTAATAATTTAGGTGCTGCACGTATTCGAATACGCTCTCTCCTTTCTGCCCTTCGAGTAAGAGAAGGAAAACATATTTCAAGAACGATAAAGCCATCTGCAATTACAAAAATCCCTTTTACAAAGGAGATGCGCAAAGAATATACTGTAATATGCCCACAAATGTCACCGATTCACTTTGACTTGTTACAACCTGCGTTTAAATCCTGTGGATATAACATTGAGATTCTAAATAACGACAATAAATCGGCTGTTGATGTAGGATTGAAGTATGTGAATAACGATGCATGCTATCCATCTCTTTTGGTAGTCGGCCAAATCATGGAGGCTTTATTATCTGGAACATATGATACAGATAAACTTGCTATTATCATTACACAGACCGGTGGCGGATGCCGTGCATCTAACTACATAGGATTCATTCGAAGAGCACTTGAAAAAGCAGGATACCAACACATTCCTGTTATCTCATTAAATTTAAGTGGATTAGAAGATAATCCCGGCTTTAAATTAACTTTACCATTAGCCCTAAAGGGAATGTACGGAGTAATTCTGGGTGATATATTTATGCGTTGCCTTTATAGGGTTCGTCCATATGAAGCAACTCCTGGATCTGCGAATGAATTACATGAGCATTGGAAAAGAAAATGTATCGTATTTCTCGAAAAGAAACATCCACGAAAGTTTGAATTCAACCGACTATGCGCAAATATTATTCAAGACTTTGATCAATTACCTTTATTGGATATAAAGAAGCCAAGAATAGGTGTTGTGGGTGAAATCTTAGTGAAATTTTCTCCAGCAGCAAATAATCACTTGGTTGAATTGTTGGAAAATGAAGGTGCCGAGGCTGTCGTACCCGACTTATTAGACTTTTTATTCTATTGTTTTTATAATGCAAATTTCAAAGCCGAAAAGTTAGGAATGAGTAAAAGAAACGCATGGAAATGTAATCTTGGAATTCGTGCCCTAACTTGGCTCCGTGCCCCTGCTGTCAAGGCATTACAAGCTAGTAACCGCTTTTATCCTCCTGCTCGAATAGAGCAACTTGCAAATATGGCAAAGGATATTGTTTCACTCGGGAATCAGACTGGTGAGGGTTGGTTTTTAACTGGTGAAATGTTAGAATTGATTCACAGTGGAGCCGCCAATATTATTTGTGCACAGCCATTTGCGTGCCTACCTAATCACATAGTTGGAAAAGGTGTAATAAAAGAATTACGTAAACGATACCCATATGCAAATATCGTAGCAATTGATTATGATCCAGGTGCAAGTGAAGTAAATCAATTAAATCGCATAAAACTGATGCTTTCTACCGCTAATAAATTATTAATCAAATAAGAGAATAGGACGAAAACAAATGTTTTCGTCCTATTCTCTTATTTATAAGTTAGCAATGACTTTCCGGTCATTTCTTTTGGTTGTTCCATACCCATAAGTTCAATTAAAGTTGGCGCAATATCAGCTAAGCATCCCCCATCTTTTAAACCAATTTTTTCATCTGCATTCACCAGAATGAAAGGTACTGGATTTGTAGTATGTGCCGTAAATGGATTACCCGTCACACTATCAATCAACTGTTCTGCATTTCCATGATCTGCACAAATAAACATTTGACCATCTACTTCTCGTATTGCATCGACGGTCTTGCCAACACAAGCATCGACTGCTTCTACGGCCTTTATCGCTGCTGACTCAATTCCAGTATGTCCTACCATATCTGGGTTAGCAAAATTAACAATTATAACATCATATCTTTTTGTTTTTATAGCATCAACCAATTTATCACAGACTTCATAAGCACTCATTTCCGGCTGCAAATCATAAGTAGCTACTTTCGGTGATTTTACCAAAATCCTCTCTTCTCCATTATTAGGATCTTCCACCCCACCATTAAAGAAAAAAGTTACATGCGCATATTTCTCAGTCTCTGCGATTCTTGCTTGTGTTTTATTATGATTTGCTAAAAATTCACCAAAGGTATTCTTAATTTCAGACTTTAAAAATGCTACTGATTTATTTTCAATGGTCACATCGTATTCTGTAAAGCATACAAAATACGTCTGTACTCTTTCCTTTCGTTCGAAACCATCAAAATTAACATCACAAAATGTTCTAGTTATTTCTCTGGCTCTATCTGGACGGAAATTAAAAAACACGACAGAATCATTATCTTTGATTCTTGCAACTGGATCATTACCATCCATAATTACAGTAGGTAATACAAACTCATCCGTCTTATCATCATCATAAGAACATTGAATAGCCGAAGATGCAGAAGCAGCAGTCTTTCCTTCTCCTTTTACCATTGCCTTATAAGCAAGTTCTACTCGATCCCACCTATTATCGCGATCCATTGCATAGTAACGTCCCATCACAGTAGCAACTTTTCCAATTCCAATTTTACTCATGTGAGCCTCTAATGCCTCAACATATTCTTTTCCTGAAGCAGGTGGTGTATCTCGTCCATCTAAAAAGCAGTGAACAAACACATTCTCTACTCCCTGTTGTTTTGCCAATTCTAATAGACCGTAAATATGTGTATTATGGCTATGAACACCACCATCTGAAACTAATCCAAATAAATGTAGGGATGAACTATGCACTTTTGCATTTTGACATGCCTTTAGAAGTTCTTCATTTTCAAAGAAATCTCCATCTTGTATCGCTTTTGTAATTTTTGTTAAATCTTGATATACAATTCTTCCTGCACCCATATTTAAATGACCTACTTCTGAATTTCCCATCTGCCCTTCTGGAAGTCCAACAGCCATACCGCTTGCATTGCCCTCTGTAAAAGGACACTCCTTCATCAGTTTATCAATCACTGGCGTTGCCGCTTCTGCAACTGCATTACCTGTAATATTAGAATTCAATCCATATCCATCTAAAATCATTAAAACGGTTGGTTTTTTACTCATTACATTCTCCTTTAACCCTATAAAGGCGAGCTTTTCTACAAGTTACAGAATAGCTTCTGCCACAATGGAAGAAAAACCCGCCTTCATTCATTTTAAGTATCCTACTTATAGTTTACGATTTTGCCAAAGTCTGGCTTAAGTGCTGCACCACCTACTAATCCGCCATCAATATCCGCTTGTGCAAATAACTCCGATGCACTAGATGCTGATACAGAACCACCATATTGAATACGGACTGCTTCTGCTGTAACCTCATCATATATTTCTTTTATACATGCACGAATTGCTGCGCATACCTCTTGTGCTTGTTCTGTTGTTGCAACTTTTCCAGTACCGATTGCCCAAATTGGCTCGTATGCAATAACAGCAGTTTTTGCTTGTTCCGCTGTGACATCTAAAAATGCTATCTTAATTTGTTGACGAATAAAGTCAATGGTTACACCTTGTTCTCTTTGTGTCAATGTTTCGCCGCAGCATACAATTGGTGTAATACCATGTTCAAAAGCTTTCTTCACTTTTTTATTTACGGTTTCATCCGTCTCAGCAAAATATTCTCTTCTTTCAGAGTGACCAATAATTACATATTTAACCCCTACATCTGTTAACATTGCTGGTGCAATTTCACCAGTATAGGCACCACTCTCTTCATAATACATATTTTCTGCACCAATAGAAATATTGGTTCCCTTTGCCGCATCCAACGCCGGAATAATATCAATAGCTGGAACACAAAATACAACATCAACTTCTTCACTTGCTACTAAAGGTTTTAATTCATTAATCAAAGCAACCGTTTCACTTGGCGTTTTATTCATCTTCCAATTTCCTGCAATAATTTTTCTTCTTGCCATTTTATTTTTCTCCTTTAAATATATATTTGTAGAACTAACGATCATTTGCCGCAGCAACACCTGGCAATTCTTTGCCTTCTAAAAACTCTAAAGATGCTCCACCACCCGTTGAAATATGTGTCATTTTGTCACCATATCCCAACTGATTTACAGCTGCCGCTGAATCACCGCCACCTATAATAGTTGTTGCATTTGTTTCAGCTAATGCTTTTGCAACTTCCTCAGTACCATGAGCAAAATTAGGCATTTCAAAACATCCCATTGGTCCATTCCATACAACAGTTTTTGCATCTTTTACCGCATTACAGAACAATTTTTCGGTCTCTGGTCCTATGTCTAATCCTTCCCATCCATCAGGAATTTCGCCACTATTTACGACTTTGATATTTGCATCATTTGAAAAATCATCAGCAATTTTGTTATCAACTGGTAATAATAGTTTTACACCTTTTTCTTTTGCTTTTTTTAACATTTTCAATGCGTAATCACAGTAGTCTTCTTCTAATAACGAAATACCAACATTTCCACCCAGCGCTTTGCTGAATGTGTAAGACATGCCGCCACCAATAATAAGAGTATCAACTTTATCTAATAAATTCTCTATTACTGAAATTTTACTTGATACTTTAGCGCCACCTAAAATTGCTACAAATGGTCTTTCAGGTTTATTTACTGCATTTCCCAAAAAGTCAATTTCTTTTTGCATTAAGTACCCTACAACAGCAGTATCCACATATTTTGTAACACCAACATTTGAACAATGTGCTCTATGTGCTGTACCAAAAGCATCGTTTACAAATATCTCGCAAAGTGAAGCCAAGTCCTTGCTAAATGCTTCTTCATTTTTTGTTTCTTCTTTTCTATAACGAGTATTCTCAAGTAATACCACATCTCCATCATTCATAGCTTCAACTGCCGCTCTCGCATTTGAACCAACCACTTCTGGATCAGCAGCAAAAACAACTTTCTGTCCTAATAACTCTGACAATCTAACTGCTACGGGTGCTAAAGACAAAGAAGGTACTGCCTCTCCCTTTGGCTTTCCTAAGTGTGAGCAAAGAATTACTTTTCCACCATCAGTTATCAATTTCTGAATTGTTGGAAGTGCTGCTATAAGACGATTCTCATCCGTGATTTTTCCATCTATAAGTGGAACATTAAAATCACATCTAACAAGTACTTTTTTACCTTTAACATGTATGTCATCTACTGATTTTTTATTAAGCATTTAATTGCCTCCTTCTAAAGCGAGTATTTGAGTTAAAAAAAGGTCCCGTCCAATTAGACCGGACCCTTTTTGAGTCATTTATAACAAATCGACTATCTCTATGCTAATTCAGAGAAGTATTTGATTGTTCTTACCATCTGGCTTGTGTAAGAATTTTCATTGTCATACCAAGATACAACTTGTACTTGAGATGTTCCATTATCAAGATTTGTTACCATTGTTTGTGTAGCATCGAATAATGATCCAAATGTAATTCCAATGATATCACTTGATACTAACTCTTCTTCTGTATATCCGAAAGATTCATTAGCTGCTGCTTTCATTGCTGCATTGATTTCTTCTTTTGTAACTGTTCCGTCAACTACTGCTGTCAAAAGAGTTGTTGATCCTGTAGGAGTTGGAACACGTTGAGCAGATCCAATTAATTTTCCGTTCAATTCTGGAATAACTAAGCCAATAGCCTTTGCAGCACCTGTTGAATTAGGAACAATTGAACAAGCTGCAGCACGAGCTCTTCTTAAGTCTCCCTTAGGGTGTGGTCCATCAAGAGTCATTTGATCTCCTGTATAAGCATGAATTGTTGCCATAATACCACTCTTAATTGGAGCAAGGTTATTCAATGCTTGTGCCATCGGTGCTAAACAGTTTGTTGTGCATGAAGCCGCTGAAATAACAGTATCAGAAGCTTTCAATGTATCATGGTTAACATTATAAACAATTGTAGGAAGATCATTTCCTGCTGGCGCAGAAATTACTACTTTTCTTGCTCCTGCTTCAATATGTGCAGATGCTTTATCTTTAGCTGTAAAGAAACCTGTACATTCAAGTACTACATCTACTCCGATTTCTCCCCAAGGAAGATCTTTAGGATCTCTTTGAGCATAAATTTTAATTTCTTTTCCATCAACTACAATAGAATCTTCTTTTGCTTCTACCTTATCTGCTAATGCATATCTACCTTGAGCTGAATCATATTTTAATAAGTGAGCTAACATCTTCGGATTTGTCAAGTCGTTGATTGCAACTACTTCATATCCTTCCGCTCCGAACATTTGTCTAAATGCTAGACGTCCAATACGTCCAAATCCATTAATCGCTACTTTTACTGCCATGATTAATTCCTCCTAATGTTAATTAATAATTACTGTTACTCATTATACGATGATATTCTTTTTTCATGTATATTCACATCGTTAAAGAAACATCAACCTTGCTTCATTGTACTAAATTCAAAACAGAATTTCAAGGGAATTTTAGATTTTTATACAAGTTGCTTAAAAATCGGCTTTCTATCTTTAAATTCTGTGTAATATTTAAATCCGCACTGTTTTAGTATCTCCTTAACCTTCTTAAAATCAAATGCGATATGCTCTGGCTTATGCGCGTCAGCACCAACAGTAATTATTTCCCCACCAAGTTCTTGGTATCTTTTAATAATTTCTGGATGGGGATGACAAAATCCTAATCCATATTTAAATCCAGAAGTATTCAGTTCAATTCCTTTGCCATGTTCGATTAGATATTTTAATATAGAATCAATATCAAAAGCAAATTTAGAATACGTATATTCTTTTGCCTGATATGTTCCATAGCGTACTACATAATCAATGTGCCCTAGTACATCAAAATCGTCTATAGCTTTAATATTCACTAACGTTTCCACAAAAGCCTGCTCATATACTTCGGTATCTGTCCTGCCCCAAAACAACTGCTTTTCGTAAGGATCTAATCCCCCGACAGCATGTACGGAACCAATCACAAAATCAAAAGGGTATTCGGAAATATACTGTTTATAATATGCCCCAAGATGTGATTGCAATCCAATTTCTACACCAATTCTAATATCTATATCGTCTTTATATTGTTTTTGTAGCTGTTTCATTTTCTCAAAATATTCTTTGGTATCAAAACGAAATTGATATTCTCCTGAAGGGAAGTCAGCATCCTGATGATCTGTAAAGCATATAACATGTAATCCCTTGTCTATCGCTCCTTTAATCATTTCTTCAGGAGATACTACAGCATCTGTCGAAAAGTTTGTGTGCATATGAAAATCTGCATTCATAATTTCTCCTTACTTTAGCTCCATCTTAATTTTTCAAAGCTATAAGATGGTTCCCCCACCTAATACATATTCACCATCGTAAAATACAACTGCTTGTCCTGGTGTAATTGCACGTTGTGGTTCATCAAAAGTACATAGTACTTCATCATTTCCAACTTTTTCTATTTTACACCAAGTCCCTCTATGGTTATACCGTATTTTTGCAAGAACCCTTTTAGTATCTAACAAATCATCAACTGTCATAAAATTCAGGTGATTCGCACGTAAAGTATAGGACATAGATTCTTCTTTTGCACCTACTACTACCTCATTCGTATCGGGACGAATTGCTAAGACAAAGGCTGGATATCCTAGCGCTAATCCCAATCCTTTTCTCTGTCCCACCGTATAATGAGTAATACCACGATGGGGTCCAAGCACCGTTCCATCTGACGTCACAAAATTCCCTGTTGGAATCACAACATCAGAAGAATTTCGAATAAATGAAGCATAATCACCATCTGGTACAAAACATATATCCTGACTATCTGGTTTATTCGCTACACGCAACTGAATCTTCTCTGCAATTACACGGATTTCATCTTTTGTATATTCTCCCACTGGCATTAATGTATGTTTTAGTTGCTCTTGTGTTAAGTTATACAGTGCATATGTTTGATCCTTGTTCGCAGTAGCTGAGTTTTTGATTGCATATCGACCATTTACCAACCTCTCAACTCTAGCATAATGGCCTGTTGCAATATAATCTGCACCAATATCTAAACTACGCTTCAACAAGGACTCCCATTTCACATAACGATTGCAAGCAATACAAGGATTCGGCGTCTTGCCATGAAGGTATTCATTTATAAAATAGTCAATTACATTCTTTTTGAACTCATCCTTAAAATTCATCACATAATAAGGAACTTCCAAATCATTCGCAACACGCCTTGCATCATCCACAGCACTTAATCCACAGCAGCCACCATTTTCCTCTTGTAATCTTCGATCTTCATCCTGCCAGATCTGCATCGTCACTCCAATTACGTTATACCCTTGCTCTTTTAGTAAGTATGCTGCTACAGAGGAATCTACTCCTCCTGACATACCTACCACTACTGTTTTCTTTTCCATCCAAATTCCTCTATCTTTATTATTTCTTATTTCACAATCATCAGAACTATAGAATTAGTATTCTTCCACTTCTTCTTCCTCTTCATGAATATCTGACTTTGGCTTTTGTAACCCTTTTATTTTAATTCCATTCTTTTCTGCATAATCCCATAAAGCTGCATGAATTGCTTCTTCCGCAAGTAAAGAACAATGCACTTTTACTGGTGGAAGACCGTCTAACGCTTCCATAACAGCTTTATTTGTAATCTGCATAGCCTCTTCGATGTGTTTTCCTTTTACAAGTTCTGTAGCCATACTGCTTGTTGCTACAGCAGCTCCACACCCAAACGTTTTAAATTTCACATCTTTAATAATTTCATTTTCGTCAATATCGAGATAAATTCTCATAATATCTCCACACTTTGCGTTTCCTACAGTACCTATTCCACTCGCATTTTCCAATTCTCCAACATTTCTTGGATTTTGGAAATGATCCATAACCTTATCTGTATACATAATTTTCCTCCTGGTCTCTACTCTTCTTATACTGTATTGGTACCTACTTTTTGTCTTTTTTTATAAAATCTTCGTATAATGGGGACATGTTTCTTAAGTGTTGTACAATTTCCTTTAAAGTATCTATTACAAAATCCACATCCTCTTTCCGAATTTCCTCATTGAGTGTCAATCTTAATGACCCATGTGCAATTTCATGTGGCAATCCTATCGCAAGTAGAACATGCGATGGATCTAAAGAACCTGATGTACATGCAGATCCACTAGAACCACAGATTCCCTGCATATCCAACATGATTAGTAAGGATTCTCCTTCAATAAATTGAAAACTGAAATTCACATTATTAGGTAATCTCTTAGACTCATGACCATTGAGCTTGCAATAAGGAATTTCATCTTTAATTCTTCCAATCATGTAGTCCCTCAATTTCATTTCTTTTTTTGTTCTCACATCCATGGTTTGAATTGCTCTATCTACTGCTGTTCCTAATCCAATAATCCCTGGCACATTTTCAGTTCCTGCACGTCTCTTTCTTTCTTGTGCTCCACCATGAACAAATGATCTTATTTTTACGCCTTTCCTAATATATAAAAATCCGATTCCCTTGGGCCCATTTAATTTATGTCCGCTAGCACTCAGCATATCAATATGACATTCATCAACCTTAATTGGAATTTGTCCAAATGCCTGTACCGCATCTGTGTGGAAAAGGATTCCATGCTCATGGGCAATCTCCCCGATTTCTTGGATCGGTTGGATTGTCCCTATTTCATTATTTGCAAACATAATTGAAATCAGAATTGTAGTTGGACGAATAGCCGCCTTTAAATCATCAAGCTTTACAACCCCATCTTCATCCACATCCAAATATGTTACTTCAAATCCTTTTCCCTCTAGGTATTCTCCCGTATGCAAGATAGCATGGTGTTCAATTTTTGTAGTTATAATATGATTTCCTTTATCTCCATATGCTTCTGCTGTCGCCTTTAAAGCCCAGTTATCTGATTCAGAACCACCTGCCGTAAAATATATTTCATTGGGCTCTGCTCCCAATGCATTTGCAATGATTTCTCGTTGTTTGGTAATGGCCTCTTTATTTTTTGCTGCAAATCCATATACACTGGATGGATTTCCATAGTTCTCTGTAAAAAAAGGCAACATTGCTTCTACAACTTCTGGTGCAGTTTTGGTTGTTGCTGCATTATCTAAATATATTAATCTATTCATGATTACCCTCCTAATTCTTACATGTTCCATATTCATGTTTATTTTTATCTGGCATTGCTTTGCTTTCCTCTACTAACTGATCAAGCATAATTTCATCAACTGTTTGGTTGATACTTTCATTAATACGCTTCCAAACATATTTTGTTACGCAACCATCTGCCGCTTGACATCCTTCCTCCGGATGAAGCCCCGAACATTCTACTGGCTCCAGTGTACCTTCTAAAGCTCTCAATATATCTCCAGCAGATATGTCATTTGCCTCTTTTGCCAATACGTATCCACCACCAGCACCTCGAATACTTTTAATAATACCTGCTTTTTTCAACATCGACATCAATTGTTCCAAGTATCTTTCTGATATTCCTTGCCTTGCGGAAATACTGCTAATAGAAACCGGTTCCACTTCACTATATTGCGCTAAATCTATCAATGCTCGTAATCCATATCTTCCCTTGGTAGATAGCTTCACTAGCTCACCTTCTTTGTTAATATTTTTTCAATTCCTAGTGTTTTACTAGGAATTACTTCTTTTGTAGAATAGCACTAGCTTTTTGTTCTGTCAAGACTATTATAAGAATAAATTATAGAGATGAACATTATGGAGTAACTATGTCGAATAAAAAAATTATTATTAAGGGTACACTAATCCTCACAATCACAGGTCTTTTAACTCGCGTGATCGGGTTTTTCTATCGCATATTCCTTAGCCATACCTTTGGAGAAGAAGGTGTTGGATTGTATCAACTGATATTTCCGATCTATGCACTTTGTTTTTCCTTTACTGCAGCAGGAATACAAACAATGATTTCTAGATGTGTAGCACAAAAAATAGCTCAGCAAAAAGAAGTCGAGGCCAAGAAAATATTGCTTACAGGGGTAAGCATATCTTTATTTTTATCCTTTATCATGATATTTGTTATCCAATCACTGGCGCCATTTATAGCATTGCATATTATTCAAGACCAACGATGTGAACCATTATTGTATGCTATGACTTATGCCTTTCCCTTCGCCTCCTTACATAGTTGTATATCCGGTTACTATTTTGGTACCAAAAAGACCGTAGTACCTTCTGTTTCACAACTCATTGAGCAAATCATTAGAGTATGTACGGTTTCTGCTTTCTGCTATATTGCCGTTCAAAAAGATATTGTTTTAGACATAAAAATATCTGTGATTGGACTGGTAGCTGGTGAAATTGCCTCCGCCATGTATATTTTAAAGATGTTTACTAAAACTCAAAAAAAGGTACAAAAAAATACCTTTCGCATATTGGAATACAGTAAATATGCAAAAGATATTGTCTTGCTATCCGCCCCACTTACAGCAAATAGAGTATTGTTAAATGTCTTGCAAAGTATAGAAGCCGTTTCCATACCTACAACATTACAAGCATATGGATATAGTATCTCAAAAGCATTAAGCACTTATGGTGTTCTAACTGGAATGGCTTTACCTTGTATTTTATTTCCATCAGCTATTACTAATTCCATATCAATTATGCTTTTACCAACAGTAGCAGAAATCCAAGCAACTGATAGCAAGCAAAAAATGAGCCTATTAATTAAGAAGGTCAGCTCCTATTGCTTTTTATTAGGTGTGGCTTGCTTTTTACTATTCATTATATTTGGTCGCTTTATTGGCTCCGTGATGTTCCAAAGTGAGTTAGCAGGTGATTTTATTCTAACGTTAGCTTGGATTTGTCCTTTTCTATATTTGAACACAACATTAATCAGTATCATTAATGGTCTTGGAAAAACCACAAATTCATTCGTAATTAATACCATTGGTTTGTTATTAAGAATTGCTGGAGTATTTTTCTTAATTCCACGTTTTGGTATCAAAGGCTACTTATGGGGTCTACTATTAAGCCAGGTTATTGTCAGTATTCTTTGTTTTATTACTTTGTCCCATACACAGCAACAGAATGGCGGATAATATTAGGGGTTACCGCCTCTTTTATTCCCGCTATTCTTGCGTATTCTTTTATATTTTTCCAAAATCCTTGACGACTCATTTGTTTTCCATGGATATTCGAAAATAAATATTGTTCATCACAAAGTTTTGTATTTCCATAATTTTCACATATTTTAGACAAATATGCATGAAGGCTTGTCCTAACCTCTTCATTAATTGATATCATATGCTCCTTGCTTCCTACACTACAGCGAATAAAACCAACTTCTAGATTTACATCCGCCACCCGCAATCTTAACATTTCCAATGTCTGGATTCCCGTTGCATATAATAATTGTAACATCATTTGATCTCGCAATGACTTTAGCGTATGGCCTTCTGTTGCTTCTAACAATAATTTCAAGTCACGCTGTGTTAACAATTTCTTTTCCTTGTGTTCTATCTTTGGACTTTCTAAGTATTCTGTCACACAATCGTTCATTAGTTTTTGTTTAAATAAGTAATCAAAATACCCTTTAATTGAAGCTATATTTCTAGAAATACTAGCATTTGAAAGTCCTTCTTTTTCTAAAAATAAAATATAAGAATTTAAATTTGTGGAGGTTACCATTTTATAGTTCTTAATCCCTTGCGTTTCCAAAAACGTCATTAACTTTCTCAAATCTCGTCGATAAGATATTTCCGTATTTTCCGAAATGTTTTTTCTTTTCTTTAAATATGCAAAATATTCTTCTAGTGTATTCTTCATATTGTTTTCCTCTAATTCATATATGTGCACCTATATATATCATACCATAAGTCAAATCCTTTTTACAAAACTTTCTAATAAAATTGGATTAATATATAGTTCTGTTATAATCCCTAGAAATAACACAACAATTGCAAATGTCGTTTTACTTACACTCCATTTGGTTTTAGGGTATGTATAAGAGTACCACATTAACACTATATATGCTGGCAAATAAAACAAAATATGTGGGAACAGACTTATTATACATAGCAGAATCCCCTTTATGCCTCTACATATTACCGCGGTTGAAAGGACTAATCCGGATGCAAAACCTGTCCAAACAATGGATGCTATCACAGACATTTTCCTTAACACCGTCAAACTTAGTACAAATAAAATAATAAAGGGAATAATTCTAGCTCTAACCAAATAAAAAATATACTCTTCTGTAATAACCTCAATATCTTTATATTGCTGTAAAAAATAATCATTAAAAACACTATCTAAAATATTAATTTTCGCAATACAAAGGTTCGCAAATATAATGCCAACAAAAAAGCCCAGCATATAAAAAAACAAAAATTGCTTTTTATTTTGAAGTATCTTCACAATTATTCCTCCCATCGTTAGGATATTTCATTATATGCTGAGTTCATGTTTTTATTCTTTATTATACTTAATATCATATGCTAACAATGCAGAAATGGTTTTTGAATCTTCTATTTGCCCAGAATAAATCTTCTCCTTAAGTTCACCCATGGTATACGCATATACATCTATAAATTCATCTTCATCTAAGTTTTGTTGTGATGGAATCAAATCTCTCGCAACAAATACTTCTATCTTTTCATTGCAAAAAGCCACTGTCGTTCGTATGTTAATCAACCATTCCAACTTTTCTGAACGATATCCTGTTTCCTCCTCTAGTTCACGAGATGCACACATCCTGCCTAACTCTTTTACCTCATTCAATTTACCCGCTGGAATTTCTAACGTATAACGATCTAGTGCATTTCTATATTGTCTCACCATCAAAATTTTACCATCACTCATTACAGGTACTACAGCAGCTGCACCGTTATGATGTATAAAATCCCATTTTACAATATTTCCATTTGGAATTTGTACGTAATCACAATATAACTCAAGAATAGCCCCTTTATATTTTAACTCTCTTTTTATTCTCTTAATTTCTTCTCCCATAGGAACTCCTTACTGTTAAAGAAAACCCTTGCCATTGACAAGGGTTTTTAACTTTCTATTCATAACTAATTATGCTATTTATTGTATGTGTTATTTCGCATAATCTGTAACTCTCGATTCCCGAATAACATTAACTTTAATTTGACCTGGATATTCTAATTCAAACTCTATCTGCTTAGATATATCCCTCGCCAACAATATCATATCTTCATCAGTTACTTGCTCTGGAACTACCATAATTCGAATCTCTCTACCTGCTTGAATTGCAAAAGACTTATCAACTCCCTTAAATTGGTTGGTGATATCCTCTAACTGTTTTAATCTGTTTGTATATGTTTCTAATGTTTCTCTTCTTGCACCTGGACGTGCAGCGGAAATAGTATCTGCAGCCTGCACAATACATGCGATTAATGTCTCAGGTTCTACATCTCCGTGATGTGATTCAACTGCATTGATGACCGTAGGTGATTCTTTGTACTTCCTACAAAGATCAACTCCTATTTGAATATGTGATCCTTCTACATCGTGGTCAATAGATTTTCCAATATCATGTAAAAGTCCAGCCCTTTTTGCTACCCTAACGTCTAGGCCAATTTCTCCTGCTAATAAACCGGAGAGTTGCGCTACTTCCATTGAATGCTTTAATGCATTTTGTCCATAACTTGTTCTGAATTTCATTCGACCTAGTAAGCGAATTAGCTCAGGGTGAATCCCATGTACACCTACTTCTAGTGCAGACGCTTCACCTTCTTCACGAATCATTGTTTCTACATCTTTTTGCGCCTTCTCTACCATTTCTTCTATTCTTGCCGGATGTATACGTCCGTCAACAATTAATTTTTCAAGAGCAATTCTCGCAACTTCTCTTCTTATTGGGTCAAATCCTGATAAGACTACGGCTTCTGGAGTATCGTCTATAATCAATTCTACACCAGTCATAGTTTCGAGAGTTCGTATATTTCTCCCCTCTCTACCAATAATTCTACCTTTCATTTCATCACTTGGAAGTTGTACTACCGAAATTGTAGTTTCCGCGACATGATCTGCAGCGCATTTTTGAATAGCCGTAACAACATATTCCCTTGCTTTTTTATTTGCTTCTTCTTTCGCTTGATTTTCTAATTCTTTAATCATTTTTGCAGTATCATGTTTTACATCTTCTTCAACAGTTTTTAACAGATAATCTTTTGCTTGTTCGGAGGTAAGTCCCGAGATTCTTTCTAGTTCCTGTACGCGTTTACTATTAAGCTCTTCTACTTTTATTTCTCGTAGCTTAATTTGTTCTTCTTTTGCTGCAAAATTAGCTTCACGTTGCTCGATTACATCTGACTTCTTGTCCAACGCTTCTTCTTTCGATAAAACTCTCTTTTCATAGCGTTGTAGTTCAGCTCTGCGCTCTTTTGTTTCCTTTTCCAGTTCATTCTTAGTCCTTATTGACTCTTCCTTAACCTCTAGCAAAGCTTCCTTTTTAGTCGTCTCAGCTGTTTTTAAAGCATCATCTATTATTTGTCTTGCTTTTGCATCCGCATTTCCAATCTTAGAATCTGCATTTTTCTTCAGATTAGAAACAGTTACAAAGTAAGTAATAGCCACTGCTAAAATAAGCGTGATAGCCACAGCAATAATAATACTGATTGGCACAGGAGCACCTCCTTATTTGATTTTCATTGTACAAATACAACACTTAAATTTTATACTGTTTTCACAAATATGTCAAGCATTGGTATCATAAACTTGTATTACTTGACGGATGTCTTCATATCGAAAACCCTTGCGTATTAGATATGCATACATTTTTTGTTTTTCTGAATCTGAAGCATGTGTAAAATCAAACCTTTTTTTTATAATTAAATTCCTAATTGCTTTCTGTTCATCCTGCATTTCGTAACTCTCTTCTATAGCTTCTTCGATGATTTCCTTTGGAATTCCTTTCTGACACAACTTGGCATATATTTCCTTTTTACTTTTTTGACTCTGTCCATTTTGAATAAAACGGCGTGCGTAATTCAAATCCCCAATATATCCAAACGATTCTACATACTTTATTACCAAATCAATAATTTCATCTGTATAATAATTTTGTCTTAATTTTGTACGCAACTGACTCTCCGTTCGATCCATTGCATTTAGCAAATGTAATGCTCTTAACTTTGCCCTTTTTAATACCACTTCATTTTTAATCTCTGAAACAAGTTCTGTACTAATTTCTGCACCTGTGGCAATGTGAAAACGAGACAATTCGCCCTTGTATAAAACAAAGGCGAACGCTTCTTCTATATATACTTTAAATTTAGTCTTGGTCACAGACTCTATATTTGTGACGATCATCCTACTCTTCCTCTTTTACTCCACTAGCCAACCCATAATGTTCTCTGATCTTGCCATCTAATTCGGTTATGATTTCAGGATGCTCTGCCAAATAAGTTTTAGCATTTTCTCGTCCTTGACCAATTTTATCGCCATTATACGCATACCATGCACCACTCTTATTAATCAAATCTAGCCCTGCAGCCAAATCAAGGATATCTCCCTCTTTAGAAATTCCTTTTCCAAACATAATATCAAATTCTGCTTCCTTAAATGGTGGTGCAATTTTATTCTTTACTACCTTAATTCTAGTACGATTACCAACCATATCACCACTCTGCTTTAATGTTTCAATTCTTCTTACATCCATACGGATAGAAGCATAGAATTTCAAAGCGCGACCACCTGTTGTTGTCTCTGGATTTCCAAACATAACACCAACCTTTTCGCGTAACTGATTGATAAAAATTACAATACAATTAGATTTACTAATAACTGGTGTTAATTTTCTCAATGCTTGAGACATTAATCTTGCTTGTAGTCCAACGTGACTGTCTCCCATATCTCCTTCTATCTCTTGTCTTGGCACTAAGGCTGCAACGGAGTCTATAACTACAATATCCATAGCACCTGAACGTACCATTGTCTCAGCAATCTCTAATCCTTGATCTCCACTATCTGGCTGTGAAATATAAAGTTCATTGATATCCACCCCTATATTCTTTGCATATACCGGATCTAACGCATGTTCTGCATCAATAAAACCTGCAATACCACCTCGCTTTTGTACTTCTGAAATCATATGTAATGCAACCGTAGTTTTACCACTTGATTCTGGTCCATATATCTCCACTACACGCCCTTTTGGTATACCACCTAATCCCAAAGCAATATCCAAACTCAATGATCCTGTAGGCACCGTTTCCACTTGTACATGTGCACTTGCATCTCCAAGTTTCATAACAGCTCCCTTTCCAAAATCTTTTTCCAATTTTGTAATTGCCGCATCTAACGCTTTTAATTTATCTTCTCCAGCCATAATATTCTCCTTTAATAGTTCGCGAACAAATGTTCGCTTTCATACTTAATATACTAGTATACTTGTTCTAAAATGTCAACAATTATTTCCTGAAGTCAGTAAAAAAACTCCAAACATTATTTCTTGTTATTTTATTGTGTATGGATAAATTGAGAAGAACTTCTCACTGAACTTTAGAGACATTAATATACAAGATTTATATTTACCAAATCATTTTAACAGACAAAAGAAGACTTTTCAAGTACAAAGTCTTCTTTTCATTTGAATCTATTACCGTCCCTCTAACGAGCGTTTTTTTGTAATTACCACTTGCTCATCAAAACAAGTAAATATATGGTCCACTTTACTAGGATCTAATTTGGGTGATATTAGACTTGTTATAGGTACCACCACTAGTCCTGCAACCATCGCTATTGCCCCTGCATTAATAGGCGATGAAATATAACCAATCAACATATTTGATACGGTAATACCTACGCCAACTATAAAACTTGCCCATACTCCCGCCTTTGTAACTCCTCTCCAATATAATCCATACAAAAAAGGAGCCAGAAACGAGCCAGCTAAAGCCCCCCAGGAAATGCCCATTAATTGTGCAATAAAAGTCGGTGGATCTATTGCAATTAAAACAGACAATAAAATAAAGAATACAATTAAAATTTGCATTGTAATTATTTTCTTTTTCTCACTCATATTTTTCATGACATTTCCATCCAGAAAATCTAATGTTAAGGTTGAGCTGGATGTAAGTACTAATGAAGACAGCGTGGACATAGATGCAGATAAAACAAGTACTACAACAACTCCAATAAGCAAATCCGGTAATGTAGATAACATGTGCGGGATAATGCTGTCAAATATAACAGTTCCAGTCTCCGTCTCTCGAATTGCAGAACTATCAAATAATCTACCGAATCCCCCAAGGAAGTAACTTCCTCCTGCTACAACAAATGCAAATAATGTAGAAATAACAGTTCCCGTATTAATCGACTTTTCATCTTTAATTGCATAAAATTTATGTATCATCTGTGGAAGTCCCCATGTCCCAAGCGATGTTAGAATCACGACTCCAAGTAAATTTAGTGGATCCGGCCCAAAAAATGAGGTGAATGCTCCTGGTTGCCCGGCTGTAATTGGAATATCGCTCCTTAGCTCTGCCATTTTTTTAATGGCTTCTAAAAATCCTCCTTGACCACTTAACACCGCTGCAATAACTGCTACAATACCCACTAACATAATGATTCCTTGAATAAAATCATTAATTGCCGTTGCCATATAACCACCTAAGATAACATATATAGCTGTAAAAGCAGCCATTACTATAACGCATACCGTATAAGGAATATGGAATGCCATTCCAAAGAGTCTTGACAATCCATTATATACCGATGCAGTGTATGGAACTAAAAAGACGAATACGATAGCAGATGCCACAATCTTAAGCACCTTACTGTCATAACGTTCCCCAAAAAAATCGGGCATAGTTTTTGAATGTAAATGTTGACTCATAACTCTAGTTCTGCGTCCCAATACTACCCAAGCTAACAGGCTACCAATCAATGCATTTCCAATGCCTATCCAAGTGGATGCAATACCATATTTCCAACCAAATTGACCTGCATATCCAACAAAAACAACAGCAGAAAAATATGATGTACCATATGCAAATGCGGTCAGCCAAGGACCAACCGAACGCCCTCCTAACACAAAACCATCCACACTTTTGGTATGCCTTCTCGCATACCAACCTACACCTACCATCGTTGCAAAAAATACAATTAGTAGAATTAATTTGATACTCATAATTTTTCTTCCTTTCTTTGATTTTTTTCACTTTAAACCGTTACGCATTAATGCATTAAAGTTGTTGAATAAAAGAATAACATATTGACCAAAGAAAGTCAATATGCCATTCTAATAATTAAAAACCTATTTCATTTTTTCTACCCGCTCTTGTATCGTTTTATTAAAATTTTCTACCTTTCGATTATATATCTCATCCATGTATTTTGAAGTTAACATAAAATCAGCTGTGGCAAGATTATTTGCAATGGGAATATCATATACCACTGCAATCCTAAGCAATGCCTTTACATCAGGGTCATGTGGTTGCGCCTCTAACGGATCCCACAAGAAAATCATAAAGTCAATTTGTCCTTCTACGATTTTTGCACCAATTTGCTGATCTCCACCAAGAGGACCACTATTATACCCTTTGACCGGTAGACCAGTTTTTTCAGAAATAAGCCTTGCCGTAGTTCCTGTCCCGCACAAAAAATGTCCTTTTAATATTTCTTTATTCTTATCACACCACTCCACGAGCTCTTTCTTCTTTCCATCATGAGCTACAAGTGCAATATGCTTTGCTTTTGCTATTTCAAATGAAATGTAATGATCTTGCAACATAATATATCTCCTCCTTTTATCCTATAAGTCATATTTTTCAACTACTTCACCCTGTTTTTTATAAATACTGTTAGCCGGCACGTATCCACGCACCATAGATAATGGATAAATATTCGTATTACTTCCTACCACGCTACCAGGATTTAGAACTGTACCGCACCCAACTTCTACTTCATCTCCCAACATAGCTCCAAACTTTTTCAGTCCAGTTTCTATCCTGCCCTCTGTTGTCTTGATTGTAGTTAGTTTTTTATCTGACTTTACGTTAGAGGTAATAGAGCCTGCTCCCATATGTGATTTGTACCCAAGTACAGAATCTCCAACATAATTATAGTGCGGTACTTGTACTTTATTAAATAAAATCACATTTTTAAGTTCTGTAGAATTACCAACTACCGCTCCTTCTCCTACAATTGCATTTCCACGAATAAAAGCACAATGGCGGATTTCTGCTTCTTTGCCAATAATGGCTGGGCCATGAATATATGCAGACGTTGCTACTTTAGCTGATTTAGCAATCCATATGTCTTCCCCTACTTTTTCATATTCTTCCAAATCCAACGACTTGCCAAGTGTTAAGATAAAATCATGAATTCTTGGCAAAACCTCCCAAGGATATGTCAAATCTGCAAACACTTCTTTTGCAATTGTCTGATCCAAGCTATACATGGATGCAATCATCATTTCTTTCATAGTTTAACCTCTCTTTTTATAAAATTGAGCCGACTTATCAAAGCAACCTCTTAATAAATATTGATTACTTAATGATAACACACCCTCGGTACGACTTCTAATAAAATTTTCTAGTTTAAGCATATATTCTTCCTGCGTAATATCCCCCTCAGCCACATATGTTAATCCTTTTTCCCAACTTGCAGTTAATTCAGGATTTAACAAAGACCGAATAGAATTATCCACCACATCGAAAATCATCTCCCCTAATAATGTAGGTGTTATAATCTGCGTCTTTTTATTCAATGAAAGATATTTGATGTGTATTAATTTTTTGAGAATCTCTGCTCTAGTTGCACTAGTTCCTATCCCGCTACCTTTAATATGTGCTCTTAGTTCTTCGTCTTCAATTAACTGACCCGCATTTTCCATCGCAAGAATGATGGACCCAGAATTAAAGCGTTTTGGCGGAGATGTCTCCCCTTCCTTAATATCTAGCGATTGAACATTAAGAATGGATCCCTTTTTTAAACTTTTTATCACCTCAAAAAAGGTCTGATCAAGAGGATTGGATACCTCTACATTTTCCTCCTCACTCTCTCCTTTACTCGCAAATGTTTTCTTCGCTCCAGGTACTCCTACTACTTTTAAATATCCTTCTTTTGATAACACCTTAAAAGTCGAGAAAAAACGTTCTTCTTTTATTTGAGTTGTAATATTTATTTTTTGATAGACAGCAGGGGGATAGAAAATACTTAAAAATCTCCTTACAATCGTATCGTATACTTGTTGGCCGGTATTAGATATAGAAGATAAAGCATGGAGTCCTTGACCAGTTGGAATAATTGCATAATGGTCTGTAATTTGCTTATCATTTACATATCTTGTTTTGTCTAATCCTTTGTGACTTTTTAGCTGGACGATTTCCGACAAATATGGCACCGCCATCTCGTATTTTGAAAGGCCATTTAGATTTTTATGTATCTCTTTCGCTACCGCTGTTGAAAGTACCCTAGCATCTGTTCTAGGATATGTAACTAGCTTTTTTTCATATAGCTCTTGTACGATACGCAAGGTTTCATCCGGACTTATTTTGAATCTTTTAGAACATTCATTTTGTAATTCTGCCAGATTATATAGCAATGGTGGATTCTTTTTCTCCTGCTTTTTTTCTATAGATAAAATTTCTGCAGTTACTGGCGTTGGTTCTGATAAGTAGGTAATTAAATCTTCCGCCTTACTTTTTAATTTGAATCCATTTTCTTTATATAAATCATAAGATTCAAAATATTTAGACCCCTTAACAGCACGCCATTCTCCATCGAAGCTCTGTCCATTCACATCTAAAGTACTTAACACCCGGAAGAAGGGAGTTTTAACAAATTCACGAACTTCACGCTCCCGTCGAACTACCATGCCTAATACACAAGTCATAACACGCCCCACTGAAAGGACCGTATATTTTGTCTTTAAGTAATTAGATATAGTGTTACCATATTTCAATGTTAACAGCCTTGAAAAATTAATTCCCATCAAATAGTCTTCTTTGGCCCTTAAATATGCAGATGCACTCAAATTATCATATTCTGCCAAGTCCTTTGCCTCTCGAATCCCTCGTAGGATTTCTTCTTCTGTTTGGGAATCAATCCAAACCCTCTTTCTCTCCTTATTTTTCACTTGTGCCATCTGTTCGACGAGACGATAAATATATTCTCCTTCACGTCCTGAGTCGGTACATACATATATTGTACCTACATCTTCCCGATTCAAAATTGCTTTTACAACATGAAATTGTTTTTTAACAGCTGGAATTATCTCGTATCGATATTCTGTTGGAATAAAGGGCAATGTATCCAAGCTCCATCTTTTTAGACGTTCATCATACTTTTCTGGATAACTCATGGTTACAAGATGCCCCACACACCATGTGACAATTGCTTGTTCAGACTCTAAATACCCATCTTTTCTACTTGTATTAAGTTTCAACGCCTTTGCAAACTCTTGTGCAACGCTTGGTTTCTCCGCAATGTATACAGCTTTACTCATTATGCCACCAAAAACCTATACATAGTTGTTGTACGATACACATCTCCCGCCTTGCAGATCGGTCCTTTGAATTCAGCATGATGAATGGCATCTGGAAAATATTGAGTCTCAAAGCATACGCCGCTTCGTTCAGGATATGGATAGCCTCCTTTTCCCAGTTCACTACCATCCAAGAAATTTGCAGTATACAGTTGTACTCCTGGTAAATCCGTTAGAACTTCCATCACAATTCCGTTATCTAATGACTCCATTTCTGCAACTTTAGCAAATTTCCCCCTATTATTTAACACCCAATTATGATCGTATCCATGTCCAATATGAAGTGCCTTATAATCTGCATATATATCGCGACCCAATGATTTCGCTACTGTAAAGTCCATTGGCGTTCCTTTTACTTCCACTAACTCACCTGTTGGAATAGACTTTTCATTGTTTTCTGTATAATAATCAGCATCTATCCAAACTAATTGTTCTAAAATACTACCATTAGAATGTCCATTCAAATTAAAATAACTATGATTTGTCATATTTATAATGGTATCTTCATTTGGAGTACTAAAATATTCTATTTTTAATTCATTGTCTTTCGTTAAACTATATTTCACTTCCATATCTAATGCTCCTGGATAGCCTTGATCACCATTTGCGCTGTGCAATGTCAAAGTAATGCTTGTTTCGTTTTTGGAACGTACCTGCCACATTCTCTTGCTCCAATAATCTGTTCCACTATGCAAGTTATTCCCATTATCATTTTTTTCTAACTGATAGGTCTTTCCATTTAATTGAAATGACGCTTTGCTAATGCGATTCGCATTTCTTCCAACACTAGCCCCAAAAAAGGTACCCTTACTGCGTTCATATCCACTAACGTCATCATATCCTAATACCACATCTACAAGATTGCAATCCTGATCTGGTACCCACGCACTTACTAAAGTTGCTCCATAATCTGTTACAGATACTTGCATTCCATTTTTATTTGTCATCGTATATAATTTTGCTTCCTCACCCTTTGATGTACTACCAAATTCAGATATTTTAATACTTGTTAACTCTCTATTCATTTATAAATACCCCTTTACTCTATAATTATTTTCCAAAGATTCGCTTAATCCGTTCTAACCAGGAAGCCTTTCTTACCATCTCTGGCCTTTTGACCGTCATTGCCTCTTGCATAAACACCCTTTGCGAATCTACTCTATGGTCTTCTGATATTTTCTTTTGATACGTTCCCTCTGAAGTTAAACTTCTTGCCTTTACATTATCAGACAACATAATCTTTAACTCATGATTAATTCTGGCTTTTATCGTTTCATTTAAAACAGGACATGCAACCTCAACTCTTTTTTCTGTATTTCGAGTCATCATATCTGCTGAACCAATGTAAAGACATTGATCATTTCCAATACCAAAACTAAAGATGCGTGGATGTTCTAAAAATCTACCAACAATACTTGTTACTGACACATTTTCAGTTTCCCCTTTGATCCCTGGTAAAATACAACAAATCCCTCTTACAATCAAATCTATTTTTACACCTGCCCGGGAGGCTTCTGCAATTTTCATAATAAAGTCATAATCCGTTACGGAATTCATTTTCATAATAATTCGACCAGCTTTGCCTTTTTTGATTTCCCCATCAATTAAAGTTATAATTGTTCTTTTCAAACTTGATGGAGAAACAATAAGATATTCATATCTACCATCCAAATTCCCAATTGACATATTCTTGAAAAACATTGCTGCATCTAATCCAATTTTTTGGTTGGACGTCATCAACGATAGATCCGTATATAATGTCGCAGTCTTTTCATTATAGTTTCCAGTTCCAACCTGAGTAATATAGCGTATTTCATTCTTGCTTCGATATGTAATTAAACATATCTTAGAGTGTACTTTATACCCTTCAAAACCATAAATTATCCGGCAACCTGCTTCTTCAAGTCGTTCAGACCAATCGATATTATTCTGCTCATCAAATCTTGCGCGTAACTCAATTAGTACAGTTACCTCTTTTTCATTTTCAGCAGCTGCACACAAATATTCCACCAGTCTTGCCTTTTTTGCCAAGCGATAAATTGTAATCTTTATTGTCATAACATTTGAATCAACAGATGCTTCTTTAATTAATCGTAAAAATGAATCCATGCTTTCATATGGGTATGTCAATAGTATATCATGTCTTTTTACTTGGCGCATCATACTACCATCATGAACCATCCATGCTGGTTGCGGTACAAAAGCTTCATCTACTAATGAACGTTTCATGGTAACTGGTACTTTTTCAATAACAGAAAATATATAAGATAATTTCATAGGCATTTTTGTCCTATATATTTGTTTTTGTGTAATACAAAATTTTTCACAAAAGAACTTTTGATTAACAACATTTAAAGATTCAGCAACCTCAAGACGCACAACCGCCATTCTTCTTCTTTTATGCAATGTCTCTTTCATTCTATATCGAAAATCTTCATTGATGTCAAATGCTTCATCCTCTGGCGAAATATCTGCATTCCTCGTTACACAAATATAATTCTTATCCGAAACCTCATACTGTTCAAATACAGATTCTAAATATTCCATAATGACCTTTTCCATCCGGATATAACGGATGTCATGCCCTGGCAAATATAAAATATCTGATATAAATTGTGGTACAGGAACAATCCCAAGCATTACCTTACTGTCTAATTTTAAATTAGCCACTACATAGATTTCTTTGTTCAGTAAATGTGGAAATGGGTGATTGGCATCTACAATTTGGGGTGATAACAAGGGCACGATTTGCTCTTTGAAATATTTTTTAACGTATTTACGTTCTTTTTGTTCTAATTCTTTAAAGTCAAGTCCACATACTCCATATGGATTCAATTCTTTTTTAATATTAGCGTAGGTCTTATCTCTTTCTTTATAAAGTGGTGAAACAGCCTCAAATATTTGATCTAGCTGTTCAGATGCAGTTAGTCCAGAACAATGGTCAATTTCCTTATCACCAAGTGCTGACAAATCATAAAGGCTACCAACTCGAATCATAAAAAATTCATCCAAGTTACTGGTAAAAATAGAGACAAACTTCATGCGCTCTAACAACGGTACGGTAGGATCTTGTGCTTCTTGTAGTACTCTTTGATTAAATCTTAACCATGATATTTCACGGTTTTGCGTAAATTTACGTATCGGTTTACTCATAGTGTTCTCCTTTCTGCCGTCTATTGATATTTTACCACCTTTTTTCTTTAAATAATACAAATTTTTTATATTTTAAAGAATAGGAGCTCATAATACAGATACTCTCAGCAAAACCATAGCACATTGTTTTGCTGAGAGTATCATTTTAGTATAAAAAATTATATTTATTTTGCTTTAATATATCCCTTTACAGTTAATGTTTCTGCGCATAACACTGCTCCACCAGCTGCTCCTCTTACTGTATTGTGAGACAACCCAACAAATTTATAATCATAAATGCTATCTTCTCTTAATCTACCAACAGATACACCCATTCCATTTTCAAAATTCACATCAAATGCTACTTGTGGACGATTATCATCTTCTAAATACTGTATGAATTGTTTTGGAGCACTCGGAAGTTCTAATTCTTGTGGTAAACCTTTAAAGTTTATAAGTCTGTCAATCAACTCCTCTTTCGTTGGTTTCTTGGCAAACCTCACAAATACAGCTGCGGTATGACCATTTAGTACTGGAACACGAATGCACTGTGTCGTTATTACAGGCATCGTTGCTTTCACGATTTCATCGCCAACAATTTTCCCCCAAATACGTAAAGGCTCTTGTTCACTTTTTTCTTCCTCTCCACCAATGTAAGGAATGATATTTTCAATCATCTCTGGCCATTCCTTAAACGTTTTTCCAGCACCTGATATTGCTTGATATGTAGTTGCCACTACTTCTGTAGGTTCAAACTCTTTCCATGCAGTTAGTACAGGTGCATAACTTTGGATCGAACAATTGGGTTTCACTGCAACAAACCCCCTTGTAGTCCCCAAGCGCTTTTTTTGAGACTCAATGATTGCAAAATGCTCTGGATTAATTTCTGGTACAACCATTGGAACATCTTTCGTCCATCGATGGGCACTGTTATTTGACACTACTGGTGTCTCTGTTTTTGCATAAGCTTCTTCTATAGACTTAATCTCTTCCTTGGTCATGTCCACTGCACTAAATACAAAATCAACACTGGAAGTCACTTTCTCCACATCATTTACATTCATAACCACTAGTCGTTTTACTTCTTCTGGCATGGGCGTTGTCATTTTCCATCTTTCACCTACTGCTTGCTCATATGTTTTACCGGCTGATCTTGGGCTGGCAGCCACTGTAACCACTTCATACCAAGGATGGTTTTCTAACAAAGAAATAAAACGTTGCCCTACCATACCTGTTGCTCCAAGAATACCGACTTTTAATTTTTGTTTCATTCTTTTCTCCTCACTTCCACTGTCTTTCTCTGATACACATTTGTTTGTATTTGCAATATATTACTCTACTTCTTCCAAAAATACAAGTACTTTTATCATTCCTCTAAATATTTTATATAAAGTTCAATTACCTGCTCCATGGCTTCTTTTCCAGGTGCACCAATTGTAGTTCTCTTGTTCACACAAGTTTTCAAGCTAATCGCTTCATATATATCATCATCAAAAACAGATGATATACTTTTATATTCCTCTAAAGACATATCATCAAGCGCTATTTTTTTCTCCAAACAATACAATACCAATTGTCCTACAATTCCATGTGCATCACGAAATGCCACCCCATGATTTACTAAATAATCAGCCGCATCTGTTGCATTCGTGAATCCTTGTTTTGCACTTTTTTCCATTGTATTTTTATTGAATTTTATTGTTTGAATCATTCCAGTGAATAATGCAATACATCCTTTTGCTGTATCTATTGCATCAAAAGCAAGTTCTTTATCTTCTTGCATATCTTTATTGTATGCTAATGGAATTCCTTTCATCGTTGTTAAAATTGAGATTAATGCTCCATAGACACGCCCAGTCTTTCCTCTAACTAGTTCTGCAATATCAGGGTTCTTTTTTTGTGGCATAATGCTACTTCCAGTACTATACGCATCATCAATCTCAACAAATTGATATTCATTCGAATTCCATATAATTATCTCTTCTGAAAAACGGCTTAAATGCATCATTATAGTGGATAAAGCTGACATTAACTCAATGATATAGTCACGATCCGATACAGAATCCATACTATTCAAAGTTGGACCATCAAATTCAAGCAAATGAGCCGTATAGTCACGATCCAGTGGATATGTTGTCCCAGCAAGCGCTCCGGATCCTAATGGACAATAATTCATTCTTTTATATATGTCCTGAAGTCTGGAACGGTCTCTGCGAAACATTTCAAAATAGGCTCCCAAATGATGTGCAAGTGTAATTGGTTGTGCCTTTTGCAGATGTGTAAATCCTGGCATATAGGTATCTATGTTGGATTTCATTAGCTCAAGTAACACTTCCAATAATACCTTCACTTGTCGATCAATAAATAGAATTTCCTCTCTAGTATATAGTTTCATATCCAGTGCAACTTGATCATTTCTACTTCGCCCAGTATGCAATTTCTTCCCTGGTTCTCCAATACGTTCAATCAGTGTCGCCTCTACAAAGCTATGAATATCTTCATATGTACTTGATATATCAAGTTTACCGCTATCAACATCTGACAAAATACCTTCCAATCCTTCTAAGATACTTATCTTTTCCATTTCTGTAAGTATTCCTTGCTTTTCCAGCATCTTCACATGTGCGATACTTCCTTTAATGTCTTGTTTATAAAATTTCTGATCAAAGGAAATCGATGCATTAAAATTGTATACTAATTGATCCGTTTCTTTCGTAAATCTTCCACCCCATAACTGTGCCATATATAATCCTCTTTTCTCAAAAAATGTATATTTATAAATAATAATATTATATTATGCATTCTAGTGTATCATACTATCCTCTTTTTTGTCCAGTTCTCGTTCTCTTTTCGAAAATTCACAACCACAATAATTTTGACGATAAAGACCATATTCTTTCGATAACTCAATCGATCTTTGATATCCGTTTTTCTTTTTGAAATCTGAAGGTAAATATTTCACATTATATTTTTCTTGTAATTCATTCCCTAATTCGTTAAGTATTTTTGAATTTTTCAAAGGACTGATACTTAGTGTAGTTGTAAAATAGTCAAAACCACCGTCACGTGCTACTTCAGCACTCCTCTCAAGTCTTAACCGAAAACACCTAACGCAACGTTCGCCCCCTTCTTTTACGTTCTCTAAGCCCTTTATATTTTGATAAAAACATTCCCTTTCAAATGCCCCTTGCATAAAGGCAATGGGTTGTTCTACCTTCATATCACCAATGAGCACTTGTTGTTCTTCTGCTCTTTTCCTATATTCTGCTTCTGGAAAAATATTTGGATTATAGTAAAATACAGTA
The DNA here is from genome assembly GCA_052116865.1 of Lachnospiraceae bacterium LCP25S3_G4. Taxonomy (GTDB): domain Bacteria; phylum Bacillota; class Clostridia; order Lachnospirales; family Lachnospiraceae; genus CAUPWF01. The sequence goes on along the minus strand of JBQKKG010000001.1, from coordinate 461,055 downwards.
ATCTTAAAGTACTGGGATAGATACTCTAGTACATAGCTACTACAGGGTGCACAACAACTGTGCAATAAAAGCTTAGGAACTAATCCTTTTTCCTGTTGATCTTTTATAATTTCATCTAATTCTTTTTGGTAATTCATTTTAACCTCCTTACCTTTTGAAGATTATACTCCAATGTAACATGACATTCAAGCACCCTTTTGCACTTCTTTCATAAACTAAAATATATGAAAATGGAGGTCACTATGGACTTAGTATTAAATCTTCAAAATGTAAACTATGCATACCACAATATAGAGGGAGAAACACTTGCTCTTCGTAATATATCTTTTTCCATGAAAGAAGGAGAGTTTGTGTGTATTGTTGGTCCCTCCGGATGTGGTAAATCCACATTGCTGTCTTTAATTTCTGGCCTAATCGAACCAGAATCTGGACAAATCAGTCTTCACGGAAAAAGTATCAAAGAAAGTACTACCAACATAGGTTATATGTTACAGCGAGATCATTTATTTGAATGGCGCACAATCTATAACAATGTCATACTTGGTTTGGAGGTACAGCATATGTTAACAGCAAAAGCAAAAGAACGTGCACATGAATTATTAGATATTTATGGCTTAGATCAATTTGCCAATGCAAAACCTTCCGAACTTTCTGGTGGCATGAGGCAACGGGCTGCCCTTATTCGTACATTAGTATTGGAACCTGATTTATTATTACTAGATGAACCGTTTTCTGCACTGGACTACCAGACAAGACTAACTGTAGGAGACGATATTGGGCAAATTATAAGAAAAGAACATAAAACAGCGATTTTAGTAACACATGACCTTTCAGAAGCTATCAGCCTTGGTGATAGAGTCATCATTTTGTCTGACCGACCTGCAACACTGAAACAAACAGTACCTATCGTCTTTGATCTGGAGCACGATACTCCGCTTGCACGCAGAAATGCTCCAGAGTTTAAAAGATATTTCAATCTTATTTGGAAGGAGCTTAATAGCAATGAATGATACCTTGATCTCTAAGGAGCAGGAAAAGTATCTGCGTTCTCAGCACAACCATAAACGGATTATTGTCATATCAAGATTTGCCGTGTTAGTTGCTTTTTTACTCCTGTGGGAAATTTCCGCTGACTTAAAATGGATTGACTCCTTTATATTTAGTAGCCCTTCTAGAGTTGTCCAATGCTTTATTTCTATGGTACAGGATAAAACAATATTTTTACATGTAGGTGTAACCTTATATGAGACAATTATTAGTTTTATACTTGTTATCATCATTAGCATTCTTTTCGCAATTTTACTATGGTTTAGTAGCAAATTATCACAAATTTTGGAACCTTATATGGTGGTACTAAATAGCCTTCCTAAGTCGGCATTAGCCCCTCTTTTGATTGTTTGGCTTGGAGCAAATCAAACCACGATCATTGTTGCAGGCATGTCGGTTGCAATTTTTGGAAGCATCATGAACCTTTATACCAGTTTTGCCTCTGTGGATCCTGAAGAGATCAAATTGATTTATACTCTGCACGGTCATAAGTTCCACGCTCTTACCAAAGTGGTAATACCAAGTTGTATTCCTTCTATCATTAGTATTATGAAGGTCAATATAGGCCTTTGCCTTGTAGGTGTTGTAATTGGAGAGTTTCTTGCTGCTAGAAATGGACTTGGCTACCTAATCATTTATTCAAGTCAAGTATTCAAGCTTGATTGGCTGTTAATGTCAATCGTATTGCTTTGTATTATGGCCATGGGATTATATGCTTTTATAAACTTTATCGAAAAATGTTATCAAAAAAAACGATAACACAAAGGCTGCGCAATATTTGATTTATAATCGCGTAGCCCTTTGTCTCAATGACAGTTGTCTATTTACAACTGTCTACATATGCATATCCTATGGTATTTACAAGATGGCCTTGGGCATCTCGAATACTCCACCATTGCTGCTGACAATATTCACATGAGTCTATATCTTCCATTTTCACTAAATATGTTTGTTCCTCTTTTATTTGTTGTTTAAAACAATAATATTGTCTGATTCCTTGTGGTTCACTTTGCACCCATAATAGAAGATTTTCCTGTGAAAAAACATTCTTTATTCTATTACCTAAATCATGTAAAATAGTTTCGATCTTTACACACGTTTCATCTGAACAAGCATTTACTTTATCTTCTGCTTCCGTATCTTCATACACAGCACATCCATTTTTTCCACATCTCTTTGCTTGGTATAATGCTTTATCTGCACTACGATATAGTTCTTCAAAAGTCGTGCCGTGAGTAGGCGTCAACGCAATTCCCACTGAACATGTAAGTACAAATTTGGAGTTATTGCCTTCAAAGTCATGAAAACTCTCACATATCATATTTCCTTTTCTTTTTGCAATTTCCTCCGAAGGTATATGATTCATAAAAATTACAAATTCATCTCCACCTAACCTCCCTACAATATCTTGGGAGCGAAACAACGATTTTAATTTACCAGCCACATATTTTAAAGTTTTATCACCAAATGTATGACCATAGGTATCATTGATATACTTAAAATCATCTAAATCCAGAATGATGAATGCAGACATTCCATTATGACTTTCTAAATGCTCTAATTTCTGTTTCGTCAAGCGTTCTAGCGCCGCCCGATTCAATACTCCAGTTAGCGAATCCTTCTTTGCTTGATTTTTCATCTCGCATTCTTCTAATTTTTGCTGATTTATATCTTGAATTACTATAATAAGATATAAGTGCCCCTTTTCTGGATTCACAATATAATGATAAGAAATCCCAACCCATCTATACTCATCTTGTTGCTCATTTTCTGAAATCAATACACGACACTCTATATATTTTTCACTTTTTCCTTGTTGCCAGTCCTCTATCAGATTACGATTTAACACTAAAGGTTCAAATAAAACTTTGTCCTTTTCATAAATGATTTCTGACATAAATTTTTCTGTAACAGCACCTAACGTAATGTTTTCTTCCTCATGTAACATCTTTAAAACCGCATCATTTGCTTCTATTAAATCTCCATTTGTCAGATTAAATTCAAGATATCCTAATTTCCCATCAGCAGAAGCTTTTAAATAACTTCTTTGTCTCTCATATTGCTGTAAGTTCAATAATTTTTCATCTTTTAATTTACTAATCACTAATTGTGCTTTATTTCTCTCCACAACAATTTCACTTAACTGTATTAAATTAGCTATTCTTTGCCTTATAATCATTGGTTCATAGGGCTTTTTTATAAAATCATTTGCTCCAAGCTGTAAGGCTACAATCTCATCATTGGGTGTCTCTGCTTGCGATATTACCATGACGGGTATTCCTAAAATACGGTCATTTTGACTACGCGCTTTAAGAAATTCATGTCCATTCATTACAGGCATAATGATGTCTAATAGTACTGCATCAATTGCATAACGTGATTCTATAATATATTCTAAAGCTTTTTTCCCATTCTCAATCGAAATGACCTGATAATACCCTTTCAACATTTTACTTAATAATATTCTGTTAATTTCATTATCATCTACAATCATAACCTTCTTTAATTTTGTATGCTTCATTAAGAATCACTCTCCTCTAACAAAGTACTAGATTTTCCTCTATACCCTAACTCTAAAATATTGCTAACCCTGCGCAAAACAACTTCTGGAATAATTGGTTTTATAATATAGTCACTGGCACCCAATGACAACGTTTCTATTTGTATTTTTTCATTACTTTCTGCCGCAATAACAACAACCGGAATTTTCATCAATGCAGCATGATCCCTTCTATATTCTAAAAAACCTAATCCATCTAGTTCCGGCATGACCATATCAAGTAGTATAATATCCACTTGATAATCAATGTCTATTAATTGATCTAGTGCTTGATGTCCATTTTTAGATTCTAACACCGTATATAATGGTTCAAAAATTTCTCTCAATATAGCCCGGTTTGTTTCTATATCATCTACAATTAACATTGTATTTGTCATCAACGGCTGATTAACAACTATTGATTTATATTTTTGTAACTCTATTTCTGTTTGCTTTTGCACTGTCACATCTGTTAACGCGCTAAAAACCAAATGTGATTGACCAATCTGATTGATGTACTTTAACTTTAAACTAATCCACACATTACTTCCATCTATTCTTCTTTTAATGTATTCACACTCTGACTTATCTTTGGTATCAATTGCTCTTTGAAATGATTCTAATACAGTCTGTCGATGCTTCTGATCAATCAAGTTTAACGGTGCGTCATAGCACTGTATTGTATCTTCATACCCAATCAAGTCATAAAAAGCATCATTTACTCTTAACAGCTCTATCTTTTCACCACTGTATTCATATAGTGCAACTGCTTGAAGGACATTATTAAAAAGTACCTCAATTTGTGAATGAGATGCCCATATGAAGTCCTGATTCATTTGGGCATAATTCTCATCTACTTTTCGTTCCTGCGCTTTATGTACATGGTCAATAATATGTGCATATTCATCTTCTGGCATCGGTTTCCCAAAATAATACCCCTGTACATACTCACAGCCAATACTCTTCAAAAAATCTGATTGGTGTTTCGTCTCTACACCCTCTGCTATCACTGGCATATTTAACCATTTAGCCATCCGAATAATAGAGGCAATAATATTTTCTGCTCTGCCATTACTATTTCCAGTGGCCAAAAAATTCATGTCAATTTTCAAAATATCTACAGGAATATCTTTTAATGTGTTTAAGGAAGAATATCCACTTCCAAAATCATCCATCATAATAATAAATCCAATTTTATGTAACTTTTCCATGATTTCTAACATAATGATTGGATTTTCCATATACGCACTTTCTGTTATTTTTAGCTGAAACATTTCAATTGGGATCTCATATCTCGTTACCATATCTACAATTACGTCTACTAATTTGGTATGATACAAAGTAACCCGTGATATATTCACTGAAATAGGATAAATCGGCTTTCTCTCTACTATCCATTGGTGCATAATCTGGCAAACCTTTTCCCAAACATAAAAATCTAATTTTGTTATAAATCCATTTTGTTCAAATATCGGAATAAACTCGCTTGGTGATATTGCCCCATGTTTTGGATGCCTCCATCTAACTAATGCCTCTGCTCCACTTAGTATGTTACTACTCAGATGAAACTTGGGTTGAAAATACACCTCAAATTGTTGATTCTTTAAAGCATTACACATCTCATTCACAATTTCTTGTTCTCTAGATAGCTTAATGCTCATCTTTTTATCATAAAAGGCATAGTACTCTAAATAACTTCCTTTACACTTCTTTGCTGCCAAAGATGCTAAGTCATATATGGTGTCAATGGATAACATCTTATCTACAATTATATAGATTCCAAAGGATGGTGCAATATCATAGTTTACACTATAAGCAGCCATTAATTCCCTTCCTTGTTCTAATACACATCTTAATTTTTTTAAATTATATTCGACGCAAAAACAAAAAATATCTGATTCCATACGTCCATACGTCATATTTTCAAATTCTTCTGAAAGCACTCCTAGTTCGCGTGCTATATACTTTAATAATTGATCTCCTTCCTCACGTCCAAAAAACGAATTTATTAATTGAAATCGATCGATATCAAAACGAACAAAGGCAAAGTTCTCCCCCTTATTCTCGTTAATCATCTTACGAGTTTCATCGAAGAACTTCGCCTTATTAAATATCTTAGTCAAGTCATCAAACTCTGCTAAATACTTCATTTTATTCAATACGCTCAGCTTACTCTTTTCAATTACATTTTTTATACGAAACTTCATGATTTGTGCATTATAAGGTTTGGAAACGTAATCCCATGCTCCCAATTCCATGGCCTTTAGTTCACTAGGAATATCATCATTTCCAGTTAGAACTATTATTGGAATATTGTTATATCTCTGTTGGCTACCAATATTACGAAGAAATTCATATCCTCCCATTTCTGGCATCACAACATCGAGTATAATTACAGAAATGATCTCATGATACTCTTCTAGAATTTCTAACCCTTTTCTTCCATTTTCTGCTTCACAAATGTCATACTCTTCATTCAATATCCGATAAAGTACTGCTCTATTAAATATGCTATCATCTACTACGAGTATTTTCTTTTTAGCCATCATATTATATACCAACTCCCTCAAGCCATTTTTCGACATAATTATACAATATATTATACTTGGCTTCATTATTTAATTCAATCATTTTAAATCAAAAAATGGATTTTTCAAAAAATATACTTGCATATTTGTAAAAATGATATATAATAGATTTTGTGATGATTTTTTCATTACATAAGCTCAAATAGCTCAGTTGGTAGAGCACTTCACTCGTAATGAAGGGGTCGTCGGTTCAAATCCGATTTTGAGCTTTATTTTTTTGCTGTTTTTATCAGACCAAAAGCTTTTGACACCTCTATAACAATCAACGGCACTAATGCTAATCCAATTCCTATCAAATAAAGTTTACTTGATAATATAACCAGCCCAAATGCATATGCAATAGGTGGGACAAATAATACAATTGCCATAAGTAAGCAGGAAATACTAGTAGCAATATTTAAGTATTTGTTTGAGAAAGCACCTATCTGAAACAACGAACGTTCTGAACGCATATTATAAGAATGAACTACTTGTGTGAATGCTAAGACCATAAAAGCTAATGTCCTTCCACCATCTAATGTTCCATATTCTTTCCAACCAAGATAAAATCCAATTAATGTGAGTACTGCAAACATTGCCCCTTGTAATAAAATTCTTACACCTAGCCCCTGTGCAAATATCCCTTCACTTTTGGGTTTAGGTTTGCGTTCCATAACCTCCGCCTCCACAGCCTCCATACCAAGTGCAATCGCAGGCAAACTATCCGTAACAAGATTTATCCACAATAGTTGCATCGATAATAACGGTGAATTCTTCCATATCAACATAGCAATAAATACAGTTAGTACTTCCCCAACATTCGTACCAAGCAAAAATGCAACCGCCTTCTTGATATTGTCATATATCCCACGGCCTTCTTTTACAGCCTGCACTATCGTTGCAAAGTTGTCATCCATAAGTGTCATGTCAGAAGCACCTTTGGCAACATCCGTACCTGTAATCCCCATAGCGCATCCAATGTCGGCAGCCTTAAGGGCAGGTGCATCATTTACACCATCCCCAGTCATAGATACAATTTCTCCTTGTTTTTGCCATGCTTTCACAATTCGAATTTTATCTTGCGGTGATACCCTGGCATATACTGAAATTTTGCGCACTCCTTGCTGCAATTGTTGCTCATCCATTTGTTGTAGCTGTTCACCAGTAATTGCTAGATCCCCTTCCACTAGTATTCCAAGTTCTTTTGCTATTGCTGAAGCTGTTACCACATGATCACCTGTAATCATAACTGGTTGTATGCCCGCTTTTCTACATAGCCTTACTGCTTCTTTTGCTTCTTGTCTTGGCGGATCTATCATGCATACTAATCCAATTAATGTCAAATCACATTCCAATTCTTCGGTTGTGATTTTTTGAGGCAATTCTTTCATCTCCTTATATGCAATCGCCAAAACACGCAATGCTTGCGCACTTAGTTCATCCACTAAACCCTTGACACGCTCAGAATTCCCTGCCACGCATTTAGATATAATGCTATCATAAGCACCTTTTGTAATCACAATTTTTTTATTATCTATTTCATTAATGACTGACATTAACTTTCTATCTGAATCAAATGGCAGTTCTGCAATTCTTGGGTATAACGTATTTAATTGCTCTTTTGTGAATCCATTTTTCATGGTCGCAAATACAATAGATGTTTCTGTTGGATCTCCTAAGTGCTTTTCTTTTCCCTCTTCTATCACAACATTTCCGTCACAGCATAGGGTTGCATATTGCAATAATTTGGTTATTTCAGGACTATTATGATCGCAAATATCTTCCATCTCATTCATTTCGATATGATATGCTTTCACTAATGTCATACGATTCTGCGTCAATGTGCCCGTCTTATCAGAACAGATAACAGATGCGCTTCCTAATGTTTCAACAGCTGGAAGTCTTCTTATAATGGCATTTTGCTTTACCATCCGTGTTACGCCAATAGACAACACAATTGTCACAATTGCAGGTAGCCCTTCTGGAATTGCAGATACCGCTAACGATACTGCAGTCATAAAAATCTCAAGTATAGGAATACCGTCTAGCATTCCAATTCCAAATATGATAGCACAAATGCCTAAGGCTACGATTCCTAATGTCTTTCCTAATTGTGCTAATTTTTTTTGCAAAGGTGTCTGTTCCTCAGCCTCTTGGTTTAGCAGGCCTGCAATCTTACCCATTTCTGTATTCATTCCCGTTGCCGTCACCATCGCTATCGCTCGGCCATAGGTGATGGAGCAACCTGTGAAAATCATATTTACACGATCCCCTATTGGTACATCACCGTCTACAATAGCATTGGCATCCTTATCCACTGGTACAGACTCTCCAGTTAAGGCCGATTCTTCTGCTTTTAAATTAGCTGCTTCTAATAATTTAGCATCTGCCGGCACATAATCTCCCGCTTCTACCATAATAATATCTCCTGGCACAAGCATGAGTGCATCAATAAACAGTTCTTTCCCATCTCTTTGTACACGCGCATGTGGCGCAGACATATTTTGCAAAGCTTCTAATGCTTTTTCCGCCTTACTTTCTTGCACTACTCCCATGATTGCATTTAAAACTACAATAAATAAGATTAAAGCCGGTTCAAAAAACTCTTTTGTATCATGTCCTTGGAGGGCAATTACAAACGAGATTCCTGCCGCAATTAAAAGGATAAGAATCATTGCATCTTTAAATTGTTCTCCAAATCTTCTTGCATATGATTTCTTCTTTTTTGCCTGTAGCTTATTTTCTCCAACTTCTCTAAGTTTTGCATCAGCTTCTTCTGTAGTTAGTCCCTGCCAATTACTCATATACTATTCCTTTCCATCCTCCACATGAACTGTCAATTGATTATATGGTATTACAATTTTTTCTTTATCAAACGTCAATTTAATTAGTTCTAATAATCTCCATTTTGTCGTCCAATAATCTTCTGTTCTTACCCAAGCTCTCGTACCAATAACAACGGAACTTTGAGACAGGCTATCCACAAAGACAATAATCTCTTCCTCTTTTAAAATTTTCTCCTCTTGATGTAGTATTTTGATAATTACTTCCTTTGCTTTTTTTATATCAGCCTCATATGAAACATCAATATATAAATCCAATCTTCGTTCATTTTTAGCAGTTACATTTGTCAAACTATTATTTGCTAAAGATCCATTAGGAATCACAATGGTCTTGTTGTCTATGGTTGATAACTTTGTGTAAAATATTTGAATCTCTTTTACAGTTCCTTCATTCTTATGATTATCCTCAATAATATAATCTCCAACAACGAAAGGTTTTAATAATAGTATAAGCACACCTCCCGCTAGGTTAGATAAACTACCTTGTAATGCAAGGCCTATCGCTACACCTGCTGATCCTAAGAGCGCAGCTACTGAAGCTGGTTCTACACCAAATTTCATTGCGATACTTACAATTAGAATTGCGTATAAGCTAAACTTCAAGAACGAATCTACGAACTGCTCTACCCCTACATCTGCCTTCGAACGTTCCAGTGAACGTCTGACAATATTTCTAACCCATTTAATAATCCTTCCTCCAATGAGAAAGAATAAGATCGCTAATAATACTTTTATTCCAAAACTAATTAAATCTGATACATGATTGTCTAGATAAGCTGTAAATCTGCTTACCTCTTCCACTGTTTCCTGTGCTGTCTTCACAGCTATATCTGATGTTAGTAACAATTTATACACATCCTCCTTTTTCTTCCACGTTAAGGGCTAAAAAAGCACCTAGATTTCCACGTTTTCCCCGAGTTGCCCTATGAGAAAAGAACGTATTCTCATTACAACAGGTGCAAATATTTGTCACCGCAATATGGTCTTTAGGTACTCCTGCATCCAATAATACAATTTCATTTGCTTTCCATAAATCTAATTGAAACTTGCCATTTTCTTTTTGAAAAAATAACGCTTCCCACTCTGCTTGATCATAATTCTTCTGAAATTCAATAATGACATCTTCACTTACTTCATAACACTCTTTACATATAGATGGCCCGATTGCTGCAACTATATCTTTAGCATTGGTACCATATTGTTGATTCATACATTCTAATGTTACTTTTCCTATTTTCCCTACTGTTCCACGCCATCCAGAATGGCTAAGTCCTATAGCTTTATTTACTGGATCAATAAGATAGATTGGAACGCAATCAGCATAAAATGTGGCTAGACAAATTCCTGGGACATTTGTAATGAGTCCATCTACGTTTTCATAATCCAAAGGGTCTACCAATCCCTTTCCTCTGTCATCTTGTGTCACTACACGTACATTTGTCGTATGTGTTTGCTTCGAAAATACCATATCACATTCGTCAACACCGATAGCTCTAGAAATTCTCCTAAAGTTTTCTCTAACAGATTCCTCTTTATCACCACGGGTAAAACTCAAATTCATAGAAGTATAATCCCCCGTACTCACTCCTCCTATTCTCGTAGAGAATGCATGTGTTACTATCCCAGTGTCCGAAAGCAGTGGGTATTCTAAATAGACTACTCCCTCTCGCTCCTTTACATTGAAAATTGGTTTGTTATTTTTAAATTGTATTCCTACCTTCATATTTTCCTTACTTTTATTCATTTCTATTCCCCATATGTATATGCATCTTTCACTAATATTACTTCATCACCTAATATTCCAACAACATCAAAACGACATGGAACATCGTCTATACCACGTTCCATCATATAATACATTGCACATTTATAAATCTTATGTTGCTTTCTAACATTTACTGCTTCTAATGGATGCCCTTTTACATCCGTACTTCTATATTTCACCTCACAAAAGACCAACCATTCTCCATCTTTCGCTATGATATCAATTTCTCCTAACTTACATCTGTAGTTATATTCTAATATATGATATTGATGATCTGATAAATATAATCCTGCTTGTTGTTCATATGCACTTCCAATTATCCTCTGGTTAAATGACATAAATCTCCTCTATAGACAACACGTTAAATAAAATTCTTTATAAATGATTGACGATGTATAGGAGTTGATCCTAATTCCTTCAGCGCCTCAATATGGGCAGCTGCACCATATCCTTTATTACTAGCAAATCCATACCCAGGTAATACTGCATCATATTGTACCATAAGGCGGTCTCTAGTTACTTTTGCAATAATACTGGCTGCCGCTATTGAAATACTTTTTGCATCACCTTTTATGATTGGTATTTGTTTGATTGATATCTGTGGTATGGTAACAGCATCATTCAGTAGTAAATCTGGTTGAATTTTTAATTGCTTGATTGCTAAGCGCATTGCCTCATAAGTTGCTTGCAAAATATTAATCTCATCAATTCTCACGGGCCCTACAATTCCAATTCCTGTAGCAACTGCCTGTTCCATAATCAATTCATACAGCTGTTCTCTCATAGGCTCACTTAATTTCTTAGAATCATTTACATATAAAATATTACAATCCTTAGGTAGAATAACTGCTCCTGCAACAACTGGCCCTGCAAGTGGCCCTCTTCCTACTTCATCAATTCCACAAATATATTGATAGCTTTCATTTTGTTTTTCGTACATACGCATGGACTCAATACGTTTCTTCTCGTTTTCTAGTTGTTTTTCTTTCTTTTGATACTTAGCAATCAAGCTGATAACTCCAGCTCGACTATCTTCTGCATATTTTGCATATAATAGACGTAACTTTTCGTTGTCAGCTTGTGCGAATTCTTGTTTTATTTCGTTTATACATTTACTCATGTTTAATTACTCCAAATTCATCAAAAGGCCATATACGAACCCATGCTCTACCCATTAGCATATCTCTGGTAATAATACCTACGCTTGAATCTCTACTGTCTGAACTATGATTTCTATTGTCTCCCAAAACAAAATACTCATCTTCGCCTAATGTAATAGGCGTTTCCGCTATTCCTGCATCCTCCATGACTTCATTGCCATACATCTCATCGAGTGGAGCATCATTGATGTAGACTTCTCCATTCATTACTTGAATTGTCTCTCCAGGCATACCAATAATTCGCTTAATATAATATGTATTTTCTTCATATTGATAAGGAAATACAATAATCTCATATCGTTGTGGATCCCTAAATCGAAAAGAAATCTTATCAACAATCAGATTATCTCCATCACTTAATGTAGTCTCCATTGAAGATCCACTCACGCGTGTTCTTTGCCCTACATAAGTAATAATAATATAAGTTAATCCAATGATTATTAGTATATAAACAATCCACCCTAATAGTTCTTTAAAAATACTTCTTTCTGCCTCATATTCCCTGTTTCTTGCCATATATCTTCCCTCTTTCTAGTTCTATCTTATTCATAATCATCCGGATATTCAAGTGTTATTTTTCCTAAACGTCCATTTCTAAAATCATCTACTAATAGCATGGCCGCTTTCTCAGTATCTAACTCATTCCCCTTGATTAGGCAGTGTCTGCTCTCAGCAATCCCCCTAAGACATCCGTATGCATCATTTTCCTCCTCAATCTTATATTTCTGTTCTAATATTCCTTGATAATGCAATAGCAAAAAAGAAATAATTTCCGTTGCCAATTCTTCAGTGTTTAGTATTTCATCCTTTATAGAACCAATAAATGCCAATCGAAGTCCTACCTTTTGATCTTCAAATTTGGGCCACAAGATACCAGGGGTATCTAACAATTCTACATTTTTATTTAAGCGAATCCACTGTTTTCCTTTTGTAATCCCTGGTCTATTCCCTGTTTTTGCGCAGGCCTTTCCAGCTAAAGCGTTTATAAACGTAGATTTTCCAACATTGGGAATTCCAACAACCATAGCACGCACTGGTCTGTTTAATATGCCCCTCTTCCTATCACGCTCTATTTTTTCTTTACATGCTTCTTGAATAACTCCTTGAATAGATTTGATTCCTCCACCCTTTTTAGAATTCACTTTTACAACAGCAAATCCCTTTTCCTTAAAATATTCTGCCCAAGCATCGTTCCACTTATCTTCGGCTAAATCCGCTTTGTTTAATAAAATTAATCTTGCTTTATTCTTTCCTAATTCGTCTATATCTGGGTTCCTGCTACTGATAGGAATCCTTGCGTCTACAAGCTCAATTACTAAATCAATTAGCTTGATATTCTCTTGCATCATACGCTTCGCTTTGGTCATATGACCTGGATACCATTGAAAATGCATACTTACTCTCCTTTACTTTACAAAACCAAAATCAGACCTTGGTGAAATTATGAACCAGGCCTTACCATATATATCTTTCTTTTTTACATTACCTATATCTGCCATCCTACTATCTTCACTACTAGATCTATTATCTCCTAAAACAAAATACTCATTCCCCTTTAATTCTATCGGTTCATAGGCAATTCCCGAGTCTTCTAGGGCGGTTGTCTTAATTTTAGCATTTTCCTTTAATTTCTCACCATTAATATAGATATTTTCATCTTTAATTTCCACCGTTTCACCAGGTAGTCCAACAATTCTTTTAACATAATAGTGTGAATTTTCATTGCCATTTGGCTTAAATACTACAACATCGTATCTATCTGGACTACTGGCATTGTAAATAATTCTATTAACCAGTACCACATCCCCATTCTTGATCTCTGGCTTCATAGAATCACCAACATTGCTTACTTTTTGTCCTAAATACCATACAATCACAAAGGCAAATGTACACACAATGGCAATTTGAAATGTCCATATACCAACTTTATACAGTATGTCAAAATTAAATCGTCTTTTTTCCTTACCAAAAGTTAAATTACTCATATATACTCCCTATCTTTTAGATATAAAAGAAGGGACAATATACACTATGTACTTGTCCCATCCCTCTTGCTTATTATCTTACTAATTCTTTAACTTTCGCTCTCTTACCAACACGACCTCTTAAGTAGTTAAGTTTTGCTCTTCTTACTTTACCTTTACGAACCACTTCCACTTTTTCTACATTTGGAGAATGTAATGGCCAAGTTTTTTCAACTCCAATACCGTTAGAATTCTTTCTTACAGTAAATGTAGCTCTTGTACTTCCACCTTGTTTTTTAAGTACAGTACCTTCAAAAACCTGAATTCTTTCACGAGCACCTTCCTTAATTTTAGCATATACTTTAACTGTATCACCTACGTTAAATTCTGGCACTTCTGCTTTTAATTGTTCTGCTTCAATTTTTTTAATAATATCGTTCATCTTGTGTGACCTCCTTATAATTTGGACGTTCTTAATACACTTTGTATCAGAGGACCATCTCTTCTCTCACAACTGTTGTATTTTACCACGTATTTGCCTATTTTGCAAGGGTTTTCTCTATTTGCCCATAATATGTCTTACTAATTCTATTTCTTCTTTTGACAGCTTGGCTTTCTTTAATAAATCTGGACGCCGCAAAGATGTACGTATTACAGACTGTTCTCTTCTCCATTTTTCAATGTTTGCATGATGCCCCGACATCAGAACCTCCGGAACCTTTTTCCCATGCCACTCTTCTGGTCTTGAATAATGAGGATATTCTAATAGATTATCTTGAAAACTTTCAAACTTCGCAGAGACATTATTATGCAACACACCCGGTATTAATCTGGCAATTGCATCTACCATAACCATCGCTGGCAATTCTCCTCCAGTCAATACATAATCTCCTATGGATACATAGTCTGTCACAATTTCTTCAAGAACTCGTTCGTCAATTCCTTCATAATGTCCACACAAAAGAATAAGCTCTTTTTCATTTGCTAATTCTTCAGCTAGTCCTTGGTCAAATGTCTGCCCTTGTGGGGACAAATAAACCACCCTTGGCCTTGGTATTTCTATTGAATTAGCAGCATCGCATATCCTTGATTCCACAGCCTTATAAGCTCCATACACTGGTTCTGCTTGCATCAACATCCCTGCACCACCACCATACGGATAGTCATCTACACTTTGATGTTTATTATTCGCATAATTTCGAATATCTATTGCCTCTATCGTTAAAATATTATTAGTAATTGCTCGACCAATAATACTCGTATTTAGCCCATTCATAACCATTTCTGGAAAAAGTGTTAATATATGAAAGTTCATATGCAACTCCTTGTTATTCATAATTAAATTTTATCTTTTAAATCAAACCAGCCAACAAATGTACTACTAATTCTCGTTTTTCAATATCAACATTTATGATGCATTGTTTAATTGCAGGAATAAGCACATCTCCATGTTCAAAAGAATCAACTACATACACATCATTGGCCCCTGTTCCTAACACATCTTTTAGCGTGCCAAATGACTCACCCACATCTGTTATAACATGCATTCCAATCATATCAGCAATAAAATATTCATCTTTTTTTAATTTTACTGCATCTTTTCGATCTACAAAAAGGCCTGTTCCTTTATATTTTTCTACTTCATTTATATTGTCAATATCTTTGAATTTTAAAATTACAAATTGCTTAAAAAATTTTACATTTTGTATTTCTAAAGATAATTGTTCTTTTCCTGTATCAAGTATTACTTGTTTAAGACTCTTAAATCTTTTCACATCATCAGTTGTTGGAAATACCTTCACTTCTCCTTTAATACCATGAGTAGAAGAAATAACCCCAACTTGTAGTTTTTGTTCCATAATAACTCCTTTTGTTAATTGAGGACGGGGTATTATAAATACTCCGTCCTCAATGGATAAATTATTGAGCGATGTCAACAACCACTTTTTTATCTTCTTTAGATGCTGCAGCTTTTACTACAGAGCGAATTGCCTTTGCAATACGACCTTGTTTACCGATTACTTTACCCATGTCTGAATCTGCTACATGCAATTCGATAATCGTTGTTTTGCCTTCTTGCTTTTCTGTAACTACAACACTTTCCGGATTGTCAACTAATGCCTTCGCAATTACTTCAACCAATTCCTTCATTACGCGCACCTCCGCGATACAACATCCTATTTTTCAATACCTGCTGCTTTAAAAATCTTGCCAACTACTTCTGTAGGTTGAGCACCATTATTTAACCATTTCTTTGCAGCTTCTTCATCAACTTTGAACAAGCTTGGCTCTTGATTTGGGTCATAAGTACCGATTTCCTCGATAAATCTACCATCTCTTGGAGCTCTAGCATCAGCTACAACGATTCTATAGAAAGGAGCTTTCTTTTGTCCCATTCTTTTTAATCTAATCTTTACTGCCATTCTTTTCACCTCCTACCTTAATCACCTATTAAGGACTTTTCCTTGTGTTAGTTTTATATATGTTAAAAAGGAAATTTAAGTTTACCCTTTTTACCACCCATTAATCCAGGCATACGTTTCATCATTTTCTTTGCTTCATTAAACTGTTTTACCATACGGTTTACTTCACTAATATCGGCACCTGCACCTTTTGCAATGCGATGTTTTCTCTTTGGATTCAATACATCCGGATTACGACGTTCTTCTACCGTCATAGACTGTATCATAGCCTCCATTCGAACCATTTTCTTTTGGTTTTCCTCAGAGTCTATATCTTGCAACTGATTACCGCCTATGCCACCCATTCCTGGCATCATATTCAAAATGCTTGATATGCCACCCATCTTTTTCATTTGTTGCATACTATCTAAGTAATCTTCAAAATCAAATTGCGCCTTCTTAATCTTTTGTTCCATCTTTTTTGCTTGTTCTTCATCGATTTCTTCTGACACTTTTTCAATTAAAGTAAGAACATCGCCCATGCCAAGAATTCTAGAAGCCATTCTATCAGGATAAAATTGTTCTAAATCTGATAGTTTCTCTCCCATACCGACATAAAGAATAGGTCTTCCAGTTACTGCTTTAATGGAAAGTGCAGCACCACCTCTGGCATCACCATCTAGCTTGGTAATAATGACACCATCAATTCCGATTTTTTCTTTGAAATTGTTTGCAACATTTACTGCATCTTGACCAGTCATTGCATCTACAACTAAAATCGTCTGATGAACATTCACCTGTTCTTTGATCTCTATAAG
Organism: Lachnospiraceae bacterium LCP25S3_G4; assembly: GCA_052116865.1. Taxonomy (GTDB): domain Bacteria; phylum Bacillota; class Clostridia; order Lachnospirales; family Lachnospiraceae; genus CAUPWF01. The sequence goes on along the minus strand of JBQKKG010000001.1, from coordinate 443,950 downwards.
TTCGGTCATCATCTCTTCATCAATATGAAGCCGACCAGCAGTATCAAGAATCACAATATTATGTCCATTCTTTTTTGCGTATTCTATAGCTGCTTTTGCAATATCTACTGGTTTATGATTTTCGCCAATTGAAAAGACATCTACTCCTTGCTTCTCTCCATTTACCTGTAATTGCTTAATTGCTGCAGGTCGATACACATCACATGCAACCAAAAGAGGCTTTTTCCCTTTTATTTTAAACTTTCCTGCCAATTTCGCAGTAGTTGTAGTCTTTCCTGCTCCTTGAAGTCCTGCCATCATAATAACAGTTGTTGCTTGTCCTGGTTGTAATTGGATCTCAGTTGTATCTGAACCCATTAATTTCACAAGTTCCTCGTTAACAATTTTAATCACTGTCTGCCCAGGATTCAGACCGTTCATCACATCTTGACCAACTGCTCTTTCCTGTACATCCTTTACAAATTGCTTCACCACTTTGAAATTGACATCTGCTTCTAGCAAAGCCATCTTTACTTCTCTAAGGGCGACCTTAACATCTTCTTGCGTCAATCGTCCTTTACTTCTAAGATTCTTAAACACATTCTGCAGTTTTTCAGTTAAACTATCAAATGCCATGTTATAACTCCTCTATGATTTCTCCTGAAATCCGTCTAATATTTTCAATTAATTCCTTAGTTGTTATGGTATGCGTTTCTTCTAATTCTAATAACTCATTTATCTTATGAAGTTTGTGCTTCATGGATAAAAATTTTTCTACTAAATTCAATTTTTCTTCATAGCCTTCTAGTGTCTTATTACATCGCTTTACTAAGTCATGTACTCCCTGACGACTAATTCCTTCAGCCTCCGCAATCTCACTTAAAGATAAATCTTCTAACACAAATTGCTCATATATATTTTTCTGATGTTCTGTAAGTAATTCTCCGTAAAAATCATATAATAAGGCTTGTTCTAATATTTCATTCATTTTTATCACCTCTGCTATCATAAACGATAAGCATCATGCTGTCAAGTGTTTTTTCTTGACAGCATGATGCTTTCATTACTTAATTAATTTTGAAACATCCAGCATCCCCCATCCTTGTTCATTGATTGGCAATCCAAGATCCCTACAGCTCCCTCTTAACCTCAATTTTACTTCTACATTGTTCATACTAGGGTACTTAGATAATAAAATGGCCATTGCGCCTGATACAATTGGAGTTGCCATAGAAGTGCCGCTTTTCATAATATATGGTTTTTGTCTTTTTCTTATATGACCCGAATTACACGATGTGATATAGGAGCCCGGTGCCAGAACATCTGGTTTACAAACACATTCTTCAGTCGGTCCTCTGCCAGAATAATTATTACGTTTATTTCCAAAATCATCAATAAATTTTTCATCATTAGAAGAACCTACTGTGATGATTTTTTTGCTAATACCAGGGGTTGTTATGGAACCACTCTCCGGACCATAGTTACCAGCAGCTGCAACTACAACTAACCCTGCATCCCACATTTCTTCTACTCCTGCTATCAATCTTGCTTCATCTATTGGCTTTATTGAGGCCAATGCACCGACAGAAATATTTACAATTCGTATGTTATATTTAAATCGATGGCAAAGTACCCAATTGATTCCCTTCATTACACGTCCGATTTGACCATGCCCTTTAGAATCTAGTACTTTAACTGGATAAAGATTACATCTTGGAGCAATTCCACAGTATTCCCCTTTCGAAAGTTTTCCATTCCCCCCTATAATTCCAGCTACATGTGTCCCATGCCCGTTATCATCATAAATTCTATTTATATAATTAACCGCATCATAAAACTTTATAATACGTCTGTCAAAATCTTCATGCAGTTCTATTCCCGTATCAAGCACTGCTACACCCACACCTTGCCCAAGATATTTTCCTTTTAACGTATCATCACACCAATAGTTAACAGCTTCTTTTACCTGCTTCATGATTCATCTATCCTTTTTAATTAGAATATGAATAGTTGATACAAAGGTTAATTTAAAATTTTTAAAATTATTTTTGATTTTTTAGAAACACAGTCAAGCCCACCCACATATTATGAAGTGTAAACAATCTAATATTAATATGGAGGTTTTAACATGAGTGATTTATCAGCAACAAACTGTGGATGTGGATGCGAGTCCGGAAACAATGGATGTTCTTCTTTAATTTGGATTATTCTTCTTCTTTGCTGTTGTGGCGGCGGCGGTAGCTGTGGTGGCATGAGTGGCGGATGTGGAGACAACAATTGTATTTGGATCATCTTACTTCTTATCTGCTGCGGCGGATGCGGTGGCGGACTTGGTGGCGGACTTGGTGGCGGATGCTGCTAATTAAGCAGAAATGGCATAAGATAAAAAAGGATCCCTATCGGGGTCCTTTTCTTATATTATTATGAAGATGATTTCCTGCATTTTTTTGTTCTTCTTTTCTCTTCTCAGATAACTCTTTCTTTTTTTTCAGCATACATTCTTCATCTAATTCATATACCGCGTTACCATCTATCACTAATTTTCTTGTCATACTAAACCTCCTAGAATATCTTAAATAAATACATTATATTATATGCAACTTTCATATTTTCGACTGTTCTATCATATACATTTATAACGTTACTTCTATGGAGGGTTGATGGTCTATGGACAAAAAAGAATCAAATCCAATGACACCATTTGATAATCTTGTAACTTCACAAAGTTTACAAATGCTGAAAATACTTATTCCCTATACCCCTCCCTCTAATCAACGTCTTCTTGCTATCTATGTGAAATTTCTAGAATTACAAAATACTATGAAATTTTTTCAGTTTTTTACAAATGATCTACAAAGTTCTAGTTTTGAATCTGGTACCGCTTCACCACTTGATATATTAGAAGAAATGAAACCATATATGGGACAGGAAATGAACGATACCATTAGTAACTTTACAAGTATGATGAGTATGATGGAAATGATGAAATCTTTTCAGGATGGAACAGGGGATTCGCCAGATGGATTTTCTTCTGACAAGGAAAACACGTCTCAATCATCCGCCTTCAATCCAATGGACCTCATGAAAAATATGATGTCTCCTGATCAACAAGAGATGTTTGATACTTACAGTACACTCTTTGCTGCTGGCTCATCCAATGACATAAATGATGAGTCCTCAGACTGTTCTGATGATTCCAATAGCCAAAGTACAGATGACAATAATGCGTGTACCCCCAATATGTCTAATATAAATGAAGGAGATGTTAAAAATGAATGAATGGATGAATAACCCAATACTTAATAATATTGATCCTATTAAATTAGAGTTAATCAAAACTGCTGCTGCTCAGACAAGTGGAAAATCTGGAAAAGATCTTCCTCCTGTTCTATTAACCCTGATTATGGATGCTAGTAAAAAAGGAATTCAATTTTCGCCAGAAGAAATGGGCATAATATTGGATTTATTGAAAGAAGGAAAATCAAAAAAAGAGCAGGAACAAATTGACAAAACAGTCAAAATGGCCAGCTCTCTTATGCAAAGCAGGAAACCAAAATCCTAAAAGGCAATGTTAGTGATGGAACAACCGAATACCTGTGAATGCCATTACCATATGGTACTTATTGCATACTTCGATTACTTGATCATCACGTACTGATCCCCCTGGTTGCGCAATATATTTAACACCACTTTTAAAAGCACGTTCAATATTATCACCGAATGGGAAAAAGGCATCTGAACCAAGTGATACATCATTCATTTGACTCAACCACAACCGTTTTTCCTCTTCGGTGAATATTTCTGGTTTTACTTTAAATATCCTTTCCCATTCCCCATCCTTTAATAGATCTCTATATTCTTCACCAATGTAAATATCAATTGCATTGTCTCGATCTGCACGCCTTATCTGATCCACAAATGGAAGATTTAATACTTTTGGGCACTGACGCAAAAACCAATTGTCTGCCTTTTGCCCAGCCAACCTCGTACAATGTACACGGGATTGCTGACCTGCACCGATTCCAATTGCTTGACCACCCTTTACAAAGCAAACAGAATTAGACTGTGTATATTTCAATGTAATCAGTGCTATCATTAAGTCTATACTGGCTTCTTTAGGGAGTTCTTGGTTTTCTGTTACAATATGTTGTAATAACTCATGATTTATTAAAAGCTCATTTCTTCCTTGTTCAAAAGTAATTCCAAAAACTTGCTTTGTCTCTATAGGTTCTGGACTATAATTATCATTCATTTTAATAACATTATAAGCCCCTTTCTTCTTAGCCGTTAATATCTCTAATGCTTCCTCTGTATAACCGGGAGCAATGACTCCATCAGACACTTCTCGCTTGATAAGTAATGCGGTGTCTTTATCGCAAATATCGGATAAGGCAATAAAATCCCCGAAAGATGACATCCGGTCCGCTCCCCTTGCTCTTGCATATGCACAGGCAATCGGTGATAGTGTTCCCATATCGTTCACCCAGTAACTCTTAGCTAATGTCGCGTCTAATGGTAATCCAACGGCTGCACCCGCTGGTGAAACATGTTTAAAAGATGTGGCTGCTGGAAGTCCTGTTGCAGCTTTTAGTTCTCTCACCAATTGCCATCCGTTAAAAGCATCTAAAAAATTAATATATCCTGGTCTCCCACTTAGTACCTCTATTGGCAAATCATCCCCGTTAGAAACATATATTTTTGATGGTTTTTGATTTGGATTACATCCATATTTTAATTCTAATTCTTTCATATGCCCTCCATTAATCATTCTTATTTTTAATAATTGTTTGATAAATCCCAGTTTGTATGTCTATATATCTCACAAATAACGAGACCTTATGCTCTTCATTCAAACTGCTCCATAACATGGTTGCAAAAATATCTATATCATCTGGTATTTCCACTAACTTTGGTTCCCCTTCGAAGCTTTGTAATGGATTTCCATCACACTGATAAGTATGTATAAAGTGACCTTCTCCATTTATCGGATTTTCATATGCAAATGTGTACCGATTACATGCACTCGGATTCCCTTGATTACTTTTTAATATGGACATTGCATAATTATATGTTCCTTGTTCAACATGCATAATCCCGGAAATTCTTGGTGTGTAATTAGGTGCATCAGGTTCAAAAGTGCGTGTGCGCAGTGCCTGTTCAAAAGTCAGTTGTCGATCCATACCTTCGTATATCGTATCTGTTTGATCACCATTCGTTACGATCGTTTTATTTCCCAACACACGTACTGGGGCGTAAATAATCAAACTTGGATCTATTAGTTTAGCTGGATCATATGCTTGCGTTCGAATCCCTTGTCCTTCTTCAACAAATACTCTATTTCTACTATTTTCACTTCTTCCCATAATAAAATATGCAGTAACCGCTTTGGTTCCATCTGGTGTTTTCCCAATGATAATTCCTCTTCCAGGATATGCATTCGATTCTAATTCCGATACGATTGATAACATCTTCATCACTTTTCTCCTTTTACTTCTTAATTTCTTAAGTATAACTTTTAAATGCATCTTTTACATAAAAAACCACCTGAACAACCCTTATTCCAGTGGTCGCCCAGGCGGTCGGCATTTTAAACTATATTGTACTCCCTGTAGGTACCCCTACTTATCCGCCAGTCGTACAATTGCTTTTATTATCATACAATACTTATCTATACATTTCAAGCATTGTAAAAAAAACAGCACTTTCTATTCATTAGATTTTCTAATAGATTTTTATTTAAAACCCTTCTTCTTTGCGTAATTTTCTCATCTCTCTACGTTTTATGGCCGCTTCCCATTCACTCTTTTCCTCTTGCGTGGTCAAAGAAAGTCTTGGAACTTCCGTTGGTTCATCATTTTCATCCATTGCCACCATAGTGATGTAAGCTCGATTAATTTTCGTTCTTGTTCCCTGCATATCTTCTTTATAAGTATCAATGCGAACCTCCATGGAAGTTCGTCCCACATAAGTCAATTTTCCAATCAATACAATCATATCTTGTTGATAAGCACCCTTTAAAAACATCAAATTATCTATAGAAGCTGTAATAACATTTCCCTTGCAATGTCGTTTTGCAACAACTCCAGCTGTTTCGTCAATCCATTGCATTAATATACCACCGAATAATCTTCCAGCAGCATTCAAATGTGTAGGTCTTACAATGTGAATTGTTTCTACATAAGAATCTTTCACAGACCAGACTTCATTTTTCATAATTAATTTCTCCATTTCTAGTTCATTTTCTCTCTAAACAATGAATGTTAAAATATTTGTAATAATAACAATGCCAGCTGCTAAAAGAAAAAACACCTTATAAGCATCATTGCCCCTTACTAAAATATCTTCTGGGTCTTCTGGGTTGTAACCAATTGGTATCTTGTCCCCATTGTTTAAGATTTGCAAAAAATTAGTATGCAACTTCCTCTTATACTTTCTTCCTTCCGCTTTGTATATAAGCGTTACCCAATATTTGCGTATTGGTCCAAATCCTGTTGTATGACACTCTTGTACAGATGCTGTTGTAAGTTTGCCAAACTTCTGACTTTTTTTAGCCTTTATAAATTGGACAATACCACCTATGAACAATGCCGCAGCCATAACATATAATACGATTCCAATTTTCTCCATTTTTCTTCCTCCGACTGTCTTTTTTCTTACTTATCATAACATAAATTACGGCACCATTCCAAACTTTCTTCATCCTGTGCAAAGATGGGCCAATTCATGTTATAATTCCCCCATACAGAAACTTTTAGGTTTGTGAAATAAAACGTAGAAAACAGTATTTCATCTATGGTTATACGGAAAAAGAAATCTAGCATTGATTCATCAATCAAGTAATAAATAGCATCTTCGCTTATTTCTAATTTATTCAATACCTCTTTTTCGTCTTCCTTTAGAGCATGACGAAAGGAAGACTTTTCTTCTTTCGTAAGACTTGCGTAATAAAAATCCACATAAACGTTCCCACCATTTATCAATAGCATCCGATGTAATAAATGATGTAATTTCAGTTGATCAGGCTCTGGTTGAAACCATGGGTATAAACGAAGTCCTTCTGAAATCTGTTCCATAAAAATTGGTGATTCCCTTAAAAATTCTATTTTTGATATTGGTTTATTCATCATACACCTCTACATCATATTTTATCATATTATGATAAGTTCTTCCATTATACCATAGGATTTGATATACTGTAACTGTTTCAAAATTCATGTGTCTATAAGTATTATCATAAGGAGAAAATGAATGCGCAATATAAAATTAGAGATACAATATGACGGAAGCCGATATCAAGGGTGGCAACGTCTTGGAAAAGAAGAATCAACTAATACATTGGAAAACAAAATTATTGATGTGATTAAAAAAATGACAAATGAAGATGTATCGTTATTTTGTGGTGCCCGTACTGAAGTAGGTGTACATGCATATGGGCAGATTGTCAACTTTAAAACTACAACTGATATGAAAGATTACGAGATCAAGCACTATCTGAATCGCTACTTACCTATGGATATAGCTGTACTAACCGTGAAAGACATGCCAGAAAGATTCCATGCAAGTCTTAATGCAACATCCAAGCTTTATCTATACCGTATTGTAATTAGTGATGTTCCAAGTGTGTTTGAACGAAAATATACCTATTATGCTTTTAAAAAACCCGATATAGAACTGATGCGACAAGCAGCTTCAAATCTTGTGGGTAAGCATGACTTCAAATGTTTTTCAACTGTAAAGCGTAACAAGTCTACTGTAAAAGAAATGAAACACATAGATATCTATGGAGATGATGAGGAAATTCAAATCACCTTAGAAGCAAATGACTTTTTACACAATATGCCTCGTATGATTATAAGTACATTACTCGATATTGGATTAGGTGCTCGTAACATAGAAGACATTGAGAAAATATTAGATGTAAATAACCCAGTCACTGCAAGTGCACCAGCCGATGCAAAAGGATTATATCTTCAAGAAGTATTATATTAAAATTAAAAAATCCTAGATGAGATTGGAATCCTTCTGATTACCACAATCCCACCTAGGATTTTTAATTAAATTTATTTGTTAATTACCTGTATCACTTTTACTTTTGTACGCTCTAGTTCTTGTTGCTCCAGTTCTGAGAATAATCGATTCGTAATCACCCCATCATAATCACACAACTCATTCACCTTCACCATTGCTTGCCTATTGAACTTTGAATCATCCACAACCAAGTACGTCTCTTGACAATGTTTCATTATTTTTCGCTTCATGAAAGCCTTATCAATAGTTGGTGTCAAGACTTGAAGCTGTTCATTAATGGAGGCTGCTCCAAAGAATCCAACATCAAACTGAAATCCATCTAACATCTGCGTTGCAAAGCATCCTAATGTGCTACCCGTAGACTTTTGCACTTGGCCACCACATAGGAACAACTCAACCGAGCTTTCTTTTAATAACCGTGCGATTTCTAAATCATTTGTAACTACAATAATATCAGGAATTTTCGAAATAACTTTTGCAATTTCATAGGTAGTAGTCCCAGCGTCTAGATAGATACAATCCCCTGTTTTTACAAAATTTTCACACATAAAAGCTAGTTGCGTTTTTTCTGATTTATGAATAATTTGCTTGTCTGCATATGTGACTTCCTGTTTTACAACAGCACCTCCATGGCATCTCTCAATTCTACCATCTTCATGTAACTTCTCCAAATCTCTTCGGATAGTCATCAAACTGACTTTTAACTCTTGTGCCAGCTCCTCAACTTGTACACTACCTTTTTCTTGAATCATATCTATAATTTTTTGTTGCCGTTCTGCTACTAACATAACTATCACTCCTTAAGTGATATCATATCAGATTATATTATGAAACTCAACACAATAACTTCAACAACTCCAACTGCCCAGGCAATTGTAGATGATACAGACCAAATTGCTAATTGTTCTTTGGCCTCACTGATTCCAAGTGTTCTATTTACCACCCAAAAGTAACTATCATTAAAATATCCAAAGAAAAGTGAACCAACACAACATGCAACAGCACCAAGGAAAGGATTTACTCCTGCTGCAATCATAATTGGAGCTGAAATACTAGCAGCTGTTGTCATAGCTACCGTTCCCGATCCCTGAATGAATCTCATCAATGTTGAAATGATCAAAGGCAATACAACAATTGGAATAGCAGTAGCTGCAAGATTTTCAGCGATAAAGTTACCAAGACCACTGTCTTTAATAATCTGACCCAATGCTCCGCCGCCACCAGTTACCAACATAATAATACCTGCTGACATCATGCCTTTTTCCATTTCAGCCAATGCAGTCTTTCTATCCAAAGTCCTACCTAGTGTAAATATTGCAAGAACTAATCCAAGTCCTACAGCAATAATTGGAGAGCCAATGAATTGAAATATTTGCATAAAACCTTCTGTTTTCCCTAAGGCACTAGAAACCGTACTTATCAATATTAAAAGAATTGGTAAAATCAATGGTCCAAATGCAGCAATTGCAGATGGTAATTGTCTATCACTCATAACGAAAGATTGACTATAATCAGGTTCTACATATTCACTACGGACATAGCCATCGTCATGTTCATTTGGAATTTGATAATATTTTTTTCCTAAATATCTTGCATAGAATAGAACTGCTATTGTCATTGGAACTGCCAATACTAATGCTAGTAGAATGAATTTTCCAACGTCTATACCAAAGATCCCACATACCCCCAACGGTCCTGGTGTTGGTGGAACTAAAGAATGCGTAATAACCAATCCTGCTGCTAATGCAACACCCAAAGAAATAACTGATTTTTTAGTAACACGAGAAATGGCCTTTGCAATTGGTGCTAGAATCACAAATCCAGAATCACAAAAAATAGGTATGGATACCAAGAATCCTGTAAAGGCCAGAGCCTCCTCTTCTCGTTTCTTCCCAAATAATTTCAAAAATACTTGTGCCATACGTTCCGCTGCACCTGTAACTTCAAATATTTGTCCCATCATAACACCAAATCCAATAATAATACCAATACTTCCCAATGTACCACCAAATCCATTTTTAATAGAATTAATAATACCGAATACTTTCCCATCATCTAAGGTAACATCCATAATGGGCATTCCACCTACTACACCTACAACTACACACGAGATAATTAGTGCTAAAAATGCATGTATCTTTGTTTTTAACACCAATACAACGAGTAAAATAATTCCCACTGCCAATCCAATAAGCATCCTTTGACCACTCAGTCCACCTACCATAATTCATGTCCTCCTTTAAATAACTTTTTTATTTTTTAAAATTTGGTGCATATTTGGCTGCTAATAGAATTGCTTCTATCATGCTAACTTCACTTACTTTCCCAGTTCCTGCAATATCAAATGCTGTTCCATGATCTACCGATGTTCGTAAAATTGGCATACCATTTGTAATTGCAATTGTCTTTTCAAAATCAAGTGTTTTTGTAGCAATGTGTCCTTGATCATGGTATAAAGATAGAACACTGTTAAATTTCCCTTGAGTTGCTAAATGAAAGACAGAATCTGCACCAATTGGTCCCACCACTTGATATCCCTCATTCTGCAATTCTTCAATTGCTGGCATAATTTCTTCTACTTCCTCATAGCCAAACAATCCATGCTCTCCACTATGTGGATTTAATCCTGCAATTGCCATGGTACCACCTGTTACTCCTAATTTATTCAATGCTTCCATACATCGTTTTACATAGTCTTTGATTCTATCTTTTTTAATCATATCCAACATATCTCTTAGTGACACATGTCTAGTCAGAAAAAACACTCTCATTCCGTTGGTTTCAAACATCGTTAATGGATCTTCTGTATTTGTTAATGCCCCAAATATCTCTGTATGACCAATAAAATTAATTCCTCCAGCTCTTAATGACTCCTTATTAATCGGTGTTGTAGCAACAGCATCCACCTCACCTTCATTGGCGAGTTCAATACTTTTTTTAATAAATTCAAATGCTGCCTTTCCACACATACCATTTACTTTTCCATATACAAATTTATTCATATCCACATTATTCAAATCAATCAGGTTTAAAATGCCTTCTTCAAATTTAGCTTCTTCTACGCATTTTATTGTTTGTACTTTTATATCAGCTCCTACAATGGTTATTGCCTGATTTATAACATTTTTGTCTCCTACTACAATACAATTTGCAACATCAGATACCTTTTTTGATGCAATTGCTTTCACAACGATTTCTGGTCCAACACCAGCTGGATCTCCTAATGGTATAGCTACTAATGCTTTGTTCATAATGCTTTCCTCTTTTCTTAGATATATAATTTTTCTTTCAAATAAGTAATACACTTATTGATTGCGTTGCTCTGTCCTGCCATTCCACCTTTTGTAATAATATGCAATCCATCGAACTCTCCTTTGACAAACCTGCCATAAGCAGCCAATGGAAGAACCTCATCCAATAAACTCAGTCCTGCTGTATTAAACTTCTTGCAGACAGCAACTGTTATATCTCCACCGCTTGTATATAGGCCTTTCACATCTTCTCTTGCCTTACATATTCTATATGTTATCTCTGCAAATGACTCCGTGATCTGATTACTAATTTCCTCAGTTGAACACCCATCTCTTTGGCTATAATACGAAAAATCAAGTCGGTTTTCTGGAAATAATCCATCCCCAGTAACCGTGTTTACATAATATCTAGTACAATGCTCTAGTATTTCCGCTACGACGCGGTTGATTTCATTTGCTCTTCTCATTGGACTTTCTAACAATTCTCTTGTTGTAACAAATACATTATGCGTTTTTTGTGAAAGCCATAATTCCTCCATCTGACTTTTAGTAACTGGATTCACGCTTCCTACCACTGCTAGAATGCGGTTCGAAGATTGGTTTTCTTTTGGAGCAATTAATTTTCGTGCAATAGTGGCTGTAAAAACGCCTGGATCTACTGAAACAAACTTTACATTACTTGTTACTACTGCATCTGCAATTAAATCCAAATCCTCTTGCGTTACACAATCAATTACAATGAGACGATTACCTTCTTTTGCTAAATTCTTTATTTGATCAGCTAGATGATGTTTGCCCCTCATCAAATCTTTCATAAAGATTGATGCAATTTTATATTTGCTTTGCTTTCGAAAAACAGACTCCACTTGAGAAGTATCCACCGGCGTTTTAGGATCTAAAGCCACCTCTGTTTTATGAAGAGGCAATCCATTAACTAACATATAACCCCCAATCACAATTCTTCCTGACTCTGGAAAACATGGGGCTACTATTGCAATATAATCTTCTCCAAGCGTATCAAGAATCGCATCTGTCTCACTACCTAAATTTCCACGAAGTGTACTATCTATTCGCTTTGCATATACTTTTATTTCCTCTGACTTCAATAATTTAGAAACATTATGCACCCGATTGTATGCAACTTCTGGCTCAACACTCCGACTGTCTGTTGGATACATGATACAATCGCATTCTTTTAATGCTTTTAACTCAATTCGCTCCATATTCATTACTGTATATGTGTCATAATTCATTTTTTTGAGTAGAACACCTGTTGCATTAGCACCTGTTAAATCATCGGCTACAACGATACATTGTGGCACATTAATCCCACCTTTCACTTTTCTTCTATGTTCGTTTATGTTCTTTTATTTTATTTTCTTTGTTTGAATATGTCAATATCTTCTGTCAAATCTGTTTTAAACTGTTGTTTTGTATAATTTTTTGTTCTTATTTGTTTGTTTTGAAGTTGTTTTTTGTAACTTCTTAACAAGTTGACATTGTTATTAAATTGACATACCTCCGAATATAAGAGTAGTGCACTACGAGCAATTCATAGTACACTATTTCATAAATGAAAAAATGGGAAATATGCATATTTTTATACTTCTTGTAGAAGGATATCCACCGCTTCTTTTAATGTGGAGTTTTCTCCTACATTTCCCGGGAAAATAACATATGGCGTATTTGGATATTTACTTTCTTGACCTGTTTGCCAGACTGGTATACCAGGTTTAATTTGTCCTAATACTTTTGCCTTCTGAACTGCAAGTGCTTTGGTTCCAATGTCACTAGAGGTGATTCCTCCTTTTGCAATTACAAAGCTAGGTGTTACTCTTAATTTTCCAACTAACGATTGTACAGCATCTGATATACGTACAGAACGTAGTAATGCCTCTTCTTTTGTATCATTTTTAACCGTCAACAACTTCCTTTTCGTATAAACTACTACTGTTTTTCCTTGTGCAATCAATACTTCCTCTTGCGCAATTACCTTTTGAACTTCTTGTTTAAATGCAGCCTCATCTAATACTAAATCAGAATTAAATTCTATGAATTCTAGTTCTTTAAGTTCCCTTAGCGCTTCTACTTGACTCGTTGTTTTTTCTGTATGCGATCCAACAATTATAATTCCACCATTTGATGTTTCGTTCACAATCATTTGATTTCTTGTTAATAATGGCTGATCTGTGATACCACCAATCACCTTGACTAAGGCTGCTGCAGTACGGAATATAAATGTCTTCCCTTTTGACATTGCGCGATATATAGCAATACAAACTACTTTAATATCCACGTAATCAATTGCATTTATAACAATTTTATTAAAATTCTTTACTTGCATCAATTGTTCTGTAATTCCCTCAATATCTATTTCTCTAATTTGCTCCAAAGAAATACAGATTACATCCTCTGCCTTATACTCTCCCCTTGTCTTTTCTTCTATATACTCACCCATATTAGAGGATTGATAACCAAATGTTTTATCACGTGCAAATTCCGTATCTCCGGCTGGTATTAATTCTTCACCATACTTTACATAATGGACGTTATTTAAGGTAAATCTCCCACCTTCTTTAAAAAATGGACATAAAATTTCACCATCCACATGGACATCCGTACATGTTTCTATTACGTTCTTTAAAACTTCTGTTTCTAATGGATAATGTCCACGTAATGTGGAATCACTTCTACTAATAACGATATAGTCTTGATTCATTTCTTTTGATACTTCATCAATCGTTTTCGCTATTTCCTGATGTACATTTGTAGTATGATTTGCTGTAAATCCTCTAGAATTTGTCAATATATAAAATAATGGATTCTCTTCTTGAAATCCCGCACGAATATTCGATTTACTCCAATTAGTATACACGGACACATCATGTACCGTTTGTACTCCCGTAGGGTCATCATCTAACACAACTATTTTTTTCTTACTTTTATTAATCTCTTCTTGCAATAGTATGTCTATATATGTTTCATCTATTGTTTTATAGGTTGTCAAAATATCTGTCTGAATCTTCATGTTTTCTCCTTTCCTTATTTATTTGTCTTTTCTACTACTACATCTGCTAAGTGCTCAAAATACTGTACAATGCCACCATGATCGTCATTCATATGTCCACTTACCTTTAATGCCTGAAGTATTTCAAACAATTGTGCAGAAAATGGAACCGGAACATCAATATCGTGTGCTGTATTAATGACATTTTTAATATCCTTATGGTTAATAGAAATTTTACCACCAGGAGTAAAGTTTCGTTCTACAATCATTGGGATTTTTGCATCTAATACAGCACTTCCAGCCAACCCACCGCGGATTGCTTGATATACTTTTAATGGATCTGCACCAGCTTTTACTGCTAATACAAAAGCTTCAGATACAATTGCAATTGTATTATTAACAATAATTTGATTTGCTAATTTTGTAACACTTCCGCTTCCAGACTCTCCTATCAAAAGGGCTGATGAACCCATAATCTGATAGTATGGAAGTAATGCGTCAAAATCCTTTTGTTCGCCCCCTGCCATAAATGCTAACGTACCTTGAATTGCTCCTGGTTCACCACCACTTACAGGTGCGTCTACAAAACCAACTCCAATCTTCTTTAATTTCTGATAGCATGCCTTTGATTCTACTGGTGTCACAGAACTCATATCACAGACAATACTTCCCTTTTTCAAGGTTTCAGCTATACCATCACCTCCAAAAAGTACATCCTGTACAATAGTACCGTTTGGTAAAATTGTGAATATCACATCACAAACCTTTCCCATTTCAGTAAGAGTTGCCTTTTGAGCACCATCCGCTATTAACTCTTCTACAGCATTTTCATTCAAATCATATACCACTAAATCTACATTGTTTTTTACTAATAATTTTGCCATCGGTTTCCCCATAATTCCTAATCCGATAAATCCAACCTTGCTCATCTTATTTTTCTCCTTTATTGCAATATTATTTACTAGTTATATTGTTCTTATTTCTTCTTTTTTAGTAATTTTTGTTATTACTTTATATACACCGTACTACATACCGGTATACCGGTCAATTGTTTTTTATATATTCTACTATTTTGCTAAATTATTTCTATTATTTTTAGTTGTTTTCAACAAACTGTTTTGTCTAATATTTCACACTGTCTATTTTGCTGATTCTACCTTATTTATCGTATTTTCATTGACCCGTTTCCCTGCCTATTGTATGATTACCTTGCGGCAATCGGATAAGATTGTTAATTGTTTTACAAAACCTATAAAGGAGTTATTATGGTCACATTACAAGAACAAGCATATAATCATATAAAAAATATGATAATCCAAAATAAATTGACTTACCATGAAATCTATTCCGAAACCAAATTAGCAAAAGAAATTGGCATATCTAGAACGCCTCTGCGGGATGCAATTCATCGATTAGTTCAAGAAGGATTTATAGATATCATTCCAAGCAAGGGATTCCAATTGCACCAATTGACGCTGAAAGATGTAGAAGAAACATTTCAAGTGCGTTCAGCTTTGGAATCCTATTGCACGCTGCAGATAACAAAAGAATATCAAACTCAAAAAGCACAAGAATTATTTGATGTATTAGATTCCTTAGTTGCTCACTTAAAAGAGATCATGGATACTTCCCATTCAATCAGAACTTTTTCAGATTATGATTTTGAATTTCACATTCGTATCATAGACTACGTTGATAACCGTATATTTACAAATATTTTTCAATCATATATGTATAAAATACAAAGTCTCGCAATCTTATCATTATCACATGAGCATAGAATGGAACATACTTACCAGGAGCATGTTGCTATATTAGATGCCATGAAGCAAGGAAATGTAAAAGATATTTACGAGATTACAATGGTGCATATGGACACTCCAAAATGTATCAATATGAAGGACTTAGCAGGAATATTAAATGACGAATAGAGGGAGGCTCTCGCCTCCCTCTATTCGTCAAGATATTTTAGTAATCCATCATATTGTTTTTGCATTTGATGGTACCCGTGTTGATAGAAATTCATTAATACCTCATAGTTCTTTTCCAATCTATTAACGGTTTTAATCAGCGGTCTGATTACATAAATCTTATCTTCCTCTTCTAACTTTTCTATAAGTTCCATATTTTTATTATAATGATATGCTCTTCGTAAAATAGCATTAATAAGTTTCGGATACTTTCTATATGCACGTCTATATACATTTGCTGTTCCTCTTGAAATCACCTTCTTCCGATATCCTGGATTCCTGGTAAGCACCAACACTATTTTCTTATTTGGGGCATTTAGCGCTCTACCTATAGGTATTGAATCAGCAAGTCCACCGTCTAAATATGGAATGCCATCTATATTCACAATTGGTGATAATAATGGCATACTACTTGAAGCACGGCATATTTTCATCAGTCGTTCTTTATTATTATGTTCAGTTAAGTACTCTGCTTTCCCTGTTTCACAGTTTGTTGCAACAATTTCACATTCTATTTCTGATTCAAAATATGTATTAAAATCGAATGGAAATATCTCATTCGGGAACTTATCAAATATCATGTCCATATCAATTAATTGTTTCTTTCTCAAAAACTTTCGAAACGTAACATATTCATATTCTTTTTCTTTATGAATCATACAATCCCTTGTTCTACCGATTTGTTTTGATACATAATCAATTCCATTGCAACTTCCTGCTGATACTCCAATAACATGAGACAGATACAAGTCTCTCTCCATAATATAATCCAATACCCCTGCTGTAAATACTCCTCTTGTCGCTCCACCCTCTAGAACTAATGTGGCATCCTTCATATCTTCTCGCCCTCTCTTTCTTTCTTCCTATTATATACTTTTTTTCTCTTCTAGAACATATTTTTAACAACATTGCAAATTTTTCATTTACTTGCCATTTTTTCACTTGCATGATATTATAACTTAGTATGACTAAATATTGAATATAATTTAAAAGGAAATAGGTGAATAAAAAATGATTAGTGCTAATAATGTAACCCTGCGCTTAGGGAAAAAAGCATTGTTTGAAGAAGTAAATATTAAATTTACACCTGGTTATTGCTATGGCTTAATTGGTGCAAATGGTGCTGGAAAATCAACCTTCTTAAAAATACTTTCTGGCCAATTAGAACCAACAAATGGAGACATTGCTATTACACCTGGAGAACGTCTTTCTTTCTTACAGCAAGACCATTTCAAATATGATGAATATCTTGTCCTTGATACTGTAATTATGGGAAATGCACGTCTTTATGAAATTATGAAAGAAAAAGATGCCATTTATGCAAAGGAAAATTTTACAGATGAAGATGGAATGAAAGCAAGTGAATTAGAAGGTGAGTTCGCTACTATGAACGGATGGGAATCCGAATCAGATGCTGCTACACTACTCAATGGACTTGGTGTTGAAACAGATTTGCACTATAAATACATGAAAGACTTAACTGGTGGAGAAAAAGTCAAGGTGCTTTTAGCACAAGCCTTATTTGGAAATCCAGATATATTATTACTAGATGAACCTACCAACCATTTAGATTTAGATGCAATTGCATGGCTAGAAGAATTCTTGATTAATTTTGAAAATACTGTAATTGTTGTATCCCATGACCGCTACTTCTTAAATAAAGTTTGTACACAAATTGCGGATATTGATTATGGAAAAATTCAATTGTATGCAGGAAACTATGATTTTTGGTACGAATCTAGCCAATTGATTATACGCCAAATGAAAGAGGCTAATAAAAAGAAAGAAGAAAAAATCAAGGAATTGCAAGATTTTATTTCTCGATTCAGTGCCAATGCTTCTAAGTCCAAACAAGCTACTTCCAGAAAGAAAGCATTAGAAAAAATTGAATTGGATGACATCCGACCATCCAGTCGTAAATATCCTTATATAGATTTTAGACCTAGTCGTGATATTGGAAATGAAGTACTTACTGTTCAAGGACTTACAAAAACAATTGATGGAGAAAAAATTCTTGATAACCTTGAATTCACACTCAATCGAGAAGATAAAGTAGCATTTGTTGGCGGAAATGAGTTTGCAAAGACTATATTATTTAAAATTTTAACTGGTGAGATGCAACCGGATGAAGGAACCTTTAAATGGGGTGTTACAACATCCCAGGCATATTTTCCAAAAGATAGTACAAAAGAATTCGACAACGATTACACTATCGTTGATTGGCTCACACAATATTCTGAAATCAAAGATGCAACCTATGTACGTGGTTTCTTAGGCCGAATGCTTTTTGCTGGGGAAGATGGCGTAAAAAAAGTAAAAGTGCTATCTGGTGGCGAAAAAGTTCGTTGTTTACTATCAAAAATGATGATATCAGGTTCTAATGTACTTTTATTAGATGAGCCTACTGACCATCTGGATATGGAATCTATTACTGCACTCAACAATGGACTAATAAAGTTTCCAGGTGTATTGCTCTTTTCTTCGAGAGATCATCAAATAGTACAAACCACGGCAAATCGCATTATGGAGATTGTTCCTGGTGGAAAATTAATTGATAAGATTACCACTTATGATGAATATCTAGAAAGCGATGAAATGGCTAGAAAACGTCAAACATACTCTATGATAGAAGCTGATAATTAAATCAAAAAAGAAAGGGGATGTTATCTCCCCTTTCTTTTTTGATATATTAGCACTCTTCCTCTATTAACGTTCTTCCCATCAAAATTCCCATTACAGATGCCATCATCAGCCCTCTTGTCCATCCACTAGAGTCCCCTAGACAATGTAACCCTTCTACATTGGTATTTAATTTCTTGGTCATTTTGACTTTATTACTGTAGAATTTTAATTCTGGTGAATATAATAGCGTTTCAGTACTTGCAAATCCTGGAACTACATGATCTACTGCTTGAATAAAATTAATAATATTTAACATTGCTCGATAAGGCATGGCTGCTGTAATATCCCCTGCCACAGCATCCACTAACGTTGGTTTTACATTAGATTGTGCTAATTCCTTTTCCCAAGTTCTTTTACCATCTAAAATATCTCCATATCGCTGTACTAGAATCTGACCCGCACCTAACATATTGGTCAATTCTCCTACTTTTTGTGCATATTCAATTGGTTGATTAAAAGGCTCTGTAAAATTATGGGAACAAAGAATCGCCAAGTTCGTATTATTCGACTTCAAATCTTTATAAGAATGACCATTCACTACGGCTAGATTGTTATCATAATTTTCTTGGCTTACAAATCCCCCCGGGTTTTGACAGAAAGTACGTACTTTGTTTTTAAAAGGTTTTGGATACCCAATTAATTTGGATTCATATAATACATTATTTACATCATCCATAATCTCATTTCTTACTTCTACACGGACTCCAATATCAACCGTTCCTGGTTTATGAGCAATATCATATTTTGCACATATTTTTTCTAACCAATCCGCACCTCTTCTACCAGTGGCAATGATTGTATGTTTTGCAAATATTTCTTCTTTATCCTTCCCATTTATTGCTTTTTTTATCGCAATTCCAAGGCATATTCCATCTTTTAGAATCAAATCCTCGCACTGATAACCAAATTTAATTTCTACACCTTGTGCAAGCAGATATTGTTCGATTGCAAGATATATTTCCTGTGCCTTTTCTGTACCCAGATGTCGAATCGGGCAATCTACTAATTTTAGCCCTGCTTGTATCGCTCTTTTCCTAATATCCTTAACTTTTTCTCCTTGTTCAATCCCTTCTATATGCGTGTCTGCTCCAAAATCTAAGTATATTTTATCTGTATAGTGAATCAATTCTTGTGCAAATTCCGGTCCAATCAAATCCGGTAATTCACCACCCACTTCATAGCTTAAAGATAATTTCCCATCTGAGAAGGCTCCTGCACCTGAAAAACCTGTTGTGATATTACATGGATTACAATTTACACATTTCTTCGTAGTTGTTTTTGGACATTTTCTATTTTCTATTGCACTTCCCTTTTCCACAATCAATATTCTTTTTTTAGCACCTTTGCGTATTAGCTCTAATGCTGTAAAAATACCTGCTGGACCAGCGCCTACAATTGCTACATCATACATATTTCATTCCTCCTTCAAAAAACCAACTACCATTTCATCTTTGAATATAAAATTTCCTTATGGAAAACCTATAGTCAACTGAGTTGGTAGTTGGTAGAAACATTCATCCATCTTATGAATTTATATACGTTTGATTCCTGGAAGATTATATCCTACTCCTCTAGCTCAGTCAAGACCTTTCTATTATCTTATTCGTTCTGGGAATCCCACTTTTTTCTGTACTTTTCTTAGTGTTTTAGTAGCATAGTAATTTGCTTTTTCTGCATTCTCTTTTATAATATTATCTATATAGCCTTTATCTTTTTCCAGTCTGGCTACTTCCTCTTGTAATGGCTTTAATACAGAAACAACAGCCTCTCCAACTGCTGATTTAAAATCTCCATAGCCTTTACCTTCAAATTCATTCACCACTTCCTCAGCTGATTTCATCGTACAGGCACTATAAATATCAATCAGATTTTTTACTCCTGGTTGCTCATCACTATATAAGATTTGTGCTTTTGAATCAGTTACTGCACGTTTGCATTTACGAATAATCGTATCCGGATCATCCATTAGGTAAATACTCGCATTCACATTTTCATCTGACTTAGACATCTTCTTCATTGGTTCTTGAAGACTCATAATCTTAGCTCCAACTTTCCCTATATATGGATCTGGAATCGTAAATACATCTCCATAAATATTATTAAACCTCTGTGCAATATCCCTTGCAATTTCAAGATGTTGCATCTGATCAATACCAACTGGAACAACATCGGACTGGTACAACAATATATCAGCCGCCATCAAAACTGGATATGTGAAAAGACCTACATTAATATTATCTGCATGCTTTGCACTTTTATCTTTAAATTGGGTCATACGGCTCATCTCTCCCATATACGTATAACAATTTAATATCCAAGCCAGCTCAGCATGTCCAGATACATGTGATTGATAATATATACAATTCTTTTTCGGATCTAAACCAGCAGCGATATATAACGTTAGCAATGCACGCGCTCTTTTTCTTAGTGTGGCTGGATCTTGTCGCACTGTAATGGAATGCATATCTACTACACTGTAAAAGCATTCGTACTCATCACTCAGCGTAATCCAATTTTTTAATGCGCCCAAATAATTTCCAAGTGTCAGATTACCCGTTGCCTGCATACCACTAAATAGTACTTTTTTATCATTTATCATCTTTCTTGCCTCCAAATCAATCTTCTCACAGTTTATCATTTAATATTGATTTTATCAAGTATTACCTCTGATAGTAATCCACAACCTTATCATCATAATAGACTTTTCCTTCTTGGCAGATATTTGCACCATGCTCTCCATATTCTATAATGGTAACTGCACAATTCAAATGTACTCCACCTTCCCAAAAAGATGCCAGCGGAATTTCACGAATGTTATTTAAAATCGCTCTTAATGCTGCACCATGTGTTGCAATTAAAATGGTAGCATTCCGATACGATTCTTGCGCAAATAATTCCTGCATAAATTCTGATGTTCGATCTAATAGCTCTTGGAAGCTTTCCCCATTTTGAGGCGCTTGATACTTTTGCGGTGCATGAAAAAAATGATCAAACTCATCGTTTGGAATGTTCCAACTATCTTTAGAACAACACAATCCTTCATATTCACCAAAACCTATCTCCTGTAGTCGTGGTTCTTCTAAACATGGAATCTTTCGATCACCAATTATGATCTGAGCAGTTTCCTTTGCCCTGATTAGTGGACTAGTATATGCTATATCAAAAGAAATGTCTTTTAGACCTTCTGCTGTTTTCTGAGCCAATTCTCTTCCAAATACATTCAATGGAATATCTGCATGACCTTGCAACCTTCGTTCTTTATTCCAATCCGTTTCGCCATGTCTAACTAAATATATTTTCATGATTCATCCTCCATTCATTACTACATTAGTATATCATATTTAGAGCCTTTATTGAATTCTTTCACAAAAACTTATATAATAGTCTCATTGATATATTCCACTAATACATAAGAATTCATGGAGGTAACAAAATGACAGATACAATGAATAAAATAAGTAGCTTTACAATAGACCATAACAAGCTTGTACCAGGGGTCTACGTGTCTCGAACAGATTCTGTAGAAGGACATACCATCACAACATTTGATATACGTATGACTAGTCCAAACGAAGAGCCTGTGATGAACACAGCAGAAATGCATACAATAGAACACCTCGCTGCTACCTTTTTAAGAAACCATAACACTTATGGGACTAAGACTATTTACTTTGGACCTATGGGATGTCGCACTGGATTTTATTTATTACTTACAGGCAATTATACATCCAAAGATATCGTACCTTTGCTCATCGAAATGTATACGTTCATTGCATCATTTCAAGGCAATATTCCTGGTGCGTCTCCTAAAGATTGTGGCAATTATCTGGATATGAATCTACCAATGGCAAGGTACTTAGCAAATAGGTATCTACAGGAAGTGCTTCTTTATATAACAGATATTCAACTAACTTATCCATCCGAATAGGCCAACTAAGATACGAAGGGTCACATTGTATGTTCTTAACTCCAAACAGACAATGTGACCCTTCGCATTTATTTTAAAACCACGTCTCTAATATACTGGAATGTTCTTTCTTCCCCATGTTTTGCCAACATAACTAACAGCTGTTCTAACAAATTGCTTGTATCTTTATGCATCAGTTGGTAGGCTCTCCCTTTGTTATAATATTCCAATGGACTTGCATTAGAATAGGCTCGCCTTTTATATATCTTACAAGCGGCAATACGATCCATAAACATTTCTACAACATATTCTTTTGGCATTTTCATACCAGTCAATCCCTTTTCATCCCCCGTTCCGTAATCAATCCAATATTCATAGTGATGCTTATTCCGTCCCTTATGATGTAACCATGCACTGGAATACCCAATTGCCTCCCGTTCCGCATTATTGGGACTTCTAGTCCCTTGGTAATATTTACACCCGACTTTGAATTCCGTCGGACTATATTTTGATAAATCGTGTAATATTCCTTGCTTATACAGACCTACACGAAAACATTCTTTCATAACTAATAACTTATGATGTGTAATGGTGCAAAAATGCTTAAAAGCTTTCATACGTTACCCCCTATCTGTACAGTAATATTTTGATGATAGCAATCACCAACAAATGTAGCGGATAAAATAAATAAAACAAATACTTCACTTTTGGCCCTCGTTTTCCATTATATAAATAAATTGGTATAAAGGATAGTATCGCAAACACTTGAACCATACCCATTACTATATTTAATAATCCAACCGACAAAAACTTAGCCACAAACTGACTTCGAAATACATAAAATAAAAGTACCATTAATATTCCAGCTGCTCCGTAATCACTTCGAATAATCTCGGCTAAAAATATGATACCCATCACTCCAACTATCTTAATCACTACATGTACTTTCGTATTCAATATATATAGTACGACCATTCCTAACAGCAAGGTTATAAATACATTTTGGTGTGACAATTCTATTGGTGTATGAAAAAACGCCAGATCAAATGGTACTTCTGATACAAGAGCAAAAATGCCTAATCTCATCATATACTTTTTGACATCATGTGTATAAAAAAATCCTTCTACTAATAAAAAACAGAAAATAGGGAATGCAATTCTTCCAATAAACCTTAAGAATAGTATATCCGGAAAAAAAACTGCTCCTATATGATCTACTGCCATTGTCACAATAGCAATTATTTTAAGGGTAAATGAATTTAGCCCCTTCTTATTTATCTTATCTTCCATCTTCACTTACCTTCCTAAATAAATCGCAATCGTTCTTTCTTCCAACGTCACTTTCTTTTGTTCTATTACAGCAGTTGGATGTTGGGATACTCCATTTGTAGTATCCGCTACTAGATACCACGTTTTCCCTTCTCCGAGAGATGGTAAGGCAAAAGAATGCTTTATCCAATGCAAATTGTACGCAACAAAACAATCCTCATCTTTTGCACATACACCACAATACATAATCCCCAATTGTCTGCTAGCTACTTCTGCGGGCACCTGCCACGCATCCTCTCCATGATAAGAGATATCGGGAATCCCACAACGCATAGTATCTATCCCCAGAAGTGGTTCCTTCCAGTGTAGTATTGGATGCCTCTTTCTAAACAATATCATATCTTTCACATATTGAAATAACCATCCTTCTTTCTCAAGTTGATTCCAGTTTAACCAACCCACTTCATTGTCCTGACAGTACACATTATTATTGCCCTCTTGACTATTTGCAAATTCATCCCCCGCCAAGATACAGGGTGTACCCTGTGATAGTAATAGTAATGCAAATGCATTTTTCATCTGTTTCTTTCTTAATATTGCAATTGCTTTCTTGCGAGTTGTTCCTTCCTCTCCACAATTCCAACTATAATTATAGTCCGAACCATCTTGATTCCTTTCACCATTCTTTTCATTGTGTTTTCCATCATAGGCAACTAAATCTGCAAGCGTAAAGCCATTATGATTCGTGATATAATTATATTGGCCCTGTTTATATGACAATGTTCTCGCATTCCACATAACTTCGGTAACCATTCCCTCTTCGCCCCTTAGAAATCGGCGCATCACGGTCTGAAAATTATCATTATAGGTTAATATTTTTGTATCCCGCATAAGTGGATTGTTCTTTATCATAGAAATAGAGACTACTTCCGGATTCAAAATCACGCCATCAATATGATATTCCATCACATAATATTGTATACAGTCTTGCATATACTGCATACTTTCTTTCTGACAAAAAGGTAATTCAAATACAACTTCTATATTCGATTGATGGCATGCAAGTACTAGTTCTTTACACTCTGCAATAGCATCTTTACTTGCTGCAAAAGCAGACTTTGGCGCAAAATAAAATCCTTCTCCATATCCCCAGTAATTTATTTTTTGTCCGCATTCGTTGAACTCATAGATTGGCATACACTGTATTTGATTGACACCCAAAGACTGTAGATATGGAATCTGCTCTATCACACCTCGAAAAGTACCTTTGTGTTTTACTCTAGAGGTCTTGCTTTTTGTAAACCCTCTAATATGAATATTATATGCAATCACTTCATTATCGGGTATTCGCAAAACTTTATCTTGACTCCAGTCAAAACTAGAAATTCCAACTTTTCCACGCACTTCCTGTGGGGCATCATCTTTGTTTTCTCCCCAACATTCTCTTCCAACAAGAGCTTTTGCGTAAGGATCTATAACAATTTGCTGATCAATTTTATAGTGATACTCCCAATCCAATGGACGTATTCCCTGTATTCCAACAAATCGGACTTCACCAATTCCAGCTTCTGATGGCATATCTATTGTGATACTTGGCTGTGATTCTCCTACCTTATATAATAATAACTGGCACGTCCTATGCTTTTCTACTTCAACTGAAAAATTGGTTTCCTTTTCATATAATGTTACCCCCAATGGCAATGGAACTCCTTGAACTTTTTTCATGAATTGATCCTTTCTTCCGGTATAGATCTTGCTTACGTTCTATGACCATTATACATGAATCCTATTTTTTTGCATAGAAAAAAGTACTGCAAGTTTATCACTTACAGTACTACATCTACTATTGCCAACCATCAATTCCGTACATATCTACATTTTCCTTATTAATAAAATATGTTTCTTCATAAGTCTCCCGTTCAAAGTCTTCTCCATTTAACAGTTTGAGCGCAATATCTACTGCCGTCTTCCCCATATTAATTGGTGATTGAGCAGCGGTACCTGCTATTAAGCTCTCTGGCTTTGCTAGTTCTTTTTTTAAGTCTGGCGAACCATCAATTCCATAGATTGCAATATCTTTTAAGTTGGCAGAATTTGCGGCTACTAATGTACCTAGCGCCGATGGATCATTTCCACACATCACAGCAACTATATCCTTATGTTCAGTAAAAATTGTAGTTGCCTTTTCTAATGCCGTATTCAAATCTCCTTGTACATCTGCCCTCGCCACTACTTCAAATCCTTTATTAGCAATTGCTTCTTCAAATCCTGTAATTCTATCATTCATTGAATTAACCGATGGACTTTCTAGAATCACAATCTTTCCACCATTTGGATATCGTTCAATCAAATTTTCACCGCAGACAAATCCTGCATTCTTGTTGTCCGTTCCTATGTAGGCATCTACACTATCCATATCTTTAATCTCACTATCAATATTTATAATCTTTACATCTGCCTCTTTTAAAGCATCGATTGCAGGCTGTACTGCTTCCCAATCTACTGGGCTTAAAAAAATAACATCGATTCCTTGATCAATCATTTCTTTGATTTGATTAATTTGTACCTGTGCATCCAATCCTGGATTCATAGAAATCAAAGAATTTCCTTTATTTTCAACCTGCTCTCTAATAGCTGCTTCCAACGTGATGTAATATGGATTATCCATGGTACTGCATGTATAACCAAATGTAAAGGTAGGTGTAGCTTCATCCTCTTCTGATTCACCACTGGCCGCATTGTCTTCCG
Source organism: Lachnospiraceae bacterium LCP25S3_G4 (assembly GCA_052116865.1). GTDB lineage: Bacteria > Bacillota > Clostridia > Lachnospirales > Lachnospiraceae > CAUPWF01. The sequence continues at coordinate 417,109 of JBQKKG010000001.1, read as the reverse complement.
GCGTTCCTACATTTTTTTTACATCCGGTCATCATTAGTATACCCATCACCAAGACAAGTAATAATGACATTACTTTCTTTTTCATCATCATTTTCTCCCAAATATGTATTTTATATTATCCATGTAATTCCGACATACTATATTTTAGCGGTTTTTCATATAATGTCAATAGTTTTTTACCTCTTGCAATTCTACCTTCATTCTGATAGAGTAAACTTATCAATTAATTAAAGGAGAAATAATATGAGTGAACATAATCATGATTGTAACTGTGGTAATGCAGAATGTAATTGTGGCGGACATGAAGAAGATGCTGTAACAGTTACCTTGACATTGGAAAATGACGAAGAAGTGGACTGTGCCGTTCTTACTATTTATGAAGTAGAAGGCCGTGACTACATCGCATTACTTCCAATAAACGAAGAAGGCAAAGACAGTGATGGAGATGTCTTTATTTATCGCTATTTAGAAGTAGAAGGTGAGCCTACTTTAGATAATATTGATGATGATGATGAGTACGAAGCTGCTGCTGATGCCTTTGATGAATGGTTAGACACACAGGAATTTGATGAACTAGATACGCAAGAGTAAGTCATTTACGAAACGGGAAGGATTCATATCTTTTCCGTTTCTTTCTTTTGTATAAGTAATAACTAGTTGCCGCTTGGCTCGAGTCATAGCAACATAGAATAATCTACGTTCCTCCTCCAATTCATCGTTTGATTTTGCCTTTTTGTAAGGTGTAATATCCTCATTTGCAGCTATAATAATTACACTTTCATACTCCAGCCCTTTTGCCCCATGCATGGTTAACAAAGTCACTGCTTCTCTGTTATCTACTTGATTTTTATACTGCTTCATCAACTCTTCTGTATATGTATCAATATGTAAAAACCACTCCTCTATTGTCTGGAAAAACTTTGATCGTTCTTGGATTTCTTCTATAATATCAAACAAATCTGCTGCCTGCATTCTACGCTTCAATGCATAATCCTTCAAATATTCATCATACCCTATACGTTTTCTTATATATTGAATTGCTGCATATGGGGCCATCTCTTTTAAATTTCTCATATCTAATTCTAATTGGTCAATTCTATCTTGCATCCAATCTCTATCACAGTAAAAGCTTCGTAGTCCTTCAAATGTAATCGTACTATGCTCCATACTATCTCTACCAATATATCTATTCGGTCTATTTACAATCTCCAGAAAGTCTTTTCGTTCTCTGCTTCCTAATGCAATCCGTAAGTATGTCTGTAGGTTACGTCCAATAAAATGATCGTATAGATTTGGCAAATGCTCCTTCATTTGAAAAGGAACACCATATTCCGTCAATGTCTCCGCAAGAATTCTAGGTTCTGTACTCGTACGATATAGAATAGCAATCTCAGAAGCCTTCATGCCTTGTTCCTTTGCCCTCACTATTTGTTGTAGTACATATTGGCTTTCTTCTAATGGATGCCTAACTTCTTGTATATGAATTGTAGGCCCTTGTTCATTCAATGTAACAATATTTTTTTCATATCTCTTAGTATTTCTAGCAATAACGCTTCTTGCTCCGTTAATAATTACTTTGGTAGAACGATAATTCACATCTAAAATCACTTGCTTTGCATCTGGAAATTCAGTTCCAAACCCCAACATGATTTCTGGCCTTGCCCCACGGAACTGATAGATTGACTGATCATCATCACCTACAATAAATAAATTATTTTCTGGCGCAGCTAACAATTTAATCACATCGTATTGTACCTTATTAATATCTTGAAATTCATCTATTAATATATACTTAAATCGTGTTTGCCATTTTTCAAGAATATCTGGCCTTTGTATAAATAGTTGGTAACAAAGAACCAACATGTCATCAAAATCAATTTTTTTTAAGGTTTTTCTTTTTCTTTCATAAGTATTATATATCTCTTGAAATATTGTCTCTGAACAATTTAAAGAATTATAATTCTCTAATTCTAATTGATTATTCTTAATATTACTAATCTCTGCTGCAATTCCCTGTAAAAATTCTTTTTCATCCTCTATTTCTATATCTACCTGTGTAATTACTTCTTTCAAAAGCCTATATTTGTCATCATCCGAGAATATATTCCCAGCATTCAATCCATATGCCCACTTCAAAATTCCATAATAAATTCCATGAAACGTACCAAATGTTACTGGTAAATTTTCGTTATCTACCAATTGTAAAAAGCGCGATTTCATTTCTCTTGATGTAGCTTTTGTAAAGGTAATGACCAGAATTTCTTCTGGCCTCACCTTATGTTTTCTTATTAAATATTCAATTCTTTTAGTAATTACGAGAGTTTTCCCTGAACCGGGACCGGCTAGTACCATCATAGGTCCTTCTTTATGGGCAATCGCCTGAGATTGAGCTTTGTTAAAACTCATAGACATCTCCTTTTATTTGCTTAGCATTTCAATTCCAATGCGAATTCTTCGTAACGATTCTTCTTTTCCTAAAATTTCCATAATCTCGGTTGCACCACCTGGTGTGTTTTGCTTGCCAGATACGGCTGTTCTTACTGGCCACATAGCATATCCATTCTTACAACCTTTTTGTTGTACGTATCCTTTTAAGGTCTCATATAAAGCATCATTACTAAAGTCTTCTTGTTCCTCATATAAAGGTAGGATTTCTTTTAACACCTCTAGTGAAGATTCTTTTGTAGTTTTCATCTTTTTGTGACAATACATATCTGTATCATATGCTGGTAGCTCCTCAAAAAAGTCTATATGCTCTTGAATTTCTGGGAAAATTTCAATTCTTGTCTTTACTAGTGTTGCTATTTTCTTTAAATCATAATCTTTCTTAACCACTTCCTTCAGAAATGGTTCTGCTAATTTATAGAATTTTTCAAACTCCATGGCTTTTAAGTATTCACCATTCATCCATTTTAACTTCACCGTATCAAATACCGCTGGCGATTTACTCATATGATGATAATCAAATGCTTCCACTAATTCTTCTAATGAAAAAATTTCTCGATTATCAGCAGGGCTCCATCCTAACAATGCTACAAAGTTAATAACGGCTTCCGTTAAATACCCCTGAGCAATTAAGTCCTCATAAGAAGAATGTCCACAACGCTTACTCAATTTTTTATGGTCTTCATTTGTAATTAGTGGACAATGAACATACACTGGTACTTCCCATCCAAATGCCTCATACAACCGATTGTATTTTGGCGCAGATGACAAATATTCATTTCCACGAACCACATGTGTAATCCCTTGTAAATGGTCATCAATTACATTCGCAAAATTATAAGTTGGGAACCCATCGGACTTAATTAAAATCATGTCATCTAATTCACAATTCGGAACTGTGATATCACCGTAAATATCATCATGAAAAGTTGTTGTTCCTTCTGTTGGCATATTAATACGAATGACGTATGGCTTACCTGCAGCTAAGTTAGCTTCTACTTCTTCTTTACTTAAATTGAGGCAATGTTTATCATAAATTACTATCTCAGTATCTGATACAGATGTACGAAGAGATTCCAAACGATCTTTGTCACAAAAACAATAATAAGCGTCACCTTGTGCGACTAACTCCTTTGCATACTTCAAATAAAGACCAGATGCATTTCGTTCACTTTGCACATATGGACCTACTCCCCCATCTTTATCTGGACCCTCATCATGTACTAATCCAGTCTTTTCAAGGGTACGATATATAATCTCAAGAGCACCTTCCACAAAACGCTCCTGATCTGTATCCTCTATACGAAGCATAAAATCTCCACCTTCATGCTTTGCAATCAAATACGCATATAGCGCTGTTCTTAAATTTCCAACATGCATTCTACCTGTTGGGCTAGGTGCAAACCTTGTTCTAACTCTACTCATTTTTCAACACTCCTGTTCTCTTTTGCTTTCACTATTGTCCATTATATAACAAAGCTACTGACAATTACAATACATCCGACAAATTATTTCCTTTAACACAGTAATAAGGCCCCTAAAGGACCTTATTATCTATGATACCCAGTAAGGCATCATCTACTCTACTATGTACAACATAATCCGCATATTTATCCGAAAAATGTTCATTCCGCGTAATCAAAATCATTTTATTACCTTCATAATATCCAATTAACTGCTCACAAAGATAAGTTTTCAAGTTCGTTCCAAGAATCAGCAACACATCTGCTTTTGCCACTTCCTCTGCTGCTTTTGTCATAATAGCATTATCTACCATTTCGCCGAATAGACAAACCTTGGGTCGAATGGGCGTATTACACAAACTGCAAAGGGGAATCTTCTTACTATCTTGTACATACTGCATAGAGTATTGCTTGCCGCAATGAGGACAATAATTTTCAAATATGTTTCCATGCATTTCAATTACATGTTTACAACCAGCCCTTGTTGGTAAACCATAGATTCTTCGGGTGATCGTTGCCTGTATGAGCCCAGTTCTTTCAAGTTCTGCAAGAGCACAAAACCCCCTCCCTGGTGGAATATTCACCGGTTTCAAAACCTCTTGCCTATAAAATTCATAAAACAATTCTTTTCTAGTATTATAAAAGGAGCTATGAAACAATTCTTCCATGGAATAGCCATATTTTTGCTCAATATCATATGATTCTTCCCCATCTCTTAATGCAGGATAGCCATTTTCTAATAACATACCAAACCCACTTAAGGCAACCGTATACTTACTACTTTCCAATATATCTCGCAAATTCAAGCCCATATCGTCCCCCACCTTTCTAATATGCTATGCTATTATTATACGTCATCTTAATATTAGCTTCAACAATTGACAGACATTTTGAATTATTTTTTTATTTTGTCTGCTTTTTCTTAGGTTTCTTACATATATAGGCTTTTGTTCTTAACACTTCCAATTCTTAGACGGTAATTTCTGCTTTCATTCCAAGTAATGCTTTATTGTCTTCCAACATTGGATATACAACTTGCTTCAAAAAAGCTTCTACTTGTTCTTTAGATCGACCAACATATTTTGCTGGATCCATTGTCTCTTGCAAATCTTCTAACGTCATGTTAAATGCAGCATCTGCAGCAATCAATTCCAAAAGATTATTATCCAACCCTTTCTCCTTAACATTTCTACCTGCTTCCATTGAAAGTTCTCGTATCTTTTCGTGTAATTCTTGTCGATCGCCTCCTGCTTTTACTGCATCCATCATTATATTTTCAGTTGCCATAAAAGGCAATTCTGCTAATAATCTTTTTTCAATTACTTTTGGATATACAACCAAACCATCCACCACATTCAAACACAAATCTAGAATACCATCAATTGCTAAAAATCCTTCTGGAACACTTAAACGTTTATTTGCAGAATCATCTAACGTTCTTTCAAACCACTGAGTTGCAGAGGTAATTGCCGGATTCATTGCATCTACCATAACATACCTTGATAAAGATGCAATTCGTTCACTTCTCATAGGATTTCTTTTATAAGCCATGGCCGAAGACCCAATTTGAGATTTCTCAAATGGTTCTTCTACTTCTTTTAAATGTTGCAGTAGTCGAATATCATTAGAAAACTTATGAGCACTTGCAGCAATTCCTGCAAGCACATTCACAACTCTAGTATCTACTTTTCTGGAATAGGTTTGACCTGAAACTGGATAACACTCTTGAAATCCCATCTTATGGGCAATCATCGGATCTATCTTATCAATGGTCTGTTGATCGCCATCAAATAATTCTAGAAAGCTTGCCTGGGTTCCCGTAGTTCCTTTTGACCCTAATAGCTTTAGACTTTTTAATATATGATCTAAATCTTCTAGGTCCAACATAAACTCTTGCATCCAAAGAGTTGCTCTTTTCCCAACAGTGGTTGGTTGAGCTGGCTGAAAATGGGTAAATCCAAGAGTTGGTAGCTCTTTATATTCTTCTGCAAATCGTGCAAGCTCATGAAGTACATTCACAAGTTTTCTCTTTACCAGTCTTAAAGCCTCTGCCATTATAATAATATCCGTGTTATCCCCCACATAACATGAAGTTGCACCTAAATGGATGATTCCTTTTGCTTTTGGGCACTGTACTCCATATGCATACACATGTGACATGACGTCATGACGAACTACTTTTTCTCTTTCTTTAGCCACCTCATAATTAATATCTTCTGCATGCGCTTTTAATTCTTCAATTTGCTCTGCTGTGATATTTAATCCTAACTCTCTCTCTGTTTCTGCCAATGCAATCCATAATTTTCTCCAAGTTTTAAATTTCATGTCCGGCGAAAAAATATATTGCATTTCCTTACTGGCATATCTTTCCGATAGCGGACTTTGGTATTTATTGTTCAAGTTCTTATTCCTCCATATGATTAATCTTCGAATGCCAGGCTAATATCTTCATTTGGTACTTCCATTGGATAATTCCCCGTAAAACATGCATCACAAAACTTTAAATCTCCTACCATATTTTTTAATTTTTCCACTTCCATATACCCCAATGAATCTGCACCAATCAGTTCGCATATTTCTTGTTGTGTATGCGCATGTGCAATCAACTGCTCATTAGAAGGTACATCGGTCCCAAAGTAACATGGATATAAAAACGGTGGTGAACTAATTCTTACATGAACTTCTGTTGCCCCGGCCGCCTTTAACATTTTAATAATATTGGCACAAGTGGTACCACGCACTATAGAATCATCCACCATGATGATTCGCTTCCCTTTTACTACTTCACCCAATACATTTAATTTTATCTTCACACTGGATTCTCTTTGACTTTGTTTTGGCTTAATAAATGTTCTTCCTACATAACTATTCTTATGGAATGCCATACCATAAGGAATTCCAGATTGTTCTGCATACCCTTTTGCTGCAACCAATCCTGAATCTGGTACTCCAACTACTAAATCTGCATCTACTGCATGGGATTCCGCCAATGCCTTTCCCGCCAATATTCTAGAATGATATACATTAACACCATCTAACGTACTATCTGTTCTCGCAAAATAAATGTATTCAAAGATACATCTGGCCTGTTGTTTACTAGGTAATGACAAGCTCATGTCAGATGTAATTCCTTCTTTTGTTATGGTTACTATTTCACCAGGCTCAACGTCACGCACAAACTCAGCATCTGTCGCCGCTAGCGCACAGCTTTCTGATGCTAGAAAATACGTATTATCCCTTCTTCCAATACAAAGTGGTTTTAATCCAAGTGGATCTCTTGCACCCACCAATTTTCTGGGACTTACTATCACAAGTGCATACGCCCCTTGTAATTTCATCATTGCTCTTTTTACAGCCTCTTCTACTGTAAAAGCATTAAGCCTTTCTCTTGCAATGTGATATGCAATCACCTCTGAATCAATGGTCGTTTGAAAAATGGCACCTGTATATTCCAACTCTCTTCTTAATGCGATTGCATTCACCAGGTTCCCATTATGGGCAATAGCTAATGTTCCTTTGACATAGTTGATAACAAGTGGTTGTGCATTTTCCAATCTAGAACCACCTGCTGTAGAATAACGTACATGACCTACCCCTAGATTACCATTCATTTCATCCAAGGTTTCTTCTGAAAAGACGTCATTTACTAATCCTAATCCTTTTTTAGAAAGTACTTTCCGCTGAGCATCTGTATCCGTTACAGCAATCCCACAACTTTCTTGTCCTCTATGCTGTAATGCAAATAGTCCATAGTATATAGAGGGGGTTACAGTTCCACCATCCATATCGTAAGCGCCAAATACCCCACACTCTTCTCGTAAACCTGTCTCTTGTAGTTTATTCATTTTATTAACTCCTTAGTGGATTCCTAATCTTTTAAACACTTCATTATAAGCATCTTCAACATTTCCCATATCTCTGCGAAAACGATCTTTATCCAATTTATCATTCGTATGAACATCCCATAATCTGCAAGTATCAGGTGAAATCTCATCTGCCAAAATGATTGTACCATCCACATCTTTCCCAAACTCTATTTTAAAATCAATGAGTTTCATATCTGCCTGTAAAAAGTAAGTCTTTAATATTTCATTGATTTTTTTTGTATATGATTTAATTGTATTTATTTCTTCTTGCGTTGCAAGGCCAAGTGCAAGTGCATAATCATCATTAATGAATGGATCACCCAGATTATCATCTTTATAACTAAATTCTAAGATTGGACAAAGAAGTGCTTTCCCTTCTTCTACACCCATTCTTTTAGAAAAACTCCCAGCTGCCACATTGCGAACAATTACTTCTAAAGGAACAATATTTACCTTCTTAACAACAGTTTCCCTATCACTAATCTCTTCAACAAAATGAGTTGGAACACCTTGTGCCTCTATTAATTGAAACACATGATTCGTCATACGGTTATTTACAACACCTTTACCTACAATTGTCCCCTTTTTTTCTCCATTAAATGCAGTTGCATCATCTTTATAATCTACAATAACCAGATTAGGATCATCTGTCATAAAAACTTTTTTTGCTTTTCCTTCGTAAAGTTGTTCTAATTTTTTCATACGTTTACACCATTCCTTTTCCACGTTTCATCTAAGAGAATGCAATTCCAATCTCCGACTACAATAAACCTACACGAAAAGTATAATACATCAAACTTTGAAAATCAACTATCCGGACTCTTGTATCACGAAAACAATCATTATTTATAATTACGCTTTTATATAAGCTGTTCTAATATATCTATTTTATTTATAAGTAAATTAGAATTTGCCTATAAATTCCTTGAGTCGCTCGTTTTCAGAATCAAATACCTCATCTGGTATTCCTTCCATTTCAATACAACCATTATCCATAAATATAATATGATCCGCTACGTTTTTAGCAAAACTCATCTCATGGGTTACAATTACCATAGTCATTTTTTCTGCAGCTAAGTCTTTGATGACTTTTAATATCTCACCAGTCAATTCTGGATCCAGAGCCGATGTTGGTTCATCAAAAAACAAAATATCAGGATGCTTAGCCAGTGCTCTTGCAATGGAAACTCTTTGCTGTTGTCCACCAGATAGTTGATACGGATATGCCTCTGCCTTTTCTTCTAATCCCATTTTTTTTAGAAGATCTTTTGCTTCTCGGTATACTTCATCTTTATCACGCTTTTGCACCCTAATCGGTGCATCTGTAATATTTTTAAGTACGGAGTAATGTGGAAATAAGTTAAAGTTTTGAAATACCAAACCATATTCTCCCTGATATATAATCTCCCCTTCATCCGGTTTCTCTAGATTAGTTGCGCATCTAAGCAATGTAGACTTTCCAGAACCTGATGGTCCGATGATTGCAAGAACTTCACCTTCTTCTACTGTGAGTGAAATGCCCCTTAGTACCTCTAGCTCTTGAAAGCTCTTTTTCAGATTTTTAATTTCTAATAAATGCATAACACTCCTCCTATCTATAGTAAGTTAATTTTTTCTCAATCTTATCCATAACAACAGCTACAATTAGATTAAAAATATAGTAAAAAAGACCAGCAATTACAAATGGCATCATTGTAGTCTGTGAACTTGCAATCTGTTTTGCAATAGTGAACATTTCAGCGATTGCTAATACAAAGGCTAAGGAAGTATCTTTTACCAATGTAATCACTTCATTTGTAATGGATGGCAATATCCGTTTCATAACTTGTGGTAAAATTATATGTATAAATGTTTGACTCTTGCTATACCCTAGTAATTGCGCTGCCTCATACTGCCCTACTGGCATAGATTCAATACCACCTCGGTAGATTTCTGCAAAATATGCTGCGTAATTGATTGCAAACCCAATCAATACAGCAACCATGCTATAAGACTTCGTGATTCTCATACCAAAAATAAAATATGGTCCAAAATAAACTACCATTAATTGAAGAATTAATGGCGTACCACGCATAATTGAGATATATGCTGTTGTAATAAATTTTATAGTTTTATTTTTAGACATTCTTCCAAAGCATATACATAATCCTAGTGGTAAAGAAAATAATAAGGTCAACACAAATATTTCTGTTGACACCAACATTCCGCTGGATAATTGTTTGAGCATTACTGTAAGTTCCACACTCTTCCTCCTTTATACTTGAGAAAGAGGTGCTTCCTGTTGCTACAGCATACATACTGTTGCTACGCGAAACACCTCGTTTCTATTCTATGATTCCATGTTACATTACTTTATTTCCCCAAACAAAGCATTTCCGGATCAATCCCATACTTTACTGCTAGTTCTTCGTATTTCCCACTATCCACTAGTTTTATCAGCTCTTCTTCTATCTTATCTCTTAAAGCTTGATCACCAACTCTAAAGCCAATTCCATATTGCTCTGTATAAAAAGGCTCTTCTAAGATTATGTATTTTCCTTTTTCTCGTTGTTCTAATTGATAATTTGCAACACCAATATCAATTGCTACTGCATCTGCTGCTCCAGATTCCATATTCATAAATGCTGTATTGTAATCTGGATTCTCTGTCAAAGAAGCAAATGATTCTTTCAACTTTGCACAATCCTCACCATTCAATGCCTCTAACGCAGCTGAAGCTGCCTGTACTACTACATTTTTACCTGCAAGATCATCCAGATTTTTTATACCTGCATCTGCTGGAACAACCATTACTTGCGTATTGTCAACGTATGGAGAAGACCAAGTATATGCGTCTTTTCTGTCTGGAGTAATTGAAAATCCGTTCCAAATACAATCAATGGTTCCTGACTCAAGTTCCATATCTTTAGAATCCCAATTCAATGGTTTTTTTTCCAATGTCCACCCCAATGCATCGCATACAAGTTGTGCACACTCTAAATCAAATCCAACATATTCTCCTTGCTCATCCATATACCCATATGGTGGATATTCTGCATCAAATCCTACAATTAAAGTATCCCGATCTGCTGATGTATCTTCCCCACTAGTTTGCTTTGATGCATTCTTTTTTCCTTCAGTTGATTCGTCCTTTTTCCTACATGCCCCTAATAAAGTAGTAATTGTTAATGCAACTATCATGATTATTGCTATTCTCTTTTTCATATTTCCTCCTCACTGTGGTACTTTATCAATTGATTACTCTACCACACTAAATTGCTTAGTTATAATAACACAATATCCCAGATATGTCAATCTGTTATGAACGACTTCTGCGATATTGTTTCTTCCAACTTTCTAGCAATTCTTCTGAAGGAGATACCATTTCCTCAATTATATCTTCTTTCTTTTGAATTGTTTGTTGAAGCTCTTCATCTATTTCAACAAAAATCTCGCTTTTTGATAAGAACATCTCATACTCCGCTTTTGGCAATGCACGAAATGCTGCATATATATATGAACGTAACATCATGGGATCCGAACATATTTGAAATGCCTTGTCAAACATTTCCATTGCTTCTTCATAAAGAAAGATTCGACCATAAGCTGTTCCTACGCAACCATATAGTTTTCCATAAAATTTACGATCAACCGTTTCATCTGTTTCTTCACTTAAAAGTGCTTGATAAGCTACAATTGCTTCTTCAATTTCCCCGTTTTCTAATAGGTTATCCGCTTTATACTTCCTTTTCTCTATATCCTTCTGATTTTTCAATCTTCCCAACACATCACGTATATGATTCATTTCTACAGGTGAATAAATGGAGGAATCCGTAAGAATTTGTAAGACAAAATGTTCTACAGAATGTTGGTTATTCATGGACTCTCTTAAATCCGCCGCAAGTTCTTCCAATTCTAACTCTTCTTCTATCCAACTGCAAAACTGTTCATTCATGATTGTATAGTCTACAAGATATAAATTATTACATAGATAAAAGCACAATTCTTCCAATGTATAAATTTTTCTATGAATACGTGTAATTTCGTATGGTTGTTTTGCCTTCTTGCTATGACAAAGAATTAAACTGCCCATTTGTGCCTCCTAAGTGTATAATCATCTCATTTAAGAATTCAGTTGCTGGATAGAATTCACCAAATCCTACATCTCTAATTACTATCTTACAGGTGTTTTTATTCAAAAACAACGTCTCTATCTGTATACGTACCGTATATGAAGCACGCTCTGGAAGTCCTTCCAAAGAGATGCTATGCGTTTGTAGTTCTCCACCAGTCAAAGATTCTACTTGAACTTCAATATCTTCTGTATCTTCTAATAAAACTTCCCATTGTCTATCTGCCTCATACCAATGTGTCCCAAAGGAAACAATTGGATACCATTCATCTTGTCCATTTACACGCATTTTCAAGCTAATTTGATCAATTAGTTTATCTTCATCCAAATATGTAGGCCCTTCTAGTCTTCCCAAGCTTTTACGGTATGCTGTATAGCAAGCTCCCTTGCTATATAAATTATTGCCCATAAATGCGCGCCTACCATTACAAAGAACTCTTAAAGAATTAGGATACCAATTATTTTCAAATCCTTCTCCGGTTAAAAATACAGATGAAACAACCTTTTTATCAAATACACTCTGAATAAAAAGTTTAAACCTTTCATCCGCAACTTTCCCAGATTCAATGTTCAATACTGGATAAACAAAAGCTAACTCTTTCATCTTAGCCTCCGCAACTGCATCTACCGTTACAAATGTATGTTGTCCTTTCGCACTTGTTGTCTTCAATTTTCTTAACATATATGCCTGTACTTCATTCCGATCACAATTAAAAAGCGCCGTTTCATACTGCCATAGCTCTTTTGGTTGATAAAACATATAATTACAAAAGCTTTCTTTATAGTCTTGTACAAGGATATGTTCTTTTTCCATTCCCAAATGTTGCATAATACCTTTAAGCATATGTGCAACATCTTCATTTGCAAACGGTACACAAAAAACAACAGTATCGATTTTAGCAAAAGACTGTAGTGTTAATTGAATAAATTTAGTTAATAAGAAAATAGCTTCATATGATTTATTTCCCAATTGTAATTTCTCACTATTTAAGCTCTTGCTAAATAAGTTAGAAACCGTATATCCACCTTTTGTTATGGCTAGTTTCTTAGCTTCTTTCCCATATAACCATAGGTCTCTTTTCACTCCTATTGTAAGTGGAATCTGATAATTATCAGCAGCAACTTCTAACGTCTCAGGCTCTTGTTGCTTTTCATCATAAAAGCTAATTTGACAAACATCGTCATTTAAGTCAAACCCAATGATACTACCATGGCTCATTCTTCCTCTTTCCTCCTATTCATACAACACAAAGATATCATTTGCTAATTCCATCTCCAGAGCATATTCCAAAATCCTACCTCTTTTATCCTGTGTTTCAGTAGAAATATCATTTAGTCTGCCGTATTTTCCAGTATTATGCTTACGGCTGGAAAGACGGAATTCTCGCTTCTCAGTATGGACTAATTCATCTCCTTTTATCTCTTTGAACGTATATTTCAAAACCTCTCCTTCAAAAAGTACAAAAGACTTTACATAAATGTTCTCATACATCGGAGCAATAGATTCAGTCACAAACTCAACCGTTTCTTCGTTCTCCTTTAGTAATTGATAAGAAATCTTAACTTTTCCATTTTCTTTTGCCACATAATCAATCATTGTCTTATCCCAAATTTGGAATTCTCTAAGCCATTCTTCATCGTATTGCATAAACATTGGCAAATATATTTGCTTTTCACAAAAAGATTGCATACATTTCTTTAACATTGCACTCACATGTTCGTCTCGCTCTTTGTTAACATAATACTTAAGCAGGGCGATTTTCATAACATCTAATAATTCTTCTCCCTTTATATATTCCTGTTCTAAAACATTGACGATTTTGCTATCTAGTTGTCTTTCTCTTACCACATATTCTCTACAAACAAAGGCTAAATAAGCCTTTACCAATCCAGAATTTGCATCACCAGAATAATAATCTTCAAATATCTCTACCTCTCCAAATAACATTTCAGCAAAAAGCATCTGTGTCAATATACGTTCGGATAACTTAAACGTATACACTTCATAATCTCTTGCAATATACCACAAAGTTTTCATATCTCTGGTCGCACCACAAAAGTAATTTGCTAAATAAGTAAGTATTACCTTATCATACTGTTCCCGTCTAAAAAGTTGATAGCATACATATGTCAAAAAATCATTTTCATTATAGTTTTCATCTCTGATTTTTTTACTGCAGAGGCAAAACACCTCATGTTCTTCAAAATAATCTATTCCATACTCATTTAATGTGTCAAACGTTAAGGCTACACGTGTTTCTTCCTCTTTGGTAGGGCGTAAGATATCCATGTGCTTTTTACACATGTCAATATACCGCAATTCATAAAACAACCTTCTGGTTTCATAAGGAATCGAATCAATATAGTGTCTGCCATCAATTGCTTCCCATACAATGCGATCTTCCTTTTGATTCAAAAAGATTTGTGCCCCATACTCTGTATAAGGTACTTTTTGCGTAATTGCCCCATCTGCTTCAATCACCATGACATATTTCATATTAGGAACGTTGGTCGTAATCTCATAGGCATAACAAATGTCATATAATGCTTTTAGCCTTTCAGCATTCATATCCTGCTCGGATAAAAATCTCTTATAAATAATTCTTAGCTGCTCGTTGATATGACGCTTTTCTAGTTGTTCCCACGCGAAAGATTTCATTTCTTCTCTATAATCTTCATATAGATCACTTGTTTCATCCTCGTATGCAATTAAGTTAGCATAGAGTAAGGCACATCTTTGATAATCTAGGGAATTGCCGTGCAAAAAATATAGATGAACCATTCTAGGAAGTGCACTTCTTACTTTATTTACATCAATAGACGCCATGTAATATTCATATAATTGTGCAATTTTTATTTCTGAATTAACCGCTTTTTCATACCATGCAAAATATTTATGATTAACCTGATTCCCCTTAATCAGTAAGGTACAGATAGCTGTTAGTATCATCGGTTCTTCAAACATTTTGTAAGTTTCAACAAGAATCTTATATATATGTGGGTCAAATGCTTTTTGCTGACTAGCTAAATTTGCTGTATACAAAGCTAAATCTTTTGTCATCAATTTATATTTAGTCGCAAAAATCAATACTTGCACCTCAAAGGTACCAAGTTTTTTTAGATTGCTGCTTTTCTTTTTGTAACATCTAAATGCAACTAAATAAAATATTATTTGGTTTGCACCATTATAAAACTGGCGTTCTAAAACATGTAATCGTTCATAGCTATCTTTATAATGTGGGTCTAACTCCACCAACATACAAAGTAATTTCCAAGAATGCGCATTCTTTAAATAAGCCCTTTGTAGTTCTTCTATTACCTTCTTACTATATCCTAACTCTCTGCGCAACATAGCCGTAAGGAACAGATAATAACAGTTGATTTCAACATTTTTTCCAATTGCAAATTTATTATAATTATAATTTTCTAATACCCATTTAGCTTCCTCTTCTTTATGAGCAATTAAATACACATGTGCTTGTATTAATTTTAATTTATCGTCATTTGGTGTCTGTTGTTGCAATTCGTCTAATGACACTTCTGCCTTTTTCAACCAAGTATCTATATCTAATTTTTCAGACTCTAAATGTAAAAAGCTCTTAATTAATTGAGCATACTTAATGTCTTGAAGTCTATAATTCTCATGAATTGCTGCATTCTTAGTAACCTCAATTTCATATGGTATGGACTCATACGGTGTCTCAATTATAATCTGGCCATAATTACAGCCTTTATGTAATTGATGTTCCATAATCTCATATTCCAGTTCCAACGTATTCCCAAAAAAATCATCCGTTGTAAATACATTCCGATCTATTTTTAAGAATTCACCTCTTAAGATTACTTTTATATCTAGATACCCCCAGGTGTTCTTGGTAATTATTATTGTATCACGTGTATTTTCCAATAATTCACTAAATTCACTTCCATCACAATTCAGAGTTAAAAATATTTTTTCTTTCTGTTTAATACCTACTAGAAACTCTTCTAATCCACGCTCATCCAAGGACCATGTACGCATGTAATCATATAGATGCTGAATTCTTGGTTCCTCATATTTTAAAACCTCATAAAAACTTCTGGAGCGAAATAACCGTACTGCTTCTCCATAATCCTTAAATGCCAGCCTCTTAAAATCTTCAATACTTTGAATCTTTCCATGCTCGGTCATTACATATGGGCGTTCGATAATGGCTGCAAATCGTATCTCGTATTCTCCGCCATTACATACAATGGTAAATTTACCATGCTCCACATGTCCTGGTGGTAGCCCCCGTCCGTCATACGTAAAATTAATGGTAATAGGATTCCCTTCGAACCCTTGTTCCTCACATTTGACACGAAAAGAAGATGGATAAACAAGTCCTCGTATATTGCCATCCACCTGATTTTGCAAAGTAAAACTACCTTTATATTGTTCACCTTCTCCGAGTTTGAATATTACCTTCGTCTCTGGAAATATAACATTCGGCTTCCCTAATTGGAAATCTCCTTTGGAAAAATGTTTGATTTTATTTTTCAAGTCTTTCACCTACTTATTGATTCTTCATTGCAATTTAAAATAATCGCGATATAATGAATTATATCATTATTCATATATGACATGCAATCAAGAATTGTAGAAACTAGTCGAAAAGAAGGGATGAGAGCTATGAATGCCAATTTAACTTTTCATGGAAGCGATATCGAAAGTGTTGCGTCCTATTACCATATACCCGAAGATCAAATCATAAACTTTGGTGCAAATGTAAATCCTTTGGGGCTATCGGATACTGTTCGTTCAAAGTTAATTCAAAATATTGACCTTATTTCTTCATACCCAGATCGTAATTATACCCGATTACGCAATACAATTAGTAACTATTGTCTTGTACCTCCTGAGTATGTAGTGGTTGGAAATGGAGCTTCTGAACTTATTTCTCTCATAATTTCTCAAATAGCTCCTAACAATACGTTATTGCTTGGACCGACTTATTCTGAATATGAGCGGGAACTTTCTTTAATTGATAGTACCTTAACTTATTATTATTTAAAATCAGAAAATAACTTTATGCTGGATTTAGAAGAATTTCTCAACCATCTATCGGAATCCATAGATTTATTAATTCTATGCAATCCAAATAACCCTACCTCTTCCGCCTTATCTGTCAAAGATTTAAAGGTGATATTAGATGTGTGCCAAAAATATGGCATTTTTGTAATGATAGATGAAACATATGTAGAATTTACTTCTAACATAGCACATTATACTGGAATGTCATTAATCGCTTCTTACCAAAATCTCATGGTATTACGCGGTGTTTCTAAATTTTTTTCCGCTCCTGGTATTCGCTTTGGTTATGGTGTCTCTAGCAATATACAATTTATAGACCAAATGAAAAACTTGCAAAATCCCTGGAGTTTGAATAGCCTTGGAGCATTTGCTGGCGAATTAATGTTAACAGATACCCCTTACATTGCAAAAACAAAACAATTGATTGAGACCGAACGTCATCGTATCTATCAAGAACTACAATGTTGGAAATATGTTAAGGCATACAAACCACTTGCAAATTTTATACTAATCAAAATACAACGCTCCTCACTTACCTCTTTTCAAGTCTTTGAACACGCCATTCAACAAGGTTTTATGATTCGTGATTGTTCTTCTTTTCAGAATTTACACGGGGAATTTTTTCGCTTTTGTATTATGCTCCCAGAAGAAAATAATCGCTTATTATCCGTTTTAAAAGCATTTATAAATTCAGATTCTATTTCCTAATGTGATGGGGCTGGTCTTTTGACCAGCCCCATCACATTAGGAATAGCTCTTTTTCGTAGCAATAATTGCTCGTTCTACCCCAATAATTAGAAGTACTCCTACCGTTATAATGAACGTCATCTTAAGATCAACGTCTAACATGACAATTCCTAATGCAGCTAGCAACCCACTATTTGCTATGGCTCCACCATTCCAGTTATTTCCCCATGCATAAAGCAGTGGGAGATCTAACCACTTTTCTACAGCTGACCAAACAAAACTAAGAAGCAACAATCCTATCCCTGCATATCTTATAATGTTTATGGCTTCCTGTGGTAAACCGCCTCCAACGCCTACAAGTGCAACTGCTTTAAATACCAAAGTCCAACAAAAACAATACAGTAATATCTTCCAATCAAAATATTTTCGGTATATTTTATTAAATTGTCTTCCAACTGTGCTTGGATTTCCCATTTGCTCTATCGTTTTCTCCACAGCAACTTCTGTTGATTCTCCTTCTAGAACATAGGCTTCTATTTGATCCTCCAAATGGTTCGCCAATTCTTCTTGTATTTTTTTCCGAATAGAAGAATCACTAATTTCTCTTGATAATAATCTCAAGTATTCTTCAGGATTCACAATAAGCACCACCCATCACATGCATAATGGCATTTGCATATTCTTTCCATTCGCACTCTTTTGTTGATAATTTTTTACTTCCTACCGATGTTAAGTGATAGTACTTCCTTGTTTTCCCATTGTATGCTTCCTCATAGGATTCCAAACATCCTTCTTTTACTAAAGCGTGAAGCAATGGATAAAGAGTCCCTGCCTTCAAATCAAATACATTCTGAGATCGTTGACTTAACAAATCGATCATCTCATATCCATACATATCTTTTGATTCCAACAACTTCATAATTAGCATTGCAGTACTTCCTGATACTAAACTTTTATCAATAGCCATAATTCTCCTCCTATATAGATTGTCGATATACTCATTATATATCGGCAATCTATATACGTCAATGGTTTTGAATTATTTTTTTATATTTTTCAGCACCCGTGCAGGATTCCCACCTATTACCACATTATTCCCAAAGCTCTTTGTTACAACTGCACCTCCTGCAACCACAACATTGTCACCCAAGGTAACCCCTGGAAGAATGGTTGCATGACCACCAATCCAACAATTATCACCAATAGTGATTGGTTGTGCATATTCAAGTAGTTGATCTACTCTTCTTGCCACGTCTAATGGGTGAGTGGCCGTATACAATCCTACTTGAGGAGCTATCATGCAGTTATTCCCTATTTTTATTTCGGCAGCATCTAACATGACACAATCAAAATTGGCGTAAAAATTATCCCCTACGTGAATATGGCACCCATAATCACAACGGAAGTTATTTTCAACATAAGGATATGTACCACAAGAGCCTAACATTTGCTGCAGTAAGGTTCTTCTCTTTTCTTCTTCCTGAATAGGTGTTTTCCGTAATTCTTCTGTAAACACCCTGGCGTCCGCTCTCATTTTTGCCAATTCTGCATCCCAGGCCTTATATAGTTCCCCAGCTAACATTTTTTCTCTCTCAGTCATTCTTCCCCTCCAATCTACTGTTTATTTTTTTAATATAAGTGCTATAAATGTAAGTTCAGAGCTTCCCGTATTCTCCATACCATGCCCTTTACCATCCTCACAAAATGTCACATCGCCAGCTTTTACTTCCAGGAACTTACCATTTTCATTATAGATACCATTTCCTTTCGTTATATAATAAGTCTCTGTCTCTCCATGGTGTTCATGATATCCCAGCACGGCTCCAGGAACTAAGGTAACTTCTGCAAAAAGTCCACAATGTTGTCCCCATTGTTCCGGAGTTATTAATGCCTCTCTCTTTAAAATTCCTGTTCCACCTTGAACCGCTTCCAATTCCAAAACTTCTCTATCTTCTTTGTGCGTCATGACGTCCTCTCCCATATTCTTATTTTTACTAGCTATCTTATCATTAACAAATTGAATTTTCAAGATTTTACCATAATAAAAAGTCTGGTAAACCAGACTTTTTATTAAATACATTTTATTGAACTGTTGCAATATCTATCAATGTCAATTGATTTACATCCGTATTTTCCAAACTAGTAACAAGTGCCTCTGCTGTATCCAAGGATGTCAGTACATTCACACCAGTCTCAATAGCGTTGCGTCGAATAATGAACCCATCACGCGCTCTATCCGCACCCTGTGGTGGTGTATCAATTACTAGATCTATTTCATGACCAAGAATCAAATCCATTAGATTTGGAGATTCCTGTTCAATCTTGTTGGTACGTACGGCCTTTACTCCTTTTGATTTTAGCGCTTCTGCCGTACCTTTCGTTGCAAAAATACGATACCCAAGCTGTTCAAATCGGCGAGCAATTGCTATACCTTCTTCTTTATCTTCATCTTTTAAGGTCATAATCATATTTTTATGCTTTGGTAAGTTAATGCCAGCCCCCAAGAATGCTTTATAGAGGGCCTCATTAAATGTTCTCGCAATTCCTAGACATTCACCCGTTGATTTCATCTCTGGTCCCAAACTGATATCTGCTCCTCGGATCTTCTCAAACGAAAATACAGGCATTTTAATTGCAATGTAATCGGCCTCCTTTTGAAGTCCTGTTGTATATCCTAATCCCTTAATAGTATTTCCAATAATTACTTTTGTTGCCAAAGGAACAATCGGAATGCCTGTAACCTTACTAATATAAGGTACCGTACGACTTGATCTTGGGTTTACTTCAATCACATATACCTCTTCACCGCATACAATAAACTGAATATTTATAAGACCAATTACATGCAATGACTTAGCAAGTTTACGTGTATAATCTTCTATTTTCACTTTAGTACTTTCAGAAATACTTTGGGCAGGGTACACTGATATACTGTCTCCTGAATGTATACCCGCACGTTCAATATGTTCCATAATGCCCGGAATCAAGATATCCTCGCCATCGCATACTGCGTCTACCTCAATTTCCTTACCAACTAAATATTTATCAACTAAAATAGGGTGATCTTGTGCAATTCGATTAATAATTCCAATGAATTCATCAATATCATGATCATTGATTGCAATCTGCATTCCTTGTCCCCCTAGTACATAGGACGGTCTTACAAGAACTGGATATCCCAATTCATTTGCAACCTTTTTCGCCTCCTCAGCTGTAAAAACAGTTCCTCCTTGTGGTCTTGGAATACCACAATCTTCAAGTATTTTGTCAAATAATTCTCTATCCTCTGCTGCATCTACATTTTCTGCAGATGTTCCTAAAATAGGCACACCCATCTTCATCAATGCTTCCGTTAACTTAATAGCTGTCTGACCACCGAATTGAACGACTGCTCCATCAGGCTTTTCTATATCTACAATGCTTTCCACATCTTCCGGCGTTAATGGTTCAAAGTACAGCTTATCTGCGATATCAAAATCTGTACTCACTGTCTCTGGATTATTATTTACAATGATGGTCTCATATCCTTCTTTCGAAAATGCCCATGTACAATGAACAGAACAAAAGTCAAATTCAATTCCTTGTCCAATACGAATTGGACCCGAACCAAGAACTAATACTTTTTTCTTATTCCTTGTTTCTTCCACTTCATTTTCACTACCATAAACCGAATAATAATATGGAGTTGCCGCTGCAAATTCTGCTGCGCACGTATCTACCATCTTATAGGCTGCAACAATTCCATGGGTTTTTCGCATATCATGTATTTCTAATTCTGTCTTTCCCACAAGTCTTCCAATCACATTATCTGGAAATTCCATACGTTTCGCTTCTTTTAATAACTCTGGTGTTAATGGTTGTCCTTTTAAAGCTTCCTCCATTTCAACAATAATAGCTATTTTGTCAATAAACCAAAGATCTATCTTTGTAATAGTGTGAATTTCTTCATATGAGATTCCTTTGCGGATTGCCTCTGCAATGACCCAGATTCTTCGGTCATCAACAACTGATAATTGTTCTAGAATATCCTCTTTACTAAAAGTTGAAAAATCATAAGACATCAGACTATCCACGTGTTGCTCCAAAGAACGAATAGCTTTCATTAGACCGCCTTCAAAATTATCACAAATACTCATAACTTCTCCAGTTGCTTTCATCTGTGTAGTCAGGGTTCTCTTAGCACTAATAAATTTATCAAACGGGAGTCTTGGAATTTTTACCACACAATAGTCTAACATTGGTTCAAAACTTGCATAAGTCTTCCCTGTAATCGCATTTTTCACTTCATCTAACGTATAACCAAGCGCAATTTTTGCCGCAACTTTTGCAATTGGGTATCCAGTTGCTTTTGATGCCAATGCTGAAGAACGACTTACTCGTGGGTTTACCTCAATAACACAATACTCAAAACTAGTCGGATGAAGTGCATACTGTACATTACATCCTCCTGTAATCTTTAGCTCATTAATAATATTAAGTGCGGAAGTACGCAACATCTGATACTCTTTATCTGCCAATGTTTGAGAAGGTGCAACTACTATACTATCACCTGTATGTACACCTACAGGATCTAGATTTTCCATATTACACACAGTAATACAGTTACCATTTCCATCACGCATTACTTCATATTCTATCTCTTTCCATCCTGCAATACAACGTTCTACTAAAACCTGCCCCACCCTTGATAAACGAAGTCCGTTTTCCAAGATTTCTTCTAATTGTTCTCTATCTTCTGCAATACCACCGCCACTACCGCCTAAAGTATAGGCTGGACGTAATACCACTGGATAACCAATTTCCTCTGCAAACGTGATTCCATCCTCAAGATTTTCAACCACCAAGGAAGCTGCACATGGCTCACCAATCTTCTCCATAGTAGTCTTAAATTCCAAACGATCCTCTGCTTTCTTAATCGTTTCAGATGTAGTACCAATAAGACTAACAGCGTGTTTTTTCAGAAATCCATCTTCTTCTAACTCCATTGCTAAATTTAAAGCAGCCTGTCCTCCCAGCGTTGGTAGTACACTATCTGGCTGTTCTTTTAAAATAAGTTGTTCTACAACTTCTACCGTCAAAGGTTCGATATAAACTTTATCTGCAATATCTTTGTCTGTCATAATGGTAGCTGGATTGGAGTTTAGTAGAACAACTTCTATCCCTTCTTCTTTTAAAGAACGACAAGCCTGTGTTCCTGCATAATCAAATTCTGCTGCTTGTCCAATAACAATCGGGCCTGAACCAATCACTAATACTTTTTTTATGTTATTATTTCTTGGCATTATTTTGTTCCTCCCATCATATTCATAAAACGATCAAATAAGTAACTAGAATCTTGTGGCCCTGGACAAGCTTCCGGATGAAATTGTACTGTAAAGATTTGTTTTCCAACATATTCTAGGCCCTCATTTGTACTATCATTAACATTTACAAATGCAGGTTTTGCCACCGATGCATCCAAACCTTCTGAATCTACCACATATCCGTGATTCTGTGATGATATATAAACTTTATTTGTATGCAAGTCTTTTACAGGGTGATTTCCACCTCTGTGACCATATTTTAGCTTATGCGTATCCGCACCATTAGCAAGAGCCATCAATTGATGTCCCAAACAAATAGCAAATATAGGAATATCTGTATGATAAAGTTTTTTGATTTCTTTGATGATTGTTACGCAATCTTTTGGATCTCCAGGTCCATTAGACAACATAATTCCGTCTGGATTTGCTGAAATGATTTCTTCTGCAGTGGTGTGTGCCGGATAAACAGTCACTTCACAACCACGCTCATTTAAAGATTTGGCAATATTTCTTTTTGCACCGAAGTCCATAAGTGCAACCTTTGGACCTTGTCCATGAATTACATACTTTTCGTCACAAGTTACTTTTGATACTACATCTCCCACCGTATAGGCTTTTAATTTAGGAATAATTTCTCCAAGATTATACTGCTCATTTGTCGTAATCATTCCATTCATAGTTCCTTTTTCTCGTAAAATTTTTGTAAGTGCCCTTGTGTCAACCCCTGCTATACCTGGAATATCTTGTTTTTCTAAAAACTCTTGAATTGTTCCACCACTTCTAAAATTACTTGGCATCCTTGATAATTCACGAACAATAAAACCATCATGCCAAGCTTTTTTAGATTCCATATCTTCATAACATATTCCATAATTTCCTATCAACGGATATGTCATAACAACCGCTTGTCCCGCATAAGAAGGGTCAGTCAAAACCTCTAAATAGCCAGTCATCGAGGTATTAAATACGATTTCACTAATCATATCCCTTTTGGAGCCAATACTAGTTCCAGTGAATACGGTTCCATCTTCTAAAATTAAAAATGCTTTCATCTTATCACCTTTATCCCTTCATACTTATCTACTCAGAAAAAAGCGCCCTTGAAAGTCTTTCAGAGCGCCCTTATTCTCAAATTGTAAAGAGTTTACCACATTTTATAAAGTATTTCAACTACTATTTTTAGATTCCCTGCATTTTCATTTTATAAATCTATTCATACTTCCAATATAGCGTAATTCTATTAGCTGTTTCATCCAATTGATAGTAATATTTCACTTCTTGTAATCCATAAGATTTCATTAAATATTGTGCTGCTTCTCCTAGCAATTCGTTGATAATGATATTGCTTGCCTCTTGATAAATCAAAGCGTCTCCATATTTGAAAACAGTATTGCTTCTTCCTTGATTAATGTCATTCTTCATTACGTGAAGTGCCTCGTCTCTATCAAATACTTCGTAATACATCCCATTGATTACATAATAATTATATTCCATAGAATGACATTCCGGAAATGAAATTTCACCTTGTATGGTATGTGTTTTAAAAAGTTCATCTTGGTTACAACATAAGTAATCATAATTGATATTAGCACCTTGTTTTTCTTCGCCTTCCAAATAGATGGGATCTCCCCATGTGGCATCTACGTAATAGTATTCTCCATCGCACCGTACCATATTCCACGCATGCAATTGTGTTCCTCGTTCATCTGAAGTCACCTCACCAGTGACATAAGTACAGAACATGCCCATTCGTTCTAGTAGATATTGATTTGCCCTTGCATAACCTGCACAGACCGATTGTTTATTGACAAATACACTGTAAATGTTTTGATTGTCTGAAGCCTCGCTATTATAATCTGTTGTATTAATGATATATTCATACGCATATTTTATTTTTTCATATTCTGTGGCCTCTGAAGAAATGCTTGCAAGGCATGTACTTACTTCTCGTTCAACTGCTTGCTTCATCTGTTCTTTTTGTATCCCCTCATAGGAATACGTTGGTTGCAATATGGAATAGCCCTCCTGTCCCTTTGCAGAAGGATTATATGTAACATGCACACTTTCACTGCACCAAAAAAATTCTGGGTAATCATATAAAACATATTGATACAATATCATTGCTCGTTCTCCATCCTCCATATGGAGATAAATTTCCTTTGCATCATTTCGAATACCTTGTAATATCTCTTTGTATATTAGTTGTTCATCTGAAGTTAATTGCTGATAATAGTATTTATTTACAAATTCTTTTTCATCTATAGTTATTTCTTGAAAAGGTAATGCTTCTGCCATGTTCGCTACACTAGCAATCTGATAGTGATCTGAGATAATACCTTTTTTCACTAACATCGAAAAACCTGCTGCTGTAGAAAGTCCAATCAACATTACAACTACAAAAGGTACAATACAACCACCTAAATGTTTCCTTTTACTTTTTCTTTGCATCGTTTAACTCCTATTCAATAGATAATCTTATTATATGATAAATAGAATTAATGCACAATGGAAATTATTTATTCATATCTTAGTGCCTCTGCCGAATCCATTTTACTAATTTTTTTATAGAAAAGACGGAAGAAATGCTGGTAATAATAATGGCTTCATATACAAAATTACACCTATCATAACAATTTTAGATGTATCGTCTGCGGTATTTAATTCTAAAATTATATAAGGTACAATTTTTAAAAGGTTTAATACCCCATTTGTATCTATCGCAATACTATCCATAGCTACTGCAAAAGGACTTTCAAGATATTTAACTGTATGTTTTTCTACTAATTCTTCAATATATGCTGCATCTTCTTGATTTAAAACTCCTATAGATGCATTGCTACGGTTTAGTGATATTTGATTTTCTATTCTTCCATCTCGCATTTCAATGATTGTTATTGACAATTCTAAATTTTTTAAAATTTTTTCCTCGTTACTTTCATCTATTTTGAACTTTTTCGAAAGTGCTCTTATGCTAATAATGTTCATTCTATAACCCCTCCAAATACTCTTGTATACATTTTCTTCTATATGTAAAAGATTCTAATGGACCTATCATTAATCATGTAAGATCAGCAAAAAATAATACCAATCTATTGCATAGTATATTTTAGAATTGTTTGTTTTAAGTTAATATCTTTTTCTGGAAAGGTTAATTTTTGTCACTTGATAAACAAAATTAATGCACACTGGAAATTATCCATAATATATTAATAGTAATAGAACTATGTGAGGTAACTTATTATGGATCCATTAAAATCGATGCAATTAGATACCGTGGATAAGGGAAAGCTGAAAATATCTGTTACATCTTCGATTACCGCTTACCCAATTCCTGATGCGACAATTTCACTTTCCTATACTGGTATACCTGATAAGACAATTGAAGAATTGAAAACAGATACTTCTGGTCAAACCGAGACAATTGAACTAGATACCCCGCCATTAGAGTACAGTCTGAATCCTAAAATCGAAGCACAACCTTATTCTGAATATACCATTGATGTATTTGCCCCTGGCTATGAACGAATTAGTATTTCAGGTGCAGAAATACTTCCAGATGTTACTGCATTACAAAATATCGCAATGAGACCAATCGACTCTACTACAGATAAAGAGAATGTATATGTCATTGCCGCCCATACTTTATACGCAACATACCCTCCTAAAATTCCAGAAGATGAAATAAAACCTATGAATGAAACTGGGGAAATTGTGCTTAGCCGTGTGGTTGTTCCAGAATTTATCGTTGTCCATGATGGTTCTCCAAAAGATACAACTGCTAAAAATTATTATGTGAAATATAAAGATTATATCAAGAATGTTGCTTCAAGTGAGATTTACGCGACCTGGCCTGAAGATACCATAAGGGCTAATATATTAGCTATTATGTCCTTTACATTAAATCGTGTATATACAGAGTGGTATCGTAATAAGGGCTATGATTTTACCATTACTTCTTCTACCGCCTTTGATCATAAATGGATTCCTGAACGGAATGTATTCGATTCTATCTCAGCAATTACAGATGAATTGTTTTCTTCCTACTTATCACGACCTAATGTACGACAGCCAATCTTAACTCAGTATTGTGATGGACGTCAAGTTAGCTGTCCGGATTGGATGACGCAATGGGGATCAAAGGCTCTTGGTGATGAAGGTTATTCACCAATCGAAATCCTTCGCTACTATTACGGGGACGATATGTATATCAATGCAGCACAGGAAGTCTCAGGTATTCCATCTTCATGGCCTGGTTATATATTAGAAAATGGTTCTTCCGGTGATAAAGTCAAACAAATTCAAGAGCAGCTTAACGTCATTGCAGGTGCATATCCCGCCATTCCTAAAATTACAGCCGATGGGATATATGGTCCTGCAACAGCTGCTTCTGTTAAAAAGTTTCAAAATGTATTCGGATTACCTGAAACAGGCACGGTGGATTATAAGACTTGGTACAAAATTTCAGAAATCTACGTTGCTGTTTCACGGATTGCGGAATTATCATAAGCATATCTTCTCACTTTATCGTCTTCTTCTATCAAAAGAGGTTCCCTTCATGAAAAAGGAAACCTCTTTTTTATATCTTATAAATCCGCTAGCTAGATGTCATTGCATGCATTCTTCCACCATTTTTTGCTTTCCAAGGAATGATTACATATACTCGACAATCCATAGCCAATTAAACCACCAAAGGTATTCATTATTACGTCATCAATATCAGCTGATCTTCCAATAAAATATTGAAAGGTCTCAATCAAAAAAATGAAACTCAAAATAGTAAGTCCTGTTTTCCACCATTTTCTTACTGATTTAAATACAATAGGTAAGATGAAACCCAATGGAATTAACATCACAATGTTCATTAATAATTGCTCTATCATCTTTCCTACCCCCATTTCATACGTTTCCTTTATCCAAACAAAGGGAATTAAATTTAGAAAATAGTACGCAGGACAAAAGTTAATATCAAAACCATAAATTAAAATGGTTGCATATAGAATACTTAGTACAACTCCAATTAATGTATATATTGCAACATGCCTACTAAATGTCCGTTTTCCGTATTGTTTCTTTTTTATAAAAAAAACTGGCAGATAAACCAATACTGAAGCTATCGCCACAATTGGTAATACCATTATCAAATAGTATAATATCATTTCATCTTCCTCCATATATTTTTATAATAACAATATATTGTTAAGGAATAGTTATCTTTAGTCTTAAGAATTCTATAATTTTAGGTGTATTTCCTATACTATCCTCTGATAGCCCATCTCATTTTCGTTGACCTTGCTCGTCCATTCCTACTACATTCTTCTGCTGATGGGCGAATGACCTCATTAGAAACACTACTGTAAATGCCTTCTCGTTGTAAACGTTTAAAGGATTTTTTAACAAGTCTATCTTCTCCTGAATGAAACGTAAGAATTGCAACTCGTCCACCTTTTGCAAGGACATTCGGAAGTTTCTCCAGAAAATTATATAGCACTTCAAATTCATTATTAACATCTATACGTAATGCTTGGAACGTTCTTTGGCATGACTTTTTCATAGTATCTTTTCGTTTATCCATAGGAACAAATGAAAGAGCATCTTCAATAATCTGTTGAAGTTTCGTTGTTGTTGATATATCATTTCCACTTCTAATTTCATCTATAATTGCTTTAGCAATTTCTTTAGCATAAGGCTCATCTGCATTTTCAATCAGCATACCCTGCAATTCCTCTTGTGATATATTTTTTAACCTCTCTGCTGCTGATATTCCTTTTTTAGGATTTAAGCGCAAATCTAATGGACCTTCCTTTTTATAGGAAAACCCTCGTTCAGGGTTATCTATCTGCATGGACGAGACCCCTAAATCTGCTAACACAAAATCAAACAGACCCACTTCATTTGCTACTTGGTCAATATGAGCAAAATTCAACTGCTTAATTGTTAATATATCAGAACCATAACCTTTATCCGCTAACCGCTTTCTTGTTTTTACTGATTCAATAGGATCTACATCAAGAGCATATATATGTCCATTAGATTCTAGACATTTTAACATTTCCAAAGTATGCCCACCATATCCTAGGGTTGCATCTAATCCTTTTTGTCCTGGTTTGATCTGCAAAAAGTCAAGAATTTCATTGACACATATTGAAATATGCATTCCGACAGGTGTACTTCCCTTTTGAATAATCTTTTCTATAGTATCCCCGTATTTCTCTGGTTGAAGCTCCTTGTATTTTTCTTGATATTTTTTGGGATGTGTCCCTTTATAACGAATACGTCGTTTGTGTGTATGTTCTAAATTGTCCATTTACTCCTCACTTTCCATCTGCTAATTGTATTATTACTGTTTATTTTCTGCCATTTATACCCTTTATTAGTAGCCAAATGCTTCTTCCCTCGTTAACCAAAAGTGTATACCTGTAGTAGAATCCTTCCATCTATTTTCATCAAAATCAACCACTTCTACCCATTCACCTACCCTATATACAAAGTTTTCATCCACCAAGGACCAGGCCTCTTCATATGTTTCGGTGTAATCAAAATTCTTAATTGTTAATACTTTTGCTTTGTTACATCTACAGGAACGATAGGTTGCCGAGCTTCGTTTGGCACTCGCTGGAATCAATAGTTGAACTAACCTATCATTCATACATTTCTTATACCCAAGGATTGCTCCTGCCTCTGGACAATACATCTTAAAAAATTTCGTATCATCATTATAGATAATTTCCTTTAAATTTGCATATTCTAAGATCGAAGAATACATATTAGCACCTTCGATATTTGCTTTGGCCATGTCGATATAACGAAGTGAAGCCCCCTTCATGTTCGCATATCGTAAACTCGTATTTCGCAATGTACATCGATGAAATAGTGCATTTTCTAAAATTGTATGATCGAGACATGCCCCATCAAAACAGACTTGATCAAATATACTTAAAGAAAAATCGATATAATCTAACATCCATCCCTTTAAGTCAACATTACATATTTTAATGCTTTTAAGTTTAAGTATCTCTTTTGTATCCCTTTGACTAAGTTGTTCTTTTAATTCCTCCACAGTGACTACCCGCATTTCATACACCTCCCGTACTAGTATGCTAATCCCTCCAGATTATCTTGTATTTCACACCTGCAGTCTTTACTTTCTTGTTAATTATATACCCTTTTTTAACCATAATCCACAATTATAAATGTGAACAAAAAAGGTCTCCTCAGAAAAATGAGGAAACCTCTTTTTTATATAATTAAATTCCTAATATCATTAAACATAATTACTACCATTAGCAACATTAATAATACAAATCCTGCAAAATGTACCATTCCCTCTTTTTCCGGTGGTATTCTTTTTCTACGAATTGCTTCAATAACTAAAAAAACTAACCGGCCCCCATCTAAGGCAGGGATTGGTAGTAAATTCATTACTCCTAAATTGGCTGTCAATAAAATCGCAATATTCATGAGATTTCCAACCACTACTTCCCATCCATTTGGCGCACTCTGCTCATATGTGTCTCCAACAAAATTCACAATACCTACTGGTCCGGACATTTGTTCTATTCCTACCGCTCCTGTTACTAACTGTTTTAGTCCTTCCATTGTAGTACAAATCCAGTACTTTACTTCATACACTCCATATTGCAACGACTTAAAGAATCCGGCTTTTGTGTTACCGCTTCCAAATACCCCCATAATATAGCGTCCAGTTTCATCTTTTGCAGGTACAACAGTTGCTGTATATTGTTTCCCATCCCTTTCATAAGTAACATCTATACTTTGACCTTGATGAAATTGATTGTAAATAGCCACTTCTCTCCATATATTAATGGGTTTTTGGTTCATTTTCACAATGGTATCACCTGGCTGAATTCCTGCTTCTTGGGCAGGAAATCCAGGGGTTAATTTGTCAACTACCGGTGCATCATATCCTACCCAAAACACCAAAATTGTTGACAAAATGAATGCTAATATAAAGTTAAATATAGGCCCGGCAGCTATCACTGACATTCTCGCCCAAACAGACTTGCTATTAAAACTACCTTCTGACATATCATCAACTTCATCTTCTCCCATCATACATGAACCTCCTAAGGGAAGAAGCTTCCACGAGTATCGTGTCTCACCTATTTGTTTGCTGATAATACGAGGCCCCATTCCTAATGAAAATTCAGATACATTTATCCCGTTTTTCTTTGCAAGTAAAAAATGTCCTAACTCATGTACAATAACAATAAAACTAAAAAGTAACAATGCCAATATAATTCCCATCAATCTACCACCTGCTCTCTATTCTTTCATAGGTTTCCATTTCTGCTTGTAGTATCTCATCAACGGTAGGATTAATGCGAACTTTATGAGCTCTCATACAATCTTCTACAATCTTAGGTATATCCAAATAGCCAATTTGTTTCTCCAAAAATTTAAATACTGCTCTCTCATTTGCAGCATTATAGACTGTTGGAAGTGTTCCACCAAGTTTTCCTGCAACATATGCTAATTTCAAACCAGGAAATGTTTCCATATCAGGCTGTTCAAAAGTAATTTTCATTAATTTTGTAAAGTCTAATCGTTCTCCTTTAAGAAATCTCCTTTCTGGATAATATAATGCATATTGAATCGGCAATTTCATATCCGGTGTTCCCAACTGCGCCATTATTGCTCCATCTACATATTCTACCATGGAATGAATCACGCTTTGTGGTTGTATGACAACCTGTATTTGTTCAATTTCGACATCAAATAACCACTTTGCTTCTATGACTTCTAAGCCCTTATTTATCATGGTAGAAGAGTCTATCGTGATTTTTTTTCCCATACTCCAATTAGGATGTTTTAATGCATCTTCCACTCTGATATCCCTAAGATCTTCCTTTTTCTTTCCACGGAATGGGCCACCAGAAGCAGTTAATAGTATTTTATCGATTGCTTTTTTGTCATTTCCTTGTAACGATTGAAAAATGGCACTATGTTCACTATCCACAGGTAAAATGGATACATTACATTCTTTTGCCAAAGGTATAATAATATGTCCTGCCGTTACTAAAGTTTCCTTGTTTGCTAGCGCTATATTTTTATGTGCCTTAATAGCCTCAATCGTTGGACGTATACCAATCATTCCAACAATAGCGGTTACAAGAGTATCTATCCCCTGCATGGTTGCAACTTCAATGAGCCCTTCCATTCCAAATACTACCCTTATATCCATATCTTTGATACGTATTTTTAATGTTTTTGCCTTCTCTTCTTCCCAAACTGCAACTATACGAGGTTTGAATTCACGTATTTGTTCTTCTAAAAGAACAATATTTCTACCAGCTGCCATTCCCAACACTTCTATATCCGGTTGTTCTCTTACCACTTCCAAAGTTTGTGTTCCAATAGAACCCGTTGTCCCTAATATCGCAATTTTTTTCATTGTACATCCTCACTTATTTTAACAAAAATACCGATAAGTAATAAATAACAGGTGCCGTAAATATCACACTGTCAAATCTATCTAAGATACCACCATGACCTGGTATTAGCTTCCCATAGTCTTTAATTTCATGATTTCGTTTAATTGCAGATGCTGATAAATCTCCAACTTGTGAAATCATCCCTCCTATTCCACAGATAAGGGCATAGCTAGCTATGCTAATATCAGAAGTTCCCACTATTAAGTTTATAATCAAAGCATATAGTGCACCTAATAATGCTGCGCCTACTACACCACCAATACCACCTTCTATTGATTTCTTCGGACTTAATTTAGGTGCCATTTTATGCTTTCCTAATAGCATTCCCACACAATAGGCGCAGGTATCACATCCCCAAGAGGATATAAACACTAACCATACTAAATACATTCCTTGTTTTGTTGTCTCCTGATGTAACATACGCGTTTGATATACATAAGATAACATAACTGCAACATAATATACTCCAAAATAAGTCATCATTACTTGATTCGACTGGTATGTTGGAAATGCAAACACATAAACCATCATTACCAATATTAAAAAACAAATGGAAAGTAAAGTGAAAAAGTCTCCTTTTCCCATATATATCATTCCATAATAAACAATAGCTGTACAATATCCAATAGCCCCTAATAGTTTGTTTTGTATCCCTAAGATTTTATATAATTCGCTCATACCAATCAAGCTTACGATTAGCAGTGTTATGAAAAGAATCGGCCCACCACTTATAATTGTAATCAACGCAACAATGATTAATAAAATCCCACTAAGTAATCTCGTCTTAAACATCTAACTTTCCTCCCGGACTCCTCCAAATCGTCTATCTCTACTATTGTATTTATCAATAGCTTTTTTCAATTCCACTTTTGTAAAATCTGGCCAGTGAATGTCAGTAGTGTAGAATTCTGTATATGCTAATTGCCACAATAAGAAATTAGATAAACGCTTCTCACCGCTCGTGCGAATTAATAAATCTGGATCTGGAATCCCATTCGTATCTAAGTAACATTCGAAAATCCTCTCGCTCATGTCTACCGAATCTATTTTCCCATTTTTACAATCTTCCATAATTCTTCTCGTAGCGCGAACAATTTCATCACGGCTTCCGTAATTGATTGCGATTGTAAAGTTAAGCCCTGTATTATCTTTTGTTTTATCTTGTAAATTTATAATACTTTTTTGTAAATCATCAGCTAACGCTGTTATATCACCAATTACCCGAACTTTCATATTATTATTCATGGCCCGCTTAACACAAGTCTTCATGTAATTTCTTAAGAGTGTCATCAGTGCATCCACTTCACTCTTTGGTCGATTCCAATTTTCAGTAGAGAAAGCATATACAGTCAAATACTTTACTCCCATATTATATGCGTCTTCACAGATATTTTCAACGGCCTTACTGCCTTGTGCATGACCATAATTTCTTGGCATTCCTCGCTCCTTCGCCCAACGTCCATTACCATCCAGGATAATCGCTACATGCTCAGGTCCTTTCATACAGTACCTCCTTATAATTTTCACACGTTATATAAGGATAAACAAGGAAAGGCGTCTATATTCCACCCTTCCTTGTTTATCCTTCCTCTGGATTCTTTTACACCGTCAATACTTCTTTCGATTTTTCTTCAATGGCCTTATCAACGTCTTTGATAAATTTGTCTGTAAGTTTTTGAAGTTGCTCCTCTAAATCTTTGATCTCATCTTCGGATACCTCTGAACCTTTTAATTTCTTAAATGCATCATTGCCGTCACGCCGAATGTTACGAACAGCTATTTTAGCAGCTTCCCCTTTTTTCTTTACCTCTTTTACCAATTCCTTACGTCTATCTTCGGTTAATTCTGGAAATACAAGGCGAATCATCTTACCATCATTCGTAGGATTAATGCCCAAGTCAGACACCATAATTGCTTTTTCTATCTCTTTTACCATGCTTGCTTCCCAAGGAATAATTTGTATCATTCTTGCTTCTGGAATAGATACATTTGCTACCTGCTGGATTGGTGTTGGTGTTCCATAATAATCAACCATGATTCTATCAAGTACATGTGGGTTTGCACGTCCAGCTCTGATCGTAGACAGTTCACCCTCTAAACTTTTAAATGATTTTCCCATTTTTTCTTCATATGCTTTTAATTTTTCGCTCATTTTTAATCCTCCCAATCAATTTTATTTATTCTAAACAATTACTTTTGTACCAGTAAAATTACCATTCATTGTTTCCACAATACTATTCTTTTCATTTAATCCAAAAACAAGCATTGGCATTTTATTTTCTAAGCAAAGGATTGATGCAGTCAAATCAACAGCTGCAAGTTTTTGATCAATAATCTCTTGAATAGATATTTCGTTATATTTCTTTGCCAAAGGATTCTTCTTTGGATCACTGTCATATATTCCATCAATTGCTTTTGCTAACAACATTGCTTCTGCCTCTATTTCGATTGCACGAAGTACTGCACCAGTATCGGTGGAGAAGTACGGATGACCTGTTCCACCTGCAAAAAAGATCACTTTTCCAGCATTCAAAGCATCCACCGCCGCATCTTTAGAAAATAAGCTAGTAAATGCTCCACATACAAACGGAGTAAATACTTCTGTTATCATCCCTACATGTCTAAAAATATCCGATACATAAATACAATTCATAACTGTAGCCAACATTCCAATTTGGTCTGCCTTGGTGCGATCAATCGTCTCACTTGTTCTACCACGCCAAAAGTTTCCACCACCAGTTACAATTGCAACTTGCATCCCATCGTCTACTAATTGTTTCACTTGCTTTGCGACACCAATACATGTTGCCTCATCAAATCCTGTTTTCTTATCACCTGCAAGTGCTTCACCACTTAGTTTTAATAATATTCTTTTCATATGTCTCTCCTTGATTCACTAATTCACTAGGCTAATTTTATCATAATACCACTCCATAGTAAATGATTTTTCTTTTTATTACTGCTTAACCGCTTATTTTCATTAATCAAAAGTACTATCACTTCATAGTGTTTGTCAAAGTGTTCCCATAACTACCTAAAATAAGCGCTTACTAAAATTACTGAATCACAGTAACAATCAGTTTGCGCTTATCATTTATCAACCCTCTTAATACTCTATTTTATTCAACATCCTGTTCACAAATCTATCTGCGTCCTCATAATCTGCTTGATTCGGGTGTAACAGTGCTTCATCGAAATTTCGAAGCATCCGCAGTGCCAAATCATCTCGCCCACCTTGTTCTAGAATTCCTTCATATTTTTTGCGAATATTAATGGGCATCTTCCCTTGGCACATGAATGTTCCAAGATAATTATTATCATCACTGACCCATACACTTACTTGTTTCTCGATATGCTGATAATATTCTTTATCAGCACCCATTCCACACGTACCAAATAAAATAATATTTTTATCATGTATTTCAGACAAATAGTCAACTACTTCCATACTACAAGTTCCCCTATCTGTCCAGAATCCAACAAATATAGTTTCTGCTATCTCTCGATCGGTTTGATTGCTGAGTCTCTGGATATCTTTAGAATCATCTGGAATTGCTTCATATATTGCCTTTGCTAGTTTTTCTGTGTTCCCTGTCTTACTTAAGAAGACAACTGCATATTTCATATAAAATCACCTCATTTATAAGATATCAATTCACTTGTTAACATATGATATCTTTATGGTAACCCCATATAGCAATAAATTCAAATTAACATTTTAGTACAATTCTAAATTTTTCATAAATATACGTATACTCCCGGCTCCTATTCCGTACAATTTTCTTGTGTTATCTTTGCATGTGGTATTCTAACATAATGTCCATTTAAATAATCTACACTATCATTAGGATTTTGTCCCTCTGATAATGAGCACGCAAGTCCAAGGATTGCTTCTGCCTGTGATTTTGCATCATTCTTTACAGTTCCATAAGCTTCTTTTTTGGAAATTGCCTCTATCATATCTTTTGTTCCATCAATTCCTACCACCAAAGGACCTTGCTCTAACATCTCATATTCTTTTAGCGCTTCGATGGCGCCAAGTGCCATTTCGTCATTATTACTTATGACCACCTCAATTTGACTTCCATATTCGTTTAGCCAAGATATCATTGTCTCGTATGCTGGAGAACGCATCCAATTTGCCGTTCCACTTGCCAGTTTTTCCATCGGAATTTGATTATTTACAAGGACTTTTATAGAATATTCTGTTCTTATCAATGCATCTTGATGTACCTGCTCACCTTCTAACATCACATACTGCAATTTACCATCCTGATTCTTATCTATAATTTGATGATTTTTGTGAAATGCATCTGTTATAATCTCCCCCTCCATAATTCCAGCTTCCTGTGCGTTGCTACCTACATAATATGTCTGGTTCCAAATCTTCATATCCTCTTCTACTGGTTCTCTGTTAAAAAAAATAATTGGTATATTAGCTTCCTTTGCTTTGTCAACAATAACAGCAGCGGCAGTGCGATCCACCATATTTACACAAATCACATCGTAATCTTTATTGATAAAAGTATCCACTTGATCATTCTGATTACTTTGACTATTTTTAGCATCTGCCTTACTTAATAATATTTTTTTTCCAATACGTTCTTCCTCTTCCTTTAATCCGCTCTCTAAATAATTATGTAAGGATGAAACAAATGTATCATCTCCTCTATAAATTGCTACACCTATTTTAATTGTATCATCCTTACTTTGCTCATTTTTTTGCTCCTTGCATCCCGTTAATGAACAAATTAAAATCCCAGCTAATATCATTTTCCCAATTTTAACTATAGACTTCTTCATAATGTCCCCCTTGATACTTATTGTACAAATGGAAATAATAATCTTTGATTTTTTGTTGTATAAATATTATGACGATCTATAATAGCATATTCAATCTCCTTGTTCCCACTTGTTGTCCCTTCTATATATGCGACTGCCTTTTGTATCCCTAGATAACCTATACTATATTCATTGTCTACACCTATTACCTGTATCACATCTTCTTCCACATATGAAATAATTTGATTCGTTTTTCCCATCCCATATATCTGTATGTATTTCTGATTTATCCCCTCTTTTTTTACTTTCCCCAATAACTCCAAGACCACACTATCAAAGGCCACAAGATGTCTTGTCTCTTGATTACACATTAAATTAATAATTGTTGTTTCGTTACTTTTTTCATTATTTCCAAGCTGTATCTCTTGTATTGGTATATTTTTTTGAACCAGATAATCATATACACCCTGATATTTATTATTAATATCACTATACTTCAAACCTGACTTCAGCAAAACTACCGTTTCGTGCAACTGTACATGCTTCACAATTTTCTTTGCTAAATCCGTCCCTAGGTCATACCCTTTGCTTTGAATCTTAGAAATATTTTTTTTGCTTTTCCCCGTTGTTTCAGAGTTTAATTCAATGATGGGTATTTTTTCTTGTACTTCTCTTATTTTTTTTTCTACTAATTCCTCATCAATAGGTTCGATTAAAATAGCATCCGTTCCTTCTTCAACCTCTTTTTGAATTAATTTGACTTGTTCATCTGCAGTCGCTATATTACCTGTAGCTATAGAGGTTAATTCCACATTAAAGTCGTTGGCAGCTTGTTCTAATCCTTGCCGTATGATTCTTTGATTATCTTCCGAAACATCACCCCTATAGATGAAAGATACTTGATACACCTGTGAGGGGGGTTTTTCCGTTGGATTAATTGCAATAAGAACAAATAATATAATCAGCACAACACTTGTCATAATATAAATACTTGTTTTATTCATTGTACGTCCCTCTTGACTTTTCTAATTCTTCGATTGTCACCACTGGAAGATATGCACGAATCACAGTACCTTCATCTGGTTCACTCAAAATTTGTAATCCATATTCCTCTCCAAAATAAAGCTTAATTCGTTCCTGTACATTGTAAAATCCAATACCAGATCCTTTGCTCTTACTTGATTTTATCGTCCCACAAAGTATTGCATCAACTTGTTCCTTTGACATCCCAGGTCCATTATCTTCTACCTCAATCCATAGCATACTATCTTTTTTATATGCCCGAACATAGATTTCCCCGTCCCCATACATATATTCCATCCCATGATAGATGGAATTTTCCACTAACGGTTGTACAATTAATTTAATTGTTGCACACTCTAGTACACTTTCTTCAGCTTCAATTTCGTAGTGAAATTTATTTTTATATCGAACATTTTGAATAATAAGATAATTTTCTACATGCTGAAATTCATCTGCAATAGTAATAATATTTTTTCCCTTGCTTAAGCTTATTCTGAATAGTTTTGCCAAAGCTGTAACCATTGTGATTGCACCATCATATCTTTGGTTCTCTATCATCCATACTATAGAATCTAATGTGTTATATAAAAAATGCGGATTAATTTGGGACTGCAAAGCATCCATTTCACTTTTTCTCTTTCCCTCTTGTTCTCTTACAATATCATCCATCAACTTTCTCATACTATTCGCCATCGACTGTAGCGTCCTTCCTAAATGACGAATTTCATATGTTCCCTGTACGCTAATTTCTACATCCATACTATTTTTCTCTAGTTTGCGAACAGATCGCTCTAATTGTTTGATCGGATTTGCTACTCTAGATGAAATAAACAAATTGATAGCGATTAATACAATAATTGCAAGTAATGCGACTAGCCAAATAAATTGACTGTTTTTTTCGTATACAGAAGTAATATCTGATTTAGGAGATACCCCAATGATTTTCCAACCAGTATAACCAACGGTTTTAACTGTAATATGGCGTTCCTTTCCTTCAAATATTTCTGTATGGCTGCCTTCCGGATATTTTGCGGCTTTATTATTATTTTCATGAATAATTCCACCATAGATTAATTGTTGTTTTGGATGATATATCAGTTCTCCATTACGATCAACTATATATACATACCCTGATTCTCCCAAATCAACATTTTTACATATTTGTTCGATGCCTGTAAAATTCGTATTTACGAGCATAACTCCATGGGCAATCGATCCATCTCTCGTCATCTCAACGGAACGGCTTAATGTTACTACCCAATGATAAATATTATCAGAATTCATAAAAAGATTTTCTACATGAGGAGTTGAAAAATGAACATTTTCTATTTTCTTATTTGCTTTCACAAACCATTCCTCTGCACTTGGATCCACATTCCCTTTCATTCTCGAAAGAGGCTGTGCTGCGATAATATCTCCTTCGTCACTAAAAATTGCAATACTAACAAGAGATGTGGCATTGGAATCATAAAGTAATTTCATTTGCTCGCTCACTTTATTTTCATCATCTTTTCCAAAATCAGCATTTTTAATAATACTATAATACATTGCATTCGAGATGCTCATCATATTATGTAAGTAATTATCTAAATTCAAATTCATTTGATCCAGCACATTTTTATTGTTGTTCATTGCCATTTTTTCTGTAGAATCAACAAACTTTTTAGAATAACCCAAAGCTACAATCACCATTACTATAACTGCAACTAACGTAAAGGAAATAGACAGAATAAATTGAAGGCTCTTTTTTTGATACACTCGCTTTATCCTATCCCATATTTTCACAAATTTTTTCATCTTTTGCTCCTGTATGATATCCTAATTTTAGGATCTATTTCTATATTTCGAAGGTGAAACTCCATATTTCTTTTTGAAAACATAACTAAAATAATTTGGTTCCATGTACCCTACTTTTGCCGCAATAATATAAGTTTTATCTGCTGTAGTATCTAGTAGATGTATCGCCTTTTCAAGCCTCATATCTGTTAGATAAGAGACAAAGCTTGTCCCAGCTTCCTTTTTAAAAATGGTTGAAAAATAAGCTGGACTTACATGTAATTCATCACATAACCGTTCTACAGATACAGAAGGGTCTGTATAATTTTCCTCTACAAATTGCTTGGCATGACGAATTAATATATTCCCTGCATCCATACGGCCCTGCTGCATTAAGTGGCTTATTTTTATGCAAGTGCTCACAATCCACTTTTGTATCTGCCCTAAAGAATGCAATCCCAAGACAGTAGAAATATAATTTAATCCTTCTCCAAATATCTCCTCTAAGTTTAATTGATATGCATTCGTGATATTCAAAATTACGGTTAGTAGTTCTAATATATGTATCTGATATTGATGAAAGGGTAATCTTGATTGTTCTAGTTGTGAAAAGAAACCGCTTATTTGATTCTCTATTGTTTGTTGATTCCCTGTTTTAATTGCATGGACAAGGACTCGCTCTTCTTTTTCGCCAAATTGTATGCGTATATTACGCTCTTCTGGCTCTATATCCTTGATATAAGCCGTATGATTTCCTTCTTTACAAAATAGTGCACTATACTCTAACGCAGTTCCAGCTTCTTCATATGAGTACATCAAATCCGTTAATTCACTATACAAACCTCCAATTCCTGCTGCAATGTCTAAACCAATAATTTTCTTTCCCTCTTTGCACACTTCATTAACCTCATTCATTAATCTTGAGATTTCTGTTTCCCATTCCAACTCTACTATTACTACGATCTGATCTGAATAAAAGAAACTATTTATCTTATGGAATCGTCCTAATATTCCATCTATAATCTGTTTTAATGATATCGGTATGAGCTCTTCTTTTCCATAAAAAGAATGATTTAATCTTACTTCATCTGTAATTGGCGCCTCATCTGCTGATACCAATACAATGGTCCAATAATTTACTGCCGTATTCACATGGTATTGGGTTGCTTTTATTTCTACTTGTTCTTTTGTTACATATCCTTCCATAAGACTAATTAAAAATTGCTCGCGCATTACAGGAAAGCTTTCTTCATAGTTTTCCAAAAGTCGATTAATATTTCTCTTTTTTTCTAGCTCTGCATCCATTTTATCTTTTAACTTTTTTAACGCATCTTCTAGTTGCTTTGCGGAAACCGGCTTAAGAATATATTCTTCAACCCCCAATTTAATTGCTCTCTGCGCATATTCAAAATCATCAAATCCGGAAAAGACAATAATTTTTACTGCTGGTTGCATTTCAACCGCTTTTT
Source organism: Lachnospiraceae bacterium LCP25S3_G4 (assembly GCA_052116865.1). Classification (GTDB taxonomy): domain Bacteria; phylum Bacillota; class Clostridia; order Lachnospirales; family Lachnospiraceae; genus CAUPWF01. The sequence goes on along the minus strand of JBQKKG010000001.1, from coordinate 375,679 downwards.
CTATGAATTCTAATCCATCCATAAATGGCATCCTTATATCTGTCATAATAACATCTAAGGCCGTCTGTTCTAGCACTTCTAATGCTTCAACTCCATTATCAGCTGAAGACACAACCTCAAATCCAAGGCTCTTCCAGTCTAGTTTCTGAATGATACCATCCCGAATTTCCTCCTCATCATCTGCAAGTAATAGCTTATATAATCCCATAACTCCTCCACCTTTATATTTACATCTAGAAAAATGCTATAATAAACATATGTCTATTATAGCATTTTTGGTGATTATTTTGCTTATTTTTTTCTATATTTAGATAAGTCAATTGCCACAGCTACTGCAATAATAATACCCTTTATTACTTGTTGCCACATTGGACTTACTGCTATAAACTGCAATCCATATTGAATGACTGTAAAGATAAGTACACCACTTACGATACCACTAACTTTGCCAACACCACCATTTAAGGAAACGCCGCCTACTACACATGCTGCAATAGCATCAAGTTCATATCCATTTCCATAGTTATTTGTAGCTCCTGCTGTTCTAGCGGCTTCTAATACACCGGCTACACCATATAGGATTGATGCTAGTATAAATATGTACATAATCGTTCTAAATACATTGACTCCTGAAACAACTGCCGCTTCTCGATTTCCTCCTATGGCATATACATTTTTACCAAATACCGTTTTATTTAAAATAAACCAAATTAAAATTATAAAGAAAATCGCAATTGGAACTAGAATGGATATTCCAGGAAAACCGCCAATTTTCAATAGTTTTGTTTGACCCAATGCAACAAGGTCTGCTCGTATCCCACCAATTGGTTGTGATTTATTCGGCGGCATGTCAAAATATAGTGAGTTTACACCATATACGATAACCTGAACTGCTAGGGTTGCAATAAATGGATGCATATTATATTTTGCAACTAAAAACCCATTAAGCGTACCAAAAATGGCACATGCTATAACTGCTGCTATTATTGGAACTATAAGTGCCATATGTGGCAATTCTGGAAAGAATCGATTTGCGTAATCTGCCGTCTGTAGCATAGATGTTGATATAACTGCGGCCAAACCTACCATACGTCCTGCTGAAAGGTCTGTTCCTGCAATTAACAAAGTAAAGCTAATTCCCAATGCTACAATCATTTTAGTTGATGATTGGGTTAAGATATCCAGCAATACCTGCAACTGCATAAAACGTGGCTGAATAATCATAATTACAACTACCATTACCAAAAGAGCAATCATAATTGCATTATTGGTAAGAAAATCTTTTCCCGTTTTAACTGATATCTCTATATCGATTCCTTTGTATTGTCTTCCAAACAACTGTCTAAGGCCATAAATTAGTAATGCACTACCCACCATTATGACATACAATCCTAAATCATAGAATATGGACGGATTTAAAAAATAATATAAAATAAACCCAGCTATTACTGCAACGATACCAGCTATTGTAAATATCATGCCATAAGATTTTCTAGCAATCATTTTACCTGATTTTTGCATATTTCTTCCTCTCTTTCCTTTTCTCCCTATTGCATAAACTTTGTTGCGTAGTTCATCACTTGAATTGAATCTGCTTCTTTTGCATCTAAAAATCCTGTTACACGACCTTCGCACATAACCATAATTCTATCAGACATTCCTAGTAATTCTGGCATTTCAGAGGAGATCATAATAATGGATTTACCAGCCTCTACAAGTTTATGCATAATTGTATATATCTCATATTTTGCCCCAACGTCAATTCCTCTTGTTGGTTCATCCAATATTAAAATATCCGGATTTGTCAAAAGCCAGCGCGCCAAAAGTACTTTCTGTTGATTACCACCCGATAAATTTCCTATCAACTCATCCATATTAGGCGTTTTGGTACGCAGTTCAGAGTTTGACTTTTCCGCGGCTTTTAATCTTTCTTTATCATTTAGCACACCACCATGTGCGTAATCCTTTTGATTAGCTATTACTGTATTATCTAAAACAGAAAGTATTCCAAATATTCCTGTTGCTCTTCGTTCTTCGGTTAAGAGTGCAATTTTTTCTTTTATCGCATCTCTTGGAGATTTAATTACAAATGGTCGCCCATCTTTTTCAATTGTTCCTCCCACTATCTCTCTTAATCCAAATATTGCTTCTACCACTTCTGTCCGCTGTGCACCAACTAATCCGCCAATTCCCAAGATTTCCCCTTTTTTTAGTTCAAAACTAATATTTTGAAAAGATTTAGGCAATGGTGACGTAAAATCATTTATTTTTAAAACGACTTCATCTGAAGGAGTATATTCCTTTGGTGGAAAACGATTTGTCATATCGCGTCCAACCATCCTACTTATAATAAGATCTGTGGTTAAATCCTTAGCTTCCCATGTTCCTACGTATTGGCCATCTCGCATAATGGTTACCTCATCCGAAATCTTGAGTATTTCTTCCATCTTATGTGAAATGTATATAATCGCACAACCTTTGTCTTGTAGCTGACGTATAATTTTGAATAAATGCTTTGTTTCATTTTCTGTTAACGATGATGTAGGCTCATCCATAATAATAATTTTAGAATTATAACTTACTGCTTTTGCAATTTCTACTAATTGTAAATTTGAAGCTGATAAAGTTCCTGCCAATACTTCTGGATCGATATTCAGATCTACTTCCTTAAATAATTCTTCTGTTTTTTTTATCATAGCTTTTTTATCTACTGCAATTCCCTTCATTGGGAACCTTCCAAGCCAGATATTTTCCATTACAGGTCTAAAGCAAATTGGATGTAATTCTTGATGGATCATGGACACGCCAAGATTTAATGCCTGCTTAGATGTCATAATCTTTTCCTCTTTACCGTCCAAAATAATGACTCCACCATCTTCATGATAGATTCCAAATAAACATTTCATCAACGTAGACTTACCAGCACCATTTTCTCCCATCAATGCGTGAACTGTACCTGGTCTTACCTTTAGACTGACATTATCAAGAGCCTTAACACCTGGAAATATCTTTGTAATATTGTTCATTTCAAGAATATATTTCCCCATGTTACCCATCCTCCTTTATGACCAAAGAGCGGAAATATGCCACTCTTTGGTCGATTTTTTTTCATTTTGTTATTTTATAAAATCTTGATAATTTTCTTCTGTCACTTTTACATAATCAATCCAAATGTATTTGCCATCTGTAACTGGATATCCAACAGCTTCTTCGTTAATTTCTTTCCCAGCAATTGCAGCAGTTGCTACTTTAATTGTTGCCTTACCTTGATTCTCTGCATCATTAAGTACTGTTCCTAATAGCGAACCATCTTTCATAGCTTCAAGAGCTGGTGCAGTCGCATCTACACCTACTACCGGTATGTATTTTGCTGAATCTGCTTTATCTTTGTTATATCCCTCTGCCTTTAATGCTTCAATTGCTCCAAGTGCCATATCATCGTTATTACACAAAACCGCTTCAATTTTATCTAAGCTTTGTCCAGTAATAAACGCTTTCATAAGGTCTGTTGCTTTTGCTTTATCCCACATTGCCGTATCTGCTGCAAGTTGTTCCGTCTTAAATCCTGCTTCTTCAATTGCCTTAACAGAGTATTCTGTACGTAATGTTGCATCCTGATGTCCTGGTTCACCTTGAAGCATTACATATTGTATTACTCCATCCCCATTCTTATCTGCTTCTGGATTAGCTTTAAAATAATCAGCAATTATTTCACCCGATAAAGTTCCTGATTGTTCTGCTTTTGCTCCAACATACCAAACTTTGTCATAACTTTTCATATCATTCTCTTCTGGTTCACGGTTTAAGAACACAATTGGTAAATCTTTTTCTTTTGCCTTTTCAATAATAGGCCCTGCCGCTGTTCGGTCTACCGGATTGATAGCTAATGCATTCATTCCCTTTGTTATAAAGGTATCTACCTGCTCATTCTGAGTCGCTTGCTTGTTTTGTGAATCCACTAATTCAAGAGTAGCTCCTTGTGTCGAAGCTTCATCTGTCATAGCCGTACGTACACCTGTCATAAAGGTATCATCAAACTTGTAGATTGCCGATCCAATTAGCACTTCTTCTGCTTTCTTGTCCCCACTATCTGTTGAACTTGTTTCTTTTCTACAACCAGTTGCCATACCTGAAACCATTACCATAGCTAGTCCTAGCGCCAGCATTTTTGCTACTGCTTTTCTCTTCATAACTTCATTCCTCCTAAAAGATTAATATGTTTGGTCACTTATTCGTGACTAGTATGAGCTTATTATAGGAATTTTTTTCCTATAAATACATACAAAATTTTTATATACTATATAGATTTTTTTAGGCCTATTGTATAATTTGCACACTTTTTCATTAATGCTTTTGTATAATTTTATTTTTTAATTACATTATTTTCCTTTTTTATAAACCCATTTTACTATTAATACTAAGTAATTCTTAATTTACAGTTTATAAAATATTAATATTATTTATATATAATTTGACAATACATGACATTATCCCCTCTTTATGAAAGGATGTACAAATGAAAATACAACTATATTTAGCAATTATCATATGTAGAGTTTCACGTTGGATTCTACGTAGATTAGGAAAAGGCGGTACCAACGTTCCTGGTACGCTCGCGTTGATTATATGCCCGAAAATATTAGAGCGTCTTGCACAAAATGTGAACGTCATTATTGTAACAGGTACCAATGGAAAAACCACGATTACTCGAATGATTGAAGAGTGCTTATCTAAGTCTGGATATGCTTACTTTACCAACCGATCTGGTGCTAATATGGATACTGGCATTACTGGCGAATTTATTTTAAATTCTTCTTTCCATGGACGTTGTCGTTACAAATATGCACTAATTGAGTGTGATGAGCTTGCATTTTCAGCGGTAGCAAAGGCTGTGGATCCAAACTATATCGTTGTATCTAATATTTTTCGTGATCAACTAGACCGCTATGGAGAAATTTCCCATACATTAAAGAGCATATTGGCCGGCATTCAGCACTCCCCTCACGCTACTCTTTGCATCAACGCAGACTGTTCATTAACAACTTCTATCACAAATGAAGTGTCCAACCCTGTTCTTTTTTACGGATTAGAAGACACCATATATAAAAATCAGGCAAAAGAAATATCAGATGCACCTTACTGTATCAAGTGTGGAACTGCATACCAATATGAGTTCATTACCTACGGACACCTTGGTAAATATATTTGTCCTAATTGTGGATACCACCGTCCTCCTCTTCATGTTGCTGTAGAGAACATTCAGTCATGTGCCCCTGAATTTTCTAAAGTGACTTTAAGAATTCAAGATTCTTCTTTCCCAGTTACTATAAATCTTCCAGGTGGCTATAACATTTATAATGCCGCCGCAACTGCTTGCCTAGGCAATGCATTGAACCTATCAAATGACATTATTATAAAATCATTGCAGCAATTTGAATGTGGATTTGGCCGAATGGAAAAATTTACAATAAATAACAAAAACATTCGTATGATATTAATCAAAAATCCTGCTGGCGCAAACCAAGTGTTAAACTATTTATGTAACATAAAGCAACCCTCTCTTTTTATTATTGGTCTAAATGATAATTATGCAGATGGAACAGATATCTCATGGATTTGGGATGTAGACTTTGAAAGACTGCATAGTATGCAGAATTATTTAGAAGAAATTATTGTAACCGGTACTAGATGCGATGATATGGCTGTTCGCTTAAAATATGCTGATATACCAACTACAAAAATCAAGAAAATTACAGATTATGCTGGACTGATGGAATATATACTAAATCAAACACATGATGTCTATATCATGCCAACCTATACTGCAATGCTAACATTGCGTGAAAAAATTAGCCGTGACTATTGTGTAAAAGATTTATGGAAATAAAGGAGACTCGAACATGTATCAATTAAACATTTGTCATTTATATGCAGACACACTAAATTTATACGGAGACCAAGGAAATATACGTTGCATGGAAAAGCGACTTGCTTGGCGCGGAATACAAACCACCGTAACACCCATTTCTATTGGTGATGCTTTGAATATCCACGATTATGATTTATTCTTTATTGGTGGTGGACAAGATTACGAACAAGGATTATTAATTAAAGACCTTTCCCGTGGAAAAGGAAAGGCGATAAAAACAGCCGTAGAAGAGGAGAAAGTATTTATTGCAATTTGCGCTGGTTATCAAATTCTTGGTAACTACTATAAAACCTGGGATGGTCAGGAGCATGAATTTATCGGTGCCTTAGATACACATACCATCGGCAGCAAAAAAAGAATGATTGGAAATTATATGTTTACTTGTGATGATTTAGATCGCACAATTCCAATTATTGGTTTTGAAAATCATTCTGGACGTACCTTTCTTGGTTCTAAAGTCAGACCATTAGGATCTGTTCTTTGTGGATATGGGAATAACGGAATAGATCACTCGGCAGGTGCGAGGTACAAAAATGTATTTGGAACCTATGCACATGGTCCGTTACTTCCAAAAAATCCACTGTTGTGCGATTATATTTTAAAGACCGCATTGCAAAGAAAATATCCGGGGATTTCATTCGACGAACTAAATGATACTTTGGAACTCAATGCTCATGAATATATGATGGGACGTCTATTACGTTCCAATAAGAAGTTATTAAAGAGAATATAAATAATTCAATAATCTTTACCTTTCAGAGACGATTTTTTGTGTGAATTCTATATTCGCAATAATAGAATCTAATTGAATACGTGAGGATTCACCCTGTGTCATATGATCAATCCATGCATTTACCGCAGGGTGAAAATAGTTCCCTCTCTTTTTTTCATATTGTCCTTCCCGTATAGATTGATATAGAATACTCTTATCTTGTATTCTATTCTCTTTTGGAATACCTTGTAATACTAATCCAGTGGTTTCCGCAGCACAAAAGGTTTTGGTTTCACAAACTACTTTATCTAATTCCACCCCTTCCCCTCGAAAAATATATCCATCACAAATAGATTCTTTTACACCAAGGACAGGTATATTCCTTTCCTGAAGCCATGCAATTGTGGCACGAATATCAAACATGTCTTTTGGTGATGTAGCAATTAGCCAAACAGGTATTTCTACACAAGCATCAAGATCTGGGCTATAATGATTGGAAGGGTAACATTCTCTACCACCAATTCCACAGGATACCGCAAATGGAATATGTAATCGATTGCACAGCTCCATTGTTCCAGATGCAGTTAATGCTCCTGATCTGTGGGATTCTAGACAATCATCAAATGTCTCCTTCGAAATTCGTTCATAATATTTTGCCCTCGCTCGAAATTCTACAAACTCACTTATATGACCAATATGGATTTCCCCATATTCAATCCACCCAATATCAGGAGTGTTTGACGGCCACCTCAAACATAATTCACTGTTATCAATAGATACCAGACCATGCGTTAACAACGCTGATTCCACTAGGTATTTTGTGGTACAATCTTGATTATAATTCATTCAATACCCCTTTACATAATTGACCTTTTTTAGCTACAGATCCGTAATATTTTGCTGCATATACAAAAGCTTCCATATTTTCTATTGGAGTTCCAATGGGAACTTGACACCCAGTATTTAGTGTATATCCACAGGCATTGTCACTACACTCTATAATGCAATTCTTTACACAATTTATCACGTCATCAATACTCCCTTGCATCATAACAGATACTGGTGGAACGTTACCCGCCAACTGAACACAATGCCCCATACATTTCTTTGCTTCCTTTAAAGATTCGTTATTATCCAAACTGAATTGTTTCACCCCTACATCCATAAGATCTTCCCATATCCTGTAAGTTGACCCACAAATATGAACCATGGGATTCTTCCCTGTTATCTTCTTAATTCCATCTATTAATTGCCTAAGATATGGTTTGGAAAATGTTTCAAATTGCACTTTACTTATAATATCCGTCGTAGTTACGGGATCCGAAATTTCTACATCTACATTACCAAATTCATTGACAAATTCCTGCAAAAATGACAAGGAACACGTTACACCATATTCTATCAGTTGATGTAATTTCTCTGGATTTCTTCTTATGTCTCTTAAAATTAATTCAATTGGGCGAATAGATGCAGCCGTACTCAAAGGTCCTGCTACCGTGGAGCGTATGCCCATATCCGGAAAAACCTTTTTCATATTATGAGTTTCTTTTATAATTGACCTTAAGGATTCGTTTGTTTTAGGATTTACCGGCTCCAAAACTTCTAGGGCATCATAATTTCGTAAAAAAAACTCTTTTACATAATCCATTCCATTTTCTGGATAAGCCATAATGGAGCCTACAGCCTTTCCCATTCCTTTCAATCCAGGTCCTACAGAAATCCCCTCCAACCCAAAATCTTCTTTTTTTCGCCGTAAAACTTCACATCGGATATCAAAAGATTCTCTGTACTGCTTCTGGGTAAATTTGTACATGTATACGATTGCAGCATCTGCTGACATAATACTATAAGGCAAGTAATCTACTTCTCCGCCTCCTTGATAGATCATTGCACGCTCGCCACATGTTATTTCATCTTTTTGTTCTTTCCTTCGTCTTCTTAATTCATCATAATCCATACTTATCTCCCTAAGGATTCCCATACACTCATTATATTTCTTGCTTGTTCTTGCAAATTCAAAGAATTTGCATTTTCTAATTCTATCAAATATTCTTTAGGAAAAATTTCCGTACCATATAACGTACCTACTAAAGCTCCAACAATACTAGCTATTGCACTTGTTTCGTCCCCAATATTAACTGCGTCAAAGATTGCATTCAGAGGCTGGTCTGCATTAGCAATTATGAGTCCAAATGCAGTAGGAACTGTTTCCGCAATTGCAGGACCACTTCCTATAATATCTCGAAGATTTTCCATTGCATTGGTTTGCTCACTCACATGCAGAGACGTTTGAATGGCCATTTCCATTCGTTTCACCACCGACGGCCCTGGATAATCCCATATATCTTCTCTTTTTCTCGCTAAATATTCTCCCTTTTTTGCACCCTCCATTGCAGCATCCACTACACGTTGCACAGATGCATTTGTTTTTGCTGCTTCACAGATTCCAGCTGAAACGGCACATGCTCCTGAAATACTATATGGATCGTCATGAGATGCCATGGTTATTTCCACTGTATCCCGAATGGTTTTTTCTAGTTTTCCTGCATGGAACAATCCAATTGGATATGCCTTAACCGCAGCTCCATTTGATGATAGAGCATAATAATGACTTTTATATAATTTGGTTCCTAATCTACCAGCAAATGCCCACGTGCCAAGTTCTTTGTCTTGATTTAATTCGTTGACAACCTTTCTTGTTGTCATACCCGCAAATGGTTGAAAATATTCTGTCTTTCCCCAGGTTTTCAAAGCACTTATCCCCACTTCTTTTGTCATAAGGCCATGCTCTTTAATGATTTCATTTGTTAGATAATATGGGATGCTAAAGGCATCCGTTATTTGTCCTTTTTCTCTTCCCCTAGCTAATGTATCCATGGGTGGTTTTTTAAACTCCTCTACTCTTCCTCCAAATGTCATTTCGATTTGTTTGGTAGACTTTGTCTCCGTTGCTGCTCCCATGGCATCTCCACATGCTGCACCTATGAGACATCCTAATACGTTATCGTACCTCATAAAGACTCCCTCCTTATCTATGAGTATTGTTACAGATTGCAACTATATCCATTGCAAGTTGCTCGATCTCTATACTATTTACTTTTTCCAATGTTGGTAATATGTGTTTGGGAAGTGCCTCTGCGCCCTGCAATGCTCCACCTAATGCTCCTGACATTGTTGCGATGGTATCTGTATCATATCCTACATTTACTCCATATATGATGGAATCCATGGCATTACCATTCGCTGCGGCAAATAAACCAAAAGCGGATGGGATTGCTTCTGCTACATGCAAACCAGTACCTATTTGTTCACCAATTGCAATGATTTTTTCTTCTTTACTTTTTTGAGAAAGTCCAATATCCATTGCTAGCTCCATTCGTTTTATAACCGAAGGGCCTGCCACATCTCTTGCTATCTCACGCCCGATTCGTTCCCCTTCTTTCGCACCATAAAGTCCCGCTTGCAATACTTGATACATGTCTGCTTCGTCTGTACAAGCTTGGCTAACTGCTGCGGCAACAGCACACGCACCTGATAGTGCAAGATAATTGTCATGAGTTACCATGGTAACTGTAATTGCATCCTGAATAGCTTGATTTATATTGCCTGGATTCATTAATCCAATCGGAGATATTTTCATAGCTGCTCCATTTGTAGCTTGCCTTGTAACCAGCTCTACACCTTTAGATTTTTCAATCACTTCACCTTTATATTTACGGATTGCAAGTCTAGTTGTTGGCCCCGCAAACCTATCAAAAAAAACAGCATGACTTGACCATTCAATCAATGCTTCCTGAACTACTTTTTCTGTGACTATTCCTCGATTATTCACAATATGTTTTGCAACAAAATAGGCAGAACTAAAATCATCCGTTAATCCACCTGGTTCATTACCAGCTCCAAAGGTATCCATCGGTGGCTTTTCAAAGTCCGTTACCATCCCACCAAAATATTCATATATTTGCTTTCTTGTTCTTGCCTCAGTGGCGGCTCCCATGGCATCTCCGGCTCCTGCACCTATCAATCCGCCTAGTACCTTATCTAATAGCATATAAATCCTCCTATGATACGATATATTCTAACAAGTAATTTTACTTTCTTTATTAATGTTCTGTATGAAAAGAATGCCATGGTCTAAAAAGTCCATGGCACTCTTTTCCTTTTTACTTCCAGCCTTCCATGTCTCCAACGGTATCGGCTGTTACAAGACTAAGTGGAGTCCAAACAGTTGCTTCCTCCATGCTATCTCCTTGAATTGCTTTCAAAGCTGTTAATAATCCAGCTTTACCGAATAAATATGGAGACATTGCAACGGTTGCACTCAATTCTCCTGCTTCAATCGACTCTTTGGCTTCTTCTATAAAATCTACCCCAACTACGCAGACTTTATCTATCATATCCTTTTCTTTTAATGCCTCAATAGCGCCTAGTGCCATAATGTCATTTCCACATGCAATCCCTACTAAATCCGGGTTCGCTTCAATGATTGCTGTTGTTACATCATAAGCTTCCTGCCGATCAAAGTTGGCTGTTTCTATCCCAATAATATTCATTCCTGCTTTTTCAAATGCTTCCTTCGCTCCATCACGGCGAGCTTCACTTTGCGTAGCCCCTACTGTTCCTTCTATAATAAGTACTTTTCCTTTTCCACCCGTTTCTTTAATTACATGCTCAGCACCTAATGTTCCTTGCGCTTTAAAGTCCGAAGTAATAAATGCCTCTATCGATCCACCTGCTTCTTTTAGTGCATCTGCATCTACACCATTCCCAACTGCTACAACCTTAACATCATCCTGATTTGCAGCAACAATTCCTGGAATCAAATTTTGTTCAGAAAGTGGAGATACTGCAATTGCATCATAGTCCTTTACAAGACAATCATTCATCATATTTAATTGGCCCGTGGTATCTGTATCTGATTCTGTTGCAAGAACATCTACTGTAACTCCATATTCTTTTGCTGTATCCTCATATCCTTTTTGCATAGTTACCCAAAATTCATTGGCTAATGTACTTTCAATCGCTGCAATCTTTACACCAGTATCTTTTTCTGGCAACGTCCCAAGTGCTTTTTCCAATTCTTCATTTGCCTCTTGAAATTTTGAATTTTTAACCTCTTTTGCAGCATCTTTAACATCCTCGGTTTTTGTTTCCTTCGTTTCCGCTTTCTTGCTTTGGCATGCTGAAAGCATAGAAGTAGCCATGACAGCTACCAAAATCACTGACAATACTTTCCTTTTCATGTTTATCCTCCTTGTATTAACATTTATTATTAAAAGTTTCTATTGCTAGAAGACTCTTAATTCTCTTGCATAAACTGATATACCTTTTTGTATTTTGCCTTGCTTCTCGGGCCTGATTGCAAACACTTGACAGCTGCTGACGCATTTCCAAACTTTAAGGAATCCTCTCTATTTTGATGTTTACAATAATAAGCATATATGAATCCACCAATAAAGCAATCTCCCGCTCCAGTTGTATCGACCGGATTAATGGGAAATGCTGATTGTTGTATAAAAGTATCTCCTGTATACCAAGTGGTTCCTTCCTCTCCTGCCGTACAAATCATCCCGGCAGGTGTCTGATAAGATTCCCAAATTTGCTTAATTGCTTTTTTATAGTCTGCTTCTTTCGTCAGTTCATAACAACCATCTCTGCCTGATATCAGAAGATCAGATAACCCAATCATCTCCTCCAATTGTTGAAATTCAATTCCACACATCTTCATAAAGCTTGGTACACATTGCATGTTATAGACAACTGGTATGTTTTTTGCCCTTGCCATCTTCGCCAAATGTATCGAAGCTCGAGGCGCGAACATGTCAGTATAGAAGCAATCAACATGTTCCATAATATCATCTGGAATGTCTTCCGGTTCCAAATTCGTAATAGAATCTCCAAGATTAGCAAATATACAATGTTTCCCTTCTGGAGCTATCATAATATACGTATGTAACGAAACTCCATTTTCTTTCGTCACTAGATACTTATCACTCACACCATCTGCTACCAACGTTTTCCGAAATTCTTTTCCCACTTCATCTGTTCCTATTTTACCTGTTTGATATACCTCAACACCATAATTTGCTAATGTAACAGCTACATTTGATGCACTCCCTCCGGGAAGTATTTTTTCTTTTGTTATTAAAGCGAAACCATCGTCCTTTGGAAGCATAGAAGTCTCCAAAACAATATCCATTGCAATGGCACCTAATGATATTACCTTACTCATTTGTATTCCCTCTTCTCACCCTATTTTTTATTTTGAATTTCCGAAATTGCTACAGCGATTAACACAATAATTCCTGTCAATAATGTCTGGTAATTTGAGGAAATGGATAACATCGTCAATCCATTTCTCATAACATTTAAAACCAGGCATGCAATTACCGTGCCACTAATACTTCCTTGTCCACCTTGCATACTTGTTCCACCTAAAACCACTGCTGCAATAGCATCCATTTCATACCCTTGCCCAGCAAGTGGTTCCGCTGTATTTAACCTAGCTGAAACAATAAAACCTGCAACTCCAGCACAAAAGGCGGATAAGGAATAAATGCAAATCCGACACCATTTTGTATTAATTCCAGCACGATATAAAGCGGCTTCATTGGAACCATGGAAAAAACAATAGTTTCCAAATTTTGTTCTTTCCAATAATATACTGCCGATTACCACAACTAAAATAGCCATTATAATTGGTGGGTTAGCTGGACCTACCTTTCCACTCCCCCAAAATGTAAATTCCCTTGTAAATCCATACACAGGCTTACCATCAGTGATTAAAATTACAATTCCTCTCATAATGGACATCATACTTAATGTTCCAATAAATGGATTGATATTTAAAAAACTGATAATACAGCCATTCAACATTCCAAGAAAAGTGGAAGACAATAACCCAATAACAATAGATAACCCAACCGGAACACTTGCATTCATACAACATGCCATAATTAGACCAGACATGGCCATGACCGAACCAACTGAAAGATCAATTCCACCAGAGCAAATTACAAATGTCATTCCTACTGATAGTATGAGATATATAGATGATTGATTTAATATATTTCTTAAATTTTTAAATGTAAAAAAGAATTCTGATTTTATTCCCAAAAAGGCAATCATTAAAAGCAGTATGCCTAATAACAACATCCTTGCAGTATACTTTTGTGGTATTGTTTTTCTTAATTTATTTTTTATTTTTTTCATATGTACACATCCATTTATTTTGATAAATCTACAACTCCTGTAATCATAGACACCACCTCATCCATCGTTGATGCTTCTGAATAAACAGTATTTATGACACACCCTTGACGCATAACACAAATTTTTGTTGCAACCTGAAATACTTGTTGAAGGTTATGGCTAATTATAATAACCGCATATCCATCTTTTGAAAGTTTTTTTATTAATTTTAAAACTGCCGTTGCCTCATTGAGCCCCATGGCTGCTGTTGGCTCATCAAATATTAATATTTTTCCACCTTGATGAATCGCTCTCGCCACAGCGACACCTTGCCGTTGCCCTCCACTTAACATACCAACTGGCTCATCTATATCTGGAAGATGAATATCTAGCCCTTTTATTAGTTCTTCTGTTATTGATTTCATAATCTTAATTTGTAACAAGCCACATTTGGTAATTTCATGCCCTAAAAACACATTGGCCACTGTACTACGAGTATTGGCTAATGCCAAATCCTGATATACCGTTGAAACTCTATATGTAAGCGCCTTTTTAGGCGTTAAATGCTCTACCTTTTCCCCCATAATTTCAATGGTACCCTTATCTGGTTGTAGTACTCCATTCAGTACTTTAATAAGCGTTGACTTACCAGCTCCGTTATCTCCTACTATTGCTAAGATTTCACCTTGACAAACCTCAATATCAACCCCCTGTAAAGCCTCAACGTGGCGAAAACTTTTATATATATTTTGTGCTCGTAAGCATACCTTGTTTGATTTGTTTTCCATCTTTTTACTCCACCTTTCAATGTATGTACTAACGCACCTTTCTATTTTAGCACTGTCTTATGAGGGAGTAAAATTGCATTTTCATATATCTTTATATATTTTTTCTATAAGAAAGACCCCTACCGTGGTAAGAGTCTTTTGTTCGTACAGACATATATTCTTTTTCTTCTAAAGTTTACCTTAGGATACTGTTAATACCATGCTAAGATTTCCAATTATTACTATACTTCCCCCTAACTATATGCTATATTTCATAACAGTCATAATCAAATAAATTAAACTATCATAATATAAAGTATGTATAATGAAATGAGGTGTATGGTCTTTATGAAAATTAATGAAATCACTACTATCTTAAAAGGTATTTGGATTGGAGGAACTATGACAGTTCCCGGTGTAAGCGGGGGATCTATGGCCATGATATTAGGAATCTACGATAAATTAGTTAGTTCTATTAGCTCCTTTTCCAAGCATCCAAAAGATAGCTTTATTTTTCTTTTGGAATTTTTAATAGGTTCTTTTATTGGTATGATTCTCTTTGCCAATCCAATGTTAAAGCTAATCACACTATATCCAATGCCTACCCTATACTTTTTTATCGGAGCCGTTGGTGGTGGGATTCCTCTCATATTTAAAGAAGCAAAGGTTACCAACCTTACATATCGTACTATCATCTATCCCATTATCGGTGTTGCATTGGTATGTCTAATCGGATTAATTCCTAGTGGAATCTTTACATCTACTTCCAGTAATTCATTAAGCAGTATGCTGATGCAAATAATTGCAGGTCTTATTATTTCAGTTGCATTAGTTCTCCCTGGGATTAGTGTGTCCTATATGTTACTGATTATTGGCATGTATGATACCGTAATGATAGCTATAACTCAACTTGACATTCTATCATTAATTCCTTTAGGAATTGGATTAGCAATAGGTATCCTTCTTACAACAAGAATGCTAGATAAGGCCATGACAAACTATCCCCAACCTACTTACTTAGTTATCTTTGGATTTATACTCGGTTCTTTACGAGAAATATTTCCTGGAATCCCATCAGGATTCGAGTTGCCACTTTGCCTTCTGACTGGCATTGCTGGGTTTCTTTTTATATACTACATTTCCAAAAAAGAACTATCTCTACACAAAGGATAAGCCATGCATCTATCAATTTGGTCAATTTCGAACCTTAATTGATTCATATCCATTTCTAATTGCTCCTTTTTTGAAAGTCTAACAATAAGTCATAAATTACAAGTGATGCGATTGCTTCCACACAAGGAACTGCCCGAGGTACAATACAAGGATCATGCCTTCCCTTTATACTTAAATTTGTATCCTTCTTTCTATCGAGCGCTACACTCTTTTGCTCTATTCCTATCGATGGTGTCGGTTTACATGCAACACGAAATATGATTGGCATCCCAGAACTAATCCCCCCCAAAATTCCCCCATGTCGATTCGTTCTTGTTCTTATATTGTCGCCTTCCATGTAAAAACTATCATTGTTCTGGGAACCGGACATCTTTGCAGCCATAAATCCATTCCCAAATTCAATCCCTTTAATTGCAGGAATTGCAAAGATGGCCCCCGCAATCCGATTCTCTATTCCGTCAAACATGGGTTCACCAACACCTACTGGAAGACCTGTAATCATGCATTCGATGATACCTCCCACAGAATCCAATGCCATACCCGCATCTGTAATCCGTTTTTTCATGGATTCCCTACTCTCTTTCAGTAACGTAGGAAATTCGCCTTCTTCGATCTGTCGTCTCATTTTTGCAGTCAAGGACAGCTGTTCAAATGATGGTTCCATAATGTCACCAATTGATTGAATATGTGCTAATACTTCTACACCCTCTTCTTTCAGAAACTGTCTACAAATTCCTCCTGCAATACAAAGAGGAGCGGTTAATCTTCCTGAAAAATGGCCTCCCCCTGCTACATCCTGTGCCCCCCCATACTTCATCTGAGCGGTGTAGTCTGCATGGGAAGGCCTTGGTATATGACTCAACTCTTTATAATCCAAAGATCTTGTGTCCTGATTGCTAATCATCGCTGCAAGTGGGGCTCCACAAGTAACTCGGTCTACTAAGCCCGAGAGAAATGTAATAGAATCCGGTTCTCTTCTCTTTGTCGTATATTCGTCTCTTCCAGGAGCTCTTCTTTCCATAAAGGCGGACAATGCCTTCATATCAATTTTTCTTCCATAAGGGAGTCCATCTATACTAACTCCAATTCCTTTCGAATGTGATTGTCCAAAAACAGATATTTTAATGTTATGACCATATGTTGAACTCATTTAATTCCTCCAAATCTTCAAAAAATCTAGGATATGATTTACTAACTGCCTCTGCATTGAATATCGTAACTGGCTCCTTACAATTCATTGCAGAAATTGCCGCCATCATAGCAATTCGATGATCCCCGTGAGAATCAATCTTACCACCTATTAACCCTTTTCTTCCTTTTATTAATAATCCATCTGGTAATTGAACTACAGATGCCCCCATCCGATTCAAGGTATCTTCCACTGTCGCAAGTCTGTCACTTTCCTTTAATCGCAATCGTTCCGCGTGCATAATACGTGTTTCCCCTTTTGCCACGCTCGCTACTGCCGCTAGAGTTGGTACTAGATCTGGAATATTCCTTGCATCTATAACAATTCCATTTAATTTTTTTCGTTTTACAACTACAGCATTCTTCATTACTTGCACATCTGCGCCAAATGCACGCAATAATTCTACTATTATTTTGTCACCTTGACTGGAATCCAGATTTAAATTCTCACACCTTATTCCTTCTTTAGACATCGCTCCCATACAAAGCCAAAAAGCTGCATTGGACCAATCTCCCTCCACCACACTCATTCTTTCCGGTGAAATATACTGTTGACCCCCTTGTATATAAAAATGATTCTTCAATTTTTCAATTTTTATACCATAACGCGCTATGGCATCTAACGTCATCTGAATATAGGAGCTTGACTCTATCATACCTCTCATTTCTAATGTACTGTTCTTCGAAAGTAGTGGTAATGCAAATAAAAGTCCACTAATAAATTGAGAGGATACATTTGCCGATAGGGCATAGTGACCTGGTGTTAACTTTCCCTCTATAAAAAATGGATTACTGCCTTTTGGTGACATTTTTATTCCGTGCACCTGCATCTCCTCATACAGCGGGCTAATTGGACGATCTGGTAATCTTCCTTGCAATCGAAATTCATAACGTCCCCCCAGTGCACCTACTATGGGAAGTAGAAAGCGAAAGGTCGCTCCACTATCTCCACACGTTAGATTCACTGTCTTGGGTTCTAGCTTCATTGGTCGAATCCTATACCCATCTTCTTCCATAGTAATGGTAGAACCTAAATCTAAAAGTGCCTTTTTCGTGGCTTCAATATCATTGGATGTCTCATGACACACGATATGCGACTCACCACTTGCCAGTGCACTACAAATTAAATACCGATGAGCCTGTGATTTTGAAGATGGTGCCTTTATGGTCCCATGATACTTGTTTGGAATTATAATCTTCTCCATACTATTTTTCCTTTTCTTTTTTTCAGTCCCTTTTTCTGTCTATCATATAACGTCAGCCACCGCTTCATATCTTTCATGCGTTCTAGAATCATTTCTAGGTCTGCCGTCAAAAGTTAAGTGTTTGTTTTTTCTTGACACGCATCAAGCATCCTATATACCTCTTTTTTGTTTACTTCATTATTTTATAGCTTTAAAGTATAATAGCTTTTACCTTTGATACTGTCAATACGTACCATTATATAAAGAAATATCGTAATTCATTATACTTCTATCTTTTAGACATTACAATGAATAAAAAGAAAGCATACATAGAATATTTTTTATCAAACATCCAAATCATTTTCTTGTGAATAAATTTATTTTATTGACATATCTTATTATAAAGAATTGTAGGCAGGCAGATTATGATTAATCCCATTATTGATGAACAATATATCGATCTAATTGTTGAAAATCAACTTTTATATATGTATCCTGATCAGCCAAATACATATATTAATAATAAATATTCCATGATTCATATAAAAATTGAAGAATTAGATTTATGCATGTTAGGAAATTATCCGTATCATGCCTTTCCTTCTTGCTTCACGATAGAAGCAACTTTGGACTTAGATGAAAGTGGTGTTTCCAAAGTCCAGAACAACCCATATCTTGCACTTTTTGGAAAGGGTGTATTGATAGGAATTATCGATACTGGAATTGAGTATACCCACGAAGCTTTCCGCTTCCCGGATGGCACATCAAAAATAGCCGCTATCTGGGATCAAACAATTATAAACGACGCAAGAATACCTCTAGGCTTCCAATACGGAGCAGAGTATTCAAAAACTGATATTGACCTTGCACTAAAATCAGAAGACCCGCTACAAATTGTGCCAACAACAGATGAGATTGGACATGGCACGATATTGGCTGGAATAGCAGCTGGAAGCAGTGTACCATCTGCAGATTTTACGGGTGTTGCAACCATGTCAGAACTGGTTATTGTAAAATGTAAAGATGCAAAAAAATTTAATCGTGACATATTCTTAATTAATAACGATGCAATATGCTACCAGGAAACTGACCTGATGTTAGGGATAAGATATTTGGTAAGCACAGCAGCTCGTTTGGGGAAACCAATTTCAATTTGCCTTGGAATTGGAACTAGTCAAGGAGCTCACGATACACTTGGTATACTAAGTACATATACAAGTGATGTATCAAAAATACCTGGGAACTGTGTTACACTATCCGCAGGCAATGAAGGTAATAAAAAACGCCACTATTATGGTAGCTTGACATCTACACAATCCTTTACAGATATTGAACTTAAGATTGGGGGAAAAGATAGGGGATTGTCCTTAGAAATATGGCAATATTCGCCTCATAGACTCGCAATTGATTTACTTACTCCTACAGGGGAACGTAGTGAAATCATATACCCTAAAATTAGCAGTTGCAGAATGTTTAAATATGTATTCCAAGAGTCTGCCATCTGGATAAACAATAATCTAATAGAAGTTCAAACTGGGGATCAGGTAATTATTATAAGATTTCAAAATCCTATGGTTGGAATTTGGAAAATCCGAATTTATAATATGGATACTGCTAATCTTTTTTTTCACGCATGGCTACCTTCGGGCGGACTTCTTTCAGATGAAACTTTCTTTTTGGAATCAAATTTATTCACAACAATAACATCACCCGGAAATTCCATGGAACCAATAGTTGTAACAGCTTACAATAGTGAAGACGGGAGTATTTTTATAAATGCGAGCAGAGGATACACAAGAGATGGTATTATAAAACCCGATCTAGCAGCACCAGGAGTACGAATTAGAGCACCATCTAGTGGCAACCGCTATACAAGTGCTTCTGGAACAGGCGTGGCCTCTGCTTTTACAGCAGGTGTAGCTGCGATGATGTTGGAATGGGCGATAGTAAAAGGAAACTACACCCCCATTAATGGGAATGATCTACGTAAAATCATGATACGTGGAGCCATTACTGAACCAGATCTTTTATATCCAAACGAAACATGGGGTTATGGAAAACTAAATATTTATTCCATGCTTCAGAAATTAACTTTTTAGGCGTTGTAAAGATGAACGATTCCTATGTTTCAATGCATTAATACTTCTTTTTAAATAACTTAAGAGGGCTGCATCTTACCAAACATAAGATGCAGCCCTCTTATATCACTTCATACAAGCCCTTTTTATAACCTTTACAATCTCGTACCAAAATACAGATGCTATTGCAATACCTATAGCACCAAACAAGCATGGTACTGAGAGCGGTGCGAGCTTTAAAAATGTATTCAACGGAGAATAAAGAATCATCCCTAACATTGCAAGGGTTCCAAGATTTGCCCCCCACATAATCTTGTCTTTTGCAAGACGATTTATTGACTGTAAAGCAAAATCATAGTCTGAACTATTGACTTGCACCAAACATAGATTAGAGAGCATAATAATAGTAAGACCCATAGCTCTTGCTTCCGACTCATTTCCTACCCCATTATTCAAAAAAAGATAATAAGCACCAAAGGAAGATGCGAAAATTACTATCCCCTGCAGAATGCTTTTAAAAAGAATATTTATAGTAAGCAATTTCTCTTTTGGATTCCGTGGTGGCCGCTCCATAATGTCTAGTTCTGCGGGTTGACGTTCCAATACAATGGAGCAAGTCGGATCAATCAGTAATTCCAATAACACAATGTGTAATGGTAGTAAAAATAGCGCTTTCGTTGCAATACCTAGCATCGGTGCTAGTAAAGATGCAAACGCAATTGGAATATGTATAGTAAATACATAACCTACTGCTTTGCGAATATTATCATAAATTCTTCTCCCATCTTTTACAGTTTCCAAAATTGTAGAAAAATTATCGTCCATTAGAATAAGATCAGCTGCTTCACGAGAAACCTCACTTCCCCGCTTTCCCATTGCAATCCCAATATCAGCATATTTTAGTGCAGGTGCATCATTCACACCATCTCCTGTCATGGCAACAATCTCGTGATTATCTTTAAACGCCTTAACAATACGCATTTTATGTTCTGGAATTACACGTGAGAAAATATTTACATCCTTGACCTTTTCACACAGTTCTTTATCAGACATTTCATTCAGCATATCCCCTGTTATAATACGTTCACTATCTGGTATTCCTATTTTTTTTGCAATGGTAGAAGCAGTAATGCCATTATCTCCTGTAATCATTACCGTTCGGATACCTGCTTTATTGCATATTGCAATATCCTCTTTTATCCCCTCACGTGGTGGATCAGAAAGTCCAACCAGTCCACAAAAGGTCAGATGACACTCGGTTATCTGCGCTGGGATTTCTGTTTCGTTTTTTAGCATTGCGTTTGCTACAGCAATTACACGCAATCCCTGTTTAGACATTTCTGATACTTTTTGCTCTATCATTTCTTTTTGCATTTCACTAATCACACAAATATTCAACATACATTCTGGTGACCCCTTGGCTGCAATCATGATTTCCCCATTCCTTCTCCATATATGCCCCATCATCTTCCATTCATTTGTAAAAGGAAATTCTCCTATCAGATTGCCATCAAATAATTGTTCCCTTGTAATGCCTAAGTTATCACAATAACTAAACATTGCTTTTTCCATTGGGTCATAAGCATTTGTTTCACATCCAAGCCCCATCACTTCGCACAAACCGTGTGTATCACCTTCCATTGCCCAAGTATACTGCACTGTCATCTGATTCATTGTAATAGTACCTGTCTTATCTACGCAGAGAACCGATACCGCACCTAACGTTTCTACAGATGGTAGCTTACGTACCAGAGATTGTTTTTTTGCAAGTCTCCAAGCGCCCATAGACAAAAATACTGTTAAAATAACTGGAAACTCTTCTGGTATCATTGCCATTGCGAGGGTAATCCCCGCAAGAATGCTTTCAATTACACGCTCTCCAAGAGCATGATCTGGAATATTTAGATAAGTAAATACACCAACCAATGCAAATAAGACCGCTGCAATTCCTGCACATAATTTAACAAGACTTCCAGTCTGCTTCTGTAATGGAGTGTCTTCATCTGAAACAAAAGCTACACGGGTACCAATTTTACCATATTCCGTAGTAACACCTATTCTATCTACTAAAATTGTTGCAGTACCTTGAGTAACCATAGTTCCTGCGTAGCAATAGTCACATCTCCAATAGTCATCTGCTGGTTTTGCATGTTCTATTGGAATTTTCCATACAACTTCCGCTTCGCCCGTCAATGATGACTCATCCACACAAAAATCATGGCACTTTAGTACAATACCATCCGCAGGTATTTTCACTCCTTCGTAAATTAACATAAAATCACCCGGCACCAAATCTACACTAGCAATCATCTGTTCTTTACCATCACGGACGACCATAACCTGCGGAGCAGATAGATCCTTTAAGGCATCCAGTGTTTTATCTGTTTTCCATTCCTGTATAACATCAATACTAATGATGGCAATTACAAAAATAAGCATAATTGCACCATCTCTTGGTTCACCCAAAATAAAATAAATGATAGCAGCTACAATCAGTAGTAAAAACATAGGTTCACAAATAATATGAAGAATCTTCTTTAAAAAGGTCTCTTTTCTGTATGGTGTCAATTCATTTTTACCGTATTTCTCCTGTAGTTTTTTTGCTTCATTGGTTGTTAAACCCATTCCATGTTGCTTGTTTGTTGTCATATAAGTTACCTCCATTTTCAGCTCTATGGCTTCTATTTGATAGCTCTATGGCACTCCATTTTGGATTCATTGTTCCTTTTGGGTATAAAAATAGCACACCTATGGAACATACTACTGTCCCACAGATGTGCACTTCATGCACTCCGCTGCCACTCTACTAATGGCCCAGCCCCATGACCTTCCCAAAAAGGTTCATCGCCTGCTCAGTTTGTACTGTTGATCTCGCATTCCATATAGGGAATGTAATGCAGCGCAAAGAGATTTATAATTTATAGTATATTCATAAATAAATAATTTGTCAATCAATGTTTTGATTAGAAAAACAAAATGCGCAATTTGACAGCCCGATTTACATGTAATATAATATTTTTATTACACATGTAAGATTTTACAACAAGGAGGGATTCAAAATGACTGTCCTGCCTCAGATTTCTGAAGCTGAATTTGAAGTTATGAAAATCATATGGAACTATGCACCTATAAGTACAAATGAAATTACAGATAAATTAACCAAAGTAACCACATGGAACCCAAAGACAATCCAGACACTTATAAAGCGGCTTGTTGATAAAGGGGCTCTCACCTATGAAAAACGCAGTCGAGTATTTGTATATACCCCATTGGTTCATGAAAATGAATATATTAGTCAGGAAAGTAAGACGTTCCTTAACCGTTTTTACGACGGCGATATTACCAGCATGGTGTCCGCTTATCTGGAGAATGATAAACTGTCAGAAAAAGAGATAGACGATCTACGTAGTCTTCTCTCTCAAAGGACGGATAAAGGGGGCGAATAATTTGTTTCAATTTGCAATTCGTTTTTTTATCTGCAATATTTTCATAGCTGGAGGTATTTTTGTTTTTCTCTGCTTAAAGTATTTTTTTAAAAAATATATACCAACTAGGACACAATACAACCTATGGTTTCTAATCCTCGGATTGTTGATAGTTCCTTTTGTACCATTTCATTTTCCAGAAGTACGGCAAGTCTTTCAGCTAATGAAAAAAATAAATGATATAAGTGTAACGGATGTTCAGATGCTAGGCAAGTTTGACCCTTCCATGTCACAGGTCTATACAGCAGAATGGGCGAATGACTTTGCTGTTTCTGTAAGCCGGGATGCTCCCAGCATATTAGGAGTTCTGTTATGTTCTATTTGGATGATTGGAATAATAGTAATGATTCTGTTAGTCATTCTTTCCTGGCAACGGCTCAATCGCTTAAAAAAATCAGCCCTCCCATTACAAAACAGACAAGTATTTTCCATATTTGAAAAATGCAAGACCACCTTGCACATTACCAGTGATATTCCCATTTATAGTACCGCTTTTTTGAAATCCCCAATTACTGTTGGAGTATTACATCCACAAATTTATATCCCACTGCATATGATTTCTGACTTTAATGAAAATGATATACGATATATTCTTTTACATGAGTTACAGCATTACAAATATAAAGATGCTATACCAAATTGTCTAATGAACATTGTTGGTATTTTATATTGGTTTAATCCAGTTATCTGGTATGCTTTGAAAGAAATGAGGACGGATCGTGAAGTTGCTTGTGACTCAGCTGTATTAAAAAATCTAACTGAAACTGATTATAGGCCTTATGGTAATACCCTCATTAACTTTGTTGAAAAGATCTCTTTATCACCATTTCCTTTTGTAAGTGGACTTGGTGGAAGCATGAAACAAATCAAAAAACGTATTATCAATATTGCATCCTACCAGCCCCATACCCGGAAGCAGAACATTCTTGGAATCAGTGTATACAGTCTGATTGCTATCCTTCTGTTAGGATTTGCTCCTTTGCTTTCAACCTACGCAACTGAACGAGAATACTACCACTTTGAATCTAATAATAAGCATGTATCCTACATAGATCTTTCTTCCTATTTTCAGGACTATAACGGAACCTTTGTTTTATATGGTACCGCTAATGACACATGGAACATCTACAATAAAGAACTTGCAACCATGAGGGTAGCACCAGATTCGACCTATAAAATATATGAAGGATTAATGGGGTTAGAATATGGCGCTATTAGCCCAGAACAAACAAGCCTTGTCTGGGATGGAACAAACCAACCATTTGCATCCTGGAATTCTGACCAAACTTTAAACTCTGCCATGCACAATTCTGTAAACTGGTATTTTGAAACCATCGAAGGCTCTATAGGCTATGAAAAAGTACAAAATTATCTAAACGAAATTGGTTATGGAAATCGGAATATGTCAAGCGGAACTTCATACTGGATGGAATCCTCATTGAAGATTTCACCTATTGAACAAGTTGAGTTATTAAAAAACTTTAATGCCAATCAATTATCTGTTAATGTAACTAACACCAATATTATAAAAAATGCTATTCAGCTTTCTTCCAATGCAAATCAGTCTATTTATGGAAAAACCGGCACAGGTAGAGTGAACGGGCAGGATATTAACGGATGGTTCATCGGATATATTGAAAAACAAGGCCAAGTATACTACTTTGCCACTAATATCCAGAGCGAAGAAAATGCCACTGGACAAAAAGCAACTGAAATTACACAATCAATTTTGTATGACTTGCAAATCTGGAATTAAGAACAAAGATAATGCCACTTTTCACTTTTGAAATGTGGCATTTTTATCCATTATACTTATCTTCTATGATTTTCTTCTAATTATTTGTGTTCCCGATAGTATGCATCCCATTTTTCATCAGATAAACGTTCACAATACCACCTTGGTTCTATACTTTCTGGTGTAACAACCACATGGTTTGAGACATATTGGACACCACCATTTTCAAGAGGTCTAACCACCAATTCACTTGTAATTGCACGTTCCATTTTTTCTCTAATCCATACCGCATCTATAGTAAGTTTTATCGTTCCATCTTTTCTATTATCGTATGCTATGACTTCTGGATATGGCTCATATGGTGGTTCCGCATCATACTGCCCTCTTGGTCTGTAACGATATGTCTGACTATCCGCATGATAAACTGTCATAGTTTCTAATGTTCCGCTATCAATTTGAAAATATGTTTTTAAGACTTCTTCAAATTCGGACTTCGGTATCTCATACTCTTTTCCACCATACTCACTATCATAAGGTACATAAGAGCCATGTTTCATTTGATACATTATTTCATACAAATCATAGAAATCTAATTGGCTAAAGTCTGTTTCATTCCACTCTGTAATTAGCAACTTATTTCGTTTGAATCCTATTGGAAGTACATACTTCTTATTCAATTCACGACAAATGGGATCGATGGGTTTTACTCTAATTCCAATCTGCCCTGGAGCCCCATCATATCCAGACATATGATATTGTTCTATAAAGAGATACCCTTTTTCCGTATATTCCCATGAATAGGCAGTATATTCTTCATAATAATCTACTCTTTTTTGAAGTTTTTCCCATTGTAATGAACTTCTATCTACATCTATCCTACCATCATCTGCCGTCAGATCATAACGCACGAATCCCCCGTTATCCATAAGTAAAAGTATTGTAGTTTCTGCTTCTTCTCCTTTTTTTGCTTTCCAACAAAATTCTTCTATCTGCTTTTCATTAATCATATCAATCCTATTTTCTGTATCCGTAACTGCATAACCAGCCTTTCCGATGCAGTTAGCTATATCTTGTTTCATCGCTAAAGAATCCAGCACGTTTTCCTCATAGCCTTTCATATAAAGATTACGGTACAATTCTGCAATGTCTTTTGTTTCTTCGATAATCTTTTGTTTCTGTGCACTCTCATTTTGTGAATCTTGTATCCTTCTCACATTATTTGTGCATCCAAATAAGTGAAATAATGCTATGCCTAATATGAGCAACACAATTTTCCTTCTCATTCTGATTTCCCCTTTATGAACAATTCCTACTGAACTTCATTACTGAAATAAGTATCTAACACTTCAGCATCTTTATTTGTAACATATCCACTTCCACCAATTCCCTTCACATTTTCCACCATACTAATGACCAGTACGGGTTTCATTGCCTCTCTATCTGCAGTAAAGACAGAAAACCATCCTATCTCAGTACCCGTTGTATCTTCTTTTGATGCTTTTATTTCTGCTGTACCAGTTTTTCCTGCTAATGTTATATCCTCCCGATGTGCGGAATATGCAGTGCCATCTAGATCATTCACTACACCAATCATTCCTTCCATTATCGTCTTGACAGAATCAGTAGAAAATACCTGTGGCACCCATATCTGAGGGGTTGCACTCTCGTTATATCGCAAATAAGGTTTTATGATATTACCATAATTTAGAAATGCCGTATATATGCTTGCCATGTGTAGAGGATTTACAAGCACCTGTCCCTGCCCATATCCACTATCTGCCAACTGTATTTCTGTTTCGATTTTTTCTGTATTTGAATATTGGGAACTTGAAATCATAATTTCAAAAGGCAACTCTTGGTTAAATCCAATCTTATTTAACAGATTCATCATATTATCTAAACCAATTTTCAACGCAGCTTTGGCAAAATAAATATTATCGGAATAAATAATCGCATTTTTCATCGTGACTGGTTCGTACTCGTGGAGCGTTGTCACATAATAAGATCCCCATGATTCATCTTTTTGCCATGAAGAACCTACATTTCCAAAATCTTCATTTGGATCAAGCGATCCAGTTTCCAATCCAATTGCTGCAATAATTGGTTTAAAAGTAGAACCTGGACACCAAATTTGTCGATAGCGATTATACAAAGGCTGATCCTTGTTATCATTTAAGGCTGTCCACTGCTCAGTTGACATTCCTTTTATAAAATCGTTGTTATCATAGGATGGAGTGCTGACCAAAGCCAGTACCTCACCTGTATATGGGTTCATTGCAACCGAACAACCTTTATCTTCCTTAAATTGTTCATATAAAGAGGTCTGTAAATTAGCATCGATTGTCAGTTGAATGTTTGCTCCATCCTGCTTTATAATACTTGCCACGGTTTCTTTGGTAATTCCATTTTTATTTACAATTTTAATTTCGTGACCATCTTGCCCCTTTAGCTCTTTTTCGTAACGTCCTTCCATTCCACTTTTCCCTATTACACTAGTCGAACTATATCCTTCTCCCTGATGTTTTTTTAAATCTTCTGCGGTTACACTTTGCACATATCCTACTAAATGTGCTGCCGCAGCCCCCAATTCGTAAGAACGTATTTGGATATCCGAAAACATAACTCCCGGAATTGCCAAAAGTTTCTCTTGACGTTCTTGTTCCTTGACAATCTCCTCCTTCCTATCAAGTTGCATCAAATCCAACTCTGTAATTTTAGGGATTGTAATAATTGGTACAAAGGAATCTTCCTTTACCCAATTTGCATTCATCTTTTTCTCGATAGAATACACCTCAACTCCAAGAAGTCCTGCAAGCATTTGTAATGTTTCTATTTTATTTTCTATTTTTCCAGGTATGATACCAACTGAAGATCCTATTCCTTTTCCTGCAAGTATTTTTCCTTTTCGATCTGTAATCAGTCCACGTTCAGCTGGTATTGTTGTGATTTGTACTTTATCTGACTCCTCCATAGTTGGAAAAATTAAGCTATCCGTCCAACTAAGCTTATACCCATCTTTTGTATCTACAAAACATGCTTGATTTTCAAAGTCCACTAATCCTCCAATAGTTTCAAAAGACTCTTTGTAGGAAACTAGGATTGTATCTTTTTTCTTTTCTGTAACCGCAATGTTTTCCAATTTTAAATTCTTAATTTCAATTCCCTCGTATATTTTGGTGTTTCTTTCTATGAATTGCTCTTTTGATATACTTCCACTTTTACTATCATCTATCATGGCATACATCTCTTCATATTCTTGTTTTTCAATATGATCCATATATTCCTTGATTATTGTTTCTGGTTTTTCTTTTTGAAATAATTTTCTAAAAAGCACACTACTTACCCCTACTACTACTATTAGGAACAAAAAAGCAACAAAAATAAATTTACTTTTTTTACGCTTTTTCTTTTTTTCTTTTTGATCTTTTCTACATCTATGAGTATATTCTCTCATTATGATTGACTCCTTCCCAATCGATATTGATATTGCGGAATATGCTCCAATCCATTATCCAAAATATGATTTTTCAAATATCTTATTTTCCCATTCTCCGAAATCTTTACTGTTACTTCATGAGAGAAAACCCTATCATTTCCAGTCCCTTCGCAAAGCGCATCTACACAAATGGTTAAAGTTCCATCTTTATTTTCTCTCAGATTAGTAATCTCAGATTCCGATGTTCCAAATAAATTTGGAGCATAATTACCGCATCCCAAATTCTCCCATCCATACATTCTTGAATCTACATCATACATTGCATATTGCTCTAACTGACTTTCACTAACTGGCAGGTATTCCATTAGTAAATCTTCGAACTCCTGCTTTGGAATCCCATTCTGATATTGTTCAGCATCTATTCTTTTCTGATACTTTATCTTATAAAAATATTCAAAAATTCCGTTATAATCCAAATTTTCCAAGTGTGATACATCCCATTCAGAACAAAGAAGATTGTTTCCCTGATAGCCGATAGGACTTAAGTACTTCGCTGCCATTTCTCTGTATTCCTTTTTTAATGGTTTCACACGTATCATAGTATTCCCATTGATAACCTCTGACACTACCGGAGGTTCTGGTACACTCACTTCAAAACAGAACCACCCTTTTTCTGTGTATTTCCATTCTTTTATTCGTGTATATGTTGTACCTATAATAATTGGTTCCTGCTCATCGTTCCACGTAACAATTGTTGAAAGTTGATACATCTCTGTTCCATCAAATTCAAGCTGAACCCTTCTAATCCCTCCCTCATCCTGCAATTCATACATAATCACTTTACATTCTTTACTCCTTTGAGACGAATGCAAAAACTCATCCATCTGCTTATAATGAATCATGTCAATCCAATTCCTGCCTACATAGATAGGTGCATCCAATTGTTCTAAAACTCCTGCCATTTCGATGACTGTATTTTGTGAAAGAACGGTATTAAGTGCTTCTCCTTTATCTGCGTTCTGATACAAGTTGTAAATCAATTGAATTGCTTTTAAACAATCCTCTTCCGACTCTTTTTTATCCGCTTTGTTCACTGGTAAATCATATCTTTTTTTACAAACTTCTCCTTGATTTTCATCCTTAACTGGTGATTTCCATTCTTTTTCTATTCTTTTTACCTGTTTCGGATTTTCTTTCAGATATATTCCAACAACAAGTAAAAAAGTACAAACAATACAGCAAACCAAATACCATATTTTTTTAATTTCCATTTACATTTTCCACCTCTTTTCTTACATTTGTAAGATTTAAACTTAAAAAAATAACCCTAATTCAGCTTCCCAATTTTATATGTAATAGTAGTTATACATATCTTTTTTAATCTTACACTTGTAATATTTGACTGTCAAGTTGTTTTTTCATCTTTTGTTATAAGCAGACGATTCTAAGATGAGTAATAAATAATAGAAAAGACCTTAAGAACCTTATAAACACTAGGAATACTGTGCTTATAAAGTTCTCAAGGCCTTTATCATTCTTTCTTATATTAAAACTTCACTTAGTTGCCCATCTGAGCTGCAACTTCCGCTGCAAAATCTTCTTGTTTCTTTTCGATACCTTCTCCAGTTTCAAAACGAATAAACTTAACAACTTCAACATTTGCTCCTGCTTCTTTTGCAACTTTTTCAACGTATTTAGCAACAGTTAAATCAGAGTCTTGAACATAAACTTGATCTAACAAACAAATCTCTTTTAATTCTTTATTTAAACGTCCAACAATCATTTTTTCAATGATATTTTCTGGTTTATTTGGATTTTCAAGTTTTGCTTGTGCTAATAATATTTCTTTTTCATGTTCTAAATAATCAGCAGCTACTTCATCACGAGATACATATTTAGGAGACATCGCAGCTACTTGCATTGCTACATTCTTTAAACATGCTTTAATATCTTCATTTACAACATCCGCTTTGGCTTCTACTAAAACACCAATTCTTCCGCCACCATGAATGTAAGAAACAACACATCCATCAGTTACCTCTACTTTTTCAAATCTTCTGATGTTTAAGTTTTCTCCTATAATAGCAATCTTCTCTGTCAATGCATCTTTTACAGTCTTAGATGTATCCACGCTCCAAGCTTCTGCCATAAATGCATCCATATCTGTAGATGTGCTTGCCAATGCTTGATTAGCAACTTCCTCTACATATCCTTGGAAATCAGCATTTTTAGAAACAAAGTCTGTTTCTGAATTCACTTCTACAATTGCTGCCACTTTGTCATCTTTAATTACAGCTTTTACAAGACCTTCTGCTGCAATTCTTCCTGCTTTTTTTTCAGCCTTTGCTTGTCCATTTTTACGTAAGTATTCAACTGCTTCTTCCATATTACCATTTGTTTCATTAAGAGCCTTCTTACAGTCCATCATTCCTGCACCGGTCATTTCTCTTAATTCTTTTACCATTCCTGCTGTAATTGCCATTTCTATTTCCTCCATATAATATATTTTCTCATCTATTTATTCTAACCAATTTCATTTTTAAAAAATGCCCCAACCTGAATTCAGGCTGAAGCATTTAAGTTTCCACTGCTTTACTTCTTACGCTTCTTCTGTAGCTTCTACTTCTTCAGTTACTTCTTCAGCAACACCTTGGTTAGCTTCGATTACTGCGTCTGCCATTTTAGCAACGATTAATTTAACTGCTCTGATAGCATCATCATTACCAGGAATTACATAATCTAATTCTTCTGGATCACAGTTAGTATCTGCAATACCAATCAATGGAATTCCTAATGTATGTGCCTCTTGAACACAAATTCTTTCTTTTTTAGGGTCTACAATAAAGATTGCATCTGGTGCTTTCTTCATATTTTTAATACCACCTAAGTTCTTTTCAAGTTTATCCCATTCTTTTTTGATTTCGATAACTTCTTTCTTAGGTAATACGTCAAATGTTCCATCTTCTGACATTCTTTCAATATCTTTTAAGCGATTGATTCTACTTTGAATTGTTTTAAAGTTAGTAAGCATTCCGCCTAACCATCTTTCATTTACATAGAACATACCACAACGTTCTGCTTCAGATTTGATCGCATCTTGTGCTTGTTTCTTTGTTCCAACAAAAAGAATGGTACCACCATCAGCTGCAACATCAGAAATTGCTTTGTAAGCATCATCAACTTTACCTACAGATTTTTGTAAATCAATAATGTAGATTCCGTTTCTTTCTGTGTAGATGTATTCAGCCATCTTAGGATTCCATCTTCTTGTTTGATGTCCAAAGTGAACACCTGCTTCTAATAATTGTTTCATTGAAATAACACTCATGTTTTTTTCCTCCATTTGGTTTTACTTCCGTATGCTTTTATATTCTTCTGAGACCAACTACAGTTCATTGGCACCTTCAAAAGCAACCACATACGTGTATTTTTGCGACCTTAGTATTGTACCATAACTTTTAACATTTTGACAAGTACTATTATAAATATTTATTTAATAACAAGGGACAGGGCAACTGTAAGATAGGGACGGGGGCAATGTGCATTGCCCCCGTCCCTATCTATATTTACCAATACCTTATATATGCTGATGCTCTTACTTTACTCACCATAATATTCGTACCGGTTTGCTGTGCTTCTATCATTTGACCATTTCCTATGTATATAGCTACATGACCTGGTGTCCATGCAATATCTCCTGGTTGTGGATCTGAAACTCTTCTACCACCTGCCAATTGCTCTCCTGACGTTCTAGGAATTCTAATGCCAGCAACTCGATGCGCATATTGCGTCAAACCGGAACAATCAAGTCCTACTCCTGGGCTTGTACCACCCCAAACGTATGGTACCCCTAGTTGAGAATACGCTGCACTCACAATAGCTGATCCTACGCTGGAATCTCCTGTTCCACCACCACCTGTTGATGGGGTAGTTGTAGCTCCGCCACCCGAATTACTTCCACCGCCATTATTTGAACTATTGTTGCTATTAGTAGAACCACTGTTTGATGTTCCACCATTAGAACTAACAGATGCTTGCTGTTGCGCTGCTGCTCTAAGCTCTGCTTCTTTAGCAGCTGCTGCAGCTGCTGCTGCCTCTGCTAACTGCTGATCAAAATCCGACACTTCTGCTTGTTTTGACTCTATCGTAACATTTAGACTTTCTTTTTGCCCTTCAAATTCTGTCTGCAATGATTCCAAATTCTGCATCTCAGATTCCAATGTACTCTTCAAGTCTACTACCTGTTGTTTCGTCTTTTCATATTCTTGCAACATATCTCTATCTTGCTTATGTACTGCTGATACATATTCAGCTTTATTAATCATATCTGTGAAACTATCTGCTGTTAATATTGTCTCAAAGAAGCTATTAGACCCTTCTTCATACATATACTTGATACGTAGTTTCATATCAGAATACTGTTGTTCTTCCTTCTCTTTTGCAACTTCTAAATCCTTTGTTGCCTGTTCAATCTCAGTACCTGTGTTAACCATCTTTTCTTCCAAATCATCCATTTTCTTTAACACTGTGGTTAATTCAGATTGAAGCGAACTGACAGCACTCTGAGCTGCTTGCTTTTGTTGTTCTAATTCATTAACCGATGGCTCGGCGAAGACTGGCATTACTACCAATGAACTTACAACAGTTGCCGCAATTAAAGTTCTCGCAAATTTTTTCATACGTCACCCATCCTTATTAATTTTTATCTATGTCCCCACATAAACTTTGTTTTAGCATACAACACTTTCCCTTATTTTTCAATGGTTTCTCCCATATTTCTTTCTATTTCTACATAAAATATATCTTACACACTCTATCTGCATAAGATATATTTTAAATCTACCACATCTTGTATACTCCATTATCTCTTACCAAATTTTTCTACATTAATATGTATTACCAATATCTTCTAAACCAAGGAGAACCATACACACTTGTTACACATACTGTCTGACCTTCCGTCGGTGCATGTATCATCTGTCCACCTCCGATATAGATACCCACATGCCCAGAATAACATACCACGTCCCCTGGAAGTGCATTTGCCATACCATTTATAGCTTTTCCGCCACCACCTTGGGCACCAGATCCATGTGATAAGTTAATTCCAACTGCCTTATGTGCTAACAATACAAGCCCCGAACAATCTACACCACTCATAGATGCACCACCCCATACATATGGTACTCCAATATAATTATATGCTGCACTTACAATGGCACCCCCGCCTCCCGAATTGGAAGGTTTTGAATAAGAATCGTCTGTTCCAGTATTACCACTATTTCCTGCATTTCCTGCGTTATTAGTACTGTTCATCAGAGCATTTGCTTGTACTTGAGCAGCCGCCTCAGCTGCTGCTTGAATTTGGGAATCAAAATCTGCAACTTCTGCTTGTTTATCAGCAAGTGTAGCATTTAAGCTCTCTTCTCTTTGAGCATATACTACCTGATTCGATTCTAATAGCTTTTGCTCCTCTTCTAATGTCGACTTTAAATTTGCAACTTTTTCTTTTGTTGCAACATATTCGTTCAATGCTTCACGGTCATATCGATTAATTGATTGCACGTACTCTGCTTTATTTAACATATCTGTAATACTGTCAGCAGAAAGCAAGATCTCAAGGAATGATACATTGCCTTCTTCAAACATATATTTAATTCTCAACTTCATATCTTCATACTGCTGTTGTTGCTTTTCCTCCGCAATTTGTAACTCTTCGGTTGCTACTGTAATAGAACGACCAGTCTCAACCATCTTGGTTTCCAGCTCATTCATCTGTACTAAAAGTGTAGTTAATTCCTGTTGGAGTGAAGATACTTCACTTTCTGCTGTTGCCTTTTTACTCTGTAATTCATCCGTAGATGGTGTCGCAAAAACCGGTGTTACAACCATAGAACTTATCAATGTTGTTGTTAATAATATCTTGCCAATTTTTTTCATAACTCACCTATCCTAATCTATTTTTATTCAAATTTTTCTTTTTCTCTTACAGCATAATTATAGTTGTTCTTTCTTATTTTTGCAATATATTTTAACATTTTTGTAACAATTGTACATTTCTTCCATATTTCTACATATTGTGCTATACTTCTACATAACGAACGAAACATAGCATATTATGGAGGTTTGCATATGGATTTTAACTTTGCACACAACAATTTTAACGTATGTGACTTAGAAAAGTCACTAAATTTTTACAAAGAAGCCCTCGGGTTAAAAGTTGTAAAAACCAAAGAGGCTGATGATGGTAGTTTTATTTTAAAGTATCTTGGTGATGGAAGGAGTTCTCATACCCTAGAGCTCACTTGGCTCAGAGATTGGAAACGTTCTTATAACCTGGGCGACAATGAATTTCATCTTGCATTTGTCGTAGATGATTATGAAGCAGCGTTGGAAAAGCACAAACGTATGGATTGCGTTTGCTTCGAAAATACTGATATGGGCATCTACTTTATCAATGATCCTGACGGATATTGGATTGAAATCATCCCACAATAAGTCTAAAAAATGCAAGAGCACGCTCTTGCATTTTTCTTTTTATTCCATTGCTGATTTTTGATCTTCTATATTACCATTGTGTATCCATACTAATATAGACGCTGATATAGTAGCACAAGCAACTGTTATAATTCCCATTCTAAGTGGATTATCAAAAATCCATTGAAAAACATTATAATGTGTAAACGTAACCGAAATTAAATTCATCACAATATGCCCCAGAATCGGCGCATAAATAGAACCATATTTCTGATATAGATACACTAAAATATACCCTAAAATTCCCCCATAGATTGCCTGAACGACATTCCCGTGATAAACTCCAAAAAAAACTGCACTCATCAACATGGCATTTTTTTTGGTCATCATTCCAGTTAGTCGGTTATATAAGACTCCACGAAATAACATTTCTTCTGTAATCGGGACAATAATTCCTATTCCAACCACCTGTAGCAGAAAGCTTGCAGAATAGAAACCTTCTGAAACTTCCTGATAAGAATCACTGATAAGTGCTAAATTACTTAGCGTTAGTAAGTTATTTAATCCTACACATAAAGCAACTCCTAGTACAATGATTCCACTGTATCTCCACGTCGCAGTTTTTCTTTTTGGGTTTGCACCATATGATTCTTCTATTTTACGATCTTTTTTAAACATCCACACAAATATAGGTAATGATAACAAAGCCGTAAGCGTAGCCATCTGTGTTGTATATTTCATGACCTCTTCCATAAATTTGGTCATCATTGTGTTGCTATCCAAATCAGAATTCAGTAATGTTGGCGCCATTTTACCTGTAATTACTGCACTAATAGCCATTCCTACCAAAGTAGATATGCCTAAATGTATGACTATAGGAATGATTAGTGAACTAATCCTATTTCTCCTATCTGGTTGTTGCATCTTCTTTTCCTCTCTTCCTACAAACTCTCCCTTCATTCTACTTCTCCCATCATAAACATGCAACTAAAAAAAGTATAAACTATTGACTTCACCATCAAAAACGAGTATATTATAGTCGATAATTATATAGTGTAACTAGGGGAGCCTATGGCTGAGATGCATGCAGTATTGTATTGCGAACCCTTATTACTTGACCCGGGTAATACCGGCGGAAGGAAGGAGATTTATGTTTAATTTAAGTACTAAAACAAAAAAACTTGTATTTTCAGCAATGGCAATCGCTCTTGCATTAGTCACCTCGTATATCAAAGTTTTTAAAATGCCTATGGGCGGTTCTATCACTCTATTTAGCATGTTTTTCATTTGCTTAATTGGGTATTGGTATGGACCTAAAGTTGGAATTGCTACTGGAATGGCCTATGGACTGTTACAATTTATAATTGACCCATATGTACTAAGCATTCCACAGGTATTGATTGATTATCCATTAGCTTTTGGGGCATTAGGAGTATCCGGATTCTTCGCAACAAAAAA
This sequence comes from Lachnospiraceae bacterium LCP25S3_G4, assembly GCA_052116865.1. Lineage (GTDB taxonomy): Bacteria > Bacillota > Clostridia > Lachnospirales > Lachnospiraceae > CAUPWF01. The sequence goes on along the minus strand of JBQKKG010000001.1, from coordinate 338,866 downwards.
ACACGGTCTTCAAATCGGTTATATTGTAGGTGTTCTTGGGCGTTTTATATTCGCTGTACTTTCTGGGGTCATCTTTTTTGGCATGTATGCTCCTAAAGGAATGAATCCCATTGTTTATGCAGTGTTATATAATGGGGCTTATTTGGGCGCGGAAGGTGCAATTACATTAGCTCTATTATCATTAGCACCAGTTGCAAAAGCATTAACAAATGTAAAAGTATTAGCCAATCAAGAATAAGATACATTTATCATTTGTTTTTTACCAAAAGAGTTATTCTGCATTCAAAATTGATTGCAAATAACTCTTTTTTTTATTAAAATTGCTTTTCATACTTTACACCGCAAAAGTTTTGCAATATAATAGAAAAAAATCCTATATATAGGATTTTAGGAGGTCAACATTTGGAAAACCTTAATCAATTGATTGCAGGTAACTTAAAAGAAATTAGAAAAACCAAAGGTTTAAGCCTCGAGCAGGCTTCAACTCTTACTACGATTAGTAAAAGTATGTTAAGTCAAATTGAACGTGGTGAAGTTAATCCAACCATATCTACCGTCTACAAATTAGCCCTTGGTTTTAAAGTTCCTGTAACTGCATTTACTATTCAAAGGCAACTACCATTTTCGAAAACTTCCAAAAGTGTGATTGACCCTCTAGTCGGGGATGAGGGTCGCTATCGCTTATATCCTATCTTTAGCTATCGTGATGGACAAAGCTTTGAGATATTTGATTTAGAATTCGATGTGAATGGCGAAATGGAAGGTAATCAGCAAATTGTAGGAACAAGAGAATTCATTACCGTCTACAGCGGGCAACTAACGCTACTTTTTGGTGACAAGACATATATATTAGAATCTGGTGATTCTGCTTCTTATAATGCCTACGACAACTATATTTACAAAAACAGCGGCACTCAAATGATCACAGCTAATATTGTTGTACAATACCCAACTTAAAGGAGAATACTTATGGACCAAAAACAACGTGTATATGATGCATTAGACAAACTAAAAATTACTTACGAAGTCGTAGAACATGAGCCAGTTCATACTATGGAGGATATGGATAAGCTTGGACTCCCACAAAAAGGAACGCTTTGTAAAAACTTATTTTTACGTGATTCTAAAGGAAAACGACATTTTCTTGTAACTCTGCCAGAATCAAAAAGTGTAGATTTAAAAAAACTTGGTAAAACACTCGGTGGTGGAAATCTAAGTTTTGCCTCTGAAGAACGACTTGAAAAATATTTGGGGTTAAAACAAGGTTCCGTATCACCTTTTGGACTTATGAATGACCTTGATCATGCAGTAGAATTCTTTATTGATAAAGACTTGTCTAAGGAAAAAAGACTGGGTATACATCCCTTAGAAAATACAGCTACTATCTTTTTATCTTTTAAGGATTTAGACAAGTTCTTGTGGCAGTTGGATGTGGATACTTTGCGTATTAAACTTTAATATACTAACAGGTTTTCACTAAAAGGCACAGGTTCTTTGATATGATTCCTGTGCCTTTTAAATCTAAGAAACTATTCTTGACATAGCTGTACTTCGATCATTTCTTTCGTCGCATTTAACGATCCTTGTACCATTTCCGATTTCCCACCACCTTTTCCTCCCAATTTTTCATGCAATTTCTTCACGTATTTTCTAACATCTTCTGTTTTACTTCCAATCACATAGCGATATCCGGTGGAATCACTTCCTTGAAATACAGCACAGATTCCCACACCTCTTTTCAGAATCATATTCACTAACTCTCTAGGTGCATTCCCTTCTAATTCAGACTCAAACAGAATAATTTTTTTACTACTTTCTCTTATTTCAGATGCTTTATATGCTAATAACTGTTGTTGCATTCCCTGCATTTTCATTTTCAGCATACCAGCTTCTTCTTTTAAATGCTGAACAGCTTGCGCAACCTCATCTTCCTTCGCAGATAATAATACAGAAATTTCCTTCACATTATTTTCCTTTTGGATATAATCAGCCAAGGCTCTTTTTCCACATAACATATTGATTCGAACACCATTTTTATAATTTTGAATACTAGTTAGCTTGATCGTTCCAATTTCTCCTGTACTTTTTAAATGTGGAGCACAACAGGCACAGACATCATATCCTTGTATCGTAACTATTCTTATCTTCTCTTTTATTTCAATTTTACTACGGTATGCAAGTGTATCTAGTTGCTGTTGCTCTGGATAGCTAATCTCAATTGGTATATTCAACCAAACGGCTTCATTTGCTCTCACTTCAATATCCCGTAATTGTTCCTTCGAAAGGATTCCATTAAAATCCATAGTAACAACTTCTTTTCCTAAATGAAATCCCACATTATTATATCCATATATTTTGTAAATCAATCCTGAAATAATATGTTCTCCACTATGCTGCTGCATTTTGGACATACGCTCTTCTCGATTTATTACACCATGAACTCTGGTTCCTATTGCAATACATGTTTTCACCTTATGAAAGACCGTTCCCTCTCGTTCCTGTACATCAATGACTTCTATGCCATTCATATCTCCTGAATCTGCGGCTTGTCCTCCACCTTCCGGGAAAAAGGCCGTCCTATCTAGAACGACCTCATACACTTCATTACATAATTTGCAATCAATGACCTGAGCTTCAAAATCCATGATATAACAATCTTTATCATACAATTTTTCTGTCATATTACATCCTTTCAGGGGCACTAAACCCTAACATATCAATGCATGCTTCTAAGATATCTTTCGTTAGTGATAATAGCGCAATATAGCTTTCCTTTCTCGTTTCATCTTCCTCTGCTAAAATTTTAGTTTCGTGATAAAATCGATTTAAAGTATTAGAAAGATCATAAACATATGCACAAATCTTATGTGGTGCCAACTCCTCAAATGCCATTTCAATTACACTATTGAATTTTGTAATTTCCAACATCAAAGACTTCTCGCAATCTGAACAAGCAGCCATTATATTAGTACTTTCAATTTTATTTCCATTTTCCTTATATTTATTCAAAATAGACTTAATACGTACAATGGTATATAAAATATAAGGGCCTGTATTCCCTTCAAACGAAGTAAATCTATCCACATCAAACACATAATCTTTGGCGGCTTGATTCGATAAGTCGCCATATTTAATTGCAGCAATTCCAACAATTTCAGCCGTCTTTCTTGCTTCATCCTCTGGAACGGTACGATTATCCATAATCTTCTTATACATTTCATCTGTTGTATCTTTTATGAAATGCTCCAAGCGCATAACACCGCCTTCTCTTGTCTTAAAAGGTTTTCCATCTTTACCATTCATGGTGCCAAATCCAAGAAATTGTAATTTAGTTTCATCATTTACTATTTTCGCTTTTCTAGCACTTCTGAAGACCTGAACAAAATGCAGCTCTTGACGCTTATCCACAACATAAATCACTTGATTAGGATGATACAATTTTTGACGTTCAACTAATGTTGCCAAATCTGTGGTTCCATAAAGCGAAGCTCCATCTGACTTTAATATCATACATGGTGGAATTTCCTTTGTATCAGACTCTTCCTTTACATCAATCACTAGTGCTCCATCGTCCATGCGCGCATAACCATTTGCCTTTAAGTACTCAACCATCTCTGGGATATATGGCTGTGCATCAGATTCTCCCTTCCATAAATCAAATGTAACATGCAACTTTTCATAATTTTTCTTCAAATCTGTAACTGATACCTGCAAGATATGCTGCAATATAGCTTGATAACCTTTGTGTCCGTGTTGAAGCAAGTATGTAGCTTGCATTGCATCTTCCTTATAGGATGCATCCTCCTTAGCACGTGCACTTGCTGTTGGATATATTTCTTCTAATTCACTGATTGTAAATGGTGGCTCTTTTGGATATTCTCCAGTAAAATTGGCATCAAAGTAAACTAACTCAGGATTTCTATTCTTTAACTCGATAATGATAAGCCCTAATTGCAGTCCCCAATCTCCCAGATGTACATCTCCAATCATCTCATGCCCCATAAATCTACCAATACGCTTAATACTTTCCCCTATAATCGCAGAACGTAGATGCCCCACATGAAGAGGTTTTGCTACATTTGGTCCGCCATAGTCAATCATAATTGTCTTTTTATTTTTTACCATCTCTATTCCCAAATGTTCCTCATGATGCATGTCATTTAAATAATTTGCTAAAAAGTCAGGGTGTATACTTATATTAATAAACCCCGGATTAACAGCTTCAATTTTCGATATACAACTACTATTCTGTAACTGGCTCACAACGTCATTCGCAATCATAATTGGAGCTTTTTTATAAGCCTTTGCAGCTACCATAGCACCATTACACTGAAATTCACACAAGTCTGGTCTGTTTGATATCGTTACTTTCGCAAATTGCTTCTCATAACCGCCTTGTTCAAATGCAACTTCTAATTCAGAAGTAATTAAATCTAATACTTTTTTCATATAATTATTCCTTTCTATATTAAATAGGTAAATGCATTCCGCCTTTATCCCTAATTATGACATATATTTATTCCAAGTATACTACCTACATGATATGATACGTTGTAATTCTACCACAAGCCTGCTCTGTCAACAAGAATTATTACAAATTATTTGACAATCTAAACTTTTTATTGTATTATTGTATTACACATTTAATACAAATTATTATTTAATATTAAGATAATAGACTATAAAATATAAGAAAATGAGGTGACAATGAATGCCATGGACACTAGATAATGATCGGCCAATATATTTACAACTGATGGACCGAATTCAGCAAGATATTATCTCCGGTTTATACAAACCTGGTGATAAACTACCATCCGTAAGGGATTTGGCCCTAGATGCTTCGGTCAATCCTAACACAATGCAAAAAGCCTTGGCTGAATTAGAAAGAAATGGATTGGTATATTCCCAGCGTACCAGTGGACGTTTTATTACGGAGGATCAAAAAATGTTAAACAAAATGAAAACAGAATTAGCAACTGATTATATTAGGGACTTCTTTGATAAGATGAAACAATTAGGATTTCATGAGCAGGAAACTCTAGATTTGATTACAACTGCTTTAAAGGAGGAACATTAAATGAAACCAATATTGGAATGCCAGGGACTAACTAAAAAATATGGTAGTTTCTATGCCCTTTCAAATCTGAATTTAGTTTTAGAACGGGGGCAGATTGTCGGATTATTAGGTCCTAATGGGAGTGGTAAGACAACACTGATTAAGCTAATAACTGGATTATTGACCCCCACAGATGGTCACGTGATGATTGATAGCTTAGAGCCATGTGCAAAAACAAAAAGTATGGTGGCTTATTTACCAGAGCGAACCTATTTAAATGACTGGATGAAAGTAAAAGAAATAATCCAATTATTTGAAGATTTCTATGATAATTTCATTACGTCAAGAGCTTATGAAATGCTTTTACATTTAAATATTGATCCGGATGCACGCCTAAAGACATTATCTAAAGGTACAAAGGAGAAGGTACAATTAATATTAGTTATGAGTCGCGAAGCTGACCTATATATACTGGATGAGCCTATCGGTGGTGTAGATCCAGCTGCACGAGATTATATACTCCATACTATTATTACAAATTATAACGAACAGGCTACTATTTTATTGTCCACTCATCTTATCACCGATATAGAGAACATCTTAGATCGCGTACTTTTTTTACAAAATGGTCAGGTCACATTGAACGCCTCAGTGGATGACATCCGGATACAGCAAGGCAAATCTGTTGATTCACTATTTAGGGAGGTATTCAGATGTTAAAGAAATTAATTAAACATGAATTCTTAGCAACCTACCGTATCTTATTACTTTTGCACGGTTTTATGCTATTAGCAGCTTTTATTGGAAGATTTTTTGTAAATTCATTTTTCAATAAACATCTTCCCGAAGGTGCCTTTGTACTATTTATTATTTCATATATTGCAATTATTTCCATCATGGCGTATGGTACATTTTTATTTATTGCAGCAAGATTTTACAAAAGTTTGTTCACCGATGAAGGATATCTGACTTTTACACTACCTGTTACAAATAGTCAATTATTACTAAGTAAAACAATATCAGGCGCACTTTGGTCATTACTCGATATGATTGTTATGTATCTCTCTGTTGCAATCACTTTTGCAACTCCGTATGTTCTTTCAAAATTCAACATGATACAGACCGAATTAGAAGCAGAGCTACAAATAACAGTTTTTAAATTTATAATAACAATGTTTACTCTATCTATCGTTGGATGCATCTCTGGAACCCTGATGCTTTATGTTTCTGTGTCAATTGGACAGTTATTTACAAAGCATCGATTATTAGGTGCAGTTGTGACATATTTTGTAATCTCTTTCATCATACAGATTATTGTTACTGCATCCATGCTATTATCAGGAATGATACCTATAGGCCAAGAAATTGCAATGGGACCTTATTTATCCTTTACTTTTAATATGAGTACGATATCCGGTATCATACTTGCTATCATTTCATACGTTATCACTTATTATGTTATGAATAAAAAAACAAATTTAAATTAACTATTTATATAAAAATGTAAAAAACGAAGGACGAGATTCTACACTAACTGGTAGACTCGTCCTTTTTATTTTTCTCTTTATACTATTTCTGATTATACAAATACAAATTGTACCAACACCATATATAACACAGTCCCTACACCTATGCTTAACAAATTATTTCGTTTCCATATATGTAGGCCTACAACTGTTAATACCGCTATAAACTCTGGCATGCCAAATGGATACCTTATAACTACAGTAGACTTCAAACAATATACCACTAACATTCCTATAACAGCCGGGGTGAGTACCTTCCCAAGATATTGTATCAACTTTGGTATTTCTTTCCCCTGTGGAAAAATTAAAAATGGTACTACTCGAGTTCCAAAAGTTGTTAGGGCCACTGCTAATATTATTAATAAAGAGGTTCCTACATCTACTGGCATATGTCCCCCTCCTTTTCTAGCCTTTTCCGCCCACTAACTAAAAATAGAACCATAAAAAGCATTGCTGGTAGGACAAATTGATTGGCCCCAAATACCTGGAGGCTAACAAATGCGCAAAACACACCAAGCATCGCCGGAATCCGATTCTGTTTATCCATCCACTGTTCAACAAATATCACAACAAATAATGCTGTCATTGCAAAGTCAATTCCTTTGGAATTAAAAGGTAAAAATGTGCCAACTACCCCTCCTATGCCAGATCCAATAAGCCAATAGGACTGATTCATGATAGATATCGCAAATAAAAATTTCTCTTCATCCACTTCTTCTGGAACATCTGTTGTACATAATAGCGAATAGGTCTCATCTGTCAATCCAAATATCATGTACCATTTCTTCTTACCCATCTGATTAAATTTTTCAAGCAAAGATAACCCATAAAAAATATGTCTTACATTCACCATAAATGTAAGAAAAATGACTTGAATAAAAGAAATACCTGGCACGAAAAAATTCACTGCCAGATATTGTCCCGAGCCTGCATATACAAGCAGGCTCATTAATATAGCCCATAAAAAAGAATATCCTTTTTCAACAAACATTACTCCAAATGCAATGCCTATAAACAAATATCCTGTTAATACTGGTATGGTATATGGAAATGCTTTCTTAAAAGCATTTTTATAACTAGACATCTTCTACATCCTTTTCTTTTGTACTAATGAGATGTTTCTGCATAGGCAGCCTGAAATTCTGTCAGTGCAACTTTTAACGTTTCATCTGACTCAACAGCCTGTGTATACTCCTTTTGTACAGTTTTCATCAAACTCTGAACATCATCGTCTTTTAACACTAATTGTATGGCATCTTGAACATCACTATTTCCAAAACTATTTATAATATGCCATACTTGATTCTCATCTTGTGCTACATAGAGTGTGCCAAGACCGGGAACCAGTGTATTTATCTCCTTAATTTTCATCTTGTAACAGGCAAATACTATTAATCCGTTATGGTTCTTATCCTTTTTAGTATACACCTCAACATTTTGATACCCTTCAACAAACTTTTTGTTATTCTCAATTTGTACTATGGTATTGTCATCAACCTTGTCCATAATTTGAGCTAGCCCATCCATATCCTGAAAGGCTAACTTGGCATAGTAATCTTGAACCAATTTATTTATCGCATTGTATTGGCTTTCCTCTATGGAATCCTCATTTTGTTTTGCATTTTGAGAAATTCCCATCGTATCTTGGGTTTTCTTATCCTCGGTAAAAAAGAATAGTAATGTAATACCTACCATAACAATGATAGTACTGACAACTATGGCTTTTACCCGACCCATTGATTACCTCCTTATAGTATACACACCTAGGCGGATTCGAACCGCCGCTCATGCCTCCGGAGGGCATTGCTCTATCCCCTGAGCTATAGGTGTATATGATTATGACCTTGTAATAATACCACAAACTTTTTATTTAGTAAAGTATTCTTCTCTCCTTTCTACTATAATAATACGCACTATTCGACAGTATGTCCTCCTCCATCACCTGAGTAGTATTGATTTCTTCAATCATCTCATCAAGTTCTTTTCTACTTGGACTTTTGCTCTCTGGCACTATAATTACCTCGTGAATACTACTTGGAAGCACATAATAATTCTCTTGCAATTGCTCACCTATTTCTTTTAAGATATTTTCATATAAAATACATGCAGCTCCATAACTATGTTCTTTATTAGATAATACATACAACATGTCCTCTTCCATCTTCTCCTCATTTTCGTCATACATATCTAACATTTCCGCAATAACAGAAATCATTGTTTTAAATTCTGCTGGAAAAAGTTTTTCTGTATTGCAATGTGCAGTCATCTGTAGTTCCTCAATTGTAGTACCCCACATTTCTAAGTATTCATTTGGAATCAACATCGTTGCTACTCCTATTTGATTAATCTCTATCAGAACATAAAATACAACTGCAAGATCCAGGAACTGTACATACGGAATGTCCTTTAATAATTCTTTATTATCCTCAAAGTTAATAATTCGATATGCAATATTTTGCTTTGCCTTAGAAAAATCTCGTAAAAATTCGCCTTCCCACGCATGCTGCAATTTTACTTCTCCATATAATGCTAAAATACTATTCACAATATCTTCCAAAGAATTCCCCTCACAAAACCGCTCGTAAAATTCTTCCAAATAAATTGTTGGAGAAATATTAATTCCTTCCTCCATGACAACAAGGCCTTCTCTTATTGTACCATTATTTTTTTTATTCGTATGTAAACGAACGGATACTGTATCATTTACACACTGAGTAACCATATTTTCTATTGTTCTTGCAAATTGCTGATAGTTCATTTTGAACTCCTTTCTTTTCATAGAACTATCAAAAGGAAAAATATACATTTTTACTGAAATAATGCACGACTCGTGCTTGATAAAACTGATTTTTTAGATTTTAATAAATATTATGGTACCATAATTTTATCTAATTTTAGAAATAAATGCAATCATTTTATTTTAATTTAAGATAAAATTAAAGATTGTGTCACATTACATTTTATATGTTTCAATTAAAAAACTGATTATTGTGTTTTTACAAATAGTACTATTTTAACCATATATCTCCTAATGCATAATTGTTACGAATTTGTTACAATTGCATTACATTAGCTGATGTAATTTAAAAAAGGAGGATATACATATGTGCTTTTCATTTAACTGTGGGAACTTATTAACCTTTATCCGCACTTGTTTCGGATGCTAATATATTTAGGCTCTAGCATAAAATGCTAGAGCCTTTTCCACATCCATTCGTATTACATAAAAAACCTAGAAATAAAACATTCTAGGCTTAATATCTCTAATAATTAGCTTTGCTTTATACTCTTGATATGTGCTCATATGCGTTTTTACTGATGTTCTCAGTTATTTTGTTACCAATGAGTTACCATCTTTCTATTGTTTATTGTTACTAAGTAATGTTTTCAACCTATTTCTTCTATATATATGTGTATTCTTAAATCCCTTATGATAAGCTAGAATTTATCGCAAGTAATATACAGAAATTGAAAATGGTTCTGATATGAAAATCATATCATGATAAATTGATTGTTGAAACCTATAAATTTTTTTCTGTAAATAGGGAATTCTATGATAATTATTAGAGCAGATGAGTGTTAATTGTCAATATTGGATTGTATTATTCAGGTATTTTAGATAAAATAAAGAAATAGACAAATCGAAATTTGTGGAGGAGGATAAAAAAGAATGAACGATTGCATTTTTTGTAAGATAATAAGTAATAATTCAATGATGAAAGTATATGAAGATGAGTGGACAGTTGCTTTTATGGATGTTGCCAAGGATGTGGATGGACATATTCTTGTTCTACCCAAAAAGCATGTAAAAAATATACTTGATTGTGATGTAGATACTTTGAGTAGGATTATGGATACTGCGAAAAGAGTATCAAATCATTTAGTGGATAAGTGTGGATATGAGGGAGTAAATTTATTAAATGCAAGTGATGAGAGTGCAGGCCAATCCGTTCCTCATTTTCATATTCATATTATTCCAAGGAAAAAAAATGATGAGATTGATGCTTGGCCAATATTTACTGGGGCAAAGCATGAATTAGAAACAATTTTTAATAGAGTTAAGATGATAAATTATTAATATAGACACCTTATTTACAACTCGTTTTGATTTTGTACCATTACGGTAATTATTTTGTAACACTTCCAATAGGTAATATTCCCTCTTCTATCCCCTTCCTAACCCAAATATCTGCTTAACCAAATACTTTTGCTGCAACATTCACAGGGGCATCGCCAATGCCAAACTTTGGATAGCTTGCAATTGAAACTACTTTGTTAGCAATTCTATCGGCTACTTCATTCATGTTTTTGACTTCTTGTTCTGTCATCATTCTCACTCCTTTTCTAGATTAATAAAGTATTGTCTACACTGTTTTGGGTTACTATGCTACACCATACCGTATTGCAATTTCTTTTATAATTGCGGTATATCCTTCAATAAGTTTCTTGTCCTCTACAATAATATCCATGCAAGTCAGCTTGTCCCTTCTTGATTTGCAAATCCCCTCTTCGACCATCCTTCTTATCTTATTTGTTAATCTCTGTTTTAGATTCACTCCCATTCGCTTATCTAGTAATTCATAACTTTCTGAGCGCACTTGGCTGAATGCTTGTCCACCACCTAGTTCATTGGCCATTTTATTAATTAGGTTTCTTGTATCGTCTCTCCAAGACGTTGTATCAAGTACTATTACTTCGCGAATGCTATCAACCCTATCTAATGCTTCCTCGCTGTCTTTTCCACACAATTCACACATTGCATCATATTGATCATGTAAGTGTTTGAGTATGATGCAACGATCCTCATCAGTAATTACATCCCAATTTTCTGTTTTCATTCTTCCTCCTTATTTGCTTTCATTAATAATTTCTTCAATAGATAAAAAACTGTCTCTTAAAGATGAGACAAAACTAGCATCTGATAAACCCGATATCCTCATCTGTGCATCTTTTAAAAGCATAAGTTCTAACCGCTTTACTCTTCGGTCTATGTCCCTTTGGTTACGAAGCATAGCTTCCCATTCCCATCTTGGAACAAACATCCTATCACTCTCCTTTCTTTTTATTGTTATTTTTTACCTTTTCTCCTATAATTTAAGTACCGATTGGCGACGGAATACTAAAGAAAGGAGAAATACTATGGACTATAAAAACATTGAATTAAATGCATCTCAGAAATCAGTGCTAAGAAAATTTGTCCATGTTTTAGATACCTCCTTCTAAACTTCTTGACAAGTATAAAAGCATTCGTGAAAAAATTAAGAGCCACAAAGAAAATGAATATGGTGCTGATTGGACTTTTTAGTTGTTTGTAAATATTCGTTATTTCACGACTATAGTTAGAAAGTCCATCATCGTAGTTATTATTATTAAGAAGCCTCTGAAAGCATTTTCATTTGCCTTTGGAGGATTTCTTTCTCCGTCATTTCTGTTGCATTCTTCTCTTCTGTATCAATCCCTGCTTTATCGATATCTTTTAACATTCTTTAATTCTCCTTTTAGTCCGTTTTATTGGACAGTTTATTTGTTATTATGTAGTTAAGATACTCGAGAAAATATTCAATAGGAACATCGAAGTAGTCTGCTAGGATTTTTAATTTATCCGCCTTTGGAGCGCTGCGTCCGCTTTTCCAATAAGAAAGTATTGTTTCACTAATACCAATATCTTTTGATACCCTATATGCTGTTTTGTTAGTTTCTTCTAAATTAACAGCTTGAATTTTTTGTACAATTTTTTACCTCCTTTACACTAAAGTAATATTGCATATACTTAACAAATGTAATATAATTCCATTGTCAGATAAAGTAATTCGCATTTTTATAGTACTTTGCATTTGCAATTATTAATTATTTTTACTTTGCATTTGCAATTATTAATTATTTTTACTTTGCAAATTTATACTACTATAAATTTGCAAAGTAGTTAATAATAATATATGGCATTTGTTTATTATTGACTTTTTTAACAAAAGGAGTGTTAGCTATGTATGAAGTTTTTGTAGAATTATTACAAAGGTTTAATGTTACTGCATATAAAGTAGCAAAAGAAACTGGAATATCACAAACAACATTTAGTAATTGGAAGTCTGGACGTAGTATTCCAAAGGCTGATTCATTACAAAAAATTGCAGATTATTTTAATGTATCAGTAGAATACTTGATGACAGGTGAGGAGAAAAATTGCGGTGATGCATATTACCTTAATGATGAAACTGCTCAGATAGCACAAGAGATATTTGATAATCCAGATATGAAGGGATTGTTTGATATTGCAAGAGACACTCCTCCAGAAAGATTGAAAACATATTGTGAATTTTTAAAGAAATTACACGACCAAGATAACAACTTATAAGGGGTGATTTTGACGGATATTAACGTTGTATTGATTGATATGCCTATGGAATGAATGGGTATACAGAATTTAATTCAGATGGCAGTTATACTATTATTATTAATGCCTGACTTAATCGTGAAATGCAATTAAAAAAGTATTTACACGAGCTCTACCATATATACAATGGCGATTTTGAAAAATCAAATGTTAATGTAATAGAAAATCTAGCACATAAATGTTTTTAGTTAGATGGTTACCTATTTTAAATATGAAAAAGGAAAAGAGGAAACGACATGGGATTAAAATTTAGAAAGAGCATTAAAATTGCTCCTGGAGTAAAGTTAAATCTAGGTAAAAAAAGTGCTGGAGTAAGTTTTGGAACCAAAGGATGTCGCTATTCATTAAATTCTAGTGGAAGACGAACATCAACAGTAGGACTTCCAGGAACTGGCTTATCATATAGTCATACTTCTACTTCTAGAAACAAAAGCAGTTCAAATGCTTCACGCTCATATAATTATTCTGCTTACTCTCAACGTGCTATGATACAACAACAAAAACAGGAGCAGAAGCTAGCAGAATTAGAGGCAAATGCACTTGACGTTGAAGAATATGAAAACTATATTGATTTAATAAAAAATGTGCATCGAGAATGCGAATCAATGGTTGATTGGATATCTATAAATACAGCCCCAGCTCCTTTTGAAAAAGAATTGATTGGACCATCTGAGAAAAATGCTTTGCAAGAGTATAATAACTTCTCTCCCACTTTTTTTGAAAAATTGTTCAAGCAAAATGGTGCAGAAAGAAAAGCAAAATTAGGAAAGGAAATACTAGAGGCAAAATCAAAAGACGAAGAATCATATAAATCTTGGGAAGAAAGTGTGGCATTTGCAAGCGAGATTTTAAATGGTAATATTGATTCGTACTATGAAGCAATTGCTACATCGAATCCTTTTGAAGATTTAGTTGAATTCGGAAGTGGTTTTGAATTTGGAACAGACAATCCTGATATAATAGAAATTGAGTTTTCAGTCAAATCTAATCAAGTGATTCCCGAAGAAGCTAAAGCACTAACAAAAACAGGGAAACTTTCAGTAAAGAAGCTTTCAAAAACAATCTATTACGATATAACTCAAGACTATGTTTGTAGTTGTGCGATTAGATTAGCCAGAGAACTTTTTGCACTATTACCAATAAACAATGTTTTAGTTCATGCTACCGACCAGTCACTAAATAGTGCTACAGGGCATTACGAAACACATACAATTCTTTCTGTATTATTTACTAGAAATGAGTTTCAGAATATTAATTTCAATCAAATAGATGCCTCTGATTTTGTAGAAACATTTAAATATAATATGATTTTCAAAAAAACCACTGGATTTCACCCAATAGATAGATTGATATACTAGAAATAAAAAATTCATATCTCTAGTTATGAATTGATATGTAACACACTGTGTTTCATATAGACGTGGCGTCATAGTAAAAATGAAGGTTGATATCAAAAGAGGGAGGGCATACACATGAGTAATGTATGTAAAAATTGTGGTGAAGAATACGATGGTGATAACTGTCCAAAATGCTCCACTAGCACCGAAGAATCACAGCAAGCAGATGTATTAAATGGTGCTTTAGAACCAACTGTTGAAAATTCTAGCGAAGAATTATTCAGCGAAAATGAGAACATTGACTTATCAGATTCTACTCAGGAAGTACCATTGCAAGAAAATAGCAAGGTTAATTCTGAAAATAACTTTGATTCTCAGCATGATATTCCAAAAGAGAAATTCTATAAGAAGACTTGGTTTATTATTGTAATGATTGTAATTTTTTTTCCTATAGGTTTGTTCTTGATGTGGAAGTATAAGAAGTTTAACAAAAATATTAGAATAGCTGTATCTTGCGTAGTTGGTGTTATCTTTATAGCTAAAGTGGCAAGTACTGGACCTTCGCAGGCAGAATACGATGAACTCCTTACTAAATATGATAAGCAAGCGGATGAATTATTGGATTTAAATGATGATTTTGATGATATTACTAAAGAATATAAGGACTACAAAGAAAAGATGAAACCTTACGAACAAATGGAACTTGCAGAAGCAGAAGCTAAAAAAATTGAAGCTGAAAGAGTTGCTGCAGAAAAGAAAGCTGCAGACGAGAAAAAAGCTGCAGATGAAAAGGCAGCGGCAGAAGCTGCCGCTGCTGCCGCTGCTGCTGCAAAAGCGGAAGAGGAAGCAAGAGGTTATGAAACTGGCATATCATATGATCAATTAGCAAGAACACCAGATGACTTTAAAGGACAAAAAGTAAAATTTTATGGTAAAGTGATCCAGGTTATGGAGGATACTTCGAGTACACAAATTCGGCTCGCAGTTGACGACAATTACGATACTGTTTTATTCGCTGAATATCTTCCTTCAATTGTACAATCACGAGTTTTAGAAGATGATTATATAACAATATACGGATCTTCTGTTGGCACAATAAGCTATAAATCAACATTGGGTGGTACAATTACCATACCGGGCATATATGTTGACAAAATAGACCAATAAAAAACAGCCCCATCACTGAGACTGTTTAAATAGATACTATTCTAGATGCACTAGATATAATACCAGTTGGCGCTAATATTATATCATTAAAACGTACATCTAGCAATAGGTGTATTTTTTATACAGAAAAGGAGGAAAATATGAAACTACCAAATGGATATGGAAGCATATCAAAATTAACTGGTAACCGTAGAAAGCCATATGTTGTGCGTATAAGCACTCCAAAAGCATTCGACAATGAAATATAGTGGATATGTAAGCAAAAGGGTTGTACTTGGCTATTACGCTACTAAGAAAGAGGCATTAAGTGCATTATCTGAATATAATAACAATCCATTCAATATTGAGAATAACAATATAACGTTTTCTGAAATATATAATATATGGTAAAAAAATAACTACAACAAATTAACTAGATCTACAATAGATTGCAAAGAAGCAGCATACAAATACTGTTCTCCAATTTACGATGTTAAGATTAAGAGAAATAAAAACAGGGTTACTGCAAGAAGTAATTGATGCATGTCCTCATGGAAGCTCTACAAAAAAAGAACATCAAGACAATCCTGCATTCCGTATTTGAATATGCAATGCAGAATGATTTCGTAAACAAAGATTACTCTGAATTTATTACTATTGAGCAAAGTGATCCAATCATAGAGCGAAATGTTTTTTCAAATGATGAAATAAAACTTCTTTGGAATAAATCCAGAGAGTGGGACGTTAAGATATTATTAATATTGCTATACTCTGGAATGAGAGTAAATGAATTACTAAAGAACCAAAAAGAAAACTGCAACTTAGAAGAACGATGGATATATGTGCCAGAATCAATAGCAAAAAATAGCTCTTCCGTTCGCTATGTACCTATACATGATAAAATTCTTCCTATTTTGAAAGATTTTTATAATAGGAGTTCCAGCAATTTAATTACAAATAAAGACAACTACAATGTAACGTATCATAACTTTGTTTCAAGAAATTTTAAGAAAATCAATAAATGCTTTAGTAACGAACATAGATTTCATGATACGAGACATACTTTTATAAGTAAAGCACATGAGTACAAATTGGACGAACTCACATTAAAGAAAATTGTTGGTCACTCGCCAGACAGCATAACACAAAAAGTATATACACACCTTACTGTGAAACAAATGTTAGAAGAAATTAATAAAATCGAATAGTTACATTTGATGCCAACGTGATGCCAACGTGTTACCAATTGACTGTATTTTTGTATGATTATTAAAAAGTGCACAAAATAAAAAAGCCCAGAAACTAAACGTTCTAGGCTTGTCTGTTACTAATTATTAGTTTTTATATTATACTCTTGATAAGTAGTCTCCGGTACGTGTATCGATTTTAAGAACATCGCCCTCTTCTACGAATAACGGCACATACACAACCGCTCCGGTTTCAACAGTTGCAGGTTTTGTAGCCCCCTGAGCTGTATCCCCTTTGAATCCTGGCTCTGTTTCTGTAATTGCTAATTCTACAAATAATGGTGGTTCTACTGCAAATACGTTATTTTTATGAGAGCATATTTTAACCATTTCATTTTCCTTTACGAATTTAAGAGCATCCCCAATTGCCTCTTCATTCAATGCAATTTGATCGTACGTTTCAACATCCATAAAGTGAAATAATTCTCCATCAGAATATAAGTATTGCATATCTTTTCTTTCAATATGAGCTTTTGGGAATTTTTCTGTAGGTCTAAATGTTTTCTCTATAACCCCTCCACTGATAATATTTCTTAATTTTGTTCTAACAAATGCTGCCCCTTTTCCTGGCTTAACATGTTGAAATTCTATAATTTGAAATATATTCCCTTCAATCTCAACGGTAACACCGTTCTTAAAATCTCCTGCTGAAATCATCTGTAATCCTCCTTATATAATGCATCAAGGCATTATCCTTCATATTATGACTGTCTATAATTTTATAATAAAATATAGATTTTTTCAACCTTTTTTTATCTCTGTTTCTTTTTTTGCTCCTTTTTGTAGAAAAATAGCACCAGCTTTTCTAACTTTCTTTTCAATACAATCTGTATTTCCTCCTTAGGATGAATCGGTTTTACTAAGATGTTTCTCATCCTACTTCGCTTAGCCCCATATACATCTGTAAAAAGCTGATCACCTATAAATACTGTATTCGTAAGATCTGTGTCCATAATCTCCATGGCCTTCAAATAATTTTTGCGGGATGGTTTATGTGCATCATAAACATAGTCCACTTGTATTTCTTCATTAAACATTTTTACACGTGGTTCTTTATTATTAGAAATCAAACAGCAAGAAAATCCAATGTTTTTTAAACGTTCGAATAATTTTTTTGCTCTTTGATCTGCAGGAGCACCATGTGGAACTAACGTGTTATCAATATCAAATATAATCCCCCTATAACCATCCTCATATAATTTTTCAAAAGGAATCACATAAGTAGATGCTACATATTCATCTGGGAAAAAACAATTAAACATATCTGTATCTATCCTTCCATTTCACTCAATTTTGTGATTAATTCTTCACATATTTCTAATACCGTTTTGTCATCTGTATGAATAACAATATCTGCTGCGGCCTCGTACTTTTCACGGCGTTGATCCATTAAATTTGTAATAAATTTTATATTTTTATTGCCGTTTAAAATTGGCCTTTCATCACTATCTTTTACTCTTTCTAGAATCGTTTTTGGATGTGCCGTTAATAGTACAACGCGTCCATTTTTCTTCATTTCCATTACATTTTCTTCTCGCAGTGCTGCACCACCACCACAAGATACTACTGTGTTTTTATTACTTTGCACTTCTATTAATAGCTTTGTCTCTAACTCTCTAAAATATGCTTCTCCATAGGTAGCAAATATATCTGGAATGCTCATTTTTTCTCTTTCAGAAATTATCTGATCCATTTCTACAATATTCATTGCAAACATAGTACTCAAATATTCAGAAATAGTTGTTTTTCCTGCACCCATAAAACCAATTAATATAATATTATATGAAAATAATTTTCGTGCCTGCATGCGCTTACTATTACGAACAATTCTTTGAAAAACATCACATATTTCTTCTTGATATTTATTATTTTGAAGCTTCTTTTTTAGCTGCTCTTGCAGGTTTGCTTCCTGCTCCGGTTGTAAAACCGGCATTTCATGTGCCTCTTTATATGACATAATCTGTTCTATAATAGCATTTCTTTCTATCAGTGCATCAATAATATTATTATCGCATATAGCCAACTGTTCCCTATATTTTTCTAATTCATTCATAGGGTGTCTCCTACCTTTCTTTTTTAATTTCATACTTATCCTGCACAAACTTCATAAACTGCTTTACGATTGGAGATTGATACTTATTCTTAACGGTGGCCATATAGATATAGCGTTTGTATTCTAAATTATTAATCGGAATAATCTGTACATTCACACTTCGTACGGCAGCAACATTTGGCACTATTCCAACTCCAAATCCCTTTGATACAAGTCCTGCTAAAGCACCATCTTCATCTACTGTATATAGTATTTCTGGATTGGCATTTATAGATTCAAAAAGCTCATCAATCTCTAACCTTAGTCCACTCCCTTTATTAAAAATAACTTGTGGATATTTTATCAATTCCTCTACATTTACCGTATGTCTTTGAGCTAACTCATGATCTTTTGGTACAACAGCTACCAATTCCTCCTCCGCTACTGGAATAAATTGAATGTTCTTTTCTTCGGATCTCATAGAACAAAATCCCACATCGTATTTTTCGTCTTTCAAACCTTCTATTACTGCTTCGGTTATACCATTATTAAAATTAAATTCAATCTTTTTTTCAGGATTTACTTGCAAAAATCCACTTACTAATTCTGGCATAAATTCGCTACCTTGCGTAAATATATAGCCAATATCTATTCTCCCGCTAATATCGCTAACCATAGATTTTGTCTTTTTAATACCATGTTCTAAAATACCTAAAGATTCTTCAACATATTCAAGAAAAATCTTTCCATATTTAGTAAGAACAACGTTACGACCTTGTTTTTCAAAAAGATATGTTCCCAACTCTTGTTCTAAAGAGGATATCGCATGACTTAGACTCGGTTGTGTGATAGATAATACTTTAGCGGCCTTTGTATAATGCTCCATATGTGCCAAGGTAACAAAATAGTTTAGTTGATTTAAATTCATAATATCCCCCTTTTTTTATTCTTTCTGATTGTACCATAATCTATAGACATAATCTATCATCTTTCACAAAAACATGAATTTGTTTTATCTTTAACAATATTTTATAATTGGCTTATAAGCAAAATATGAACATATATAACTATTTTAAACGGAGGAAAAAAATGAGAAATAATTACAAACATGTATTTAGTCCTTTAAAAATAAGAGGAATGATTATACCTAATCGTGTTGCTATGATGCCAATGGGAAGCGACTTTGCTGGCCACAATGGGGAGCTTAGCGATGAACATATTAAGTATTATGAATTGCGTGCACGTGGTGGCACTGGTCTTATTATTGTGGAAAATGTCTGCGTGAAATATCCAGAAGGCTCTAACGGCACTACTCAACTTCGTATGGATAAAGATTGTTATATTCCACGTTTACTTAATTTGACCGAAGCCTGTCATAAATATGGCGCTTGTGTTGGTGTTCAAATCAATCACGCTGGTGCTTCTGCCATGTCTTCAAGGATTGGAATGCAACCTGTTTCCTCTTCTACATTACCTTCTAAACCAGGTGGAGAAATTCCACGTTCGTTGTCAAAAGAAGAACTAGAAAGTATTGCAAAAGATTATGCTGCTTCTGCAAGACGCGCACAAATAGCTGGTTTTGATATGGTTGAAATCCATGCTGGGCACTCTTATCTAATTAGCCAATTCCTTTCTCCTACTATGAATGATCGAACAGATGAATTTGGTGGTAATGCAGAAAATCGTTCTCGTTTTTGTCGCATGGTCATAGATGAGGTTCGTAAGGCAGTTGGACCAATGATGCCAATCTCATTAAGACTTAGTGTTGACGAACTAGTCGAAGGTGGAAACACTGTAGAGGATACCTTAGAATATTTAGAATACCTCAATGAAGAAGTTGATATATTTGATACTTCAGCTGCTTTAAATCCAACAATTCAATACCAAATTGATGCAAACTATTTGGAAGATGGCTGGCGCTCCTATATGGCAAAAGCTGTACAAGACAAATTTGGAAAGCCGTGTATTGCCATTGGTAATATCCGTGATCCTAAGGTTGCCGACGACATCGTAAGTCGTGGTGATGCCGATATCATTGGTATTGGACGAGGACTTATTGCTGATCCAGATTGGTGTAACAAAGCAAAATACGGAAATGTCTGTGATATTCGCAAATGTATTTCTTGCAATATTGGCTGTGTTGGTAACCGTATCGGCGGGAATAAACCTCTGCGTTGCACGGTTAACCCTGACCTGATTCAAGGAGAATTATATAAGAAATCTAAGATTTCAAAAGCTTGTAATGTTGTAGTCATTGGTGGTGGTACTGCTGGTCTTGAAGCCGCTTGTACAGCTGCAGAAGTTGGGTGTGATGTTACATTATTAGAAAAAACAAGCTATCTTGGAGGTTTAGCTACAGAAATTGCAAAAATTCCTGATAAGAAGAGACTAGCAGATTTTCCTAATTACTTAATACATCGTGCAAAGTCCTTAAAAAATATTACCATTAAATTAGACACAGAGGCTAGCGTTAATTTAGTAAAAGACTTGTCCCCAAATATTGTTATTAATGCAACAGGATCTGTCCCATTATTACCTCCAATTAATGGTCTTTATGACAACTTAGGTAATGAAAATGCAAATGTTTATTCCATTTTAGATCTTATTAATCATGTAACAAGTTATCCAACTGATTTAACAGGCAAAAAAGTCATTGTCATTGGTGGTGGTGCTGTTGGTTTGGATGTAGTAGAATTCTTCGCTCCAAGGGGTGCAAACGTCACCATTATTGAAATGATGCCGGCAATTGGCAAAGACCTTGATGCCTCCTCTAAATCTAGCATTCATGAATGCATGACCAAACACAATGTGGTACAAATGACTAATACCGCTCTTCAAGAAGTAAAAGCTCATTCATTCATAGTAAAACAAGGCGGAAAAGATGTAGAACTTTCTTTTGATTACGGATTTGTATGCCTGGGTATGAAGGCAAATGCCCCTATCTGGGATGATATTCAAAAAGCTTTTGAAGAAACAGATACTGAAATTCTGAATATTGGTGACAGTGTACGCGCTAGACGTATTATCGATGGAACCTTCGCAGGTAGACATCAAGTATTAGGTATTTTAGATAGACTATCATATCTATAGAATTGTATAACTGCACATAGCATAAAAATTCGCAAATACCATCAACAGCTATCTCACAGTGCTTGATGATATTTGCGAATTTTATTGTTTTTCTAAAGCATCTTTTACATGTTCCTTAAATTGTATCCATTCCTCTTCATGCTCTACATAAAATTTAGGACACATCTTACCCGTCACATCATAATGCCTAATCACATCTTTTTCTGTTAATCCAAACTTTTGACATAACCACGCAGTTAATTTTACACAGGAATTGTAAGTTTCATTCGTGAATTCTCCTGTAGTATCCGGATGGCAGCATTCTATAGAAACGGTATTTCTATTTCGCTCATTTGACGCATAAGCTATCTCCCAAGTTGGAATACACTGAACAATTTCTCCCTCTAATCCAATAACAAAATGACTGCTAGCCTTTGTAATCTGACTATCCTTTAAGCCCTCAAAATAATCTCTATTTTGTTGAGCCGTACTTCCTGGATTAGCGGTATAATGAACAACAATCCCCGTGATCTTATCTGACTCAATTCCTGGTCTAGAAAAATCATTTACCGATAAAAGATCCACATTTATATTAGGTTTCGTTGCATCTATATCCTCATCCTTTTTTTCTGTGTAAGTTTCCAAGCTAAATGTCCTGATTAATCTAACCGTACCTAAAATCAGCATCAAAACGACAAGAATGACAATTCCGATACGCATGTAAAGTTGCGCTTTTCTATTCATTGATTTGGGACCGCTCTTTTTCCTTCTCCTAGAGTTCCCTATATTCTTTCTTTTGTGCATTCTTTACCTTTCCCCTAACAACTTAAGGGCGAGTTCTTATCAACAATGGAATACAAACATTGCTTTAAACCTCCGCCCTTAGTTCGTTACATACTAATATAACTTTATATTATTCATCTACACTATAATTTGGTGCTTCTTTCGTTATATGAATATCATGAGGATGACTTTCTTTGAGTGATGCAGCCGAAATTTTAACAAATTCACCATTTGCTTTTAATTCATCAATTGTTGGTGCTCCACAATAACCCATTCCAGAGCGTAAACCACCCATTAGTTGAAATACTGTGTCCTCAACTGTACCTTTATATGCTACACGGCCTTCCACGCCTTCTGGAACTAATTTCTTTGCATCAGCTTGGAAATATCTATCTTTACTACCATTTTCCATGGCTGCAATGGAACCCATGCCACGATATACTTTGTATTTTCTACCTTGAAATAATTCAAACGTCCCTGGACTTTCATCACACCCTGCAAAGATACTGCCCATCATACAAACATTGGCACCCGCAGCAATTGCTTTTGTCATGTCTCCTGAATACTTGATTCCACCATCTGCGATAATAGGAACCTGATATTCCTTTGCAACCTCATAACAATTCATAACTGCAGATATCTGTGGAACACCAATTCCAGCGACAATACGAGTTGTACAAATAGAACCTGGGCCAATTCCTACTTTCACGGCATCAACACCAGCTTCAATCAATGACCTCGTTGCAGCCCCTGTTGCCACATTTCCTGCAATAACTTGAAGCTCTGGATATTTTTCTTTTACCATACGAACAGTTCTAATAACATTCGCTGAATGACCATGTGCTGAATCCATAACAACAACATCTACTTTTGCTTTTACCAGTGCATCCACACGCTCTATGCAATTGGCGGTAATCCCTACAGCTGCACCACAAAGTAGACGTCCTTGTTCATCTTTAGCTGAATCAGGATATTTGATTTGTTTCTCTATATCTTTAATTGTAATTAATCCTTTTAAATTAAAATCTTTATCCACAATTGGAAGTTTTTCTTTTCTTGCTTTAGCTAAAATTTTCTTTGCTTCTTCTAATGTTATTCCCTCTTGGGCTGTGATAAGACCTTCTGTAGTCATTGATTCTTTAATCTTTTTGGTAAAGTCTTCCTCAAATTTTAAATCACGGTTTGTAATAATGCCAACTAATCGTTTTCCCTCTGTTATAGGTACCCCTGAAATACGAAATTTACCCATCAGCTCATTCGCATCTGCTAATGTGTGCTCTGGTGATAGGAAAAATGGATCTGTAATAACGCCATTCTCGGAACGTTTTACTTTGTCCACCTCCTCTGCTTGTTTTTCAATAGACATATTCTTATGGATAACCCCAATTCCACCCTGACGGGCCATTGCAATCGCCATACGATGTTCTGTAACTGTATCCATCCCTGCACTCATCATCGGAATATTTAATCTAATCTTCTTTGTTAAATTTGTTGATAAATCCACTTGGTTTGGAATCACCTCTGAATACGCAGGCACTAACAAAACGTCATCAAATGTAATACCTTCTCCAATAATTTTACCCATGATTTAAGTTCCTCTCTTTCTCTACCGTAATTAAATGTTTATCTGATATACTACAAAAATATAAGCCTTATGTCAAGTCTAAAGCACAACTTTTCTTGGTGCCAGCATTCGAATGCCTTCAAGTATTGTTTGATTTGGCTCAAATATAATTCTCTTTTTTTCCCCATTTTTTAACACAATCATTTCATACGTCTTATGATTCGATTCGCGACTGGAATAATTGCAAGGTTTAATGTTCTGATATAACCTTACTTCTGCCGATCCACTTGGAGCAATTAATTCCAAGTCCGCAATATTTATTCCTAAAATTCGCTTTCTTTTAGATTTTGCCATAATTTTGTCAATATCCAAATCACCATTGACATAAAGATACTCATATTCCACATTAAGCCTCTTAAACATCACAACATCAAGCAAAATCATAACAATCGGAGCAATAATTGCAAAGGGAAATTTAAATATAATGAAAAACGACAGTATCGTTACAATAATTAATCCAGCTTTTACAAATATGTCTGACACAGGTGATTTCTTTTTTACCAATTGCTCTGTATAAAAATCATTCATACCTTACCTCCAAATTTAAATATTTCTATCTATTGTAACATAATTTCACAAAAAATGTCTACCTTAGACGGACAATTCTATCCATCCAAAGTAGACATTTAATATAATTTTTATAAACTTGATATTTTTACTTACATCATTCCCATTCCTGGTGCTCCTGCTGGCATTGCTGGCATATCTTCTTTGATATTTGCTACCACGGATTCTGTGGTTAATAATGTTGAAGCGACACTTGTTGCATTTTGTAATGCACTTCTTGTAACTTTAGCTGGATCAAGAATTCCAGCTTCTACCATATCTACATATGCTTCCTCATACGCATCAAATCCCATTCCAACTTCGCTCTCATATACTTTATTAATAATAACTGATCCTTCTAATCCTGCATTAGCAACAATGTGGAACAATGGTGACTCTAGTGCTTTTAAGATAATATTTGCACCTGTTTTTTCGTCTCCAGTAAGTCCTTCTGCCATTTTAGAAACTTGTTTTGAAGCATGGATATAAGCAGAACCACCACCTGCAATAATTCCTTCTTCTACTGCAGCTCTTGTAGCAGCCAAAGCATCTTCCATACGAAGTTTTGCTTCCTTCATTTCTGTCTCTGTAGCTGCACCAACGCGAATAACAGCAACTCCTCCAGCTAACTTTGCTAATCTTTCTTGTAATTTCTCTCTGTCGAATTCTGAAGTTGTTTCTTCTATTTGGCCTTTGATTTGGTTTACACGTGCATTAATCGCTTGTTTATCTCCCATACCATCAACAATTACAGTGTTTTCCTTTTGAACTTTTACAGATTTTGCACGTCCTAATTGATCTAATGTTACTTCTTTCAAATCTAATCCTAATTCTTCAGAAATCACTTGACCACCTGTAAGTATTGCAATATCTTCTAGCATTGCTTTACGTCTATCGCCATATCCTGGAGCTTTCACTGCAACTACATTAAATGTTCCACGTAATTTGTTGACAATCAATGTGGTAAGTGCTTCTCCTTCAATATCTTCTGCAATAATTAACAAGCGTGCGCCAGATTGAACAATTTGTTCAAGAACAGGTAAAAGTTCCTGTATATTGGTGATCTTCTTATCTGTAATAAGAATATATGGTTCATCAAGATTTGCTTCCATTTTATCCATATCTGTAGCCATATATGCAGAAATGTATCCACGATCAAATTGCATACCTTCAACTAAGTCTAATTCTGTTAACATTGTTTTAGATTCTTCAATTGTAATTACACCATCATTAGACACTTTTTCCATAGCATCTGCTACCATAATACCTACTTCTGAATCACCTGCTGATATGGCTGCAACTTTTGCTATTTGATCTTTATCTTTTACTTTACTACTCATTTTAGCGATTGCCTCTACCGCTGTTTCTGTTGCTTTTTTCATTCCTTTACGAAGTACAATAGGATTAGCCCCAGCCGCTAAATTCTTAATTCCTTCGTGGACCATTGCCTGCGCTAACACAGTGGCTGTTGTTGTACCATCACCTGCTACATCATTTGTTTTAGATGCTACTTCTCTGATTAATTGAGCACCCATATTTTCAAATGCATCTTCTAATTCAATCTCTTTTGCAATTGTTACACCATCATTCGTAATCAGTGGTGCCCCAAATGATTTATCAAGAACAACATTTCTTCCTTTTGGTCCCAATGTTACTCTTACTGTATTTGCTAATTGATTTACACCTGATTCCAAGGCACTTCTTGCTTCTGCACCGTATTTAATTTCTTTTGCCATGATATAACCTCCTAATTTCTACATGTTTCTAACATCTTTTATTTTACTATTGCCAAAATATCATTTTGTTTTACAACAATGTATTCCTCTTCTTCTAGTTCAACTTCTGTTCCTGCATATTTAGAATAAATTACTTTATCCCCTACATTCACAAGCATTGTTACTTCTTTACCATCTACCATACCACCTGGTCCAACAGCTACAACTTCTGCCTGTTGTGGTTTTTCTTTGGTCTGTCCTGGTAATACAATTCCTGATTTAGTAGTTTCTTCCGCTACTAATTGTTTTAATACAACTCTGTCTCCTAAAGGTACTAATTTCATTTTAATTCCTCCTTAACTATCTTACTAGCACTCAATCAATATGAGTGCTAAATTGTTCTAGATATAAAATATCACTACAGTTTCAATTTGTCAACACACTTTATAGGAGTTTATATTTAGTTTATACTATTTTTATAAAATCCATTTTCAATTTGAAATTCAATCATGTTACCAATTGCACTTTGATACCTTGATTTAACCATTCCTAAACATATTAACTTTTGTTCTTCCGAGAAAATATAACATTTATATTTCGCATCTAGGGAGAGATCAATTAAGGCATTATTTTTTAGTAATAAGAAAATGCGTTCTTCTTCTTGGTTATATTCGACAATATCGCATGTATATACTGTATCATCCATTTTTTCTCCCAACAAAACAACTTGTTCCATCTGTAACTCAACTTTACAACCTTCGTACATCTACCGTACCCCCTTTACATGTAAAAGGGCATCAGAAGTCTGATACCCTTTTGCTATTATTTTATCCTTATCGCAATTTATCTTTTTTTATTTTTTCCAATTCTTTAAACACAAAGTCATTCACGACTTTAATATATGTTCCCTTCATGCCAGAAGATCTTGACTCTATGACACCAGCACTTTCAAATTTTCTAAGAGCATTTACAATAACAGATCTTGTAATTCCAACACGATCCGCTATTTTACTGGCCACTAGTATCCCTTCTGCCCCTTCTAATTCATCAAAAATATGAATGATAGCCTCCAATTCCGAAAAAGACAATGTACTAATAGCAGACTGTACAATCTGCTCTTTCCTCGTCTCCTCAGCACTTTCTTCATTCACAGAACGTAACATTTCTAAACCAACAACAGTAGTCCCGTATTCGCTTAAAATAATATCATCTATTTCATATACTTTATCCTTCTTATATATAAATAGAGTTCCAAGCCTCTCACCCGCAATATCTATAGGTGTAATAATTGCTTGATACCCGCTTACTGAGCTCGCCCCAAATCCTAGGGTTTCCAAATTTACATTTTCTTTGGTTGATAAAATACTAAGCAAACGCTCATTTAACATTTCATCAATATGACCGCCAATTTCATCTTTAATCAATTCATGAATTGCATCCACACCGTCACAGTTACCTATTCCTAGAACTTTTCCTTTTTTGCTAACAACCAACACGTTTGATAGCAGAATTTCTGTAAGGACTTCACAAATATCATTAAATATTACCTTACTCGAGTTGTTATTATGCAACAATTTATTAATCTTTCTTGTTTTGTCTAGTAACTGCACACTCATTACATCGCCCCCATTCACGGAAAAAATTATCGTTATTTTTCTAATTTAATAGAAATTGTCAAAAATTTAATGCATATGTTTATATTATCATACAATTTGCAAATCTACAATCTATTCCTAGATTATTTTTTATTATTTATCACATATCCACATTGCTCGTTTGCACAGACTAATTTATTTCCTTTTTCAACCATATATCCTCCACATTCAGGACACTTTTCTTTTGAAGGTTTTTGCCATGACATAAAATCACATTCCGGATTATTCTCACATCCGTAGTATTTTCTACCTTTCTTAGTCTTTCTAAGTACTATATCTTTTCCACAATTTGGACATTCGACTCCTATTTTTTCAAGATATGGCTTAGTATTTCTACAATCTGGAAATCCAGGACATGCTAAGAAACGACCATGTGGTCCATACTTAATTACCATATTGCGTCCACACTCTTCGCAAATCACATCCGTAACTTCATCTTCTATTTTTACACTCTCCAGTTCTTTTTCTGCTATTTTGACTGCCTCATCTAAGTCTGGATAAAAATTACGAATCACAGATTTCCATTCTACCTTGCCCTCCGCAACCATATCCAGAAGTCCTTCCATATTAGCTGTAAAATTCACATCCACAATGGTTCCAAAAGACTGTTTCATCATATTGTTGACAACCTCACCTATTTCTGTGAGATATAAATTTTTCTCTTCTTTTGCTACATATCTTCTAGCAATAATAGTAGAAATAGTTGGTGCATACGTACTTGGGCGACCAATTCCTAGTTCCTCCAAGGTCTTAACTAATGCTGCCTCTGTATAGTGAGCTGGTGGTTGAGTAAAGTGCTGTTTAGACTCAAAATGATCCTTTGTTATAATGGTATCTTTCTCAAGTCCCTTCACCAAAACATTGTTTTCTTCTTTTTCCTCATCAGACTCAATATAAGCCAAACGAAATCCTTCGAACAATACCTTGGATGCTGATACTGAAAATCTATATTCTCCTGCACCAATTTTTACCGATGTGGTTTCATACTTTGCTGGCTTCATTCTACTAGCAGTAAATCGTTTCCAAATCAACTGATACAATCGAAATTGATCTCTGGATAAAGATTCTTTTACTGAAGCAGGTGTCCTCGTAATATCCGTTGGTCGAATTGCTTCATGGGCATCTTGAATCTTCTTACCATCCTCTTTTTTCTTTTCCCCCTGCGCAGCATATTCAGGACCATATACCTTTTCAACATATTCTCTTGCATTTATATCTGCTTCTTCAGAGATTCTAGTAGAATCTGTACGCAAGTATGTGATTAGCCCCACAGTACCATTTCCCTTAATATCAATACCTTCGTATAGCTGTTGTGCAATTCTCATCGTTTTCGAAGTTGCAAAATTTAATGCTTTAGACGCTTCTTGCTGTAAGGTACTAGTTGTAAATGGAACTGGTGCTTTTTTCATTCGCTCACTCTTTTTAATATCAGCAATAGAATAAGTAGCATTTTCAACCGACTTTAATATCTCATCCAATTCATTTTTGGTATGAATCGTCATTTTTTTCTTTTCTGTACCATAGAACTTCGCAATCAAAGGTTTTTTTTCTCCTTTAACCTGAAAGGTTGCTTCTAGACTCCAATATTCTTCTGGTATAAAGGCGTTAATCTCTTCCTCTCTGTCTGCAATAATACGCAGGGCAACTGACTGTACACGTCCTGCACTAAGTCCTCTTTTAACCTTTGCCCATAGCAATGGACTAATACGGTATCCTACAATTCTGTCTAATGCTCGTCGCGCTTGTTGTGCATCTACTAAATCCATATCAATATCTCTAGCTTCTTTGATTGATTCCTTGACAGCATTCTTTGTAATTTCATTAAAACTAATACGATAAATCTTTTGATCTTCTAATTTCAATGCCTTTGACAGATGCCAAGAAATAGCTTCTCCCTCACGGTCAGGGTCAGTTGCAAGATAAACTTTATCTGCCTTTTTTACCTCTTTCCTTAAATTAGCAAGGATATCCCCTTTCCCTCTAATGGTGATGTATTTGGGTTCAAAATCATGTTCCACATCGATTCCTAATTGGCTTTTAGGTAAATCACGGACATGCCCGTTTGATGCCGCGACAACATAACTACTTCCCAAAAATTTTTTTATCGTTTTTACTTTTGCCGGTGATTCGACGATTACTAAATAGCGTGCCATACTTACTCCTTCACATAGTTGTCAAATTAATGATTTATTTTAACATAATGATTTTTTGATATTTCTTCGATTAATCCTTGTAATTCTAATGAAATTAATATACTTAGTATCTCTGTAATTGGAAGTTTTACAACTTGCATGATTTCATTCAGATTCCTAGGATGTAAA
The DNA here is from genome assembly GCA_052116865.1 of Lachnospiraceae bacterium LCP25S3_G4. GTDB lineage: Bacteria > Bacillota > Clostridia > Lachnospirales > Lachnospiraceae > CAUPWF01. The sequence goes on along the minus strand of JBQKKG010000001.1, from coordinate 308,415 downwards.
TCGAGACAACTATACACCATATTTTCTGCACTTTCAAGCTTTATTTTGTTTTCTGCTAAATATTTCACCTTTTGTGCACAATTTAAATTTAAATCTTTTAACAGTTCTTCCGGCGATAACAAAACATTTGCACCTTGCAAAATCAATCGGTTACAACCTTGGCTTAACGAGCTATTAATAGGCCCAGGTAGCGCATATACCTCTTTTCCCTGTTCCAAAGCCATGTCCGCTGTAATTAGAGAACCACTTTTCTCTTTTGCTTCCACAATAAGCACAATATCAGATAAGGCACTAATAATTCTGTTGCGTGCAGGAAAATAGGATGCGATTGGTGGTATCCCTATATTTTGTTCAGAAATGATACCACCACGTTGTATCAAATCCATATAAAGTCCAATATGCTCTCTTGGGTAACAATTATCGACTCCACCCGCTAAGATGCCGCATGTGTACCCGCCCACATCTAGTGTTGCCCTTTGGCTTATTCCATCAATCCCTTTTGCCATACCGCTTATAATTTGAATCCCAATTCTACTTAATTCCATTGCAAATTCTCTTGCATAAAATCTCCCATATGGAGTGCATTGACGAGCTCCTACAATTGCAATTGACAATCCTTCTTCTTTTGGCAATTGTCCCTTTATGTATATTGCATATGGTGGGTTCTCAATCTGTGTTAATTTCTTAGGATAATTTATGTTCTGAAAAATTAGAAATGTTACTTTTTTTGATAATAGTTTTTCATATTCCTGTTCTAGATGCCACATCTCTTTACTTTGTAGCATGATAGATTGTTCTTTGTCCGAAAGACTAAGTAATTGTCGTAAGCTTGTTTCTTCTATATAATACAATTCTTCTATTTTTTTGACAGACTGCCTTAATTGTATTTTTCTTTGATTAGAAATGCCTCTCACATTTGCAAACCAATATTCATACATGTTAGTTTCTTTTGATATTTGCAAAGCCATCACCCCCAATACTTCCTGTTCATTGTCCGATAGCTAATAGCCTCACTTAAGTGCGGAACGCGTATTATTGCTTCATGTTCTAAATCTGCAATTGTTCTTGCAACACGTAATATTTTATGATACGTTCTTGCAGTTAAGTGTAACTTTGTAAAAGCCTTACTCATGAATCGTTGTCCTTCCATATCTAATGTGCAATACGTGTTTATTTCATTCATATTCAACTGTGCATTCGTCTTAATTCCAGAAAATTGGTATCTATTTTCCTGAACCATTCTAGCATCCATAACTCTTTCTCTTATATCTTTTGAACTTTCAACTTTATGATAACTAGTAAGAGTTGCATACTCTAGTCTTGGAACTTCTATGCAAATATCCAATCGATCTAAAAACGGACCGCTTATTCGCCCAAGATATTTAGTGATCTCAGATTCACTACAAGAACACCGATTATAATCCGGATAGTATCCACAAGGGCAAGGATTCATAGCTCCTACAACCATTGTGTTAGCCGGGAATGTATAGATTCCTCTATTTCTAATAATTCTAACCTCTTGTTCTTCTAGCGGAATTCTTAGTAGCTCTAGCACATCTTTTCTAAATTCAGTCAGTTCATCTAAAAAAAGTACACCACCACTGGCCATACTAAGTTCCCCTGGTCTTGGATACTGTCCACCGCCTATTAATCCAGCCTTAGTTATTGATTGCTGCACATTACGAAACGGTCTTGCACTAATATAAGGCTGTTCATCTCCCAATTCCCCTACAATACTGTATATTTTTGATATTTCTAAACATTCTTCTTTTGATAAAGGTGGCAGTATGGTTGGTATTCTTTTAGCAATCATGGATTTCCCAGCCCCAGGTGGGCCTACTAGTAGCAGATGATGTTGTCCTGCTACAGCAACCTCTACTGCACGCTTAGCTGTATCCTGCCCTTGGATATCCGTATAATCAAGTTCATATTGATCTGACGTTTTAACAAAATCTTTTAACAGCACACTAGCTTCTTTCACCATTCCACCCTGTCGAAAAAATGCAACGATCTCTGATAAATGACTGATTCCTATAATATCTATATCTTCAACCAATGCTCCCTCTTTTGCATTCTCTTTTGGTAAAAAACATGTGGTACATCCTTGTTTCTTTGCTTCTAATACTATAGGAAGAATTCCAGATACATTTTGTACACTCCCATCTAATCCTAGTTCACCAATGAATAGAGCTCGTTCTATGTCTGTCTGTTTCCATAATCCCAAGGCTGTTAAAATAGCGACTGCTATTGGCAAATCAAATTTTGTTCCCGTCTTGCGAACACTTGCTGGTGACATATTAATAACAACCTTCTTTGGTGGTATCTGGTAACCCAAGTTACGCACCGCTGTCTTTACACGATCTCCAGCCTCCTTTACTTCAGATGCCAAATATCCGATCATATGAAACATTGGCAAACCGTTGCTGATATCAGCTTCTACATGTATCATTTCTACATCCATACCATGTAATGCAGCTGATAATACTGTACTGAACATCTAACACTCTCCTTTCTACTCTATCATTATTTCATGAATATCCTTTATGCAGAATACACAAGGAATGGCCGAACGCCATAGAATTCTGTCCAATTAGTTTATCCTACGCTATATCTTTTGTCAATAATTTTTTGCATAATAAAAGCATTGGTCACACACATGACCAATGCTTTTATAGATGTTGCCCCTGCCAAGGAATCGATGCGACAAGATTTGAACTTGCGACCCCTGCGTCCCGAACGCAGTACTCTACCAAACTGAGCCACGCATCGAAAACTTTATTCACAATTGATATTATATAACCTAACAAACCAAATTGCAATATCTTTTATATTGGTTATTTATTTCTTCATATAAATCCTCTATACCATCATATGAATTTATCCTTAGCCTCTCTACTACTATAGAAATAGATTCACAAAGAGGCGTCAATCCTAAATTTCCTGCCACACCTTTTAAAGTATGAGCACTTTCAAATGCAGAAATATAATTTCCCCCGAGCATTGCCTTTTCTAATAGTACAAAATTTTCATCATCCTTAAATTTTATTAAACACATTTTGTATAATTCGTCATCATATATAAAGCGCTGTAAAGCTCCATCCACATCACATCCCCATTGTTTTAATTCGGTATATAAATCATTCATTTCCAACCTCCATTGTCAACTATAGATGTACTATTAGTACACGCTTTTTTTTATATTTTACCATAATCCCTTTTTATCCTCAATAATAACTATAAAATTTACATTTGGAAAAGCACATTTATCAACCTTTCCTCATACAATATATCAAATATGCTTAGAGGTGCATTTCTTGAAATCTTTTCCCAAACCCCTCACTGCCGCTGAAGAGAGATACTACATGCAAAAATACACAGAGGGTGACCTTGAGGCAAAACACATCTTAATCGAGCGTAACATGCGTCTAGTCGCACATGTCATAAAAAAATACCAATATCTTGACGAAGATATGGAGGATTTGATTTCGGTTGGCACCATCGGACTTATAAAAGCTGTTATGACATTCGATCCTGATAAGGGAAATCGTTTAGCAACTTATGCTGCCACCTGCATTCAAAATGAAATCCTGATGCTATTACGTGCTAAGAAAAAAACAAATAAAGAAGTTTCTCTTTACGAACCAATTGGCACAGATAGGGAAGGTAATGAAATACAGCTATATGATATCATTGAAGCCAGTGATGATGATGCTCATATAAAAATCAATTTAAAAGACGACATTAAAACACTCTATGAAAAAGTGGAAAGTGAATTATCCTCAAGAGAACGTTTAGTTCTTAAAATGCGCTATGGTCTGTATAACGAAGAAGAGTATACCCAGCGAGAGATCGCCGAAGAATTAGGCATCTCTCGCTCCTACGTATCCCGTATAGAAAAAAGCGCAATCGAAAAACTCCGAGGGTTTTTTTCTTAAAAATGAAACAATAGGGACGTTTGCTAAACAGCAGACGTCCCTAAAAGTCTTAGACTATTTTCTATTCTTGCCTCCTTAATATATCATAAGGTTCTAATGGCTGTCCCAAATCAATATAAAGAATCTGCTTTGGATGTGGTGCACTTTCTTGCTCATTGCCTTCCTCATCAACTATTTTTCTCACAACCACCTCTATATTGTCACCATTTGGTTTCATCACTTCTATTTTCTCTCCGATTGAGAATTTATTCCTCTGTTCAATGTGATATAGTCCTTCTTCATTGCATGCACCAACAATTCCCAAGTACGTATATTCTTTTACATAGGTATTGTTATCATATATCTGAGTTGTTTCATCTGGCTTTCCAAAGAAAAAACCAGTTGTAAATTGTCGATACGTACAGTTTGATATTTGTTCCTTATACCATCCCATATTCTTTTTATAAATCTCTGGATTTTTCTGATAATCATCAATTGCCTTTCTATAAGTCCTTGCAACCGTAGCAACATATAATGCAGTTTTCATACGTCCTTCTATTTTTAAACTGTCAATACCCGATTCTAGTAATTCTGGAATATGTTCAATCATGCATAAATCTTTAGAGTTAAAAATATAAGTTCCTCGTTCATTTTCATATACAGGCATATATTCTCCGGGCCTTGTTTCCTCTACAATGGAATATTTCCATCGACATGGATGGGTACACGCCCCTCGGTTCGCATCCCTTCCCGTAAAATAATTACTTAATAAACATCTCCCAGAATAAGAGATGCACATCGCACCATGAACAAACGTTTCTATTTCAAGTTCATTTGGTATGTGAGAACGAATGTCTTTTATTTCTTCCAAAGATAATTCTCTTGCCGAAACTACTCTGGTTGCACCTAGTTTATGCCAAAAATGATAGGTAGCATAATTTGTATTATTTGCTTGCGTACTGATATGTCTCTCTATCTCCGGACATACTTCCCCTGCAATTTCAAATACACCTGGATCTGCAATGATAAGTGCATCTGGTTTCAAATCTTTCAATTCCATCAGATACTCTCTTACACCTACTAAATCATCATTATGCGCCAATATGTTAGCTGTCACATAGACCTTCACATCATACTGATGTGCAAATGCAATCCCTTCCTTCATGTCTGCCATTGAAAAGTTCTTAGCCTTTGCACGCAATCCGAATGCTTCTCCACCAATATAAACTGCATCGGCCCCAAAAATAACAGCTATTTTCAATACCTCCAAGCTACTTGCCGGGATTAATAATTCTGGATGTCTAGACATTTTACTATTCCTTTCCAACTTTTGTACTAACAGCAACACCATCACCCAAAGGAATAATTGTTGTTATCAGCTGTTCTTCGTGTTTCAATTCATATAGATACTCTCTCATGCGACTATGAATCGTTCGATTTCTTCTCTCAACTGCATAACGAGATTCCATAATATCTCCATCTTGCAATACGTTATCTGATACTAAAATACTCCCAGTCTTCATTAAGCGAAGCACCTCTGGCATATAGTATATATACTGCGCTTTTGCAGCATCCATAAAAATAAAATCATATTCTTCATCAAGTCCTTTTAATATTTCTAGTGCATCACCTTCAAGGAGCTTTATCTGTCCTTCTTTCCCTGCTCTGGCAAAATTTGCTCTGGCAATCGGGATTCTTTTTTCATATTTCTCTATCGTTGTAATTTTGCATTCCTTAGAAACATATTCACTCATCAATAACGCAGAGAAACCTACGGCAGTTCCAACTTCCAGAATGCTCATAGGTTTTTGTATTGTTAGAAGTACTTGCAAGAAACTTTGCATTTCTTTTCTAATAATGGGTACAAATGTATCCAAAGCTTCTTTTTCAATTGCTTCTAATACTTCACTATTCTCTGTTTCTAAGGAATTGATAAAGGTGACCATACGCTCATCTACTATCATATTTCCCTCCGTTTACACATCCACATCCATTATAATCGGAAGGATCATTGGCCTTCTCTTAGTTCTCTTCCAGATGAAATCATTCATAGTATCACGAATTACTAATTTAATTTTACTCCAATCAGCATGTTTATTCGTTAATGTTTTTTCTACAGCCTCTGACAATACATGCCTTGCTTCTTCCATTAAAGTCTCAGACTCGCGAACATACACAAAACCACGTGATACAATATCCGGCCCAGCAAGTAGTTGATTGGTTCCTTTTTCCAAGGTTAATACAACAATTAAAATACCATCTTCCGCAAGATGTTGGCGATCTCTCAACACAATATTTCCAACGTCCCCGACACCAAGTCCATCTACTAATATTGCTCCTGTATGGACCTTATCAACAACTTCTGCATTTTCTTTATCCATTGCTAATACATCTCCAGATCGAAGCACAAAAATATGATCTTTTTCAATACCAAGTGACTCCGCAATCCCTGCATTCGCTTTTAAATGACGATATTCGCCATGCACTGGTACTGCATATTTCGGTTTTACCAAAGAATAAATTAACTTTAACTCTTCTTGGCACGCATGCCCAGATACGTGAGCATCCTGAAAAATAACATCCGCACCTTTTTGAGATAGTTCATTAATTACCTTAGATACTGCCTTTTCATTACCTGGAATTGGATTGGAACTAAAAATAACTGTATCTCCAGGTTTAATGGTTACCTTCTTATGAATATCTGCTGCCATTCGTGATAACGCAGCCATTGACTCTCCTTGACTTCCTGTGGTGATAATAACAGTCTTCTCATCTGGATAGTTTTTCAATTGATCAATCTCAATCAGCGTTTTATCTGGAATATCTAAATATCCTAGCTCAGATGCAGTTGCAATTATATTTACCATACTTCTGCCTTCTACTACAACTTTTCTATCATACTTGTATGCAGAATTGATAATTTGTTGAACGCGATCAACATTTGAGGCAAAAGTAGCCACAATAATTCTTGTATTTTTATGCTCTGCAAAAATATTATCAAATGTTTTGCCCACCGTTCTTTCCGACATGGTAAATCCAGGTCTCAGTGCATTCGTACTATCAGACATTAATGCCAAAACACCCTTTTTCCCAATTTCTGCAAATCTTTGCAAATCTATTGCATCACCAAAAACTGGCGTATAGTCCACTTTAAAGTCTCCAGTATGAACAACAATACCTGCTGGAGAGTATATCGCCAATGCTGCCGCATCTGCAATACTATGGTTGGTTTTTATAAATTCAATTCTAAATTGACCTAAATTAATTGACTGTCCATGTCTCACTACTTTTCTTCTTGTACTCCGAAGCAAATTATGTTCTTTTAACTTTTTATCAATAATACCCATTGTAAGTTTTGTTGCATATACCGGTAAATTAATATCCTTTAAAATGTACGATAATGCGCCAATATGATCCTCATGTCCATGCGTTATAACAAATCCTTTTAATTTTTCTATATTATCTTTTAGGTACGTAATATCCGGAATTACTAAATCAATTCCTAACATATCATCTTCTGGGAATGCCAAACCGCAATCCACTACAATAATACTGTCCTCATATTCAAAGGCAGTAATATTCATCCCAATTGACTCCAATCCGCCAAGTGGAATTACTTTTAATTTTGAGTTACTTTCTTTTTTCAAATATCTTACACCTCCATGTGTTTTTATGTAGTACGTCCGTCCAATTCACTATCCTACTTATTTTTTCTACACTCTTTACATTGTCCGTAAAATTTCAATTCGTGGTCTAGCACATGGAATCCTAATGTCTCCTCAATATGAGCTTCAATCTCCTCTAGCAAATCATCATCAAAGGATTGAACCTTCCCACAAGTTTTGCATATTAAATGATGATGGTGGTGTTTACCCTCGCCATCTATTACACGTCCGATTTCATATCGCACGCATCCATCATCCAGATTAATACGGTCCACTAATTGTAATTCTAATAACAATTGTACAGTACGATAAACAGTAGCCAATCCTATTTCTGGATGCTCTACTTTTACCAATTCATAAATATCTTCTACTGCCATATGTTTGTCCCTATGATTTTCAAGCACCTCAAGAACAAGTAATCTTTGATTAGTTATTTTCAACCCTTTTTTCTTTAAAATTATTTTGAATTGCTCTTTACTAATAGACATAGTTCACCTCTCTGGCAATAGTATATGTGTAAATGTCCTTATGACGTTACATTTCAATATCAATATCTTCTAATAATTCTTCAAATACTTTTGAAACAGCCATTAATTCCACATCATCCTCAACGATTTCATAAAGGCTGTCTTTATCATCTACTGCAGAAGTGTCTTTTAAAATTAAACACTCTGCGTCATCTTCTTCTGAATCTGTGACTAATAAGTAGTTCATTCCACTTACTTTTGTCTGCTCCAATACAAAGAACTCTACGACTTCTTCTGTATCTTCAAATACAAATTTTAATTTTTCCATATTCATTCCTCATTAATTATGAATGTTTCATGTATTCCAAATCTAAATATCCTTGCAAGATAAAAACTGCGGCAATTTTATCCACATATTTTTTCCTATCTTCTCTTCTAACATTACTTTCTATCAATGTCCGTTCCGCTTCTACAGTAGTCAAACGCTCGTCCCACATAATGACCTCTAGGCCAGTACGTCGTTCTAGCATTTCCTTTAACTCTAAAGACTTTTCCGCACGATCTCCAATCGTATTGTTCATATGCTTCGGAAAGCCAAGCACAAGCTTCTCCACTCCGTATTCCTTTATAAGTTCCTCTATACGTGCAAGTGATTTGCGAAGCTTATTCTCTTCTTTTCGATAAATTGTTTCTACGCCCTGGGCTGTAAAACCTAAAGGGTCACTGATTGCAACACCAATTGTTTTAGAGCCATAATCTAATCCCATTATCCTCATACTACACTTATTCCCAAGAATAATGTTCTATATACGCTTTTAACATTTCTTCTACTAATTCGTCGCGTTCCATTTTCATAATCAAACTTCTAGCACCATTATGGCTTGTGATATATGTCGGATCCCCTGACATAATATAACCTACAATTTGATTCACAGGATTATATCCCTTTTCTCTCAAGGCTTGGTACACATGTTCAAGAATATCTTTGGCTTGAATTTGTGGTCCGGTCTCAACTTGAAAGAACTGTGTATTACTTAAATCATTCATTTTCTTCACGTCCTTCTTTTTATTTCTATTTCATTCTAATATATTTAGCTATAAAATTCAATGAATAATTTGTGAATGATTCTCAATTTTAATGTTTACAATTTCATTTTCATTATATTTTTCACTTGGTAATGCTACTTTTATATATTCTTTTGTATGTCCTACTTTATATAAATTCTGCGCAATCTTCACTTCATCTTCCACAAGGATTTCAACATTCTTTCCTATAAACGAATGTTCATACTTCTGTCGCTTTGATTCATTTAAGTCTAGTAATATACTACTTCTTTTCGCTTTTATTTCCTCAGGAACTTGTTGTTCCATAATAGCCGCTTTTGTTCCTTTTCGTTTGGAATATTTAAAAATATGAGTTTCATAAAAATCTATTGCATCTATAAATGCTTTCGATTGTTCAAATTCTTCTTCTGATTCTCCTGGAAATCCAACAATCACATCTGTAGTCAACGCAGGGTTCTTAAAATACCTCCTAAGTATACCGCAAGTTTCCATATATTCTTTTGTAGTATACCGGCGATTCATTCTCTTCAGAGTTCCATCGCACCCACTTTGCAAAGACAAATGAAAATGCGGACACATTTTTTCTAATCCTGCTATTTCCTTAGCAAATTCTTCCGTTATAATACGAGGTTCTAGAGAACCAAGTCGGATTCTTTTCAGCCCCTCTACCTGATGCACCGCTTGAATTAAAGACAATAAATCCTCTGTTTCCTCCAAATCCACTCCATACGAACTTAAGTGTATCCCTGTTAATACAACTTCTTGATATCCATTATTGACTAATTGATTCACTTCCCTGATTACATCTGCTTTTTTTCTACTACGTACCCTTCCTCTTGCAAATGGAATAATGCAATACGTACAAAATTGGTTACAACCATCTTGCACTTTTAAATATGCCCGCGTATGTTCGGCTGCTTTACTCAATTGTAATTCTTCATATTCCTTTGTATGATTGATATCTATCAGTTCCTGTTTGGCTTGGTGGTTCTCCCCCCCGTTCTGATTCTCTCTCGCACAGTAATCGGCTAAAATTGTAATAAGCTCTTGTTTCTTATTATTGCCAATAATAATATCAATACACGCATCAATTTGTTCCTTTTTATCTTTTGTCTGTACATAACAACCAGCTGCAACAACAATTGCTTCTGGATTCATCTTCTTTGCACGGTGCAGCATCTGTCTAGACTTTCTATCCGCCATATTTGTAACGGTACATGTATTTATGATATAAATATCTGCCCCTTCCTGAAAAGGAACAATCTCATATCCATTTTTTTCTAGCAATTCCTGCATGGCCTCTGTTTCATATGCATTGACTTTACACCCCAAATTATGAAGGGCAACTTTCTTCATTTAATTCCCTCGCTTTCTTACACCCACGCCACCATTTGCTTCATATGAACAAAACTACTTGTGCATGGCTTGTAACTTTTTACGAAAATCATCTCTTTTCTTTGGCATTTTGTTCCTTGACTTTTTTTTCCATTAACCGTAAGATATACATAGAAAAACAAACTAAGGAGGTAATTCCAATGAAAACAGTTACAATTTCTTTAAATTCTATCGACAAAGTAAAATCTTTTGTAAATGAAATTACAAAGTTTGATTATGATTTTGATTTAGTATCCGGAAGATACGTGATTGATGCAAAATCTATCATGGGTATCTTCAGTTTAGACCTTTCTAAACCTATTGACCTTAACATTCATGCTGAGGCTAATGTGGAAGCAGTTTTATCTGCACTTGAACCATATATCATTTAATGAAACATACTAGTTCTTTTATGCTGTTTCTAATCACCCCACATGATTTGTGGGGTTTTTATTTCTCTATCTTTTCTTAATCTCAGACAACATAACTTATAAAACAGAATCATTTTAATTATGGATTTACAATTATCGTCTCCACAGTTTCTAACGCCGTTTTCACTAAAGCATCAATCTGTTCTTCTAACTGCTGTTCTGAACGTTTGATAATATTTATATTCGGTTTTGTTACTGGATGTTTTGCTACAAATATAGTACAACAATCCTCAAATGGTTGAATTGATGTTTCATAGGTATCTATTTTTTGAGAGATTTCTACAATCTCTTGTTTATCAAATCCAATAAGTGGCCTATATACTGGTAACGAACATACTTCATTTGTCGCAGCAAGACTCTGCATTGTCTGACTTGCAACCTGGCCAATGCTTTCTCCTGTGATTAACCCCAAACAATTATTTTCCTTTGCTAAATGTTCAGATATTTTCATCATATATCTGCGCATAATAATCGTCAACTCCTCATGTGGACACTTATCATAGATATAAAGTTGAATATCTGTAAAATTCACAATATTTAATTGAATAGGCCCTGAATATTTTGCAACTAATTTTGCTAACTCGATGACCTTTTGTTTTGCTCTTTCACTCGTATACGGTGGCGCATGAAAATACGTAGCCTCTAAGCCTACGCCTCTTTTTGCTATCATATATCCAGCAACTGGACTATCAATTCCACCAGATAATAATAGCATTGCCTTTCCATTCGTTCCTATTGGCATTCCTCCTGCCCCTGGAATAATGACAGAATAAACATAAATCTTTTCACGTACCTCGACATGAAGCATAATGTCTGGTTTGTGTACATCCACTCTCATATCTGGACAAGCATCTAAAATAGCTCCACCTAAGTCACAATTAATCTCCATAGAATTTTTCGGATAGCTTTTTCTTTCGCGTCTGGCACACACTTTAAATGTCTGCGCACTTTGTGGATACATGTTCTTTATATAATCCACAACATCTTCTGCTAATTGCTCAAAAGTAGAATTTTCCAATTCAATAACTGGACAGATTCCAACAATTCCAAAAACTCGCGTTAAACTTGCAACTGTTTCGTCATAGTCATATGCACCCTCACATTCAACATAAATTCTACCTTGTGCTTTTCGCACCGTAAATTCACCATCTACTCCTTTTAACGCATATCTTATTTGCCTTACAAGTGCATCTTCAAAAATATATCTATTTTTACCTTTGATACCAATCTCACCGTATTTTATCAAAAAAGCTTGAAACTTCATTTTTATTCCTCCTCATTAATGCCTTGTGTATTTTCTTAATATCGGTACACAATTATATAGTGTTTCTAGCGTATAGTCAATTTCTTCTTTTGTGGTAAATTCAGAAAAGCTAAATCGAATTGTAGAGTCTAAATATGCTTTTTCCGTGTGAATTCCTTTCAATACGCCACTAATTGCAGGGTGATTAGATGCACACGCAGAACCTGATGACACATAGATTCCTTTTTCTTCTAATGCATGAAGCAACACTTCACTCTTTACATTTGAAATTCCCACACTAATAATATGTGGAGCACTATCCTCCCCCGTCAAACCATGGATTTTGATACCTTCTATTTTAGATAAAGATGCAATAAAATATACCTTTAATTCTCTCATGCGGAGAACTTTAGCGTCTAAATTACAATAAATATCCTCCGTTGCTTTCCCAATCCCCGCAATTCCAGGTACATTCTCAGTGCCAGATCTTATATTTTTCTGTTGCTCACCACCAAATATAATCGGCTTAATCTTTACTTTTTCATGCACATATAACGCGCCTACCCCTTTTGGTCCATGAATTTTATGCCCACTGATTGACATCATATCAATTCCCAGCTTCTTTGGAAGAATATGATATTTTCCAAATCCTTGTACTGCATCTACATGAAATATAATTTTTTCATTATAACTCTTTACTAATTTCACAGCTTCTTCAATTGGTTGTACCGATCCTATTTCGTTATTTACATACATGATCGATACCAAGATTGTCTCTGGACATAATGCATCTTGTAGCGCCTTTAGCTGAATTCTTCCAAATAAATCAACTGGTAGATAGGTAATGTGATATCCTTCTTCGTTTTCTAAATACTGCATAGTATTCAAAATAGCAGGGTGTTCAATTGTAGAAGTTATCAAATGCTTCCCAGCACGATGATTTGCTCTAGCAGCACCGATAATAGCTAAATTGTCGCTCTCAGTTCCTCCAGAGGTAAAAATGATTTCCTTCGGTTGTACTTTTATTGTTCTCGCTAATATTTCTTTTGATTCTTTGATATATTGCTCTGCCTCCATCCCTTTCTTATGCATAGAGGATGGATTTCCATAATCATCACACATCACTTTGGCAACAATATTTTTAACACTTGTATAGCATTTTGTAGTTGCCGAATTATCCAAATATACTTCCATAATTCTCTCCTATTTTTCTCACGATCTAGTAATTTTCTAAATGGAACATCAAAATAGATAACACGGCCAACCCTGCTGTTTCTGTTCTTAATATTCTCCGTCCAAGGGTAATTGGCTTCACATTATGCTGTACCGCTAATTCTACTTCTTCCTTTTCAAATCCACCCTCAGGACCTATATATATACCAACAGTTTGTCCTTGTTGTATATGGTCAATTATCCGCTTAGTCTCTACCATTCCTTCTGCCAGTTCATAAGGAATCAGCTGCATGTCAATCCCCTGTTGTTTTGCATACACTAGCGCTTCCTTAAAGGTCATAACTTTAGAGACCTTTGGTACATAACTTCTACCAGATTGCTTTGCTCCGCTCTCAGATATAGAATTCCACCGTTCTACCTTCTTTGCGGCCTTCTTATCATCTAATTTTACAACTGCTCGTTTGGTTACTACCGGTATAATCTCATATACCCCTAATTCCACCGCCTTTTGAACAATAAGCTCCATCTTATCACTCTTTGGCAGGCCTTGAAACAAATAAACATTAGAAGACAACTCTGAATCTGCCTCAAGTTCATTTATGATTGCCAATTGTATTTGTTCCTGCTTCAACTGTGTAATGGCGCACAAATATTTTTTATTATTTCCGTCACTGATTTCTAACTTTTCTCCTAATTTCATGCGTAACACATTCTTAATATGATTGACATCCGAACCTTCAATCACAATATACTCTTTATATACTTGCTCTGGTGTGACAAAAAAATGTTGCATAATCTTCTCCTAATTCTTTCTTGCAGTCACAGACACCCATTCCCCTTGATGTGTCACTTCTAATACTTCAAGCCCCGCTTTCTGCACTGCATCTACAACCGTATCTTCCTTGTCTTCTATAATCCCACTGGTAATATAAATCCCCCCGGTTTTTAATTGTTGCACAATAACTGGAGTTAACGGAACCAGTACATTTGCCAGAATATTTGCAGCTACAATATCATACTTTTGATACCCAACCTTATCCTGCACCTTTTTATCATCTATAATATTTCCAATCATCACTTCATATTGATTACGTGAAATACCATTTACATCCATATTTTCATAAGTAGCGTCAATGGCACACGGATCTAAATCCGTGCCTACTGAATACCTTGCTCCAAACTTTAATGCAAGCATACCAAGAATTCCACTTCCACATCCCACATCTAATATTTTAGTATCCTTTGTCACATATTTCCGTAGCTGTTTAATACACAATTGTGTGGTTTCATGCATACCGGTGCCAAAAGCAGTACCAGGATCGATATGAATAATCAGTTTATCTTGATCCTTTAGCTGTACTTGTTCCCAAGAAGGTATGATCAAAATGTCATCAACGTAAAACTGATGAAAATATTGTTTCCAGTTATTCACCCAATCTACATCTTCTGTTTGCGACTCTTCGATTATTCCCGCTCCTATATTGGCATAAGTAGATATTAGCTCTAATTCTTCACGTACTTGTGTCAAAATATCTTCCTTATTTGCATCCTCCTCCAAGTAAAAATTAATATATGCAATTCCATCATCTACTGCTATTTCAGGCAAGATATCTACAAACATTTGCTCCTTATCTTGCTCTGTTAATGGTATTTTATCTTCAATTTCAATTCCTTGAATGCCCAAATCCATCAACATACTACTCACAATATCTTCTGCTTCCGTTGTTGTCTGCAATCTGAATTTATTCCATTTCATAATTATTCACCTATTTTCTTCTATGTTTAATCTTTCTAATCTTCTTAAAGAGTATACCAAATAACCTTCAAAAACGCAATTAGGGATGGACAATGTATGACCCACCCCCAAACAAAATTAAAACATTCCTAGATGCTCTAATAGAATTTTAAATCCCATCAATAATAAAATGATCCCCCCCGCCCATTCAGCCTTTGTTTTATATTGAGTTCCAAATACATGACCAATCTTGACCCCTGCAACAGATAATGTAAATGTAATGATTCCAATGAAACTTACAGCTGGCACAATTTGTACTTCTAAAAAGGCAAATGTAACGCCTACCGCTAACGCGTCAATACTTGTTGCAACTGCTAGTCCTAACATAGTTTTTATATCCAGTGCTTCTTCTTTTGTTTCACACTCATCACATCCTACTGTTCTAGCTTCCTTTATCATATTCAAACCAATGATGGATAATAAAATGAACGCAATCCAATGGTCAATGGATGTAATTATCGTTTTAAATTGACTCCCTAGAGCATAACCAATAAGGGGCATCCCTGCTTGAAACACTCCAAAATACAACCCAACAATACAAGCTTTCTTCCAGGTACATCTCTTCATAGCAAGTCCCTTACAAATAGATACTGCAAATGCATCCATAGATAAACCTACAGCAATGATAAATAATTCAATAATGTTCATAAAGTTTTTCTCCCTTGTTCATGCATAGAAAAAGACTTACCCGTGGTATCTCTCCACGAATAAGTCTCATTATTTAAAATAGTGCCAGATAAAATATATTATCAGTATGTTGACACTACTACGCCTCGCGCTAACTACTCCCTTACCGATAGTTGCTATTATAAAAGGATTATCTATTTCTGTCAACGAATTTTTCTGGGAATGTTTGATTTTATTGAAAATAAGCATCAACTCCATCTGCAATCCCTTGAACCATTTGACTTTGATATTCTTTATTATGCAATCTCTGATCCTCTTCTGGATTACTCATGTAACCCATTTCCACAATTGTTACTGGAACAGCACACCAATTAATTCCCGACATGGTATCTGTTTCAATTATATTGTTTTTCTGTGCTCCCGTCTTCGCACAAATTTGATCCAGTACCTGTTCCGACAATTTTCTACTTTGAGTATACAAATTTGCATTATAAGGATTATCTGGTGTCATACACATAGTCAAAGCCCCTTGTGCAGAATTATTTTCCGATCCATTAGCATGAATACGAATGAAAGCATCTGCATGATTTTCATTAGCAATCGCAGCCCGTTCGGAATTACTCATATTTACATCATGAGTAGTTCGCACCATGAGTACTCGATACCCTCTATTTTTTAATTCCGCATCCAATAACGTCGCTATCTCCAGATTTAAGACATATTCAGGGACACCTGTGGAAATTCCTGTGGTTCCCGAGGATACCCTAGCTTTTTGTTCACTTGCTCCAGGACCAATTGGTTCTTGCTGACTGTCTCCTTGTCCTTGATGCCCCGCATCAATAACGATTAACCGTTCACTTCTAGCTGACATTTCCTTTGATACAACTTTAGTATCTATTTCCTTTTGCTCCATTATCTCGTCAACTTCCCTCGTCATCTCACTAAATCGATATTGTAAATTATTCTGATTTTTTACATGAATATCGGATATTTCTTTTCCAGCCATCTTGCTCTTGTCATTCCAAAGAATTGCAATACCCGCAACACCTATGATTACCATTATACCAGCTATCATCTGGAAAAGCATACGCTTGTTTTTCTTCATATTTAATTAACCCCTATCATCTGTTTGCTCTTTCAAATTCCTATTATCATTTTATCACTTCCAGATTATTTTTCCAATATAGATGCGTATTTATTTTCTGCTGATCACACTTCCTGTTTGGCTCTTTCTAACTATAATCTGCTTATCAATACGTTCCTTCAATTCACTTACATGAGAAATAATTCCTACCATTTTATTCCCATCCGATAATTGTATCAGTACATTAATTGCTTGTTCTAACGATTCAGAATCTAATGTCCCAAATCCTTCATCAATAAAAGTTGCATCTACTTCAATTCCACCATTAAACTGTTGAATTACATCGGACATTCCAAGTGCCATTGCAAGTGCTGCTTTAAAAGATTCTCCTCCAGATAATGAGTTAATTGGTTGCATTTTACCAGTATAGTAATCCATAACTGCCAAATCCAATCCTGCATTTTTTCTTTGGTCATGAGCAGATGTTTTACTTCGTAATTCAAATTGGCCATTTGTCATTTTACAAAACCGCTTATTAGCTTGAGCAATAATCATTTGAAAATAGTAACTTTGTACATAACGTTCAAAATCTATCTTATCTTTTCCACGCAATGTTCCATTGGCGGTATCAGATAACAATTTAATAGTTGCGTATTCCCTTTGCAGTTCCATCTGACCGCGCTCTCTTTGTTCGACTCTTTTCTGAATAGTATTATTGGAATTATAACGGCTATTCAGCTGAATAAAAATAGCTTCAAGATTGTCTTTTTTTGCCTTCACTACAAGCATCTTATCTTCGTCAATGTATGATATTTCCTGTGACTTCCAGAGTTCGTACTGAGTTATTTTTTCTTCTCTGTCTTTATGAAACTCTTTTAACATTTGCTTTTGGCTTTCCATTGCTCCTGCTACCCTTGCTACTTGTCCTTTACACAGATCCAATTCCTTTGCTGATATTTCTAATTGATTTTGTAATTTGTAAAGTACTCTTTCTTTTTCATTTTTATATTCCATTGCATCCACTTGATTTGGAAAATGAAGTCTTTTGCGTATCTGTTCTAGATTTGTTTTTATTTCGCCTTGTTTCAATTCATATTGTTTTTCTTTTTGATTCCAAATCTTTACTTCTTCTCTTAAACGAATCAATATTTTGTTAATCTCTTCATTACGTTTTTTGCAATCACTCTTTTCCTTCAGTGCCACTTTACAGGTTTGATATTCTTTTTCTAGTACCGTCGTTTGTTCTTCTAATTTGTGACACTGCATCTCCACTATTGGAATCCAATTTTTTTCTTTCCTATAACGCTGTAGTTCTTCCTCTGCTTCTAGTTCTAGAATTGGATCTTCCAAACATTTTTCCAATAGATTGCTTTGTATCTTTACACGTTCGCCTGCTGCCTTTACCTCCCTGACGTACTTTTCATATTCCTGCCTCTTTTTCTCTAATCTCTTCTTCTCCTCTTCTAACTGGCTTTGATTTGGAGCATGCATTGCTTTTTGTGCCTTATGAGGATGAGAAAGAGAACCACAAACCGGGCACGCCATCCCCGCCACAAGTGACTCTGCTAAAATACCAGCTTGTTCTCTATAATATAAACGCTCTGCTTCCTCATATTGCACCTTCGTCTCTTGATATGCTATTTCCTTATCGATAAATTCTCTTTTCGCCTCTTGATATTCTGCTTGATAATCCATTAATTCCTTGTTCAATCTCGTAACATCTAACAATTTGTTATGTCGCTGTTCACACCTAATCACTTGTTTTTCAATAGTTCCTAGATTTAACTCAATTTGGTCATATTGATTAATTACTTGTTCGTTTTTCTCGAGCTCATGCATCAAACCTTGCTGTTTATAATCATTCTCTGTTATATTTAAAATAATTTTCTGCAACTCACATTCCAAAGCTTTCTGCTGTATCATAAATTCTTCAAACTCACCAAAAAGAGGGATTTCATTCTCAATCTCTTGTATTTCTTTTTGTATCGTTTCCATTTTCCCGCTACGTTCAATCAATTGTTGATATTGTAACTCCTTACTTTGAACTTCTAATTCTAATGATTGTAATTTTTCTTTGTTTTGCTCATAACTATTTTTTGTATGTTCTACTTTATCAACACTTTCTTTTACTTGCTTTTCTAGCGTCTCTAGTTGATTCATATAATGCGTTGCTACTGCAAGCTCTTGTTCTAATTGCTTTAATTGCTCTTTTGTTTTTTTAATCTTTCCTTCATCTTCTTGCAAAATAAAGTCCAACAATCCTTTTAAATCATTGATGTTTTCATCTTTCATGCTATCTTTTAATACTTCATAATATAAAGAATCTTTTGAAACTTCTATGCCTTTGAGATATTGTCTAATACTTTTGATTGTATCTTGGCACTCTCCGAATTTCTTTCGTTCTGCTTCAGCTAGTCTTCTTTGTAACTCATAAAATAATTGTGTATCAAATATTTTCCGAAGTATTTCACCTCGTTCTTCACTTTTAGCATTAATCATTTGCACAAATTCTCCTTGTGCAATCATAGATATTTGCTTAAATTGATTTCGATCAACCCCTAATAATGCCTTTATTGTATCACTTACTTGGCGAAATCCAACAACCGTATCACCTGTTGGTAGTTCAAGTACCGCATTTTTAGGTTGGGATGTGGTTTTACAATCTCCTGTTAATCTTTTTTTTGCTCGTTGATATTCTGGATTTCGTTCAATACGATACCTCTGGCCTCTATGTAGAAATGTTAATTCTACATTTGTCTGCATATCCAGGCTGGCATATCCGCTTCTTAAAGAATCCACACCACGGTAACCACCGCTTGTCTCCCCATATAGTGCAAAAGAAATAGCATCAAATATGGTAGTCTTTCCAGATCCTGTATCACCACTGATTAAAAAAATCCCTTCTGTTCCCATTTGTTCAAAATCAATCCGTTCTACTCCGCCAAAAGGTCCGAACCCCCGCATGACTAACAATAAAGGTTTCATGATCGCTCTCCTCCTTCTAATAATTTCAAAAGGAACTGTTCTTGTTTATCCTCTAACTTTGTATGGTTCTGTTTTTCATAAAATTCCCCAAATAATTCCAATGGAGACTTATTTGTTACACTGTCTGCCGTTAAAATGGCTTCTTCATTATGCAACGTTCTACTATTTTCAAATTCCAATCTTAATGTATTAGGATAGACATTTCTCACCTCATCCATTGGTGCAAATAATTCTTCCTCATCAGTAAGAATAACGCGCATATAGTCCTGAGTACTTCCATGACTATAATGTTCTTCCTTTAGTAATTCCTTTAGAGGTCCTTTGATTGTTCGCATGTCATGCAAGGGCTGGATTGGAATTAACTCATATGCAATCACTCCTTTATCACCCATTTCTACAACCGTTACTGATTTCGTATGGTGCACTTCTGAAAATGAATACTTCAAAGGAGAACCTGCATATCGAATAAATTCCGAACCGATTTTTTGGGCACCATGCAAGTGGCCTAATGCTACATAATCAAAATCTCTCAATACATTGGCATCTATATTATCTAGTCCCCCAAGAGATAAATTCTCTGATTCACAAGTCATGGGTTCTACTCCTTTGCTTGTTACAAACTGATGTGCTACCAAAATATTACGCGCCTCTGTATTAATGTGTTCACGCTCCAATACCACTCGTAAAGTATCTTCATATGTCTCAACTCCATCCACATATGGTTTTACATGCCCCGGCTTCACAAATGGAAGCAGGTATACAGTTACTATGCCATATTCATCAGTAAATTGAACTTTTTTCAATTCCCCACGATATACACCTGCCATGTATACTTCTTTGGACTCCATTATTCTGGCTCCAAAATCAAGCCGCTCACCTGAATCGTGATTTCCCGCTATCATTAATACTGGTATATGTTTTCTGTTGATTTGGGTTAAGAATTCATCAAAAAGTTGTATCCCCCTCTCTAAAGGTACGCTTTTATCATATATGTCCCCAGCAATTAGAACCGCATCTATCTGCCGTTTCTCCGCAATCTCTAATATTTGTTCTAACATATATACTTGATCTTCTAGCAAAGATCTTTCATGAATGCGTTTTCCAATATGCAAATCCGATACATGTAAAAATTTCATGACTCACCAACTCTTTCTTTCTTACTTTTATGTTATTTTACCACACCTCTTTGTTGAATGCATCAATGGCCATACTAATCATCATGGATAATACCAACCATACAACAATTGACATAATGCGTACAATACCAGTTACTTCTCTAGGAATATAGCATAACCACATGGTAAAAATAATGATCCCCAAGATTGTCATGACAGTTGCAAAACTTGATGGTCTTTTCATATTTATGTCCCCCTAAATTTCATTGATTACTTAGTTTTACTTATTATCTCATAATCAATGTCCAATATTTGGGACTTATGTCTATTTCATTTATTATACGCATATTTTAAAAGGGAAAGTTTTATTTCCTGTATAAACATTGATGTTTTGACCATCATCAAAAGTATGGAGGTAATTAGATATGTTTTCAAATGCGAAACCACTTATTGGGCTAATTCTTTGTGATATTGTTGATACGAAACAGTATGTAAGTGACTCTTATATTCAGGCCGTAAAATACTGCGGAGGACTTCCCATAATGATACCATTAGTAAAATCTTTAGATGCAATAGAATGCTATGTACAATTATGTGATGGTTTTCTATTTTGTGGCGGTGGAGATGTGACACCTCTATTATTTGGTCAAGAACCCGTCGCTTCTAGAGGTTCCACAAATATTGCTCTAGACATCTATCAAATCCGATTTATGAAACAAGCAATAGCTTCCCACAAGCCCATCCTTGGTATATGTAGAGGAATGCAAGTATTAAATATAGCCTGTGGCGGCAGTATTTATCAGGATATTTCTCTACAGCCTGGAACCCCTATGAATCATATGCAATTATCAGCATCTCGAAAGGATATCAGCCATAAAGTAAAAATCCTGCATGATACGAAATTACATCGTATTGCAGGAAATTTATTATATACAAATAGCTTTCATCACCAGACCATTAATGAACTCGGTGAGTCTCTTATCATCAGTGCCTACGCATCTGATGAAACAATAGAAGCGATTGAACTTCCCAAACACCGCTTTGTAATGGGTGTACAATGGCACCCTGAATGTATGTACCAAAACTCACAGCCTATGAAAGAGTTGTTCTGTACTTTTATAAGAACATGTATCTAGCCAAGGTTGCGAAAAGCTTTTGAGGATCAATTGGTTTAGCTAAGTGCTCATTCATACCGACTGCCCTTGACTTTTCCATATCTTCTTCAAAAGCATTCGCAGTCATTGCTATAATCGGTGTGGTTTTACTATCTATTCGATTTAAAAGACGAATATTCATCGATGCTGCCAACCCATCCATTACAGGCATACGAATATCCATTAAAATCGTATCATAATATCCAATGGGTGATTTGCTGAATTTTTCCAAAGCAATTTGCCCATTTTCTGCAACTTCTACAATCATTTCTTTCTTTATTAATAGTCTTTTCGCAACCTCCACGTTTAATGGGTGATCCTCTACCAACAAAATTCTTTTTCCTTTGAAGTATGTCTGTTCTACTTGGCTTGATTCCTCTTTTTTCGCTTTAAGAAGTTGTACAGAATCCTGAGATAATGTAAGCGGAAGTAGCACTGTAAACGTGGTTCCTCTTCCTTTCTCACTTTCTACATCAATGGTCCCCCCCTTGAGTGCTACAATATTCTTACATATTGCAAGTCCAAGTCCAGTTCCATCATACATAGTAGTAGAACCCGCATTTTCTTGTGAAAAAGGTTCAAACAAGCGTGATAAGAATGCCTGACCAATACCAATTCCTGTATCTTGTACTACAAATTCCACTTGAACGCTTTGGCTCAGCATTGCCTTTTTCTTAATATATAAGGTTACCGTTCCTCCCTCTGGTGTAAATTTCACTGCATTATTTAGGAGATTTATCAGCACTTGTTGTAACCTCATTTCATCGCCTATAAAACTACAATTCAAATCATCCTCCTCAACGATCTGAAAAATAACTCCTTTATTTGTTGCCTGTGAGTCAATGATAGTTTTTACTGCAGATAGAATATCACGAAAAACAAATTGTGCTTCATTAAAAGTGAAATTTTCACTTTCTATTTTAGACATATCCAAAATATCATTAATTAAAGTAAGTAAATATTTGGAAGACATATCGATTTTCATCAGACACTCTTTTGTCTTCCTTGGATTAGACGGAACCTCTGTGGCCATATCCGCCATCCCAATAATTGCATTCATAGGAGTTCTAATTTCATGCGACATACGTGCAAGGAATTCACTTTTAGCTGAATTTGCTTTCTTTGCTGACTTTAACGCATACTGGAGCATCCTATTTTTTTGTTTTTCTTCTTCATATATGTTCGTAATATCACTACGCGTAATCATTAAAGTATGATATGTTTTGTCAAGGTAAGAATACGTTAATTTCTTTTTGCTTGTTCTCCCATCTTTTTCTTGGACACTGATATATATGTTATAGGTTGCCTTGTCCTCTAGTTCTTTACATACGTTATCTAATTCCATTTCTTTTATACATCGCTTTTGGCATTCTAACAGTACATATGTATTCGTATTTCTTTTACGTTCAATGTCATAGTTACCGCGAACTTTCATTGGAAGATTTGTTCGATTCTTCCCTGCAAACATCATATATTCTTTGCTCTTAATATCAACATGCATCAAATAATCATAGTCTAATGCAATGACTTTGTTCACTATATTCTCCATCATTTTTTCACTTTGAATATCTTGGGTATAGATAAATGCCATAATATCTTCTGTGTCTGGCTTCTTCATTAAATTAGCTGTTACAGATATCCAGCGGAGAATCCCGTCTCCTGGGTCTCGTTTATATTCTACTTTGTATGTACTATTACCTTCTAAAAATCCTTGCATTAATTTTTCTCTATTTAATGCTGTATCCGCCAGTGCCTTATCCTTTTCTTCTGGAATAAAAGAAAGTATCCTTTGATATAATTCGGTATATACCTTATAGGTTTCTAAACTATCTAAATACCTTACTTTGCTACAAGAAGTCTCTACACGATTTTTAGAAAGATTTACCCGATATGATATTAACATATTGGTCAACGACAGTTCCCTATACATTAATTCTTGATTATAACGTTCTTCTAACGCTTTTTCATTTTTCTTTTGCTCTGTGATGTCTGTCAAAACACATTGATATATTTTAACGCCGCTAATTCCTGTAATCATCTGCGTTTCTTCTCGCATCCAAAATTTGTTGCCATTCTTATCCTGTGCCTGATATTCAATTACAACACTTGCACCCTCCTCTAATTGTTCTAACTTTTGTAGTTCATATTTCATATGATTAAAATATTCAGGAAGAACAACATCATTATAATATCTTTCTTCACTTTTAAACTCTTCCATTGAATCATAGCCAAGCATTTTGATTACCGCTAAATTTGCATTCAAAAATTTGGCGTTATCACCTACGGTAAGTTGTGCCATCCCACAAGGTACAGAATTATATAATTCTTGAAAAAAATCATGCTGCTTTTGCAGACTAGCCTCTGATTCTTTTTTCATCGTAACATCTAATACCATAGCTACAATTAAAAGTTGCCCATCATCGTCGATACATTTTCCACGCTCAAGCACCCACAAATATGTGTCATCTTTTTTCCGCATTCGATAAATGGTTTCATACATCTCTAGTTGTTCTATGCTTTTTTCAAACTGCCTTTTTACTTGTTCCCATTCTTTTGGGTGCACAGTTTCTTCTACTTTAAAGTCACAATGCTTATAAAATTCGCTTCTTGTTTCATATCCCAATAATTTAATCAAATTTAGATTTGCATACTTTATGGTATAATTTTCTTCTACATTTATTAACAATAATCCTCCCGGAATACTTTCAACAAAAAAATCTTTTTTTAACTCTCTTATTTTTGCTTCCTCTATCGAAATTGGAAATACTTCCGCTTTTTCATTTTGAGAATCTGACGTTGATAAATGGACACAGCAAATTTTATATTCACCATCTACATCTAAACATCCATAAGTCCCACGTACCACCATACTCATGCCACTATCCGTTGCTAATGTTATTTTTACTTTACAAAGGACCTGTGCTGCATGACTTCCCATCTTATATTCATCAAGTTCCAGATATTCTATTTGAAATAGCGTACGAATGCTTTGTACCTCTTCCACTATTAATTCTCTAATCTGTTCTTTACCACGTACTTCTTCATATGAAGAAACTCCTATCCATCTTGCATCCTCTGTCAAGTACTGTAACGAATCTTCTACACTTCGATTTATTAAATACTCATTTAGAAATATTTTTACTACTTCTGTCCCATTCTCTGCTTTCTGACTCACAATATCCCCCCCATTTTCGTTATTCAAATGGGTATCGTACTCCCCATTTTTCTCTTAAATTATCCATAATTTTCATCATTTGAAGTATTTCTGCATGTGGAATTTGCTGACATTCGATTTGTCCTTCCATAATTGCCTTTATAGATGCTCTTACTTCATCTTCAAACCCTGTAATCTGTTCTGGTACTTCTAATTCCCGCATTAATATCCGTTGTGAGGAATATACTTTTATCTTATCAATATTGTTCACATTTTCTGCGATTAAGTAGCCTTTTGTTCCGCAGATAATACCCAATTGATCCGTAGAAGATAAAGCACTACTTCGAATAGTTGCTAATTCCCCCCCTTTATATTTCAATAGGATGGCATTCTGCATATCGACACCCTTTTCTGATTTCACACATGTTGATACCATCTCTTCAATTTCAGTTCCTAAAATCATACATGCAAATGTCAATGGATAAATACCAACATCTAACAATGCTCCACCTGCCAGCGCCGGTTCTTGTATTCTTTTCACGTCTTTAATGTCATATCCCAAATTAGCCGATACCGTTTTAACTTCCCCGATTTCTCCACTATTGATGATATCTTCTAACATATATCTGGATGGCATATAGCGTGTCCAAATTGCTTCTGTAATAAATACTTGCATCTTCCTAGATAACTCTAGTATTTCACTTGCCTGTGCTGCATTCGCCATAAATGCCTTTTCACATAGAACCGGTTTCCTATGCCCCAGACATAACTTTGCTTGTTCAAAATGGTGAGAGTGTGGCGTTGCAATGTAAATCAATTCTACTGCTTCATCTTGTACCAATTGTTCATAAGAGCCATATGCCCGAACAACACCATATTCTTTTGCAAATGCCTTTGCACGTTTCTCATCCCTAGACGCAATTGCATAGCAGGTAGCGTCATTCATCTTATTTATGGTATCTGCCATTTTACGAGCAATATTCCCAGCCCCTAAGATTCCAATATTCATTTTTCTTCTCCTTTTATTTAGAAAAAACAACTAAATCACAGCTCAAAATCCTTTTAATATTATATCACATTGTCCCTCTACAATCTATCGTATATTTTCTTCCTGCAGACATATACTGAGACTATCGGAGGTAATAAATTATGAACTACAAATTACAGCACTATGAAGTGTTCGGATGTGTCTTTTCTCTTATTGCAGGTACACTATTTCACTTTATTTACCAATGGTCTGGTAACTCTGCAATAATTGCATTGATTTCCCCTATTAACGAGTCTATTTGGGAGCATTTAAAGCTCTTATTTTTCCCAACTTTGTTTTATGCGATTCTAGAATATTTTCTGTTACATGGAGCCTATCCAAACTACATCGCTGCAAAATTAGTTAGCGTAATAATTGGTATGAGTGCAATCATTACACTGTTCTATACCTACACTGGAATTATCGGCCATGATATTTTTCTTTTTGATATAGCAATCTTTATCTTTGCAGTAATTTTAACGTATCTTCTTTCCTATCGTTTCATGACACGTCCCCCTTTTTTAACTATGGATTGGGCGTTAAGCCTTGGTTTATTATTACTAATCACCCTACTATTTGTTGCGTTTACATTTGCACCCCCAAGTCTTCCTCTTTTTCAGTCTCCTTAAAAAGGGATATCCTAAATCTTATTTCTGTGATATAGTATAGGCGAACATTTTGTTCTATAACTTACCAAATGAGGAGATTATATATGAGTATATTAAATGTAGAACACTTATCCCATGGTTTTGGAGACCGCGCCATATTTCAAGATGTTTCCTTCCGTCTTTTAAAAGGAGAGCATATCGGACTTGTTGGTGCCAACGGAGAAGGAAAATCTACGTTCATGAATGTGGTAACTGGAAAGCTACAACCAGATGAAGGAAAGGTAGAATGGTCAAAACGTGTACGTGTTGGGTATCTTGATCAACATACTGTACTCGAGAAGGGAATGACCATTGAGCACGTTTTAAAGACGGCATTTTCCTATCTGTACGAGATGGAAGATAAAATGAATCTAATCTGTGACTCTCTTGGTGATGCTAGCGAGACCGAAATGGAATTGTTGATGGAAGAACTAGGAACAATCCAAGATACCCTCACCTTACATGATTTTTATATCATCGATGCAAAAGTGGATGAAGTTGCAAGGGCGTTAGGTTTATTCGATATAGGTTTATCTAAAGACGTCACGGACTTAAGTGGCGGTCAAAGAACGAAAGTACTATTAGGTAAATTATTGCTTGAAAAACCAGATATTTTACTACTCGATGAGCCAACCAATTATCTCGATGAACAACATATTGAATGGTTAAAGCGTTATCTGATTGAATATGAGAATGCATTTATTCTTATTTCCCACGACATTCCGTTTTTAAACAGTGTTGTGAATCTGATCTATCATATGGAGAATCAGGAATTAAATCGTTATGTAGGTGACTATGATAACTTTCTCCAAGTACATGCTGTTAAAAAAGCGCAGTTGGAAGCTGCTTATAAACGTCAACAGCAAGAAATCGGGGAACTCAAGGACTTTGTAGCTCGAAATAAGGCCCGCGTCTCTACCCGTAACATGGCCATGTCACGTCAGAAGAAATTAGATAAGATGGATGTCATTGAACTTGCTACGGAGAAACCCAAACCAGAATTTCATTTTCGCCAAGGTCGCACTCCGAGTAAATACATCTTTGAAACGAATGATTTAGTAATTGGATATGATGAGCCGCTATCCAGACCTCTAACTCTTTCCATGGAGCGTGGTCAGAAAATTGCACTTATAGGAGCAAACGGCATTGGAAAAACTACACTCTTAAAAAGTATATTAGGTCTAATCAAACCACGGAAGGGAACCTGTATCTTAGGTGATAACCTTCAGATTGGATACTTCGAACAAGAAATGACACCAGGGAATAAAACTACTTGTATTGATGAGATTTGGAATGATTTTCCATCTCTTACACAATATGAAGTGCGTTCCGCTTTAGCCAAGTGTGGACTTACTACCAAACATATTGAAAGTTTGGTACGTGTATTAAGTGGTGGTGAACAAGCAAAAGTCCGTCTTTGTAAGTTAATTAATAAAGAAACGAATATCTTACTCCTAGATGAACCAACGAACCATTTAGATGTAGATGCTAAAGAAGAATTAAAACGTGCCTTAACTGCATATAAAGGCAGTATACTAATGGTCTGTCACGAGCCAGAATTCTATCAAAATATTGTCACTGATGTTTGGGACTGTACGAAATGGACTACTAAAATCGTTAGATAAATGTTAAATAGGGACGGGGGCAATGTGTATTGCCCCCGTCCCTATTTAACATTCTCCCTGTCCCTCATGCAATATAGAACCAATAATAGCACGAAGCTGCAAATCCAAATACTTTTCATTCCAATTAAATTTGCTAGTAGTGCGCCACTAAATGCACCTATGCTAAAAAATCCTATAATGCCAAAATATTGAAGTGCATATTCTTTAGCACATTTGTCTTTTGTTAACAAATATTTAGATACCTGTTCCATAGCAGATCTTAAATTACCAGTACACATCGTAGAAGCATATGGCAAATGCTTAACCTTCCTAAAACTGTTCACCTGCATAGAACAAACAAATGATATTAAAATATTTACAATTTCATTTGGAACCTTCATTGGAATTAGACCAACTAACGATAACAAACATATTTCTATAAGTATAATCAAGCGTTCCCATTGCTTGAATTTTTGCGCTAAAAAACGATGTTTTATATACTCTGTCACCAATACTCCTGCTGCGAATGCCAATATAGGTACTATAAAATAAGAAGCCCTTCTCACTTGACCGTCTGCTGCATAAATTGCCAATAGCATGATATTTCCTGTTTGCGCATTTGCAAATACACCTCCACGCAGTATAAAGGTGTACGAGTCTAAAAACCCCCCTACAATGGCAAGAAGTGCACCGATATGAAATAATTCATGTTTTGGAAACTCCTTGCCAAGTTCCACTTCAAACTTTTTTTCCAACTGTGTCATTTTCTTCATGATTTTTGTTATCTCCCATTTCTGGAATAATTATATCACTACAAATAGAAAATCACAATTCACACCTACTAATCTTGTTGCTGATACTTCACAATAGCTAGTGCAACTCCAGTGCATGCAAATGCAAAAATCAGTTGAATTCCAATACTTTTCCACACTTGTTGACTAAACTGGGGTGTCAATGTACCATAATTGGCCAATAAATCATTTGCCTCTTCATACCAATACGTGGGCAAAAACTGTGATACTTTTTTTACTCCCTTACCCAACATGTAGATTGGAACAAATACACCTCCCAAAAAGCATAAACCAAGTGATATGACATTTACAATATTATTAATTACATTTGTGTTTTTTGCGCATACTCCTACTAAGAACGATAAAGCAAGTGAAACTACCATAAATGTAAAACTGTTTGCAAAATAGTATTTTAAATTATTACTTGCTAAAAATTCCTTCTGGTACATTACAATTGGAAGCAACATACAAATACACCAATCCACAATACCGACGATTAAAAATGCCAAGATTGCCTGACTATTTTGCTTTCGAATAGATACCGATGAACAAAGCATTCGTCTTTTCACTTCCTGATTCCTAAATTCTACCAATACAATACTCATCGCATAACACAACACAGATATAAATAGATATGGCATATAGCGGAACATATAGGAGTATCCAGGAGCTTCCCCTCCATTTTCACTTTTGTCAAGTAGCGTAACCTTTGGTACCGCTTTTGCTTGTTCTCCTGTTAGCTCTACAGCCTCTCCTACACTATAACCCGAGGCATTATATACTCGAATATTATTCAAATAAGAATCTAGCTGTTGATCAACATAATATCCTGAAAATGAACCTGGTACTTTAGTAGTCAATATTTTCGCATCTTGCTCTAAAAAATCTGCTTCAAAGTTTTTCGGAATAATCACTATATAATCTACATTTCTATAGAACAATTCCTCCTGTAACTGCCCCTTATTATCTTCCATTTTCACATAATTATGTTGCTCTTTCAAATAAGAAGTTACTCCTTTTGATAGACTACTTTTATCTCTATCAATGATTGCAATTTTCAACTTTGTAGATTGAAAATTTTCTTGTTCTTTGTCATGCATATAGCTAAATTGTATGATAATTGTAATAGTCATAAAGATGGTCAAATACATAATTAATATTCCAAGGTTACGTTTCACAATCGTCATATATCCTCTAAATACTGTCATAACGTTCCCTCCTTACTAATAAAAATCCCACACCAATAAGCACAACACTCATCACTACCAACGTAATCAAATTCTTTGAGTATCTTGCCATATCGTCATAAACGGTCAAACAATAGAATGTATCTGCAATGAGTGCTGCCGGGTTTAATCTGTTTACAATAGGACAATATGTTTCTATAATATCCTTTATATTCGCCATCATAAGACCTGCCAAAAATCCAGTAATTAAAGTCATACCTACCAGCAATCCCATTTTTACATTGAGTCCGGCTTTACCTACACTTCCAATAAATATTCCCAACGCAACACCAACCATACTACCAACAAGACAAACCAACAAAATATACCCCCATTGATTTCCCAAATCTATATGAAGAATAAATCTTAAGTATCCCAATAGGATTAAAATATTTGCAAAATGAACCCCAAAAACGACCAACATATCATTTACAACTAACTTCATCCTATGCGTTGGCGTAACGCTACGTCTAGCCCCAAGAGCTGTTATATTCGCCTGCATTTCTGTTGCTGTTTTCATACCTAAATACGCACCTGACATACATGCAAAGGCAATCAGAGCGAAAAAATACTGTTGAAACGTATCTAACGTTCTCCCCCCTAGCGAAACTTCTTTTGTCATCTCTTTATAATCTGTTAATGTGTCCATTGCCTCCGTCAATCTTTCTGGATGCGTCTGTGCAATCTCCATAATCATTGCCGCATGCTTATTGTATCCATCCAAAAGAGATTGTAAAATACTTTCTCGCATTCCCGAAGCAGACACCGTCAATTTAATTTCTTTGTCTAACGTATAGATTCCGTAAATATCTCCTGCTAATAACTTTTTTTCTGCCTTCTCTTCATCTAATTGCACGATTTTAAGGGTATCTCCATCCAGTTCTTTGAGAAAAGCTGTAAATGACTCTGTATTTGGATTCTCTCCCTCATTAACTACTGCGATTGGAATCATCTCTAAATTTTCTGAAGCAGCTCCATTTCCAAAAGCAAAGTAAAACATGGTTCCCAAAATAATTGGAAATACAAGTGCCCAGAACATAACCCCTGTATCACGCATCATTTGAAGAAAGCTATATTTCATCAGATGTTTCATTTTTTTCTTCCCCCTACTTTAAGAATCCCTTAACTGTGTCCCTGTAATCTCTAAAAAGACATCATTTAATGTTGGTTGCTCTGCAAATACCCTGCCAAATGAAATCTCTTCATTTTGCAAATAATTCAACACGCGTACTAAATTGTGTTTCGCTCCATTACATTGTATCTTTAGAATTTGTTCCTCATAAGACACTTGAAAAACATGTGGTAACTCCTTGATATCATTCAGTTGCCTGTCACTCAATGCAACTGCCTCTATAGTAATTATTTCTCCTGTTTTAATCATTGCTTTCAATTCTTCTTTTGTTCCTGTTGCCAAGCATCTACCATGATCAAGGATTGCAATTCTAGAACAAATTTGTTCTACCTCTTCCATATAATGGGATGTGTAAATAATTGTAGACCCTTGTTTGTTCAAGTCTTTGATTCCTTCTAATATCTTATTGCGGCTCTGTGGATCTACTGCCACCGTTGGTTCATCCATAATAATTAATCTTGGCTTATGAGCAATACCACACGCAATATTTAACCTTCGTAAGAGGCCTCCTGATAATTTTTTCGGACGCACCTTCACAAAATCTTCTAATCCAACAAAAGAAATTGCCTCCTTGACCAAGTGGTTGCGTTCATTTTTATCATCCACATATAATCCACAGAAATAGTCAATATTTTCATATACAGTCATTTGATCAAATACTGCTACATTTTGCATAACAACTCCAATTTGTCGCTTAATATCATAACTGTCCGGTTTCATTTCTTTTCCCAATATACGAATAGAGCCCTTATCAAATTTTAATAAAGATAACATACAATTGATGGCCGTTGTTTTTCCCGACCCATTTGGACCTAATAGACCATATATTTCTCCTTCGCTAATTTCTAAATTTAAATGATCCAAGGCCACCATAGACCCATAACGCTTTACTAAATTTTCTATTTTAATCATATTCTTTCCTCCTCTATCAATTATCTATTAACAGTATAAATCGTCAGTTACTCTTTGATAAGTGTAAGATGTAATTATTCACATGACAGATGTCATTTATTCCCAGTACTTATAGCATTCAGAGAAATGCTGTGGTACAATTTGAACAGACTCTAGCACTTTATAGAAAACAGATTGGGAGGGAATAGAAATATGTGTCGTCTAACCGATAAAATATTACTTTTGATATGTTGTTTATTTATGATTGCTTTGATTCCTTGGAATACCTCTTTTATTGTTGGTTTTTTCCTCATCATAACCATATCCTCAACAAATTACTTTTTTTATTCTAAGAAATACAGCCTGAGCATGTCCATACTCTATATGATTGTAATGTTGATTTTCCCCTCTTGTGGCGTCTTTTTTGCTGTTGTTTTTTATGATTTACTATACTGGAACGCTAAACTTGCCGTTGCAATGCTTTTCCTAAGTTCCATATGCTACCTTCCACACTTACCCTTTGTATGTTTAGTGTATTTTGGACTTTGCTGCAGCATAGCCTACCTCCTTCATTACAAAACAAAACATTACAATGATTTAGAAAAAAATTTCCGAAAAATTAGAGATGATAGCAAAGAATTAAACCTTTTGTTAAATGATAAAAATCGTGCTTTATTAGAAAAGCAAGATTCCGAAATATATACAGCCACTCTTCGGGAACGAAACCGTATTGCAAGAGAAATCCACGATAATGTGGGACATATGCTTTCCAGATCAATCCTTATGGTCGGTGCTTTAAAAGCAATGAACCAAGACTATAGATTAGCAGAATCTTTACAACAGTTAGATGTAACACTTTCCTCTGCAATGGATAACATTCGAGAAAGTGTACATGACTTGCATGATGATTCCGTTAATTTAAGAGAAGCCATTCAAGGTCTGATAGACGACTTTACATTTTGCAAGATATCCTATGTGTACGATATGCAGCTTGACTTACCAAAAGCGCTAAAATATTGCTTTATCAGCATTACCAAAGAAGCGCTTTCCAACATTATGAAACACAGCTATGCCACGCAAGTTTATGTTACAATGCGTGAGCATCCTGGACTATATCAGTTAATTATTCAAGATAATGGTTCGGGTGTTTCTCAAAATTTTTATACCAATCATGGAATTGGCTTAGTAAATATGAGGGAACGTATTCAGCAGTTAAACGGAACGTTACAGTTACATACAACTCAGGGATTCCAGATTTTTATTACCATACCAAAAGAAAGGATCGGGTAACCTATGAATATATTAATTGTTGATGATGATTGTCTTGTAGCAACTGCATTAAAAACGATTTTAGAATCTACTCCAGATTTTCGAGTGATTGGTATTGGAATGGATGGTAAAGATGCCGTCCGCCTTTACCAAGAATTGCACCCTGACGTATTACTGATGGATATCCGCATGAAAACTATGAATGGACTTGATGCAGCATATTGTATCTTAAAAAAAGAACCAAATGCCAAGATTCTGTTATTAACTACTTTTTTAGATGATGAATATATTATAAAAGCTCTGAAGATTGGTGCCAAAGGCTATCTTCTAAAACAGGATTATCAAAGTATTGTTCCTGCCATCAAAGCAGTACATATAGGACAAACGGTATTTGGAAATGAAATCACCGCAAAGATACCTGATCTTTTGCAATCCTCACATTCCTTCAATTACCAGGCCTATGATATTAACAAGCGCGAATTCGAACTTATTGAACTTGTGGCAGATGGCTACAGTAATAAAGAAATTGCAACGGAGCTGTATCTTAGCGAGGGGACAGTGAGAAATTATCTAAGCAATATACTTGAGAAATTAGACTTGAGAGATCGCACGCAATTAGCGGTATTCTACTATCAGCACCTTTAGAATACAATCTTAAGTTAACACAAAGGCATACCCTCTGTAAGGAATAATTCTTACATCGGATATGCCTCTGTCTTATTCTTCTTTTTTTGCTTTTCCTCTATACTTTCCCATATACTTCTCTCATGGCATCTCTAAAGTGTTGAACCTCCTCTTGTCTTCTTTGTGCACGCCTTCTTCTGGACCTTCTGCGCCGAATCACCAACGCTCGATAATAGCATGCAAATAAAGTACATAGGAATGCCACAACACTCCAAACCACAATATTGTATTTCCAAGTATAAACGACTTGAATCGAATGGGACTTCTGTATATCCTTAAATGTATACTCATTCTTATGATTCGTTGTCTTTATCTTTTTCCCATCTATTATAATTTTACTGACTTTATAATTCTTAGAAGGTCTATAGGAAACAGTTGCCGACTGTCCCTGCATAATGGTTGTCCCATTATCTATGGCTCCTTTTTTTACTTTCGTAGAAATCGAATACTTTGGTAAATCAGCAAATTTCACTTCAACATGATGATTTTTTTCAATGCTTTCAAAAGTGTATTCCTTTTGAAATTTACTCACATCTACCTCTTTCCCATCTACTGTTAGCTTTAATAATCCCATGTTTTCTTGTGGTTCATATGTTACTGTATAGTTACTTCCATAGTCTATGGAAGTATTCGATGGGAGAATAGTTCCATTTTCTACAGTAGTTGTGACTGTACAAACGGCCGGTAATGTTGTTGCAAAAAGATTGATCCTTCTAGGGTTGTCACTTGGAACCATAACCATAATTCTTCCTGGTGAAAGTTCACAAATAGATTCTGGTTCTATAAATGTTGCCTCTAATGGAAGATTCAGCTTATACCGATTGTAAAAACGGTTCTGTGATATAGAAAATATTTCCAAATATTGTTGTTCGCTAATTCCCATCATGAGTGGTGTCGTAATAATATAATCCCCTGATACGCAGAAATCTTGGAAATTACAACCAATTGTGTTGCTTGGCAGTGATTCGTCTAATGTATATGAATAATTAAATTCTCCATCCGTCACAAAAAAAATATTTTTCCCATCCCCACTTGCTTGAATCATATACTGATTTTTTTCCGGCATATAATCAATCCCTAATAAATCACTCCCTGGATTCTCAAGTTTAACGGTTCGCTTATATTCCAACGTCTCTGAATCAATAATAAATACACTCGCTTTATTATTCGGATCTTTCGATACATATCCTGTAATTGCGATTTCTTTAGTATTAGGATTATATGCCATTCCATTAGCATGTTCATAATCCCTTTCTGTCACTTGTTTTGCAATACTATATTGTTCCACTGGTTTTCCATTTTCATCATATGGATTCTTATACAATGCCATAATTGTATCCGGTGAAGCATCTGCATCATTGGTATTCAAAGCAAGTACTATATAATTCTCTGTATTACAACTTCCTTGCCCCCATATGGGAGGATTACTTTCGAGCTCTATGCTCGTGAGCAATTCCCAATTTGCATCTTCAAAGTCGTCTGGTGACTTAATCGTGGCATGTACTGGTTCCATCCATATATTAAATAAAACAATAACGCAAAACAAAGCAACAATAACTTTATACATGCCTTGTCTCCCCTTCAATTTACTCACTTATTTCCTCCAGTTAATTCCCCTTGATTTTCCTTTTATTTAAAGGTAGATTATATCATAATTTTTATTATTTTAGCAGATTTTATACAAATTCATCGAATATCTTAAAAAAAAATTAAAAAAGCAATGGTAAATAGATTTTTTATATTATCCTATCTACCATTGCCACTGTATTTCTTATTTTCCCTACTACAGCAATCATTCTTCCATTCTATGACATTTCCCACCACTTGTGCATCCACCGCTACATCCACAACATTTACCCTTTTTTTTATCATGAATTATCTTTTTAATTGCAAATATGATCAGCAACAATAACAAAATTCCTATCACAATGGTTGCTAAATTTTCTATTATAAATCCCATCATATATAATTTCCTTTCTATAGATCAAAAACTTGATATTGAGAATCATTAATTTTAATATACACGAAAGACTATAAAATGTCAATTCAATTGAGAATGTTTTTCATTTAACTATATTTTTCTATTTTTTCATTTATTGTCAAGATTCCACCTTCTGTCTGAAAAAGTATTTTAACATATGCGGATACTTTTTGACATCCTGCCTGAACTGCAACTAACTGACAATTTTTTACTATCTCCATTAGTTGTTCATAATCCTCCCCTTCGATCGTTGTTTCAAAAGGCCCGACTATATAATGTAATCCAGTACTTGCTATATAAGCAATCACTTCATCAACAATTCGAATTAATTCTTTCCGTTCTGACACATCAGGTAGCACCTGAATTGCTATACTAGCTTTCATACCTATTCCTCCCAAAGTTCTTGAAAATGTGTAATGCCAACGTGACAATAACCACACTTCGTTTTGTTTTTGCCTTCCCGTTTATTTTCTTGAATACCAATAGTGTAAAATCCAGCTTTATATGCCGTTTCTAAGGCATACTCAGCATCTTCAAATATGATGATATCTTCTATAATATTCTCTTTTTCTTGTTTTAATTTCGTTGCACACATTAGATATATATTGGGATGATGTTTACCAATTCCAGCTTCCTTACAATCCATAATAAACGAAAAATATTTCATAATCCCTAATCTAGTCAACGCTAGTTCGGCCAATTCTTTAGAAGTTGCTGTTGCAACACACATCTTAACTTCCCGTTGAGATAATATTTCTATGTACTCTTTTACTCCCTCTTTTAGCGGTATTTTTGTGCGATATCCTATTTCAATGAATTGATGAATCTCATCTACTATGCTTTCTACTGTCCCTTCCAAACCATAGACTTCCTGAAAATAAACTGCAGCCTCCTCTAAAGACATGGTCCGAATAGCTTCTTGCAAATCTTTCTTCGCACATAATCCTCTGCTTTTAAGATATCTAGTTCCCAAATGTGCCCAATAACTCATAGAATCTATTAATGTTCCATCAAGGTCAAAAATAGCATATTTAAATGGTTTCAAATGTTTCAACTTTCATTTCTCCTTTCACGATTGACTCATCCAACATACTAATACAATCTATTAGCTGTGTGCGAAACGTCATCGTACCACCACATTGCGCCTGCGTCGTACGATATGCCACTTCTCCGCTAATACCCATAATAACAGTACCCAGTAATGCTGCCTCCAAAAGGTGTTCTGCGTTAGCCCCACAACACGCCCCTATAAGGGCAGTAGACATACAACCTGTTCCAGTAACCTGTGACATCATTTCATGCCCATTTCTAACCAAATAAGTCACATCACCATTTGTAACCACATCAATGGGACCTGAGACTATGATGATAGTATTTAATCTAGTGCTCAATTCCTTTGCCATTTTTGCCACTTCCTTGATATTTTCTTCGGTAATTTGATCTGTTGCACTCGCGTCAACACCTTGCATATCACTATGTCCGGTTGCGATTTTCTTGATTTCAGATACATTTCCTCTAATTACATCCAAATGAACCTTTTGTAATATATTCTCAAAAAAGTTTGCTCTTAGTGTAGATGCCCCCACTCCTACAGGATCAAAAATAACCGGATGTCTTAATTCATTACTTTTTACACCAGCTATCACCATTGCTTCACAGTCATCTACCGTCCCCATGTTCAAAACCAATGCATCACTTTGTGTGGTTATCTCTG
Organism: Lachnospiraceae bacterium LCP25S3_G4; assembly: GCA_052116865.1. Taxonomy (GTDB): domain Bacteria; phylum Bacillota; class Clostridia; order Lachnospirales; family Lachnospiraceae; genus CAUPWF01. The sequence goes on along the minus strand of JBQKKG010000001.1, from coordinate 270,203 downwards.
CTACTTCACCTTCATGATGTGCCATAGTTGGAGATCCTCCACAGGCCAATATAACATTTGCACAATCATTTACTGTTACAAAATTAGTAATACAATGGACAACTGGTCGCTCTTGCTTTATTGATTTTAACATCGCATCTATCTTTGTTTTTAACATCTATATTACCTCCTAATCTTGTTGAATCATGGCTTTACTTTTTTGTAGTATTCCCGATTTTTCTAGTGCTTTTATTAATAAATACCCCATGCTTGCCCCAATCAATGACGCTGGAATGAAAAATGGAATATAAGTAAAGACGGAACTATCTGGAAGTCCATAAAATATTCGCATTACTGGATATGCAAGAACCGCACTTAAAATACCAGTGCCAATCACTTCACCTATTACTGCATAGATTGGCTTTTTAAATTTCTGATAAAGGTATCCACCTAGAAATGCACCTACAACTCCTCCGATTACAGATAATATTGTCCTTCCATTTAATATCATTCTCATAAGTCCAATAACTAATGCCGTAAAAAAGGCGCCTACTGGACCTAGGTATATGGCTGCAATTACATTAATCATATGTTGAAACGGTGCCATTCTTGGAAAATAAACAAAGGTATTTAACACATACCCCATACATACTAACATTGCTGCAAAAACTTGTTTTTTTAAATTCATTTTTTTCATTTTTTCTCCTTTTTTCTAAAAAAGAGCACTAAAAAGAAATGTACCCGCGGTGGTGCACCCCTTTTTATGCCCTTTGACCTCATGCTTTTATATTTACTCTATCTGTAACATAAAACTTACGTATTACTTATTCAATTATCAAGTTATTGCCATCTAAACATATGATTCAACGGTCCACTACCTTGACCTAAATCAAGCTTTGTAAGCAATGCTCCAGATATATAAGCTTTCGCAGTCTTTATACTTTCGCTTAATTTCATACCCAAGGCTAAATTACTTGCAATAGCAGAAGACAAGGTACATCCCGTTCCATGAGTATTGAAATTATCAATTCGTACTCCTTGAAACCACTCCATTCCTTCTTGATTGTAGAGCAAATCATTTGCTGTGTACCGTTGGTGCCCCCCCTTAATCAGTATACTTCCATGATAAATACGAGAGAGAATTCGAGCTGCTGTCACCATATCATCTTCGTTGTTGATTGACGTCCGACTTAATATTTCCGCCTCCCGAATATTGGGCGTAATGACCGTTGCTAACGGCATTAATTCTGAACACAGTACATCAATCGCATGATCTTCTAATAATTTTCCTCCACTTGTTGCAACCATGACCGGGTCTAATACCACATTGGTAGCTTCTTGTTTCCTTAATTCCTGCGCAATAATATGTATCAGTTCAGAATTTCCTACCATACCTATTTTGATTGCATCCGGGAAAATATCTGTAAAAATACAGTCTAACTGATTCTTTAAAAAAATGGGTTCTACTTCCATAATTCCATACACACCCATTGTATTTTGCGCTGTCAGTGCTGTTATGGCACTCATGGCATATACCCCATGAGCAGTCATTGTCTTAATGTCTGCTTGAATACCAGCGCCACCACTGCAATCACTCCCTGCTATTGTTAGAGCTGTTTTCATAAGCCTCCCTCATCTTTCGCGCCGCTTCCACAATATCTTTTTGGGCTATAATTGCAGAAATTACTGCAACACCATCAATTCCAATCTCCTTAAAGTTTCCCACATTGTTGATGTTAATTCCGCCAATAGCCACAATTGGAATGGATATTTGGTTGCGAATCTCTTTTAATAATTCCATAGATACATTTCTAGTATCTTGTTTTGTCCCTGTTGCATACATTGCACCAATGCCTAAATAGTCTGCCCCATCTTTTTCTGCTTTGAGTGCCTCTTCTAATGTGGCCACCGAACTTCCAATGCACATATTATTTCCCACAATTTTACGTATGATTGATATGGGTAGATCTGATTGTCCAACATGAATACCCTCTGCTTCTACTGCCAAAGCGATATCAACACGATCATTAATAATTAATGGTACTCCATAGTGATCCGTAACCCCCTTTACACTCAACGCATATTCATAGAATTCTTTGGAAGAACAATTTTTTTCCCGAAGTTGAACCAATGTACATCCACCTTCAATTGCCTTTGTTACTGCTTCTTCTAAAGTTTGTGTACTCATAAGCGCCCGATCTGTACATAAGTACAAGGTATAATCCATTTGTTTTTTCATATGTTCCTTTCCGATTTGCACACTACTTTTGAGGTAAATAAAAAAATGCTTCATCGCAAGACAAAGCATTTTTAATCTATAATCATGTTCACATTCACATATTATAAGTGCTCCCTACGACAGTGTTAACTGACAGGTTCTAAGGGTCAGGTTTTATCCTTCTCAACTATGACTAGTTCCCCTGCAAATCTTTATTCATTTTTTTAAGTGTATCATATTCTATTGTTCTTAGCAATCATTCATTATAACATCTTTCGTCTTTTTAAAACTACTAATGATATGATACATACAACTCCTGTCAAGATACATATAATTGCAAATCCATGTGGTGTATTTGCAAGTGGCATCCATTTTCCATCTACATTCATTCCATAGATGCCTGATATAATCGTAGGAATTGCCATAACTAATGTAATGGAAGTTAAAAATTTCATCATATTATTTAACTTATTATTAATGATGGTTGATATTAACTCTCTAGACCCATGAATGATATCTCTGTAAATATTTGTCATCTCTATTGCTTGGCGATTTTCAACAATTACATCATCAAGCAACTCTTTATCTTCCGGATATTGCTGAATACGTTCGTATCTGGTCAAGCGTTCAAGCACCACCTTATTCGCGCTTAACGATGTGGCAAAATAGACCAAGTTCGACTCTAATTCATGCAGGTCAATTAAATCTGTATCTTCTGTAGTATTATTTGTGGCACGTTTTTCAATTTCACTTCTTCTCTTATCAATAACTCTTAAATAAATTTGATAGACACTTGCTGTCCGAAATAGAATCTGATAAACAAACCGCATTTTCTTTTTTGTGCTGAATTCTCTTACTCTTCTTTTTAAAAATGCGTCTAAAACAACTGTTTCTTCACTACATATCGTAATAATAGCATGTTTAACCAAAATAATGCCTAGGGGTCTTGTGGTGTAAGCATTCCGTTCATTTCGTACTTCTGCTGATGGAATATCCACAAGAATCAAGGTATAACCATCTTCTAAATCAATACGGGAACTTTCTTCATCATCCAATGCCGCACCAATATCATTTACATCAATTCCGTACTGTTCTGATATTTTTGTACGTTCTTCCATAGTCGGAGATATTAGATTAATCCATACATCCACGCCAAATTCCTTTTCTTCCGAAAGTACTCCATTATCTGTTCTATATATTGTAAGCATGATATTTATCTCCTATCCTCAAATATTATTTCTTTGAACTATGTATAACCATAATTATAGCACATCATTAGGTAGAAGCAAATATAGCAAATTCCGACCTGTCATTAAATCACAAACGCAATCACCATTCCCAAATATACCCACCTGGTATCTCGTTCCAATAACACATACATCAATCCGTACAACAGACTAAAAACCATAACTCCAATTCCTGTATAAAGACTTCCTTTTGTCAATATATGGACCGCTCCCCATGTACAGCATAACACTACACCACCCCACGGAATATTACTCTTTTTATGAAGAAAACTTTCAAAAAATTTCTGTCCAAATACAACGATTAAGAATACCAGTATAACTTCAAAAAAGTAGTATAAATACTGAAATACAAAAAGAAGCAATCCCTTTTTTTGAAATTCGGCAATTATCTTTAAAGTTCCCCAATCAAAAGCATTCATAATCACACAAAATACAATCAATATCACACAAAAAATGATTCTAGAAATTGTTGGTTTTCCTTTGTTTAAAACAGTAAATTCCAATTTTTCTTTTGCGCTACGAACTAAAAAGTATGACATAATTCCCCAGCATCCCATCGTAAGTATCCAATGTATGATCATTTGCGAAGGCGTATATTTGGCACTTACAACTCCTCCAAAAATCATTGGTTCAACAACACTAAGTAATAAAATCTCAAGTCCTAATCCTGCAAAAGCATAAAGGGCATACCATAGATAATCCCAGGATTTTATTTTTTTATTCATACACCCAATTCTCCCTTCAAATTCTTAATACATTTGAAAAATTCCTAATCAAGGAATAATTAATAAAAAACAGCATAAGCAATGGTTCTTCACTACTTATGCTGTTGATATTTCTTTCATGGTCACGTTGAAAGATATTAGCATACTCAAGGTTTTAATGTTAAAACAAAATTTTCTTGCCTCTATTTTTGCACAATATTAATAATTCTTCCTGGTACATAGATCTCTTTTACAATTGTACCTGTCAATTTGTCCATCACTGCTTCCTTACCCACAGCGATTGCCGCTTCTTTGCTCACATCTGCTGATATCGTTACAACAGCTCTTGTTTTTCCATTGATTTGAACTGCTACTTCGATTTCATCATCTTTCATCAAGGCTTCATCATAAGTTGGCCACGTAGCAGCAAAAACGCTTTCTTCATGTCCTAATTGATGCCATATCTCTTCTGCCATATGAGGTGCAAAAGGTGCAAGCAATACCGCCAAATTGCTTAGCGTTTCTTTATCTATGCCGCCTTCTTTTTTAGAGATTTCAATCAATTTGTTATTATATTCCATGAATCCAGATATCACGGTATTTAGACTGAAATTTTCTAATCTTGTGGTGATATCTTTTACCATCTTATTTCGAATTTTTATCATCTCTTTGGATGGAGCTACATCTGCTTGCTCACTATCCATTACAAGATTCCATACACGATTTAGAAAACGATATACACCATCTATACCGCGATCATCCCATTCTGCATCTAATTCAGGTGGTCCAACAAATAGTTCGTACATCCTTAGGGAATCGCATCCATAATCCTTTACTAAATCATCTGGTGAAACAACATTTCCCTTTGATTTACTCATCTTAATACCATTTTTTCCAGTAATCATTCCTTGATTAAATAATTTAGTAAATGGCTCGTCAAAGTCTACTGCACCTATATCATTCAAGAATTTTGTATAAAAGCGAGAATATAGCAAATGTAGAACTGCATGCTCTACTCCTCCAATATACATATCTACCGGAAGCATCTCATGAGCCTTTTCTTTAGAAACCAACGCTTCTGAATTATGATTATCCACATATCTTAGGAAGTACCATGAAGAACCTGCCCATTGTGGCATTGTATTCGTTTCTCTTTTTGCTGGTCTTCCACACACTGGACATGTCGTATTTACCCATTCTTCTATACCAGCAAGTGGTGATTCTCCTGTTCCAGTTGGTTCATAAGATTCTACTTCTGGAAGTGTTAATGGAAGTTGCTCCTCTGGCACCGGTACTGCTCCACAATCTGGGCAATGAATAATTGGAATAGGTTCTCCCCAATAACGTTGACGGGAAAATACCCAATCACGTAATTTATAATTAGTAGTTGCTTTACCAATTCCACGTTCTTCCATAATAAATGGCGCTTTTTCTTTTATTTCTTCTGACTTCATGCCTGTCCATTCACCCGAATTTACCATTATGCCGGAACCTGTATATGCCTCTTTTAGTTCATGACAAGTGCCATCTTCTGAAATTACTTCTATGATTGGAATCTCAAATTTTGTTGCAAAATCAAAATCGCGATCATCATGTGCTGGTACACACATAATTGCTCCTGTTCCATAATCTGCCAACACATAGTCAGATAACCAGATTGGTACCGGTGCTCCATTTATCGGATTAATTGCGTAACTTCCTGTAAACACACCTGTTTTTTCTTTGTCCTGTAGACGATCTACAGAAGAACGCATAGATGATTTCAAGATATACGCTTCTACCGATGACTTGGTCTCTTCTGTCGTCAAATCTTTTGCCATCTCATGCTCTGGTGCAAGTACCATAAATGTGGCTCCATAAAGAGTATCCGGTCTTGTCGTATATACGGTAATTTTTTGAGCAGAATTTTGCACTTGGAAATCTACTTCTGCCCCATGACTTTTACCAATCCAATCGGCTTGCATCTTTTTCACTTTTTCTGGCCAATCTAATTTATCCAAATCTGTCAATAACCGCTCTGCATAAGCCGTTATCTTTAACATCCATTGACGTAGATTTTTCTTTGTCACTTCTGTCCCACAACGTTCACATGTTCCATTTACTACCTCTTCATTTGCTAACCCAGTTTTACAAGACGGACACCAATTAATTGGAAATTCTTTTTCATATGCAAGTCCTTCTTTAAACATTTTTACAAAAATCCATTGAGTCCATTTATAGAATTCTGGGTCTGTCGTATTTACTTCCATGTCCCAATCATATAAAGCTGCAATTTCATCAATTTGTCGCTTAATATTTGCTACATTCTCAGCAGTAGATTTTGCTGGGTGCACTCCCATTTTAATTGCATAATTTTCTGCTGGAAGCCCAAATGCATCCCAGCCCATTGGATGAATAATATAATATCCCTGAAGTAACTTGTAACGACTCCATACATCACTAATTACATACCCCCTCCAATGTCCTACATGAAGACCATTCCCTGATGGATATGGAAACATATCTAAACAATAATACTTCTCTTTCTTTCCATTCTCGTCTTCTTTTACGTTCACTGGATTTTCTGCCCAGTTTTCACGCCATTTTTTTTCAATGGCTTTGTGATTATAAGGTGTTGACATTTTCATTTCCTCCTAATTCATATAAAAAGCCTTCTCATCTCAAAAGAGACGAAAAGGCTTAATTTCCGTGGTACCACTCTCATTCATTTCTCATAATGTAGAAATGCACTCATTGATTCTGTAACGGGAATTCCCGCTTTTACCTACTCCATTCAATAAAAGAACTCCGAGGCGAGTTGGGAGATTACGCTACTGTCTTGCACCTTCCGACAGCTCTCTGATAACGATAGGCTCTTAATACTCCTCATCCATGTTATTATCCTTATTATGTTCCAATAATAATTATTATTCGGCCACATTAGTTATAATTGTATCATATCCATCCTATTTGTCAAGGTTTCCAAAGCAAATATACTCTCTAAAATTCCCATTCTTCTGTTGCCCCTCCCTATGAATAAGTGTTATAATGAATCAAAGATATTACTGGACGAAATACACAAATAAAGGAGAGTTTGCTATGGTAAATTTATTAATTGGCCCAAAAGGTAGTGGTAAAACACAACAGATGATTGAGTTAGCAAATAAGTCAGTAAAAGAATGTAATGGAAATGTTGTTTTCATTAAAAAAACTCATCGCGAAACTTCTAGCTTGAACTTTGATATTCGTGTAATTTGCATGTCAGATTACGAAGCAATCAAAAACATAGATGAATATATTGGTTTCATTTATGGTATGGTAAGTTCTAACCATGATATTGAAGCTATTTTTATCGATGGACTTCTCAAGCATGCTGATATCTCAGCAGAAAATCTTCCCAAATTTATAGACCGATTAAAAGTGATATCTAAGAAAAATAATATAAACTTTTTCGTTAGTTGTAGTATGGAAAAAGATGCACTTCGTGAAATTAATGAGGAAGACTGTACCATATTGAATTAATATAAAAAAAGGAGTTATTCATTGTAACGTGAATAACTCCTTTTTATATTATATTTTCATAAATAAATACCAATATAGGCATTGTAATTACACAAAAAACTACCGTCATGACATTAATAATACTGGCATAATTGGCATCTTGATCATATACTTGTGCCAACTGTGTCACCATGGAAGCAACTGGTGCTGATGATTGCAATAATACAATCAATAAAATCTGCTTCATATCTTGATGAATATGGAACATCATGATTCCCTTACATAGCATAATGACCAGTAGTGGTAGCAAAACCAATCTACATAACGTTATAAAGTATGATCGTTTCTTCTTGAATACTAGTTTTAAGTCCATCTCTCCAATAAGCATACCTACAACTAACATACTTGTAGGACCTATCATTCCCGCAAATCCACTTACACATGACTTCATAACTAGTGGAAATCTTACTCCTGTCAGAAACATAAATAATCCTACAACAATTGCTATTATATTAGGATTCAACAAAATCTTTTTTAAACCACTGCCTCGTTCTTCACAAATAACTGATTTCCCATGCGTCCACACAAGTATGGTTTGTACCATGATAAAAGCACAGGTATAAAAAACCCATTCTTGTCCTAACACCACTGCAACTAAAGGGATAATAATATTTCCTGCATTAGAATACACAATAGATGCTTTTTCAATGTTATTTAGTTCAAACACATTACCCATTACCTTTGTCAGCGGTATAATGATAACATGGACAAGAATGGAGGCTATAATTGCAAGTATCAACCCTTGCATTTTACTTGTGGAATAATCCATTTGAAAGGAATTCAATGTAACACTTGGGCAGATAATATAAACAATCAATTTCGATAATACTTTACTATCCTTTGCTTTAAATAATTTGATTTTTACGATTACATACCCAACAATGCTCATTAAGAACATTCCAATAATATTTTTTGCTAATAAAATACTTAATTCCATTCTTATCCCTTGTACCCTTTTCATCTGTGACTTATTTCAAAGATAATACTGTATTCGATTTATCTCCTGCTTTAAATTCTACTGTAATCTCTTGACCAACTTCATATTTAATAATATCTATAAAATCCACTACAGATACATCATAAATGTCCTGACTGCCTTCTATCATCACATAATAATGGGAATTTCCCTCAATTACGCCTTGTGCTATCTTTGTTATCTTTCCAGTAAGCGTCTGTACTTCTCTTGTATCTTCTTTTTCTTTCGTTACACCATTGGATAATAACAGTTCCATATATTGCGTTTCACACTCGCTGACAGTATCACCAATTGCCACCAGTTGATATTTCTGAACATTTACCATGGCATATTTCTTTACTAGTCCTGCATCATCTTTCAGTGCAATAAAATATGTTGGTTCTCCTGAGATATTTAAAAGTAGAGGAAATGTTGCAACATATTTTAAATGTTGCACTTGACCTTCTGCCGAAGACATCGCTGAGTCTTCAATAGCTCCTTCTATAGGATAAAATTTTGATTCCATTGTTCTTTGATTCATCAACATAAATCCAACATTGGATTGATCACCACTAACAGAGGTAACACCTGTATATACCCAAATGTCATCATCGATTGCGAGGTAATTATATCCGTTTGTAGTTTGCAAACAATCTTTTTGCCCTAAGACACTATTTAAAAATCCATGTTTCAGAGAACCATAATAATCATATAATTGTACCAATAAGTCTGCTGAATAAGCTCTGTCTATCCACTCCGGAACATCCTTAATATTATAATCCACTGTTTCTCCTGTAATCGCATTACATAACACAACTTTTCCAACTGTTTGTCCACCAAACAATCCAATGTTGAATTTTTTTACCGGTGCAATCCAATACGGAACCCCATTATCATCAATTTCAAAACTTAGTTCATCAAAGATATAGGTTGGGTAATTAAAACGTAAATGTCTATACACATTGCGGTTAAAGTATTCACTAGTAGAGTATTTCATTCCCTGGTCTAATTTAACTAACTCTGTAGATTGACTCGCCATATCAATACGAACATATGCTGGTATTCCCTCTGATTGATTCGTCAACCATTTTATACCATTTGCATATTTCAATGGTGAAACTCGTACCGGACGATCCTTATAGTTGATCTGACTATAAATGTCGTCTACTTCAAATTGAGATACTAAATCTACAATACTTCCCATCTTACGATTTCCTAGTATTGTCGCTGAATCTCTGTCTAAAAGCGGAATCTGATCATAAGACAATTCTTCGATATCCTTTGTGAACTCTCCTTCTTTTACTGTTAACAACTTCTGGTATTTTTTTGCATTTACTATCGGAGATGATAACAACGTTCCAATTAGATACATGCCTACTATTAGTACTAATAGTGTACCTAATAATTTTACACCTTTAGAACTCTTTATCTCTCCCCTTCCAAGTCGTTTTTTCCAAATATAAACTCCAATGATAATTACCATTATAAAAATAATAAAAAACCAAAAATCTGAAGAATGAATATTAATCGCTGGCAAGGTTACATAATAATAAATAAATGCTGCAACAAGCAATGCTAGCACCGCTATAACTTTTTTTCCTGTTCTTTTCATAAAAACCTCCTTTTACAATAGGGTCATTCTATCACAAAGGAGCGTTCCTTTCAAGAACGCTCCTTATAATCAATTCTAATATTTATATAAATTATTCTTCCACTTTTGTTCGTTTTACTATTTCCTTCTCTTGAATTTCTGTAGGCGCCTGCTCATAACGTGCAAATGTATATGCATAATCACCTCTGCCCCCAGTCATAGAACGTAATACAGTGCAATACCCAAATAATCCTGTCATTGGAATGTCTGCTTCAATCACTTGACCTCCATTTGTAATTGGTGTCATTCCTAGTACTCTACCACGCCGTTTGTTCAAATCTCCCATAACATCGCCCGTATATTCATCTGGAACAGTTACTTTAAGATTTGCAATTGGTTCTAATAATACAGGACCAGCTTCCATAAATCCCTTCTTAAATGCTTGAATAGTGGCAGTTTTAAAAGCCATTTCTGAAGAATCTACTGGATGATACGAACCATCATACAATGTTGCTTTTACCCCGACTACTGGATACCCAGCAACTGGACCTTTTATGACGGACTCTTGAAGACCTTTTTCCACTGCTGGAAAATAATTTTTTGGTACAGCTCCCCCCACAACTTCCTCTTCAAATATAAATGGCAAATCCATATTGCCTGAAGATTCAAATTTCATTTTTACATGACCATATTGTCCATGTCCGCCTGACTGTTTTTTATATTTTGCATCTACATCTGACGACTTACGAATGGTCTCACGAAATGCAACTTTTGGTGTCTCTAACGCAATATCTACTTTGTAACGAGTCGCTAATTTGCTTACAATAACTTCTAAATGTTGATCCCCCATCCCATACAGTAATGTTTGGCGATTCTCACTATCATTTACATGTTTTAATGTCATATCCTCTGCCATCATCTTAGCAATTGCTTGAGATACCTTATCTTCATCACCTTTTGTATGAACTCTATACCTCATATACGTATAAGGCACCGTAAAATCTGTTCTACTATAGATCACTTGTGTCCCTTTTGTAGATAATGTGTCTCCTGTTTTCGTAGCAGTTAGCTTTCCAATTGCACCTATGTCTCCTGCATGCAACTCTAACACCTCAACAGGTTTATTCCCCATCATAGTGTATAACTTTCCTGGCTTTTCTTCTGCATCTGCATCCACATTATATAGAATATCATCGCCCTTCAAGACTCCTGAACAAACCTTAACAAAAGAATATTTCCCAATAAATGGATCTACCATTGTTTTAAATACATATGCCGTCTTTGCCTTAGAAAAATCATAATTAGCCACAAACAACTCATTTGTTTTTCTATTAATCCCAGCACATTCCCGCTTATCTGGACTTGGAAAATATCTTACAATGTCAGACATAAGGTTTGCAACTCCATGTGCAGTTATATTGGTTCCCATCCCAACTGGCACAAGGCTTCCTTCCAACACATTAGTTCGAAGTGCTGCTCTAATCTCCTCGGTAGAGAATTCCTCCCCCGCAAAATACCGTTCCATAAATTCTTCACTTGTTTCAGCAACTGCTTCTAACAAAGTATTACGACATATTTCCAAATTCGGTAGACTGTATTCCGGAATTTCACATTCCTTCCGCTGACCTATTCCAGTAAATCTTCTTCCCGCATTTTTAATAACATTAACATATCCAACAAATTTTTCATTTTCACGAATTGGCAAGGCTCTTGGAGCAATTACTTTCCCATATCGTGCTGTTAAATCTTCTACTACTTGTCTAAAACTAGCATCATCTACATCCATCTCCGTAACATATACCATTCGCGGAAGGTTATATTTTTCGCACATTTCCCATGCTTTTTCCGTTCCAACCTCCACTCCTGCTTTTCCTGAAACTACAATAATAGCTGCATCAGCTGCACTAACAGCCTCTTCTACTTCACCTACAAAATCAAAGTATCCCGGCGTATCTAAAATATTAATTTTAGCCTTTTCCCATTCAATGGGATAAAGACTTGTACTAATTGAGAATTCACGCTTTTGCTCTTCTTTATCAAAATCACTTAAGGTATTATGATCTGCAACTTTACCCATACGGTTAATTGCACCAGATACAAATGCCATTGCCTCAACTAAACTTGTTTTACCACTTCCGCCATGTCCAAGAAGTACTACATTTCTTATCTCGTCCGTTCTGTAAACCTTCATTTTTGCTGCCTCCTTATTTTCTAGTTTCTATAGTGTATATTTTACTAAAATATTTAGATATTTACAACACTTTTATTCAATTCACACAAAACTTTTAATTAGGGACGTAGCTATTTGTAAATTGCTACGTCCTAAACGTTTTTATCTATGCCCCTTTTTTTGTTCAAAGAAAATAACACATATTTGTTTTAATTTTCTCTACATTTAACACAATTTATAAACATGCTAAACGAAAGACATCATTTGTTTTTCTTTATTCTTGAAACATATGTAACGATTATAAAAATTATACTTTAATACAACAAAAAAACACCCCTTAAAGTTAGTTCTACTCTATTTTTCGAACAAACTCTACGAGGTGTTTCTTAATATTTATTTAGATGTTCATATCTGCCTTTACTTCTTTAAAGCATCTTACGATAAAGTCGATATCCTCTTTGGTATGTGCAGCACTTACCTGTGTTCTAATTCTTGCACGTCCCTTTGGAACAACAGGGTAAGAAAATGCAACTACATATACACCCTTATCCATCATACGTTTTGCCATTTCTCCAGCTAATTTTTCATCGTATAACATTACCGGTACAATTGGATGTACTCCTTCAACGATATCAAATCCTGCTTCTACTAATTGTTTGCGATAATACGTTGTAAGTTCTTCTAAGTGGTCACGAAGTGAGGTGTCTGATTCTAGAATACGAAATACCTCTAAACTTGCACCTGCTATGGCTGGAGCCAATGTATTTGAAAATAAATATGGACGACTTCTTTGTCTTAACAGACTAACAATCTCTTTTCGTCCACTTGTATATCCACCGGATGCTCCTCCTAAAGCCTTCCCCAAAGTACCTGTAATAATATCCACACGACCAACAACATCACAGTATTCTGCTGTTCCGCGTCCTGTTTTACCTACAAACCCCGCTGAATGGCTATCATCTACCATCACCAATGCATGAAATTCATCAGCAAGATCACAAATACTCTTTAAATCAGCTATAATACCATCCATTGAGAATACGCCATCTGTTGCAATTAACTTAATCCTTGCACCTGCTTCATCTGCCGCTAATAATTGTGCTCTCAAATCTTCCATGTTGTTATTTTTATAGCGATAACGTTTTGCTTTACATAGCCGCACACCATCAATAATACTAGCATGATTCAATTCATCACTTATTACAGCATCTTCTGACGTTAAAATTGTTTCAAATAACCCACCATTTGCATCAAAACAAGAAGAATATAAAATAGTATCATCTGTACCTAAAAAGTTACTAATTGTAGCTTCTAACTGTTTATGGATATCTTGAGTCCCGCATATAAAACGAACCGAAGATAAACCATATCCCTTTTCATCATAAGATTTCTTTGCAGCATCAATCAAGCGTTGATCATTCGCCAATCCTAAATAATTGTTGGCACACATATTAATTACTTCTCTACCATCTTCTAACTTTACCTTAGCGCCCTGTGGTGATGCAATTGGACTCTCACCTTTAAAAAGTCCTGCTTCTTTAATCTGTTCTACCTCTTTTGTATAAATGCTTAAAATATCATCCTTTTTTGCCATCATCTATCTCCTTTTAAACAAGGGACAGTACATATTGCCGCCATCCCAAATACATTCACTAGTTATTAATATGCGTCCAATCAAGTACTATTTTACCAGAATTTCCACCGTTCATTGCCTCAAAACCTTTTTCGTAGTCCCTGATTTCAAAACGGTGTGTTATGATATCATCTATATTTAAACCACTTTGCAACATTGTATCCATCTTATACCAGGTTTCCCACATTTCTCTGCCGTAAATCCCCTTAATTGTCAATCCATTAAAAATCACTTTACTCCAATCAATTTGAGCATCAGATCTTTGTAAACCAAGAAGCGCTATCTTTCCACCGTTCTTCATACTATTAACCATATCATTAAATCCAGACTGATTTCCAGACATCTCAAGACCAACGTCAAATCCTTCTTTCATTCCCAACTCATGCATTACATCAGAAATCTTTTCTTTCGCTACATTAACTACCCTAGTAGCACCCATTTTTTTAGCAAGTTCTAAACGATATTCGTTTACATCTGTAATAACCACATGCCTTGCGCCTACATGCCGACTAATGGTAGCTGCCATAATTCCAATCGGACCTGCACCTGTAATTAATACATCCTCTCCAATCATATTAAAGGACAATGCTGTATGCACGGCATTTCCCAAGGGATCAAAGCAAGAATATAATTCTTCTCTAATGGTTGGTGAGCATTTCCAAACATTAGTTGCAGGTATAACTAAATATTCTGCAAATGCCCCGTTTCTATTCACACCCACTCCTTGTGTATTTCGACATAAATGTGGTTGTCCTGCAAGACAATTCCGACATTTTCCACATACAATATGACCTTCTCCTGATACCATTTCGCCAATATAGAAGCCTTCTACATTTTCCCCAATTTCAACAATCTCTCCAACATATTCATGACCCGCTGTTAATCCAATAGGGATTGTTTTTTGTGCCCATTCATTCCAATTATAAATATGCACATCTGTTCCACAAATAGATGTTTTGTGAATCTTGATTTTTACGTCATTCTTCCCCGTTACAGGTATCTCAACTCTTTCCATCCATAAACCAGTTTCTGCTTTTGCCTTTACTAAAGCCCACATTTTATTATCTCCGTTTGTGCTCATCATAAACACCTCTCTTTCTATTGATATCATAGCGTAAACTTAGATAAATTTCAAGCACTTTTTCCGTGTCTGACGAACATTTTTAATATAGTGTTTTTGTGTCTCGCACAGATAAACATTCGTCTCTGCAAGAAATACGAATAGCAAAAAGGGGCATAGCTAAACTCAATTGGGGGCGTAGCAAAACTCGTTTTGCTACGCCCCCAATTGAACGCTTCCCAGTTTAATCAGTAATATTTCACTTTAATTTTCTTCCCTAACTTGTCAGCTATATCTTGTAATTGTTCTACTAAATTCATTCGAACACTTAAATCAAATGGTAAATTTGAGTTTTGATGTGCTATGTTCATTGCTGTCCCCACAAATAGATTAATCTCTGTGCATTCTTCAATAATCATCTTTGCTAATTTTGCAGCTCCATTATTCCCATCCAATTCTTCAAAAAAAGCAATATCAAATTCATCGTTTTGGTATTTCCTTAATATCTTCAATGCCTTTCCAAGTGTTAATACACCTTCTGTTACCAAATCCAATCCATCTATCGTCGCCATCGGTGGCACAGATGGATCATCATAATCCAAGGTGGTTATAATATCTTTTCGCAATACGCGTGCTGCAATATTGGCACTGGTTCCCCCAGACACAACTTTTTTCCCTTCTGAAGCCATAAATTCTCTCATAACACGTTCATCGTCTTCTTTATTCTTAGGTGGTCCAGTAAATATATTAATCACACGTCGACTCACTACCCTCACTACCGCAATGGTTGTATCATCTCCTGGTCTTTGTTCATACAAATCATCACAGGCCTTACTTAGCATCATAGCCAATCTAGATGCTGATAGCGTCTTTTTAGTACACTCAAGTGCATATTGCGCCATACTATCCCAAGTCCAACCAAAATTCAGTATTTCTCCAACCCCAGCGTAGATAACGCCATCACTCATTAGCGTAAAACAATCATTCAATTCTACTTCAAAACGATATTCACGAATCTTCTTTCCTTCAATAATCCGTTCTTCAAATGGATAATCTACAACTTCTCCTTCTCTAATAAAAACACAACTGGGATTGTCAAATTCTACAAGATATGCATCTCCATTATGAAAAATCTGCAAAATACTAAATGTAGCATATGCAACTTCTCGAACTTTGCAGACTGGAAGTGTTTTGGCAATCGTCTCAACACAAGAATCAATTGGTGCACCATTTAAAAACATAGTTCCTAGAATTTTAGATGTAAGTGTTGCCAATATGTTCGCTTTTACACCGCTCCCCATACCATCAGCGAGGATTACAATATCAGATTCTTCCGTTTTGAGAACTTCTACTTTATCACCACACAACTCTTCTCGATGCTTATTCAGACTTTTCCATGCTACATCAACACTTACATTCATTCCTTAATCCTCCTCTTCAAAGAGTATAGAATCACGTAGTTTTGATAACGTCACCTTTGTTTCTGCAGTGGTCTCCCCTAATAATCCGGCAATTTCTTGTGCAACCATCATCTGTTTATCAATTACTTTCTGTGCCATTTCTACAGTTTCCATTTTTAGATTATAATGCTTTAATTTGGCTTGTTCTTCTTTTGTAACATCTTGGAATATTACTAGAACAGCTTCTAAATCATCAATATACACTATGGTCTCTTCCGCTTTCATCTGAATCTGCTCAATATTCACTTTTTTATGAATAATAGAACGTTTCGTCCGAAGCACTTCCTCCATATCAGCAGCCTCTATAAATTCATAAATATACCGTTCTAAAGCCTCGTCCCGACTAATTCCAAATATCTTTTGGGCCTTCTTGTTACACTCTCTAATCCTCATATCTCGATCAATAATTAAAATAACATTAGGTGTAACATCCATAACAATATTTGACATAGACTCAGCTCTTGTCAGTGCATATGGTAAGCACATACTGACTTCCGCCTTCTTTTGAAATACAGCCACTGCTTTCTCGCGACAAGTAGCGTAACCACATGCACCACAATTCAATTCATCTTGTGTGGAATATTTACCTGTAGACCTTAAAATATCGCAAATTTGTTCTTCTGTAGGTATCGCATCTATTATGCGGCAATCTGCAAAAGTCTTATGTAAATCCAATGCCTCAACATCAGGCAATACGTGCATTGGTAAATTTGAAACTTGTTGCTCAATATCGATTTTCGCCTTTACAAATGATTTATTCCACTTACCAGACGCAGGTCCTTTTACGCAACCCCCAGTACAAATATTAGCCTCAATAAAGCAGTTCTCGATCTCTCCTTTTCTAATACTTTCTAACATTTCCATGCAGGCATCTAACCCATCCACATATACTTTATGATATTCAGATTCTATGCTCTGGCAAAGAACTGATTGAATAATACCACCACTAATTGGGTACAAGCGATTAATATTGGGATTGGGATTCCCCATTGGTTTATCCTTACATTTGTATACATTAATTTCTTCCGCTTCCAACCATACTGCCAACTCCTCAAAAGTAAGTATTGCATCAACTGCTCCCCGTACACGCTTGTCCCCAATTGCCTCTTGTTTTTTCGCTATACATGGTCCGAGAAATACAACCTTCACCTCTTCCCCGTATAGCTGTTTGATGTATCGCCCATGTGCAATCATTGGAGAAACCACCGGTGCCATTATATCAACCATATCAGGGTAATACTTTTCAATCAAATCATTAACGCCAGGACAACATGTTGTAATAATATTCCTCATACTATGCTCTTGCAATATTTTTTTATACTCCTTCGTTACTAAACTTGCCCCTTCGGCCGTCTCTCTCACCTCATAAAATCCCAACCTCTGTAACGCATCAACAACCTGACCCGGTCTCTTATACTCTAATACACCTAAATAAGACGGCGCAACAGAAATAACCGTCTTTAGACCTTGCTTTAGATAACTTTGTACGCGAGATAAATCACTGGAAAATTTTTTAGCATTTTGCGGACAAACTTCCAAACATCTTCCACAATGAATACAATGATCTTCCAAAATATGAGCCTGCTCATTCTTAACCGAAATAGCCTTAACACTACAATGGCGTACACATTTATAACAATGCTTACAGCTTGCATCTTGAAAATCAATCACTTTCATTTATGCCAACCTCCCCATCACTTCTTCTACAAAAAAAACTTCCACATGTTCAGGCTTTATGTGATAAATTTCTCCACCATCAATTCGCATACTAACGCCACCAGAACATGCCCCCATGCAAAAAGATCCACCCAATTCAACATCTGCTTCTACGTTATACTGTTTACACAATTCATACATTTTTTGAATAACTTCTTGTGAACCTCTCAAATGACACGCACTTCCAATACAAATTTGAATTTTCATGTTGCCTCCATCCTTCTACACTTACCTACATTTATCCTTATTATTAGCATTATTATACAACCTATAACTTGGAAAATCCACATTTATCTTGTTTCACTACTCGAACCTGTAGCTCATTGATATGTTCACATATATGTTCGGATACATGAATGTCAACCCACAACAATTCTAAAACATCTCCGGCAGGCTGGTAACCATATTGCTTTGCATATTCGAATAACTTAGGTAAATATGTTTTATTCTGCTCACAATCACCATGGTAACTAATGGATAAGTACTTTCCACCTTCTATTAAATGGTCTCCATCTTCATCTATCATAAATACCGCTTGATAATCGCGAAATTTGCACTTTAAAGCTGAAAATAACGGTATCATTGACCCAACATGATTACTCCCCACTATATATAACTTTTCTGGATTATAATTCATTAACTGTTTGATTAAGACATCCATCTCTTCGTCCTTTTCATATCCCTGAGGTATCCAATGACAAAAACGATCTGAAATATTTTTTTCTACCACTTCATTTATTGCTGATTCCTTAGCTTGGTGAATCATTTCCAGACGCTGATTGACATTCTTCCTTAGTATCGAAAGAGTCTCCATCCTTCGTTGTATAATCTCTAATTCTTCCTGTAATAATTGTTGAGTAATATCTAGCGTTCTATTCTCAAGATATTTTTGAATTCTTTCCATTGAGAACCCAAGCTCCCGCAAATCTCGAATTACATTTAAACGCCAAATATCATCAATACAATACAATCGATATCCATTTTCGCCCCTTTTAGGGGTCAAAATTCCTAACTCTTCATAGTAACGGAGAGAATCTGGTCCAATATGATACAATTTCGAAATCTCTCCTATTCTAAAATATTTTTTCATTATGACTCCTATTCTAAAATATAACATTTTACCGTAAAATACATTTTTTCTCTTGACCTTAGTATTATACCAAGGTTTATGATAGAACTCAACAAGGGAGGTCTTATTATGAAATTAGTTGGGAAATCTTTAACGTATGATTTCTTTCGATTTATCATTCCATCACTTATCGCACAATGGGTGTTTGCTTTATATACTATGGTAGATGGAATGTTTGTAGCAAAAGGAGTGTCTGAAATTGCTTTATCCGCGGTAAACATATCTATGCCTTTTACCACGTTGCTTTTTTCCATCGCACTATTATTTTCTGTTGGTTCTTCTACGGTCATTGCAATTTTACTTGGTCAAAAACAATACGAAGAAGCTAATAAAGTATTTACACAAAATATAATTACAGCCATCATTGTTTCTATTCTCTTAACGCTATTTGTCCTATGGAAAAATACAGAAATTGCTTATTTCTTAGGCGCCACTGAATTGACTTTAGACTATGTAAGAACATACATTACAACCATTGCCTGTTTTAGTATCTTTTTTATTTGCTCATACTCTTTAGAAGTATTAATAAAAACAGATGGCTATCCCACGCTTGCAACTATTATCGTTATTGTAGGTGCCGTTTTAAATTGTATTTTAGATTATATCTTTGTCATGGTACTTCATAAAGGAGTATTTGGTGCCGCCTTTGCAACTGGTATCTCACAGCTTATCGTAACATTACTCTACCTAATCCATTTTTGCAGTAAACGAGCCACCATTAAGGCACGTCGCTTCCATTTTCAACCCGCCTTATTATGGCGTACCATAAAAATAGGCTTGTCCTCCGGTATCACAGAATTTTCTGCAGGTATTGTGATTTTTTTATTTAATCATGCTATTTTGACCTATATTAACGAAGAAGCAATTGTTAGTTATACCATCATCTCCTATATCAGTACCTTAGTGGTAATGTCTATCGCTGGTGTTGCTCAGGGAATACAGCCACTTGTTAGTTATCACTACGGTGCTGGCTCGTTAAAATCTTGCAAGAAACTACTAAGCTTCGCCATGTTATTTTCCTCGATTTTTTCTTTGCTTTCTTTTGCTGTTACAAGAGCTTTAGCTGTTCCACTAGTAAATATATTCATCTCATCTGAATGGAGTGACTTACGCATATATTCTGTCACAGTTTTCAAGACTTTTTCCTATTCCTTCCTCATTCTTTGGATAAATGTTGTAATAGGAGGCTACTTTACAGCAATAGAGCGACCAAAGTCTGCTATGGCAATTTCACTTGGTCGAGGTTTTGTCTTTGTGGCCCTAAGTCTCTCACTCCTAACCTCTATCTATGGTGGTTCGGGTATTTGGTTCGCCGCAACCCTTTCTGAAATGATGTGTTTATTACTCACAATTGGACTATTTATTCAGTATAGTAGATCATAAAAAGCCTTACAGATTTATCTCTGTAAGGCTTTTTGCCCTCAACGCGTTCCATGCTAAAAAAACTGTTCTCCATATCCATAATGTTCTACCACATAATCTATATCTTTATCCCCTCGACCACTCAGACATACAAGTATAGACCCTTGTCTCATTTCTTTCGCTTTTTTCATTGCATATGCAACTGCATGCGAACTTTCGATTGCTGGAATAATTCCTTCTAATCTAGAAAGTTTAAAGAATGCTTCCATCGCTTCATCATCCGAAATCGTAGTATATGAAACCCGCCCCAGATCATGCAAAAATGCATGTTCAGGTCCAACCGATGGATAATCTAATCCACTTGCAATAGAATACACGGGAGCTGGTTCTCCCTTATCATCTTTTAGCATAATGCTCTCAAAACCATGCATCACTCCCTGTTCCCCGTATTTCATGGAGGCAGCATGATCTCCCAACGTCTCACCACGACCTAGTGGTTCTACTCCAACAATATCAACAGCTTCTTCTAAAAAAGGTACAAACATTCCAATCGAATTGCTCCCACCACCTACGCATGCTGTCACAATATCTGGAAGAAGTCCTGTCATCTCTTTGAACTGATCTTTTGCTTCATAGCCGACTACTGTTTGAAAATCACGTACCATCAAAGGAAACGGGTGTGGCCCTAAAGCAGAACCAATGCAATAGATAGAATCTTTATAATTCTTTGCATAAGACGCAAATGCTGAATCTACAGCTTCCTTTAAAGTCTTTAGACCATGTGAAACGGGCACTACATTTGCTCCCAATATCTTCATTCTTGTTACATTAGGCGCCTGTTTTTCAATATCTACTTCTCCCATATGAATTTCACACTCTAAACCAAAAAAAGCTGCCGCTGTGGCCAATGCCACACCATGTTGGCCTGCTCCTGTCTCTGCAATAAGCCGCTTTTTCCCCATGAATTTTGCAAGTAATCCTTCCCCCATACAATGATTTAATTTATGTGCGCCTGTATGATTTAAGTCTTCTCTCTTTAAATATATCTGGCAGTTTCCAAGTTCCCTAGAAAGACGTTCACAATGGTATACTGGTGTCGGTCTTCCTTGAAACTCTCTTCTAATTCTCCTCAATTCATTAATAAATTGTGATGAATGGCAAATTGTTTGATATGCCTCTGAAATTTCTTCAAATGCAGGCAATAATTCATCCGATAAATATGCTCCTCCATAGGCTCCAAATCTACCATTTTTATCGGGGTGATTTCTAAGATATGTTCTATAATCCATATGTATCTCCTCCTATTATTCAATATATTATTGGTATTTTATCACAATTAGATATTTTTTTCTATGTAAGATAAGATATAAAATAAAAAGGGTGTCCTTATCTTTTGGACTTTCGATTCTACATCCAAATGAATAAGCAACACCCTTCTAGTGATAATTAATTCTAATTAATAGTACGTTTTACATAAGTTGTATGTAATATGTTATGAGCTTTGTGGCTACCAGGTTTTTCTAAATACTCGTCATATAATTTCTTAACAGCTGGATTCTCATGTGATTTACGTATTGGTTTGTTAGCATCATTGTCATATAATACCTTGGCACGTAATGCACGAACATCCGTAAAGTTTCTAACATCCCCTGATACCTGCGGTTGACCACCGCCATTTACACAGCCACCAGGACATCCCATAATTTCAATAAAGTGATAATTTGCTTCTCCAGATTTTACCTTTTGCAATAATGACGCTGCATTATTAAGGCCAGAAGCAATTGCAACCTTAATCTCTAACCCCGCAACCGTATATGCAGCTTCTTTTACGCCAGCTGTGCCACGAACATCTGTAAAGTCTAAATTGGCAAGTTCTTCACCAGTTAACACCTCAACGGCCGTCCGAAGCGCTGCTTCCATTACACCACCTGTTGCTCCAAAGATAACAGCTGCTCCTGTAGATTCTCCCATTGGATCATCAAATCCCTCATCTGGAAGACTGTCAAAGTCAATGCCACACTTCTTTATTAATCTACCCAATTCTCTTGTTGTGATAGCAATATCTACATCTGGAACTCCAGCAGCACTCTGATCATCACGCCCTACTTCAAATTTCTTTGCAGTACAAGGCATTACACTTACACATACAATATCCTTAGGGTCAATTCCCATTTTTTCTGCGTAATATGTCTTTGTAAGTGCTCCAAACATCTGTTGTGGCGACTTACAACTTGAAAGATTCTCTGTCATATCTGGAAAATAATGTTCACAATATTTAATCCAGCCTGGTGAGCAAGATGTAATGAGTGGTAATACACCGCCATTATTAATTCTATCTAATAATTCTGTTGCTTCCTCCATAATAGTTACATCCGCTGAGAAATCCGTATCAAACACCTTATCAAATCCAATTCTTCTCAGTGCCGCTGCCATTTTTCCTTCTACATCAGTACCTATTGGATACCCAAATTCTTCTCCTAGTCCTGCCCTTACAGAAGGTGCGGTCTGAACTACCACATGCTTGCTAGAATCTGCAATCGCCGCCAGAATCTGATCTGTGTAATCTTTTTCGTGCAATGCTCCTGTTGGACAGACTGCGATACATTGACCACAAGATACACAACTAGTTTCCCCGAGTCCCATGTCAAATGCGGAACCGATATACGATTGAAATCCACGATTATTAGGTCCTATTACCCCAATTCCTTGCACTTTTTCACATACTGCCGAACATCTTCTACACAAGATACATTTGTTATTATCACGAATCATGTGCGCCGCTGAATCATCGATTTCATATTCTGTTATACTACCGTCAAAATAACTTTCGTCAGCTACCCCTAATTCTTTACATAATTGTTGCAACTCGCAATTACCACTTCTAACGCAAGAAAGACATTTTCTATCATGATTAGAAAGAAGTAACTGTAGCGTTTTTCTTCTTGATTCTAAGAGTTGTGGTGTGTTCGTACGCACTTCCATTCCTTCACTAATTGGATGTACACACGCAGCTACCAAGTTTCTTGCTCCCTTTACCTCTACAATACACATGCGACAAGCGCCGATTTCGTTGATTTCTTTTAAGAAACAGAGGGTTGGGATCTTAATTCCTGCAATATGAGCAGCTTCTAAAATTGTAGAACCTGCAGGTGCAGACACATCCATACCATTGATTTTAAGACTAATATTTTCCATATTCTCCATCCTCCATTACTCTTTGTAAATAGCGCCAAAGCGACATTTTTCCATACAAGCTCCACATTTCACACATTTTTCTGATTGAATCATATGTGGTTCTTTTACGTTACCAACAATTGCACCCGCTGGACAAGTTCTTGCACACAATGTACAACCCTTACATTTATCCGCATCAATTTTATATTGTAGCAGATCCTTACATACACCAGCCGGACATTTCTTATCCACGATATGTGCAATATACTCATCTCTAAAGTAATGCAATGTTGATAATACAGGGTTTGGAGCCGTTTGGCCAAGTGCACACAAGGAATTAGATTTTAAATGATAACATAGTTCTTCTAACTTATCCAAATCATCCATGGTTGCCTTACCCTTGGTAATCTTTTCTAATATTTCTAGCATTCGTCTCGTTCCGACGCGGCATGGTGTACATTTGCCACAAGACTCATCTACCGTAAATTCCAAGAAAAATTTTGCAATATCAACCATACAGTTATCTTCATCCATAACGATTAATCCACCAGATCCCATCATAGAACCTATTGCGATAAGATTATCGTAATCTATTGGCACATCAAAATGTTCCGCTGGAATGCACCCACCAGAAGGTCCACCTGTCTGAGCCGCTTTAAACTTCTTGCCATTTGGAATACCACCGCCAATTTCTTCTACGATTTCGCGAAGTGTTGTTCCCATTGGAATTTCTACAAGTCCAGTATTATTTACTTTTCCACCCAGTGCAAATACTTTTGTCCCTTTGGACTTTTCTGTACCCATAGAAGAAAACCATTCAGAACCATTCAAAATGATTTGTGGAATATTTGCTAGAGTTTCTACGTTATTTAAAATCGTTGGTTTTTGGAATAACCCCTTTAGAGCCGGGAACGGTGGTCTTGGTCTTGGCTCTCCACGATTTCCTTCAATTGAAGTCATCAGTGCAGTTTCTTCCCCACATACAAAGGCGCCTGCACCAAGGCGTAACTCAATGTCGAAGTTAAATCCTGAATCAAAAATGTTTTTCCCTAACATTCCATACTCTCTAGCTTGCTCAATTGCTATATTCAATCGTTCTACTGCGATTGGATATTCTGCCCGCACATAAATATACCCCTGGGATGCTCCGATTGCATATCCGGCGATAGCCATAGCCTCTAATACTACATGTGGATCGCCTTCTAACACCGAGCGATCCATAAAAGCACCTGGATCACCCTCATCCGCATTACAACAGACATACTTTTGATCTGCTGCATTACCAGCTGCGAATTTCCATTTCAATCCAGTTGGAAATCCTGCACCTCCACGTCCTCTAAGACCGCTATCCAAGAGAATGTTAATTACATCCTCTGGTTTTTTTTCGGTTAACACTGTTCCCAATGCTTCATACCCTCTTGTGCCTATGTACTCTTCAATATTTTCCGGATTAATAACACCGCAATTTCTTAGTGCAATTCTTTTTTGCTTTTTATAGAATTTTGTTTCTTGCAATGGAAGAATTTGATCTCCATTCACTGTTTCATCATATAATAATCTTGTAACCACTCTACCTTTTAATAGGTGCTCCGAAACAATTTCAGGAATATCTTCTTCCTGAACCATAGAATAAAAGGATCCTTCTGGATAGACAATCATAATTGGTCCTAACGCACAAAGACCAAAGCATCCTGTCTTTACTACTCCAACTTCATTTTCTAGTCCGTGTTTCTTAATCTCTTCTTCTAATTTTTCTCTAATTCTTTGGCTGCCTGAGGATGTACATCCTGTTCCTCCACAAACCAATACATGCGAACGATACATATTACTGACCCTCCTTTTCCCTATTGATTAGCACCTAATGTATATTTAGTTACAACTTGACCGCCTTGTAAGTGAAGTCTCAAAACTTCAAGAGCTTTTTCAGGAGTCATTTTCACATATGTAACCTTTTCTTTACCAGGTGCTAATACCTCTACAATTGGTTCAAACTGGCATAATCCAATACATCCGGTAGGGGTCACATTTATATTTGATAATCCCTGTTCTTGTACTGCATCAGACAAAGCAGTAAGTACAGGTCTTGCTCCACTTGCGATTCCACATGTTGCCATTCCTACAACTACTCTGGTCTGCGTTACATCTTCACCACGAACGCCCACCTGTCCTTCCATTTTTTCTCTTATTGCTTTTAATTCTTCAAGAGTCTTCATATTTTTCCTCCCTTTTCTATATCCCGTTTATATGATAGCCCCGCCATCAACTTCATTTTTATTACTCTCTAGATATTCTTTAAGAAAGTTTGATATTTCTAAGGTCTTCAAAGATGCTGTCCCAACTATCTTTCGAATTTCTCTTGTATCAAATACAAAAAATTTTTGATTGTATCTGTATTTATAATAAAATTCAATTGATTCATTAAATACTGACAATGTAAGAATTGTCGCACTCAAATCACCTAAAGGCATCCTATCAATATGAGATAAACCAAATAAAGCTTTCACGATTGTGCCTTTTCCTACTTTCGATGTAATAAAGAAATGACCTCCTGTGCTTTCTGCTGCCAATTTTAAAAATGGAACTCCCAGACCAACCTTTCTTGTTTTTCGAGTGGTAAAGAATGGGTCTAATACATTTTTAACCTGTTCTTCTGACATTCCAATTCCATTATCTTTTATCGTAACCTCTAAGCAATCATTTTCTGTTTGAATAGACACTTCAATTTCGATAAAAGACGCTTTTGCACGGACTGAATTTTCTGCTACATCTAAAATATTTAGTGCTATTTCAGGCATCATAGGCTATTCATATTTCGCTAAAATATCATCAATATCATCTACTGTAAGACGACCATACACTTCATCATTAATCATAAGAACTGGTGCTAATCCACAAGCACCAATACAGCGACATGCATCAAGTGAGTATTTCCCATCCGGGGTACACTCCCCTCCAACAATTCCCAACTTCTCCATTATGGCATTATAAATGTCCCCTGAACCCTTGACATAGCATGCGGTACCAAGACAGACCGATATCTTATATTTTCCTTTTGGGTTTAAAGTGAATTGAGAATAGAATGTAACAACTCCGTATATTTTCTCTAACGGAATTCCTGTTTCATTAGAAATAATTGTCTGAACTTCTATAGGAAGATATCCATATATATCTTGCGCCTTTTGCAAAATAGGCATCAAAGCACCCTTTTCCTCTTTTAGTTCTGCAATTACTTGTAACAATGCGTCTTCTTGCTCTTTTGTCCCTGTAAATGGAACAACTGATTTTTTAGAAAGCATCTCTTAACCTCCCTTTATGTTTTTATGTATGCAACTAGTACATCACTTAACTGACTCATTTATCGTATCATACATTCTAACTAATTTCCACAACTTTTTCTAACTTTTTTTGTTAATTATAATGCAATGTTTGTTTGTTATTTCACTAACGCATTGTTCATATTGATTGAATAATGCATACTGTTTTTGTCTATTATATACAATGTGTTGTTGCTTTTCCTCTTTTATGATGATATACTGTAAAAAGATAATTGTTTATTTTTACTAACCCTTTGCACTTTTAGGAGGTCTTCATGACAATAAAAGAAATTAAAAAGTTATTAAATGCAAATGTTTTATTTGGAGAAAACTTATTAGATCGAGAAGCTGAGTTTGTATTCTCCTCTGATATGATGAGTGATGTACTTGCATATGCAGAAGAGCAATCCGTACTTATTACTGGCCTATGTAATCCACAAGTGGTAAGAACTGCAGAAATGGTGGATATTGTATGCATTATATTTGTACGTGGTAAAAGTCCAGATTCTCATATTTTAGAGCTGGCAAAGGACAAGAAAATCTCACTGCTTTCCACCCAGCATCATATGTTTACAACATGCGGAATTTTATACAACAATGGACTGCTTGGGGGTGACTAAATGAGTGATAATATTACATTTAACTACATAATACCAGATGACGATTTTACACGTGCAGGCGAAGCAAGTAGTGATGTAAAGAATAAATTAAAAATGATGGGCGTAGATAATAATGTCATACGAAAAGTTGCTATTTCTATGTATGAAGGTGAAATTAATATGGTAATTCATGCTGATGGTGGGACAATTACCGTTTCGATATCTGACAAGAATATTCAAATTACGTTAGCTGACAAAGGTCCAGGTATCGTAGATATTGACAAGGCTATGGAGGCCGGATTCTCTACTGCCCCCGAGGAAGTTCGCTCTCTGGGCTTCGGTGCAGGTATGGGGCTACCTAATATGAAGAAGTATTCCGACGAGATGACTATAACCTCAAAACTGGGAGTTGGTACTACCGTAACTCTAAATATCTATATGTAGGAGGCATCATATTATGAACAAATTCATTCGTTCAGTAAGATTGGATAAAGAGCTTTGCAAAGGTTGTATTAATTGTATCAAACACTGTCCGACCCAGGCAATTCGAGTGCTGAATGGAAAAGCTGTTATAACGGATAAATTTTGCATTGATTGTGGTAAATGCATTAGATATTGCCCGCATCATGCTAAAATTCCCGTATACGATACTTTAGATGTTCTAAAGGATTACAAATATACCGTTGCTTTACCAGCGCCTTCATTATATGCTCAATTTAACAATTTAACAAATGTTGATATTGTATTAAACGCATTATTAAAAATTGGCTTCGATGATGTTTACGAAGTGAGCTCTGCTGCTGAATTGGTTTCAGAAATTTCTAGGGCTTATATTGCCGAACATCGTGATGAAACACCATTTATTAGTACTGCCTGTCCTACAATTGTAAGACTGATTCGCGTAAAATTTCCTACTTTAATTCCTCGCTTACTTCCAATCAAACCACCAGTTGAAGTTGCTGCTGAAATTGCACTCCAAAAAGCCATGGAAAAAACTGGTTTTAAAAAAGAAGACATAGGGATTATCTTTATCTCTCCTTGTCCTTCTAAAGTTACGTATGCAAAAATGCCGCTTGGTATTGAAAAAAGTGCTATTAGCCAAGTTGTCGCTATCAAAGATGTGTATCCCAAATTACTACCGCATATGTCTCGAGACGAATCTCAACTACTTCCCTTATCCCACTCTGGCAGAATCGGAATTGGCTGGGGCTCCAGTGGTGGTGAGGTAGCTGGATTAATAACAGACAATTATCTTGCTGCTGATGGAATCAATAGTGTTTTAAAAGTATTAGAAGACCTAGAAGACGAAAAATTTCATGGACTTTCTTTTATCGAACTCAATTCCTGTAGCGGTGGGTGCGTTGGTGGTGTCCTAACTGTAGAAAATCCATACGTGGCAAAAAGCAAATTAAAAATATTAAATCGCTACCTTCCAGTTGCTAGAAATCACCTAAATATGAATTCTGAATTAGATATCATGTGGGATAATACCATTGAATACGAACCAGTATTTCGCTTAGGCAGTACCTTTTCAGAAAGTTTAGATATGATGGGAACGGTAGAGGATCTTACCAATCGTTTTCCTGGTCTTGACTGCGGTTCCTGCGGTGCACCTACATGCAAAGCTCTTGCGGAAGATATTGTACGTGGGAATGCAACTAGCAATAATTGTATTTATGTATTTCGAGAGTATTTGTCTTCTTTATCAACTGAAATCAAATTCTTAGCAAGAGCAATTAATCTCTCTTGTAATCAGAATGGTGACTCTATAAATATTCTTAAAGAATACATTGAGAAATTAACATGCGAATTAGATAATTTAGATGACTCTAAACATATAATGCAAAACCAAAAAGAAAGGATGAAGAATAATGATAGTTCAGACACTCGTGGATAACCACCTTTTTACGCCTCTTGTGATTGGGGATACTAGTCGAACCGTAACCAGTTCTTTTTGTTGCGACCTTTTAAGTATTGCTATGAGCAAGGCCAAAGCCAACTGCGCATGGGTAACTGTGATGGGAAATATCAATACGATAGCTGTTGCTTCACTTGCAGATGTAGCTTGTATCATTCTAGCCGAAGACGTGAATCTTGATGAAACATCGATAAAAAAGGCAACTGAAAATAATATTACCGTGTTTCATACATCGGAATCTATATTTGACGCGGCCTTAAAGATTCATGAATTGATACACTCATGATTCCTTTGTTTTACGATCTTCATCTTCACTCTTGCCTTTCCCCTTGTGGTGATGATGATATGACACCATCTAACATCGTGGGGATGTCTGCTTTAAAAGGGCTTGATGTCATTGCCATTACCGATCACAATTCCTGTAAAAATTGTGCCGCTGCGATCTCCTGCGGCGACACATACGGAATAACTGTTATTCCAGGCATGGAATTATGTACTTGTGAAGAGGTTCATGTCCTATGCCTTTTCCCAACGCTAGACAATGCACTCGCTTTTGATACATATGTTTCTAACCACTTACCTTCCATTCCAAATCAAGTACAACTCTTTGGGAAGCAACAAATATATAACAAAAATGATGTCATTACCGGAACAGTTGATCATTTGTTAATTAATGCTACAGATATTCCATTTTATAAGGTGTCCACTGTCATTTCCCACTTCCACGGAATATGGATTCCGGCCCATATTGATAAAAAAACTACAAGTGTAATATCAAATCTAGGGTTTATTCCCTCTGATTCGACTTTTTCATGCTTCGAGTTACATGATATGACACAACAATATCGTTTAAAAAAAGACAATCCTTATCTTAATTCTTGTAACATCATTTGCAATTCTGATGCTCATTATCTTTCCGACATCCACGAACCCCAATATCAACTACACGCATCTTCCAATACTCCACAAGATGTCCTTATTTCTCTAACTAAAATGAACACTATTTAGATCCTAACTGTTCTTTTCTACTACAATTTTACTATTTCATACATAAAAAAAGTAAGGGGCGCTCCCCTCACTTTCTTTATTTTTCCACAATCATTTGATTCGTAATAAACATTGCATCTCCAAAACTAAAAAAGCGGTATTGGTTTTTAATCGCCTCTTCATATGCTGCTAGCACGTGTTCTCTACCTGCCAACGCAGATACGAGCATCACCAACGTTGATTCTGGAAGATGAAAATTTGTAATAAGACAATCCAATATTTTAAATCTGTATCCCGGATAAATGAATATATCTGTCCATCCACTGGATGGGGCTAATCTGCCATCCGCATCCGCTGCTGATTCAATGGTTCTGCAGCTGGTTGTTCCAACGGCAATTACTCGATGACCATTCTCTTTTGCTCTATTTATCTTTTGAGTAGCATCTTGATCTATTTGATAAAATTCAGAATGCATGTGATGTTCTAGAATATCATCTACTTTAACTGGCCGAAATGTTCCAAGCCCCACATGCAATGTTATCCTTGCTATTTCAATTCCCTTTTTCTCAATAGAAGCTAAAAGCTCTGGTGTAAAATGAAGCCCTGCCGTGGGCGCTGCCGCTGATCCTGTATGCTTAGCATATACTGTTTGATATCGATTCTGATCCTCCAATTGGTGTGTAATATATGGTGGTAATGGCATTTGACCTAACTGATCTAATATTTCTTCAAAAATTCCTTCATACGAAAATTGTATCAAACGGTTTCCTTCATCAACAATATCTACCACTTCACCTATCAACATTCCATTTCCAAAAGATATCTTTGTTCCTGGTCTAGCTTTCTTCCCCGGTTTCACAAGAGTTTCCCAAATGTCATGTTCCTTGCGTTTTAACAATAATACCTCTATCTTTGCATCTGTACCAACTTTGGACCCAATAAGTCGTGCAGGTATTACTTTTGTGTCATTTATTACAAGACAGTCTCCCGGCTCTAAATAATCGACCAACTCTTTAAATACATGATGCTCTATGGAACCAGTTTTTTTATCTAACACTAGCAATCTAGAACTCGATCTATCTTCTAATGGGTCTTGTGCAATCAATTCTTCTGGCAATTCGAAACTAAAATCTTCTCGTTTCATTCTTTACTCTTCTCCTTACTGACGAAGTTCAATTCCTAATGATTCCAACCCACTAAGAATCCTCTTCATAGCCGCTGATACATCTGCCTCTTCTAAAGTTTTATCTTTTGCCCTAAAAACAATAGAATATGCGACTGATTTATAGCCTGCTTTTATTTGCTTCCCTTCATAAAGATCAAATAAAGCATAGCTTTCTAAATATGCACCACCTTTTTGTGCAATCACATTTTCTATTTCACCTACTAATATTTCCTTTGGCATCACCATACTAATATCTCTAGAAACTGCTGGATATTTTGCTATACCTTCGTACTTTCTATCAAATGTTGCATAATTTACTATTTCAGGCATGTCGATCACTGCTATATAAGTGCGTTCACCAATACTATAATTATCAGCTACTTGCGGATGCACCTCACCCAAATAACCAACTATTTTCCCCTCATATATAACATTTGCCTGACGGCCCGGATGTAAAAATGGCTTATCTGATTTAGGGTCATAAGTAGATTTTGCACATAAACCAACTTTTTCGAAGAATTCTTCCACAATTCCTTTCATTGTAAAGAAATCGCCTTCCCCATACATCCCTAAGGTAAATTGCATACGTTCTTCTGGTAATTCTGTAAGAGGAAGTTGCTTAGGCAAGTATATATTTCCCAATTCATATAGTTTTACATTTTTATTTCTTCTATTATAATTAGTTGCAAGAGATACCAACATCCCATTTAAAGATGTAGTCCGCATTATACTATAGTCTTCTCCTAAGGGATTTATTATTTGGATTGTATCACGTAACTTAGAATTTTCTTCTAACAATAACTTATCAAATACTTTTGGACTTTCAAAAGAATATGTCATCCCCTGACTAAAACCGCAAAATTCCGCAATATTTCTTGCCACTTCTTCTACACGTAATTTAAACGACAATTTCCCCGTTGTAGACTCTCCACTAGGAAGTGTTGTCGGGATATTTTCATAACCATAAAATCTTGCCACTTCTTCTGCCAAATCAGCAATTCTAAATAAATCATGGCGAAATGTCGGCGCAATCACTTCATTTGTTGTCGTATCATATGCCAAACCTATTGTATCAAAGTACTGTAACATATCTTCAGCAGAAATGTCAGTTCCAAGCATCTTATTTATTTTTTTTGCATCAAAAGGAACACGTACTGGATCTTTCTTCTTGCCATAAACATCTACCATACCGCCAACAACTTCACCTGCTCCAAGCTCTTCAATGAGTTGGCAAGCCCTATCAATCGCTGCCTGTGCATTATTTGGATCCAAACCTTTTTCAAATTTTCCAGAAGCATCGGTTCGTAATCCTACTTTTTTGCTAGATTTACGGATATTCGTTCCGTCAAAGCATGCCGCTTCAAATAACACTGTCTCTACATGATCTGTAATCATAGAGTTTTCTCCACCCATAATTCCAGCAATTCCTATAGCTTTCTTTCCATCACAAATCATAAGAACATTTTCATCTATCTCACGTTCTAGACCATCTAATGTAGTAAATTTTTCTCCTTGCTTTGCAGTTCGGACAATAATTTCACGATCTGCAATTGTGGCTAAGTCATATGCATGCATCGGTTGCCCGTACTCTTCCATTACATAATTTGTAATATCCACTAAATTATTGATTGGTCTTATCCCTACAGATGCTAATCTTCTCTGCATCCATTGTGGCGAAGGTCCAATCTTAACATTTTTCACAACTCGTGCACAATATCTCGGACATAAGTCCACATCCTGTACTGTAACCTTTATATAATCATTTACAGTTTCATCATTTCCAGTTTTACAAACTACTGGCGGTAGAAATTTTTTTCTGAATGTAGCTGCCGCCTCTCTTGCGATACCAATTACACTATAGCAATCTACACGGTTAGATGTTATCTCATATTCAAATACAACATCATCTAACCCCATTTCCTTAATAGCACTGGTTCCTACCTCTGCATTTTTATCAAAAATATAAATCCCAAATTCTGGTGCTTCCGGGTACATGTCTCTTGAAGAACCCAGTTCTTCAATCGAACACATCATCCCAAAGCTCTCAACCCCACGTAATTTTCCCTTCTTAATTTTCACCCCACCTGGAGTTTTACAACCATCATGGCCTCCAGCAACACGTCCACCATCTAAAACAACCGGAACCTTATCACCCTCTTTAACATTTGGTGCCCCAGTCACAATTTGAATCTTTTCAACTCCCACATTTACCTGACATATAATTAGCTTATCTGCATCTGGATGTTTCTCAATTTTATCAATTTGACCTACGACAATTTTCTCCAAATTAGCATCCAAAGCCTCGTATCCCTCCACTTTCGTACCAGAAAGTGTCATAGCGTCCGTATAATCCTGCGCACTCACGTCCAAACCCGGAACATACGCTCTAATCCAAGATAATGATGTATTCATATTTCCACTCCTTTTTTGTTGGGGACGTAGCAAAACACATTTTGCTACGTCCTAAAATGAAATTTAGTGTGCCCCTTTTGTGATTTGCTCTGCCCCTTTTTGACAGTTTACTTAAAATTGTTTTAAAAATCTAATATCATTTTCATATAATAATCTCATATCATCAATTTCGTATTTTAATAATGCAATTCGTTCTAATCCAACTCCAAATGCAAAACCATTATATTCTTCTGGGTCTATCCCGCACATTTCTAAAACATGAGGATGCACCATTCCACATCCTAATATTTCAATCCAGCCAGATCCTTTACAAAAGCGGCACCCTTTACCACCACATTTAAAACAAGTAACGTCTACTTCTGCACTTGGTTCTGTGAACGGAAAATGGTGTGGTCTGAATTTTGTTTGAGTATTTTCTCCAAATAACTCCTTAGCAAATACTTCTAAAGTTCCTTTTAAATCCGCAAAGGAAATATTTTTATCAATTACAAGACCTTCAATTTGATGAAACGATGGTGAATGTGTTGCATCTACTTCATCTGAGCGAAAAACTCTCCCTGGTGCTATCATACGAATTGGCAGCTTTCCTTGTTCCATAACACGTGCTTGTACCGGAGAGGTCTGTGTTCTTAATACCATTTCTTTATTGATATAAAAAGTATCTTGTTCATCCTTTGCCGGATGATCTGCTGGAATATTTAATTTTTCAAAATTATATAAATCAAATTCTATTTCAGGTCCTTCTATAACCTCATAACCCATACCGACGAAGATACGCTCTACCTCTTCTAGCGCTATCGTATTAGGATGACGGTGCCCTGCGTGACTTCTC
Organism: Lachnospiraceae bacterium LCP25S3_G4; assembly: GCA_052116865.1. GTDB lineage: Bacteria > Bacillota > Clostridia > Lachnospirales > Lachnospiraceae > CAUPWF01. The sequence continues at coordinate 235,038 of JBQKKG010000001.1, read as the reverse complement.
TTAGCTGGCAATGTGACATCTATCACTTCTTCTTTCAACTTTTCAGCTCTTATTGCATATTCCATTTTCTTTTTAGTATCATCCAGCATAGCTTCAATCGCTTCTCTAGTTTCATTCACTAGCTGACCCACCTTAGGTCTATCTTCCGGCGAAACATCTTTCATACCTTTTAATACCGCTGTCAATTCTCCCTTTTTCCCTAGGAATTTGACACGTACGTCATTTAATTTTTCTGGCATATCTGAAGCTTCAATTTGTCTTAAGGCTTCCGCCTTTATGCTTTGTAATTTTTCTTTCATATAAATCTCCTTCCTTAATTGGGGACGTAATAAATTGAGTTTTGCTACGTCCTAAATGTAAATTGCTATGCCCCTTTTGCATATAAAAAGCCTCATCCCAATAAAGGGACGAGGCTAAATCGCGGTACCACCCTAATTCTTACAGTATATTTGTAAGCACTTAGATTGCGTAACGTGCATATACGTCATTTCTTACTATTACAATTCTCTATCTTCAGAAATGCAGCTCCCGTGGGAAATTCAATTCCTATTTGAACCAAAGAAAACTTTCAGCCCATGATTTTCTCTCTCTTTTGGAAAATAGTTCTTTACTTACACGTTCTTTGCCTTTTTTTATTTATACTAATTGATATTGTAACATATTAGGTATTGTTGTCAAGTGTTAAGATATAATATTTGTATCAAACTTATATATGTCTCCCTACTACTTCAAAATCCTCGGGATGAAAATGCAAGTCAACCCACATATTTATCTGACCACCAAGCAACATAATATACATACAAAAATACAACCATAACATAATCAAAACAATAGTTGTTAAACTGCCATACATATTTGCGAATCCTTTAAAAATATCAACATAAACAGAAAAAATAAAGGATGCAACCAGCCAACCAATAGCCGTAAATACTGCACCTGGCAATTGTCTTCTAAATTTCCCTTTACGGTTAGGAAGAAATTTGTATACCAACATTGATACAAGAGTAAGTACCACAGCTGACAAAATTGTTCTAATTCTAATTAACAGAATCATAAGATGATTCATAAAAGGTGCATGCTGATTTACCAGGATACTTAAACTATTACCAAACACTAAGAGCACCAATGATAAAACAATGGATGCTAAAAATAATAACGTATATAATCCAGCCCTGATCCGAATAAATACATAATTTCTTGTTTCCACACTATTATATACACAATTCAAACCCGAAGAAATCGCCAATACCCCACGCCCCGCTGACCATACTGCCATAATTGCGGTTAGTGGAATGACTGCCCTAGATTGATTATATACCTGATTAACAATAGATATTATTAAAGAATTAAATGTCTTCGGAATCACTCGATATACAGCAGTCATAACATCTGCTTTTGTAACCGGCGTAAACTGAACTAACGTTAATAGTAGCAACGTACTTGGTATTAAAGATAACACAATAAAAAAAGCTGACTGTGCTGCATATGCCCCAGTATGATCCAAATTAACTTTTAACATGAATTCTTCAATTGTCTTAATTGCTTTTTTCATATATGTTTCTCCTCAAACAATTTACTCATAGCATAATATCATAAAAAATCACTTTATTCAAGTTTGAGCACTTTTGTAAACTATTTAATGTCAATACCCGAATAGAATAGCTTTAATATCTCTTGATAATTTTTCCCTTGTTTTGCCATTTCATTCGCACCATTTTGGCTCATACCTATTCCATGACCAAATCCCCCGCCCAGTAATATATATGTATCATCTTTCTTTTCGATTGTGAAAAATGCACTCGGTAACAATGTCGTACTTGGTATGTTATTTCCATCTTGTTTCTCAATCACGTAGCCCTCACCACCTAAAGCAGCCCTTACTTTATTTTCATTATCAACGATAATTACTCCTTGATCTCCAGTGGCTGTAATTTCTTGAACAATATTTCCTGCCCCTTGCTTGGTCACCTCAATATTTTGCACATTTCCTATCTCCGTTTGTGTATTTATTTCGATCAAATCGTGTAATACATTACAAGGTACAGTTACTATCCACCTATACCAAGGAAGTTGCGCTTCATAGTCTCTTTCTCCATTGCTTACTTGCATACTTTGTAAATAATTATTTTCTTCATTTATAGATGTTCCCCAAGCCTCCACATCTGTCGTAACTCCACAGGAAGTAGAATAGTAGTATGCCTTAACTACCTGATCATGATACCAAATTTTTTGATTTATGGTACTATTTACTGCTTCATTTGATGTCTCTTGCTCTTGAGAATTACCATAAACCTGAAATGATGTACTATCATCTACGTAGGCTTGGTATTCTGGATATGCCATATTCTGACATTGAATGTATGCATAACTCCTAGCACAAATCGCTTGCGCTTTTAACGCTTCAACTTCATAAGATGCAGGCATCTCACTTGGAACAACTCCATATAAATATTCCTCTAGTGGTAATTCATTAATCAAAACGATTCCCTCTGTAGTACAAATTAATTCCATTTCTCCTCTATAAGAAGGTATTCCATATCCTCGTTTTAATGATTGCACCTCTATTCTACTACTATCTTTTGCTTTAACCCTAATACTCCCCAACTGAAACATGGAATCCGCTGGTGTAATGACAACGCCCTCTCCTGGTTCTGATTCTTTTATTGACTCTCCTGCGGATATGATCAAACCTTGCGAACTTGATAGTATAATCTCGGGGTGTACAATTCCAGTATATCCGCTGGTCTTCAACAATACGCGTATCATCGGATTATCTGGTAATGCCTTTTGCTTTTCTACCTTTTGCTTTTCCTTCGTGTCGTCTTCCGGATTCTTATGGTTTAGGGATTTCATTAAACAGCAAAGAATCACCATACACCCTAAAAAACCTATAAAATAGTATTTATATCTTGTCACTTTATCAATCATTTTAACCTCAATTTGCATGTTTATTCTAGCTTATGCTACAACTAATATCTCAGATGACTAATTTACATACAAAAAAGCAGCTGCAAATGCAACTGCCTTTATCTTTTGTAATTCCCCAAAATGCCGGTTTCCGTATTTTGACTCCTAGCTACAGCTAGGTGGGTAACTGCATCTGTTTTTCTGCCTTCCACTGCATAATGATGGCTTGACATATTACAGAGATATAAGAATCCCGTTTAAAGTATTGTAGGTTCAAAATAGCGGAATTGTCGAACACCTCAGGTCATTTCCTGTAAGATTATTATACTCCGTTATCACATATTTATCAATAAAAACATGAAACAACAGCTGGATACTGCATGTATTTTTTCAATTAAATCCCAATTTTAAAGGACAGAGACACTTGAAAAATGTCCCCGTCCTTTGTCCGACATTAATTATGCCAATTCTGCTACTAATTTTTTAAGTGCATCTAATGCTTCATCAGGAAGTTTGTCATAACCATCTTTTAATGTTCCAAAAGCTGTTACTTCATCAACACGATCTTGCATACGTGCTTTTAATTGAGCCACATATTCCGCATTGCTCATATCAGGTTCAAATCCTTCCCAATTCATAATTTCAATATCAGAGAAGTTACCCCATTGCTTGAATTCTGCCTTACCTTCAACAATAGATTCAAGAATTCCTAAAGTATCCTTTGGTTGAACCTTTTTACCCATGAAGTCTCCAGTATTGATAATATAGCAGTCTACATTTTTTTCTTCTACTAATTTTTTAAACTTTTCATAATCATTTACAAGTGGGTACGTTCTAAATGGATTTGCATATGGTACCACAACTAATTTATTAGGATCAACTCCTTCTGCAAGTCTTTCAGCAGTGGATCTTTTTGTCGCCAATGTTGCACCCATAACAGATGCTAATGCAGATCCTTTTAATTTTACTACTGGTGGAATAGTTGGATCCTTCATTATCCAGAAAATAGAATTTACTGGTTCATGAATTTTATCCACACGATTTGGTGACCATAATTTTGATTTAATTGCACGCCCGTTTCCATTTCTTATATCTTCTGTAACTAATTGAATCTTACCCTCTTCGTCTAATGTAGCAGAACAATTTTGGGCAGTTAATAAATATTTATTGTCTGGGCATCCTGTTGGATAATCTTGTGTTTTGTCAAAATAAGTTGGTTCCAATGCAATTGATGCACATGTATCTGTATTGATAATAAATGCATCATCATGTAACACTGTAACACCATACTTTCCACCATGTTTTGCATGTGTAAGCGTTGATTTTCCTGATCCTGACAAACCAAATACAGAAGCCACATATTTAGATCCATCAGCTAATGTATATTCTTTTTGTCCACCGTGGCATGATGCATAACCATTACGATTTGCAATTGCCCAAGCCATAGTAAGAGTTCCTTTTTTATGTTCTCCAAAATATCTCATTCCTAAAATTGCTGCACAGTTCTGTTTTGTATTAAAGTAACATAAACATTTTGGATCATATCCTGGTTTTGTTGTACCAGTCCATTGTGGATCAGAGAAAATGTAAATATCTGCTTCATTTCCGTCTCCTACAGGTGTAGAATTTTTATACATTTTTACATATTCATCAGACATATATTGGAAATTCAGCATCCATGAATACATGATATTTTCTTCACCTTCTGGTATAAGAAGATGTGCTTTTACCATGAATTCTGAATCTAATCCAACATAAACTTCCGCATGATACATTGTTTTCCATCTTGCATCATAAACTGCATCCATCGTCATCTTATCTAATTCATCACAGTTAACGTTTGGTTCGCCTGCAATTCTTCTAGCTGCCGCATAACGACCTGTGATAGAACCATCATTAAATAAAAGAACCTTTGCATCTTTTTCAAGACCAAATTCTTCTCCTCTATATACTGGCATATCAGTCACGATTGTTCCTGGTGAATTTTTAGCCAATTCATATGCTTCTTTTAAAGTGTTGATTTTGATGACATTGTTTCCATAAAATGCTGCCTCAATAATAGAACGTGTCTTAGCAAAACCTGGTTTTCCTGCCCCAATCTCATTTAATGGGTAATATGCTTTCGTTGACATTTTAATTCCTCCTTAAATTCCGAATTTGGTTTATTATCTCATTTATAATTAAGAAAGTCAATAAGTTTATTGAAAGTTTATAATTCTTTTTATTCATTTAATTCATTTTTTTTTAATATTTATATGGAAATGCAAACAAAAATGCAAGATTGTCATTTTAATCTTGCATTTTCAGCATCACTTATTGGTTTTTCTAACGTTTTTATGCCATTCCTTGTACAATAAAACTTATTATTTTGCAATCTATTTGTTAAATATTTCACTATATGTTTTTTTATACATACAATCTAATTTTAAAAATATTTTTTCCTAGCATTCGCTGTACTAACTCCATACCAAATCAATACAATACATAATAAAACCATCATTATTGGTATGGCCACCCCCAATTTTTGTACGTAAGAATCCACAAGTGATATGACACCATACAGCATAGTTATAATCCCAAGAGCCATTACCTTTGGTATCACACATCTTAAGTAAGCTTGTGTATCCTTGCATTTTTTCGGATTATCATCCTTTGACAACAATACTGTTTTATTTATTTCACCTGTCTTTTTCATCAAAATCACAGCATAAATACAATATCCTCCACATACTAATGCTATAATTCCAAATAGTCCATCAAAGCTTGTCATTTTTCTCTCCTATAGTTGTAATAATTCCTTTACCGTGTCTTTCATATCTTTAACATCGCACTCTATCGTATGAAGAACCTCCGCATCACGAATTTCTTCAATTGCTCTAGGAACGGTTACTCTAGATATCTTTTGCAACTCATCCATCAATACAAATTCTTCCAACGATTCATATGTTTGATCAATTGCAGTCATCACACTCCTTGCAAATTTATAAGGACTTGCTGTAGACGCAATGATACACTTGGTCTGATCCTTCTCCTTCTCATGATACGCTTTACACACTGCTGCTGCTACTGCTGTATGTGTGTCAATTACATAACCAGTTTCATCGTAAATGTCATGAATGGTCTTAGATACTTCATCTTCCGTTGCAAATCCTGCTGCAAAGTCCCTTAATTTGCATTTCATATCTTCCGAAATTTCGTACGCGCCTTTTGTCTTCAACAGCTCCATCAATGATATGTTCTGTTTTGCATCAGATTCCGTTATCAAATAAATCAAACGCTCCAGATTACTAGATACTAAAATATCCATAGACGGAGAAGTGGTCAACAAGAACTCTCGATTCTTATCATATCTACCCGTTTCAAAAAAATCAAATAATACCCTATTCTCATTAGAGGCACAAATCAGCTTGCCGATTGGTATCCCCATCTGTTTTGCATAATACGCTGCTAAAATGTTGCCAAAATTCCCTGTAGGAACCACTATATTGATGTGCTCACCTTCAACTAATTCTTCATTCTGCAATAATTTTGCATATGCATATACATAATACACGATTTGAGGAACCAACCTTCCAATATTTATAGAATTGGCAGATGAAAATTGATATCCTGCATCTTGTAACTCTTTTTCTAACTCTTTGTCCTCAAACATTGCCTTTACACCACTTTGTGCTTGGTCAAAGTTACCATGAATTGCAACTACAGAAGTATTATCCCCCTTTTGTGTCACCATCTGTAGTTCCTGCACCTTACTCACGCCATTTTTCGGATAAAATACAATAATTTTGGTGCCCGGGACATCTGCAAATCCAGCAAGAGCCGCCTTACCCGTGTCTCCTGAAGTAGCCGTTAAAATGACAATCTCATTCTGTACATCATTCTTAACCGCCGCTGTAGTTAGCAAATGCGGTAATATAGATAGTGCCATATCTTTAAATGCAATGGTAGATCCATGAAATAGTTCAAGATAATAAGTGTCCTCTACTTTTACAATTGGAGCAATATCTTCTGTGTCAAATTTTTCATCATACGCCCTTGAGATGCATTGCTTCAATTCTTCTTCTGTAAAATCAGTCAAGAATTCTTTCATAACCTCATAAGCCACTTCTTGGTAACTCATATCTTTTAACTCAGATAACCCCGTCTGAAGTTCTGGTATGCTAATTGGTATAAATAATCCTCCATCATCTGCTAATCCCTTCAAAATAGCTTGTGATGCGGTTACCGTTTCCTCTGCATTTCTTGTACTTTTGTATAATAGACTCATCTCATTCACCTTTCACTAATATATTATATCTTTACTTAAGTAGGAATTATAACGTACATCTGTAATTCTGTCAAAGACATTCCATACAATTTTCTTATTCCCATTTCATTCCAATTCCCCTTGCTATGGCTTTATCATAAATATACCTTGCAGTCACTAAATCTTGCGTTCCAATTCCAACAGATTTAAACACAATAATTTCCTCCTCAAGTTCTCTGCCTTTCACTTCACCGAGCAATACTTCTCCAATATCTCCAGTAAAATCATCTTTTGTAATAGTACCGTCTGCAAGTGGTATTAAAATATCACCGGACTCTGATAACACTGCATCTACAGAATCAAAATATATTTTATTTGCACGAGCCAGTACTACCGGATCTAATTCCTGCATTTGTGGCTGATAAGATCCTACACAGCTTATTGTTGCCCCCGCTTTTACCTTACTACCATCAAAAACTGGTGATGTAGAAGGAGTTACCGTAATAATCATATCTGCATTGCTAATGGCCTCATCGGAAGTCTTGGTAGGAATAATTTTAGTTCCCGTTGCCTCCAATTCCAGTTGCATCTTTTCAGCAAATTCCTTTGTCTTCTCATAGTTACGTGCAAATACACGAACTTCCTCAAGATTTCTTACAGTTATCATCGCAATCAACTGTTCTGCAGCCTGACTTCCCACTCCAATCAAGGCTCCGATCTTAGCTTCTTTTCTAGCCAATAGATCAAAAGCAACTCCTGATGCTGCACCTGTTCTTAGTTGCGTCACATATGTACCATCTAAAATAGCACGAATCATACCCGTATTCCCGTCAATCAACAAGACCTGTGCTGGTGCAGTTGGTAAACCTTTTTTTGCATTTTCCGGAAATATATTAACAACTTTTAATGAAGCATTACCCAATTCCTCCGAAAAAGCCGGCATAAATAAAAAACAACCATTTTCTTGTGGTGCTGGAATCTGCGTTCTCAAAGGCACCTCACACGCCCCTCTTGAAAAAACTCTAAACGCTTCTTTATCTGCTTCAATTGCATCCCTCATTGAAAATACACTTTTAATATCCTTTTTCGTTAATAACAACATTATGATATCCTCCTTATAATAGATCCTTTTCATGAATAATATTGGTTCTATCATAATATATCGTTGAGTGGTTGTCCACCCCAATGGTACCAACCCTATAAAAAGAGAACCGGAAAGTTATCCTCCCCGGCCCCTTTTATCTTTAATTATTATTTATGTAATTTACAAGTCCTTCTGCTACAATAATCTTCTGCATAAATTCCGGGAATGGTTGTCCTTGAAATTGTGTGCCACGCGTTTTATTGTAAATCTTCCCACTATCAAAATCCACTTCTACTTCATCCCCAGCTTCAATTCCTCTTGCTGCTTCTGGGCATTCTATGATTGGCAAGCCAATATTAATAGCATTTCGATAAAAAATTCTGGCAAAGGTCTCAGCAATAACACAACTAATACCAGCTGCCTTCAGACATAACGGCGCATGCTCTCTAGATGATCCGCACCCAAAGTTCTTTGTTGCAACGATCATATCTCCTGGATTTACCCTATTTACAAACTCCGGATCAATGTCCACCATAGCATGACTTGCTAGTTCTTGTGCATCAAATGAATTTAGATATCTAGCTGGAATAATGACATCCGTATCTACATTGTCTCCATATTTAAAAACACATCCCATTGCTTTCATTTTTATTCACCCACTTTCTCTGGATTCGCAATATATCCAGCAATTGCACTGGCTGCTGCTAATTCTGGCGATGCTAAATAAATTAGGGAATCAATATGCCCCATGCGTCCTACAAAGTTACGATTTGTCGTAGAAACACACCTCTCACCAGCTGCCAAAACGCCCATATGTCCACCCATACATGGTCCACAACTAGGTGTATTGAACGTACATCCTGATTCAATAAAGGTGGTTACCAGACCTTCTTCAATACACTGTAAGTAGATGCGTTGTGTTCCTGGTATTACCATAACTCGAACATCTGGATGCACTTGGTGTCCCTTTAGTATGTTTGCCGCTCTCCTCATATCTTCCATTCTGCCATTTGTACATGATCCAATCACTACTTGATCTATCTTTATAGGTTGCATCTCCTCTACTTCATCAATGGTCTTTGCATTCCCCGGTAAATGAGGAAATGCAATCGTTGGTCTTATCGTGGATAGGTTCACTTCCACAATTTCCTCATAGTGAGCGTCCTCGTCTGCAGTATAAATAATATAGGCTTTTGAAGTATGTTCCTTTAGATAACGTTCCGTTTGCTCATCCACACAAAAAATACCATTCTTTGCTCCAGCCTCAATTGCCATATTGGCCATGGTGAATCGGTCATCCATGGAAAGGTATGACAAGCCCTCTCCAACAAATTCCATAGATTTATACAGTGCCCCATCTACACCAATTTTCCCTATAATATGTAAAATAATATCCTTTCCACTTACAAATGGACTTGGCCTTCCCATTAAAACAATTTTCATGGCACTTGGTACTTTAAACCATAATTCGCCTTTTGCCATTCCTGCGGCAATATCTGTGGTTCCTACCCCCGTCGAGAATGCTCCCAACGCCCCATATGTACAGGTATGTGAATCTGCGCCAATGATACATTCACCAGCAACAACAATCCCCTTTTCTGGTAAAAGTGCATGTTCTATTCCCATTTGACCTACTTCAAAGTAATGAGATAATTCCTGACTCTTTGCAAACTCTCTAATAGATTTGGAATTTTCTGCTGATTTAATATCTTTGTTCGGTGTAAAATGATCTGGAACTAACACCACCTTGTCTTTATCGAATACTCTATCTGCCATTTGATAAAAAACTGGAACTGCCATTGGTCCCGTAATATCATTCGCCATCACGACATCTAATTTTGCTTCTATTAATTGCCCTGCTACTACGGATTCTAATCCAGCATGTGCTGCTAAAATCTTCTGCGTCATTGTCATTCCCATCACGAACTCCTCCTCTTTTACATTGTATTATGTTTCGTATTTTAACACAATCGAAAAAGAAATGGCAAGGTACGATATTAAGCACTTCTTTAACTTATCGAAATATTTGAAAACTCCATATTAATATCGCTACACCTAATAGACCACAGACAAACAGTATCCAAGCTCTTATTAGAGTTGTTTTATCACTTGTTTTGGGGGATGGCAATGGATGATCTTCCATAACTATCTTCTGTACATCTCCTTGTTCTTTCACTTCAAAAATTACGCAATCCGCAACTTTATACCCTGCTGGAGCATTCGTTTCTATCAATGTATACATTCCTGGTGGTAACCCTTCCATTCTATGACTATGGTTTCTAGATACCCATTGAGACACCACTTGCTGTTGTTGATTAAGAATCTGTAAATGGGCTCCCTGTACGAACGCTCCTGTAACACTATCTCTTTTCTCTATTTCTATCTTAGTAAAATCATTCCATATTTCAAGCACGTAATCCTCTACACCATTTATATATCCATCTTGATCCACCTGAATCTCTAATACTCTATCAAAAACGAGATAACCCGGTCTAGTACTGACCTCTTGTATCTTATAGATACCTGGTAACAGATATTTAAATTCTATTCTCCCATGTTTATCCGTAATATAAGTGGACAATCCTTCCTTCACAAAACTACCATCTTCTAGTTTCTGCTCCTTCCACATAGAAAATGTAACCCCCTCTAACCCCCATGGTTGATTATTTACTCTCTTTACAAGACGCAAAGTAGTTGGGTGATTCTGGATTTTTATTTCTTCTATAACTACTGCCGTCTCTTGATTTTTATACTGCAATGCAATTGAATATTCTGTTCTATCTATTGCATAGCCTGGGATTTGTAACGTTTCTTTCACAACATAATTTCCTAAGAATAGCTCCTGACTTTCTCCGATTCCCAAACGATCTGTAATTATATTGCTTACCACTTCTCCTTTTTGATATCGAATTGTACCATCACCTGTTAGTATATCTTCTGCTGCAAGAACTTCAAATGTTACTCCCTCTATCCCTATTCCTGTTTTTTCATCAAATTTAGAAATTCGTACTTTTCCCATTGCATGTTCGTTTTCATAAGTAACAATCAGTGGATCCTCCCAGTTTCCTCTTCGGTCCACGCAGAATTCCAGCAAATTTCCTTTTAAATATCCACTTGGCGCTTTTATCTCTTCTAGATAGTACACGCCATACTCTAGCATTTCCGGTAACATAAATTGACCATTTTCATCGGTTTCAAAAACGGATAATTGCTGTTCCCTTGGATAATAGGTAGTTAAATTAATTGGTTCTTTTTTTTCATTTAAAATTCGAAATTGAATGCCTTTTATTGGTATGGTTTTACCGGTAGAACTGTCCTTTTTTATAATCGTAATCGGGGATTCTATTATTTTATTTTCTATGGCGTAACTAAGCAGCTGCTGTTCCTGATTAATCGTAATTTCAAAGGGTTCTATCTTCTGGTATTTACTAGGAGTCTTCCATTCCGATACCGTATAAGTATCATACACCAATCCTCCTCTTGGGTGCTCTTTGTTACGTGTAGTTGCATAGCCATCTTTATTTGTAATAATTTGAATTGTTTCTCCTGTTGTCTTTGATGTAAGTGCAAATACAATTCCTTCCAACGGTTTTTTTCTTTCAAGACTCATTCCACTCTTATCTTCAGCAAACTTCATAATCTGGACATCCCCACGTATAACTTCTTCCTTTGATACAACTACCGCATGCAATGGAGTTTTCGATTTTTGAACAGGGAAGTCTATTCTATGAATCGTTCTTTCTATATTATATCCAGTAGGAGCAGACCTTTCCTTTACAAAGTAAGTCATAATTGGAAGCTCATCACTAAATGCTTCTCCTTCTTGATTGACTGTAAGACTTGTTACATAAGAATCACTACCTATCGCATCTCCATCTTTGTAATTCTGATTAAATATGTCATATACTGCGCCCGTAATTTGAGCTCCCCCTTGGGCGCTCCCATCTTCCGCCTCAGCATCTACTTTTTTGATACTTATTTTTGCCTTTTGAGTCTGCAATGTGAAATAAAATCTAGTTTCCTCCACTCCACTGTCTAAGTCCAAACAAGCTAATTTCTGCATACTATCTTGATTATTCCAATAATATACAGCCGTATCTCGAATATTATAATCCTTTCTTTTTCCACAAATTATCTGTGCCTCTTTTATAATATTTTTTGTACTAATTTTAATAGTTCCATCTACATTTTCACTTACCGAAATCCCAATCGCGTCCACAAACTCACAGCGACTAATTATTTGGTTTGCATCGGTAAGTTCGACTTCATATTGCTCCATCTTCTGATTCCATTTCATCTCATATTCAGGCGCTTTTTCTTTATTATAAGAGGAAAAACTTGGAATGATACGATAATCATTTATCTTTCCAACTAACTCTTCTAACGCAGTTGATGCTATCTCTGGTTCCGATAAATATTGAAAGTATCTATTACATGCACGACTCATCTGATCCGATTCATATATCCCTGCCTGAATACTCCAAATAACACATTGTGTAGCTGCATATTTTGCTTTTTGTTCTTCTGTTAAATTAGATTGTGTCGTCATTTCTGAAAATCCAAATGCTAATGCAGCTCTTAATAGCCTCGCTTGATTATCCGGAATCTGACTCAAATCATTTACATTTGTGCTTACATTGGAAGATGCCTTTAACCCATAATCTAAACAATAAGCCGTGTACTGGGCTTCAGATTCTGGGTCCCAAACTTGAATGTAATAAGCCTGATCTACCTTTGCCATTCCATAAATATTCCATTCTGGAATAACCGGCACTTCGTTCGGCGTGAGATTTCCAAACAAATGCACGACCCCTCTAGTTGGCATAGCTTTTGCTACCGGTTGTTCTATTTCATGAATTCCTTCTGCTCGTATCATTGCACCTTTTACAATTGGTTCTTCCTGTAATTGATTCTTTGCTTTTACCGGAATGCACAAAAACCACACGCTGAATATTAGAAGTAACATCATGTACCCCTTGCAACGTTTTCTCCATCTTACATCTTTTTGCATTATTTACCTATTCCTTTCTCACCTTTCCAAGCAATAGACGCCACCACACTTAAATACTTCACTTCCTCCCTTCTTTATATGTTAATCTCGTTTTGAATCGTTGGGATGAATTTCCCTTGAATGTTAGAATTGTTCGTAGACGAGTATTTACATCTTATATGAATTCAAAAAAATTGTCAATATATATTTAAAGATGGAGCAATCCACCTTGCTCCATCCTAATTTCACAGCCTTTGTTCGTTCTCAATTACTTCCCTAATCACATATTTTTTCTATACCACGATTGCCGCAGCACGTTCCAGTGCAGATGAAATATTTTCACAAAAATTAGATTTACCGACCTCCTCCACAAAACCGGCTTTCTCCATCATCTTATACGGTTGCTCACAAACATGAGATATCAGGAGCGTAATATGATGATGTTTACATTCTTCAAATACTTCCTTCAATTTTCGCAATGCCGATACATCCATAGCAGGTACGCTTCTCATCCTTAAAATAACTACCTTGCTATTTTTGTCTATAGATACTTGCAAAAACTTATCGGCTGCCGCAAAAAACATTGGTCCTTCCACTTCATAGACTAATGTATGTGGGGGCACTTCACAAAACTTCTCTGTATCGGATTCTACATCTTCCCACTGCTTGATATTTGTAACATCTGCCATACGCCTTAAAAACAATAATGCTGCTAATACAAACCCAACTTCTATTGCAACAACCAGGTCAAATACGATTGTTAATACAAAGGTAGTAATCAATACCAATATATCACTTTTCGGTGCTGCCTTCAGTAATCGTACGAACTCCTTGAATCCGCACATATTGTAGGCCACAATAAATAGTATAGCTGCAATGGTCGGCATAGGAATCAACGCTGCATATGGCATTAAAATTACTAAAATCAACAATAATACTATAGAATGCACGATTCCAGAAATTGGGGTACGTCCACCACTCTTAACATTTGCCGCTGTTCTTGCAATAGCTCCTGTTGCCGGAATTCCTCCAAAGATTCCGGATGCAACATTTCCAGCACCTTGTGCAATTAACTCTATATTGGGATTATGTACATCTCCGATCATTCCATCCGATACTACACATGATAACAACGATTCTATGGCTGCTAAAATAGCTATTGTAAATGCATCTGGCAATACATTTTTTACTAACTCTAAAGAAAAACTAGGTATTTGAGGCGTCGGTAAGTTGTTAGAAATATCATACAAACTGCCAATTGTATTAACATCTAATTTTAAGAGAGGTACTAATAAAATGGTTACCATAACTGCAACCAATGAAGATGGTATCTTAGCATTGATTCTTGGCCAAATAATCAAAATACATAAAGCAATCGCTCCAACAAATAACGCTTGTAAATTTAAAGTATCAATGTTAGCGATACATGCTTTTAATTTTTGCATAGTTTCAATCGGTGTCTTTGTGAAAGACAGTCCCAGGAAATCTTTTATTTGACCAATAAATATAGTAACTGCAATTCCACTTGTAAATCCGGTTACAATAGTATATGGAATATACTTAATCAATCCACCTAGCCTCAAAAATCCCATTAGTATTAGGATCACACCTGCCAAAACAGTTGCAACTATCAGCCCTTCCATTCCCTTGGTCGCAACAATTCCTGCAACAATTGTTGCAAATGCAGCCGTCGGACCAGATATTTGCACACGGCTTCCTCCCAATAATGCAATTACAAATCCAGCTACAATTGCTGTATAAATTCCCTGTTCCGGACTTACCCCTGATGCTAATGCCAAGGCAATAGAAAGTGGCAATGCTATGATTGCTACTATAATCCCCGCAATGACATCCTTTATAAATTGTTCTTTGTTATATGTTTTCATCGAAGAAAACAATTTTGGTATTCTTTCTTGCATACTTCCCCCATCATTTTTACATTTCATATTTCTTTATTTTCTTTTCCATTGTTTCTTAATATCTTCTAACGCTTCTTTGTAATGGCGTGATTCCATCTTAGGGAACGCCTTTACAAGACGCCTGCTTATTTTCGAACCTTTTGCTCCGATATCCTTATATTTTCCTTTTAATTCTATTATTTTAGCTTTTATTTCTTCTGACACTTCTTGATTTTTTATCGTAATTGCTTCTTTTCTTTCAATTGCTTCACTCACTTCTTTGTAAATGTTTTGACCAATATCATCTGATATTCGATGCAATTCTTTTGCGATTTCTTCCATTTTTGCCAGTCGCTTATTCATTTTTAGAATTTCGGATGCTGTTACATATAAGTCGGATATCATTGCTACTAATAATACTACAACAATTAACATACCTATAACATATGGTATAAAGGATAATCCTTTCTGCATCAAAGGGTGTATGAACTCAACAATTAAAACACAAGCCACACCCCAAATTGTAGAAAATAATAAGCATACATACCCTTGTATATTAAATGGCCTCGACGAATAGTCCCACCACTTATTATGGAATATTTTTTCCAAAATCAGCCCAGTTACATACTCAAGTATTGTAACCAAGATAACTGATGTTATATACAATACAAAAATATTGGCTTTATATGGTTCTAAAAGCGTCACTACCGCCACTACTCCAAATCCATATATCGGGCATATTGGACCATTTAAAAACCCTCTGTTGACAAAGCGGCTTTCTCGTATTCCTGCATAAGCCACCTCTGTACACCACCCTAAGAATCCGTATACAAAAAATTGTAATATTAAAACATACATAAGCATTCCCCCTTCTCACTCTTCCTTTATCTTTTTGTCTACCAATAATCATTACATGTTTGGAATCTCAGGTTTTACATCTTCTGGAACGGAGAAATGCACATGTATCATCATGTGCATTTCTCCGTTCTTTATAATCTTATCCTAACAAGATATCAGCCAGCGTCTTAGATTGCAATTCTTGAATTAACAATTCTTGAATCCTCTGCAGTTCCATGTGCACCGTACAAGGTGCCAACCTTTTATGGCGAACACACGAGCAATTTTCAACCGTGCATTGTGTAATCGCAAATTCCGGGTCAATTGCCAGTACAACATCTACCAAAGTTAAACTATGTAAATCCTTGTACAAAAGATATCCTCCCTGTGCACCGCGAACTGATTTTACAATGCCCGCCTTTTCCAACTTTTTTAAAATTTTATATGTAAAAGGCTCCGGAATATCTTCCTCCATACAAATATTTTTCACAGCTTGCTTTTCACCAGTTTTTAATGCCCTGATTATACGGATTGCATAGTCACTTTCTCTTGTAAGTAACATATGGCTCCCCCCTTCCTAACATATGTTTAAATTATAGTCATTCTTTCTTTTTAAGTCAAGTATAACCATACTATTTCCCTTATTCATCGGCATAAGTGGCTTTTTACAAGATGTACAATGTTTAACGTTATATTCCACTTGACTATTACAAATAATAATAATATAATATGATAATAATTATCAATTACATTTGGGGGATTACTATGTTACTAAAAGAAGGAAAAGACAACCATATATATAAAGTAGATGATATTCATCTAGAGATACAGTTAGAACGTAGATTAGAGGCGCTAGGATTAACTAAGGGTACTTCAATTACTATTTTGAACAATAAGAAAAAAGGCTCTTTAACCGTTCGATTTCGTGGCACACGATTTGCTATTGGCAAACGAATTGCAGACCATATTTTTGTTTCGGAGGTAATAGCATGACACATACAGATGAGATTGTAAATGTAGGGTTTATTGGTAACCCAAATTGCGGAAAAACCACACTCTTTAATGCATTTACTGGTGCTAATTTAAAGGTTGCTAACTGGCCTGGTGTTACCGTTGAAAAAAAGGAAGGGCACACCACTTATAAAGGACAAGAATTTAAATTAATTGACTTGCCAGGAATCTACAGCCTCACTTCATATACTATGGAAGAAAAAGTATCCAGAGAGTGTATCATGAGTGCTGAGGTAGATGTTATCGTTAACGTTGTAGACGCCTCATCCTTAGAGCGAAATCTTTATCTTACGTTACAATTAATCGAATTAGGCAAACCCGTAGTCTTAGCACTAAATATGATGGATATTATAGAGGAACGTGGTATGGAAATTGACCTTCACCGCCTTCCCGAAATGCTTGGAATACCCGCCATTCCAGTATCAGCCAGAAGAAAAAGCGGTCTCTCTATTCTAATGCATGCTGTAGCTCATCATAAAGATTATATGACTCAAAGTCCATTTATTCACCATCATCATCATGCTCAAAAAACGCAACATGAACACAACCACCATGATGAATATGCCATGGTATATGAAGATTATCTAGAAGATAAAATTGATGTTATTATGAATCGATTAGCAGAACAATACCCGGATTTGCCTCAATCTAGATGGTATGCTATAAAATTGCTCGAACAAGATTCATCCGTAATGACGGAATATCCCCTTCACTTGGAAGATATCATTGACCGTAGTTATGAAAAAGATATTATTAATCAAAAGTACGATTTTATTGAAGAGATTATTGCTGAAACACTTGTAAATAAGAGCAAGAAAGGAGCTCTTACTGATACCATTGACCATTACCTAACGCATAAATTACTAGGACTTCCCATTTTCCTTGGTATAATGGCATTGGTATTTTTCTTAACCTTTACAATTGGTGATTGGTTAAAAGGATATTTTGAAATTGGCCTTGAATTATTTTCTAATGGTGTATCTAGTCTTTTACTATCACTTCATACAAGTGATATTCTTTCTTCATTAATTGTAGAAGGTATTATATCAGGGGTTGGCGGAATCTTAACCTTTTTACCTAATATCTTTATACTGTTCCTTGCACTTGCCTTCTTAGAAGATAGTGGGTATATGTCAAGAGTCGCATTTGTTATGGATGATATTATGGGGAAACTTGGTCTATCCGGTCGTGCATTTATCCCATTATTGTTAGGATTTGGATGTTCTGTTCCCGCCATTATGGCTTCTCGTGCTTTAGAACATCGGAAAGATCGTCTCAAAACAATACTAATTACTCCGTTTATGTCGTGTAGTGCTCGTTTACCTATTTATGTGCTGTTTTCTGGAATGTTTTTTCCAAATCATTCTATAATGGTTGCATATTCTATGTATTTGATTGGCATATTTGTTGCAATCACCACTGCTTTTATAGTTTCTAAGTTCGACGGTAGTAAAGCAGAACACGCTCTATTAATAGAATTACCAGAATATAAAACTCCAAATGCAAGAACGATTGCTATCTATGTATGGGAAAAGGTAAAGGATTATCTTTCCAAGGCTGGTACGGTTATCTTCATTGCTTCTGTAATTATGTGGTTATTATTAAACTTTGGACCACATGGGTATGTCTCAGATATCAGTCAGAGTTTTGGTTCCTTGATTGGCAAGTCAATTGTTCCTATATTCACTCCAATTGGCCTAGGTTATTGGCAAATCGTCGTGGCACTAATTGCAGGCATTGCTGCAAAAGAAGTTGTAGTCTCCAGTTGTAGTGTACTGTTTGGAATTCAAAATGTCACTTCATCTAATGGCATGAATTCCTTAGTTGCTACACTTGGCGCACTCGGATTTGGCGCTGCCAATGCTTATTCCCTAATGGTTTTCTGTCTACTATATGTTCCATGTACTGCAACCATTGCAACTATACATCGAGAAGTAGAAAGCAAAAGACTAACAGCTTGGATTGTTTTATTTCAACTTTCAGTGGCTTGGATTGTGAGTTTTCTTGCATATCGTATTGGATTATTATTCTAATCACTAGGGGGGTGAGGCAATGTTATATTGCCTCACCCCCCCTAGTAATCTATATCCTCCAACTCTCTTTCGTCCAAAACTGGAAAACATATCACTTCTTCAATGTGTTTTTTCATAATTTCTTTCCCACCAACATCTCCTGTCAATCCTAGTAATTCCCCTTCAAATTTTCTTGCAAATATAGTAGGATTCCCTATTCTTTTTTGATAGGATACACATCCCAATGCCTTATCACTTTCCCACCAGCTTATTACAAAATTTTTTAATGTTTTACTTGTTAAGTATGGTTGATCACATACTAGAAAACACCATCCATCGATATCACTTCGTTCCATCTTAGCTATGTTCAGGGATGTCTCAACGCCAAGCCTAACAGACGTAGAAATACCCAATTCACTCTGCTTATTTTCCACTACCGTGTACCCTTCCATGTAAGATATAACTTGGCTTATTTCTTCATATTTTGTAACTACAATCTTATGCTTAAATAAGGGGGTATCCTCTTCTGCCTTTTCGATGGTATTTAGCATCTGTTGATACATAGGTATCCCATTGATACAATGTAGTAACTTATTACTACCAAATCGTCGGCTATTTCCAGCCGCTAACAAAATCAAATTAAGATTCATTTTCTTTCATCCCTTGATATATTCTTTCAGACGTAATTGGCAACTCCTTTACTCGGACACCTGTTGCATTATATACTGCATGGGCAATAGCTGGTGATGGGGTATTGATTACTATTTCACCTATTGATTTTGCTCCAAATGGGCCAGTTGGTTCATAACTTTGCTCAAACTCCACCCGAATTTCTCCAACATCTTGACGGGATGGTATTTTATATTGCATAAATGAATTACTCAGACACTTCCCTTTGTTATTATATACAACATTCTCAAATAGACACATCCCGATTCCCTGTAAAATTCCTCCTTCTGCCTGTACTCTTGCAAGATTCGGATTAATTGGGGTGCCGCAATCAACCACTGCCACATAATCAATCACATCTACCTTACCGATTTCTTTATCAACTTCTACTTCTACCATACCTACCATAAATGGTGGTGGAGATACTGGTGAAGAATGTTGCTCAGTAGCTGTCAATGCGTCTTCATTGAACATCATAGCATTATTTCCAATGTCTTTTATAGAAATTTCACCAGTCCCATCTAACTTATAAACTCTTTTTCCATCAAATTCTAACTCTTCTAATGCACATGATAAGTATTTTGCTCCCTGCTGCAGAATTTTTTCTTTCAAAGATTCACACGTTTTTATTACAGCCATACCAGTTAGATATGTTGTACTCGATGCATAAGAACCAGAGTCATACGGAGAAACATCCGTATCTACTCCATGGACAATAATATCTTCCGGTGTGCATTCCAAGCAATCTGCTGCCATCTGAGCCAAAATCGTATCACATCCTGTTCCCATATCTGATGCTCCTATCATCAAAGTATAAAAGCCATCATCATTTACTTTCATGGTAACAGAAGCCGTATCTAGTCCCGAAATTGCCGACCCTTGCATAGCCATGGCAACTCCGACACTGCGCACTTTCCCATTGCCCATGTCCTTTACCGGATATTTTTCGTCCCAATGTATCATTTCCTTTGCACGTATCATACACCGATCAAGCGTACAGCTATTAGCGGTTTCCCCGTAATATGCATGCATGATGTCACCTTCTTGTACCATATTTTTCAGACGAAGTTCTACGGGATCAAGCTTTAACTTATCTGCCAGTTCATTGACTGCTGATTCGACAGCAAAGAGACCTTGTGTAGCACCATATCCCCGGTAAGCACCTGCGGACATCACATTAGTATACACCACATCATATGCGAAACGAAAGGCTTCTACTTTTCCATAAAGTGGTATTGATTTATGACCGGATAACCCTACCGTAGTTGGTCCATGCTCACCATAAGCTCCAGTATTAGATAACGTATATACATCTATCGCTTTAATAATTCCATTTTCATCTGCCCCTAATCTCACACTGATTTCCATTTCGTGACGAGGAGAGGACGCAATCTGAGATTCTTCTCTGGAATAAACAATTTTGGCAGCTTTTCCTGTCTTTAAAGTAACAAGTGCTGGATATACTTCTGCTACAACCGTTTGCTTGGCACCAAATCCACCACCAATTCTCGGCTTTATAACGCGAATTTTTGATTTTGGAATGCCCAAAGCATTGGCCAGGATCCTTCTTGTGTGGAAGGTTACTTGTGTGGCTGCAACTACATTTAACCGTCCATACGTGTCCATATATGTGTAAGTACGAAACGTCTCCATCATTGCTTGCTGATTGGCCTGGGTATGATAGGTCCCACCCACAATATGTTTACAACTTTCAAAAACTTCTTTAACAGCTCCATATGTTTCTACATCATGAGCACATAGATTTCGCTTATTATCGGCTCCCACCTCACACAGTGCTTCCCAGTTTTCCTCAGGATGAACCAGCACTTTATGATCCCTGGCCGATCTGAAATCTAACACAGCCTCTAATTCTACATATTCTACTTTTATCAATCGTAAGGCCTTATCTACGGCTTGTTCCGTTACCCCTGCAACAATTGCAACTGCGTCCCCGACAAATCTTACGCGATCTTCTAAAATCAAACGATCATATGGACTTGGTTCTGGATACGTTTGACCTGCCATTGTAAATCTACGATTTGGGGCATCCTTGTATGTTAATATACATTCAATACCTGGTACTTTTAGTGCTATATCCGTATGTATCTTCTCAATCAAAGCATGCGCATATGGGCTTCTTAATACCTTTACAATCAGACATTCTTTTGGTGCCAAATCATCTGTATATACAGGTTTTCCCGTAACGAGTGCCATAGAATCCTTCTTAACTACTGCTGTATTTACATAGTTCATTTATCGGTTCTCCTTTCCTCGATTCAGAAATTTTTCCACTGCTCTAAGTTGCCCCATATACCCTGTACACCTACATAAATTTCCAGCCAGATATTCTCTTACCTCCTCCATAGTAGGAGCATCTAATTCGTTATCCATAGCAATAACATTGATAATAAACCCTGGATTGCAGAACCCACATTGGTCAGCACCCTCATTTGCCATATAGTTTCCAAATTCTTTTGCCTCTTCTTGTAACCCTTCCAACGTCTTTACATCTTTCCCATTCACTCTTGCCACTAGTGTTGCACAAGACAATACCGGCGTTCCATCTACCAATACTGTACACAATCCACAATTCGCCGTCTCACAACCTCTTTTCACACTATAGCAATTGTGCTGACGCACAAAATCTAAAAGCAGCATATCCTCTGTAACATCTGCTTGTACTATATTTCCATTTAACATAAACTTTACTAACATGTCTCAACACCCCCTACCAGTTCTTCTTTCGCAAGTGTTAAAACAGCTCTTTTTATAAATACTTTTGCTAGATGTTGCCGGTAACCTGCACTTCCCCTCATGTTACTTCCATAATGCATATGTTCAGAAACCTCCATTGCAATTGTTGTTGCTGCAAGTTCCAAATTCTCCTTCTCTATCTCATATTGTTTGACCTCTAGACAAGCCTTAGTTGGACGTGCTCCCACAGACACAAACCATTCCTGCCCTTTCTTAGCAACCGCACAGGATAAAATCGGAAAATCTGTTGCTGCACCTCTATGAGACATATACGTTACTTTTCTATTGTCTTTTTTTATAATAATGCGTACTAAAATATCACGATTATACGGCATCTCAACAAATTGTTGTAGCGATACTATTCCACCTTTATATAATTCCACATACGTGTCTAATGCTAGAAGGCAAGTTAACACATCAGAGAATCCATATCGGCCAAATATACTTCCACCAATCGTAGCACCATTACGAAATTGAGTTCCTACAATATGACGTACTGCATCTTTAATTGCATTTTGAAAGTAATCATTCAGTTCTTTCCATAGCTCTAACTGTCGTAAAGTGCACATGCAATCAATTCGGAATTCACTTTCCGTCTCTTCTATCGTATGTAAATCTAAATCAGATAAATCAATTGCAGTTTGAATATTTCTCCTGCTCATTTTAAGCCATAAAATTCCACCTAATATGGTGCTCCCCTTTTTTTGGTTTAATTCATATGCTTCTTCTAAACTTTTAACCATTACATAGTTCTTTATATGAAACAATTATATTCCCCTTTCTCATGCTCTGTTTATAATAAATCTGCCTGTCCTATCACTGCTCGATAGTCTACAGATACTTTTTTCATTTGTCCTTGTTCACTATACAGTAAAGTGACTAAATCGTCTAGCGTTATTTGATGATTTTCCTCTACATCCAACACATTTTTAGCCAGTTCAAATCTATGACAGACCTCTTTTAATGGTTGCCCAATTGCCGCGGCACCTTCTATACCAACTACTAGATTTGTCTTCTTTGGAATCACTGGTTCATGACTAGCTGGCGCCTTCATCGGTTTTCTTTTGGATCCATCTGCCTCTACTAAAATAATGTCATAACAATCACATAGTTGATCAAATTGGTTGCACGGAAGTGCTGAAATTTTTAGTTCGCCTGTTGGAACACCAAAGGTATCAATCACTCCAACTTCCCTTGGTATCATATGGGTAGTCGTAGTGACAGCCACGCGACATCCATATTTCTTTAATTCTTTTGCCAACTCGTAGATTAATGTGGTTTTTCCGCCTCCTCCTACAAACGCAATTATATGATGTTTACAAATATCAATTCCCAGCAATTTCACTAAACTGAATGATTGTTTTCTTTGATATTTTATCACTTCCTTTTTCATATACCCTTCCTTTCAAATGCCCCTTACAGTAGAACTGTAAAGGGCATTTCTAAGACTTATTTAGTAATTATAGTATTGACCGAATCCTGGAAGATCTCTGGTTGTTAATCCCCCTTGATGAAAAGCATGCGCACGTAATACTGCATATAATTCAGACTCTGTTGCATGAATATATGGATTCACATAGAAGATGCCTACGATCCCACAAGTAATACCTGATAACATTGCCCAAAGTATAAACGACAAATCCAAAATAAATGTATCCATTTTTTGCCCTGTCATCATCTGTTTGCTAATTGCAAATGCCTGCTGATAGTTCATACCTGGATTTTCAGATAAAATATATGGTATCATGCGATACTCATATGCTTTAACGATCCCTGGTATAACCAAAAGAAGCGTCCATAAAAACGTAAATAATCCCCTTAAAAACATCACTACTACTACATTCCAATAGCAACCACTCTTAAACACATAAAAAATATTTCCAACCCCTGGCTTTGCTTCTCTATTTTCCATAAAAAAGCGTTTTCCCCCAACATCAATTGCTGATTTTACTAAAATACGAAAAACAATACACACAACAGCTATCATAAGTACTGTAATTGACATCACTAATGTTAAAAATGCATTTCTTGGGTTATAGAACCACTGTTGCATATTGTAAAACCTGCCACTTAATCCAGAATGATTAGAATTGGAAGCATTCCTTGCTCCATCGCTAAATAGCACACCCACTATGAATATAATAAAACTAACTGCGACTGCACTCCAATAATTATTCCTAAATGCAAGCTTTGCTCTTTCCTTTAAATCTACTCTTGACCACATTATACTTCCTCCTATTTACTTAAATATTGTACTTCTATTGGATCAATTGGGTCTACTGGATTTTCTATTTCCATTTTTCTTTTTCGCTTAAAGTGTTTCAGCCACCCGCCACTCTTATTATATACCCAAAACGAATATACTAATAATTTATTCGCTTTACCAATCTTGTCTTTTGTTGTCTTCGTGTATAAAGTTCCACCAGCCTCAATTGGCACCTTTTTACGAATCAATGCAATGAGCTCTGTTTCACATGATACATATGCTGGCAGCTCTGTATACCCCTTGCTAACGCAATTCATTTTATGAGCATCACTTCCACCTATGCCCGGCTTATTGTATTTCAAACATAATTTCTTTGCTGCTTCATTGGATGTAGCAGGCTCACAGGCATTAAATGCTTCTATAAAATCAAATCGTTTGATCACCTCGGGAGATTTATAATACCCCTTTGTATTCGTATAACTCATATATTTTTCTCCACATGGGTGCGCTGGTCCTAATATTCCTCCATGCCGATGTACAAAATCAATTAACAAAGATACTGGTAATCCCTTGACCTCTAGTAGACGCATTTTGACTCCTTCTGGCATAATCACTATGATATGCCCTGCATCCATGGTATCATATTCAATTCCTTTTAGCACAACAAAGTCTGTGTGCTTTTGATCTTTTAAATATTTTTTCCAATAGCGATAACCTTTATACGTGTTGTGATCCGTAATCAACATGCCATCAAATCCATGCTGCTTTAAAAGGGTAATATATTCATCTAAGCCAGTCTTACTGTCCAGAGATCCTTCTTTCACATGACAATGCATATCTAATTTCATAGCATTTCCTTCTTTCCTCTATAAGTAATTGCTTTTATTCATTATATTTTATCATACTATGATAAGATGTACTACTAAATATTCATCTTTTCCGCCAAGTCTTGGAGATATACCCAACGTTCCATCTTTTCTTCTAGCCTCAATTCTAGTTGACTTTTCTCACTCATAATATCATTTAATTTTATAAAATCTGAAGACACTTTAACTGCCTCCCCATCTAATTGTTCTATTCTATCTTCTAATGTAGCAATTTCGTTATCAATAGATTCATATTCCTTTTGTTCCTTAAATGTAAATTTAACCTTTGTCCTTTTAAGTTTTTGTTCCTCCCATGCCAGATACCCATCTGACTTTTTTGTACCTTTTTTTGCATCATTATTATGATTTTGCTTATAATTTGAAGCATTTTGATAATCAGTAAAATTCCCTTCATATTGTGTAATAATACCCTGGTCTTCAAACGCAAATATGCGATTCACAACACGATCCAAAAAGTACCGATCATGCGAAACCGTAATCACAATACCTTCAAATCGATCCAAGTATTGCTCCAAAATGGATAATGTTGTTATATCTAAATCATTAGTTGGTTCATCTAAAATAAGAACGTTTGGAGCATCCATTAATATCTTTAGAAGATAAAGTCTTCTTCTTTCTCCACCAGATAGCTTTTCAATCCTTTGATATTGTAGTGTACTATCAAACAAAAAACGTTCTAACATCTTAGCAGCCGATATACTTCCATCCTCAGTTTTAATATATTCTGCTGTTTCTTTAATATAATCGATAACTTTTTGTGAAGAATCCATATATTCATTCTCCTGTGAGAAATATCCAATCTTCACGGTACTCCCCATCTCTACATTTCCACTATCGGGTAACACTACTCCTGTTATGATTTTCATCAATGTAGATTTTCCACATCCATTCTTTCCTATAATTCCAATGCGTTCATTCTTTAGAAAGATATACGAAAAATTTTCTATTAATAGTTTATCATCGAAACGTTTTACAATATCCTTTAACTCAATTGTTTTTTTCCCTAGCCTTTGACCAAGTGATCCTATGATTACTTGGTCATCCACTAACGGTTCGTTTTGTCCCTTTAATTCTTCATAACGTTCAATACGTGCTTTCTGTTTTGTACTTCTAGCTCTTGCTCCCCGTTTCATCCATTCTAATTCTACTCGTAGAATACTCTGTCTTTTCCGTTCGGATGACCACTGCATCTCTTCTCTTTGAGCTTTCAACTCTAAGAATTTCTCATAATTACCTTCATAATTATATATATGCCCTTTATCAATTTCAACAATCCGATTACATACTTGATCTAGAAAATATCGATCATGGGTTACCATGATAAGGGCTCCCTTTCTTAGATTCAAATATTCTTCCAACCATTCTGCCATATCACTATCTAGGTGGTTGGTTGGTTCATCTAATATTAATATATCACAAGTTGTTAACAATGCTGCTGCAAGCGCTACTCGTTTCTTTTCTCCACCAGAAAGACAGGAAATCCTTTGATTGTAATCGTGAAACCCAAGCTTCGTTAGAATTGCCTTGGCCTCTCCTTCTATCATCCACTCGTTTTCTTTTGTCACATTTTTAGTGATTACATAGTCATATATTTTTATTCCCTCTGGAAATTCCGGATTCTGTGGAAGATATCTTACGATTACTTTATTCCCTTTTACTACCTCCCCTGCATCTATGAAATCCATTCCAGCAATAATTTTAAGTAACGTAGACTTTCCCGTACCATTGATTCCTATAACACCGACTTTTTCTCCTTGCGCAATGCTAAAATCTGCTTGGTCAAACAGCATTTTATCGGTATATGATTTGGTCATTTGACTGATTGTTAACAAATTCATTTTCTACATTCCTTTCGTACTTTCTATTACCTTAAAAAGGACATAGAATCATATTCCATGTCCTTATTTTCCAAATTTTATTACTTGGTATTTTATTATATCATATTTTTTTTCAAATAACACTGCCTAATTTTTCTGAAAAACGTAACATAAAATAAGAATGAGTATCGTTTTATACTGCTGCGATACCCATTCCTATTTAAAAAACAAATCTTCTACCATTTTAACCTCACTTTTGTAGCTTTTTTAATCCATAAATGTTTTTGGTGGAATGTACCTCCTTTACCTAAGATTACTTATACTTTGGCGAATGTTTTACTCGTCATTAGTATTTTTCTTCTGTTTATACTGTCATTATATCTCTAACCCATGTATATGTCAATATATATGGATTAAAATTATTAATTATCTGATAATTTGAATTGATAGCTATTTTTGCCACCTCGCTTTGCATGATACGCAGCAGAGTCCGCATGAATATACAACTCTCTATAACTTTTTCCACACATTGGAGATAAAGCAACGCCTATGGAACAGGTGGTACTACAACACACTCCATCTTCTTGAAAATTAATATTTAATGTGTCACATACTTGCTTCGCTTTAATATGTACTGATTTTACACTACAGATTTCCGACATAAATACAATGAACTCATCTCCCCCTATTCTTCCTACCACATCCGATTTACGAAAGAGCATTTTCAACCTTTGAGCAATAATATATAATATTCTATCTCCTACCACATGACCATGAGAATCATTGATGGCTTTGAAATTATCAATGTCAATCATAAAAAATGCTGATTGAATACCCTGCTCTATTTGATTTTTCAGGCAACCTTCGATTTTACTTTCTAGCGCTTCTCTGTTATAGAGCTTGGTTAGGGGATCTAGTTCTGCCTTTTGGCGTAATAAAATCTCCACTTTCTTTTTTTCATCAATATCACGTATAAAAAGATTTCCTATAATATGGTTATTTTTTCGATTTCTAATCAACTGCATTTGTAACGATGCCCATATTTTTTTATTATCTAAAACTCTATAAATTTGAACCTGTGAGGTGATTTCAAATTGATTATTTTTAAAAGCATGCTGTAAAGCGTTTTTCTGAAATTTTAGTAATATCTCTTCTTGCCATGACGGCCCAATTCGCTCTATTAACATTGCAATTAATTGATTATAGGTAACGTCCTCTTTTATTTTTAACTCTAAATATGCTTTTTCGTCAATTTTGATGACCTTTTCATCTGTAACATCTACTTCTATATCTAGTATTTTCCCTTTTTTGAATTGCTCCCTTAACTGTTGTTCTCTTCTAAATGCATCTGCAAAACGTTGCTCACTTTCTCTTAATGCCCGTTCCAACTCTTTTTCTTTTGTAATATCTGTTATCAATACCAGTAAAACAGGATGTTTTTTCTTCTTTCCTATACGATTGACTAAAGTCTGACACCAGCAAATTTCGCCGTTTTTTTTCACAATACGAAAATTTCCTTTGCAACTGTCTTGTCCATTTAAAATAAGTTGAAAACTTTCCTTTAATGCCTCTCGATCCACCTCATATACAATCGACCAAAAATTGTCCTCTGTAAGTTCTAGGTATTCTACTCTTGTGTATCCCAATATTCGAAACAATGGTTCATTTGCATAAACGGGTGTAAATTGAATTCCATCCCATTCTAATAAGAAAATCCCCCCCTGCATCTGATTCATAATACTCTCTGCTCTTTGAATTGCTTCTTCTTTTAACAACTCATTTGTTGCATCCTTTATTGTGCCATATAATAAATATCTATTATCCTTTTGCAAAATACAACACAAACGCAGCTCAAAATGCTTAATTACTTCTTCATTTCCCCATCTAATCAAACAATTTCTATCATTCTTATTTTCAATCACAAGCTGCAGATATTCTTTAAATTTCCATTGGTCTTCTTGATATATGCCCTTTTGAATACAAGTTCTGTAACCTTTATATGCAAGATCTATTGTTGTTAGCATTTTATAACATTGCATATTCGTTTGTATGACTTCTAGATTCCCGTTACAATATTCCAATACAAGAACTGGCTCCACTTGCGCATTAAATAACACATCTACTTGTGTATTTGGTTTCCAAAACTCATTAAAGTCTGCTTCTAGGTATGATTGGCATGGCTCATACTCTTCTCTTACCGGCTTACCATCTAAAAGATTCTCAAAGTCTTGGATTGCTAATGCCCTTGAGTAGAAGTAGCCTTGTGCATATTCACACCCTATACTTCTTAAAAATTCTACTTGTCGTACACTCTCTACTCCCTCTGCAATAACAGGTAAATCTAGCCAATTTGACATCCGAATTATAGAATTCAAAATATTAGACCCACGGCTAAAATTTGGCGATTCTTCTAAAAATTTCATATCTAGCTTCAAAATATCTACCGGAACATCCTTTAACATATTCAAAGATGAATAACCACTTCCAAAGTCATCCATCAGTATTTTAAAACCAGCTTCGTGCAATTTCGCTACTATTTCTATTAACTGTTCTGGATGTTCAGAATAGGCTGATTCCGTAATTTCCAGTTCTAAAAATTGCGGATTAAGCTTATATTTTTTTATTAAATCCAATAATTTTTTTTCTAAATTATTGTTGTACAGATCAACCCTAGATACATTTACTGAAATCGGTACTACTTTCCCTCTTTCATCTATCCACCGGCGAATCGTTTGACACACACTCTCCCATATGTATTCATCTAATTTAAAGATAAATCCGTTATTTTCAAATACCGGAATAAAAAGCTTTGGGACAATTAACCCTTTTTTAGGGTGTCTCCACCTTACCAACGCTTCCCCTCCTATAATACTTTCATCTCTCATATCATATTTAGGTTGTATATGAACTTCAAATTGTCTATCTTTCAATGCAACATCCATATCGTTAATAATGTCTTGCTCTTCTAGAAATCTACATTTTAACCTTTCATCATAATATGCTATATGCTCAAGATAATTTCCTTTTACTGTATTGGCTGCAACCCTTGCCCAATCACACATCTGGCTAACACTCACGGTTGGTTCATCAATCACATAAATTCCGAACTTCATCGTAATATCAATGTCTAAAGGATATTGCCTCAATTCTTCTTGAAACTTAGCTGCCCTTAGCTCAATATCATTTGCATCCATAGGAAGACAAACCGAAAAGACATCGCCCTCAATCCTTCCGTAAGTGCCATGTCCCTGTGCTTCTTTTTCTATCATTCTTGCAATAAATTGTAATACCTTGTTGCCCTCTCTTTGGCCACAGTAAGCATTTACCATCTTAAAACGTTCAACATCTATGCAAGCTATATAGTATCTTATATTGGGATTATCCTCAATCATCTTTTGTGTCACTTGATAAAAATAATTTTTGTGATATAGTCCAGTTAAAGTATCATGTTCTAGTAGAAATTCCAATTTTGCTTTTAACTCATTATTTTCCTCTAAGAGGTGCATCTGTGTCTCCTTATTCATACATATTCCTCATTTTTCTATGCAGAACATACAATCAACTAATATGAATAGTAACATATTTATACTTAATTCACAATAGCCTTTTCCATTTCTTAAATTTTATTGAAAATTGTGTGTTCGTACTATCTAAGTAAAATGAAATATGTTAAAATACAAGCTAGAATTATATACAAGGGAAGCGAAATCATGAAAAAGAAAATAATACAATGTTTCATTGGAGTTGCAGTAGTTGCAACTCTTTTCATCGGTTGTCAGAAATCAGGAAATGGTACTACTGCACCTTCAACAAATCAGGAACAAACCATAACACCCAAAGAAGGTCCTCTAAATATTGCTATTATTACTGATCCGTCCGGTTTAGATGATGGCTCGTTTAATACATCTTGCAACAAAGGAATTACACGTTTTATAGAAACTAGTCCAGAAGCAACTGTAACACCATTTATCATAGAGTCCTTTGAGAAAAAAGAAGCTCTTTCAAAACTCAAGGAAATCTGTTCTTCAAATTATGATGTTATAGTATGTTGTGGTTCTCAATTTTCAGAAATCGGTGCAATTTCTAATGATTATAAAGACACCGAATTCATCTTAGTTGACGCATATCCTCAAGATGAGAATGGCACTGATCTTACTTGCAATAATGTGTATGGAATGAAATTTTCGGAACAAGAAAGTGGATTTTGTGCAGGAATTGCAGCCGCACTAGAAACTACCACCAAAAAGGTTGCTGTGATTGCCGGTCGTCCAGAATCCTCTGTTCTAAATTATCAACGAGGATTTCATGCAGGAGTTGATTATGCAAACAAACACTACGAAACAGATGCTTCTATCATTACAATATCTGATTATTGGGGAAAATCTGATTCTGGCGAAGAATTACAAGGTAACTTTATACAAAGTTATAATGATCAAGAACGTGGAAAAGTGATTGCGGAAGCCTTAATTGCAAAGGATGTCGATATTCTATTTACCGTTGCTGGTAATTCTGGAAAAGGAGTATTTGATGCTACGAAGAGTATGTTATCAACGAAGCCTAACTTAAAAGTTATTGGTTGCGATGCAGACCAATATGACCTGGGAGCATGGAATGATAAGAATATTGTCCTAACCTCTGCAATTAAAGGACTCGATATAAATATTAAGAAGCAATTAGATTCCATTCAAGCAGGTAAATTTCAAGGTCAAAATGTATTATTACGCGCAGATACTTACTCCACGGGATATATTTCTGAATTCGGTAGACACCAGTTGTCAGAAGATACCGTAAACAAAATCAATGATGCATTTTCTTTAATCAAAGATGGTACCATTGAATTGCCATAAATAATTATGATAATTAAAAATAAAGGCATGCTATGCCTTTATTTTTATTTAAAACTTTTTTATAATACCGAACCCTAATGGATGTGGTCCCGTATGAACACCAATTGTCGCACCAATTTGCAAAAGTTCAATTTGCCCAGTTGTCTTTGGATATTTTATTTTCATCTCTTCTTCAAATTTGGCTTTAAATCCTAACGCTTCTTCTTTATCATATCCGTATCCAACTGCAATTGCATAATCATCTGGATCGTCCGTTGTATTTTCAATATATTCCCACATCTGTTCTCTTACTTTTTTTAATGATTTTACCCTTCCTCTTGCAATTCCACTAGAATAAATTTCTCCATCCCGCAAAACAATCAATGGTTTTATCCCTAATGTTCCTGCAGCAATGCCTGCTAACTTTCCTATTCGACCACCGTGAACAAGATAATCTATACTACCGACGGTAAAAAAGATGCGACCTGTTTGTTTCAATTCTTCAATTCTTTCCTTAATCTCTATAAAAGAGGCTCCTCTTTGCTTCATACTTGCCGCTTGCAGCACCAAGAGTCCTTGTAATACGGTATTGACCATCGAATCCAATACAACAATTTCTGCCTCCTGATAACTTTCTAGGAGAATATCTTTCGCATTGGAAGCACTATTAAAGGAGCCACTAAATTTTGAAGTAATACAAATACATAAAATAGGCACCCCTGCTTTTACAAAAGGCTCAAAAGCATTGATATAGTCTTGCACTGATGGAAGAGAGGATTTTGGAAATAATTTTGGCTCCGAGACCATACGATCATAAAATGCTCTTACTCCAATCTCTTCTATTTCTTTTACATATCTTTCATCATCAAATGAAACATAAAACGGCACTACTTGCACACCAATTTTTTTCGATAATTCTGCCCCCAAATCACAAGAGCCATCTGTAATAATCTGAAACATTTTTCTTCCTCCAATATTTAGTATTCCACAGTAATTGAATGATTTCTCACCAATTCTACAAATTTACCGGCTAATTCTGGGTCAAATTGTTTGCCTGCTTGTCTCGTCATTTCTTCTATTGCATACTCTACTTTATATGCCTCTTTATAAGTTCTTTTTGAAACCATTGCATCAAATGCATCCGCTATACACAGTATTCGAGCAGATAGCGGTATGTCCACTCCCTTAATTCCTCGTGGATATCCTTTACCATCGTATCTTTCATGGTGTGCAATTACAGCTGGAATAACATAATCTAAAGAAGGTAAATTACGAATAATTCCTACAGAATACTCCACATGTGTTTTCATTATCTCATATTCTTCCTGAGTAAGCCTTCCTGGTTTATTCAATACATGCTCTGGTATTCCTATTTTCCCAATATCATGCAGTAAACCTGCCTCTCTCACGATTTCCACAAAATCCATATTCATACCACAAGCCTTTGCAAGTTCTGTTGCATAATGTGCTACCTGTTTGGAGTGATTAAATGTATAATGATCTTTTGTGTCAATTGCTGCAGTTAATGCATATATAGTCCCTGCATATCCTAAGTAAACCGCCTCTTTATCTACTTGATTTAGAGTTTCTCCACTAGATATAACATTTGCCTCATAGATAAGAATTGCATTTTTTCCTCCCCGCTTCACATGAAATACTGCCATATCTGCATTTTCGACTAATTCTTTGACGTTACTTGCAGAATACGGTATTGCACTGATACCACCGCTAAAGGTCAATACTTTAAACACATATTCCTTATCTTTCCGATTCATATTTTCAATCTGCAACCGAATTGTTTCTACTAATTTTTTAGCACAAAGCACATCGTAATTAGGCAAAATAATAGCAAATTCTTTCCCACTGTAACGCGCAACATACCCGTTCTCTCCAACACTTGCTTTTATTATTTTAGCAATTGCCTTTAAAGCTTCATCTCCTTCCTTCATCCCATACAACTGATTATACAACTTAAAATCATCCATATTAATAATTGCCAACGCCAGAGATTCCCCTTTACAACGCTCAAATTCTAATTGTAAACGTTCATAAAAGTATTTTCGATTTAGTAATCCAGTCAGCTCATCTGTACGCGCCTCCAAGAAAGCCTTTTCATACATTCTAGAATTTTTTATAGCAATCGAACTAATGGTATTAATAGAAGCCAACAAATTCAAATCACTATAAGTATAACTTCTTCCTCGTTTTTTCTGAGAAAGTAAAATAATACCCACCAAATCTTCTCCGTCTTTCAAAGGAGCTATACATTCAATCTTCAAATCATGTAATTGCTTTTTCTCAATATCCCACATGGATTTATAATACTTACTTCTTTGAAACTCTTTCATCAATATGCACTTATTATTTTGAATTAACCACTTAATTGCCGGATTATCTAACCCTAAATTAATAGATTTCCCATCCAGTGGGCTAGTACTATGTAGAATCATAAACTTTTTTTCCGCCACATCAGCCGTGCATACAAATATTTTGTCTACTTCTATTGTTTTGTGAATCGTCGTAACCAACTGTTCCATAATTTCATTTACTTCTAAACTTTTCGCTATTGCCAAACTAAATTCTTTCATGTATTCCGCTTGTAACAGTTCTTCTTTTGCAAATAAGCCATCAATAAACTTTTTCAAAATATTGGATACTAATAAGGTGGCTACTGTAAATAGCAACGCTATTACTAGTACCGAATATTGGGATATCCCATTAAGATTTTCTCTCATAAATCGTTCCATGGGACGAACCAGATTGGCAAACAGTAACACCGATATCAATACAGAAGTTACATATATTACCCCTCGTGACACTAGCAATGTTAGTTTAAATAATCGCCGCTTATATAATGCATAAAACATAAAAAATGCATTTATAATTCCAGACAATACATCTGTTGGAAATCCCTTAAAAACTGGGAACAATGTAGCGATGTGCCCCATAAACAAACATATAATTCCTATAATAATTGGTTGAAATTGTTTACTTGCCAAAGAATCCTTTTTACTATACGAAAAAACTAAACAAAGCATATGAATAACTGTAATACCTGCGCATACAAACAGAATACCAATGGTCCAACTTAAGTGATATTCGTAGCTAATCGTCCCATTTGGTAAAGTTACTACATCTGGACATGGAATGTAAAATCCCGAATTGATATTCATAATACAATTCAAAATGCCAAGTATCAACCATACATACCATAATAGTTTTTCTCTACTTCCTACAAAAGCATGTACAAAATTAAAAAATGCAAATGGTAGCATAATTAATCCTATAATGGATAAATTGAACCAAAAATTTACACCTGGATAGAGTTGCATTCGCATAAAGAATGATCCAATTGTCCAAATTAAGAATACTAATAATACCACTAAAAACGAATTGATTATTTTATTCTTTTTTGCCGCTAAAAATGCAAGAAATAAGAATAAATAGCAACCCATAGCAACAACAGGAATTCCTATATAATTGCTCATACCCTTATCCCTCCATATCTCTGTGTAATTCTTTTACTTGACATTCTAATAAATCTTTCAAACAATGAGAGCTTGGATTCACTAATGATATGTTTTTCCCATATTTATGTTTATAATTTGCAAAAGTACCACACCGAAGAATTGTAATAACCAATGGGTCCATTCCAAGAATCTTCTTTAAGTCTTTAAAGTCTCCATCCACGTATTTAAAGTAAATGCCTAGCTGCTCTCTAAGTACTTCTATCGTTATCGCCTGACTGGTTAACGCCTGAGGATTCATCTCTACATATAAATGCAAATATGGTTTATTATGCTCATTGTATTCTTTGGCTGCAACCCATGCTTCAATCTTTAGACCGGATAGTTCCATTACATGTTCAATCGACTTTTCTGTAATTCTTGTAAACCCTGCGATGTCAATAACGCTAGGAACCCGATCTATATATTCAAATCTAGGAAGTGTAGTCCCATCAGCTCTATTTTCTAATCCTATACATCGATACACATCACCAACACGATATCTTGCAAAGGCACCTCCCTTGAATACAGTAATAACCAATTCATACTTCTCTCCTGTAATCACTTCATTCAGCAAATACGTTTTAGGGTTTGTCTGACTCATCCCATTCTCTGGAATAAATTCATAGAAGCATGCATCTGGGAAAAAGTATAGCCCATCCCTAGACCATATCTCCGTTCCGATGCAAGTCGGCTCTGTACCTGCAAATATTTCCATGGGACGTATCCCCCATAGTTCTTCCAGTTCATCTTTATAACATCGATTATCTGTACCTGCACACATGAATCCTTTTAACTTAAATAAGTCTTTAGGTTGTAATTCCCGTTGCTCTTTTTTTGCTCTAATGCTTCCTCTAATGATACGCACTAGCATGCATATAGACCCAACCAACATTCCTATCTTTGCAGTAATTGATTCTTTATTTTCATCTTGTTTTTCTTGCTTTTTCTTTTTTTTACTCCCCTTACTAAGTGAAGCTAAACTCAAACTTACGTAATAAGTTACACTTCCGACCCCAAAAAAGAAATCAATGCCCTTTTGTAACCCTAACTTAAATCCTTTCTTATTTCGCTCTCCAAAAGACAACTTTTGTGCCTCTTTTACAGAGGGCAAAAATTCAATTTCAATTTCTTCATTTAAAAGAACCGGAAATACACCTGTAGCATAAGGCAATGGTGCCAATCCGTATAAAATTGTGTCTTTGGGTTTGACACGAAATTGTCCGCGCTTCATACTGGTAGATAACATTAAACACCCTACCATATTGTGCTTATATGTATCAAACATTCCTTTTGTGTAAGGTGCAACCTTCACCGGATGTGTTCCACCCTCCCACGTAGTCTGTAACCATAGCACTGGTTCCTCTGGCAACATTTCCTTCTCTTTTAGTAATAAAATATCTGCATAATCTTCATAAGTGGTTAATGGAACCATCAAACGAAATTCCTCAACTGTAGAAGGATGTTTTCCTTTTAAAATCTTCTGCCCAAGACTTGAGTTACACCAAAGTTCCATTTGTTCTAGCATTAGACGGTTCTGTATTACCATAAAATCATCCAAAGACAAATCTAAAAATCCACAATATTCCTGCCACAATTCTTCTGCCTTATAAGTTTTTAATTTTTCTTCGAATTTCATGCTCTCTCCCTTCAACTACCAGGTTCTCTTGCATCTCATAATACTTTTTCTATTCGGTATTAAAAAGGGGGTGTATGTTTTATACTTCGTATAATCAGAGAAACATTTCTCAAATGTATAATAATCTTGAAATATTACATAACATAGGTTTAGCACACTGTATATACATCCCCACATTATCATCTCCCTAGACCTCATTGCCATGGAAGAAAAAATATAAAAAAAGAAGAGCCATAATACCCCTGGATGTCTGCACAATGCATACATACCTTTATCATAAACTTTTGGTTGCCCCTCTTCCTTGATATACGTTTCCTGAAATGGTAAAGCAAAAAAAAGCGTATAAATGAGCAATGCCAAAAAAACAATGGCCAATAGCACAAATATAACACTTTTCACGCTTTTCAAATATTGTCTAGTAAAATAGTGTGATAGAAGCCCTATATTAGAAATCAAAAACAAAAAGCAGCCTACACCAAATAGACTATGAAAAATTCTATTATTCCTATTAACACTATTGATGTCATAAACAACAAATAATCCAAAAGCCAAACATCCGATCACCCCAAAAATCATCCTTTTGTCCCCCAATCACATGAAATTATTGTATCATAAAAATACCGTAGTTTCAATTTAAAAGTAGACATAATAATCAATTTTTCGACCATTTTTCCATAATACAATAAATTTTTGCCAAAACATTTTCAAAAGGGGCATAGCAAATTGTAATTGGGGGCGTAGCAAAATTCATTTTGCTACGCCCCCAATTACCCAATTACCACAATCGTATATTCCGGATTTCTTCTGAACCTTCTTCGTGTTCTGCAAAGGGAAATGGAATACCCATTCGTTCATACTTCTCAATACACAACTTACGAAACGGCAAAAATTCCACCTTTTCGATACACATTATCCCTTTTAATAATTCGCGCAATCCTTCGAAGTTATCTACTGTATCATTAAATCCTGGGATGATTACTTGTCGTATCCAAGTAGGTATATGGCGTTTTTCTAACAGATACAAAAATTCTATCACGGTATTTAAGTCTGCACCTGTATATGTTTTATAATCCTCTTGATTTGTCATTTTTATATCTAAAAGTACCATATCCGTCACCTCTAATAACTGTATCACTGCATCATTAATGATACATCCACTTGTATCTAGGCAAGTAGAAATCCCCTCTTTGTGACATGCTATAAAAATTTCTTTCACAAATTCTGCCTGCAAAAGAGCTTCTCCTCCCGAAACGGTAATTCCACCAGTGTCACCAAAATACGGCTTATACTTCAGCACTTTTTGTAAAATTTGAGACGAGGACACAGCCTGCTGCCTCTGCCTATCATCAATTTCCCATGTATCTGGATTATGGCAATATGCACAACGAAGGGGGCAGCCTTGCATAAAGATCACAGTTCTTACTCCGGGGCCATCTAATGTTCCCATACTTTGAAAAGAATGTACATACCCTTCCATGCTAGATCACCTCATGAAACGTTCTTTTAATTACTTCTCGTTGCTGTTCTTTTGACAATTTATGAAAATTCACTGCATAACCCGATACGCGAATGGTCAAATTGGGATATTTTTCTGGATCTTCAAATGCTTCTTCCAACATCTTACGATTTAATACGTTAATATTGATATGCTGTGCATGCTGGGAAAAGTATCCTGTTAGGATTTGCACCAAATTCTGAATTCGCTCTTCCATCTGATTCCCCAATGCCTGTGGCGTAATGGAAAAGGTATTCGAAATACCGTCTCTGCAATCGTCATACGATAATTTTGCTACAGAATTTAATGATGCTAATGCACCATTTTCCTCTCTGTTGTGCATTGGATTCGCTCCTGGTGCAAATGCCTCTCCTGCTTTTCTACCATCTGGCGTAGCAGCTGTTTTCTTTCCATACATAACATTTGAGGTAATGGTAAGTACCGATAGTGTATGTATGGAATCCCGGTATGCCTTTGTCTTTCTAAGCTCTATTATCATATCTTCCAATAATTTGCTTGCAATATCATCCACCCTATCATCGTCATTTCCATACTTCGGAAATATTCCTATAGTTTCAAAATCTATAATATATCCTTTTTTATTTCTAATTGGTTTAACCTTTGCATATTTTATTGCACTTAGGGAGTCCGCTAGCACAGAAAGTCCAGCAACACCACAAGCCATAAAACGTTCAACCTGTGTATCATGCAGAGCCATCTGGGTCTTTTCATAAGCATATTTATCATGCATATAATGAATTACATTTAAAGTATCAACATATAATTTGCATAGCCATTTTCTATAGTCTTCTAATCGTTGCATTACCTCTTTAAATTCTAGTACTTCACCTTTAAAAATCTCTTTTTTAGGTCCAATGGTTGTTCCTGAAGAAGTATCATAACCGCCATTTAATGCTAACAATAATAACTTAGGCAGATTACATCTGGCACCAAAAAACTGCATTTGTTTCCCTATCCGCATAGCTGAAACACAACAGGCAATTCCATAATCATCTCCATATATTGGTCTCATCAAATCATCATTTTCATATTGTATGGAATCAGTATCAATAGAAACTTTTGCGCAATACTCTTTAAATCCTTTGGGAAGTTTCTCCGACCATAACACGGTCAAATTAGGTTCTGGCGCAGGTCCTAGGTTATATAGTGTATGCAAAAAGCGAAATGTATTTTTCGTAACCAAGGTTTGTCCCTCCTCGCTCATTCCTCCTAAAGCCTCAGTAATCCACATCGGATCTCCACCAAAAAGTTCATTATAATCTGGTGTCCTAAGATGTCTCGCCATTCGTAACTTCATCACAAAATGATCAATTAGCTCTTGAGCTCCCTGTTCATCTAAAATCCCCACTTCTATATCCCTTTGAATGTAAATGTCAAAAAAACTACTAGTCCGCCCCAAAGACATAGCAGCTCCATTCTGTTCCTTAATCGCTGCCAAATAAGCAAAATAAGTCCATTGAATTGCTTCCTTTGCATTTTTTGCAGGTTTAGAAATGTCATATCCATACATCAATGCCATTTCTTGCATCTTTTGTAAAAAATGAATCTGTTGAAATACCTCCTCCGATAATCGAATACTCTCTACATCAAATCCACAATCGCCAATCCTAGCCTTATCTAATTCTTTTTCCTCTATCAACAGATCCAAACCGTAAAGTGCGACTCTTCTATAATCTCCAATAATTCTACCACGGCCATAAGCATCCGGTAAGCCAGTTAATATCCCAGCATGCCTTACTTTTCTCATTTCTTCTGTGTAAACGCGAAATACCCCATCATTATGGGTGGTTCGATACTGGAACTCCTGTTCAATTTTATCCGACAACTTATATCCATATGCTTTACAAGCCTTTCTGGCCATATTAATTCCACCAAATGGATTCACCCCACGCTTTAATGGGCGATTCGTTTGCAAACCTACAATCAACTCTTCCTCTTTATCCAAGTATCCCGGTTGATATGCCGTCAAAGAAGATACTTCTTGAGTATCAATATCCAATACTCCACCAAATCCTTGTTCTACATTTAGCAATTGATTTAATTTCTTCATCAAAGCATTCGTACGTTTGGTTGGTCCCGTTAGAAACTCTTCTGTTCCTTTATAAGCAGTCACATTTTGTTGTATAAAGCTTCTGACATTAATCTCATTTTTCCACTTTCCATCTACAAAGCCTTCCCATTGTTCAAATTGTTGTTTATTCATGTTTCATCCTCCATCGTATGAATCCAACTTGTTTCATCCATATGGGTGGTTTCTATTCTCACATTTAAGAATACAAAAAGACAACCCACTATTATGGATTGCCCAGACGGTCGGCGGTATTTTTTCTATGCTCCCTTGTGGTTCTCCACAATCTCCGTCAGTTACATAGAATGTACTTATGATGCGATTATAAGATGTAATATAACATTTGTCAATTCCATTTTTACAAAACTCAGAAAATAATTCCAATTCTCCTATTGCATGATATCTACATGCACTGCTCATACTATAGTGAGGTGATTGTAATGATAAAAAATGAGGAACTTCCAATTGGCTTTACTATGGCACTTGCACAAAACAGTAATTCTTTAGTTACATTTTCACAAATGCCACAGGAGAAACAACAAGAAGTAATTAATGGAGCAAAACAAATGCACTCTGCAAGTGAAATGAGGAATTTTATAGACAAACTAGATAAATATAGTTAATCGATTGCTCCAGTTACAAGACCATCACTCATAAATACACCCGATAAAAAAGCAAGGTTCCAATAGCATGATTCGCCCTTGATTGCTATTAACCCTTGCTTTTTATGTATTGTCTTGTTCATATAAATTCATGATACATGATATATGTTCTTTTAAGCCATTAACAACTTTATTTGGAGATAAAATCTGTACTCCTGCCCCAAGCCCCAAAACCCATCCATAAAACTGAGGACTTACGTATACAGATACTATAGCCGTAAAGAAATCATCATCTATAGGGTGAATGGTAATATCTTTACCAAAACGATCTAAAATAGCTCCTATCAAATGATTTTCACATTTCATTTTTATGATTTCTTCTTTTCCTGCATACATCCCAAATGTCTTCTTTGCATAATTCCCTGTATCAAATTCTCTAAAATTCTCTAATCCTATC
The DNA here is from genome assembly GCA_052116865.1 of Lachnospiraceae bacterium LCP25S3_G4. Classification (GTDB taxonomy): domain Bacteria; phylum Bacillota; class Clostridia; order Lachnospirales; family Lachnospiraceae; genus CAUPWF01. The sequence continues at coordinate 193,106 of JBQKKG010000001.1, read as the reverse complement.
CGTGAGCAATTTGTAATCCTTAGATTTAGCATCTTATCAACGCGATAATGTTTCATCATTTCTGCTATTTTGTCATAACCAATCAGATAATAATTCTCATCTTCCCATAACAATGCCCATGGACTAACTTCATAAAATTTACCTTCTTTTCTTAAGCGTATTTCTTTTGTAACTGTCCATTCAAAATATTGAAACTGAATTTCCACATTTGCAGAAATCGCAGTATGAATTTTGTCTACATTGTAATAAATACTTTCATTCATCGTCTTAATTCGATTTGTTACATATACTTGACGATGTAAATATTGAGCCTCATATTTACTCGTTAATCCCTCTATCTTTTTGATTAATTCGTTTGATTTTTTAGCGGTAATAAATTTTGATGATTGTACTGCATCTACCAATAACTTTAATTCCGCCAACTCAAATTCTCTATTCGCTATGTAATATCCCGCTTTTGGACCCCTTTTATACAGAATATCTATGCCAAATAATTGTAATACATTGATATCATCATAAATGCTTTTTCGTTCTGCATTTATATTATATTGCTGTAATTGTTCTATGATATCAACCATTGACAACACATGATTTTCATCTGTTTTTTCTAGTAGCATCTTCATGACGTATAAGATTTTTGATTTTTGATTCAAAGATTTTCCCAAATGCACATGTCCCCCTTTTCTATTATTTACAATTAGTCGTTCGAAATGACTTTATCTGTTTCTTATCACAATACATATTTGCATCTGCACGTGCATAACTATTATCAAATTTTTCATCTTGTTCTGCATCATGTTTTGCAATTCCGCATGCTATCGCAAATGGATACTGACATTGAGCATCATGATTTTTCGCTTGCTCAGTCAAATGATTCATTGCAATTTTGATTTCATCAAATTTTGTATTCACCATCAGACAAGCGAACTCATCACCACCTATCCGATAGCAGGTTCCAATTTTCTGAAAACATCTGTTTATAATTAGATAACCTTCTCTGATTGCATCATCACCATATTTATGTCCATAATTATCGTTGATATATTTTAATTCATTGATGTCAAAAAGCGCGATAAATACTTCATTTTCATCCAGATTCAGCTGCTCCAAATCCCTATAATAGGCAGTTCTGTTATTCCCACCTGTCAAGATATCGAGATATGCTAGTTTAGCAAAATAATCACGCTCCAAAGTTCCTTCTTTTAATTTCTTGATTCTTTTAATTGTGATATATCCCATAAAACAGATATAAACTGGTAATCCCATTCCAAAAAAATCTGTAACTCTCTTTTCATCTATACAATAAAAATAAAACAGTTCAAAAAGCCCACAAAATACAAGAATTCCAATAGGTATTAGTTGTGACTTTGCAATATCATTACCAGAATATAATATTTCCATAATGAGTGAAGCTACTATATAAATCATCCCTAAAAAGATTAGGAAATGAGTGGTTGGTAACATTTGATAAAAATCAGATATACCCAAAACAGTCAACCCTACTACTACAATAAAATTCACAAAAAATGCTATAAATAATACGTGAGACCAATCTTTTAATTTATGCTCAAACGAGGTTCTATGAAATAATAGATAAGGCATTGGGAATACCATTAATGCGAGATATGTAAGATTTACAACAATCACATAATTTCCTGTTATAAACTGCAACATTTGAGATTCCCCAATTAACCACAGGGACAGACAAATAGTGAACAACGATAAATAGAGTAGACTGTTATTTCTGTATACATCCTCTCGTAATATCCAATATAAAAAAAACAACCCCATACCCATTAGCAATGTAATAATTGCAACTACAAATCCAAAGCCATGATCCCGAATGATTTCAAACAAAATTGCGCTTTTACTTCCATATAGTACCCCGTCTATATCTCCAGAATATGTCTGATATGGTGCTTGTATTTGCATTTGAAATTCTTTACCAGCATATGTTTCTGGTATTCGTATAATATTCCAAGAACTGCCTGGTGTCCTTCCTAAGTACTTGGAACAATCTTCCCCATGCTCATATAAAATTTGGTTCTCCACAATAATCCGAATAGATTGGCCAGTGGTAAATATGCAGATAGCCGCTCCTGGTACCAAGGTATTGGGAAATGTATTGGTTAATATACAATCTGTTCCCGTGTCAATGTCTAATTTTACTGGCAAAACTATCTCTTTCTGCTGATTTTCTCTTGTTTGATAAGTCCAGCCATGATTAAATGGCATTGCTTTCTCATTATCAAAAGAAAGATTCTCAGAGTTTAGAACCTTTGGCATAGCTATGATCAACATGCTAGAAAGAATTATAATAATGATAGCCGAAGTTTTTTTCATCTTTTTCATCGTCCTTCTCTACCCGAAGTGGTAAAATGCACTAACCCCTAGTACTATTTTAATTAAGTTCCTTAATTAAGTTTATATTCACCGTGTTTTTTGCGATATGAACCTCTACTGAGTCTACCATGGTTCCAATAAGCAATAACTGACTTCCTTCCCCCGGGTCACCTGCTCCTGCTAATTCCCAATACGTATCTTCTAATCCGTCATTCCTCCCACACTTTAAATACCTCTCCATAGATTCTAATTTATGTTCGTGTTCCAATTCATAATTAGATGCAAATGTAATGATTGCCTTTTTACCTTCCAGTCTAATTCTTGCAGTACTGTCATTCGCTCCTATACTAAAGAAAAACATAGTTAATTCTTCAACGATTTTTCCTAATTTTTTCTGCTCATGCATCATAATACAGCCCTCCTGACTCCTCTATCTTTCCTTGAATCTTTTGATAAAACTCTCTAATACCGGGATCATAATAATTGCTACAAACCCTCCTGCAAATCCATTGTTATAGAGATTTAAACCGGAATACATTTGTCCAGAAAATGTAACAATGCATATGTGTAAGTATCCTGCTGCAATTCCAGCAAGCATTCCAAATTGACCACAAATTGGTGCCACACAAGCAGAAAAAAGAGATGCTATCTGAGTTCCTGGTGTGGTTGGCGTAAAAATTTTAATAAAAGTAGCCAAATAGATTCCAAGTAGAACTGGTAAATAGTTACGTACGTGTACTCCAAATGCTGCAAATCCAAAAATACTAAGAATAGCACCTACAATAGGTCCGGCCAAGTCTCCACCGATCATTATTATATAACTCAGACATACACTACCAACAATCCCCATATTCATAAATGTTGGGCCAACACCATCCATCAATATAAAATCTGCTACTGCACGCCCGGGATGTCTCATGATATGACACACTGATTGCCACGACCCTTGGCAAAGAATCCATCCATACAAAAAAGTAAGTACAAAATATAGATATAATACAACAATTAACCACAGTGGGCGTCCTTCTTTCCATATCATCACATTCTCTATTTGAATTCCATAAGATTTCAAAATACATACAATGACAAATCCCAAAATTCCAGTAGCAAACCCTACATTAAATAAATTATACCCCATATGCATAGATACCGTGTGTGCAGATAGAGGTGGGATTACAAAACCAACTATAATTCCTACTAATATTGCAACTATTATATTTGCCCATTGCGCAAACGGAAGAATGTACGCCAGCTCCGTTACCAACGGAGCTAACGCTGTCGCAAATAGCGCAATATATAAATATCTAGCCATTTTAACTCCTTGCATTTTTGCATACAAAAAAGAACCGAATAAAATAGGTACTATATTAATTGGATTTTTCCCAAATAACGCAAAACCTCCCGAAATAAAAAATGCACCTATTGTAAGACCTGTAAATGGAAGTTTGGAGAACACAATCAGACCTAAAGACATAATCATTAACAATGCACAATTTAAAAATGCTGCTCCAATATTTGCGATTTCAAAATAATCTGTTACTAAAGCGTCCCTTGATATAACAATATTCCATAATCCTTCTAGCAATTCCTTTGGTGTATTCATCATAAATGCAATCACTAAACAAGACAATATTGTAAAAGTAAAGAACACTAATATTTGTTTTTGGGAATCGTCTCTAAAGGATTTTATTTTCATATAGTATCTCCCTGATTTTTCATCATTTTTGATAGTATACCCTATATTTTGTGTTTTTTCCACCCTTTTCATTTATAATAAAAGCTCCTCAATCACCATTGATTAAGGAGCATCCTATTATATTATTTATTTTTAACAAATTCAGCAACTTCTTTGTCCCATATTTTAATATGGTTTAACAACCAATCTACTACATTCTTTTTAACTGCAAGTACAAACGCTTCTGTTGGACCTTCTTCTTCCTCAAACATTTCTTTTAATTCGTCAACCGCCTTTTTAAATTCCGCATGTTGACCTTGATGCGCTACCAGTTGTGGATATCCATTCTCCTCTTGTAACTCTTCTTCTGCATGAAAGTGAAATTCTGTATAATCCATTAAATAGCCTAGTGTTTGAACTGCTACATTCTTTTCTTTTCCAACACTACAGTCAGTTGTCAGCTTATTAACCCTTGCAATCAATTCCTGGTGCTGTGTATCAATCAGCTCATTACCAGTTACTAAAGATTCATCAAACTCTATTCTCATTGCGTAACAACCTCCTTGCTATTCTGCAACAAATACGTCTTTTCCTAATCCACAGATAGGACATAACCAATCTTCTGGCAAGTCTTCAAAAGCTGTACCCGGTGCTATTCCACCATCTGGATCTCCAACTTCTGGATCATATTCATACCCACATGGTTCACAAATATATTTTTTCATAATTAACATCCTTTCTTGATAAATTTTGTTCATTATTATCATACCATTCATGCGCTAAAATATCAATCCATTTATATTGAAATTATAGAACTATTTCTAACTTACTACAGTGCCAATTGTAATTGCCCCAAAACTATATGCCAAAATACACGCCGGCTTAGCAAGCATTAATAATAATACAAATTTTTTCCATGGCATTTTGGTTAGCCCTGCTAACATGCAGATAAAATCATCTGGAAATCCTGGTAAAAACATAGCTGTTGTAAATAGTTTATGAAAACGATGTTTTTCTTCTAACCATCCCTCATATTTTTGATATGTTTGTTCCGATACAAAATTATGAATAAACGGTTTTCCATAATGCCTTGCTAGCATAAATGCTATAATAGATCCGGTAATTATACCTACATAATTATAAAAAAATCCAAACCATGGACCAAAAAGAACCACACCTGCTGCTAGAGTTACTCCACCTGGTATAACAGGTACAATGACTTGTACAATTTGAATCGTAATAAACAGCAATGGTCCCATGATACCTAAATCTTTTATCGCCTTTTGAAGTATATCTATCTTTGTGAATATACCTGTTTGAAAACCATATATGCAAAATCCAATTACGAATAGAATTCCTAAGATTGAAATAAGTTGTGTGAGTCGCCTGAAATTATAGCCTTCTCCTTTTTTCATTTGTTTTTCTCCTCTTCTTGTTGCAAGTTTGTTCTCATAGCATAACAAATAGATCTTAACATTCAAAAAATAGAACCTTAAGATTTCTTAAAGTTCTATTGATTTTTTTACAAAAAGTGGTAAACTGTATTTATGCAGATATAGTTCATCGGTAGAATGCCAGCTTCCCAAGCTGGATAGGCGGGTTCGATTCCCGTTATCTGCTTTTCAAAGGCTAAGAGTAGCGGTTTTATTTGCTTCTAGCCTTTCTTTTTTATTATGATACTATATTATTTTCAAAATGAAATGCATCACTGATTTTTCTATCTCCCCTTTCCTTAAATGTTTTATAGTATATTTAATTCTCCCGTAACAGAATCCATCATAAACCCTCTTATTACAATATCTTTCGGCATCAGCGGATGTTCTTTTAGACTTTCCACTGTACTTTTTACAGATTCTTCAGCAGAATCAAATCCCCCAAGCCATTTTTCCAAATCAATACCACTCTTTTCAATTAATTCTATATGTTCACGAGGAATATTCCTTTGTTCCAGTTTTCCAAGCATAGATTTTCCATCCATTCCCTGTACACCACAATCTGTATGACCAATAATCATAATTTCTTCCACATCTAGAGATAATATTCCAACAAGAAGGCTTCTCACCACGCTGCCATATGGATGATCAACTACTCCGCCTGCATTTTTGATAATCTTTGCATCTCCATTTTTGATGCCGAGAGCCGCTGGAAGGAGCTCCGTAAGACGGGTATCCATACAAGTCAGAATTGCCAGCTTTTTATTTGGGTATTTGCTGGTCTCGAAAGGTTTATATCTCTTTTGTTCTATGAATCCTTTGTTATAATTTATAATTTCATCTATCATATTCAAACCTCTTTATCATTTCTTTTTTCTAAATTATAATGATATTTTATATTTTCGGCAAGTACATAAAAAGCAACCTAGTCATCCACCAGGTTGCGCATTCATTTTCTATGTTTGTTGCTTTGAATTCAAAATATCTAGATAGTTTCCTTATAATCTTATAGCTCCATAACTTCATTGGATTTAATTTAACTATATATGTAATTGTAGAAGGCAAAAAGTAATACACACCACAATTAGAAAAACGTCTATAAAATGTTGTAACTATTTGGTTACAGTCACGTACATGCTGTCCCTTTCTGTACCTATTCACCGGAGGTATTTTCATCATTTGAAATTCTTTTTCTGAAATGGTTCTACTAGATATAAATTTTCCATTTATATCAACTTCTTGTACTAAATATAATTCTTCTTGTGTACTATTAAAGATTCTATCATTTCCTATAGTAAAGATAATAAATCCTACTAACAAAACAAAAAACAAAGCTAACAATGGCAGTATGATTTCTCTTTTTTTCATAAACGACGTCCCTTTCAATTTTTAACAAGATTATACAATGTTATTTTAAAACGTTCTACTGCCATGTCATAACTTGCTTGATTTTGGCACAAATGGTCGCATCTGCCCTTTCTTGTTCTTGTATTGTGGTATTCAATTAATAGAATTCAAATCACTTCGTAAGCACTTGGTAAAAGCGTCTGTATATCAATTTCTGTCACTTCTACTGTTGTATAGGCCTCATTATAATATTCCCTCAATTTCTCCACTATTAGGACTATAGATTTAGCATATGATTCCTTTATCGGATACAAACCAGGTTCTCTTATACTTCTTAAACGAATGCATTTCAACTTTTCCTTGCATTCTACGCTCTTACATTTTTCATATTCTTCTTCAAATACAGCCTCAACAAAAACTTTTGTTTTCAAAGAAACTTCCCTAGCAATTTTATTCCACTCATCAGCAAAATCTTCTGCTTCTTGCAATCTAGTCCTTCCACAAAAAGTTATATTATATTTTTCTGTTTTTACCATTTCATGTACTCCCAAATCTCTTTATTTATAGTATGCCAATCTAGTAAGCTTGTTAAATACTAAGAGATATATGCTCCTTTTTCAGGTAGTTGTACCTCATTCACACTACAAAAACCCTTACATATATTAAATAGGGGTGTTGTCGTGAATCCATGTGAACGTGCCGCTTTTATTACCGCAATTGCGTGTAAAATATTTGAATCTACATCACCAGAAAACGCAGCAATAATTGCTGCTGAATTGACACAACTTGGAGATACGCTTTCCACCATGGTGATAAACTATGAGGTTTGCTCTAGTAAGTGACAAAAAAAATTTTTATTTATTACCACACATACTTTCTCCAATTATGCAAACACTAATAATTGACAAATGAAAAGGAGAATCTATTATGATGATCAATGGTAAGAATGAAAGTATTCAATGTTCTATTAGCAACTGTGCTCACCATGCAAAAAGCGAAGATTATTGTACCTTAGACAAGATTAAGGTAGGTACACACGAATCTAACCCTACAAAAGTGGAATGTACTGACTGCGAATCTTTTAAAAACAAATCTATGTAATTTTTACGCGGAGTTTTACTAACTCCGCGTACTTCATTTTTAATTAATAATTTTAAGATTTTCTTTTGTTTTCTGTCACAATTCACTCACATTCTTCTGTTATGATAAATATAGAAAAACAGAGGACGGCGGTTATATATAAGAAAAAGCTCATGTGTGATTGTTGGTCCTCGCCTAACAACAATTAAACTTTACATAGATTTCACCTCTCAATAAGCCAGTACTATTTGTACTGGCTTATTGATTATTACAGAAATCTATTCTTTTTCTATATAAATAGATTTACATTGGACTCCTCTGCATCCCCCAAATAAGACGCCACACCTGCGAATTCCACCCCTTCAATTAATTCTTCTCTAGTAATTCCCATAACATCCATAGACATGGTACAGGCGATTAGCTTCACACCATTTTTCATAGCTTGTTTCATCAATGCTTCTAAAGAATCCACATTCTTATCCTTCATTACCTTTTTCATCATTTGAGTTCCCATCCCGGCCATATTCATCTTGGAAAGTTTTAACCGCTTTGTACCTCTTGGCATCATTGTCCCAAACATACGATCTAGAAATGGTTTTTTTGTCCGCTGTTTTTCACTTTTTCGCAATGCATTTAGTCCCCAAAAGGTGAAAAACATAGTGACTGGCCTTCCCATAGATGCTGCCCCATTTGCAATGATAAAGGCAGCCAACACCTTATCTAAATCCCCGCTAAAAACAATAAGTGTTTTTCCCTGTGGTAACTCTGTGTGTGAGATTCTTTGGGTAACTTCACATCTAGATTTACCTTTCTGAATATATACAATCTGCTCCTTCCCTTTTCGTTCTTTGCCTACCAATTGATTTCCAGTTCTTCTGCACCAAGCCTCTACATCCCTAGCGAATCCCATGTCTGTTGCACAAATCTGTAAGACCTCACCTTCTTGCATCTCAGCCAACGATTCATTCACTTTCATAATTGGTCCTGGACATTGCAAACCACAACAATCTAATATCCTAACTGCCTTTTGAATTCCATTTGTGTCATTTCTATCCACGCCGTTATCCCTTGTAATGCCTTCTTCTCTAGAATTCATCTGTTGATAATGCATGGATTTATAAAAAGCAGTCCCTGCTTCCAAGACTTTCACATGTTGAAATCCATGCTGACTTAATATTCTGGCCGCATTATAAGACCGAACACCAATGGCACAATATGGTATAATCAATTTATCTTTCGCTAATTCTTCCATCCGCTCCCTTAATCGTCCTAATGGAATGTGATAGGAATTTGGAATCTGATAAACTATTCGTTCTACATCTTCTGTGACATCAAGTATGACATATGTTCCTTTCTTTTTTTCATCACTCATTAATGCATCCAATTCTTTGTAATCGATAAAAGATACCAATCCTTCTAATATATTTTGTGCCACAAATCCTAGCATATTGACAGGGTCCTTTGCAGCAGAGAAAGGAGGGGCATATGCCAATTCTAATTCCGCTAGATCTTCCACCGTCCCACCCAAACACATAGTGGTAGCGATGGTGTCAATTCTTTTATCTACTCCATCTTGCCCAATAATTTGAGCTCCATATATATGACCCGTGGTATCAAAGAGTAATTTTAATGTAATCGGGGTAGCTCCTGGATAATATCCTGCATGAGATTTTTGATTAATGATAATACTGAAGTAATCTTTTGCCTTCTCTTTTCCCATTGCCTGCAATGTCTTTTCATTTATTCCTACTGTAGCAACTGATAAATCAAATACTTGCGCAATAGATGTCCCCATTGTTCCTTTATAGACCTTTCTGCCTCCTGTAATATTGTCTGCGCAGATCCTGCCTTGTTTATTTGCTGGCCCTGCAAGAGGTATCATAGTCTTACTCTTTGTAACATAATGCTCTACCTCAATTACATCACCCACTGCATAAATATCCTGCTGGGATGTTCTTAAATATTCGTCTACAACAATACCACCACGGGTATTTAGTTGAAGCCCTGCTTGATTACCTAGTTTACTGTTTGGCTTTACTCCAATGGAAAGAATAACCATATCTACAATTATCTCTTTCCCACTCTTTAGTCGTATCATTGTTCTTCCTTGTACTTCTTCAAAAGAATCTACTCCATCCTCTAAAATTACTTCCACCTGATTCTGTGTCATATTCTCTTGTAATAATTGTGCCATCTCATAATCTATTGGTGCCATGACTTGATTTTGCATTTCTATGACACTGACCTTCACTCCTGCATGATGAAGATTTTCAGCCATTTCAAGACCAATAAACCCACCCCCTATAACTGCTGCACTTCTTGGATTTTTTTCAATGATTGCCTTTTTAATCATATCCATGTCTGGGATGGTCCATAGGGTATAAATATTGTTGCCTTCAATTCCAGGAATCGGTGGCTTAAGTGGCGATGATCCAGTTGCAATTACCAAGGTATCATAATTTTCTTGATAGACTCTTCCTGTTTCCAACTCTTTCACGATTACTATCTTCTCTTCTGGTCTGATTTCCAGAACCTCACTTGCCACCCGGACATCAATATTAAACTTTTGCTTTATCATCTGTGGTGTCTGCAATAATAAGGCATCCCTACTTTTTATTACATCACCAATATAATAAGGTAATCCACAATTTGCATACGAAATATACGCTCCCTTCTCAAATATAATAATATCCATCGATTCATCTTTTCTTCTTAATCTTGCAGCCGTTGTAGCACCACCTGCCACACCTCCAATAATTAATGTTTTAGACATCTTATTCACCTACTCCTTTATATATTTTCATTTGATTAATTGATTATACAAGTATCTTTCCTCATTTTCTGTGATTGAGTCACCAAAAAGCAAAAATCACCAAAAATGTCTTTTCTCAGACTTTTTTGGTGATTTTATCTTATACTATACTTTTACATTCTATTTTAATTTTGCTAGAATCTCTGTCACTTCAAAACCATGAACAGCACAAGCCTCTTCCAGCGTTTCCATTTGAGAAGCTGGACAACCTAAGCAATGCATTCCCATCTCCATAAGAACAGAAGCATTTTCAGGATTAGACTCTAATATATCCCCAATCACAGTATCTTTCTTAATGACATTCCCTATTGCATCATTGCTTTTTATTTCTTCTCCAAAAAATAATTTCATATCTTTTTCTACCGTGCTAATCCCTGTAATCCCAAAATTTTCAATCAATACATTTGCCACGTTAGGTGAAAGGAATGCTGGAAGTGTTGGTCCTAAATGAATTTCTTTTACTCCAAGATATAATAAGCTCAACAATACAATCACTGCTTTTTGCTCATACCAAGCAATATTATAAATAATTGGTAATTCATTGATATCTGCTAGTTCAAAGACCTCTTTTAATTTTAGTGCAATTAAAGCAAGGGAATACGAATCATTACATTGACCTGCATCTAACACTCTCGGTATCCCACCGATATCACCTAAATTTAATTTATTATATTTATATTTCGCACATCCCGCTGTTAAAATGACCGTATCACTCGGTAATGCCTTAGCGAAATCTGTATAGTAATTTCTAGATTTTGATCTACCATCACAACCTGCCATTACCACGAATTTTTTAATAGCACCTGACTTCACAGCCTCTACCACGGTATCTGCTAATGCAAATACTTGCTCATGTGCAAAACCACCAATAATCTCTCCAGTTTCAATTTCCTCTGGTGCTTGACATTTCTTTGCTAATTCTATGATTTCAGAAAAATCTTTCCTGGCTCCTGCTTCTCCTTCTATATGCTTACATCCGGCAAATCCAGCGGCTCCAGTTGTAAAGAGACGGGATTTATACGAATCTTTTGGAGGTACAATACAATTCGTTGTCATTAAAATTGGTCCTTGAAAACTTTCAAACTCTTCTTTTTGTTTCCACCATGCATTCCCATAATTTCCTACTAAATGTGTATATTTTTTTAATTTTGGATAGTAGTGTGCTGGTAGCATTTCGGAATGTGTATATACATCCACCCCGGTTCCTTCGGTTTGTATCAATAGTTGTTCTAGATCTGCAAGATCATGACCTGACACTAAAATACCAGGACGTTTCCCTACTCCAATCTTTACTTTTGTAATCTCTGGATTTCCATAGATTGTGGTGTTTGCTACATCTAATAGTGCCATACCATCAACCCCAACCTTACCAGTCTCTAGTGTTAAGTCTACTAATTGATTTACCGTCAAAGAATCATCTAATAATTTCATCAATGTTTCTTGCACAAATATATCAATTTCCTCACTATCATACCCTAATGCATTGGCATGCTTTGTGTACGCCGATAATCCCTTAAGTCCATATATAATCAGTTCTCTTAAAGAACGTATGTCTTCATTTTCAGTAGCCAGTACTCCTACTTCATCTCTACCAGCTTTTGTTTTTAATTCTGATTGACTCTCCCCTACAATATCCCATAAGGCAGCCTCTGATAGTCCATCCTTCTGAGTAAGTTGAGCCATCATCTCTTTTTTAAGTTTCAAGGTTTCCTTTACCCTTACATAAAAAACTTCATCATCAAAATTCGCATTTGTAATGGTTGTAAATAAATTTACTGTAATATATCTATTTATCTCCTTTGGAACACCCTTGCCTTCCGTACGTAGCCTTGTAGTTACCTCTGCCAATCCTTTTGTTACATAGATTAACAAATCTTGCATATTTGCTAAATCCGTACTTTTTCCACACACACCTACTTTTGTACAGCCTTGATTTCGGCTTGTTTCTTGACATTGCATACAATACATACTTCTACTCATGTTATGTCTCCTCCTATAATCTGTGTAAACCACTCTGTGTTATGAAGCGATCATACCATAGTATTTTTTGTTTATATGTTGTTTTTGCAACGTTTTTATTTTTATGAGAAATATAATAATTCCCCCAACAGTAAAGTATGCTACCTACCATGGGGGATATTTTATAAATTGCTATTCTTTTATTATTAGATTTTTTTTACACATTGTGAAAATTTTTGTTGAGCCTCAGTTACTTTGTTACTTTCTGCTGCGGGAGTCGGATAATATCCTTTTGCATGCATTGTGTTAAATACATCCTGTTGAATGCTGTGTTCTTGTTCTAAGCAATGTAAAATAGCACTTCTTACATTGTCATTAACACATTCATTAGCAAATGTATTGTAATGATCGGTTGCCGCTTTTTCTGCTGCTAATCCATCTCCTAATATTTCTTTATCCGTAAATACTTGCATCGTTTTTCCTCCTTATCTTAATTGTTGGTATAATGAATTAAAGTGTCCTTGGTGCTTATTGGAAATTTCTGTAAATTGAGATTTAATTTCTTGATCTTGCGTTTGACTTGCAAGCATTTGAAATTTTTTAATTAACAGTTCTTCCTCTGAAAGTAAATCATTTAATGCTGATAGTTCTTTTTCTGATATCTGATTCATAGTTTTCCTCCTTCTTTGGTTTTACTGTTTATTTTGCCTTTTTCCTTTGAAATTATGCTAGCACATTTTATGGAAGGATTGTCAATTAATTCTCCAGTTTGCTCGAATCGAGATCCGTGGCAAGGACAATCCCATGTATGCTCTACTTGATTCCATGTTAATGCACATCCTAAATGTGGACAACGCGGAATCGTTGGCGTTAGAATATTTAGAATTGCCTCCCAGCTATTTACAGCTAATTGTTTGTTCCACATACTTCTATTCGGTGCAAATAATTCTTGATATGGATTATCTTTTTCTAATATTATATCGGTTAATAACATGGCTGCAGCCATAGACGTGGTCATTCCCCATTTATGAAACCCTGTTGCTACATAAAGATTAGGAGTATGCTTTGAATATTGACCAATATATGGTACATCATCTAAAGGCATGCAATCTTGCGTGGCCCATGCATATGCCTCCTTTGCTCTTGGATAATACTTGTCCGCAAATTCTCGTAGTTCTTTCCAGTTACCACCTTGCTTTCCAGTCCGATGATCTCCTCCTCCAACCAGCAATAGATCTTTATAATTACGAAATGACATTCCTTTTTCTGCTTGATCAACATACATTCCATTTATATTTGGTGCCTGTTCTAAAGCAATCACATAGGATCGATGCTGATATATCTTTAGGAAATAGCTTCCATATTTATTTAAAAATGGAAAATGCGTAGCTACAATAATTTTTTCTGCCGAGATGATTCCATGATCGGTAAAAGCCTTTCGATCCTTAACTTCTCTCACAAATGTGTGCTCATTAATATTTAATCCTTGGGCGATACCATATAAAAATTTCAAGGGATGAAATTGTGCCTGGTTTTTAAATTCAATAGCTCCAACCACAGAAAACGGAAGCATTATCTCGTCATGAAAGTCTGGATTCACTCCTATTAATTTTAACGCATCCATCTCCTGTTCTAACTTCTCTCTATGTTCCCGCCCATATACAAATGCACTTTTTTCCTCAAATTCACAAGAGATAACCTTACTTAATTCCCTATATTTTTTAATAGCAATTTCGTTTATTTCTAAATACCGTTTTGCACATTCTATCCCTCTTTTTTTCACTAACTTGCTATAGATCAAACCATGTTGTGCTGTGATTTTAGCGGTTGTATTTTTTGTAATTCCCCCACCAATTGTATCCGCTTCAACTAACATATAATTTACACCTTGCTGCTCTAACAAACGAGCACATAATACACCTGCCATTCCACCTCCTATAATTAACACATCTGTCTTTATATCCTGCTCTAATATTTTAAATTTCGATTTTGTTGTTTCGTTTGTCCAGATAGACATCATTTCTTATCCTCCTACTTATGTATATCATTTGATATATTATGTACTTTCTTAAAGAAATAATTCAGTCTAGATAAATTCTAATTTTTTATTTTCATCATAAAATGTATAAAATAATATTAATTATAATGATAAAGGAGTTCTTATGAAATTAAATTTTAAATCATTGATTATGAGTATTGCTATCCCTCTATGTGTTGGTGTTCTATCTTGGTTACTTACATCCAATAACATCCAATTTTATAGTGTTTTACAGCAACCATCTTTTATCCCTCCTAATTGGCTATTTCCAATTGTATGGACTATACTATATGTTTTAATGGGGATTAGCTATTATCTGATTGACAACTCTGACTCACCATACAAACAATATGCCTTAAGCCTCTATTACATACAATTAATACTTAATTTCATTTGGTCCCTTGTTTTTTTTAATATGCAAAATATTTTACTTGCATTTTTCATTTTACTTTTGCTTTGGATCACTATACTTTTAATGATTTTACTTTTTTTCAAGATTGACCCTATTGCAGCGAAACTTCAAATTCCGTATTTACTATGGGTAACATTCGCCGGATATTTAAACCTCTCTTTATACCTATTGAATTTCAACTAGCGGAAGTATTTATTTGGTGTTATAATATGTTTTAGTTTTATGTTTATTTTTTATTAATTCACCCACAAAAGATGGAGGAAAAGATCTTGTTCAATTACATTCTTGCACTAAGTACAAGTAGCGTAATTAATATAATAATGCTTCTACTTTTATTGTATCTGGTTGGTTATAATACGATTATGACCACTAAGAAAACAAACACATATTTGATTACTATTATAATCACTATCATTGTTATCATAACAGAACTTTGCACCATTATATTTGATACTCTTGGCCCAGAATATCGTCTTCCTAATATTATTGCCAACATTGTTGGGTTTTCACTGTCTGCATGTATTCCTTATTTGTTAGCCGTTGTATTAGATGAGACATTATATAAAAACACAATTTATTTTTATATCCCATTATTATTAAATGCGCTTCTTTATATTACTTCACCTTGGACCGGCTTAGCATTTTCTATTTCACCTAATAATGCTTACGAAAGAGGGCCTTTTTTTATCTTTTATGTCATAACTTATTTATTAGGACTCCTTCTACTTGTAATTACTAATTATCATCAATGGACAAAATTTCAAAATACAGAGTATGTGTTTTTACTAATATTGTGCAGTATTATTCTTGTTGGTACAACAGTCCAAGTTCTAATTCCACACATACACTCTTCCTGGCATTGCATTACACTCGTTTTAGTAATGTATTACCTTTTTCAGCGTGAAATGCAATTTAAGTACGATACTGTCACACAACTATTAAACCGCCCAGCCTTTGAAAAACAATTAGAAATACTTAAGGAAAAAAATGATGTATATGTAATCTTATTTGATGTGGATATGTTTAAACATATTAATGATACCTATAGTCACATAAAGGGAGATTATTATTTGCGCTTAATAGCTCAGATTATTAAAAAGAGTTTTCAATCTATCGGGTACTCTTACCGTATTGGTGGTGATGAATTTTGTGTTTTAGCTTCAAGGGTTGAGGAAGATGCCATATACTCCTGTATTTCATCGATGCTACATTATTTAGACTTGGAAAGAGAGAAGGATTCTATTGTACCAACCATCTCTTATGGCTATAGTCAATATAACAAAGCTGATCACCTTGATATTTTAGATGTTTTTCGCAACGCAGACGAAAATATGTATTCTAATAAAAAAATTAAACATCATTAAATAAGGGATGGAAGCAATATATATTGCTTCCATCCCTTATTTTCAAAAATTCATAAAATATTTCTTTTTGCTAATACTACAATTATCTATGGAGGTAATTGTATGAATTTGTCAACAAATCTAAATGAAAATATACAACAAGCACACAAACTACTACCAATTGGTACTAGTTTTGACTTGATTACAAGAGATTTATTCCTAGGCTCAACTAAAGCCTTCTGGCTAGGGATTAATGGGTTCTGCCAAAACTCATCCATTCAAAAAATTTTTTCTGATTTACAAAATCCAGTTTATATGGAAGATACTACCGTTGAAAATATTCAAAAATACATGAATTCTAAAATTGGCTATGCACAAGTTGAATTGGCAACTGATTGGAACGTTATCCTAAAAAATCTATTAAGTGGTCCATCTGTTTTAATCATTGATGGATTCTCAGAAGCCATTATACTCGATGCTCGACAGTATCCGAATAGAAGCATAGAGGAACCCGACACTGAAAAAGTAACACAGGGAGCACGCGATGGATTTGTAGAAACGGTTCTTTTTAATACGAATCTTATACGACGTAGAATTCGTAATCCCAAATTAACCTTTGAGATGCATTCTATAGGAAGTGATAGTAAGACAGATGTTGCAGTGGCATATGTGAATGGATTAGTAGATGATGATTTATTAGAGCATTTGAATCAAATTCTTTCTTCTTTAAAGATCACATCTTTAACCATGGGTGTAAAAAGTCTAGAAGAACTGATTGTAAAGAAGCGATGGTATAATCCACTCCCATGTATGCAAATAACCGAGCGCCCCGATGTTGCCTGTAGTTATTTAATGGAAGGCCATCTTTTAGTATTAGTAGATAATTCCCCAACTGCTCTAATTTTACCTTGTACAATTTTTCAGTTTACACAAAGTCCCGAAGACTACTATAAAAACCCAACAGTCAGTAATTATTCCAGATTAATTCGTTTTGTTTGTATATTGACAAGCTTATTTTTAATGCCAGTCTTTTTACTCATCGGAGCCTACTTGCCAAGAGTATCTGATAAACTAAATTTGTTGTCTACTGGAAGTGTCGGGTCTGTTCAATTGTTTGGTTACGTCATATTTATCGAAGTTGGATTAGATTTATTTAAATACTCATCTGCTCATAGCTCCAGTAAGTTTTCGGGCTCACTTTCTATTGTTGGTGGCCTAATCTTAAGTGATGTAGCTATTAGCCTTAATTGGGCTTCACTAGAAGTAATATTTTATGCCGCTATTACTCTTTTAACTACCTTAGCTCTACCAAGCATTGACTTTGGCGATGCCCTTCGAGTCTATCGTCTACTTTTGATCTTTATGACTGGTTTTTTTGGCGTTTATGGTTTTATCATTGGAACAGTCTTAATTATTATTTCCATTATAACTACCCCAACCTTTGCTCATAAAAGCTATTTTTGGCCATTGTATCCATTTAATTGGGACGCCCTAAAAAAATTGCTCTTCCGTTACCCTACCGCCAAAGCTCAGCCAAGTGCTGTTTGGAGCCGAAAGCCAACAAAGAAAACGCCTCAGTAAAATCACAATATTACCAAGAATACGGTTTATATTATATGTCCTTCCCCTATCCGCCTAACTTATGTTATAATAAACTATATTAATATCAGGGGAGCTTGTATAGCAGGCTGAGAGGAAGTAATCAAACTTCGACCCTTGCACCTGATGTGGGTAATGCCACCGTAGGAAGTGAGAGATTGTCATAAATCGGAGAACACCTATGGTTGTTCTCCATTTTTATTGCCCTGAATTAATAAAATACATAGAAAGAAGGTATTAGAAATGAATTATGCAACACAGATGGAAGCCGCCCGAAAAGGCATTGTAACAAAAGAAATGGAAATTGTTTCTAAAAGAGAAAATATTTCCATATCGGATTTAACTTCCCTTATGGCTGAAGGGAAAATTATTATTCCATGTAATAAAGAACATACGGCTATAAAGCCAAATGGTTTGGGCTCCATGTTAAAGACAAAGATTAATGTGAACTTAGGAACTTCAAGGGATATGACTGATATGGCTATGGAACTTAAAAAGGTGCAAAGTGCCATTGATATGGGTGCGGAAGCTATTATGGATTTAAGTTCTTATGGGGATACGCAGAAATTTAGAACAGAGTTGACTAAAACTTGCCCTGCTATGATTGGAACAGTTCCAATCTACGATGCTGTTGTATATTATCACAAGCCTTTGATTCAGATTACAGCCACTGAATGGATTGATATTATTCGCATGCATGCAAAAGACGGTGTTGACTTTATGACACTTCATTGCGGAATCAATAAAGAAACTGCCGGAAAATTTAAACGTAACAAACGCCTCACTAACATCGTATCTCGTGGTGGCTCAATTATCTTTGCGTGGATGGAAATGACTGGAGAAGAGAATCCCTTCTACGAATACTTCGATGAAATCCTTGACATATGTAGATCTTATGATGTTACTTTGAGTCTTGGAGATGCCTGCCGTCCAGGCTGTCTCGCAGATGCAACAGATGCCTCACAAATAGAGGAATTGATTTTATTAGGTGAATTAACAAAGCGTGCCTGGAAAAAAGATGTTCAAGTTATGATTGAGGGTCCTGGCCATATGCCAATACATCAAATTCCTGCTAATATGGAGATTCAAAAGACCTTATGCTATGGTGCACCATTTTATGTGTTAGGTCCAATAGTTACCGACATAGCACCTGGATATGACCATATTACATCCGCCATCGGTGGCGCAATTGCTGCCTCAAATGGAGCATCATTCCTATGCTATGTTACTCCTGCAGAACATTTACGTCTCCCTGATGTAGATGATGTAAAAGAGGGAATTATTGCAACCAGAATTGCTGCCCATGCTGCTGATATTGCAAAGGGTGTTCCTGGAGCAATGGATTGGGATAATCAAATGAGCACCGCAAGAAAGAACCTAGATTGGGATCACATGTTTGAACTTTCTATTGATCCGATAAAAGCCAAAGCGTATCGTGAGTCCTCGAAACCCGAAAAGGAAGATACCTGCAGTATGTGTGGAAATTTTTGTGCAGTAAAAAATATGAATCGTATTCTAGATGGAGAAATTATCACTATTTTTGATGAATAACATACAAAGGCGGGGAATTTACATTCCCCCGCCTCTATCACAGTTATATATTTGCCAAAAGCTCTTCATGGTTCAATATCAGTACCTGTTCTCCTCCGTGATATCTCTGTGAAAATTGAGAAACAAGCGACTTTTCTCCACTTCCCACGTAGCTATCCGTCTCTGTAAATGTTGTTAATTTTTCTACGGATACCACTGAATCTACGAGAATGCCCCGCTCTGTGCTTCCATCCGATAGCACAACACACATCTTACGATAACTGTCTTTAAATACCGTTTTGGCTTGTTCCAAGAGTCCGACCACCTTTGGCATATAGACTTCCGTCTCTTTTTTTAACACTATTTGTAGACATTCTTCCCTTTCACATGACTCGCACTGTTTTAGGCAATCAAAGGCTTCGTGTGCCGTCTCATGTAATTTTTTATGTGGTTCATCTATCTTATTTAAATGAAATGCCACAGTCTGATTATCTGTGTGATAATTATCATACCACTTTCCAAACGCACATTGATGCGGATCAGTTGCTAGTGTGAATTTATCATCTTCTTGCAAGCACCTTTTTAACTCATTTACCCATCGAATGTGATCTTGTTTTCTTTGCTCTAACATTTCATCAAATTCCTTCTGTTCTTCCTCCAGCGTTCCCATTCCCAAAAAAGCTCTCAAATTAACAATTGAAATAATATTCCCTCGTAATCTTATTACTCCTGGAACCAAATCACTGCTTTTGGGCATTTTTGTTATTTTATCTTCAATCTGGATAATAGATTCTACAACTGAACTATTGACAGCATACAGTTGTTCTTTTAATTTCAGCAAAACCCATAGGTCATCTTTTTTATCTTCCGTATTGTTTTTTTCCATCGTAATCTCCTCCTGCTACTTTGGCTGTTCTTTATTTAAAACTCTTTTTCAATTCTTACTATCTAATATTGAATCGATTATGTTATCGGAACATTTCTATGCTTTACCGAAGTTGAGAAAACAAGTTGCGTTTTTGTACGTCCAAATACTTGTAGCTCAATAATAAAGTGGTCTAATTGTTCCGTGGTCTGATAGCACACTTCAATTAGCATAGTATAATCTCCTGCCACACAATTACATTCTATCACATTGGGTATGGCTTGTATAAATGGATAAAACTCTTTTTTTTGCGATGGCTTTACCTCCACATTTATGAAGGCTCTAATATGATAACCAAATGTCATGGGGTTAATTTCCGCATGATACCCCATTATAATTCCTTTCTTTTCCAATCGTTCTATACGAGCAGATACCGCTGGTGAAGATAAAAACACTTCTTTAGCAATGTCCTTTATTGGTATTCTTGCATCCTCCTGTAATATTTGAATAATACTGCGATCAATACTATCTAATTCTTTTTCCATATACTTCTCCTGCTACTATGTACTTTCTTTTAAATATATTATAACAAATAATACCAATTGTAGCATATTTCTTGTTATTAATAAACTTTAATACCTAAAAACACACAAAAAGCGATTTTCATTCATTCCTTTACTTAATTTTATAAAGATTTTTTAACTTTTTATTTTATAAATTAACCGTTTACCCTGAATTACATTTCTAATCTAGCATTTTTAAAAAAATATTTATTTTACAAATAGAACGTGTTATTCTCGTCTCAGACAAAAAGTTTAATAGCATTTCACATGCTAGAAAGAGGTGTACTATGACAGAACTAACACGTGTAGAATCCGATTCCATTGGAACCCTGAATGTACCAATAAATGCATATTACGGAGTGCAATCCCTAAGAGCAAAAAATAATTTTTCTATTACCGGTCATCCATTGCATCCGGTATTTATTCAAAATCTTGCTCGTATAAAGAAAGCTGCTGCTATTACAAATCAACACAATCAACAAATCGATGAACCAAAAGCGAAGGCAATGATTGCTGCCTGTGATGAAATTATACTTGGCGGCTACTATTCAGAGTTCATTGTAGATGCTATTCAAGGTGGTGCCGGAACAAGTGCAAACATGAATATCAATGAGGTGGTTGCAAATCGTGCTATTGAACTTCTAGGTGGCAAAAAGGGTGACTATACTATTGTTCATCCAAATGATGACGTTAATATGGCACAATCTACCAACGATGTAATTCCCACAGCTGGAAAATTAACGGTCCTAAATCTCATGCAACCATTATTATCTTCCCTATCCCTGTTAGTAGATTCTTTGATGGAGAAATCAAAAGAATTTGATTCCATACTAAAAATGGGACGTACCCAATTAGAAGATGCTGTCCCTATGCGATTAGGCCAAAGCTTTCATGCCTATGCTACTATGCTAGAAAGAGATAGACAACGTATGCTTCACGCTCAATCCGAAATGTATACGGTTAATTTAGGGGCTTCCGCAATTGGAACCGCCATTAATGTTCCAGATACTTATCTAACTAATATCGTTCCAAACCTTAGCAAAATAAGTAACTACCCTTTAAAACAATCGATGGATTTATTTGATGCTACAGAGAATCTTGATGGCTTTGTTACGATCTCCGGAGTTCTTAAAACTTGTGCGGTGAATCTTTCCAAAATGTGTAATGATCTCCGATTGCTTTCCAGCGGTCCCAAAACTGGTTTTGGCGAAATTAATCTTCCTGCAAAACAAAATGGCTCTTCTATCATGCCCGGAAAAGTCAACCCTGTTATTCCTGAAGTGGTAAATCAAGTGGCCTTCCATGTGATTGGTCATGATATGACGATTACAATGGCTGCCGAAGCGGGGCAACTTGAATTAAATGCCTTTGAACCCGTTGTATTTTATAACCTATTTGAATCTATCACAACCCTAACAGAGGCCATTAAAACACTTGTTCATAATTGTATTATTGGTATTTCCGCAAATAAAGACCGCTGTAAAAAACTTATGGACTCTAGTGTTGGTATCACTACCGCCCTATGTCCTTATATCGGATATAAAAAATCCTCAGAAATTGCTAAAAAATCATTAAAAACAGGAATTAGTGTAAAAAAATTAGTTTTATCTGAGTCGCTTCTTAGCGAAGGACAGTTACGGAAAATTCTAGACCCTTATTCTATGACTGAAGCAAGAAATCACTCACCCCTTCAATAACAAGTCGTATTAATATACCACACTTCCAAAGGGCATTCGTGCTAATTTAGCTAATTTAAACAGCTGCATACCAAAGGGGATTCCTAGAATTGTAATGCACAAAATCAATCCGATAAAAGCATGTTCTAAATCTAACGGAATCCCTAGACACCCCATTACTGATAACTCCCCTTTCATTAAAATATTACTACTTCTAGCTCGTGTAATTAAGACATAATTTCTTCTTTTCCAAATACAAATACTCTACTTTTTCCGCGACGCTTTGATTCATACAGTGCAATATCTGCGCTCTCATATAATTTTTCAAATGTATTAAGAGTATTAGAAGAAATAGCGATTCCTACTGAACAAGACACCTTCGCTTTGTAAGGTTCTATCACCATTTGGCTCATTTCCTTGCACATTAAATTACAACGTTTCCATACTAATTCAACTGAAGGAATCTCCTTCATGAACACACAAAATTCATCTCCCCCTAATCTTGCTACGGTATCATGTTCGCGAAACAACTTGCGAAATTTCACTGAAACTTCCATTAGAACTAAGTCTCCATATGTATGCCCATACATGTCATTGATATTTTTAAAATCATCAATATCTATCATAACCATCGCATGTTCATTTTCCGAATAATTTAACGCTTGTTTCATCACCTTTTTAATCGTGACCCTATTATATAGACCTGTTAAAGAATCTGTCTTTGCCTTATGAGATACTGCTCGATATTCATTCATTAGATGTACAAAACGCTGATTTGTTTCAAGTACATTATTCACCCTATGTATAACCGTTTCTTTTATAAAGGGACTAGTGATATAATCCGTTGCCCCTTGATGAAGAGCAAGCAATTCTTGCTCTTTGTTCTCATTTGCAGTAATGATAATAACAGGTGTACTAAACAGTTCTTCCACTTTCTTTTTCTCTTTTAAAAATTCCAGACCATTCATGATTGGCATCATTAAATCTAGAAGAATAATATCTATTTGGTAGCCATTCTCCTCTAAAATCTGAAGTCCTTGCTGTCCATTTTCCGCTTCTAAAATTTCAAATTTATCATCAAATATGTTTCGTAATACTGTTCGCTTCATCGAACTATCATCAATAATCAGAATACGATTCGTTACAATCTGATTACCACACTTATCCTGAACATTTTGTCCTAAGTCTGTTTCTTTCCTTTTCTGCTCAGAGATATCAAATATCATTCCTAATAATATATGTCTATTCCCAATGGTATTCAGATATCTTACTTTTACACGCACCCAACTGACATCTTCTATTGGTATCTTTAACTCGAATTCATCTTTCACTACCGCTTTTGTTTGAATCGCTTTTTGAAATAACTGAAATATATTTTGTTTATAATTATCTGGGTATAATTTCATAGGGTTAGATAATCCTTTGAATTTCTCACTATATCCAAATATTTCGTAAAATAAATTATTTGCCCGTAGTATATCTATCTTAGAATCCGTGACTTCATACAGTGCAACCGCATGCATATTCTGAACTAACATCTGTTCAATCTGAGAATCTAATATCCATGGCTTAGGAGATTCCAGATTGTTTCGTATTAATATATTAGTATCCGAATAATTTTCACACAATTTTTCGTATACTTCCTGGGGCATCGGACGTGCAAAATAATATCCTTGCACATATTCACAACCAATAGAAGTCAAGAAATCTACTTGCTCTTTCGTCTCTACTCCTTCGACTACAGTTGGTATAGACAGCCACTTTGCCATTCGCACTACAGATTCTAATATATTTCTTCCTCTGTCAGACTTTTCTGTATCGGATAAAAATCGCATATCAATCTTCAATACATCTACCGAAATATCCTTCAAAATATTAAGAGAAGAATAACCACTTCCAAAGTCATCCATCATAACAATAAATCCTTTACTTTGTAAACGCTTTATGGTATCCTTCATAATTTGTGGATTGTCAGTATATGCACTTTCCGTAAGTTCTAAATACAGAAGAGATGTTGGTACTTGATATTTTTCTGTTAACTTACAAAGGCATGATACGAAGTTTGGAGAATAAATATTAACTCTAGACACATTTACAGATATTGGCATTGCATGGTTCTTAGTATCCAATTGCTTTTTTATAAGTATACACGCCTGCTCCCATACATAAAAATCAAGCTTTGTAATAAATCCATTACTTTCAAAAATAGGGATAAATTCATTGGGCATGATCATCCCTTTTTTAGGATGCAACCATCGAACCAATGCCTCTGCACCAACAGAGGAATGATCGAGCAAACTACATTTGGGTTGTAAATATAAGACAAATTGATTCGTCTCCAACGCCTCATTCATTTCATTGATGATCTCTTGCTCTTTCTCTCGCATTTTCCCCATAGCATCATCATAAAATGCATAATTTTTAATATAATTTCCTTTACACTGCTTTGCTGCAAGATTTGCACGATCTAAGATGCGATCTACGGGCATATCATGATCTTCAATTTCATATATTCCAAAGGTTGGCACCACATCAAAATTAATATGATACGCCTTGATATCATTTGCTATCCGATCTAATACATAATATATTTGATCTTTATGCTCAAGAGCAATACACATTCCAAATACATCTGATTCAATTCTTCCAAACACGCACTTTCTTTGTGTATCAAAAAACATTGTTATATGATCAGCAATATACTTTAATAAGCGATTCCCTTCTTTATTGCCAAAAAAATCATTAATCAAGCTAAATCGATTAATATCAAGACGCACTACTACAAATTTCACATCTACATTTTCTTTTAACAATTCTCCTGACTCCTGAAAAAATTTATTTTTATTATATATTCCCGTTAAATCATCATACTCAGCCAAGTATTTTAACTGATTGAATGCCGCTAATTGACTTCTATCAATTACATTTTTTAATCTAAACTTTAATATTTTAGGGTCAAATGGTTTTGTTACAAAATCCCAAGCTCCCAGTTCCAACGCTTTGAGCTCATTATTTCTATCAGCATATCCTGTTGTGACAATGATGGGAATATTTTTATATTTTTCATCTTTTGAAACAATCCCCAGAAATTCATGTCCATTCATAACAGGCATTACAATATCTAGTATAATCGCTGCAATTTCGGTATGCTTTGTCTGCATGATATCAAAAGCCTCCACTCCATGATCAGCAAAAATAACTTGATAATCTTCTGATAGTATTTTAAGAAGTATAGTTCTATTTATTTCATTGTCTTCTACTACGAGTACCGTATGTAAATCGGACATGATTCATTCTCCTTTGTAAGTATTAATGTTTTTATTGTTATGTTATAAATGACGCATAACTATGATTTAAATAAAATACTGACTGAGTAACTTTACCAGAAATGGATTGTATGATGAGCTTTGATTTAATTCTTCTAATAGCTCCAAGGCACTCTTAGCTTTTTTATAAGGCCGAAAAGACGTTGCTGAATCAAAAGAATCTGCGATGTTGACAATTTGTGCTGGCATGGTTATTTGGGATCCCTGCAATTTATTGGGATATCCAGATCCATCCAAGCGCTCATGATGCTGTAGCATAATGAGTTTGGTTTCTTCTGATAAGTTAGATTCTTGAACCATGGAATAGCCTAACTCACAATGTTTCTTAATAAAATTTGCTTCCTCTTTCAACAATGGTTTTGTTTTCATAAGTATCTCTTTGGGAATTAAAACCATGCCAATATCATGTAACATCGCACCGATAATAATATCCTCTAATTCTTGATTACTGTATTTTAATTCTAATGCCAAGATTCCAGCAATTAACGCGACATTCACAGAATGCGAATAAAGCCAATCTACATAATTAAATAATGTATTTAAGTGTAAATACCATATCTTGTCCTTATTATTATGTATAATGGAATTCATAACATTTGTTATAATTTCTACTTGCTCCATAGAAAACCCTTGATTTGATAAAAAAAACTGCTTAGACTTTTCAATAATATTACTTCTATCTGTCTTCACTAAATGACATATAATCGTTTGCTCTGTATTCTGCTGTATGTTAATATCATCCTCTTCGAAGGCATCAAACGATTCCAATAGTTGAAAACATCTATCATCCCAATCTATTTCTGCACCACAACGAATTAATAAATTCCCTTTTTTATCAAATATATCCTTTTTTACTGTTTTTTTCATTTGTGTCTCCCAATTCGTTTATAGCCATCTGACGATTAATCCTTATGGTGGATTATTATAATATTACTCTATTGTTTTTTAAAAATCAATAACATTCCTACGCTTTACAACTAAAATCACCCCCTAAGTATTACACTTAAGGGGTGACTTTATAATCCGCATTATTTTTCTTGTTGTTCGATTAATTTTCTCAGTGCTTCTGGTTCTTCTGGTTGAAATACTGCCCACCATGATGCAGCACCATTTGCAGAAATCGCTGCTTTTTTTGCACTTTCTACAACAAGTTTTTCACATGCTTCTGTTAGCTTTGACATTTAATTCACCTACCTTTCCTACTAATGCTAAAAATGTTACTATAATTAAAGTTGCTATAATCATCCAACATGCTTCCAAATGGTAAAAATAGAGAATAAAGGCTACCATATAATATAAAATTCCAATTGCTACGCTTATAAAATGAAACTTTTTCTTTTGCTTTGAACTTAATTTCTTATGCACATTTTCAATAGGTGCTATTATAAAAATAATACTATTACAACATAACCCTAATAAGAGTAACATAATAAAATTATTCCATACTCTTAGTAATTCCGCTGTCCCAAGTGCACACAGCATTGAAATGACCATGGCAAAACTACAGGCATGATAGCTATTCGCATGGTACCCTCCTGCATATAAACGTAACCACATAAAAAGTATCGCAAAAATGCAACTATCCACGAATCTACCAATTAAAAGTCCCGTAGTAAGTAATAACACATATCCCCAAATGGTAGAAATACTAATCTCAACTCCATATCGAATAATTTCTTTTTCATCCTCTGGAATCAAATGTTTATGAGCAAAAAAATTAGCGATTCCTTCTGCTATGCGG
Organism: Lachnospiraceae bacterium LCP25S3_G4; assembly: GCA_052116865.1. Classification (GTDB taxonomy): domain Bacteria; phylum Bacillota; class Clostridia; order Lachnospirales; family Lachnospiraceae; genus CAUPWF01. Next base: position 165,364 of record JBQKKG010000001.1, on the reverse strand, counting down.
GTAATCATTATGTAACCTCCCTTATTAACTTTTAGTATATCTATTTTATTTATTTTTCCAATACATTTTGCACAACTGGTAGGTTTTTGGCACACTTGGTACTAGATTAAAGTTATATTAATAGTTCGACTCTACATATGAATATGTTTTTCAGCTGTGTGAATTCGATTGTTCCTTGATATTTTTTTACAATTTCTTTTACACTATCAATTCCCCAACCATGTTTGCATGTATCCTTCTTGTTCGTAAGCAAATCAGGATTCGATTTTAAGATTTCATCGACCACCATATTTTTAACAGTAAGTTCTAAATACCCTTGGGTATATTTCATAAGAAGTTCTATCTTTGCTCCATGAATCTTTTTGGAAGCCTCAATTGCATTGTCCAATAAATTTCCTAATACAATACTAATATCTAAATATGGTAATTCTTCCATTTTGCCAAGTATGGTATAATAACACAAAATACCTTGTTGTTTGCAACATGCTGATTTTTCAGAAAGTATATAATTAATTGCATCATTATCACAATATATCATTGCTTTGTCATGGGCCACCTTTTCATTCCTGATTTCGTTCAAGTATTGATATGCCTTCTCATACTTTTTATCCTCTAAATATCCAATTGCTACAGATAGTATATTCTTCATATCATGCTGCATACGGTTACCTTCTTTATGTAGTCTGACAATATCTTTTACATTTTCCTTCTCCAACTTGTATTGTTGCTGAAGTAAATTATATTTTAATCCAATCTCATTGTCTTTACTAATTCTTACGAATAAACAGTAGGTAGCAATACTACTCCCTACTAAGCATCCCAGAATAAGTAACATATCTCTTTTTTGTATCATGTTTGTGGCTGAAAGAATTAAATTGTCCATTAATGCAAAAAGTATAATTCCAGTCGTAAGTGGAGAAATCAATAGAAAGATGATCTCTGACCATTTCACTTTATTAGATTTTCGAAATTGAAGCATCCATCTTGTCACATAAAAATACATCAAATTTGCCATGGTTACTTGTAATATTCTCTCCCAACAAAATGAAGCTATAAAATAATCCACAGGGGTTTTTGATAAATATGCAACCGTAAACGTAGATACCCAGGCTGTAATAGCAACTCCAATCTCTACCATAACCACAATAAATGTTTTTAATCCATTCGTCCCTTTCAAACTAGTGAATACATATACCAATAATATAAATGTTCCTCCAAGTACATTCAGAATTCCAAATGTCTGATAATTATTTGAAATCATCAAAAAGGAGAAAAATAGGAGCACTCCACCGATAAAGCGTATCCACCTTAATTTCCCCTGATATTTACTCTCAAAGAATTTTGTTAAAAATTCAAACGTAATGATACTTTGAATGATGGTACTGCAGATTTCAAATATGTTATTATACATATGGATTTCCCTTTCTTCGGAACCTTCTTAGCTCCTCTATGGCTTGTATCTTTTTACTTCGACTTACAGGAAGAATCTGTCCTGTAGTCAAGTGACACTCTGCCGAAATAATCCGTGAAATATATACTGTATTTGCTAAAAACCCATGGTGTATTCGAATAAATCCATATTGCGCTAATTCTTCCTCTTTCCCCCCTATGGTATCTCTGCTTTCAAGTATGTCTTGCTTACGATGAGTAAAAAGCGTATGTTTTTTACTTTCCATATAGATAATATCTCGAACCAAAATTTCTTGATGACCATATGAAACGGTTAACATAGTTTCTTTTTGTTTTAATCTATTCTTATATACAAATCGCTCAATAATGTCCCCTATTTCTTCACCCATAAGTTCTTTTCTAACAAATCCAAAAGGTTCGTATGTAAAGCTTCGGAATACCAAATGTGTTTGATTTGTGACAAATACCAAACTACAATCCTCTTGTAAAAATTGCATTTCTTCTGCTATTTCAAATCCCGACTTGTTTGGCATCTCAATATCTAAAAACAAAAGTCCATACTGATGATATTGTAACTCCTTTATAAGAATATCACTTTCATGATAAACACTGATTTCTGCCTGAATATTGTACCTTGCAAATTCGTATTCTAATTCTTTTTGTATTTTATCCGTAAAATACATTTCATCATCACATATTCCAACTTTAAGCATTATAATCTCCTGATTGTATCATTTTTACATCTCGTGTTACTTTCTATTATAATGTATAATGATATTGTTGTCTATTCTGAGACCATGTTAAGTAACAGATAGATTTTTTTGTTGAACACTAAAAAGGAAACGGATGTTTTAAGAAGTAAATTTGAAAAAGAGGACAGCCAATTTATAATACTTTGACCGTCCTCTTTCATTGATAACCTATAAAATACTTCCAAGTACTAGCAGAACTATTCTCTCAAAGGGGCTGGAATACCGCTCTTATAAATCATCAATCAAGGCACTGCTTTTTGCATAAGCAGTACTTTTTGCTTCAAAAAAATCCGTTTTTATAAAATTAGCATTGCTATACTGGCTCACCCATTTCATAGAATCTGGTTCTTCCTCATGTCCCTCATAAATTGGGTCAAATTCGATTGCTTTGCACCTTAAATTTCCTAAATATTTTATATAATCCGCAATCATACCTTTGGTAATTCCAGGTATCTCATCTCCTATCACATAGTGTCCCCATTCAATTTCCTGTTCACAACCTTCCTTAATCATGTTGCGATATTCTTTTACTTTCTCTTCTACAAATAGTTCCTTATTTTCTTTTTTTATCTCTCGAATTATATTCTGAAATAACCATAAGTGTGTATTCTCATCTCGATTAATATATCGAATTTCTTGTGCCGATCCCGGCATTTTTTTATTTCGACCTAAGTTATAGAAAAACATAAAGCCACTGTAGAAATAAATACCTTCTAAGATATAATTTGCAATCACCGTGCGCATAAAACTAAAAACATCCTGCTTTTCCTGAAATTCGTTATACAACTCTCCAATAAATTGATTCCGTCTTAGTAGATGCTGATCATTCTTCCATTGATATAAGACCTCGTTTCTCTTTTGCGGTTCACAGATAGAATCCAGCATATAACTATAACTTTGAGAGTGTACGGCCTCTTGAAAGCTTTGAATGGTCAAGCAAAGATTGACTTCATTGGCAGTAATATAAGCTGCAATATTTGGCAAATTTGCCGTTTGTATACTATCAAGAAATACCAAAAAAGATAAAATCTTGTCATATGCACGCTGTTCCGCAGGTTCTAACAATGGATAATCCTTAATATCTGTTGCCAAATTGATCTCTTCTGGTATCCAAAAGTTATTCATTGCTTGTCTATACCACCCACTTACCCATGTGTATTTCATATTATTAAAATCATTTAGATTAGTAGTTTCTCCACCAACTAACCGGCGAAAACGTGTATCTATCTCCCCTTGTGGGTTAAACAATGGTTTTCTATGCATCTTTTTCATTTTTTCCACGTCCTTTCTTCTAAGAAGAGCAAGATTCACATTCCTCTACTTCTAAACTTTTACTACGAATATAATATACCGTCTTTATTCCTTCTTCATATGCTTTAATATATAGGTTCAGAACCTTTCGAAACGTGTATTCATTGGTGATGTACAGATTCATGCTCTGAGATTGATCAATATGCCTCTGTCTTATTCCACATGCCTTGATAGACCATAATTGATCAATTAGATGCGCATTTTTATAATACCAAAAAGAATCCTCAGACAATTCTGGTGCCACCCGTGGCAATAGCCCTTGTTTCTTTTCTTCCAAAAAATACTTGTGCATAATAGGATCGACGCCTGCAGTTGTCCCTGCTATGATGCTAGTGCTACTTGTCGGCGCAATTGCCATAAGATATGCATTTCTCATTCCATTTTCTCTTACCTGATCTTCTAATTCTTTCCAAGCTGTTGTTGTATAATTGCGCTTAGTAAAATAGGTTCCAGTAGACCAGTCGCTTCCCTTGACTGCTTCATAAGCTCCTTTTTCTTTTGCCAAATTGGAACTAGCTAATATTGCAAAATAATTTATTTTTTCAAATAATTTATCTACAAATTCTAGATGTTCGTTACTCTCCCATCGTATATGATATTTTGCCAACATATGGTGATATCCGCTTATTCCAAGACCAATGGAGCGATACTTCTGCGTTGTAATCTTTGCGTACGGAAGTGGGAAATAATTCAAATCAATTACATTATCCAATGCTCGAACTGCACTTTCAATGATTTCTTGCAATTCCTGTTCCTGATCAATGTCTATATTTCCTAAAGAAAGACTTGCCAAATTACAGACTACAAAATCTCCCGGCACTGTTTTGGTTACTACGACTTTATCACCTTCCATGGTTTCAATATATTGGCTTTCCAAATCCATTGCACTCATGTTTTGTGCTATTTCAGTACAAAGATTACTGCAATATATCATCCCATTATGGCTATTGGGGTTCGCTTGATTTACAATATCTCTATTAAATACGAAAGGCGTTCCTGTTTCTACAGCACTTTTGATCATCAATCTAATAATCTCTTTGATAGGAATAACACGTTTCGAGATTCTAGGATCCGATATACATTCAAAATACCGTTTTTCCCATACCTCTCCATAACTGTCCTCTAGTGCATATCCCCTGACTGTTAAAATTTCATGTGGGCACATGAGATACCAATCCCCTTCGATACTCTCTCGTGCTTGTTTCCAGAACAGATTCGGATAACAAATTGCAGGAAATATATCATGCGCTTTCATTCTGTCATCCCCATTATTTGTACGCAATGCTAAAAATTCCGGCAAATCTTTATGCCAAGCGTCAAGATACACTGCAACTGCACCTTGACGCATTCCCAATTGATCTACCGCTACTGCTGTATCATTTACCAGTCGAATCCATCGAATTACACCACCTGCAACCCCTTTAAAACCACGAATACTGCTTCCAGTTGCACGAACCTTTCCAAAATATAAACCCATTCCTCCCCCAAACTTACTCACTTTGGCAAAATTATCAAGGCTACGATAAATGCCGTCCAAACTATCTGGAACCGTATCAATAAAACAAGACGAAAGTTGATAATACGGTTTTCTTGCATTTGATAATGTAGGAGTGGCCATGGTTACTTTTAATGTAGATAGCATGTCATAAAATCTCTTGACCCATTGCAGCCGATTTTTCTCTTCTTTCATAGCTAAATGCATGGCTATGCCCAGGAACATTTCTTGAGGGGTCTCTAATGGTTTTCCATCATGATTGCGAATAACATACCTTTGAAGTAATAATTCTAACCCAGAGTAATTAAATAACTGATTCCGTTCTTCTTTCATATAGTCCGCACATATCTGAAATTCTTCTTTCGAATATGCCTCTATTAGATACGTTCCATATAAACCTAATTTACTGAGCAATTCTACTTTTTCATAAAAACAATGAATATTACTTTTTTCTAATTCTGCTTGCAGCCTCTGCTGAAAATCAAGTAACAATAATTGTGCTGCAACCATCTCCCATTTTGGTGATTCCATTGTGGTTAATTCTACCGCAGCTTTTATTAAGGCTTGCAATTTCTCAGATTGCTTCATTTCAGGCTTTTCAAAAGTATGGAATTTTTGTGCAAGCATATACAATGGACATACCGATTCACCATACTGCATTTGGATATCTTTTAGTACGTGGTGCAACTTTGGAAAATCTGTAAAAGAATTTAGAATGGAAGCTCTGTCCGCTCTTTGTTTTGTCCGGTTCTCTCTATATAAAATATAGTTCTTAGCCACATTATAATAACCCGACTCCATCAGTATCTGTTCCACAATATCTTGTATCAATTCTACATTAGGTGAGCTTTTCCATGTATCACTCGTAGTGATGGTCTGTTCCACTTTACATACAAGCGTCTGTAAAAGCTTATCTTCATATGTTTCGTTGGTGCTCGCAAACGCCTTTTCTATCGCTTGTTCAATTTTTTTTCTATCATATATTGCTAAATCACCATTTCGCTTTATAATTTGCATTCCATTCCCCACTTTCTTCTGAACAATCCTTAAACTCTACGATAGTACTCTGATTTCTTCACATTCTTTTTATATTTAATGTATCCATTTTTATTGGACTTATTAATTACTATCATAACTGATATTTCTTGTTCACGCAATATCTAGATTAATTTTATCAAGTATCAAAGTGAAGAATTTCTTATGCGAAGAAATTGGGGGAAACAACGTACTTTTTCTATAAATTAGGTGTTGTTTCTCGCATACAGTAAACATGCGACGAAAGATAAGCGCTAAGAGGAATCACAATCAAACATCCAATGGCACTGAACATAATACAGGTGAATTCCTGTAGAAATGACTTGGAATTAAGCAACTTTACAATGGAATAATTATATTGTTGCAGATATAAAAGTAACATAAGTGACTCTCCTATATATGCAAAATACAACGTATTTAACGTCGTTGCAAGCACATCCTTTCCGATGGAAATCCCTGAAAAATATAGCTCTTTTTGCGTTAATTCAGAGTTGTTTTCATGTACTTCGTAAACCGCTGAGGATATGGCAACTGACGTATCCATAACCGCACCTAAAAGTCCTAGAAAAATCATTACAATACACACCTGATTCATATTTACATGTATGTAAAAAGAATAGTAAGTTGCTAAGTCCGTCTTTAACTCGATTTCATTTAATCCACTAAGATGCATGCGATTTCCTATAATAGATATGGCTAAAAATAAAATTACTATTACAATCCCAACAGAAGTAATTGCCACCATTGTCTTTGCATTTTTTCCATTTTGATATAATAAAGTAATACAATTTACAAGAATTCCTCCAAAAATAGTTACAATCATTGGATGGATGCCTATTGTCATACAAACAACTGCTCCAAGAAGCACCGCTATATTCCCGCACAAAGCAATCAAGGATACCATTCCTCGGTCTCCGCCAATCAAAATAATTAGTATAAAGAAAATAATAACTAATATAAGAATCATACTTTTTTCCTCCCTAACTTCAATATTATAATTGAGCATGCGATTGAAATAGGGATTGCCAGTAATATTCCTATTCCTCCAATTAAAAACCGACTAATTTCAAAAGGGATTTGCAAACGAAGGATGGTAAGAAGACGAACATCATTCCTCATTTTGATAATCATAATTGGCAACAACCCACATACATAAGTAAACAGTAGAACATTTAACATCGTGCCCATAATATCATATCCAAATCTTCTACCTGAATGGAGCATCTGTTTCATTGTAATCTTTGGATTCTTTATCACCAATTCATTCAATGCAGCTGACATAGAAACAGCTACATCCATAATAGCCCCAAGACCAGCGATTGAGATACTTGCTATAAAAATAGTCTCTAAATCTTGCACCCCGATTACATAATCAAGCTCAGCATAATCAATTGCCTGTCCGTATTTTAATACAAGATGAAACATTTGAATGATAACGACTTCCGTGATTAGTGTAGAAATAACCGATGCTAGTGTTCCTTTATTAAAACCATTTACTAATAATAACGTCATAATTGTAAAAATCACGAGTAGAATATTGCAGATATATAACAAATCTACTCCCTCTTGGTAGCGTTTCAAACCATAGAGGAAAATGCTTATGTTGCATATCAAGGATACTAAGGTCAAAATCCCACGTTTTCCCGCCATAAGAATTGTAAGGTATAGAAAAACTGCTATAAGTAAAATTGCATATTGGTCACGCTTTACACCTTTGATCACAGCTTTAGAAATGTGTGCTCCCCCGGAACAGGTCAAAAAGACCCTGTCCCCTTTTTTATACTTCTCTGTATCAACCCTTGAAAAAGCATATTCACTTTTTACGGTGACCTTTTCTCCTTTATATGTTCCATTTTTCACTTGAATAGTAAGTAGCTGACGGTATGTCATTTCCTTTGTACTCGTATTCTCACTATTGTAATTAACGGCTTTTGTTAATTCTGTTGTTTTCACATCTATTACCTTCCCAATAGATGTATGATATAATCTCTCATTATGAAAACAGAAAAAGACTGCAATTAGTATAATTCCTAAAAGCCAGACTTGCCAGATGTGTTGTTTATAAAATGTATGTATCCTCTTTTTAACCGTTTCGTATCTCATTATGACTCCTCATTCATGATATGCAGCGTGGCATTTCCCAATCGATAATAAGGGGTGCTATCCCCTTCTTCATAATATACCTCAAATACTCCTGTTACTTCAACCTCTGCTTCTCCCTTTGGATATTCGTCTGGAGCACAATGTGAACCATCCTCCCAAATAAATTCTAGCCCTTGACTACAGCATGCTGATGCATCTTTTATAAGTACATAATGATAATACTGATTTTTCGGTTCATAATAACTGGAAAAATATTGCCCTTGTATTCGAATTACTTTATCAATATAGAGTTCCGGCTGCATCATCATTTGAAATACTTCTGCATAAATCATAGTACTGCTCATACTAGTTAAGTTTACGTCTATGCTATCCGATTCTTTAACGTCTTTTGGTTCCACTTGTTCTTGACTTTTTATGTCCTCCTCCTTTGTTATAGCCTTATTGGGTCGTTTGTCTTGGCATCCAGTTGTAATTATAACTATCACAAAAAATGTTATTATATATCTTGCAATCTTTAATTTTTTCAATGGCTTCCACCTCTCACTATCAAACCAATCACACTACAAATAGAAAATACTACTATATTCATTACCACAATCGTAGCCCCCACTGGTGTAGATGCTAGAATAGATATTAGAATCCCAGTCACAGCACAAATTACTGCTAGAGATGATGAAAAGAATACCACTCCTTTGAATGTTTTTAATATTCTCATAGCAGAAAGTGTTGGGAATATAACCAGTGCTGAAATTAATAATGACCCCACTAGATTCATAGCCAATACAATAATGGTTGCCGTCAAAACAGTCAATAATAACTGGTATACTTTTACTCTGATACCAGTTCCTCTTGCAAACTCTTGGTCAAAGGTAACTGCAAAAATTTTATGAAAGAAAAATATATAAATTAAAACTACAAGAACAGTCCCTACAATACATGCCTTTACATCCATCAACGTCAATGTAAGAATAGCGGTGGAACCAAATAACGTACTACATACATCTCCAGTAATGTTAGACGAAGATGAAAATATATTTAATACAAGATAACCAATAGCTAACGATCCAACAGAAAACATTCCGATCATTGCATCTCCATTAATTTTTACTTTTTGTCCGATTTGCAGCATGAAGGCAGCGGCTAAGATAGTTACTGGTAATACTAACACCATGTAATTAAAAAGATTACAAATCGTTGCTACTGCCATTGCTCCAAATGCAACATGAGAAAGTCCGTCTCCAATATAGGAGTATCTTTTGAGTACCAATGTAACTCCAAGTAAGGAGGTACTAAGAGCAATAAGTGCTCCTGCAATAAGTGCGTACTTTACAAATGGATAGGTAAGGTAATACGTAATTGTTTCTATCATGTTGCCCATTATATTTCCCCCCTATATCCTTCTGTAAATAGTTGAAACATATTGGTCTTTCTATAATCTTCTGTTTTTCCAAAGAATTGTGATTCCTTCCCCACATGAAGTACATGAGAGGCATATAGCACTGCTGATGAGATATCATGGGATACCATAATAATGGTAATTCCTTCTTTGTTCAACTGATGAATCAATTCATACATCTCTAAAGTAGCCTTAGGATCCAACCCTGCCGTAGGTTCATCCAAGAGCAATAATTTTCTTGTAGCACACATTGCTCTTGCTAATAATACTCGTTGCTTCTGTCCACCAGATAATTCCGTAAAACATCTTCGCCTTAACTCTATAATTCCCATGTGCTCCATATGTTGTTGCGCTATTCTTTTTTCTTTTTTTGAAAAAAACGGACGCATTCCACATCGATTTAGGCAACCGGATAAAACAACTTCTTGCACTGATGCTGGAAAATCTCCTAAAACCTTTGTCTGTTGAGGGAGATACCCTATCTCATAGGCCAATAGTCCATCCCCCTTTTCAATTTCCCCATGCATAATAGGATGCAAACCCAAAATTGCTTTTATAAGCGTACTTTTTCCAGTCCCATTCTCACCCACAATGCATAGGTACTCTCCTGGATTCACTACAAAGTTCAGATGCTTGTTAATCACCTTTCCCTCATATCCTAGCATAAGATCTTGACAACTAATATATGACATCCTTATTGTTCCTCTCTAATTCAATGCTTGTTTCAGTACTCCTAAGTTATTCTCCATCACGGATAAATATGTTGTTCCAGATTTCACGCTCTCACCAGTTACAGATTGCATAGAATCTAATGTCAAAACCTTTTGATTTTTATTTTTGGTATTCTGAATAATAGTCTGTGCTATTTTTTGATCCGACTGATCAATGGTAAGCACCGCTGGTAACTTTTCTTCATCTACTTTTGATGCTAAAAATACAATGGTTTCAAAACTTGCTTCTGTTTCCGCAGAACAACCTGCAAAAGCAGCATAGTATGTAAGCCCATAATCATCTATAAGATAACGAAACGGAAAGCGGTCACCAAATAACAACGTACTACGCATTGCATTTTTAATCACATTCTCATAAGATTCATCCAGCTTTTGCAATTCGGACACATACTGTTCCCCATTTTGTTTGTAAGATGATGCATGCTTAGTATCTAATTGGCACAATGCATCACGAATTGCATTGCAACATGTGACTGCATTTCTAAGAGAAAGCCAAATATGTTCATCATATTCTACTACTGACTCTTCCTCTTCTACCTCCGGCGCTTCTGTCTCCATTCCTTCTACATGTTCTTCTTCTTTTACATGTTCACCTAAAATATCTAGAAGATTTAGAACAACCATATCTTTATTTGTTACTTTTTTGAGCACATCTTGTACCCATTCATCCGATTCTCCACCTACATAAATAAATAAATCACTATTGACTATTGTTGCAATATCTGTTGCTGTAGGTTGATAACTATGTAAATCTACACCATCCTCTAATAATAGAGTAAGGTCATAATTCTGACTATGCTCTCCTATGATTTCCTTCACCCAATCATACTGTGGAAATATTGTGCATACAACCCGGTACCGATCCTCTACTTGATTCTTTTTTCTCTGACTATATTTACTTTTTTCGCATCCGGAAAGAATACCTATACATAATACAAGCACGAACAAGAGTACCACTTTTTTATTTTTTTTCATTTTCATTACCTCCAATTATAAATAAATGCACACCAAAATAACATTTGCTTTCACAAATGTGTCATTATTTGTATTTGAAGTTAATCCAATAACTCTACCTTTAAAGTAATTAGGGTATCACTTATACGGTCTATTATTTCTATTACCGCATAAATCAGCGCGAATACGCAAAGAAGTGCCATTAGAATAGGCACAAAAGAAATCACTAATTTAAAATTAGACAGAAATTGAACCGAAAGTTCCATCTGTACACAAATAGGACAATCATTGCCCGCACAATCATGTTCTACGTTTTCAATAAGAAAGCTATAAGAAAGAAATAATGTCCCCAAGATGAGAAAGCTCATGATTACTGCCAATATCTTTTTCTTATACACTGTCATTACATACCTCCTGGATATTTTTTACTCTCTTATTCCAATTACCTATATTTTTTATTGTATTACTTCCAACGTATAATGTCAAATTTCTAAAACTAATATACAGAAAATTCTGGCATTATTAACTCTGTCTTGTCACTATTATAAAATTCTGCTATTATAGTTGCCTCTACTGGTACCTTGAAAATTGATTTTTTAATTGTACCTATTGCTGTCATTTCCTGTTTGATAAGAAATCCTTTCGGATTTATTGTACTGCAAAGTTCCAGCTGCTCTACTTCCGCCTTAGAACCGCTCAATTCCGTATCATTCACAGCGCCACTTTGTGTGAACTTCTCCAAATACTGCTCCACTTTATAATCCGGAATATGATACGTATATACCCAGTTTTCTGCTTCCTTCGTTACTTGCATATGTTCAATGAAGGACGCTTCCTCTGTCACAAGATTGGAGATATCTGTAATACTTCCCATAACCTCTGCAGTCGTTTTTTGCACCTTCGTTTTTCCATTCTTATCATCCGTATAGTACCATCCCTCCTTATAATAAGCATAGGAAGTGCTATCATCTGTGTTAGTAGTAGACTCCATCGTCATCTGAATATCATCATTTATCACATCCCGAATCACTTGGATATTAGACTGCTGTTGGTAGGTTCCTTGAATGGTTGTTCCTTTCAAAGCTATATTAGCCGTCGTGTGTAGATCAAAAGCCCCTAATTTCGAAGTTTCCTGAATCGCTTCTACTAGTTCCTTTACTTCTTTTGTAAGCTCCTGGTTTTCCTCTTTTTCTTCCTTCTCCACATGTACCTTGGATTCCTTCACAGCTTTCTGTTCTTGATTCTTTTTACCACACCCACTTAATAGCACTATACTGATACATATACTTATCATTACTTGTATTCGTCTTCTTTTACTATACAACCTTGTTCCTCCCGCAATCATGATCAAATTCTTCTCAGCTTTTATTGGCTGTCTTTTTTCTTAAATATAGTACCATATTTTTTATTTTAAAGCAAAAGTTACCTATCCAGAATTGGCGTTAAAATACTCTTTGAATTCCTCTTATATGTGTCTATTTCACACCAAAAATAGATGCCTTTTATATCATTTGTCCATACACATCAAATGATATAAAGTGCATCTATGTGACTCGTTTAAAACACATTCTAATCTTAGTATTATTCCCCGCACTCACCTGCATGTTGATGTTCTTGACAGATAGAACCTGTTGACTTTAACTTTCCATCTAAATATGCCAAAACGCATGCTCTGGATTCACCGGAAGCACCTATAATTACTTCTATCCCTCGCTCATGGAAGATATCAACTGCTCCACTACCCATTCCACCTGATATAATTACATTTACACCCAACTTGTACAAATAATTTGGTAAAAATCCTGGCTTATGTCCTGGGTTAGGTATGGATTCTTCCTTTACAATTTTTGCATTTTCTATTTCATAAATATTAAAATTGTTGCAATGCCCAAAATGTGTTGTCGTCATTTTCTCTTCACTTGCTACTGCTATCTTCATTGTTATCCTCCTCTAATATCTTCCTTGTTTTATCAAGCATATGTTTCACTTTTCTCCCTGCTTTACAGTCAATTTCAACAATGCTCTTTCTTTGATTAATTGCCGTTGACACCGCCTTATCAAAGGGTATCATTCCCACAATTTCAACGCCTTGTTCCATGCAAAATTGCTGAATCGATTCCGTATAGTCAAGATAAATGTCATATTTATTGATGCATACTGCACACTTCGTTTTAAAATGTCTAACAGTCTTTAAGATTCGTTTCAAATCGCTGATTCCTGATACTGTAGGCTCTGTCACAATGAGCACCATATCTACTCCACTTATAGAAGCAATCACCGGACATCCAATACCAGGCGAACCATCAATTATTGCAATCCCTTTCTTTTCATTTACATTCATATTTTTCTTAACTTCTGTTACTAATTTTCCAGATGCTCCTTCACCCATCTTCAATTGTGCAGTAGATAGGAAAATCTCTTGATTGTAACTAAGTGTTTGCCCGCTTATCGAATGTTCCATAGCAATTGCCTGAGTAGGACAAACAAAAGCACATACACCACATCCCTCACATCCAAATGAATTTACTGTCGCTTTATCCTGTATGGAGATGGCTTCGAATTTACATCTTGCAACACATGTTCCGCACCCTACACACTTCTCTTGATTAATCACCGCCTTTGGAAGTCCGTAGAACTCTTTTCTAGTAGGCTCTCCTTTTGGTGCAACTGTAATATGAAGATTCGGTGCATCTACATCGCAATCTGCACATACCTTTGTTTGAAGCATATGGATAAATGCAGTGGAAACGGTTGTTTTTCCTGTGCCGCCTTTTCCACTTAAAATCAATAATTTTTTCACTAATGCACCTTCTTTGCAACTTGTTTACTCATGTTCGTAAAGAGATCGGCTATTGTAACATTGTACTGGGATACAATCTTTCCCTCTGCAATTTGTTTTCCAATATCCAAATCAAATGGTATATTCGACAGGATCTCAATTTTGTGCTTTTCACAAAACTCTTTCGACGGATTTTCACCGTCCATGTATTTATTTAGAACAACTCCCATCGGCTTGTGGAATATATGGAGTAGTTCATATATCATCTCCATATTATACCGCCCAAACTCCGTTGGCTCTGCTACTAAAATACAATAATCAGCTTCTTTGATAGATTCCATAACCATACAACCACTTCCTGGTGGGCAGTCTATCACAACATGTTCTTGTTTCGGCATATTTGCCAATAGCTCTTTAATAATTGGAACTCCAGATGCTTCACCAATATTCAGCTTACCAGACAAAAAATGTATATTCTTTGACGTGCCAATTAATACGTCTCCTACGTGCCTCTTTTTTGTTGTAATTGCATGATGTTCACATACTAATTGGCATCCTCCACAAGAATGACATACCTCTTGAAAAAGCATAGGTTCCTTTTTGACAAAGGCTAGCGCATGAAATGCACAAAACTCTACACACTTTCTACATCCCGTACACTGCTTAGTTCGAAATGCCGGAATAGTAACCGTAACTTTTTTGCGTTCTGTTATCTGTGGCTTAAAAAACAATCTTCCATTTGGTTCTTCTACATCACAATCAACATACGTACCTGTTCCTAGCGCCACCGCCAGATTCACGGATACAAACGTTTTACCAGTTCCCCCTTTACCACTCAGTACAGCAATTTTCAACTTCTAACATCCTCTCTAAATATCACCTATTTATCCCTTCCATGATTGTGAAATCCCGCATGAATTTCACTTAGAATCTCTAATTTATCTTGCGTAAAACTTGTAAGATTATCCTCTATATCCTGCGAAATAGTCTGGTATATCTTGATATTGGCTGCACCTAAAACCTTAGCTGCACTTTCCCCACATCTTGGTGTCAACAATGCCTGAACTCCTTTATCGACGATGAGCTGAGCTGCCTGAATTCCAGCTCCTCCTGAAGCTGATACTGCTTGATTGTATAGAAACTCTCTTTTCCCCTTCTCCGTATCGACGATTAAGAACTCTGTAGTTCTCCCAAATGATGCGCAGATGGTTTTTCTGTCATCATTCATTGGTATTGCAACCTTCATAATAGCTCCTCCTTCTTTTATTCATTATGAGCATATGCTACTTATTTTATAAGTATATCATTTTTTGGGCATATGTCAATAACAATTACAGCAAAAAAAATTAGGGATCTCCGTTCGAAGTCCCTAACATTTTCTTTCTATTACATCCGTTTCCAACAATTTTTATTACAAAATTTCCCTTTACATTTTTTTAAACAATCAATTTTTACAGAACCACAAGTAGGACAAGCATAATTTCCATTCCTAATTTGCTCAAGATGCTCAAAACTTTCCTTCCAACTAGTATTGCAATCCTCGCATATAACGTTACATATATTTCTGGTATAATTACCACCAGCCATGTGTATTGATTTCCCATTGATTAGTGCGTCTGCTATTTTTTCTCGCGCAGAGAGTAATATCCTTTGAAATGTTGGTCTTGAAACTTCCATTCTCTCGGCACATTCTATCTGCTCTAATCCTTCTAAGTCTTTTAATCTAATAGCTTCTGCTTCCTCAAGTAATAACACATTTACTTCCACACCTTCTACCTCATGTTCCATTGGTACAAAATAAGGAACTGCCGGAATGCTTTCAATTTTACGCCACTTTGTTGGTCTTGCCATGCTAGTCTCCTTTCACTAATAATCACTTGAAGTATACCTCAAATATTAATTATTAGCAAGGATGAGTCTATGTTATACCACCATTGTAACAATTGTTTAATTCTATAAACTCGCTAATAACCGTCCTATCTCTTTACATTTTGTTTCTATCTCACTATCTGGTGCTTCATTGGCAATGATTCCTTCACCACCTATCACTGTTGATCCCGCATGTTCCATACGTTCTACCCAATTACGCATCCATTCGCCATCTCCCCATCCATAAGAACCGAATAGCACAATCTGTTTTCCTTCTATTCTATGTTCTATTTCTGAAATAAATGGTTCCACTACACTTTCCTCTAATTCCTCTGCTCCCATAGAGGGGCACCCTAATGCGAACCCTTTTTGTTCCAATAATTCCTCTTTATCCATGGACTCCATTGGCACAACAACTGCTTCTGCTCCACCTTCTTTCACACCTTTGGAAATCATATTTGCCATAGTCTCTGTGTTCCCAGTTCCACTCCAATAAACGATTTGTATTTTTTCCATTGTTCTCTCCTTCTATCCTACAATTTCACATAACTTTTTTCCAGCAAAAAGTTCTTTTGCTGCAACATCTTTTGCTTCATCACATTTTTGAAATATTTCTTTTGCTCTTTGTATATTTGAGTATACCTTCCAATATCCACAGAACAAGAAATTTTTCCCAGCATGTTCGATAAATCCTGTTACATCCTCAATCGGATATCCTAAAAATACTCCGATTTCATGTGGAAATGTATCCTTTTTTTTATAAAATACAGATACCCTCTCTCTTAATAATGGCAAATGCTCTTCTATTGAATTTCCTTTATATCCAAATTGGCTAAGAAATAATTGTATTTGAGATCTTCCTAGATAATGCTCCAATTCCTTTCTTCGATAAAACAACACCATTATTTTGCTTTCCATTTCATGTAACACCGCATATTCTATGTCAGTATTTTTAAATTCTTCAAAAACATCCTGTAATTTTGTTTTTTCCATTACTAGCACGCACGATATCTTTACTCCTTTGAGTAACGGAGCACTTTGCATAACCAATTGTAATCGCAGATAATCTCCATCTTCTGCTAGATACTTCTCTAGCATTTCTTTTGGCATATGCTCCTCCTTTCTATTTTCATTACTATTTCATTTATTAGTTTTGTCTAACTTTAATTAGTTCTACATGACTTTAACAAACAAAATAAGACGAGTCAATACTTAATCGTCTTATTGATGTTTTTTTTCATTTTCTTTTCAGAAATACTAATCCATATATTTGAATTCACCCTCTACATATTTTCTCCCCATCTCATGCTGTGCTTTTCTCTTTTCCACACTATCAAAAATAATGGAAAAGTCATAGTCTTCTGGATATAATTGCTCTGCTGCAACATGTAGCTTTATTCTCTTATGATTGATCCATATCTTCTTATCTGGCATTTGTACTTGCAGAAATCCTTTTTCATTTGCCGTTTGACTTACAATTCCTATCTTCCTGTCAGGTAGTACCATCACACTATCTCCCAAACGATACTTTAATGCATCCTCTTGTCTTGAAATGCTTTTCTTTTTCTGTATCTTTGAATATGAAGTCTTTTTTGTTACTCTTTTCTCTGTTTTTCCAGCTAAACCACATATTTCTTTCTTTACATTTTCCCCATAAGCTGCCTTTACTGCTTGCTCAAGCATATGCTTTGGCATCCCTAATTTACCCGCAATATAAAAAGCACAACTTTCCCCTGCTTCTCCAATCACTAATTGATATAATGGCTTTAAACTCTCCTTGTCAAACGTCATCCTCGCATTGACAATTCCTGTTTCTTTTTTTGCATATTCTTTGATTTCTGGATAGTGAGTGGTGACTAAGAACAAAGCATTACTTTTTTTTAATTCTTCTAGTATAGCTATACCTATTCCCATTCCTTCTGCAGGGTCAGTACCGGAACCTAGCTCATCCATAATGACTAAGCTTTCCTGACTTACCATGTTCAAAATATCCAACACATTAGTAATATGTGCTGAGAATGTAGAAAGATTCTCAGATAAATTTTGTCCATCTCCAATGTCACACAAAAAAGCATTGTTCATACAAATCTCAGCTTTTTCACATGCTACATGTAGCCCACTTTGCGCCATCATACAGTTAAGTGCTACGGTCTTAATTGCTACCGTTTTTCCACCTGTATTGGGTCCTGTAATAATCACACCATTAATCCCATGCCCAATTTCAAAATTGAGTGGTACATTAATTGTTTTATCCATTAATGGATGTCTTCCTTTTTGTAGCCTTATATACCGATTCGTATTAATTTCTGGTAATACCCCCTCATATTCTATACTGAGTTTTGCCTTGGCAAAAATAAAATCTAACTTCTCAATTGTTTGATGATTTCTGCTCATTATGTCTTCTTTGTCTAACAACATTGCAGTTAATGAATACAGAATCCTTCTCTCTTCATTCTCCTCGTCTATCTTTAATTCTTGTAACTCTTCATAGAATCTTGCAACAGTTCCAGGTTCCATAAAGACCGTATTCCCAGTTGTGGATTTATCCATGATTGTTCCACTTATTTTAGATTTATACTCTTTCTTTACTGGTACACAAATATGCCCATTTCTCATAGTACTAAAACTATCCGACATATATTCCTTATTCTTTCGCATGACAGAATCTGCCTTCTCATGCATTTTGCTATCAATCCTCGCTATTTCTTCTCGCAATGATTTCAACTGTTTTGAAGCATAATCATCCACTCTTGTATTTCGTATTGTTTTATTGATTTTCTCATACACATCATCAAGCGAATCCAGGTTCTCTTCGTAATACGCTAACCCGATTTCATATTGTTTACACTTATTCAGATAGTCTTTCCATCGTCTTACGGCAGTGATCACTACTGCAATATTTTCTAATTGATCTGGCATAAGACAGCCACCTTTTTTTGCAATCTCTATTAATTCATCAATCCCATGTAGCGCAGTCATTGGTGGGTTTCCACATGTTTCTATCATAACCTTCGCTTCTGTCGTCTCCCTTAATTTTGCTTTTACTTTTGCTTCTGCTAAATATGGTGTTAATTTCTTTGATTTTTCCTTCGCTTTTTTTGTACATGCAAGTTCTGCTAATCTTTCCTTAATTTTGTCAAATTCAATAATTTTTTCTGTATCTATCACTCTCATCACCTCTTAATTATCCTATGAACTTCTTTATTATGTTCCCATAAAAATACCACGGAAATATCTGCCTGTTAAAGCATACAATTCCCGTGGTTTCAAAAGCATATAATAATTAATGGTAATAAAGCTAGCGCAACTCATCGTCAATTCCACAATGGTTGAAAAAAAGCATGACTACACATCCATGCTTCTAAATCCATTCTATTATACATATCTATTTGAAGTGTATGTCAGCATTCATAAGGCAGATAAATGGGCATAACTATCCTCTTAAAAAGAATAATTATCTCCTCACAACTATTTAATTAGCTGTATTCTCCATTCTTACCACACGTAACATACATTTACCTCTTTCAAAATTTTAATTAATTATAATACCAATTAAAAGGATTGTCAACTTCTTATACAATTAACATTCATTTTATCATACTGCATAAGTCCACCCAATATTCCAATAGCCTTTGCATGTTGGAATATTATTTCTGAAAAAAATTGCTTCACATAATCTTCTGTATTCACTGGTGTATAACATCCGATGAATAAACCAAGCCTTTCCTCCGACTAAATTAAGAATACAAAAACTAGTTGACTTTATATTGAAACCTATGCTATATTTATCTCGCTCACTCGGAGGGTAAGTCATAGATTAAAATGACAAGCTGGATAAGGTGACAGGCTGAAATACCTGTTGTCTTATCTGGCTTTTTTTATTTAGGAGAATTCATTATGGATTTATTAAACGAAAATGTAAAACATCTCTATTTGAAGTTTTTAGCCGCTTCTTTTGGGAGTGCTCTGATTACGTCAGTTTATGGATTAGTTGATATGGTTATGGTTGGACAATATCATGGTCCCTCCGGCTCTGCCGCCATGGCCATAATCGCACCTGTCTGGAACATTATCTACAGCTTTGGTCTACTAACCGGTATTGGTGGTTCCGTTTTGTTGAGTACTAGTCGAGGGAAAAAACATACTTCTGACGAAGGAAACCAATACTTTTCAGTTGCTATAATCTTAACTATTCTTTTGGCTGTTATCCTATGGATCACACTTGTTCTCTTTGAAGATCAGCTTTTATTTTTATTTGGTGCAGATAAATTACTACTACCGCTGGCAAAACAATATTTGATTCCAGTAAAATTCTCTGTTCCAGTGTTTCTATTTACACAATTATTGTCTGCATTTTTACGCAATGACTCCAACCCTGGTTTGGCGACCAAAGCCGTTATGATTGGTGGCATTTTTAACATCATAGGCGATTACCTTCTAGTTTTTACTTTTGATTTAGGTATTTTCGGTGCGGGTGTGGCAACAGTCGGTGGTGCTATTTTGTCACTCTCTGTGATGGTGTCGCACTTCTTTCGTAGCAAGAACACGCTTAAATTAGTACTGCCAACACACTTGTTGGAAAGGGCTAAGGACATTATATCAACAGGGTTTTCCACCTTCTTTATTGATATCGCTATGGGAATCCTAACCATGTTGTTCAACCAACAAATTATGCGCTATTCTGGTGCCAACGCTTTAGCTGTTTACGGCATTATCGTCAATATTAGCACCTTTGTTCAATGTTGCGCCTATGGAATCGGACAGGCAGCTCAGCCCATTTTATCTATCAACTTTGGTGCGCAGAAGATGGAACGTATTCAAAAGTTGGTTCGTTACAATTTGATTACGATAGCTGTAGTAAGTGCCTTCTGGATTGTTCTTACCATGTCAATTCCCAACGCATTTGTTCATTTATTCATGGCACCAACCAAAACAGTTCTACAAATTGCTCCAAAGATTATACGTTCCTACTGCCTTTCATTTTTGCTACTGCCATTCAACATTTACGCTACCTATTATTTTCAGTCTGTAATGAAGCCTGGTATTTCTTTTATTATTTCTATTACACGTGGTATAGTTATCAGTGGTATTCTTATTTTTATACTACCCGCCTTGTGGGGCGGTAATGCACTGTGGATTGCCATGCCAATAACTGAATTTATCGTGGCTGTTTTCATTATGTCTGTCGCGTGTAAACGTTCCAGTTGACGACATATTGGGTTCGCCACTCCTTTGTTTTGCTTACAATGCTTACTTCGTACAGTAAATAGCAATAGCCTCTGCCATGAATTTTGCGGTTCCCTCACCATTTTTGTCTAGATTTAACTTGAATCTTTCATCACCTATATACATCAGACCAAGGCAGGATAAAATTTCTTTTGTACAGTTATAGAAATTATCTGTAATATAAACCTGCCATTTCTTTACTAATACCTGCACTTCATTACTATCAGGCAATTGCTCCCTTTTTTCACTAAATTCCTTTAAAATAGCTGCACCTTCGCTATTTAACATCTCCCATTGTGCATGGTCATAAGAACTCGTTCTTTTCTCACTTTCAGCATAAGCTTCCGTATCTCCCCAACGTTCTTTCACTTCCTCTGCATATTTCGTTTTTGCCTTTTCTATTTCGGTCATATCAAATTGTTTAAAACTCATATCATTCTCTCCTTTCAATGTGCTTTCCACAAGTATAATTAAGTCGTTCAGCCGGTTCCGTTTCTTTATTAAAATTTCTTTATGATTGCTTAACATTTCTTTTTTATTATAAGATGGATTTTTCATAATATCTTTAATATCATTTAATGAAAATTCCAATTCTCTAAAAAATAAAATCTGCTGCAAAACGTCTAATGCATGGTTGTCATATATCCGATATCCTGCCTCTGTGGTTTGACTTGGATGCAGCAATCCAATTTCATCATAATAATGTAAGGTTCTAACAGTAATACCAGTTAATTTTGCGACTTCGTTTATTTTCAATTTCAATTTCTCCCTTCTATACATTTTTTGTACATTTGAACTACAATCATTACAATACACTATTACGCAACGTCAAAGTCAATACTTTTATCCTCTATAATCCTAAAATGTAATACTTCATTCTTGATTTATCTTGTTACTCTCTATTTTTAAGTATTTCTGTGAGGGACATATTCTTTAGTTTCTTTACTAAAAGTTGATTTATAATAAGATACAAAAGGATAATGAAAAAATAAATTCCTACATATAACTGCCAAGTGAAACTTAAGTTCATACTACATGCTATATTAGATACCAACACAGGATAGATGGTATCCATGATTTTTTTTGATGCGGGAATACAAATTACTGCGCCTATCGCAACCATATAAAAATTACCATTCAAATACAATTTTTTTATTTCTTTGGTTCGATATCCCAATATTTTTATTAAGGATATATCTAGTGATGATCGGTCAATCATTACTTTCATCATGAGATACATTACCATACATAAAATCAATACTGAAACTGTCGTGAGCAGATAAATCATAGGCATCATCATAGAAATAAATACATCTGAACTTTTTTCAATATCTTCCTTTGTTGTAACAGCATATAATTTCCCCGACGGAATATCCAATTTTTCATCTGAAAATACCACATTATAATAGTCCTCGCTTTGCCCAAATAACTCCCGCATGCTATTAATATCCATAAATACGTATAGACCTGCCGCATACTGAGTGATTCCTTCTACCGTAAATGCGTAATCCATATTCTCTTCTTCATCAGTCAAGATTAATTTATCCCCCCGTCTTAGATGATACTTTTGTGACATAGCTGACGACACAATCACTCGATTTTTACCTTTTTTGACACTCGCATTAAAATACGAATTATCCGCATCAATTCCTAATACTGTCACATCTAAATTATAACCGTATATTTCTTTTTTCAGCGTTTTTGCAAACGCTGATTCCCCGTTTTTTGGCGTTTCTTTTTCCGGATATTTATAGGTATACATATATTCATACTTGGTATCAGCTTTATTTTCCACACTGATATGTTTACACATTACATAGCAATCAATTCCCATCATTAAAATAACAAGTGAGACAAGCATTCCAAATAGAACAGTACATCCCGTTCTCGCCTCACGAAACATTTGCCGAACCCGGAACCTTCCTATATATCCCATATTTCCAAGATTTAAATTTCTTCTCTTGTTGCCTCGTTGTTCATTACGGATAAGTGAAAGCGCAGTTTTTGATAACTTCTTGTGAATCACAAAGCAATTCACTATAATTGCAGCAACTGGCGGCATAACAATTCCATAAAAGATCAAATACATTGGATAAACAGTGTGTATAATAGGGATAGAAAAGTAGTCATAACAATCCTGCATTTGCACATTCACACCCCATATGCTAAATCCCAAAACGGTTCCGATTGTTCCTCCAATTAATGTTACCATAACCGGAAGTGTCAAATAATGCCGCATCAGTTCCTTCTTTTTCGCACCAAGTGCATATAATGCACCAATAACACTGCTTTCCTTTTCAATACTATGTATAACAAAAACTGAAATTACATAGGTAAATAGAATCATCACAATGACACCTGCAACAAGACCACTGATTTTATTAATCACTTGATCATCAGCCGAGGCATTTACTCTTGGATTGTCTTCCGCCTTTAGAAAATTTGTTAAGTTACTTACATCAAAATCAGACGATTCCTCTATAAGTTCATTGGTACTATGCTTCAATTCTTCCATACCCGTTTGTAATTCATTTGCCCCATTGCTACATGCATTCACACCATTGGTATATTCTAAGATGCCATCTCTATAGGCTTCTAATTCTTTTAACTCCTCTTTTATAGAATTCATTTTCAAACGCAGCATTGCATGATCTGTTGCATTTCTTATCGTCTCTAAAACATTTTGATAATTTTCTTCTGTCAAAGTCTGATTAAAACCGTAAGATGCAAGCCCATTATTTGCTTCTCTCAGATATGTATCAAAAAGCTTCGTAGATGCACCTTGTAAATTTCCATTTTGATTGCTCAATTCCACTAGCACTTCTGATAAATCACTAGAACCATCCGATAAATTCTGTATACCGATTTCTAAGTTCTCTTTTTTCCCAACAGTCTCATCCCAGAATTCTTTAAAATAAGGATCCCCCACTTCCTCTGCTGTAACATCAATCTTCTTAATACTATCTCTCAATTCCTGATCAGACAGTTTTTCATTTAAACGATATGCATAAGTATATTCTTCTGATTTCGCACTTTTCCCTTCTGCCTGTAATATGTCATACCCCTCGGAATTTAAAAATGCAATACCAAACTGCTTACTATCTACACTACTATCAGCTAAATCTTTAAACGGTGCATCATAATCTGGAGTGGAACCAATTCCTGTAACTTGAAACACTCTATTTCCAATTGTTATTTGACTGCCTATTGATAAATGGTGCTCCTTTGCATACCTTTTTTCCAATACTACTTCGTTTTTTTGCTTTGCCAAAGTTCCCTCATCTAAATCAATTAAATTTATTTTTTCTCTATTCTGAAAAATTCTGATTGTGCTAGAGTCTGCCTGAAGGTAATCCAAATAGAACATTTTTTCTATACTGATACCTTGGTCTGTCAATTTACTTATTTCCCCCTCAGCAAGTGGGACAAACACTGTAAATTCACCATCCTCCAACTTATTTTCTTTTGCACAACGGTCTACCCCTTTGATAATTGTATCTGCTGCACCTACTAGACTAACAATTAGATACATGCATAGTATAATAAGAAATGCCAAAGCCAGATAGCGAAGTAGATTTGCTTTTAGATCTCTGAGAACTCTTTTTCTCAATACTTTTTGCATGTTATAAATCCTCCAATTCTATTGCTGGCACTCTGTTTTTGTTATCGTACTCTTTACTAATTTGACCGTCCTTAATCACAAGGACTTTATGTACCATATTTTTAATTGCATTATTGTGTGTTACAATCAACATAGTCGTTCCATACTTTTGATTAATTTCTTCTAAAAGAATCAGAATATCTTTTGATGTTCTAGAGTCTAACGCGCCTGTAGGTTCATCACAAAGTAAAAGCTTTGGGTTCTTGATTAATGCTCTGGCAATTGCACATCTTTGTTGTTGCCCTCCTGAAAGCTGTGATGGGAACTTATTCTGATGTTCGGTCAAATCTAATGTCTCTAATAATTCCTCCATATCTAAAGGGTCTTTGGTAAGATACTCACATACCTGTATATTTTCCTTTACCGTAAGATTGGGTATCAAATTGTAAAATTGAAAAACAAATCCCAAATTATCTCTTCTATAATCAGATAAAGCCTCTTGATTTAATCCTGCAACTTCATGTCCATCTACCATAATAGACCCAGAGTCCAACGTCTCTAATCCTCCGATACAATTTAAAAATGTTGATTTTCCTGAACCACTTGCCCCTTGAATCACACACATCGCACCCTGTTCTACATTCGTCGTAATCCCTTTTAGAACTTGAATATAACTTCCATTTTCCCCATAACTTTTTTTTACTTCTTTCACTTCTAAATACATTATCCGTTCTCCTTTTTCATCTTTTATTCTTTTTTTCAAATGAATCGTTTTTAAGATAACAGCGTTATGTTTTTAATATTTTTTAAGTGATACGTATTTTCTAAAATACATACCACTTTTTTACTGAACCAATCCATTCCATCCAGAAAATAGATATTGAATGATAGATTTCATATACTTCATTGCTGCTTCCTCTGATTTTTCATGCGTCAGAAGATGAACAAACAGATCTATATGCATATGAGCAATCCAATGAATCATGTAATCACTCACGGGTTCTATCCTCTTCCTTTTAGAAACCACATCTGCAAAATATCGATAATGCTTTTCTGTAATATTTACAAAATAGTCTATACTTTGTTCAAATTTTGATCCTTGACTCTTCGTCAATACAAGCTGAAACTCTTCATAATACTGATACATATAATGGATAATCATCCTTGCAGCTTCTAAATCACCCGAAAAATCTTCTTTCGATGTCAAGCCTTTCTCTGCTTGTTCTCGCTCTTCTTTATAATGTTCAGCCATAACTTCATACAATTTTCCCAGTGGTTCCTCGACAAGCGAAGCAAATAAATCTTCCTTATCCTGAAAGAAAAAATACAATGCACCTGTAGTTACCCCAGCATTCTTGCAGATACTTCGAAGAGATGCCTGCATGTATCCCTTCTCAAGGAATTCCTTTTTTGCACTATCAAGCAACTTTCTTTTTGTTTCCTTTTCATTTTTCAAACCACTACCTCCAATAAGATTCTTGTTTCATTATTACATAATGTAGAACAAATAACAAAACAAAACTTCATTATTTTCGATATCTTTTGCCTTTTTCCTATGATTCTAGCACAAATTTTGCAAAAGACAATTCTACACCCCTTGCAACTTTGCTACATATATTAACTGCATTTCCCATTACTTCTGAGAATTGATTCTCTCTTGCAATGACTTTTAGGTATGCATGATCTTGCGTGATTTCCACGATTTCTACTCCCTTAAGTGCTTTCATTTCTTTTTCTATTTCTTTTGATTCCGCATCTGTAATCACTTTTGACAAATGATAGTATCGCCCCATAATCCCCATCCTTTCTTAATTGCTCTATTTGTTGATAAGTATTTTACCAATTATTTACATTATAACACCGTTATCCTAAAATTAAACCTTCATTAATGATATTTTTTATCAATCTATCTTTCTAATAGTATTTCGAACTTTGGGCAACTTATATAATGGAGGTGACTATATGCAAATAAATTTCGATGCCATTTATTATGAACCAGCAGTGTTGGATTATGAATTAGGTCAAATTCTTAGAGAGAAATACCACACACTCCCTTGGATTGAAATAGAATCACATAATCGTATTGCAGCGTTAAATGCAACGGCAAACAAGAACTTTCCTATACTGAAACAACATTTAATTTTAGGCATACGAAAAACCCATAAGTATGTTGAAAATCATAAAGTATCTGATTGGTTAGTTCCTTATACTTCATCCGGATGTCGAGCCATGTGTCTGTATTGCTATCTTGTATGTAATTACAACAAATGCTCTTATCTCAGGCTATTTGTGAATCGTGACCAAATGATGCAAAGATTATTAAAATTTGATTTTTCTGCACCTATTCCTCAAACGTTTGAGATAGGAAGCAATAGTGATTTGGTATTAGAAAACGCAATTACAGATAATCTATCTTGGACCATTGAAACATTTGCCCGCGAGGGGAAAGGAAAACTGACTTTTCCAACAAAATTTGACATGGTTCAACCATTATTAAATCTTAATCATAATGGCAAAACAATATTCAGAATGAGTGTAAATCCTGATGAAATAATTCGTAAAGTGGAATTTGGAACCTCTTCACTTTCTGACAGAATACAAGCACTCAATTCTATGGCCGATGCTAATTATCCTGTAGGATTACTGATTGCACCAGTCATTTTGATTCCTGGCTGGGAAAAAATGTACGATCAACTAATTGATTGTCTTTCCGACCAATTAAGTAGCAAAATAAAATCCACTGGATTTATAGAAATTATACTAATGACCTATAGCTTTATTCATACTGCAATTAATCATGATGCTTTTCCTAATGCAATACAAATTTTTGATCGTGATTTGATGACTGGCAAAGGTCGTGGTAAGTATAGTTACAAAGAAAATGTAAGACAGAACGCTGAAGTTTTTTTACGACAATCTCTTGCAAAAAAACTTCCAAACATGAACATTATTTATATTTCATAATTGTATTTCATTGGTTCTTACGAATGTACCCATTATCATAAAGACAATACCAGAACCTACCATAATCCATTGCAACGGGATAATATCTGCCATTGGACCAAAAACTATCATTCCAATGGGCAGAAATCCCGAATACATAGATCCTAATATAGCACCATCATGATTAGATATAGGATAAAGTTTCGAGCAATTTCCATACCAATAACCATTCCTGCAAATCCCACAAGCTCTACTGCAGTCAAATACCAATAGGTATCTCCATATACACGGTTAACCAATAATCCTGCCATAAATCCAGCTGGTACGCAAAAAAACACAAACAAGCCATAGATTATCAAGAGCCTCTCTATCGATTTATCTGAAAAAGCATAATCAACCCCTATTTTTATATCTGCAAAAACAGATAGCTTCTCTTGTATAACTTCCTGCTTGGGTATCCATATACACGATAAGACTCCAATACCAAGAATTTACTTTTTCATCATTCTTGCTATGATTAGTAGGAAACGATTTATTAAGACAATCTACTTTTAAAATCTTCATATTTAAATTTCTTTTGGATCTTGATTTCACCATCTTCTGTTAAAATCGCAATATCTGGAAGTGCCATTCCATTAAACGTGTTATTTTTTACCATGGAGTAAATAGCCATGTCTTCAAATATTAGCTTATCACTACGTTGCAATGGTTGATCAAACGAATAATCACCTATAATATCTCCTGACAAACATGTGGGCCCAGCCAAACGATATGTGTACTTCTTTTCTCCTGCCGGACCACTTCTATACAATGGTGGTCTATAAGGCATCTCGATTACATCAGGCATATGGCAAGCTGCTGATGTATCTAATATAGCAACATCCATGCCATTTTCTACAATATCCAAAACTGAGGACACCAAGTATCCTGCATTAAGAGCAACTGCTTCTCCGGGTTCTAAATATACTTCCACCTGATATTTTTTACGGAAAGAGCGCACTGCTTTTATTAAAGTTTCTCTGTCATAATCCGCTCTTGTAATGTGATGGCCACCGCCAAAATTCACCCATTTCATCCATGGCAAATACACTCCAAATTTTTCTTCTACCACTTGTAAGGTTTCCACAAGCGCATCACTATTTTGCTCACATAGGGTATGAAAATGAAGCCCCTCGATTCCATCTAAGAGCTCCGGCTTAAAGTTCTTTTTTGTCACTCCAAGTCTAGAACCTATTGCACAGGGGTCATATATACCATTTTCTTGTGTAGAATGCTCTGGATTAATGCGAATTCCAAAGCTTTTCCCAGATTTCAAAGCCTGTTCTTTATAAGTGTTCCATTGGTGAAAAGAATTAAAAATGATATGGTCACAAATTTGAAATATCTCCTCCATCTCATCTGCTAAATAGGCTGCTGAAAAAACATGATTCTCTTTTCCCATTTCCTCAAATCCAAGCTTTGCCTCATAAAGTCCACTTGCTGTTGTTCCTGCTAAGTATTCCCCAATCATGGGATAGCAAGCAAAGGCCGAAAAAGCTTTTTGTGCAAGTAGGATTTTACATCCTGCTTGCACGGAAATTTCTTGTAATATGTTCAAATTTTCTTTCAATTTTTTCTCATCAATGATATAACATGGAGTTTTAATCTGTTCAAATATCTTCTTCATTAGTCCACCAATACTGGGTGAAAATCTTCTTCCCATGGAAGTCCCCATTCATTTAATGCATCCATAAATGGATCTGGATCAAATTCTTCTATATTCCATACCCCTGGTTTATTCCACTTTCCGTTCATGATAAGCATAGCACCAATCATAGCTGGCACACCAGTTGTATAGGATATCGCTTGGGATCCTACTTCTTTATAACATGCTTGGTGATCACAGATATTGTATAATTGATAGGTTTTTGCTTGGCCATCCTTGATTCCTTGGAAAATACATCCAATATTTGTCTTGCCAACTGTACGTGGACCTAAAGAAGCTGGATCTGGTAACACTGCTTTTAAAAATTGTAATGGAACAATTTCTTTTCCTTCATACATTATAGGGTCAATAGAGGTCATACCTACATTTTCTAAACATTGTAAATGTGTAAGATAACTTTGTCCAAAGGTCATGAAAAAACGAATTCTCTTAATCCCATTTAAATGAATTCCAAGACTTTCTAACTCTTCATGGTGCAATAAATACATGTCTTTCTTTCCGACTTCTTTAAAGTCATACTCACGTTTGATTTCCATAGGTTTTGTTTCCACCCATTCTCCATTTTCCCAATAACTACCATTCGCAGCCACTTCACGGATATTGATTTCTGGGTTAAAGTTTGTAGCAAATGGATATCCATGATCCCCACCATTACAATCTAAAATATCCAAGTAATGAATTTCATCAAAATGATGTTTTTGAGCGTAAGCTGAGAACACACCCGTGACACCTGGATCAAATCCACTTCCTAACACTGCACATATTCCTGCTTTTTCAAATCTTTCTTTGTATTCCCATTGCCATTTATATTCAAACTTTGCATTATCGAGTGGCTCATAGTTGGCAGTATCAATGTAGTGTGTCTTTGTTTCTAAACATGCGTCCATAATCGTCAAATCTTGATATGGCAATGCTAGATTTAGTACTACGTCCGGCTTATATTGGTTGATCAGTGCTACTAATTCTGCTACGTTATCTGCATCTACCTGAGCTGTGTGAATTTTTGTTCTTGTTGTACCTTCTAATTTTGACTTTAACTCATCGCATTTTGATTTTGTTCTACTAGCAATAATCAGTTCTTCAAATACCTCACTATTTTGACAACATTTGTGTATTGCCACTGATGCTACTCCTCCACATCCAATAATCATA
This sequence comes from Lachnospiraceae bacterium LCP25S3_G4, assembly GCA_052116865.1. Lineage (GTDB taxonomy): Bacteria > Bacillota > Clostridia > Lachnospirales > Lachnospiraceae > CAUPWF01. The sequence continues at coordinate 134,902 of JBQKKG010000001.1, read as the reverse complement.
CATGTACCCATTTTCATATCCTCCATTTTCTTTGTATTGATTTATCTTTATATGTTGCATTTTCATATCTACTTTGTTATTACAATTGTAAAATCAATTCTCTCACTAGCTTACAGGCTACTGCTGTAGATGACCCGCTCTGGTCGTAATGTGGAGATAATTCAGTGATATCACACCCTACTACATGCAATTTATGTAGTTGTAACATTCCATTTAACAATTCTTTAAATGTTACACCCCCTGCTTCCGGGGTCCCCGTTCCGCAAAATATGGATGGGTCTAATACATCTAAATCCAACGTCACATATACTGGTTTCCCTTTTAGTTTTTGAACTGTCTCTTCAAAACCTTGGAGATCAAATTTATGCAAACACGTATGCCTTTTTGCAAATTCAAATTCATGTTTTTCCCCACTTCGAATTCCAAATTGATGTATTTTTCCATCTCCTAAGAGCTTCCAAATTTGCTTTATTACCCCTGAATGTGTCAATACTTCTCCCATATATTCATCTCTTAAATCCGTATGTGCATCTAAGTGTATCATCTGTAAGTCCGGATATTTTTCATACACAGCCTCTACTGCCCCCAACGTAATGAGGTGTTCCCCTCCAATCATAACTGGAATTTTATCATCATGAAGAATCTGTTTTGTATAATCCTTGGTCATCTGTAACACTTTTTGGGCATTTCCAAAAGGCAACTCCAAATCGCCCCCATCAAAAACTTCTACTTCGCATAAGTCACGTTCACAATATGGAGAATATGTTTCTATTCCAAAACTTTCACCCCGAATAGCAGATGGGCCAAATCTTGTGCCTGGACGAAATGATGTGGTTCCATCATAGGGTACTCCAAATAGTACTAATTTTGCATCTTTATATTCTGCTTCACATCCAATAAATGTCTGTACATTTCTATTCATTTTCTCTTAACATCTCCTCCACGTATTTGGGCAAATAAAAAGCGCCTTTGTGTAAATTCGTTGTATAATATTGTGTCTCTATTCCCAATTGATTCCACTCTTTTTCTTTCAAATCCTTCCAGGGGTGAAGACCCTTAGATGCAAATCCAAAGAGCCAATGTCCAGATGGATAGGTTGGAATATGAGCCTGATATACCTTACAAATTGGAAAGCAAGAAGCAATTTTCTTATGGGCTCTTTTCATTGCATTTGCATCTTCTTCATAAAAAGGACTTTCCTGCTGATTTACCATGATTCCATGTTCCGTTAATGCTCGATAGCAATTCCCATAAAACTCTTTTGTAAATAGTACTTCACCTGGCCCAGATGGATCTGTGGAATCAACAATAATTAAATCATACTTATTTTCAATGTGGCGAATAAATTTCAATCCATCTTCCGTATGTATCGTTGCCTTTTTATGGTTAAATCCACACGCGGTTTGTGGCAAATATTTTTTGCAGACTTCAATAACTCTTTCATCAATTTCAACCAAATCTATATGCACAATGTTGGGATATTTAGAAAGTTCCCTTAAAATTCCTCCATCACCAGCACCTATAATAAGCACCTGTTGTATCTGTAAATTTACTGCCATCGGAATATGCGTTAACATTTCATGATAAATAAATTCATCTTTTTCTGTTAGCATCATCACACCATCCAACGTAAGGAACCTACCAAATTGTGGAGATTCATATACGCCTATTTTTTGATATTCACTCTCTTCACTATGTAGTTGTCTGTCTAGTTTTATCGAAAATTTCACATCTTTAGTGTGATATTCGCTATACCATATATCATCCATTAGATTTCTCCTTCCCATACATTCAATCTACTTGCATCCATCACCTCTGGTCCAGTAATCAAACACCCTTTTTCCTGTGCATAACAAATGTAATCCACAATTTCTTGCGTAATCTTTTCTCCCGGTGCCAAAATTGGAATACCTGGTGGATAACACATCACAAATTCACAACAGATATGATTCACACACTCTTGAATTGCCACACTTTTCTTCTTACTATAAAATGCTTGTTGGGGAGTGAACATTACTTGGGGACTAATGTATTCACTTTGTAACATTCCACTACCATCTTTTTTATATCCTTTTCGTATCTCAGACAACGCACTTATGAGACGTTCTATATTCTTTTTTTTATCCCCAACTGATATATAGGCAAGTATATTTCCCAAATCTCCAAACTCAATCTGGATATCATACTCATCACGCAGTAATTCGTATACTTCAATTCCCGCTAACCCTAACCCGAAGGTATTGACTGATAATTTCGTGATATCAAAGTCATAAATACTATCTCCATTCACAATCTCTTTGCCATAGGCATAGTAATCACCTATTTTATTAATTTCTGTTCTGGCATATTGGGCATAGGACTTTACCTTTTCAAAAATATCAGGTCCATAAAGGGCTAGATTTTTTCTCGATATATCTAAACTTGACATCAACAAATAGGAACCACTTGTAGTCTGCGTTAGATTAATAATCTGTCTTACATAATGTGGATTCATATTTCTTCCACAAAGCAAAAATGAACTTTGCGTCAAGGAACCACCTGATTTGTGCATACTTACGCTTGCCAGATCTGCTCCTACTTCCATAGCCGAAAGTGGCATGTCTTTTCCAAAGTAAAAGTGTGTACCATGAGCCTCATCTACCAACACTTTCATTCCTCTTTCGTGAGCCATATCTGTTATCTTCTTCATATTCGAACAAATTCCATAGTATGTTGGATTATTCATTAGAATCGCTTTCGCATCGGGATGTTCTTCCATTGCCTTTTTTACATCCTCTATTCTCATTCCTAAAGCGATACCCAATCTTTTATCCGTTTGTGGATTCACATATACTGGAATGGCTCCACATAATACCAAGGCATTGATTGCACTTTGATGTACATTGCGTGGCATTATGATTTTTTCCCCTTGCTTCACCGTAGATAAAATCATGGCCTGCACTGCGGAAGTAGTACCCCCCACCATAAAAAAAGCATGCCCTGCACCAAAAGCTTCTGCTGCTAATTCCTCTGCTTCTCTAATTACCGATGTGGGATGACACAAATTATCTAAACATTTCATAGAATTTACATCTATGCTCATACACTGTTCCCCTAAAAAATCAGCAAGTGCTTTATTGCCCTTTCCCCGCTTATGTCCTGGTACATCAAAGGGAACTATGCGATTTTTTTTCAATGCTTCCAATGCTTCCATTATTGGTGCTCTCTCTTGCCCTCTCATCATTTCCTCTCCTTACTCGTATACATTTGTACCACTAAATATTTCTATCATTTCTTTACGTAAGGCATTGGTTATTTGAAGCCTTGCTTTTGGAGATATCTCATATACATCCGCATTAAATAAATAATTCTGTAGTCGGATATCCTTAATTAACATTTTTGTATGAAACATATTAGACTGGTATACATTTACATCTATTGCATCATATTTTTCTAATGTTTCATTTGCAACATAATCTTGAATGGAATGCATCTTATGATCTAAAAACAGTTTCTTTCCAAACACATCTCTTGTAAATCCACGCACCCTATAATCCATAGTAATAATATCTGAATCAAAACTTCCAATCAGAAAATCCAACGTGGAAAGAGGTGTGACTTCCCCACAAGTAGATACGTCAATATCTACACGGAATGTTGCAATGGACGTGTCTGGATGATACTCAGGATATGTATGAACTGTCACATGACTTTTGTCTAAATGAGCTACTACGGTTTCTCCACTTCGACTATGAACCATACTTTCTTCTGCTATTAAAAAAGTTACCGATGCACCTTGTGGCTCATAATCTTGCTTTGAGATATTTAAAACCGTAGCACCAATCATTTCTGTCAGTTTCATTAAAATATCTGTCAAACGCTCTGAATTATATTGTTCATTGATGTATTTAATATAGTCCTGCTGCTCCCTTGCCGTTTTGGCATAACAAATATCATAGATATTGAAACTCAACGACTTGGTTAAATTGTTAAATCCATACAATTTTAATTTATCCGTCATTTTTTCGTCCTTTCCTATCGTAATATTATTTTGCAAGATGACTGTCATTTTTTATTTTATACATAAAAAAGGCATATCGTTCTAACGATACACCTTGATTATATGAGTCCTTTATAATATGCAAACATAAATAATAAAAATTGTACCATACCACTAGATATGACAATTATTAATTATTATCTATTACGATATTCTTCATCAGAGTCTATATAGTAAGAATTACTTTTACTACTCTTATTGACCACTTATACAAGTATGTACCTTTTCGTACACTCAGGCGTATGAACCCAACAAGCAATTAAGTTGCTAGCTTATAAAAGTTGTGCTTTTAACACAATCAATAATGTGAATTGCTTCACAGGTTGTGGCATGTAATATCCACAATCGGCAGTCGACCCGGCTGTCCGTATGGCCATCTACTTATAACGCTAAAATAATATAAGTGGTCTTAACTCTCACCATATTTCTATGATTTAAATTTAAAAAGATAGTAATATAAAATGATGCTATTGTCAATAGTTATCTTTTTTAATTATTTATAAAAACTAATTTCATAATACTCTTTTGCAGATGCTACTATAAGTCATTCAGCCATGTCTCATATTTTGTCTGAATACCTTTTTCATATGCAATATTTTCAAACACTGTTGTTTGCTCATCAACAAATTTTTTATCTTCTTCTGACAGCATCCTTAGGGCAAATGTATAACAAACCTCATCTTCTCTTCCAATATGTCGTTTTAAAAGATCGGCATATGCTGCAGCGTGGGTAATAATATCCAATTTTCCCAATGTAGTCTTATGATCTTTATAATGCTCTACTGCCGTAGTGAGTTCCCTCATATGGTATCTTCCAAGATCATGTTCCACAAGCATCCCATTTTTTATCAATTTTTCTGCCACAGGACCAAGTTTTTCAATCATTACATGAAACAATAATTTTTCTTCTTTTCCATGATGATGCTGATCAGCATAATTTTTCCCAAATTCAATGCATTCACAAACTTTTTTAATATCTACTTCCTGTCCATCAATGATATCACAGCATAATTTTTTTAGATACTCTGTAAATGTAATGATATTTTCATGCTCTTTCATTAACAAATCTATTCCGTACATTGATACCTCTTTCCGCAGTTCAAAAGACTGCTCAGCTATTTGTTTAAATACAATATCTGTATGTTCCAGTATTCTAATAACAAGGATTTCCCTTATTGCATAATCATATTCTACATTGGTATGAGCATAATACAACCAGACAATTTTTTATGTTTCATTTGCAACATTTTCTTCATTATCTACATAAAATGTGATGGATGCGAGAAAGGAATATACTCCCGATTTATTTCACTCCTACCGCGCAAATTGTTTTTCCATTTCCCGAATAGGCTGTACCTGCTACATCATCATATAACATAATATTTTCGAAACCTGCCGCGCTTACTTCTTCTTTCAAAAGCTCCTGCGAATATAGCTGGTTCCAGATATTATAATTGTTGCATGTATTCTCCTGAACTACAACATACTGCTCCAATGTATTAGCTGTTTTAGTATAATATTTGTTTCTTTCAAGAAGTAAGTATGGATTAATCGCCCAAAATCCTCCATTTTCAAACCGGAAATGTTCACACTCTTTGAAATCTTCTAAAGCCCTCATAGAGTGAACATCTAATATTATAATGCCACTCTTTTTTAAAGCGTTGTAACTTTTTTTCAATAAACGCTTTCTATTTTCTGGTGAAAGAACACCTAAATCACAATAAATCAAGATAATAAGGTCAAATTCTTCTTCGTATTCGATGTCCAAATAATTCTGATAATAGTAGTTAATATCCTGCCCTGTCATTTTTGCCTGTTCTTTTCCATACTCAATGGAACGTTTGGAAAAATCAATGCCTGTTACTTTCAATCCTTTATATGCAAGTCTGCTGGCATATAGACCTGGTCCACAACCAAGATCGAGAAGTTTCCCTCCCTCCTTGAATTTGCTAATCCACTTTACTGATTTATCTACAAATTCCATGTTTCTTGAGGCTCCATCAAATGTCGGATTCAGGTGTGCCTCTAACATACTCTTTGAGATATGTGCATCATCCCAGAAGGCAGCTGTACTGTTTTCGTAAAGACTTGGCATTACTTTTATAAATTCGTGAATGTTCGTATATTTCATCTTTTTTCCCTCTTTCTTTTTATTACTAATTACAATGCTATTCTTTCATTTCTGTTTTAGTTATATCAACTTTGCTCACCTCCTTAAACAAAAAAAACCGTAGATTTTACTCTACGATTTCTCCATAAGGATGAGCTAACAAAGCGTAAAATAAAACCAAAAACAAGGTATACAAAACAAGCTGCCTATGACAGCCTTTTACCTTATGAAATTGATTTTATCTACTCTCTTCCAGCTGATGCTCATGTCACCGATTATGTGAACATCTAGCACACCGGATATGCTTACCTTTTCTTTCTTAAATTTATTTGATGATAACACAAGACTTTTGTATTTGTCAACACAGCGTTTTAATAGAGCTCTTCATCAACAAGCCCCGGTTCCCGCATCGACAATAACTTGGAATTTACAACAGCTAAAACCTAAATTTCTTTTCTAATCCATTTATCCAAGAATTCCATCTGCTGGCTCGTGTGAAACCAATGCTCTCCACCGTCCATTACCGTCAAATTTGCTTTATGCCTCTTTGCAAATTCAGTCATGGTATCGATGGGCGTAAGATGATCTGCACTTCCGTATAAAATATCTGTTTTTACTTGCCAGCGAATCTGGCTTTTCGTCACATAAGATAGATATTCCCATGATAGTGTTTCGCCAAATGTAGTTTCGATGGTTCGCTTCCTCTGCAATTCTTCCTCTGTCACATTTGCCCAGCACATCATGTCACGAATCAGTTTTTCCATATCGACAATCGGCGAAACGAAATACGCCCTGCTGATATCCACATGGATTCCTGCATTCATAGAAAAAAAGGCCCCAATACTATTTGCAACGAGAATGATACTTTCATATTTTTTCTTAAGTGCGGCGATTTCCTCTTTTATTTCCACGCTGGTTTCCCAAGGTGTAAATGTATGATAATCTAAACCATATACATCGCATTCCGGAAATAAAGACTTATAGTGTTCGGCTTCTTTTACATTTCCACCCTGTCCGTGAATATATAAAACTGCTGTTTTCTTATCTGCCATTCCACATGTTTCCCACTTTTCCTTTGTAAGATAAGTAAAATGTTCCGTTCTTACATCTCCCATCAATGTGCATGGCTTATTATTTTCTGTATGGTGATATATAAACCCACATTTTTCCTGGCAACGCTTGGATTTTTCATTGCCATTGTAATAACCGCACCACATTGCTTTGTAACCTAACTCTTCAAAGGCGTGTCTTTGCATTTCACGTACAGCCTCTGGGATATATCCACATCCCCAGAAAGGAGCACCAATCCAATATCCTATCTCTACTTCTTCATCAGTGGCAGTTGTATGAGACTGCATCGGGGGTATAAGACCAATGCTCCCTATTGCTATATTATCCTCCTTTAAACACACCGCATATGTCTCCGGAGCTGATAGAACATTTTTTATAATTTCGCAACTATCCTCTACACTTGTATGAACAGGCCATCCGGCAATTGGTCCAACAGCAGGATCTTTTGCATATTCATATAAACTCTCTGCATCTGCTTCCTTCCACGGACGTAGTATTAATCTCTCCGTTTCAAATTTCATCGTCTTTTTTCTCCTTAATCAGTTGATTTTTTATATGATTGGTAATTGATTGGAAAATATCAGGTGTCATTGGTACAATTCTGCTCCACATTCGAACACCCTGATATGCATACATAATAACATTGACCAATTCTGCTACATTGACATTATAAAACTCACCACGTTCCATCCCATACTTAATGAGTGCGGTCCATTTCTTCTCGCCTATATTATTAAAATGTTCCATTAAATTCGAATCTACACATCCGGAATACTCGTACATCGCAAGACTTAACGAATCTTCCGGATGATTCATCTCCTTTTCCATAAGCGCAAGCGCATGATTCATGATCTCTATAGCAGAAATACGTTTCTCCATCTCCTCATAAAAATTCATTTCATCTTTTTGATTTAGCTTTTCAAGTATTGCCTCAAATATTTCTCTTGTGCCAGAAAAATGACTATATAAGCCTCCTCGGCTCATATTTGTTGCATCGCATATATCTTTCATCGTGATTTTGTTAAATCCATTTTTCGCAAAAAGTGTATATGACATATCTATAATCAATTCTCTTGTTTTTTCTTTTTTTCCAGTCATCATTCAACCTCCTTTCATTATCGACACACATGTCTATTTCCATTATAGACACGCGTGTCGATTTTGTCAATGCCCATAAAGTAAAAAGCACTCTGCAACCCGTTTCAGGTCACAAAGTGCTTTGTCACTGTATATCACAGAAGCATTTCTATCATTAAATCAGTACCTTTATACCACCTTTCTCCGCCACTTCGTAAATGAAAGTTATCTCCTATGTGCTGTAATAATAGTATAGCTATGGGCATTTACTGTAATTTCACAATGTTCTATATTTGTATACCAGTTTTTACCTTTTCTTTCAATAACAGCAGATGTATCTAATATTTTAAGTCTACACCATTCCACCACATCTTCTGCTTCCAGAGACAAATTTCTTTTGATGCGCTCAATGCCCATTTCTGTGGTATGAAGTCTTTCAATATTTTCTATTAAGTCATTCATTTGTTGTCCCCCAACTTCAATTTTTTGTCCATCAAACTGGAAGTTGCCACCTTCCCATGATAACTGTTATGTCACGTGTTTATATTTGCTTTCCGTGCTTGTGAACACAATTGTCTGACATTAATTTTATATAACTTTTCATCTTTAATAAAATTACTTCCACATTGGCGGAATTCAAACTTTACTCCATTTTTTATACACTGTTCTCTGATAGACAGCACCCACTTATAGTCCAGCGGTCTAGCGTTATGATCTGACTCTCCACCCACTACAACAAGTTCGATTCCCTTTAGATATCTTTCTATATCAATGTCCTCAATTAAAGGCTGACAGATTATATTTTTGTGCTTAATGGGCAAAGATTCAAAAATGGACAGCCTATATTCTGCCATCATTTTATTTTCTATGGTACAGCCAACTGTCACATTGTCGTATCCATTGCCCCAGTCATGAGGGATACACTCAGAAAAACGTTCCATTCGCTTTGTAAGGAAAATAAAATGCAAATCATGTCTTTCCTTTATAATTTTCCAGCATTCATCACGCCACTGGTCAGCCTCTTCTATTAGAAAATCTGATGAAAAACATACATATACAGTTTCTCCAGATTTTATTTTGTATTCACCCGCATGCTCTCCTCTTTTATATCTTTCAATTGGCACATTCATTTTCTCGGTTTTCACAATAATATTTGTGTCAACACCACGTTTTACATCCCCTTTGTGAATATAGCAAAACTTGCAACCTTCACTACATTTATGACATCCACGCCAAGGATTCCACATCGCCATGATTAAAACCTTGATTTGTCATAGTTGTACGGAATACTCGTACCAACAACGACATCTTCGATTTTTTCGATAATTAGCCAATCGTCCATATTGTTTTGGTGGTCAAATGCCAAAGGTGGCATAATGGAATGCACATCCCTAAACTCAATCAGACACATACATTTTCTGTGCCAACGACTTTTTTGTTTCTCTGTCAAATTTAGTTTAGATTGATTTTCATCCAATGTGTTTACAATATCTTCTTCACTGAGTTTAACATGATTTTGTACGGACTGCACTGTCGCTGACGCAGAAATTAGAGCAGAACCTTTTTCCATGAAATAGAGCGTTTCCCCCTCAAAAACACGACTATGTGGGATTTTTCTTCCGGCAGCTGCACGAATTATCATCGTTTTTTCCCCATTCATTATTTTATCTAATACTTTTTCTTTATCATCACAATACACTAAATGCACCATAACCAAATAACCTCCTGTTATACAAAGGAAGAAGAAAAGAATTATCTACAGTTTTGATTCAGATAGCACAGAAGGTATTGTGTGTAAATATTTTTTAAAAAAGATTAGATAATATTTTTCATATAAAATATCCAAGCAGGAATAAATATATTTCCTTAGAAGAACTAGAAAAATCATATCTTTTTTCGTTTATGTCATCTACATACTGTTTGACGTTCTCTTCTATTTAATCTTCACTTAATTGCAAATTACTATTTCGAACAATCTGCCTTATTAATTTTCCCATAGTATTTTCTTCCTTTGTCAGTTTATTTCAGAATTTATAATGATTTTATCTTATCACAATTCTTATTCATAAGCCACCCTTTCTAGGAGCCAATTATTTTGACTGGCTCTCTCTCCCCGCCCTATACTCAATCTCCGTTCCATCCAGAAACACCACCACCAACATCCCTTCCTCACACACTTTAATGTGGGCTAATACCCGGAGCATCAAATTCGTGTCAATTTCATCTATCGGCTCTGCCTTCTCTGTTTGTTCTAGATAATCTGAGATAGTCAAGCAAAATTGTAACAACTACACTGATATTTTTAGCAATAACTAAATCGTTTTTCAAATGGAGTTAGATATCCATTGGCTGAATGTGGTCTAATATGATTATAATATACAAAAATATAATCGTAAGTTGCTAATCAGCTTTACGATTTTTTATAGTTATAATAAGCATTTGGCTTCCTGCTAAATTTGTCTAGTAGCCATTGTACTCCAAACCCTTTATGATGGCTATCAATAAATTTGTATTTCTCTAATCTAGTCCCTTTGCGAAGAATGCTGCGGCTTTTTTTAAGAAGTCATTTTCCTTTTTAGTTTCTGCTAGTTCTCTACGTAACCTTAATATTTCAGCCATCTGGTCTTTTTCATTACTTAATTCTGGATTTGTTTCGCATTCTTCACTGTAGTCACGGATCCATTTACGTAAACTACCTTCACCTAAATTGTATTCTTGATTTACACTTTTCATTTGACGTCCTTCTTTAAGAACTAATTTCACCATTCTCTTTTTGAATTCTGGCGTGTATGTTTTCTTAATTCCTGCCATTGTAATAGCTTCACTTTCATATGAATTATTTTATTATAAATATCAGTGTGGCTGTTACAACTTTATTTTAGCATCTCAGATCCTCCGAATAGGAAACGGTATGCACTGCCTGCAGTGCTGTCGATTATCGGCTTATCCCTTGACCGGAACAGGCCACTTAAAATACTCATGTAAAAACACACTCCTCTCGTGAAAAATGGGCATAAGAAAAACACCCACCTTTCGATAGATGCTCCGCTTAGAATATTTGGCAAATTATGCACACAATCAATGACCTCGGTGCTTTTCTTTGCGTTTTTCTTGTCGCAAATCAAACTGTAATTGTTTTTCTGCTTCCCGTTGCTCTCGGGATCGTGATTTTCGTTCCAGTTTTCCTCGCTCCTGCTGAAGTTTCAATGCTTGTTGTGCTTTTGTTCCAATCCCCTTATTAGCAATCTGTTTATGAATCAATCGCTGCATTCGTTTCGGATTGATGTGTCTATCAACAGTCATCTCTGCTTCTATGGATGGACTGAACCTAAGTTTATTCCAGTTCTTTAACAGAAATTCATACACTTCATACTCTCTCGGCTCTGACCCAAAAGTGATTTTACAGACTTCATAGCGTCCGTTATCCTCACGTTCGTACAGACCAATCCAGAATGGGTCTTCAAAAAGAACTGTCAACTTCGATACAACCTTTGCCATAGTGTATCCCTCCTTTAAGTATAATACTACAAAGAACGGACAACCAAAGGAGGCAGGTTACTGACAGCAAATGCTGCTCCCGGACTACCTACCGGGACGTGTTTTTTTCTTTGCATTTACAGTATAGCACAATTACCATCAAAATCTATGGGCAAAAATCATATAAACAAAATGCCCCAATCGTCATAAACCGAAGCACCTACATCGTTGTCACAGCGGATTGCTCTGTCCAGACCCATAATTGTTGCAAAGGCATCGTCTATTTTTTCTGTTGATTCCTGTAGTGGTATACTAAATTTGTAACACCTTGTTCGAATAATATGATAAAATATTTTTATTATTTAAGGAAGAATGAAAAATGTCAGTACGTTACAATGATGACTTCAAAAAAGAAGTTGTAAGATCCTATACGGCTGGCAATAAATCTACAGTAGAAATAGCTGTTGAATATAATATTGCTAAAAGCTCTGTTTCAGAATGGGCTAAAAAATATGGTAAAGAATTCCAATATAAAAATACCACTCAAAATGCAAGCGAAAGCGACTCTATAAGAGAAATAAGAAGATTTAAATTACATTCAGACCAAGGACAGCAAGTTGCTTCATGGGAGTTTGTTATGTTCTGCAAAGAACAGGGAATTACACAGAGTATGAGTAAAGCCTTCTGCCATAATTATTCTGCCAAGTGAAATCACAGACTCCAGTTCTTCTTTACTAATATGTTTATCATGCTGGGAAAGGATTTCCATATCGGATTTTTCTGCAATTCTGGTATTCATGCTCATTCCTCTTTTCTTCTTTGCAGCCTCTGTTTGCAATGTATCGTTCCCTTATACCCCAATATTTTGACACGGAAATTTTGTCCTTACTGTAGTTTATACTGACACTCGCTGCATTCCCTATCATGGATTGATATAATTCCACCGCAATCCGGACAGATATATATTTCCTGCTGTTGTTCCATAAAAGTAGATAATCCATGTTTTTTTACTACCTCACTATTCTCTATGAGGCTTGCATTGTAGCGGGTGTTATAACTCTCTTCCAATGCTTTTATCTGCCTACATGGATAGAAACTGCACTCATAACAATAAGAAAGATTTTTTTCTATGATACAGTCTTTTATCTTACATTTCCGACAATGCTCTGGTTTTCCCTCATCACTTTTCAGACAGCCATCACATGGTTTCTTATGATAGCAATGCTTATAACAAACCCACATGATAATAATGTCTTTTCAGATGCCCTGTTATTTTTATCAATATCAGCGGTAACTTTGAGTGCATCCGGGAAAGAAAATATTTTATCAACAAGCAAAGCAATCATATGTTTACCCAGTCCTTTGCCAAGACAGGATTCTTCCCCTATAAAATAATCTATCCCGTACGTTCCTTCTAATGGCATATCTCCTTTACATTCATATTCTGATTATCATAGATATTTCTCTATCGTACATTGCTCATATATCTTCTTCCCCAGAAGTGTAATTGCCTGTTTTGGACAATGATTCACGCATCGGTAACACATGGTACACATTCCCTGTTGTTTAGCTTTTCCTGAATGTAACTGTATATTATCCATAGGGCAGGCGGATACGCATATTCCGCAGCCAATGCATTTCTCTCTTTTTATACACAGCTTATCCGAATACTTTTTAGTCTTATTATAAAACCACAATCGCTGACCGAATAAGCCTGCCATATGATACCCAAAGCCTAGCCCCTCCCTCACAGGCCGACCAAACTTCAGACTCTCTGCCGCTTCCTTTATTTTGTTCTCTGCCAGTGTTACAAGCAAATGATTTTGTTCCTTCGTTCTTTTCAGAGCCTTCTCATCTCCAATACAATCTGGCATTTTCAGATGGAGTCCACCTGTTATATTGGCTCCATATTTTATAAAAAGTCTCGCTGAACATCCCGTTCCGTCTCCACTGAATAAACCCATAGTTGCAATCACAAATATCTTCTTTCCTGAGAATAAGGAACAATTACCTTCTATGAAATCAAACACAATTTTGGGCATATTACTAAAATATACCGGATACGCAAATACAATTTCTGAAGTTCTCTCTATTTCCTCAGCTGCATGTCCATCTTCAATCGAAAATGCCTTTGCATTGCTCTCGTAATAGGTTAAAAACCTCTCCACACAGAATTTTGTATTGCCTGTACCGCTAAAATAAATACCAATCATAATAACCTTCCTTTTTGAGGATATCTCTACCAACAAGAACCGTTTACATAGCCTACAGCAGCTTCTTTATCATTAATAGCTGTCATTTTAACAAATACTTTTTAGCATCTGCATCATAAGAATTTTTAACTAATTCTAATATTGCTATATTTTCATTTTTTATTAATTGCTCACCAAGCTGCAATAATATTTGCGCTCTAGGTTTAAATGGCATTTGTAACATAAGGTTCTCCCTTCATTAAATTTATAGAGAATTACTGTACTTAATTATATCATTAAATTCTCCCTTTATACTGATTAATTATATAAAATTTTTCATCCGTATTAATTCTTTCATCAACGCTTCCACTTGTTTAGCTTTGTCCACAGATTGAACTAGCATTCCCATTTCTATATTTCCCTGTAGACCATGGTATGAGAGATTTGCTGATGATACTAATAATCTTTCTGAATCAATAACAAGAATTTTAACATGTAATGCAGCCATCTTATCTTCCTGTTTCTGATATTCGTAAACTCTTAAAAATTTACCTTTATAGGCTAATAATCTATTTAATGAATCTTTTTGTTTCTCTAAATCATTAATATACAGACTTACATAAATGCCTTGTTGACTTTTTTTAATAATACAGTCAATATAATCGAAAAAATAATCCGATACTGAGTAACCTGTTATAATAATACTTTTAATATTATCAATTTCAAATAATTCACAGCAGCAGTTACATATGGGTTTATCTGCTTCGGTATCATAAAAAAACTGTTTTGCTGATTGGTTTGCATAAATTATTTCGCCATTTTCTTTAGATGTAACAACAATCCAGTCTTTTAATCCATCCATGACTGATTTCATTAAATCAACGGTTTCTGTTAGCATAGAGGATTGAATCTTTCATTGTGATTCTCGTTCAGCCAACTGATGGATCATTTGATTAAACGAAGTTGAAAAATCACCTAAAAAGCTAACGCTTTGATTGTAATCACCATTAGCAACCTGATTTGCCTGCCATGTTAAATATTTTAGTGCTGAATGAAGCTCCTTTAGGTTCCCGGCAAGAAAATTGTGTCGGCTTGGAGCCTTTACATCAAGTTCGCCCATTCGTAACGACTTTAAAAATTCATTGGATTCGGCTAGACAGTTTGATAAGTACAATACTGCCTCTTGCAAATCAGCCAATTCTTCTGATTCGCTCTTTAATTCTTCCGTCAGAGGCTTATTCAATATTATATTTCTAATTTGTTCTACGAATAAGTCTACATCGTCTCTATTCATTACTCATCTCATCAGATTTTTTTATATTTGCTTCAAATCGGCAAACACGAGAACCGGTAGCCCAGCAATCCACCTCAGTAACTATATATTTTTTTTTGTGTACACTTTTAAGATGCCTGCCAAAAACCCTTCGTCAAAATTACAAACTGTTTCGCCTGTAATTGGCAGTCCTGAACAGTCCAAATCTTCACCAACGGTCAGAATAGCTTCTCCGTTATCCATATCAAATTTTTCTATACGCAAGATACCGATTTTACTTTCTTATAAAACGCCTTGCAGATGAGCAACGAATTCATTGAAAGGCAACTCTAAATTAAGCAGGTGGCTTGCAAATTCCTTTCCAGCCAATTCGCCTGCATTTCTGAATATATTAACTGTGACATCATTTCCAAATCGTTTTGCCAATTCGTCTTTAATCGTAAATTGAAAAAGGCGATAGACATATACGGGCATATTTTCGCCTAGGTTTGTTCTGCCATCCATAACATCACCTATGGATTCCCATGTAAATTTATTTTCTTCTTTATTAAATAGTTTAAACATTTCCTTCCACCTTTCTTAATGAATAATTCCATGATGCAAACATTAGTCCATTTATTTTCCTTATAACTACCAATTAGTATTTATCAAACGAATGAGCTTTAACTTCATTTGCATCGTTTGTTTGCGTATTATATATGGATTTCATGTCATGAGACATCTCAAATTGATCAATTAACGATTTCATTACGCCCGCCTGTCCACTAAGCTCTTCACTAGCTGCCGCACTTTCTTCCGATGTTGCAGAGTTCATCTGTACTACAGAAGATATCTGATCCACCCCTTGAGATATTTGAGAAATTGACAGGGACTGCTCATTTGATGCCTGGGCAATTTTAGCTACCATTCCCAGAATATCTTCTGCATATTTTGCGACTTCCTCAAAAGCGGCATCTGTACTGGCGGATAACTGCTCTCCGTGTAACACATACTGCAAAGTGTTTTCAATAAGCTCTGTAGTATCCTTAGCAGCTTCTGCTGATTTTTGAGCAAGATTTCGCACTTCATCGGCTACGACAGCGAACCCCTTACCCGCATTTCCTGCACGTGCGGCTTCTACTGCTGCATTCAGTGCTAGAATATTCGTCTGGAAGGCAATATCGTCAATTGCCTTAATAATTCTTTTAATGTTTTCAGAAGCCGACGCAATATCTTTGATTGCTTCCATCATTTGCTTCATTTCCACTTGACTTTTTTGGACTACTTCTCCTGCTTGTTTTCCTAATGTATTAGTCATTTCAGAATATTCAGATGTTTGAGAGATTTGATGAGAGATGTCTGCAATTGTGGCAGATAATTCCTCAACACTGCTGGCTTGTTCTGTTGCACCTTGTGCCAAGGCCTGTGCACCATCAGCTACCTGACTGGCCCCTGCACTTACTTGAGCTGAAGCCATATCCAATTCCACTAATGTGTTGTTCATTTTAGCTTGGAAGTTTTCAATTGATTTTTGAATATGAGCAAAATCTCCAAGAAAAGTAATTGGGCATTCACAAGTGAAATTTCCTTTAGAAAACTCGCTCATTCCATAATCAATTGCATCTACATATTTAGATAACTCTTGAAAAGAAAAATTCATGCGTTCTGCTAATTCGCCAAACTCATTTTTTGCTTCGTATTCAATGTTAGTTTTTAAATTGCCTTTTGATAATTCGAGCACAGCTTCCTTTACTTTATTGGTGGTACTCGTAATATTTGTCGTTGTTTTCATTGCAAAATACAAACTAATAATAAGTACCAGCACAAATGAACTGATGGAAATAATAATAAATGTAAAAATCAGCTTTTGCGCAGAGTCCTCAGATGCTACTTTGTTTTTATCTATTTGTGTATTAATTTCTTTTACTATTTCAACAAGGTTGTTTAAAGCAGGGGAACATTCATTTAAAACAATTTCTTTTGCAGCATCTTTATTCCCTTTTTCTATTTGATCAATAGCCTTCGCAGCAATATTAAACCAAATTTGAAAAGCATCTTCATATTTTTTAGCCAAACCATCTGTTTCTCCATGAGTTTGCTTAAATATAGAGATTTGCTCGTTTATTGTATTAATACTTTCCCCAATGCGTTCCTTTAATTTAGCATAATCCTGTGGATCATTAGTAATGATCATTTCCCGCAAATCACGAGCTGCTATATTAGCCTCTATGCTACATGTTTTAACAGCTGATTCTGCTCCTAATGTTTCATTAATAAATACTTGCATTTTGTCTTTTGTTTTCAAAAGACCCACAGTGCCTATTGACGTAATGATAGCAGCTAAAACGATAATAATAAAGAATACGGTAAGTAAATAAGGCTTCAACTTCATTTTTTTAAACATATATGTCTCTCCTTTAAATATTAATGGTAGTTTATATAAATAAATTATTAATTACTAAAAAGACTCTCCATTGGCAAAGGTTTAGAAAAATAATATCCTTGTGAAAAATCAATATTTAATTGTTCAATAGATTTCTGTATTTCCATGCTTTCTACATGCTCTGCAACAACCCGTGCACCAAGTTTTTGTGAGAGATAAACAATTGCATCCAAAATAATCCTGTTTTTTGAAGATTTATTTAAGGCACGTATAATTCCACCGTCAATTTTTATGTAGTGTGGGGATATTTGTGCTATTTCTAATAAATTAGAATATCCAGATCCAAAGTCGTCAATTGCAATCTTAACTCCATATGTTTCGACATCAGATACAAACTGCTTTAAAATAATAGCATCCTTAAAAACCTCATCCTCCAAAATTTCAAAAACTAGTAACTTTTTTGATTTTCTTTGTGCTAATAATTCATATAAGAATTTTCTAAAATCACTTGAATTAATATCATACGCAGAGAGATTGACCGAAACCTCCATATTTTTATCGTCAATTTCCAAGAGTACTCGTCCAATCATTATTTCGCTTAGCTTAGTGTATATATGATATTTCTTTGCAATATTAATAAATGAATTAGGCGAATATATAGTTCCGTCAGAATCTTTAATTCTCATTAACGCTTCATATTTTTCAATACACTTTTTCCTATTATCATAAATTCCTTGATAATAGGGAATTACAGCATCATTTTGTATTGCCCAATAAATGATGTTTATCATTTTCAATTCTTGTTCTGTTCCTGACACCTTATTAGCATTAGAGTCACTGATAATCAAATGCATTTGAGAATTTTTTTCGTCAAATAACTCTTCCAATGCGCGTTCCAACATATTAGGCTGATTTATTACTACAACAAATCGAGTTAAAATGGGGGTATTTGTTTGATGTGGGTTTATATATTGAAAATTTGTAAAAATTTTTGTAATAATTTTTACAAATTTTTCTTCTTCCATATGAGGTTTTCCTACAATTATAAAAGTGCTGTTATCAATAAAATAGACAGAAAGAATACCATTAAACTGCTCTTTTTTCATATATTGATGTATTTCTAAAAGCGCCTTTTTTAAAAGATTTAAGTAACTCTTTTCTCCTAGATAGGCTAACAATAGATCAGCGTTCTCAATTTTAATCATGCATAGCTTATTAAAATTGTACATATATTTATCTTCTTGGTATTGAATCATATTGCCTATAATCCGTTGATTATCTATATACAATTCGTTTTGACTTATAATACTTTTTTCAGGGTGTATGTAACCTGTATCGCTCATACAAACAACTCCTTTACATATAAAATTAGTTATAAAGAAACAGCATATAATGCTGTTAACATGCAACGGCTGACTTTCTTTCCTATAAGTACAAGAAAGGGAAGTGCCCATAGCTTTATGACACCGTTTTTAACGGTTTTACCTAAACATTTCACAAAGTTATTCCTTATAGTTTTTCCACTGGACAGCGATTGTTTCGCTTTCAATCGTAGTAACAACAGTTTCTTTCTTCTGCTCCAGTTCAGGAGCAAGAGAAACATCCTCGTCTACCTTTTCCTCTACATGGGATTGTGAAGCCGGCTGATTGTCGGAAACGGAATCGTCAGTATCTTTATCAACCATTTTGTCTTCGTCGGGGGCAGTAGTCGTTCTAGCTACCATTGCCGCCCACAAGTACAAGGAATAGTATCCTTGCCTTTAGCTTCTTGTGCGTTTTCATAATCGTTTATCCTCCTGTGTTAAATTTCGTGATCTGATTGCCCTTTTTAATCAGGTTCAACTTTGTTTCTTGTAGTGCGTGACAAATATCCTCTGTCTTGACTGGCTTTGTGATATATCCTTCTGCCCTTGACTTGATCGCCTCCATTGAATAGTCGCCAGCAGCGGTCATCAGTACCGTTATCACCGCAGGCTGAACAGCCTCCGCAGCTTTCTGCAAGCCGAAACCGGTCATGCCCCGCATAACAATTTCCGTGAACAGCACATCAATGGGGTTGACCAGTATGTACTTTGCCGCGTCCTCCGGGTCAGTGAACATCACAACCTCGTTGTTCGGATATAACTTCCGCAGAGTTTTTACCAGCAGCTTCAAATCCTTTTTGTTCGGATCGACTGCCATGATTACCATAAAAACATCACCTCGTTTACCCAGATTAATCACTCTTGGTATAAAAGCAATACCACCATTATAAAAGATTGACCTGACGTAGACCTGACAAATCATGGTCGTTTTCATCCCAAATCAAAATTTTTTGAAACATTTCTGCTGTAGTTGTCCTGACAAGCTCTGCTGTGATGAGTTTTGGCAAAAAACCGTTTGCCCCATTCTGCCATGCCAGCCTGTTCCACTCCTTTCCGCCCAATTTTAGGGCAACTACATAACAGCAGTTATGTTATCAGCCCCATGTATGATTTCAGAATAAAAATGTCTGTTTTCCATGTTCATATCTGAAAATGAAGTCCACCGATTTGAATATGTCTGCAAAATATTGTTTTTTCGATACGCCGTGATATAATTTATTATGTATTATTTTACCCCGTGTCCATTCCATTGACTGCATAACTGCTGTTATGTGGTCTTTATTTTTTGCTCAAAACAAGCCCCATGCGTTCAAGCTGCCGGATATGCTCCCTGCCGCTTTCCATCGTGTAGATTCGCGTAGTGGTGACATTGGTATGCCCCAACAAATCGGCCAGCTTCGACAGGTCTTTTTCCAGTGTGTAGTAGGTTCTTGCAAACAGGTGCCGCAAATTGTGGGGAAACACCTTGCTTCTCTCCACACCGGCACTTTCACACAACTTTTTCATATTCCGCCAGATATTGCTCCGATTAAGCGGCGCGCCACTGGCTGTCTGAAACACCACGCCCTCTGTAATTTTCTGCTCCTTGCAGTAGCGTGACAGGCTTTTGCAAAGCTCTTTTGGCAGGAGCACCGTTCGGGTCTTGCCTTTGCAATCCACGGTTGCCCGTCCGGTTTTTACGGCCTTCGCTGTGATAAACGGTAGCTCGCTCACCCGGATGCCGGTGGAACATATAGTCTGTAAAAGAAGCGCCAGCCTTTCGTTGTTCTTCTCCTGGGCTGCCCTCACAAGTCGGTCATATTCCTGCCTTGTCAGCTCCTTTTCTGGTCGTGCGAAAATTTCCCGCTGTATTTTCAGGGGCTTTACCTTAAACTGTGGCAAGTCAAGCCAGTTGAAAAAGCTGTTGACCGCCGCCAGCATACTGTTCACACTGGTGGGCGCGTACTCATTTGTCAGCTTGTCTTTCCAATCCAGCACAACCGCTTTATTTATTTCGCTATTAGCCAAATAAACACAGAACGCCCGCAGATCACGGACGTACTTCGTAATCGTATTCTCGCTTCGTTCCTCACTGTACAGATAAACTGCATATTCACTTATTTTTAATAACAGATTCTGATTGTCCATTGTTTTTTCCTCGCTTTTCTATTTGGTCAGTATTATTGTGCCATAAATTTAATAACACATACGCATGGGCTGTTTTAGCAAGTGACCGACACGGAAACCTTTTATTCTTTTATTTTTATCCGCATTATAAAAAACATAGCTGACGTAATCCTGACAAAAAGAATCCGTTTTGCGATTGGGCAACAAAAAATCAGCGTCACGGTTTTATCCCATTACGCTGATTTTTTTACTACCTATTTGGTATGTCTCTTGAGTTTGATAAGCTCTCCCAATGTAAATTCTGCCCAACTGTAATTGGTCATGTATTCGCCGGTAAAAGCGCTGGTCCCCACTATCCCTCCATCGGTGGCCGAATAATAATCGCAGTCCAGCTTTGCCGTGTCCACAGCAATGTCTGTGTGGTTTTTTAGTATAATATCTGCTGCATCTACCGCTTTCAGTGCTTTCATCAGTTCTGAAACGACTTTGTAGGTGTTGTTTTGCTGGCTAAGACCAAAGGGTTTCCCCTCCCAAAGCACCGAGGATAGCTGGGCGTAGGTAACGCCTGCCCCCTTGCGGTCAACCAGATAGGCCAGACACTCCTTACATTTTGTTCTTGGCAGCTTCAGGGGCATTTCGTCTACAAACACCTCAAAATTCCCAAAGGTATGTATCCGCACCCGACAAGGGGGTTTTTCGGAAAGGGGATGGCGCAAATTATCCATCTCCACACGCAGATCATCCACACGGATAGGCTTCATCAAATAGCCGCTGACACGGAGCTTGTAGGCATCCACGCTGTACTTTGAGTATCCGGTTACGAAAATAAGATTGACTGTGGGACAGAGCTCCCTGCACTTATCCGCCAGTGCAAGTCCAGAATATTCCCCCATCTCTATATCTAAAAAAGCAATGTCTATCTTATTTTGTGAGATGTAGTCAAAAGCTTCCTCCGGCTCGGTAAAGCTCACAAGTTCTGCATCCGGCTCCACCTCTTTCAGCAGAGTCATGATATTGTCCACCGCTAATTCTTCATCATCAACCGCTATAATCCGCATCGTATCCCTCCCTCTGTGGTATTATGATTTTTGCTTGTGTCCCCGCGCCCTTTTCACTTTCAATCAGCAGGGAGCCGCCGCACTGTACGCTCAGACGATTGCGCACATTCTCAAGACCGATGTGGGAACGGCCATCGTCCTTTTTCTCGTTCTCATCAAATCCGATTCCAGTATCGGTCACGGTAAGCACCATGGCGTCCTCTGTCCGTTCGCTTTGAATCGTCACCATGCCGCCGCCTCTCTTTTTGGTAATGCCATGCCGCACGGCATTCTCCACAATGGGCTGGAGGGTAAGGGAGGGCAAAAGAAAATCTGTAAAGCAGATGTCCCATTCCACCGCCAGCTTTTTGGGAAACCGCATTTTTTCTAAGTATAGATAGTCTTTTACATGAACCAGTTCCTTATCAAAGGGGATCAGCCTGTCATCGGTGAGGGAATCCAAGTTACTGCGCAGATAATAGGAAAAATGCTCAAGCGCATCGGATGCCCGTTTGGGGTCAACATCGCAGAGCTGCTTGATGCCCAACAGGGAGTTATATAAAAAGTGTGGCTGTATCTGCGACAGCATAATGGCGGTCTGGCTTTTTTCCAACTCCAGTTCTTTTTCGTTAAGCCGATTTGTCTGCTCCACTTGTATAGAAATAAAGATGCAGACCGCTGCAAACGTAACGATGATACAAAAATAGAACACCCCCAATACTACCGCCTGCATACTTACCGTGGCGATGGCAATTACCATGCAGGATACAAGGACCTGATATTCCTTTAAGGGGAGTGTCTTTCTGTGATACAGAAAGACACACAGGTCGATAACCATGCCGAAAATTGCAATTGCGAAATACAGCAATATTCCTGGCTGACGGGTATATCTGTTTTGTGCGTCAATCGTATAATACATTCCATTAAACTGCGATACCACTACCAGCACAATCCCGATGGCGAAGATTGTCCATACAGCGGGGGAAAGGGCTTTGCATCTCGCACCATTTTTCTGTAAATAAGCAGCAAGATAATCAGTGATGGTTCCAAGCAATGGGTAGTGTAGTGCTAAGAGAAGAAAGTCCACAACCACGACAATTACATAGACAGCTGTCCCCGGTCTGCCATGAAAGTACCTCGATACCACATTCAAAAGCTGTATCACGATGTTCACCATCAAAAACCGCTGAAACAGCTTATCCAACCCCTCCTGATCCCGCCGAATAAATCGCAAAAATATCCACAGGAGTAGGCAGATCATTCCGCCAAAGGTTTGCAACACAATATTGATATATGCTTCGGAAAGCATCGCCTCTCCCTCCTTTTCGTCTGCGCTGCCGTGACAACATAAGGACAATTATGTTGTCGTACATGATGCAATATGACTTTTTGAATTTACATATCTGACAGCCTAAAAATAAAGCGAGCATAGCAAACAAGCCGGACACTGTTTTTTAGCGTTCCAGCTTTTTTGCCATGCTCATTTTCAGTAGAGTTTTTTATGTGGCTATCGGATTTCAGTAATATGTGTTATAATAATATATTACTATAATAAAAAAGATGTGCTTCCCCACAACATAATTGTCCTTATGTTGTTCTTATCGTCTGGAACATACCAGCCCTAACCGGTCAAGCTGTTTTGCGTGTTCCGTTCCTGTTTCCATCGTATAAATACGAGTGGTGCTGACATTGGAATGACCGAGCAGATCGGCAAGGCGAGACAGGTCTTTTTCGAGCCGGTAATACGTCCGAGCAAACAGATGGCGGAGGTTGTGGGGGAATACCTTTCCCGGCTCCACGCCTGCACTCGCACATAACGCCTGCATATCCCGCCAAATGTTGGAGCGGTCAAGAGGCTTTCCTGTCTTGGTGCAAAAGATTACACCATCCTCAATGCTCTGTTCCCGGCAGTAATATTTCAGGTTTCTGCAAAGCTCCTTTGGCAAAAAAATGGTGCGGGTCTTGCCCTTGCAGTCCACCACGGCACGGCCTGTCTGCATGGTGGCAACGGTGATAAATCGAAGCTCCGACACACGGATTCCGGTTGCACAGATTGTTTGTAGCAACAGGGAGAGCCTGCGGTTCTTCTGACGGTCGGCGGCCTGCACCAGCCGGAGGTATTCGGCACGGGTCAGTTCCTTTTCCGGCTTTGCAAATACTGTGCGCTGGATTTTCAGCGGCTTTACTTTGCACTCTGGCTTGCCTGCCCAATCCAAAAAGCCATTGACAGCAGCAAGCATGGAATTGACACTGGCCGGGGTATGGGTTTGGGTCAGTTTCTCTTTCCAGTTAAGCACAATCGGCTTGTCAATTTTTCTCCCTGCCAGATAAGAAGAAAACATCCGCAAATCACGGATGTACTTAGCTATTGTGTTGACGCTCCGTTCTTCGTTTCGCAGATAGGCGTTATAATTATCCAGCATAGCAGGTGAAATAATAGTGTTCATAAATAATTCCTCTCTTTCGGTCTGATACACCTATTATACCGAATAAAAGGTGAATGATACGCAAAGACAATCAAACTCTTATCATTCATTTTGTTTTAGCTTTTTGTTCTGTCATTTGCTGCTCGGCGAGAGGTGTATAATCCATACCTCCGTAGGCATTGCTATTTCTCATTGCCTCAGATGAGTGTTCCTGAGATTTTGTATCACTGATTGCCTTTAGGATATTTTCCTCTAATTCCTCTTTGTCGGCATAGTAAACCTTACGGCAGGAGCGTTCCTCGGTTTCATAGATTTTATCAAAGGTGATACCCCAATCAAGGAACAGCTTCAGCTTAGTCTGCATTGGATGTGCACCGGTTTTCATCACAACAAAGTTACCTTTCTTAAGCGACTTCAGTTCATCAGCTGTAAGCAGTGGTCGTTCCATCATCTGCAAGGATTGTGAGGGATCATTTTTCCCTCTACTGATGCTACCACTCATAACCGTGCGTGTGCCAAGTGCTTTGGACAATGTTTCTGCGGTTTCGGAGTTAGGAGCAAAGCCGCCAAAGATGGTGAGCTGGCAGTTGTCCGTTATGATTTCAGAACCCTCTTTGCCGTAATTTTTATCAAGCCGGGCAAAGGACTGAATAATTGGGACAACGGATATTCTTCGGGAGCGTCCTGCTGATAGCATCATTTCAAAGCTATCAATCTTTGGGAGGGTACCAATCTCATCGGCTACGGCAAGCATTTCACGATAGAACTGTTGGAGGAACAACGATATTATAAAATATTTTTGCCCAAAATTACACCGCCCTTAAAGCACAATCCCACAGCAGTGTTGTTGTGATCAGCAGTTCCTGAGAGCAGTCCACAAATTAAGACAATGATCAAAATGATTGGGACAGGATAAGACCGATTGTCCAAGCAATGCCTTTGCGAAGTCGTTCATCGCTCAGTGCTTTGGCTGCCGCTTTTACTGCAAGCAGTGCCGTTGATATTAGTTCTGCCAAAAAAATTACCTCCAATAAAAAATCACCCACTATACGATTGCATGAACAATCGTATAGTGAGTGATTTCATCTGAACAGTTACATTGTAAACTCTTGTGTCGGCTCTAATAAGCCTTGTTGCTCTTTCGGGGTAAGCTCCTGCCTCAGAAGCAGCTCCATGCTGTAATCAATGATTTTTGCTTTTCGCTCAAAAATCATGACCTTATAGAAATCCTTTTGCACCTCTGTAATGAAAGGTGTTTCCTCAATCATACGACCTATTTTATCCATGTCAATGCGCTCTGCAATCCGCTTTAGAGCTTGGTTGCAAGCCTCATTTTTGAGCGAGGATATGATGTCGAAATAGGATATCTTTTTACCATTTTCCACGATTGCCGAGGTGGGGAACACATAAACACGCTGGTCTATTTCCTTTTCGTCACTGAGTACCTTCTGCATTTGGAGGTCATCTAGCTGGGGATAGAGGCAAGAGCCACAGTCATAAACAGGAGCAATGTCCGCACACTGTTTCTGCTCATCAATCAATATTCCCCAGTTACCATTGTGCCTGTCAAAGTTACCGAGGAAGGCATCTGCCACAAACATATCCCAAAAGAAGTCTTTTAGTCTTTGGGGCTCCACGAGTGACTGCTCGTCAATGGCTTTCATAATGGAAGACAGCTCTGTGCCATAGCCGTTTTGTTCGCTGTCCACACAGGTGTTTTTCAGATGGGCAAACTCCATCAACTTCTTACCGTCAGAGGTAAAATCCTTACAAGCAACCACAATCTTTTCTTTGCCACGCTTGTCGGTATAAGTGCCAAGGAGAGTTTCCTGTACTGTGAATCCAAGCATTTCAAAGATATGACAGTTAAGATATTCACAAATACAGCTATTGGTATAGCTCATCACTTTGTTCTTTGTCGGCACCGGCGGAAACTTCAGCATATAGCTTGTACCGTTATATTCGATGTTGATTTTGTTGCCATTGGCACCGCCATAGCCCTTAAACTTATTCACGGGACAGTTTGTAAAATCAGTCATTTTTATCCTCCTGTTCTTCTCCATAGAGGTATTTTGTTCTCAGATAATTTGCCTGTTCTTCCGATATCACGCCTGCCCAAAGGTCAGCATTGATAGAGCCATACAACTCTCCCCATAAACAGTCCATATAGGAAACCCTGTCCTTTTCCCCCTGTACATAGTCATCTATTGCCTTTTGCAGATGGGTAGAAAGATTGGTTTCCAAGTAGAAGCGATCCTGTGGTTTGCCATTTTTTTGACTTTCAGAAGGCTCTGTTGTCAGATTCAAAACTTCCTCAATCGTCATATCAAAAGCAGTTGACAGCTTTTGAATCGTTTGTGCATTGCATCGTGAAAGGCTTGTTTTGCCGCAGCAAATATCTGAGAGAGTTGCCCAAGGAATACCGCTTGTTTTAGACAGGCTGTATCTGGACATTCCTTTTTCTTTTAATAATTCGTTTATTGTCATTTTCATCACCATTACCATTATATCGGACTTCCGATATATCGTCAATGATAATTATGTTCTTATGCATATAAAAAACTGTAATTTAGTCTCCATCGTAACATCCGCAAGGCATATCATTTTCAGGAAACATCCAACACATTGCCTGTTGCTGCTTGTCAGCTTCAACAAAATCTTGCCATGCCCAATTCCGCCCCAGCCCTTTTACTGAGATAAGATTAGGCTGTGCGCATTTTTCAATATAGATTGCACGTTCATAGAGCTCTTTATGCTGATGATATAAAGTGCGGATTTCACTTTTCTTCATAGAGGGACAAAAAAAGCAGGATGACTTACCCGGTAGTGGCAAGCCCTCCTGCTTAATTGCAGTAATGCAGTCCTCACGATACCATCCCCCATCGATGAGCGGATATTGCTTTTTATACTTCTTGTCCTGAATGTCATAGACAAAAGCATTTGTGCGACGTCGTTCCTCTCCTGCATCAAACCCTATGTATTTCGTTACTTTCTCTCCTGTAGCCCATACCTCTTGGCAAGGTGGATAATGGTTACAGAACTTATCCTGTGGCGCAACTTTATGCTTCAACGAACATTTTTTATACCCGTAAGCAATTGCCGGAAGGCTACCTGCACGCAGGCATTCCTGCTCTAAGGTAAGTCTATCACCGTTTTTTATCTGTATATTCTACCACAGTGATTGACGGAAGATTGTGTTCTCTCAGCCATTGATCCATAATGGGAAGATATTCATAGGTATGAGGCTGTTCTCCTCCAGTGTCAGAAAATAAGATAAGATCCACAGGAATATTGCGCTGATACATTCCAATCAGCATAGCAGTTGAATTTGTTCCACCGCCATATCCAACAATGTTCATCATCGACCACCTGCCTTTCCAAACATTTTTTCCTTGTATGCAGGTGCATGGACAGCAAGGTTATATCTCTCATTCCCACACTTATAGAGGCATACATTACGCTGTGGGAAGTGAATCAGCTTATATTCATTTTCTTCAAGCTGTAAGGTATCCATATAGAACTTGGCATCAACCGCACCAGCATTGAACAAGAATTGATGAGTAGGAATGGAAAACAGAGGCTTTGTCATCTCCCGAATGCCTTCAATATTAAAGTCCTCCAAATTCTGTCTGGACAGAATTACGGAGGACTCTTTCTTTCGCACACGCTTCATAAAATTTCTGATGTACTCAATTGCGGTGAGGTTTGTGAGGAATAAATACAGCTCGTCAATGGCGGTGGCGGTGTTGCCCTCGGTCAAGAGCTTGTCACTCATAAAGGATAACACGTTGAACAGAAGCGCATTTTTCACATTCTTACTTGCCTGTAACAGACCTTTTACTCCAAAGACAATGAAGCGATCAGAGGTGATATTGGTGTGGCCGTTAAAGAATTTGCTTTCTGCACCCATACACATGGAGTGCATCCCTAAGAGGATTTCCTGCAACAACTCGGCGGTATAGAGCTGATGCTTTGTGATATCGTATCCTTGGTATTCTTCTTCAATGAGTGTGTAAAGGTCTAATAGGATTGGGTAAGATTTGGGTTCAAGGCTGGTAAAATCGGTGTGGTCACTGATATTCCATTTTGTGTAGAGCTTGGAGAGCATGATTTCAATGACATCAATGTGCTTGTCAGTGAAATCCTTGTAGCAACGAAAGAAATCTTTTAGGAATGAGATATGCTGACTCAGCTTGGTTGCCTGCCTAAAAGTCATAGGTGCTTCCTTGTCATGTATCGAGCTACCATCATCCCAAGACTTTGGTTCGAGGGGATTAATCATATACCAACCACTCATAAGGTCAATGAAGCATCCACCCAAATTCTCCGCAAGCTCTGCAAATTCATGCTCTGGATCAAGGCATATGACCGCTTTGCCACTTTCTAAGATATTGCACAAAATCAGTTTTAAAAGATAGCTTTTTCCTTGCCCGGAGTTACCT
The DNA here is from genome assembly GCA_052116865.1 of Lachnospiraceae bacterium LCP25S3_G4. Taxonomy (GTDB): domain Bacteria; phylum Bacillota; class Clostridia; order Lachnospirales; family Lachnospiraceae; genus CAUPWF01. Next base: position 105,926 of record JBQKKG010000001.1, on the reverse strand, counting down.
AAAATAAGAATACAAGGGTTAGTTTTGTCATCCTCTCGCTTATCGAAATCCACGAGAATATTCGAGCCAAACTTATCTCGCCCAAGGTAAAAGCCGTGGCTGTCAGTTTTACCCGAATAGTTAAAGGGGTACAGGTTAGCTACCGAGCTTGCAGGAAGCACCCTTTCATATTGATTCCCAAACACATTTCGTCCCGATGGGCCGACGCATAAAAAGCCTTGCTGCTGACGAAGCAAGAGTCTGTCCACATTGAGTTTGGAACGCACAAGCTCGGTCAACACATCGGTCTGTAGCAGCTTTAAGCTGTCGTAGTCATTGGCTGTCAGCTCAATATACACAGCACAGTGGATGAGAGGTTCTCGGTTGCGGTGCATAGTGGATACCAAGGTCACCACGTCCTGCAAGTTGCTTTCGGCGGTAACCGTCTGCTGTAAATCGTTGGTGTTACTGCTTTTCATACGATTCTTGTTGGTGGCATTGTGGATAATTCTTTTTCTTCTGCCGGTGTTACTTGCAATTTATGATGAAGATACTAAAACAATTTATTTTGCAGAACCGGATACCTAAAGTTAATGAGCACACCCTTTATTACCACTTATTTTGGCTTACACAAGAAAATCTAACTAATTATGAAATTAAGGCACTGTACTATTTGTTTTAGTACAGTGCCTTTGCTTTTACATGCCCAATATAGTCCAGAGTATCCTTGCAAAAAGACGGTGATCTGATTTTAGGCTCCATAGTGCTTATCCTTTCTATTGTTTACATCTTGAGTGTTGAAACTCTCACTTTAATATGGTAAACTTATCCTACATATCTAACAAAAATTTTGCAAAACGGTAGTAAACAAAAAAGCACCCATAGGGTGAAATTTATATAACGAGAGGTTAGTAAGCATGAAAATAGTGAAGGTTGAAGATAGAAGCCAAGTGCTTATAGATCAGCTTGAAAAAGTATGGAAAGACTCTGTAAAAGAAACACATTTGTTTTTGTCAGTCGAGGCAATAGACAATATTCAAAAGTATATTCCGCAGGTATTGACCGAGATTCCTAATTTAATTATCGCCAAAGATAAAAGTGACGCTCCAGTTGCATTTATGGGTATTGATGGACAAAAGCTTGAAATGTTGTTTATTACTCCCCAAAAGCGTGGTTGTGGCTTAGGGAAAAGTTTGCTCGAATATGGAATTAGAGAATATGATGTCAATGAGTTAGGGGTAAACGAGCAAAACCCACAAGCAAAAGGATTTTACGAGCACATGGGTTTTAGGGTTTACAAAAGAACAGAAACGGACGAGCAGGGAATGCCTTATCCAATTTTATATATGAGCTTATGAGCACACCCTCCGTTGGTACTTAATTTCACCTACACAATAAAATCTTACTAATTACGAAATGAAGGCTCTACACTTTTAATCAGTGTAGAGCCTTTTCACGTTATAATCCAAGTATATTACAGTCTATCCTTGCAAAAGGGCGATGGAACAATTCCTGTTTAGGGATTGACGGGAAGTTTTTTGCGCGTTATAATCTACCTAACGATAGGTAAATTTATAAAAGGAGCAAAATGCTATGAATGATAATGCTACAAAGAAACGAATCATAGATACCATGTGTGCTTTGGTTGCTCAGCGTGGTTATGATAAAACCTCCATTGGGCAGATTGCAGATGTGATTGGCATCAAAAAAGCATCCATCTATTACTACTTCAAATCCAAAGAGGAAATCTTTTTAAAGCTTGTATCTGAGCTTTACGAAGATGATTTTCTGAAAAATTCTTTGCTTTTGCGAGCAGGCATTGACTCTCAAACCTATGAAAAAGAACTCCTGCGTTTCGGCTACGAGCTGATAGACTCCTATTTTGATAATCCGGATATTCGCAAGGTGTATGCAGAAATTGATTTGCAGACGACAAGAATTCCGGCTTTGAAAGAAATGGTCTATGCCGCAAATGAACGGCTCAATCAGTTTCTTTTGGGGTGTATGGCCAATGGCATTGCAATTGGTGTTTTTACACAGGATTTCAACGAAACAGTTAATGCACAGCTTTTGTATATGGTGCTGGTAGGTATCGATTCTGCCATCTTGTATGACCTGCCTATTGAGCCGAAGGCGGTATGGCACGAGGCAATTTTAAAGTTATTTACACGAAAGGATTCATAGTGAATTATGACCGAGAGACAATTTGCAACACTTCCAATTAAGAAAGTATTCTTTCATTTAACGATTCCAAGCATTTTAAGCATGGTTTTTTCCTCAATCTATATGATGGCAGACGGCATTTTTGTTGGACGCTTTATCGGCGCACAGGCATTGGCTGCGGTCAATCTGATTATGCCGATTATGACAATTGTGCTGGCACTTCCTAACATGGTTGCGGTCGGCTCATCTGTCAAGGTGTCCACCACACTAGGAGAAGGAAACATCGAAAAGGCAAAGCACATGTTTTCTGCCAGTGTGCTGATGGTGGTCGGCACAGGACTTGCGTTCACACTGCTTGGCGTTATTTTTCTAAAGCCTCTGATTTATTCAGTCATTCAAGATTCCGCACTTGCAACACTTGCCTACGACTACACACGTTTCTTTGTTTATGGGCTGCCGTTCATCATGCCCCTGTTTGCAATGGACAATTTTCTCCGTGTCTGCGGCAAAGCAAAATACAGTATGTGCATCAACGTAATTGTTTCGGTGCTGAATATTGCACTTGACTGGTTTTTTATTGTACGTCTTGGCTTAGGAATTGAATTTTCAGCAATTTCTACTGTCATCAGCATGATGATTGGTTCTGTATTTTCTTTTGCACCGTTTTTCACAAAGAAAATGACCCTTCATTTTGCAAAGCCACAAATATCCGCAAAAGAGGTTTGGGGAATCTTGTATAATGGCAGCTCCGAATTTTTCAGCGGAGTTGCAGGCTCTTTTATTGCTACGGTGATCAACGGTTTTCTGCTGACGCTTGGCGGTGCAATTGCAGTGGCAAGCTATGGCATTATCATGTATATTGACACACTGCTCGTTAGTGTCTTGTATGGTGTTCTTGACGCAATACAGCCTGCGGTCAGCTATAATTTGGGAGCAAAAGAAATCAAGCGAACCTTCTCTTTTTTTAAGATTTCGAGTATTACAACTGCTGCCGTATCTCTGCTCTGCATGGTTGGAATCCTCGCATTTCCGGATGTTTTAGCCGGTATCTTTTCAAAGGGTAATGACCAAGAAGTGACAAATATGACGATTGCTGCTTTGATACTGTTTGCGCCATCTTATCTGTTTACATGGTATAACATGGTAACAAGTGCGTTTTTAACAGCCATGGACAAACCGAAAGAATCCATGCTGATTATGGCGTTTCGGACTATTGTGTTTCCGCTGATTTGTCTGGTACTGCTTACCTTGCTTATGGGTGTTTACGGCGTGTTTTTTGCAACCACCCTATCTGGTGCCCTCACTTTTATCGCCGCTGTCATCATCTGGAATAGATCGGCACGTCATCTGCGAGCAATCGTGCAGAGTTAAATAAACGTTATCTTAATAATACATTTTAGTTTGGCAAGAACAGTTACACCTTAATTAATATGTAACGGTTCTTGCATTGTCTACATACCCAGTATCGTCCAGTCAATACTTGCATAAAAGACGGTGGTTTTCCCAAAATTAACTTATGGTAAATAAAATATACTATCAGTGTAACGACTGCTCAATAGTATTTCACCTCCCTCCATGCTAAAATAAATACATAAAGAATTTTAACTCAGAGGTGATTTTATGAATATGAACGATATACTGCGTGACAAACGCAAATCATTAGGTCTAACACAGGAGCAAGTGGCAAGCTATCTTGGCATTACTGCACCAGCTTTAAACAAATGGGAGAAAGGCTTATCTTGCCCCGATATTGCTTTATTGCCAGCACTTGCTTGTTTGATGAAAACAGATCCGAATACTCTGTTGTGTTTCAAAGAAAACTTATCGGATTAGGAGATAGGATTGTTCCTGAATGAAGTGGGTATGATTATCAAAAATAATGGCTTTTAGCAAGGCTTTTCCTTGGCGATGGAACAAATTAAGGAATATCCTCGATGTGGAAAATTGAAACAAAACCTTGCGTTGATTTTAGAAGGCGGTATGTTTACTTCTACCCTAACAGATGATGAATCAAAACAGTACGGCTTGGGGCTGTATCTGCAAAGCTTCTTTATGGGTATTATCATGTGGGCATTGACCGTCTGTATTTTCATTATCGTGTACGGAAGAATGCTTGAAATCTACCTCATGACATCTCTTGGAGCAATCCCCATTGCTACAATGTCAAGCAAGGAGTGGAACATGGGAAACAACTACCTCAAAGCTCTGCTTGCCCTCGCATTTCAAGGTTTCCTTATCATGGTGTGCGTTGGTATCTATGCAGTGCTTATCCAGTCCATTGCAACAGGTAATGACCCCATAAAAGCGATTTGGACTTGCATGATGTATACGGTGCTGCTCTGCTTCTCCCTCTTTAAGACGGGTACATTGGCAAAGAGCATATTTTCAGCCCATTGATACATGGGCTTGCACACTAAAAAGACCTTGCACAGCAAGTCAGAAAGGAGGATTTTATGGCTTATGTACCAATCCCCAAAGATTTAAGCAATGTCAAAACAAAGGTGGCCCTAAACCTTACCAAGCGGCAAATTATCTGCTTTTCGGCGGCATTGGCAGTAGGACTACCGCCCTTTTTTATTCTCAAGGACTACATCGGCACAAGCCCTGCGGTACTTGTAATGATGTTTCTCATGCTGCCGCTGTGCTTGCAAGGGACAACAACGGGCTTGTGAAAACCAAGTATCTGACCTTTGGCATTAAAGCCGAGAATATCAAAATCGCAAAGCCCCGTCTTGAACGCATTGAAAATGACCTGTGGAACGCATTTAAGCGATTGGGTGCGCAACTCACCTCTCTTTACGGAAAGCAGAGGTTAAAACTCATGCACAACATTCTTCGTATGAGTGGCAATGACCCGTTCTACTTTTAGTGGAGTTGGCTTGCACCCTCGGGGCTTAGTACAAAGGACTTTATCGCTCCGCCCTCTTTTCAGTTTAAGGAGAAAGGCACATTCAGAACAGGCGATAAATACGGTGCGGTATCCTTTTTGCAGATACTCGCCCCCGAACTGAATGACCGTGTGCTGTCCGACTTTTTCGAAATGGAGAGCAACCTCATTGTTACCATACACATTCAGTCGGTAGACCAAATGAAAGCAATCCAAACGGGTACATGAAACAGGCAGTATTTACAGTGAGGACATTGAGGATTTGCGAAAAAGCTATGATAGGCTTTGGAGTGCTGCCGAGGAAATCATGCTTAGATTGGCGGCGATTTGAAATGACAAGATAGACACTTTCCCTTTCTTCTGCTACGATAAATACACAAGCGATATGGAGGGGTGCTTATGAAAATATTACTTAAAATCGTGTTGCTACCAATCACTTTGGCACTTAATATCCTACTTGGAATATCGAAGTTTGTGCTTGTGTTTGGCGGTGGGCTTTTAGGTGTTCTGTCCTTTGTTCTGTTTGCCCTCGGTATCGGTACAATTATCGTGGCAGGATTTTCACAAGCAATACCCGCTTTTATCACAGGCTATCTCATAAGCCCGTGGGGGCTGCCGCTGATGGGAGCATGGATTATAGTGAGGGTGGAATACTTCAATAATTGGCTGAAAGGCATTTAGTCTTAGAAATGGTATGGGGCGGTAGCATTTTGTGCTATCGCCCCTTAATTGCCATATAGTATGGTGGCGCTTCTGCTTTTTTGTTATATTATTATTTATCCACAACTATCGATTAGCTTACAAGTTGCACTTATCTACCATCAAAGCTTTTTTGAGTTTTCATACCGTTTTGCAATCTTTTCCCTTGTGTTATTAGAATTTAAAATTGCTTGATTTTCTGGATATGCTTTCTTTATTTCAACAAGGATATAGTCAATTTCCTCTTTTAATGATGCTTTTAATACCTTCTTACTTTGTAAAGATTTTAAAAGTTCTTTAATATTCTTTGGGATAAAAATACAGTTGTTATTCCAAAAAACCGTCGCAATAACTAAGCCCTTATATGACGAAAAAATTACATATTTCTTATGGTCAGGGGTATTGTAACAGTAGCCGAAAATAAAAGCATCAAGGAGCTTCACTATTTCATCGGAATATCCTAATTCCTTCAATGTAAAAATAAAAGTTTCTATATGTTCTAATTTCTCTAAGGTGGAATTACTCATTTCTTTTTCATAAAAAGCAATCTTTTCTCCAAAGGTTAGTGGCTCATGAGAGAAACTATTTTCAATAATCTCTGTATTGACTTTAATATTATCAGTGCGTATCTGATTTAAATATTTCCTTAATCTTTTTTCAAGTATTTCATAAAGAGTACGGGTATGATTGCCATCAAATGAGTTGTATACAAACAAATCATCATAAAGTATTCGCCATGCAACAGTTATTATATAGTTTTGTATACCATCATATATAGGAGGAAGCGTTTGGTCAGTTGCTTTTAGATACTTGTCAAGAAATTGGTTGGTAAAGCCGACTTCATATTTACTAAAAAACTCTTCGCAATCATGACAAAGCATTGGCTTTTTTTCGCCATCTTGGAAAAGTTCGTTGAAATTAAAATAATTTCTAAATCTTGAGTTTTGATATGTTTTTACTCTGGAATATACTAATTTAGGTATGATGTGGCTTTGCATGAGTGCTATATTTTCTCTCTTGCATAAGGCACAAGTACCGACAGTTCCTTTCTTAGACATTATACCCTCTCCTCTCTAAAACATAGTTGTGACATTCAACTCTTACATCACTACAAATAATTTACCACAAAAATTCTCGAAAAGCTATTCAACTTAAAAGGAGGTGTTTTTATCGCTACCACAAGGCTAATTTCCATGCACCAAAACAAAGGAAAATCCATTGCAGATTGCCTTGCCGACCGCACCGACTATGCTAAAAATCCCGAGAAAACAAATGAGGGTGAATTGTTATCTTCATACGAGTGCGACCCTAAAACGGTGCAGGGCTTGAAATCAAGTTTTCTTTCGTCTTGGTACATTTTAATATCACCCCATATCATTGTACATTTCAGGTAATAATATGAGAACGAAATAGAATTTGATTTTATGTAGTGTATAATTTCTTATTGGAATTAAATTTCTCTTAAAACTAACTAATCTGCACAGTATACTTGTTCATATAGTTTAGTAAAATACGGCATTTTTATGTTGGACTAAATCCAACATTTTAATTGATTTTATTCTTAGTTCACTCAAAAGTTCAATTAAAATTTATCTATATATATCTTGCATTATAAAATCAATCATGTTATAATAATAAATTAAACAAGATAAAGCAACGAAGAGAACCAGTAGGTATCTGAAATTGTTACAGAGAGTCCCGTTTGCTGAGAGTGGATACAAGGAAAGATATTTTGAGAAATCAAAGTTCCTGCAAAGGAATCGAATAACGCCTTGGAGCTGCATACCGACTGCATTGATTAACAATGCTGAGACTATGATGGGAGCGCCCATTACAGCGCAGGGGTATCGATAACTATCCGTACTTTTCCTAAGTTCGCATAGACATCTGTACCTATTAAGGTCAATGTTGTGAGACAAAGACGAACTAAGGTGGCACCGCGGATTTTCAATCCGTCCTTGGAAACAGGGACGGATTTTTTTATGCTCAAATTTCCGTCCAAATATTATATTTTATGAAAGGATGGATGAGAAATGAGCAACGTAAGTATAAAAATCAAGGAACTATTTTCACAACAGGCAACACAAATTGATCAAGAAGTAACTGTTCGAGGTTGGATTCGCAACCATCGCAAGCAAAAGAACATGGGCTTTATTGAATTATTTGATGGAAGCTGTTTCAAATCTTTGCAGTTAGTATACACAACAGAAAAAGATGTGGATGGCAAACTAAAAGCATTACACAACGGAACTTGTATTGAAGCAACAGGTATTGTACGACAGAAACTACAAAACGACTTGATTGAACTGGATGTGACTAATGTGGTTTTGTTGGGAGATTCTCCTGAGGACTATCCGTTACAGCCTAAACGCCATTCGATTGAGTTTTTGCGTGAGAATGCTTATCTGCGTCCAAGAACACGGCTGTTTCAGGCAGTTTTTCGTATAAGAAGTGTGGCTGCACAGGCAATCCACACCTATTTTACAGAAAGAGGGTTCCTGTATGTTAACACTCCTTTAATTACGGCAAACGATGCAGAAGGTGCGGGAAACACGTTTACCGTAACAACGCTTGATGTTGCAAATATGAACCCTTATGTTGGAAAGTCTGCTACGGAAATATTTAAAGATGACTTCTTCGGGATGCCAGCTTCTTTGGCAGTAACCGGACAACTTGAAGCAGAAGTATTTGCTATGGCTTTTGGCGATGTGTATACTTTTGGTCCTACGTTTCGTGCGGAAAACTCAAACACCAAGACTCATGCGGCAGAGTTCTGGATGATTGAACCGGAAATGGCATTCTGTGATTTGAATCGTTTGATGGATATTGAAGAAGATTTCCTGAAAAACATTCTCGCATATATTGTGGAGCGATGCGATGATGAATTAACGTTTCTTGAAAGTTTTACCAAACTGCCACTCAGAGAAAGAATGCATGCGGTTATTGGCTCTAAAATTGCCAGAATACGCCACGAGGAAGCAATCCGCATTTTGAGAGAATCTGGCGAACATTTTGAGTTTGAACCTAGATATGGCGAGGATACTGCCAAAGAGCATGAGAAATATCTCACTGAAAAGCATTTTAACGCTCCCGTATTCATCTATGATTGGCCGAAAGACATCAAGGCATTTTATATGTATCAAAACGATGACGAAGAAACTGTTGGTGCAGTTGACCTGCTTGTTCCATGTTCCGGTGAGCTTATGGGCGGCAGCCAGAGAGAGGTAAGATATGAACATCTGCTGGCAAGAATGAATGAACTTGGTATCTCAGCAGATAGCATGTGGTGGTATTTAAATCTACGCAAATACGGTGGTTGTGACCATGCAGGATTTGGTATGGGCTTCGACCGTTTGCTAATGTATGTGACTGGAATGGAAAACATCAGAGATGTAATTCCATTTCACAGAACACCTGATAGCTGTGAATACTAATGATAAGAGAAGAATGGATAATATGTCCTGTTTGCAAAAATAAGACAAGACAAAAAATCAGAGAGGACACAGAGCTAAAAAAATTCCCTCTTTTTTGTCCGAAGTGTAAGCAGGTAACTATAATCAACGTAAAACAACTGAATTTAACAATAATCAAAGAGCCAGACGCTTAGACGCAGAGCCGATAATTTATGAGAACTATTCTCGTAGATTGTCGGCTTTTCTTTTATATCAAAACCATTAGTACGGTTGCCGCACGACGGCAAAAGAAAAAAAGTCGTGTGGCAGCCTCTTTAGCCATGCCTTAATTTTCACACGACGATATGGGAGGTATCGCCGTGTTTTCTTTTGCCCTAACACTTGGTAACTTATCAAAAAAAGCCTTACCCGATTATTGGACGATTACGGTCACCTATATGAAATTAAAAACTACATTACACGCAATTTACATTGTCATGCCCGATTGAGCTTTGCTCTGTCGGGCATTTTTGCGTATATAGACCCTCGCTGCCGTTCTCCTCCTCCGTCCTTTCGATTTCAGCAATTTCCAAAAATTGAAAGGATGGTACAACCATGAAAAAGATAAATTTTAAAAATTACTATGACCATATTGTCATAGATACCTATATTGATGTTCCCGATGAAGTATTTGACATCTTTGAGGAATACCGCAAAGCCGAACAAGCCTACCAAAGCAGGATACGTTATCACAAAGCATAATGGAAAATGTAAAGGAAACATCCAACAATGCTCCCAAAGCTCCTGCTCCCAATCAAACATTTGAGAAAACAAAAGCCTATCAAGACTTCATCAATGTACTTTCTCAAATTATTGAAAAACATGGTGCAGAGGTTTTAGGCGAAATAAATCGTGTGAACTGAAAGTCGTACTTGTGCATTGATGTTTTTTAATAATATATTGGAGGTATGACTATGAATAGGAGTGGAAAAAAATGTGTGCTTTACCCTCGTGTAAGTACAGAAATGCAAGTTGATGGATTTAGCTTAGATGGGTAAAAAAGCAGTTTAACACGGTTTGCAGATAGAGAAGAAATGGAAATTGTAAATATCTATGAAGATGCCGGAAAATCCGGCAAGTCCATTGAGGGCAGACCTGCATTCAAGCAAATGCTCAGTGACATTGAAAACGGTCTAAGCATTGACTACGTTTTAGTTTATAAGCTCTCTCGCTTTGGACGAAATGCCGCCGACATTCTTAATTCTTTGGAGCATATTCAATCCTTTGGTGTGAATTTGATTTGCATTGAAGAAGGACTTGACTCATCACAGACAAGTGGGAAACTTCTTATCTCTGTACTGTCTGCCGTTGCTGAAATAGAGCGTGAAAATATCATTAAGCAGACTATGAACGGGAGAAAGGAAAAAGCCCGTCAAGGTGGTTGGAATGGCGGTTTTGCTCCCTATGGATATTACCTAAAGGATAAACAGCTTTACATTCAAGACGAAAAATCCGATGCGATACGCATTATCTTTAATAAATATGTAAATGGGAATATGGGATTTTATAAGATAGCCAACTATCTTAATTTACAAGGTATTCAAAAGGTAAAACGGGATAACGGAACATTAACACAATGGAGTACCCATTTTATACGAATGATTATTGACAACCCTGTGTACATGGGAAAAATTGCTTTTGGCAGACGGACAAGAGAAAAGGTCAAGGGTAGCAAAAATGAATATCGTCAAGTACATCAAGAGGAATATATTCTTGCTGACGGTCAGCACGAAGCTATTATAAGCGAGGAATTGTGGAATAAAGCTCACGAAAAGCGAGAAATAACAGGAGTAAAATCCCCATCGAAAATAGGTCGGGATAGAGCACATCTGTTAAGCGGCATTTTGAAATGCCCTAAATGCGGCGGACCGATGTATACCAATAAACACGCTTGGACAAACAAAGACGGTACATATAAAGAGATTTACTATTATGTGTGCAGCAAGGCTCGAACAGCAAGAGGTAAAAGCTGTGACTATAAAGCAATGCTCAAAAAAACAGATATAGAGCCACTTGTCATTGAAGCAATTAGAGAACTGATTCAGAATGAGGATTTTGCAGCCGAAATAAAATCAAAGATAGGCAAACAGATTGACACCTCTACTCTTGACAGAGAACTGAAAAATTACGAAGGTAAACTTAGAGAAGTAGAACTTAATAAAAGCGGGCTTGAAAATGAAATTGACAGCTTGCCGGAGGACACTCGCTTCAGAGAAAGCAAGCTCCATGATATGACCCTCCGCCTTGATGGATTATACGATGTTATTGTTGAGCTTGAAGAAAAAATTGAAGATGTAAAACTCCGCCGCAAAGCTGTCGAGCAAGATGCCATTACCTTAGAGAACATCTACACCTTGTTGGCAAACTTTGAAAAGGTGTATAATAAAATCAGCGATGAAGAAAGAAAATCCCTAATTTCTTCGCTAATCAAAGAAATAGAGATTTTCCCATGTGATGACTCAGAGCTACCGCTAAAGTCTATTTTATTTAATTTTCAGGTTTATAAAGACGGTGGAGATGTTTACGAATTTTTGTGTGACAAAAGAACAACCGTCTCAACGTGTTCATCGTTGTCCAAACCAATACTTAAATCTTGATCAATAATCGGTAGCTTAAATCGAATGGATTTAAGCCACTGACCATTATCTTTTCTTTCCTCATATATCTGAATTTCTGCAATCAATGCTTCGATAAGCTGTCTTCGCTCTACATCATTCATGGCAAAATACAGCTTGTCAAAATAAATCAGCACTTTATAGATATTATCGCCTGTGATTTTTTCTGCTTCAATAGCTGTCTTTTTCGCTCTGGCATCAATCAACTGCAATTCCAATTCTTCTATCTTATCATACATCCCATAAAGCCTATCATCAAGGTCTGACTTTCGTCTGATATAGTGCTTATCGTCTGGATTGAGATTATCTATTTCCTCAATCAGCTTAGATTTGATACAATAATCCTGTCGGAGTTGTTTCTCATAATTAGTTATTTCTTGGTCTATGGCAGTTGTATCAACTTTCATATTGATTTTTTCTTGCATCATTTTTGCAAAGTTGGGATTGCTGACTAATTTCACTATTACCTCAGCTACCGCATCGTCAAGAAGTTCTTCCCGTATCTGCTTTTTGTAATCACATTTATGTCCACGCTGCATACTGCGGTGTTTGCACCCATAATAGAAAAAGTCTTTGTATTTTGTACCATCCTTTCTATGTTTAATGCTTTTATTTCCATACATTCCGACACCGCATATAGGACATTTCACAATCCCCGAAAGTAAATGCGTCCGTTCACTTTTTCCTTTGTTGACGTGTTCATACTTTTTTGCCTGTGCAATTAGCTTTGCCTGTGCAGCATTCCATATTTCCTCTGAAACAATAGCCTTATGCAGTCCATCTACCAAAAGGAATTTATCCTGTTCAACAAGGCGATATTCATTTCGTGTTCCATGAACCTTTTCTGTTTTTCTACGTCCATAAGCTATTTTACCGCAATAAACTGGATTCTTCAATATCAAGCGTACTAAGTGAGCATCAAATAAAGGATTTTTTCCATTCTGACGCTGTATCTTGCGAATTCCGTGATTCTCCAGATATTTTGATATACCGTTAGAACCAATGTCCGTATTAACATATTGGTCATAGATGGTTCGGATTGCAACCGCTTCTTCTTCGTTAATCTCTAACACGCCATTTACAAGTTGGTATCCGTAAGGTGCAAATCCACCATTCCATTTTCCTTCTCTGGCTTTTTGTATTCTGCCCTCCATTGTCTGGACACGGATATTCTCACGCTCAATTTCAGCCACTGCCGATAAAACGGAAATCATCAGCTTTCCTGCATCTTTGGAAGAATCAATCCCGTCCTCCACGCAAATTAAATTCACACCAAAATCCTGCATAATCTGCAATGTAGAAAGTACATCTGCTGCATTTCTTCCAAAGCGTGAAAGCTTGAATACTAAGATATACGATACATTATCTTTTCCTGTTTTCACATCTTCCATCATCTGAGTAAATTGCATTCGCCCTTCAATGGACTTTCCTGATTTTCCTGCATCCTCATACTCGCCGACAATTTCAAAATCATTAAAATCTGCATATGCTTTCATTCTTGCTCTTTGTGCGTCCAATGAGTAGCCATCAATCTGCATGGCTGTGGAAACTCTCTTATAAGTATAAACTTTTATTTTTTCTTTCATCATAATCATAGCAACTCCTTTTTGACCCAAGCAGTGGGATTTGTTTTTTCACTTGAATTGTATCAGCGATTTTCTGAAACAACAAATGTGCAATTTGGGGCTTGGGATATTTTTGAGTTGCTGCCATATTCCTCATTATGAGCAGGATTAGACATATCGTCTATGCCCAGCTCAGAAGCATATTTTGCTATCAGATTCGCCAACAGGTCAGCCAAACCATTCCATTCATCTTCAATGAGCATATTCCAATACACCTCCTTATTTAGCTGTCAGAGAAAGACTAATGGCAAGAGCCTTATCAACTCTCGCCATTATGTTATCGGGCATCATTCCCATATACTGTTTTAATCGCTTTTTATCAATCGTCCGTATCTGTTCAAGCAGGATAATAGAATTTTTTTCAAGGAAGCTACAATCCTTAACAACAGCGTGTGTAGGCAGCTTTGTCTTTCCGTGTTCCTCTCCTGTAATAGCGGCAACTATGACTGTCGGACTATGTTTATTTCCAATATCATTTGAAATAATAAGCACAGGTCTTGTACCGCCTTGTTCCGAGCCGATAACAGGATTTAGGTTTGCATAGTAAATATCCCCTCGCATAATTTTTCTTTCTTCCATAGTATGTTTGACCTCCTATCAAAATTTAGGCAGGGGTATCCTGCCTATGTAAAAACCAAACACAAGGAAGTATTTTAGGTCGGGAGCGTATAAACAACACTCTGTTTTGTTGACCACCTTGTATTTGGCATTATGATAGAAGCATCTCAATTTGTCCTCGACACCCCGAAGATGCTGCACGTTAAATAACGCAGGGAAGTCGCCAAACGGTCAGCAGCGAACTGACTCCACGGGAGTTTCACCCAAACTGTCGTTCTGACAGAGCCGCCCTCATTGCCTGCGACGCTTTTAACGCTCGGACTATTGACTGGACGGGAGTATCATTATCCTCTTTGTGGGTTATGGCGAAATCGGGAGCTGCCCGATTTTTTCAGTCGGCAATAAGGCTCACCACCTTTCATCGCTCGCTGTTACTAAACAGGTCTTGGCGTACCGCTGCACTCGCTTATGCTCATCACAATCACAAAAAGAATGTATTTGGCGAATGATTATTCGGTTGTCAAGGAACAAACCCGTTTTCGCCACACAAAGGAAAACTGGGTGGAGGATTTTGTCCTCTCACCCAGTAGCCCGTGGGAAAGTCCAATTTTCCCCTCTACCTATAAAATTTTTTTAATTTTTCTTTAAGCCTGTCCATTCGCCTGTAAACAGACTTTTCAGTAATGCCAAGTTGGAGAGCTATTTCACGGGTAGAATAGCCCTGTATTTTCATCACGGTAGCACGGAGCGTTAGCTTGTCCACCGCCAGTAGGACTTGATAGAGCTGTTCTCTTTCAATACTGTCTAAGAAGTCCTCAACCGTTTTTATCTCGGACTGTTTCTCTGCTTCAGCTACTTCTTCAAGGTATGTACCCGTTTCCTGTAACCTCTGATAAAACCGTCTATCCGCGTTAAAGATAGCCCAATCGTGTTCACGGAGCTGTTCTATTGATTTTTCGCAGACCCCTAACTGCCGTAGTTGCTTTTCCTCGGCTTCTTTCCATAAACGCCATTTGCGTTCTTCTCTGGCTTTGTTGTATGCCATTCGTTTTTCCTCCAATCTGAATTTTTTAAAATTCAGATTGAAAGGCGGAGAACGGCAACCAACAGCAGAAACAAGCTTGTCCTGTATACACTGTATACAAATGAAACAGAACGCAAAAATGCCCATTAAGGCAAAGCCAAAATGGGCATAAGAATAACCATATCTATGATTAAGAGCTGTTATCTCTTGGGATGAGTCATAATATCCCCACAAATTAACAGCAATTTTTTTAACAAACTCCCCCCCGACAAATGAAAGGCTAAGTAAATGTATATTCGCTACTTCTTACAAGTAGCTGTGTGGTGGATTTACACCAGCACATAAACAATCCCTCCAAACTTTAAAACCGAGTTTGGAGGGATTGTTTATAATTGGCATAACAAAACTGCCCACCCAAACACCGTTTTTTTTATTCGGTGGGCTAATTAATTACGAACTGTAACCTCTTGCAATGAGATATATTTCATCTTATATATAGAACTTTGTACTCGTTTAATAGGAGATACAAACACTATATAATATAAAAGAGGTGATTTAACATTGAATAATACAACTGAAACCTGCGATTTTACAGCATTAGGACAAGCCATTAAGAAAGCTCGTGAATCTAAAGGATGGACAAGGGAACAAGTAGCAGGGATGCTTAATATTGTTCCAAGATACATACAGTCCATTGAAAATGAGGGGCAACATCCGAGCCTTCAAGTTCTTTATAGACTTGTCACGCTTTACAATATCTCAATCGACGAGCATTTACTTCCTTACAAAGAAGTAAATAAAAGTTCTCGTCGTAGGCAACTTGACTCAGCACTTAATACACTTTCAGATAATGATTTAATTATCGTCGAAGGTACGGTACAAGGGATATGTAAAGCAAAAGAGCAAACAGAGGAATGACAACCTCTGTTTTTCTTTTGCAGAGAAATTTTTTGGATATTATGTCATCAGTTATTTTACGTTTTAATTTATTAGAACAGGACAAACAATAATATCTCTTCGTTCATAAGCTTATACGCTGCTTTATTGATTACTCTTTAGGTTCATAATTTTCTCTTGTATTTGAACGATGGTTCTTTTAAATTCCTCATCACTTTTGCCTGTTGGGTCATCTAAACCCCAGTCCTCACGGTGTTTGCAAGGCAAAAATGGACACTGAACATTGCAGCCCATTGTTATTACAATATCGACAGGGGGTATATCCTCAAGCAATTTAGAGTGTTGTGTGTGTTCCATATCAATGCCATAAATCTCTTTCATTAATCTTACGGCATCCTGATTGATTTGTGGTTTTGTTTCTGTACCTGCGGAATAAAAATCAAATTTATCACTTGCGAGGTGTTTGCCAAGTGCCTCTGCAATTTGACTTCTACAAGAATTGTGTACGCATATAAATGCTACCTTTGGTTTATTCATTAAACATCCTCCGTTATAACTCTAATAATTTGTCTCCCTTAATTTCTTCACTACTCCATTTGATAACTGCAAAATTTCCGTTTGCGTGTGATGCTACTTTGTTAATCCATTCAATCTCATTACTTGCTTTTGCTTTGAGCATTTGATTTTGTGTATCGGTAGCATAAAGTGAAGAATTTATAACCCACCACTTACTATGAATACCTGCACGGTGCAAATCTTCCTCTAAACGCATTGCTTCAAATACAGGGGTAGTTTCAGCAAGGGTAACAATAACAACTTCAGTTCTGTTGGCATTTCGAAGCTGTGGAAGTAATTTTTTAACCGACTCGGGAGTATCACCCATAGTACGCTGAACCTCTTTGTGATAGCTTTGAGTAGAATCAAGAAGCAACAATGTATGACCTGTTGGTGCGGTATCAATAACAACAACTTCTTTTTCGGCTCTCTCCACAATATCAGCAAATGAACGAAAAACCGCTATTTCCTGTGTGCAAGGAGAACGTAAATCTTCCTCAATATAAGCAATATCATCTTCACTCATATTGTTTTCTCGTGCTTTTTTCAAAACTGTTTCCTTATATTTAGCTAAAACCTCATGCTCATCAATATGGCTCATTGAAATATTAGTCTGTTCATCAATTACATTTTTCAAATGTGCCGCAGGGTCTGTTGTAGTTAAATGTACTTTAACACCTTTTTGCGATAATCCAAGAGCAATAGCAGCCGCAACAGTAGTTTTACCGACGCCGCCTTTTCCCATGGTAAAAACAACTTTTTTACCTGATAAATAAATATCCTCAATCACATCTCTAAGTTGTGGAACATTATCATAATTCACCTTTTCATCCTTGACAATATAATGGTCATCATTTAAAAAGGAGCGAATATTACTAAGTCCCATAATGTTGTAGGCACGAAGTGGAATTTGAACAGTATAAATATCTTTTAAACTTGCAGGAATATTCTGCATGGCTGTTTGCTGTTTTTCGTAAAGTTTGTTTGACACTTCATCATCATAAGCAGTAAGTACGCCATTGATAATTAAGAGCTGATTTTCAATTCCGATTTCTCGAAGTTCGGCTGAAGCTCTGTCAGCTTCTTTGAGCGGTGCATAATCTGGTCTTGTTACAAGCATTAATGTCGTCATTTCTTTATTAGCAAGAGTAGACACCGCCTGCTTATATACTTGTTTTCTGCTTTCAAGTCCAGAGAGTTGACCAAGACAAGAAGCTCCATGAGTGTTTTCGCTGATAAAATTACTCCAAGCTGACGGAAGCTGTAACATTCTAAGCGTATGACCTGTTGGGGCTGTATCAAAGATAATATAATCATATTCTTTTGCTACGGTATCATCCGTTATAAAGTTGGAAAACTCATTAAATGCGGCAATTTCGACTGTACAAGAACCAGAGAGTTGTTCTTCCATATTTTTAAGAACTGAATCGGGTAACTTTCCACGATAAGGTGCAATAACACTTTCCCTATATTGGGCGGCAGACTGAATTGGGTCAAGATTTGCAACCATCAAATTAGGTACTGCCTTAATCGCAACACCTTTGCCATTAAGTTCTGTTTCAAAAACATCTTGTAAATTTGAAGCAGGGTCGGTGCTAACTAATAATATCTTTTTGCCACTGTCAGCAAGGGTGACAGCGGTAGAACAAGCAACAGAAGTTTTACCAACACCTCCTTTGCCAGTGTAGAAAAGGTATTTCGTTTTTACCTGTTCAAGAGGATTAAATTGTTCCATTAGCAGCAACCTCCTTTACAATTGCAACCACCATTTTTATTAGGAGCAGAAGGCTTCTGTTCCCCAAGGTAACTGCGTGGCACTTGTAAAAGAGATATTATTTCTTCATTTGTTGGATAAGCTTTCGTTTTAATAATAGCACCATCAACCACTGTAATAGGAAGAATATCTACACCTTGTTCAGTCATCAGCTTATTAACTTCCTTGTTGTTTACAAATGCCATAGGTGCATTTGTAAGATTATATCTTTCAATTTTAATTCCTTTCTTTTCTAAACTACTAATTACGGTTGAAACACGTAGCAATTCAGGGTCAACAGAAACTCCGCAGAGACCTGTAGAACAGCACATAGCAGGCTCATAAATAAATATTTTTTTCATAATAAAACACTCCATTCTAATTATTTGTTATATTTTTTGTTGTAGATTCTGGAAACCATTTTGTTGTTTTGTTTGCTATTTTAACAAGAGTTAGCATTACGGGAACTTCAACAAGAACACCTACTACGGTTGCAAGAGCTGCAGGTGATGTTGTGCCAAAAAGTGCTATAGCAACAGCAACGGACAACTCAAAAAAGTTAGATGCTCCAATCATTCCAGCGGGAGCCGCAACGTTGTGTGGTAGCTTTAATACTTTACTTGCAAAGTATGCAATGAAGAAAATAAGAAAAGTCTGTATAATTAAAGGTATTGCAATCAACAAGATATGCAAAGGATTTTCCAGAATAACATTGCCTTGGAACGAGAATAAAAGTATCAGAGTTAATAGCAGTCCTATTGTTGTAATGCCATCAAACTTCTTGACAAAAGTTCCCTCAAAATATTCTTTGCTTTTTGCTTTTGTTACGATAATACGAGTTAGTATTCCTCCTGCAAGCGGAACTACTACAAAAAGTACCACTGATAAAATCAGCGTATTCCACGGAACAGTAACATTGGATACTCCAAGCAGAAATTTCACAATCGGAATAAAGGCTACAAGAATAATTAAATCATTAGTTGCCACTTGAACAACTGTATAAGCAGGATTCCCTTTCGTTAAATGGCTCCAAACAAACACCATTGCCGTACAGGGTGCAGCTCCTAACAACACTGCCCCTGCAAGATACTGCGTTGCTAAATCAGGGGAAATAAAGCCCTTGAATATAACAAAGAAAAATAAACTTGCAATTCCGTACATTGTAAAAGGCTTTATCAACCAGTTTACAATCCAAGTAACAAATAGCCCTTTCGGATTTTTGCTTACATTTTTGACACTTTGAAAGTCAACCTTCATCATCATTGGGTATATCATAACCCATATAAGTATCGCAATGGGTATCGAAACATTGGCATATTCAAATTTCCCGAAAAACGCAGGAATTTGCGGTATGAATTTGCCTATCAGTATGCCAAGTGCCATACAAATAGCTACCCATAGAGTTAAATATTTTTGAAAAAATCCAATACCTTCTGTCTTTTTCTTATTCATAGTGAATCCTCCTTACAATCTTTATTACAAAAACACATATCCGCCGCTTTACATTTATTATATTTTTCGCTATCAGCATCAAAAGTCTTGAGTTCTTTTGTTTTGTGAACAAGGTAATTATATAATTCCTTGTTGTCTGTTATAAAATTTTCACTGATTTTGTAGTATGCCCATTGAGCAGTTTTATAACTATCAAGAATTCCTGCTCTTTTTAATGCACTTAAGTGTCTTGATGCGTTGGATTGGGTAAGCTCTAAGCATTCCTCTATTTCGCAAACGCACATATCTCCTTTGATAATTTGAGCGAAGATACGCAGTCTTGTTTCTTCTGCCAATGCTTTAAATATATCAATCATATTTTCGTCTCCTTGTATTCGCATATGCACTTATACTCATATACTATGCTGTTATAACGCCATTTGTTACAAAATGGCGTTAATCTTTATAATTATTTAATTTCAATACAATGACCACAACAAAGTGGCACGCAAGTTCCGCAACCCATGCATTTCTCCTTGTCAATCTCCATACGAGAGCCAAGTGGCTCATCGTCGTCCTCAATCCAAGAAATAGCACTCTGCGGACACTCTTTAAGTGGCTTACAAATGCGATTATCTGACATACATTTAGCCTTATCAATATATGCTTTCATAAAATCATCCTCTCACTTTTTGAAGAATTTTAATCACTTCATCAGTTTTAAGAACCTTACCATATGCCACAACCTTACCATCAACAACAAGTGCAGGAGTACTCATAACACCATATGCCGCAATTTGACCAAAATCCGTGATATGGTCAAGTGTTGTATCCATACCAAGAGATTTTAGTGCTTCTAATGTATTCGCTTCAAGCTGATTACATTTTGCGCAGCCAGAACCTAGAATTTTTATACTTGCCCCTGTAGCTTTAGATTCTTCTGCTGCTTTAACAGTTTCTGCATTGCAGTTACCACCACAACAACAGCTTTCTTTCTTTTCGTCTTTTTTCTTACCAAATAAACCCATAATAAATACCTCCAAAATAAATTTTAATTAAAATCCTAAATAGAACATATAGAAACCGATTAGTAATATAATCGCTCCCATAACTACTTTAAGCGCAATGCTGAATCTGCCGTATTTTTTATTTACAGTAAGTTTTTGCACCAATCCAATCGATGTTCCTGCAATAATTGCAAGTATTCCATGACCAACGGAATAAATAAGTAGTAAAAGTATTCCCCAAACAACATTACCTTTTCCTGCAACAATAGCAAGCAGAGCAATCAAAACGGGAGTTGAGCAAGGCGATGAAAATATGCCGCCGAGTATTCCTGCAATAAATGCACCTGCATAACCTCTTTTTGTATTCTTAGAAATCAGATAGCTTGATGGAATAATTTCAAAAATCCCCCAAGTTTGAAGTGCCATCAGTACCATCAGAATACCGAGTACAATGTACCACCAACCAGCACTTGTTCCAATTAGTTTACCTGCAAGGGAAGCAATGACACCAAGTATAGTGAATGTTACCGCAGAGCCGAGTGCAAAGGTTAACGATAATCGAAAGGCTCTTTTTGTATCCTTTTGACCTGTGCCGCCCACATATCCTATCACAAGTGGAATACTTGACAAAGAACAGGGGGTAAATGATGTTAAAATCCCCGCAATGAGTGCAAGAAACGGGGCAAACCAAAGGCTGTTTTGAATAAGGGATGATAATTGTTCTAACCACTCATTTATCATTATTCAACCCCCATTTCAGCAAAGATTTTTCGCATTTGTTCTTCGGTCAATCCGCCTTGATGAACAGTAAAGAGATGCTCGTTTGTTTCTTTGTGGGAATACATTGTAAACTCAATTTCTTTTGACAAAGTTTCACTTGGCGTAAAGGGTTTGCCATCAGCTGTATAAAAAACTTGTGTTGGAATAACTTGAACAGGGAAATTCTCTGCTGCTTCTCCGTATTTCCACACATCTACGAACTGCACTACTGCTTTACCTTGCCATTCCTCATTGAGATTTTTTAGTACTGGAGCCATTTCCTTACAAGGGATACATGAGTCAGCACCAAAATCAATTACAATTGGTTGTTTGTATTCTTTAAGCTTTTCTAAATCAACACTTTGAACTGCAAGCGGAATTGTATCAGTCGTGTTTGGTGCAACAGTATTCTCTTTATTTATAACTTTGAAAATAAATATCCCTGCAATTACAGCCACAATAGCAACTACAATTCCTATTTTTAGAAACAGTGATTTTCTATTTGATGTATTATCCACAGCATCCACCTCCGTTGCAACCACAACCGCAGTCATTTTCTTTAATTTTTTCACCATTAGGTGGTGTCCACGCTGTATCATCACCCACATAAGTTATTGCCCCAACAGGACAACGATTACCACAACCATGACAGTGGTCAATACAATCGGTTGGTCTTACAACAATTGGCGAAGGGGACTTTTCTTTGTTGTATACATTGTGTGGGCAATTATTAACACACATTCCGCATTCTGCACACAAAACATAATCAATTACTGGGTACCAGTTTTGGGACATTTTCCTTCCTCCTTAATTTTATACAAATAAGAATTGCAAAGCATTAAATAAATAACCAACTAAAATAATGCCTACTGTGCAAATAGCAACAAATGTTCCGAGCAACTTTGGTTTTACTGCTTTGCGGAGCATAATCATTGATGGGAGAGAAAGTGTTGTTACAGCCATCATAAAGGATAATACTGTTCCAAGCTGTGCGCCCTTGAATAGTAATGCTTCTGCAACGGGAATTGTGCCAAAAATGTCAGCGTACATAGGAATTCCAAGTAATGTTGCAAGCACAACACCAAATGGATTATTAGAACCGAGAACCATTTCAATCCAGGCTTCTGGAATCCAATTGTGTATAATTGCACCAATACCAACGCCCACAAGGATATATGGGAAAACCTTTTTAAAAGTAGAAACAACTTGGTCTTTTGCAAATATCAATCGGTCTTTTTGTGTTAGGGCAGCATTTTCAATATCTACACTAGATGCGTTTTTAATGAAGTCCTCTACATACTTCTCCATATGGAATTTTTCAATTAAAGTTCCGCCTACAACTGCAATAACTAAGCCTAAAATAACATAAATCACAGCAACTTGCCAACCGAAAATACTCATCAATAGAACAAGAGAACCAAGGTCAACCATAGGGGAAGAAATTAAAAATGAGAATGTTACACCAAGGGGTAAACCTGCACTGGTAAAACCAATAAAAAGCGGGATTGACGAACAGGAGCAAAACGGTGTTACCGTTCCAAGCAATGCGGCAATAATATTAGCCCATACTCCGTGAAATCGTCCCATTATTTTTTTGCTTCGTTCAGGTGGGAAATAGCTTTGAATATATGAGATAACAAAAATCAAAAAGCAAAGCAATATTGTGATTTTTATTACATCATATAAGAAAAACTGAACGCTACCACCAATTCGACCTGTTACATCCAGTCCGAATAACGAGAGCAGATTACCAATAACTTCATTTAACCACTTCATTCCAAGAACTTGGTCTTGTAGAAATGTACCGATTTCCTTTAATATTTCCATAATAGAGCCTCCTTGTTATATTTACATATTTATATGTATCAATATTAAATATTAAGATATAGGCAATCCAAAGATTGCCAATCTTTTTAGTATATGCATTTGTAGGAATATTATTTACAGCTTTCTTGGCTGTTACACTTTTTATATTCTTTTGCTTGTTCAGGCGTTAAAGAATATTTTGAAATCATCGTTCTTAATGCGTTGCTACCATTTTCGCAAATAGAATAATGAATCCATTTACCTTGCTTACACCCCTTAACAATTCCCGCATCACATAGAATTTTCATATGGTGTGATAAGGTAGGTTGCATAATGGAAAGCTCATCCAGCAACACACAACCGCATTTTTCACCACTTAAAAGCAGTTCAAGTATTGCCAAACGATTCTCATCGGCAAGTGCTTTAATGAGTTTAACATCTTCACAATAATTTGTCGCCATCCCACTCACCTCACATTGATACATTTGAATGTTTATATTATATCGAACAGATTGAAGGTTGTCAATATGTTTTTGTGAATAACAATAATTTTATTTGGAAAAACAATGAACAGACTGGTAAAATCTCTTTTTACTATTTGTCATCGTGATTTTACCTGCTTTGTCAAATACATCACAACTTCTTCTGGTGTTGGTTTTTCTCCACGATAGGACATCTTGCTCCATTGCTTCTGTACGTCAGGGTCGGGCGAAGCCATACCAATATCAATCGCTTTCTGGATTTCCTCACGGACTTCTGCAACTAATATGCCATCACGAATTGCAAGTTGTTCAAATGCCTTTGTCACTTTTGATTTTCTCATATTCTTTATATCCTTTCATCTGCAATGTTTATTATTTTTAAGTTGTTCTTTTCGGCGTACTTTACTGTATATTCCGTTCCTCCAGAACACTCTGTTAGATAGCATATACAAACACCACTATTATCAACCAAATGGCGGTTACGCTTAAACATACAGTCACGACTATATTCCTCTGACACATAGACGCATTTATCACATTCCTTTAGTATTTTTTCGTAAACTGATATATCTTCTCCATTCCAACCACGGGTTTGTGTTCTGCACGGAAGCACCAATATGAGCTTTATCTGCGGATACTCCTTGCGAAGTTCTATGACTATCTGAGCAGCCATAGTATCAAACCCCAATGCTCCACCTGCACCATAATAGATTACGCCTTGATTTATCAAATCTATTATTTCTGATTTTAGCCGCTTGACAATACATTCGTATTGTTCAGGCGGTATTTTTCTATGACCTGTAAAACAACAAGTTTTATCTTTCATTATATTGCTCCATATTTTATTGACCAGTATAACGGACAACATTTTGTTTCATAATAGCATAAAATAAAGAAAGTTGCAACCAATAGTGGTCAATCAGAAATAGTACAATAGGTAAAGCGTGGTGAAGTAAATGGAGCAAAAATTAAGACGTGACCGAAATATGGGGCAAAATTTAAAAGCTTTGCGTGAAAAATATGATATTTCACAAGAAAAACTCTGTGTTGAATTACAACGCAGGGGATGTGATATAGGTCGAACTTGTTACGCCAAATATGAAGCAGGCGAATTGAATATCCGTATCAGCGTGCTTATTGAACTGAAAAAAATATACAACTGTTCTTATGATGATTTCTTTGCAGGATTGGATACTTAATTTTGTACCTATGTAAGGGCAACCACTAAAAAGTGGCTGCTCTTTTTTTAATATGCAGGCAAGCCATAACCATATACAACGCTACTTCCGATAGGATAGCTATTCTGCTTGCAAGCATCGCCAGAGTTTCCTTCCACAGTATAGACAACGCCATTCTCACATTTCTCTACAATTCCAACGTGGTCGGTTTCACCATCACCCTCCCAGTCAAAGAAGATAATGTTGCCTGCCGATGGCTCATAATTTCTATCCTGCCATTGCCCTCTGTCCTTAAACCACTGTGAGCCTTGAATACAGCCTGCAAACTTTGGTATAGCTCCGTTTTCAATATAACCGCATTCGTTGGCACACCACGATACAAAGCAGGCACACCATTCTACACGTCCGTCAAATCCATACCATGACCAATAGGGCTGACCGCCTACATTTCCTACCTGCGACAATGCTATTTCTACAATTGCCTGATTGCCGCCGCTTGTGAACGCTCGTCCATAAGGATAATATCTCAAAACGTGGGAGACATACTGTGTATCTCCATAGCTTTCCCAACCTAACCGCTGTGCCTGCATGGTAGAAAACTCTACCGCATTGGCATAGGAATAGCCGCCATAGTTGGTTTTCGCCCACGAGATATAACCATTGCCAAAATTATAGCCCTGCAAAGCAAGTTTGATGTGTTCCATATCAATCGGATTTTCTACCTCTGCTGAAATAAGGGCTGCTTTTAGTTCCTGTACACCGCATTCAATGGAATACTCTGGGTCTTTAATCCCATTCGGCTCATGGGGGTATTGGGTGTTAAAACTACCCTCCGCCGCCTGCATCGGGTCAAGCCCACGCCCACCGCTCTCCTGCATCATAACTGCCTTGATAAGCTCCACATATTCGGGAACGCCGTACCGCTTTGCATATTTCTGTATCAAAGGCTCATAGGCTTCTACCTCTGCACTTACAGGAGTATAGGATGAATTTTCACTACCACCTCCAAACAGAGAAATAGCACAGCCAAGCAAAACAACCACAAGAATAATCAAAACTGCAATCCACCCGCCTGCGGCAATCACAGCAATCAGAGCTTTTGTTCCTGCTATAATCGCTTTCACCGATGCAACAGTTGCCTTGGCTGCTGCTTTCACGGCAGTAACAGTCGCTTTGGCAGTAGCCCTTGCTGCCTGTACCGTTCGTTGTGTTGTCTTAACAGTAACCTGTGCCGTTTTCTGGGCTGTTTTTGCTGACGCTCTCGTTGTTTTGATTGCAGTTTTAGCGGTATTTTGTGCGGTTTTAATGGATTTGTCCGCAGCTTTAACCGTACCTTTCGTTACAGTTTTGACCGTTTTTTCTGTACTTCGGGCAGAACGTCGAATGTTCTTTTCAGCCAATTTAATACCTTGTGGGTTCTTGGCAGAGGAACGGCTCGCAGTTCCATAACGGACAGTTGAGCCGACATTCTCTGAAACATTCTGTGCCTGTCGCTTTTCAGCCGCCTGCACAGCCCGTTTCTGCTTATAATCTGCAATCTTATCTTTTGCCTTGACGATGTTTTCTTTCGTGGTCTTTACACCTTTTTGACCCTGTTTGTCAAATTGGTGGATACCTTCTCTTGTTATATGCTCCACGGTATTGGATGTTTTGTCAGAAGCGTATTCTGTAGCGGAGTTCTCCTCTGCATAATAACTTTGTTCCGCTCTATCCTTTGTCTTTGCATAGGCGGTTTTCATACGCTCGCCTGCAACAGCCGCCTTATCAATGGTCTTTATTGTGCCTTTGACTGCATCTCTAGTTTTTATATCAGCCATAGAAAACCTCCTTTCCCAGAAGATTTACAGTCAAATTAAGCCATCTTTTTTGCAACTACAACAAGTCTGCCATTCTGTGCGGAGTATTCACAAGTGGAAAGGGTAATCAGCCTGTCACTGTATTTTGCCGTTACGCCTGTGTCATATAAAGCAAGCTCCTTGCACTTATCAAGATAAGCTGTAAAGGCTTCTTCGTTCTCCGCATTTACAAAATCATAGTAGCGAAAGCCCTCGGAACTGTACGCAACGGTCTTGAATACCGCAACAATTTCATATTCTGCCTGCTCGGTCAGCGTATCAAACTGAATAGACTTGTGTTCCTCATAGAAACTCTTTGATTTGTAATCCTCCAAAGCTCCGAACATCTTGCCCCCCTTGATGTGGTGTCCGTAAATGATGAGGTTGTCGTTTGTGGCAAGGTCGCAGTTTTCTTGTATATAGGGAACACCTAAATCGCTGTACTCCTTATCAAAATTGCGTTTGAGGTAGTAATTAGGATTGTTCGGGGTCTGCATAATGGGATAGTTCACGTTCGTGCCGGCAATGGAAATCCAACCAACCATATCCTCATTTTGCAGATACAGCTCATTGTACTTGGCAAGCACATTTTCGCCTTCGCTGACAGGGGTATCGTCTGGAAGTGCTTCTTCGGGAGCTTGCTCTACCACCCCGGCAATCTGTTCAAAAGCTTCTGTCTGTTTATCCACCTGTGCATAGTGGCGGTAAATCTTGAATCCGCAAAAAACCGCCGTACCTAACAGGCAAACGGCGGCAATCATACAAATCTGCATTTTATATTTTCTCATTATCTTTTCCTTTCTCATCTTGAATGTTCAGTCTGTTGCTTCGGTGCAGGCAAATCCCTGCAATATTCGGGATACCTTACCTTGATACCCTCCATAAAATACGGGGCAAACTCACAGCAAAACAATTCCTCTGGTGTAAAATACTGTTCTCGCCCTTCCTCCGTGTAACCGTTCCAAAGATTAAAAGCAAGATGACACACTCGCACCGTGCCGCTTGTCTGCCAACCGCCGTGCATACCCTCTGGCTCAATGCAGTCCGTCTTGAAATCAAACATCCGATTGATATTCGCCCGTGTTTCGCCTGCAATGCCCATCACATAGAAAAAGGCTCTGTGATAACAATCATTTACCCTGCTTTTCGTCATCATTTCAAGAAAGAAATCCCGATGAGCCGCAGAGCGGAATTTAATATCAGACATATTGGATACCTCCTTAAACCTCTCCGAATTTTGTTGTCATTAACTTGTAAAGTTCGGTGTTACGTGGGAACTTATTGACAAACGGCACAAGCGAACTGCCCACCTTTAAAAGCCCCTGTCCTGCACCGACATTCGTGATATAGGAGAGCTGAAGGTCGGAGATATTTAAGAGCTTGGCAAGTTCTATTCTGTCTGTGGACGCTTGATTAAGCATAATAATGAACTCGCTGTTTGCAAGCATTGTCCTCGCCGTATGGCTCTGCAAAAGGTCATCCACGTTCTGGGTAATGCCTGTTGCATACGCTCCGTATTTACGCACACGCTTCCAGAGGGTAAAGAGGAAGTTTGCAGAGTATTCATGTTGGAAAAGCAGATAAATCTCATCTATAAAGATGAACGTATTTCTGCCTTTGGCACGGTTAGCGGTAATACGGTTTAAAATACTGTCAAGGACAACGAGCATACCGATAGGCTGTAACTGCTTGCCTAAGTCCAGAATGTCATAGCAAATAAGGCGGCTGTGGGTATCCACATTCGTGAGCTTGGCAAAGGTATTTAAACTACCGTCTGTAAACAGCTCAATGGCAAGGGCGATTTCCTTTGCTTCTGGCTCATTCTGCTTTAATAGTTCCTCACGAAAATCTTGTAAGGTTGGTGGTATTCCCATATAGTTACCCTGCTGATAGTGTCTGTACACGGTAGCTGTACAGCGGTCAATAATGGACTTTTGCTTTGCACCTAAATTCGTGCCGCCGATAAGCTGCTCACAGAGGGATAAAATAAACTCCGATTTCAAAATGACAGGGTTTGCACCGTCACCGTAATCGGAGTTCATATCCATAGCGTTTATATGATTTTCGCTGGTTGCAGAGATGTGAATGACCTCGCCCTGCATTGCTTTTACAAGGGGCGAATACTCTCGCTCTGGGTCTATCACAATAATATCGGCATTGGGGTCTGTGAGGATAATGTTTGTCATTTCTTCCTTTGCCGTAAAGGATTTTCCTGCACCTGAAACACCAAGAATAAAGGAGTTACCATTCAAGAGGTGTCGGCGGTTGGCAATAATCATATTCTTTGAAATGACATTCTGACCGTAATATACACCGTCCTCGTGATGAATTTCCTGTACCCGAAACGGGATAAAAACCGCAAGGCTCTCCGTTGTCAGAGTACGCACCGCATCAATCCTACGCACACCATAGGGCAGAGCCGTATTTAATCCGTCCATCTGCTGATATTTCAGCACGGCGAACTGGCACAGGTGCTTTCTTGCGGTAGTAAGCAGGGCTTCGGTATCATTATCTAACTGCTCTTTGGTGTCTGCCGTATGCACCATAGTTAAAACAGCAAACATCATTCTCTGGTCACGGGTTGTTAAATCGTCAAGAAACTCCTTGCTTTCCTTTCGCTGCTGCTCCAAGTCATAGGGGATAACAGCCGAAAAGTTGTTGTTCTGATTTTGCTTTCGCTGCCAATTCGTGATGTTGGTTTCCACACCTAAAAGACGATTTTCCACCTCTCGCACAGCTTCATCCGTGGGTACGGGAACGACATCAACTGAGAGCATCATATTACGGTTAAGCTCGCAAAGCTCCGCCACCATACTGTCCTTGATATAGGCGGCATATTCTCTAAGGAAAACCACACGCCCGTATCTGTCACCAATGCGGAAACAGTCCTTTTCAAATTCAAAGGTATCGGAGCATATAAAGTCCTTGAAATCGTGACCCTTTCGCATATTCTGTACCATATCGAACTGAAAGGCAGTTTCTTCACCCATTCTAAAAAAATCGTGGAAAATACGCAGACGTTCCGTTGCATCAAGCTCCCTGCATTTTGAACCAAGCCGTGAGAAATGCCCCATAAGGTCAGCACATACACGGGCAAAATAGTTTCTCGCTTCTTCGATGTTTTTCTTGCATACGGAAACGGTCACATACTTATCCTGCACGATAGAGTTTGCTCCTGTTGCCTTGTCAAGCAGCATCTTATTATATTCCTTGCGATACTTATCAAGCTCATCGTCCGCCATAGGAATGAGAATGGTCTGCTCAAAGTCCGATTTATTCAAGCGGCGGTTGTTGATAGTGATTTTCGTGGTAGCACCGCTGTCTAAAGCATTGAGAAGCTCTGAATATTCAAGGAACATTGCTTCCTTGTCCTCACGGCTTGCCACGGCATAGTTAATATCCTCAAACTGAAAGGTCTTTGCGTATTTGTTCTTGCCCACCAGAAAAATACCGTCCTCCCAGATTGTCTTAATTGGTAGAACACTCTGTACCGATTTCGGCACAACAAATCGCTCCTTGTCCTGTTTGAACAGGGTTTTTAGTGTTTTAATCATTTCTTTAAAGCCTCCTTTTCGTGGTTTGAAATTGTAGTTTTCAGCGTTTCATAGTAGAGATTATCTGGGAGAAACATTAGCTTTTTGGGCATAATGAACTCTGACTTTATCCACGCCCAGACAAACTGCTCGGCGGTCATACCGTTGTATCGGATAAATCCCATTGCCGCAAAGGGGGCAGCTCCCAAAATACACATCCAACTAAGGGTTTCTGTTCCAAAGTACGGGCGAAGTATAAAGTACAGTCCTACTGCTACGCCGCAGGCAAGGACAGAAAAAAAGAACTGTCTGAGTGACAGTCCAAAAAACATTGATTCCGTGTAATTACGGATTTCCTTATTTATCTTGACTTCCAAATTAGCACCTCCTAAAGACCCATCATTTCTCTAACAATGCGGTCTGCCATTTTAACCGCACCGACTAAGATGAGCATATTGAATATAAGCTCGCCCACATAGCTCCAAACCATCGTTACAGCCGCCGCATTGGGATTGACTACTGGCGGTGAGGATGCAAACAGGCTGAAGATAATACAGGCAAGCACGATGATAGCTCCCTCCAGACACACAGCGGCATAGCTCTTAATAAAACTCTTGCCAACACTTTCACTTGGTGAGCCTGCAAAACTTGATAAGGGTACAGGGGCAATGGCGGTGTATAAATAAAGTTTAAAAAATCTGCCGTACACCGACATAATCATAATGAATGACAGCACCGTAATGAACAATCCTCCAATAAGCGTTACCGCCCATAGAGGGATGCTCTCAAAAAATCCACAATCCTCAACGGCTGTTACAATTTCTTGTGGCAATACCGATTGTGCTGCCGAGCCAAAGCCTGCGGCATTCATTATGGTTGAAATAAGCCCCTGCACGATTTTAAAGAGTGCCATCATTAGTTCCAGCCCATAGGTTACAACACCTTTCGCAAGGGCAAATCGGATAAACAGCTTTAATGCGTGTTCTGGTTTTTTAACCTCTGCAAAAGAGCCACAGGTTTTCATCACACCTACAACAAAAAACAGCACAAGCAATGCGAGTCCAATTGCCTGTACTGCTCCGTGAATATTTACCATGACATTCCATATCGTGCCACCCTTAAATTCCGTGGGCGATTGAGTAATAAGCTGCCAAATTTCTGATAGCTTATCATTCCAAGTATTTAGGGCGTTTTCAAGATTTTGTACAACCCAGTTATCTGACATTGTTTACAGCCTCCTTTCAATGAATACTCTGTTTTCTGCATTTTTTGACCTCCTTTCGTGTTCACACTTTATAGGTGGAAAGTGCGAAATATATGGTGTATAATATATAAAAAGCTAATTGACAAAACGAACGATTCGCAAAGTCAATCAGCTATGTAAAATGTCATAAAGTTAGCATACAGATTATTCCCGTTATTCTGTCACATTCGTTTCATCGTATAACGGGGAACTAATTTATATTATGCGAATAGGAGAAAGTGTGTATGACGTGTAAATCAAAAATATATTGGTTTGAACCGATTATATTTATGTTTTTTGGTTTGTTTCATTTGCATAGAGTTTGGGCATTATTTGATAAAAGTTCTTATGCTCAATTTTGGCTTGACATTCTAAATAATAAAGGAATATTCTATTTTGCTCTTATGGGCATCTTGGCATTTTTATGCATAGCCGGAATAGCTGTGTTTATGAGTAATAGAGGCAAGAACTACCGGTGGAGATGGATATATATTTTTGGTGGTGGGTATGTCATTTTTGACTTGTTTGCTATTGCAATAAAGTTAGAAATTTGGCACAAATTATTATTGGTGATGTTTGATATTAATAATTCATTTTGGTATGTTTTATGGGGAGGATTTGTACTTGTTGGTTTGCTATCTTTTGTGCTTGGAATTCATATTTTGAAGAAATACGAGCAAGGAAAATGAGCAATACCTTTGCCTTATGTTGTAAAACCCCCTCAAAAGAAAACTAAATTTACCCACTATGTATGAGGTAGCCTATCCGTTGGGGATAAGCTACCTTTTCATTTACCCTGCAATCAATGTCAAGATTTCTTTCGCAAAAGTAATAACCACACCGCCTGCCAATGTCAAAAAGCCATTAGCTCTCTGAGAAGGGTCGTGAGATTTGAGAGAAAGACCAATCTGCACAATACCGAAGCCAAGCAAAATCATACCCACTGCACGGATAAGCCCGAAAATGAAATCGGAAAGATTGTTTACCACGGTAATCGGGTCATTGGCTGCAAAGGCAGTTGTAGTAAAGCAGGTAAGACAAAGTACCATTGCTACATATACCGCAAAGGTCTTTCTGCCTTTCTTGCCCATAGACAGCTTAACGGTTTCTTTGTTTTCTTTCTTCTTAAAAAGTTTCATAGATAAATCCTCCTTAAATTTTGAATAGTTCTTCTAAGTCCTCATCGGATAGAAGCACGTAAGAAGTGCTGACAGGTTTCAGAACAACGGCGTTCTCTGGAATATCCCTGTCAAACACAAGGGTTGCGACAGCCTTTGTAGGCTCTCCGTGCTGATACGGTGGTTGTCCTCCGTCCGTTGTCAGTTTCACATTCGGATGCTTCAAAATATCAAATTTGAAGTCCATTACAGGGCGTTCCCCACGCACAAATAAAAGTGCGTAGCGGTTGTCAAGCATACGCACTTCATCTGGGGTCATCAGCTCACGCCCCGAAATCTGATAATTGGTGGAATAGTTACCGCTTCTGCCTGTGGATTTGCCGTAGGTGTTGGTATCAATGGTTTCTTTTCCTAACAGCTCCGACACATACTTGTGGGTACTCTGCTCGTTTCCGCCGAGATAGAGAAATTCATCGCAGTTGCCCACAATACTTTCCCATTGCTTTTCAAACAAGGCTTTGAGCTGTGCCAAATTTTGTAGAATGATACTGACCGACACACCACGGGAACGCATTACCGAAAGTATCTTGTCAAAGTCATCTGGCAATGAAACATTGGCAAATTCGTCCATTATGAAATGACAATGCACGGGCAGACTTCCGCCGTATTTGTGGTCGGCAATATAGAATAGCTGCTGAAATAGCTGAGTGTATAAAATCGACACAAGAAAGTTAAAGCTCGTATCGTTGTCTGGTATCAGAGCAAACAAAGCCACTTTCTTTTCTCCCAAAGATGGCAGGTCAAGCTCATCCGTTGCCGTTAAAGAAGCAAGGCTCTGTAAATTAAACTTTTCAAGCCTTGCGGCAAGGGTTATCTGGATACTCTTTAAGGTCTTTGCCGAACCAGAGTGATAATCCCTGTAATACTTGAGAGCGATATGCTCTGGGTCTGTCATTTCCAAACGGTCAAACAGTTCGTCAAGAGGACTTACATAACCGTCATCGTCCTCGTGTACTTCTCCTGCACGGAGCAGCTCCATTACCATCGGGAAATTCTGCTCGTCTGGCGGTGCTTCATATTTCAGATAGAACACCAGAGAAAGCAGCAGCATGCTTGCCGCCGTATCCCAGAACGGGTCTTGCGACTGTGAGCCTTTGGGTGTGGTTGACTTAAATAAGTTTGTTACTAACCGCTGCACATCGTTATCGCTTTTCAGATAGACAAAGGGATTGTAGCAATGGCTCTTTTCCATATTGATAAGGTCAAGGATACGCACCTCATAGCCTTTCTTTTCAAGCAGACCGCCGATGTCACGGACGATTTCGCCCTTTGGGTCAAGTACCACAAATGAGGTATTGCACTGCATAGCGTTAGGCTTACAGAAAAACCTCGTCTTGCCTGCACCCGAACCGCCGCACACCAAGATATTAAGATTTCGGCGGTGCTTTTTTCCATCCAGTCCGATACGGACATTTTGGGTCAGCAGCTTGTTGGCTGATAGGTCTTTGTCACGGTATTTCTTATTCAATGCTTTCGTGTTGCCCCATTTTGCAGAGCCGTGTTCCTCTCGTCTGCGGTAATTCCTGCGTGTGGAAAGATAAATACCGATACCCATACCATAGGCAAGCAAAAAAATAAGAACAGTTTTTACACTGTTCCCACATACCGTTATGGAAAACGGATTGTTAATTGCTACGGCAAGATTTTCGATTATCTCGACAAGACCGCTACCGATATATGGAGCTATCAGCAGGGCAAGCCATACCACAGGAAGAATACCGCAAACGGAAAGGATTAGGCTTGATTTGTAGTCATTATCGTTCTTCATTGCACCTGCAAGGTGCAACCTTGACCTTTTTTGTTGATGCTTCCGACACCTTAATAATCAAATCATCCACAGGGTCGGTGGGGCGTTCCTCCTGTACCTGTTGATTACGCAGGGTGTTAAGAGCATTTAGTACGATTTTCTTATCGTACCTATCCAGAGCCAAATGGTATCGTTCTTCTTTCATCTTGCATACCTCCACTTATCGTTCCTGCTCTTTGGATTTTACAGGCTTATTTTTCTCCATACTCTTATACATTTCTGACTGGATTTCGCCCAGAACATCACGTATAGAGCCAAGCTCTCCCTTAAAGGCTTGCGTATCCATTTCTTCAAATTCTCTTGGAAGCTTATCAAAATTAAAACCCTTAGTATCCACACCGTAACGGGTGCTGACCATATAGGCAACGCAGAAGGATTTGAAGTCGGAGCTGTCACGGCTTTCGTTATACTTAAAGTCATAGACAGCCGCTGCCACTTCTTTTGACATACTTACAAAGAGTTGCTCATCATTCAGTCCTGTCTTGATAAAGATGGTCTGCTGAGAGCTGTCATAGTAAGAAGCCATTTCAAGGTCATCCACAGGCTGAAATCCCACAGGGCTTGCATCAATCAGAGCCGACACAAGTTCACGCATTGCCTTCGGCTCTGGGGCTTCCTGTCTGTCCTTTGCCGATGTTTCGGAAATATCGTATACCGTCTTGGTATTATATGATACCGCCTTTGAGCCGTCCTCACGAGTATATTCCTTGCTTGGCTCAAGGATAGTGATTTTCTGTGCGTCCTTATTCACATAGACACGGCTTTGTTTCCATTTGTTATAATCCTTAAGCTGTGTTGCTTCAGGCATCTGTGCCGACACCAGAATGGCGTTGGCCACAGAGTAACGGTCAAATCGCCCCTGCACATCCAGATACTGTCGAAAGCTGTTGCCGTCTGACTGTATCTCGGCACAGGTGGTATCAATTAGCTCATAGGCTTCCTTACGTTCTGCCTGTTTTTGGGCTGCCCAATCTTCTTTGTTAAACGGCTTACTGCCGCCGCTGAATACATCATAAATACCCATTTACATTACCTCGTTTCTTTTGATTTTTTTGGTGCTTTACGTTTTGGGGGCTGCTTATGCTCACTTTTTCCAATGGGCTTTTTTGCCTTATCGGAAGGGGCATTTTTTTCTAAAGTTGGAGAAGTGTCAACCTCCTGCTCCTTTCGGCTCTCTTTGATTTTCCGCAGTTCTTCTTTAACCGACGGTTTAACGTCAATCATAGTAGCCCCCTCTACGGACTTGCTTGGCTGCTTTAAGATAGGCTCGGACGGAGGGGATTTTTCCGTCTTTGCCAGAGAGGGGTTTGCAGCATTTTCCTCTTTTTGTACTGGCTTACCCATAAGAGCATCAAGCAATTTGTCTTTTTGTGCCTTATCTGGAGTTGCAATTTCTGGCTCTGCTATAGCTGTATTACCGTCTTTGCTTTTCTCGGCTTCGGTTACAATAGAAGCCGTATCCACCGATGCAAGACTAAAGCGTTCCACAATACGGCTAATTTTTGATGCGTCCTCCGCACGGGCAATGACATCAACCTCTGCATTGGGGTCTTTGTTTTTGCGGTCTGTTAAGACACAATAGAGAACTCCATATTTCTTCGCTTCCTGCGTAAACTTTTTAAGGTCATCGTTTTTCACAGTAAAGACCTTTAGCTCCTTACCTGAACGCAGCATAGAGGTTAAGCGTGCCTTACCTTTAGTTTTCTGTTCTTCCTTAAGAATGGAGTACAGAAGCACCGCAAGATTTTTAGCTCCTGCACCTGTAATTTTTGCAGCTACCTCAAATCCCTCCAAACTCATTCGGACGATTTGCTCCGCTGCATCACCGCCTGTATTCATTCTTCATCAGCTCCTTTCGTTCCTGTTTTTGTTCATCTGCTCGAACTGCCTGTAACTTTTCTTTGAGGGTGTCGCTTCGGGCGGCAATACCCTCGCACAATCTGACCTCCTTTCGGATAACGGCAAGCCGCTTTGAAATATCTGAAATCTCCGCCTTGACCGCTATTTTTTCTTCACCGTCCTTTAAGGGGCGGACTTTGGAGTAAAGCTCCTTACGCTTTTCGGTTAGCTTTGTCATTTCGGTTTCCAAAGAGCCTTGATATGAGAAAAGCTGCTCTGCGGTGTCAATATGACAACGGCAAAGCAGCCTTGTTTCTTTGGCGATAGCATCCATCTTCATAAGGTCATCTTTCAGAAGATAATGAAGCTTCGCATAATTTTGTTTTCTTCCTTTCGGCAGGATACCGAGCTTATAACAATAGTGCAGATACAGACCACGCAAGCCGCCAATTCTTTTAGCTCCAGATAAAGAGCCTTTCAGCCGATAGACCTTGATTTGTTTTTGCGGCTCGACAAACCGTGAGAACTTCACGGCATAGGAATTTTCACGGATACGCTCCGTAATTCGTTCGTTGGTATAATCCTCTCCGAGCTTGTATAACCGCTTGGGGCGTTTCCAACCTTTCCCGATAATCGTCCAGTATTTTCGGTTAGGGTCAAAGCTGCATCGGTATCCCATTTCTGCCATAAGACGGTCAAAGTCTTTGAGCGTGAATGATTTGGAGATGGCTTCATCCACCGCCTGCCTTGCTACATTATCTCTGGTGGGAAGTCCGTTCTTCTCCGCCGTATAAAGAGCATAGGGCTTTTTCCTGCCGCTTGGGTGTTCAATAACAGACAGCGAATACTCACGGCACAGCTCATCGGAACGCTGACGGAGCAGACGCAGATTTGCTTTGTTATCGTGATAGTGCTTACCGTCTACAAAGGATACGGAGTTCACAACAAAGTGATTGTGCAGACAGTCCGTATTAAGGTGGGTAGCGACAACCACTTGAAATCTATCGCCCCACATTTTCTCGGCAAGTTTTACGCCCACCTCATGAGCCTGCTCTGGCGTAACCTCACCGTGCTTAAAGCTCTGAAATCCGTGGTAGCAGACAATCTCGCTTGTATCGTTCCATTGTTCTTTGGAAATCATCATTTCATCTCTTGCGGTAGCAATGTCACAATTCACACCGCTTACAAAAAACTGCCGTTCCGTCTTATCGCCGTTGGTGACATATTTCATCACATCGCCCAAAGCCTGCAAATCCTCTTTCGTGTATTTTGGATTAGCGGTCTTTTCTGGATTTTCGGCATAATCAATGGGGTGGTCGAGCCTGCCTTTTACATCCCATATTTCACAGACTGCCATTATCCCGACTGCCTTTTCGGAAGCAGATATTTTTTACGAATGTTAATCTGAAATTCGTGCCACTTCTTTGCTTCCACTCTGAGCATAGGTGCGTCCACAAAGCCAAGAGCATTTGCTTTTACGGCAAGTTGATTGATACGGTTGCCGATGGCAGACAGCTCACGCATCATTTTATAAAACTCTGGGTCGGGCTTTTCACAGAGCTGATACCCCTTGACCATCTCTCTAAGAAATGCTTCTTTTGAACGTCCTGACTTTTTCACAAGGGAAAATAGCATTTCTGCTTCATCCTCATCAAGACGGAAAAGTATCTGAACATTTCGCTTTCTCATTTTCTTCATCCTCTCTTTTTGAGAGCCTGTTTACTTGCACAAGGCACATACAGACAATGCCGCATAAACTACCGAGCAATGTGCCGATAATAAAAAACAGTAACTCGCTCATTCTTGAACTCCTTTCTTTAATGGGGTATTAGGGGCAACCCCTAACAAGCGAATTTGGTTAACCAAATTCAGTGCTTGGTAAGACACGGCTTAATCCTCGTCCTCATCACCGCACATACAACAGCGGCACACAGGCCAAAGGTAATCGCAGCCCGAACAATCGTCCTCATTACAATCCTCGGATACAGCTTCGCTTTCTTCACAGCCATTATCTTTGGCAATGAACGCTTCTCCGCAGACAAAATCCTCATCGGTAAAGTCAATAAGGTCGGTGTCGAACAGGATAATTTTCATCTTTTCCTGTGCCTGTTCGGGACTGTCTGCAAAGACAGATACGGTCTTTTCATAGTGGGCGGTAAGAGTAACATTGTACTTGTTCATTAAATTTTTCCTCGCTTTCAATCTTGATTTTTATAATGGAACAGGGGGTAAAACTATCCGACAATCAACGGGCATCACTCCTTTCACGGTGGGAAACAGGCGGCTTGATATGCAAATAGGACAACAAAAAATCGTTGAAGTCCTTACCGACAGGCGGTGGGGCATCAACGATTTCATAGTCTTTCTGCAATAATTCTTTCAGAGCTGCGGTGCATAATCGCCCTGTCTTATCGTTATCCAGATGCAGAAAGATGGTATTGATTTGTGGGTTTGCTTTCAAAAATGTGGTGAGAGCAATGGGAATTTTGCTCTCGCTGATTTCCTTTTTCGGCTGATACACGCCCGACAAAGAGAGTAGATTTTCTTTCTTGTAGTCCTTACTTTCGCATTTCAGATAGGTGGCATAGGACAATAAATCAATGGCGGCTTCAAACAGATGCACCGAAGTACAGCCTTTTTCCGAGAGCAGACGGAACGAATACCGCTTGTCGCTCCCAGAAGCGTCCTGCTTAAAGGAGCTTCCGAGGGTACTGCGGCAGGCGGCATACTTTGGCGTTCCGCTTTCGTCCTTACCTACAAAAACAGCGTTGTGGTATTCGGCACTTTCAAAAATCGTACCGTCCGCAACGCAGTCCTGTATGAGCTGATAGTCAATGCCACGCCCGAAAAGGTACTGTATCACTCTGTCGCAGTTCTTGTTTTTCTTCGGCAGTAACAGTTCTTTCGGCTCGTCTTTCGGAGCAGCAGGGGGCGGCGGTATCCAATGACCGACCTCGCCCGTGAGCCGTTCCACGGCTTCCACAAAGGGATATTCCTTGACCTTGATAAGATAATCAAGGGCGGAAACACCACCGAAACCTCTTGACCACCAATACCATTTACCGTTGGAAACCTTCAAGCTGTCGTGTTCTCTGGTACAGTACACATTACCTGCCACACGCTGTAAATTGCTCGGCTCATAGGCTTGCAGATAGGAAAGCAAGTCCATCTGCCGAGCCTGCTCAATCACCGCAGGGTCAAGCTGCACATAGCTGTTAGTTCTTCCCATTAAAAAAATCACCTCCAGAAATAAAATAAGCCGACTGGCATTACGCCAATCGACTATGTAGAAATAATGCTATTTGAGCTTTTTCTTTCCTTCGTAACGCTTTTTTATCTTATCACGCAAACCATTCTCATCTAACTTTTCTTGAACTTCTGGGTATCTGCGTCTCATCTCAGCGATTAGACAATTAATTTCTTCAGTTATATCTTCTTTGATGATTTTGTCTGATTTGATAGTTTTCCTAAACAACTTTCTATCATCAGTAATTAAAATGCTTCTCTTCCTTAAAAATGCTGTTGTTATAATCAACCCTTTATATCCCGAAATAATATAGTATTTCGTTCGTGTGGAATCATAAAATGAATATCCAAAAATCATTGAATCAAAAAGCTTAGTAACATCATCACTGAAACCCAGGTCACTTAGTCTATATATATAATTTTTAACTTCCGACATATCTTCTGGAGAACCACTCTTTTCCCATCGTTCAATTTCAGCTATCATTTCACCGAAACATCTACCCTCCATATTGGGTTGGTGTATTTCTATCCTTGTATTTACTTCACTTGGGTTTTCTTGAATATACCTTTCGTAAAGAAATTTTCCGAGTTTTTCTTCATATTCGTCTAAATATTTTCTTTCAATATCATCTTCAAAAGAGTTTAACACATATAAATCATCGTATATTATTCTCCACGCCACTGTAAGCATATAAAACTCTATATCATCTGAAATCGTTGGAAGTGGCTTATCAGGTGATGCTAAATATTTATCTAAAAATAGGTTAGAAAATTTTGTTTCGTACCAACTGAAAAACTCTTCACATTCATGGCAAAGCATTGGTTTTTTCTCGCCATCTTGATAAATTGTGTTTGGCTCATAAAAGTTTCTAAATCTTGAGTTATCAAAAGTTTTTGTTCTTCTATATATTGCTTTGGGGATAATATGGCTCTGCATTAATTCAACATTTTTCTTCCTACACAAAGCACAATCACCCAGTATTTTTTCTTTTGCCATAGTCTACCTCTCTCATTATTTTATCTTGGTAGTTATACCACATTTCTATGAATCTTCATACCCGTGAGGTCTACGTAAAACATTATTTCATCTAAGCATTTCCCAAGTGACTTCCTCTTTGCAAACAAAATTTTCTTCCTGCATTGTATCATCATCTCTAAGCCTAATTATAGGATTTTCGTGGTCGGACAGATATCTAATGTCTGATACTGAATAGTCATATAGTCTATGCAGAACTTGATTTATCACATATTGAGGTTTATCAATAGACAGCATACTTTCGTTATCATCAAAAAGCACTTTTTCTAACGGAACGCAATACTCATAGCAATAGTATTTTCCGTTTTCAAAATAATCAGTTCCAATATCTCTACGCTTTAAGAATGTCGCTAATACGCCTATAAACTCTGGGACATCATAAAGCTCTCGTGCATAATTGTTTTTGTATAGCAAATCCTTGAGCATAAACCCGTTGAAACAATAATCTATTCTTCCTTTGTTAAAGCCTAATCTCCATCGCAAATATGGGATATGCTGTTGCATAGTATCTTCTAATGAAACTTCTTGCCCTTTATAAATCAAACTCAAATGTTCATCACAAGGTAAAAATTCAACATCGTGTTCTTTAAGAAAAATCGCAAGTGCGTTTTCTGTTGAGAGTAAATCCCATAGATTATTGCCGACATTACATTCTTGTTGTGAATTTAGCCTGCGTCCAAGATGAAAAAACAAAATCTGGTCAATCGTTTTTTGCTTTGGCATCTTAGAAGCAATAAATGTATTTACTATTTCATCAAACTTATAGCCATTAAAAAAAGTGTCTGTTTGTGATGCCTTCCCCGCCTTATCAAACAATCCATTAAGCTCATCTATGGTAATATTGAAATATTCACAAATGGATTTCTCCATTGAAATTCTTGTATGTGTATCAATATACATTTTTTCACCACCTTTTCTGCTTAAAATTATACCACATGTTTATGTTTTTTTCTACCTGTGAAGGCTATGTAAAAGCGGCATCAGCTTTACGCCAATGCCGCCATACTTGATATTACCTGTCATAAAATTCCTGCTTTTCTGAGATAGCCAACACTGTCGTAGCACCCTCTGAAATACACAGCTTTAAGTTCCATATCGTGAAGCTTGTTGCGAAGCTCCATAACTTCAATCAATGCCTTGCACTCCTGCTCGCTCAAATTACTTGGCTTTTCCGTATCCACTGCCGATAAAACAGCAGGGTATTTCTCGTAAATACCATTTATTTTATCTTTTATGGCACGGTACTTTGGATTTGACTTACTTAAATTGAAAACAACAGAGCTGATAAATTCCTCAAATGCACCACTCTGAGCATCTACAAAGGTTTCAAATCTGAAATCATCAAACACCTTATTCACCTCCAATTTACCTTTGTTGTACCTAATTATACAGCCTGAAAGACCGCTTTACAAATGTGTAAACAGTATTAGCGTTCCCGATTTGCACAATTTCTTGCAGGCTGTTCCTCACTTTGCTCTGGTTCTACATCAATAGCAGACGGGTCTTTTTCATCAAGATTAAGCTCAATATTAAGAGCGTTGAGCCTGTCGGTCTTATCCTTTAATTCATCCTCAAAAGCAAAAGGCTTTTCAACCTCAACCTTTGCGTTGCTGAGCTGTTCGATGGCTTCAGCGTGCCTGGTCTTTGCGGCTGTGAGTTTTGCAGGGAGCTTAGCAAGCTCGTTTTCAATTCGGGTCAAATTACCCAGAGCATCAGAGCCAAGAGATACTTGGTGCTTTACTTTACCGCAAAGATTTAAGCGGTATTCGGTATAAAGGGTGTCATAGTAAACCTCCATTCTGAAACCTCGGTAGCTGCCGATAGGAATAGGCTGCGATGAAGTGTTTTCCTTGCAAACCGCAAGAAGCATTTGCCCCGCATCGGCTTTTTCGGTGTAGGTCAAGCCTTTCAATGTCATCGGGCATATCTTATCCTCGCCCTGCGTCTTGTGCTGTTCGGCAAGAGCCGTGTCACTTTCATAACCTGCAATGCGTTCCTCATACGCCTTGATTTCCTGCGGAAAGTATTTTAATATCCTGTCCTCAAGGTCATAATGCTCGGATAAATAACTCTGTTTTAACACTCTGAGCTTGGAAACCTGTATATCCAAATCCATTTTTTCCTTGAAACGCTCATCTCCTGTGGCAAGCATTTTAACCTCGGCAAAGGACAGGGCAACCTCGTCCACATCTTCGGCAGAACGGACAGGGCTTTTGCTCGTCATAATCTGGCTTATAAATTTCTGCTTGCTTTCCACCAACTGATAGAGGTAAGCATCAAAGGTCTGCTCTGTAACATAACGATAAACCTCCACCTCTGGAAACATATTTCCTTGCCTTTCAATTCGTCCCTGCCTTTGTTCAAGGTCAGTCGGTCATTTTTTGCGGACAGTTCATACATGCTATCCTTTTCTGTTCTCTGCTCCTGCGTTTGCTCTCGTTTGATTTCTCCCTCCGTATCTTCTTGGCACAAGCAGGACAATACCTTGATGCACCAGAGCCCGGGACATATTCAACGCCGCACACCGTACAATTTTTAGCGGGCATTGCTGCCCACCGTTTTGTAGGTATGATATGTAATTCATCGACAAAGCCGATGAATTTATAGTAAATCTTGATTTCCTGCTTCACTGTTCCGTCTGCCATCTTCTCACGCTCCGAAACAAGTATCTTGTCTATGAGTGCGTTTATAACTGTTGCATCCAGTTCTTTTAAGCCTTGATAATTTCGGATAAGGGCGAGGAAGTCACGGATTCCCCGTGATTTCTCGTAGCTTTCATTAAGAGTTTCCGTCACCTCTTTCAGCCTTGCTTCAATTTCAAGCTGCTCTTTCTGGTATTTCCCCGACATCATCTCAAAATTCCGCTCGGTAATACGCTCCATGACCTTATCCTCGTAGAGAGAGGAAAACAGCCTGTCCAGTTCCGCAAGGCGTTTGTTCAGCTTCTTACGTTCTTTCTCTAATGCTTTCGCCCTGCTCTGGTCTGTTTCCGTGAGCCGCTTTTCTATGGCCCTGACCGCCTTTTCATCATTCACTGCCATATCCGCAAAACAGTTGATGTCGGCAAGAACGGCATTGAATAAATCCCTTGCTTCTATATTGTGGGCACTACACTCGCTTCTTCCGTTTCTTGCATAATTATTACATGAATACTGTACACAGTCGATAATCTCTGGGCGTTTCCTCCTGTGTACGTTCATTGCCCGCAGAGCACATCCGCAGTCCACACACTTGATAACGCCTGCAAAAATATTTACAAATCCTCCCTTGTTCTGTGGAAGCCTACGACTTGTAATAAGCTGTTGGACAATATCAAATTCCTCCTGCGTGACTATTCCCTCATGGGTATTGGGTATCACTTCCCATTCTTCGGGCAGCTTAGAGGGGCGTTTCTTGCTTTTCATATTGGCGGCAATCCGTTTGTAGCCTACAAGATTTCCCGCATATATCGGGCTTCTTAAAATGCTCCTCACGCTGTTCCCACTCCAAATATAGCGTTTGTCCTCGTTCCCCTCAAAATGACGTTCAAAGCCTGTTTCGCCACGCTCCGCCGCATAAGCGGCAGGGCGTAGGATATGCTGTTTATTAAGATGTCTGCAAATTTTGGCAACTCCATTCCCTTTTAATGCAAGGTCGAATATCTCTTTTACAACATGTGCCACTTTATCATCTATCAGCAGATGGTTGTGGTCGGCAGGGTCTTTGATATAGCCATAAGGGGCGGTAGTTCCCATGAATTTCC
Source organism: Lachnospiraceae bacterium LCP25S3_G4 (assembly GCA_052116865.1). GTDB lineage: Bacteria > Bacillota > Clostridia > Lachnospirales > Lachnospiraceae > CAUPWF01. Next base: position 61,597 of record JBQKKG010000001.1, on the reverse strand, counting down.
CCTGTTGAAACCTCGCCCGATATGCCGATTTTATCTTAACAGATATGTCAGCGGCATACATTTCGTTTAAAATGTTGCGGAAAGGCGTGATGTCCATAGCAGATTTATTCAAGGTATCTACGCCGTCATTGACCGCTATATACCTCACGTTATGCTCTGGGAAGAAAACTTCCAGATATAACCCACAATCAAGATAGTTTCTCCCCAGACGGGATAAATCTTTCGTAATCACGCAGTTTATCAGACCGCTTTCAATGTCTTTTATCATATTCTGGAAACTTGGTCTTTGGAAATTTGTACCAGAATAACCATCGTCCACATACGTTTTTGCTATGTGCCATCCCTGCTTTTTCACATAATCCGTGAGGATGGATTTCTGTGTCGCAATGCTCGCACTCTCGTTATCCGTACCATCGTCTTTAGATAAGCGGCAATAAATGCCGACTAAATAGATTTTCTTTTCTTCTTTGATTCCTGCCATACTGTAAAACCTCCGTATCTGTCCTATCTGTTTTCATGTCCCATTGCGTACATTCTAAGCGGACAGCCCCTCATTGTCGAAGGTGTCGCCCTCGGCAATCTTCTTCCGAATATCCTCGGAGATAATCGGGACAAACGCTTCTGTAACGGTCTGTGTGCCGACATATTCACGGCTGATTATCATCTGCACTGGTGCTTTTGGCACGATACGCTTTCTCTTTTTATCTGCTTTCTTATCCTCGCCCATACTTAAATCTTCCTTTCCAGACAGGGCAGGGAAGAGTTTGGAAATGTCCCCGCCCTGCCAATCAGATACCATTAATCCTCGCTGTTTAATTCTTTCTGTAATGCTTTAAGGAGTGCCGCCGCTTCATCAGCGTTCAGCGTGATTCCCTTGCCGCACTTTTCACGGTTCGGGGAAAAGCTGCGGATGTCATACTTCGGCTCTTTCCCATTCCATGAAATGAGATTGATTTCCTTTGTGTAGCCACTGTCGCCCGTAGACAATACTGCGATTTCCTTTACGATTTCATACTGGATTTCTCTCATTCTCCATACCTCAACTCTCTGTATTTACTTCCCGAAAAAAGAAGATTAGCGGCTGTCACGGTTGCGTTTCCTCTGCAACTCACGCTCCAAAAGTTTGATGATGGTTTCCTCCATCTGCTTCGGCGTTGTGTTCTTCGGAAAGTATTTTTTCAGCTTGCTTGTGTTGATTTTCAAGGTTTCTTTCTGGTTGCCCTTTTCCTCCGTCATAATCGCAAATATCGTATCCATGTCAAGCCGCCCGCTCTGGCTTAACTGTTTCATCCGCTGTGCCTGTGAGAGTGAGGGCGTTGCTTCTTCGCTCTCCATCGTGGCAAAGAGGTTTTCCTGCTCGTCTTTCTTCAAGAAGGACAGTTCCACCGCAGGCGTGAGGGCGATTTTCCCCTCGTCCACCATCTGCAAAATCGGCGGTATCAGTTCCGTCAGGCGGATAAAACGCTGCACGGTCATCCTGCCCACGCCGAAGCCCTGTGCCACCTTGTCGTCCGTCCGCAACTTCGTCACAACTTGTGACGAGGTTAAGTCTGTGCGGAAACCCTGCCGCTTCATGGCTTCGGATTTCATCTTGTAAGCAAACGCCCGCTCCGATGGCAGGATATTCTCACGCTGCAAATTGCTGTCTACAAGGGTGATGATGGCTCGGTCACGGTCTAAGGGCAGGACAAACGCAGGCACGGTATTTATCCCTGCAAGTTCAGAAGCACGGACACGCCGCTGTCCTGCAATCACTTCATAACCGTCCCCGTCCTCTTTCGGGCGTGTGATTATCGGCGTGACAATGCCAAATTCCTTGATGCTTTCCGCTAACTCTGACAGTGTTTCATCTTCTGCCACATGAAACGGATTGTCGGGGAACGGGTACAAGTCTTTGGTCTTTAACACCTTAAAATCCTGTTTCTTCATTCACATATCTACCTTTCTTTCGCTCTGCTTCTATGATTTTTCTGCAATTCTTCCAACACTTCGGGCGGTATTTTTGACAGCAGCCGCCCCATCTGCTCGTTGGTTCTCTGCAATTCAAATATCTTCTGATTCGCTTTCTGCACCTTTAGTTCCTGCTCGTACTTTTCATCACGCATACGCCCCGCATAGTCTGATTCCTGCCCAATTCTCTCTTTCAAACTGTCGATATACGCCTGCTGTTTCCCGATTTCCTTAGAGAATTTCTCCACGTCTGGCAGCCATGCAGAGAGTAAATCTAACGCTTTATCCCTTTTCTTCCCTGCGTTAAAGGCGTTGATGTCGGATAGGGCAGACACGATTTCTTCATACTGTTTATCAAGCCTGCCGCCTAATTTATAGAGCCATGTGGGGACGTGTTTCCGCTTGGTTTCCATTGAGGACTGCCCCCGTTCAAGCTGATTCCACCGTGAGGACATCCGCTCATGGTAGGCGGTCTGCCACTCGGATAATGATTTCTGGTTGCCTAAGATAGCTTTCGCTGACAGCTTATTGTCTGGCGTAATCGGCACAAAGCAGAGGTGCATATGGGGCGTTCTCTCGTCCATATGGACGACAGCGGAGAGGATATTCTGCTTTCCAACACGCTCCGAAATGAAGTCAAGAGCCGTCTGGAAATACGCTTTTTGTTCTTCGGGCGGTAACTGGTTCATAAATTCTGGTGAAGCTGTGATGAGCGTTTCCACCATCATCACGCTGTCTTTCCTTGTCCTGCACCCCGCTTCGGCTACCATGCGGTTAATCTCTTTCTTGTAGGTGTACTTTGGTGGTGCTATGAGATGGTAATTGTTTTTAGAGCGTTCCATATCTATATCTGGGTTGCTTTTGTAGGCTTCTTTCTTCCGCTCGTTGTGGCGTTCACAAGCCGCAACGCCGCCCGCTTTTCGTTTCTGGAAACGCAGGATTGCATAAGGCATAGGCGGATTCCTCCTTTCTTTCGGCGGGTGACCGTCCTTTGGGGTGACAGCGGTGACGGTGGTGACAGCAGTTTTGGGATACCCCCTGCCGACTGCCGCAACTGTCACCCTCACCCCCTGCATGACGGTCATGTCGATGATGACGGTGTTTTTGGGATACCCCCCTCGCAAGAGCCGTCACCGTCATGCCGCCATTCTTTTATCCGAAGCCGTAAGGCGTAGGATAGCAGGGCACAGCCCTGCCTTAAGGGAGTCCAGAGGGAACGTCTGGCACACGACTTTGCAGGGCAAAGTGTAGTGTGTTACACCCTGTAAACGCAGTCGGAAAAATCGGAATGATTTTTCTGACCGCAGGGGTGGTTTTACACGACCGAAAAGGGCGAGTAAATCTCACGCCTGCATTTTGCGTTTACGGGGTGTTCTCCCGTAGGGATGACAGCGGCAGGGTATCCTAAAATCACTGTCACCACCGTCACTGCTGTCACCCGCAGGGCAGAGCCGCCAGCTTTACATGGCTTTAAGCGTCAATGACAGTAACAGGGGGGTATCCTAATATCGCTGTCACCACCATCACCGCTGTCACCCGCCCTCCTTGCAAGGGCAATCCGCCTGCCGTCTTTCCTGCGGCTGTACTGGTAGCAGATACGGTTCTCGCTTAAAAATGTGGTGCGGTATTCATTCAGCCATTTCGTAATCACCGTGGGTATGGTTTCCGTTTCCCCCATAGCGGCTAACAGTTCCGTTGCCGTGCCTATCCATTCTTCCTTATCCCTCATAAAATCCACCAACCGAAAAAGGACATCTGGTATCGTTTCTTTCGCAAGCTGCTCCTGCGTTTTCCGCTCCACAAGCTCCCAACGGCAATCACGGAAACGCAGCGTGTATTCCTGATAAGGCGTGTCCCTGCCCGTCACATACAGCTTGGCGGTGTCAGACGCACGTTTCTCCTTTTCCAGAACAAAGGTAGCGTCCGCACTCCCCGTTAATCCTGTCGTCCCAGACACCTTGTTGAACACGTCGCTGTCATTCTGCTTTCGGATGTGGTGTACGACAATGACCGCCAGAGAGTGCCTGTCGGCAAAGTCTTTGATGAGGGAGATGTCCCCATAGTCGCTTGCATAGGCATTGTCTTTTGAAGCTGTACGGACTTTCTGCAAGGTATCAATGACAATGAGCCTGCTGTCTGGGTAATCTTTCAGATAATCTTCAAGCTGCACGATAAGACCGTCTGACAGCTTGCAGCTTGCCACGGCAAAGTGGAGCCGCCCGCTTGCTTCGTCCGTCAAACGAAATAACCTGTCCTGTATGCGGCAGAACGTGTCCTCAAGGCAGAGGTAAAGCACATCGCCCTCCATTGTCGGCATATCCCATAAAGGGATTCCCTGCGACACGCATAAGCATAGCTTCAGCATGAGCCAGCTTTTGCCTATCTTCTGTGAGCCGCAGAACAGCGATAAGCCTGTCGGGATAAGGCTGTCCACCACAAAGGATGGTTTCTCAAGCGGTTCATAAAGGAGCGTTTCGGCGTTGACTGTCTGTAACTTCTGCATGGCTTTCCTCCTTTCGGGCGGTGTCTTTGTTTTCGTTGCACATAGGCGTTGACCTCCTTAAAAATAGATTTACTCCCACGGAAAAAAGTGAGAGTATGTAATGCCGCCAATCCCACACAAATAAAAAACAGATTTCTTTTTCGGGCGGTGTCGGTCACGGTTGGAGATATTTCTTCAATTTCCGCCTTTACTTTCTCCTTTGCAATCGCAACAGATTTCTGTATTGCCGAAGCGGTGCAATGCTCCATAGCGGCGATTTGGTAAAAATTGAACTCATACTCGTAGTAGAGCAGGAAACGCCGCCTTTGTATCTCTGGAAGGCTCCCAACCGCCTTATAGAGCGTTTCATTCCGTTCTTCCTCAACCATGCGTTCATCAAGGCTCTTAGGCACACGCAACGCCCGTCTGTAAAGGGTTTCGTCCCATACCTCGTTAAACTCCCTGTGCCGCTCGTCCCATTAGAAAAGATTCCTGTTCCTGCGCTCCATCTGCCGAAACTCCATAAAGAACTGTTCCGACACTTCCAACTCGTGGGATTTGCCCTGCCCGTCCTTAAAGCTGATAAAATACCTTGTGCCGCTTTCCGTGGATTCCTCCCGAAGCGTGTATGCCTTAACCCTGTATGCCATCCTGTTGTCCTCCTGCAAAAAATGAGTGAGGGGATTTCCATCCCTCACCCAGTAGCCCGCAGGATGGCAGGCTGTTTTAGAAGCTATAAAATTTTCCGCAGCTTCTTCCGCAGATGGTCTAACCTCGCATAGATGGCACCAGTCGTCAAATGCACAAGCGGGGCAATCTCCTTTGTGGAATACCCCTGCATTTTCAGCAGGACGATTTTCAAGGTACGCCCGTCCACCGTGACTAATACTTGATAGAGATTTTCGCTCTCAATCTCTTCCAGTAACTCCGCAACCGTACCCACTTCCGCCTGCCGCTCCCTGCCTGCCATGTCCTCAAGATATTCCGCAACGTCATTCGTCCATCGGTAAAACCGCCTGTTGGAATTGAAGTCTGCCCTGTCCGCCATGCGTATCTGCTCAATGGTCGCTTCATCAACGCCGCACTCACGCAGCAGCTTTTCCTCCGCTTCTTTCCAGATACGCCATTTCCTGTCCTCCCGTCCGTGGTTGTATGCCATTCTTACTTCCTCCAATCAGAATTGATTGAGAGGGCAGAGAAAAGCCCCCTCATCTTCCCAAAGGAAAAAACAAGGGGGCTGAACGCCTTAAATTTTAATTTTCTATTATCTTTCTTAGTTTTATTAGGATTCTGGCTTTGCGTTTGTTTACAACGCTCTGGGTTATGCCCAACCTCGCCCCGACTTCACGCTCGGAAAGTCCGTCAAAAAAGATTGCCTGTATCAGCTCCTGTTCACTATCCGACAGCAAAGGCAGGGCGGCTTTCAGCCTGTCCACCATGACCGCATTGACAACGGTTTCTGCAATGTCCACCGCTTCATCAGTGATAAAGTCCAGAGGATTCCCCTCGCTGTCCGTAAATCCGTCGAGAGATAGCAGTCTATTCTTTGTATCTAATTTTTGCAGATAACGCCACCGTTCCTTGTCACGGTAGAAGTCTGTGTATTGCTCCCTCACGACTTCAAGCAGACAGCCTTGAATGGGGATAAACAGCTTGTCCATATAGGTCTGGTCGGATTCCCTGCAACGGCAGAACTCCGTGTAGGATAATTCCACATAGCCGCCACTTTCTCTGATATATACCTTTCTTGGTGCATATTTCACCATAAATACCTCCCATCTGAATTTTTGAAATGTAAAAAATCCAGATGGAGAGGCGGAGAACGACACCGCATATCAGAAACAGCCCTACGGCACTTTCCAACAAAAATCGACAAAAGAAAAACCGCAAAGGCTCTGTGACCTTTACGGTTATAGGAAATAGTAATTCTATTGTATGGAGATTGTACTTCTACTTTCAAGGTGAGAAGTACCGTTGCACTGGCAGAAATTTTTTTAACTGGTTTCCTGCCGTTCTCTGATATGCTATGTATTGATAAATTTTGCTTCGTATGAGCAGATAGATAACTGCCCGAAAAAAGGACATAAAAAAATCCCTCCAAATTTAAAAACAAATTCAGAGGGTAATTTAGGGTATAACAAAATAACCCACCCGAATATCGTTTTTTTTATTTGGTGAGTTTGTTCTTTCAAATACGAAACAAAAAGAGCCGATGATTCGTGAATTGTTCCACAATTTCATCGGCTCTGCGTCTTAAGCGTCTGGCTCTTTGATGACAGTTATCTTCAAGTTGTCAACTTTAATCAATCTTTCTTGTCTGCATTTTGGACAATAAAGGGGATAATTCTCCAAAACAGTGTCCTTCCTAATTTTATTACGGGTTTTGCTCCCACAAACAGGACACAATATCCATTCGCATTTCATCATAATTAGTCTCTAATCCTTTCAAATCTCATTTTATATGACTTTTGCAAGCTGTTAAGCTAACTTGTGGAACATATGCCGAACCTTATCTATACGGCTATTCGGGCGGCGGGGTTGGCAAATAAATTTACCAATAGCTGGCTGGTATCCTTTTAACTCTGTCAAGCAGACTCCCTGCCCATTTGTGAAATAAGTTAAATCGTTCCTGTATTCTTGAATACATCTAGCAGGGATTTCTCCTTTCAGAATGACCTCGTCATTCTTTATCTGAGTACTTACAATATCTGCACAATACCTTGGAGCATCATGATACGCCCGTGAGAGATATTCCTGCGGTGCATAAATTTCAAAGTGGAGATATGGCTCTAATAGTTCTGTCCCTGCTTTTTTTAAAGCCTGCTCCAATACGATAGGGGAAAGCAGCCGAAAGTCTGCGGGGGTACTTACAGGACTATAATACAATCCATATTCAAAACAGATTTTACAGTCTGTCACTTTCCATCCATACAGCCCCTGCTCGCAGCCATAAAGAACCCCCTCCATAACCGCATTTTGGAACGATTGATTTAAATATCCAAGTGAAACTCTGCTTTCATACTGCACTCCGCTTCCAATAGGGAGCGGCTCTATGGACAACCCGACAGAAGCCCAGAAAGGATTTGGCGGGACTTCTATGTGGATGGTATATTCTGCTTTTCTAAGCGGTCTTTCCATATATATAACAGTAGGCTCTTTTATTTCTGCCTCCACATGATATTTTTCCTCAAGGATGGCACAAATGACTTCCATCTGCACATTCCCCAAAAAAGAAAGTATAATCTCATGCGTTGTAGTATCCACATAATATTTTAAAAGAGGGTCGCCATCTGAAATTTCTGTAAGTGCCCCAAGCAATATTTCCCGCTGTTCAGATTTCTTTACTGCAATCGTTGTTTGGAGCATAGGGAGAGGATTTTCAATAAATTTTCTCTGCGGCAACAGTATTTCGTTCCCCAAAATACTGTTTAGCTGCAAAACATCATTTGGTAAAATTACAATATCACCAGAGCAGGCTGTATCGGATGAATATAATTCACCGTTTGTCGGAACACACATCTCTGTGATTTTTATTTTCTCTTTTTCAGATATTCTAATAACATCCCTCAAATGCAATGTTCCGCTATATATACGCACATAAACAAAACGCCGCCTTTTCTCTGAATATTCAATCTTAAAAACCTGCCCGCATAGTTCAGATTGACCTTCAGGCGTTGATGAATAAAATTTACTGGCAATTACTTCTATAAGCTGCCGAATCCCCAGATTGTTTTTAGCGCTTCCGTGATAAACGGGAAATAACGTTCCGTTTTGGAATCTCCTGTTTTCTTCCTGTTCCAGTTCTGACATTTTAAACGGTTTCCCTGACATATATTTCTCTAATAGTTCATCGTTTCCCATAATTACCGCATCCCACTGTTCCATATCGTCATTGTCCGTTACATTTATATGGGGATGCTGCCCAACCTTTTGCTTCACTATAATTTCCGAAGAAAGCTTTGCTTTCATTTCCCGATATACCATTGGCAAATCAATCCCCTCTTGGTCAATTTTATTGATGAAAAAAATTGTCGGAATCTTCATTATCTGTAGTGCATGAAACAGTATACGGGTCTGTGCCTGTATGCCATCCTTTGCAGAAACTAATAATACTGCTCCGTCTAATACGGATAAAGAACGGTATACTTCCGCCAAAAAATCCATATGGCCTGGCGTATCTATAATGTTGACTTTTACATCCTCCCACTGAAAAGATGTCACTGCTGTCTGGATAGTGATTCCCCTTTGACGCTCCAAATTCATTGTATCTGTCCTTGTTGTGCCTTCATCTACGCTCCCTAGTTCTGCAATTGCACCACTGGTATACAATAAACTTTCCGTTAATGTTGTCTTTCCTGCGTCAACGTGAGCCAGAATGCCTAAGTTAATTATTTTCATGTGATTTTCCTCCTATCAACACCCAAAAAAGGGCATAAAAATACCCAGTGATAAATACTCCTATCACTGGGTAAATAACTCCAATAGCCCCAAAACACTTATATGTTTTCGGGCATATAAAATTACATGATAAAAGTATTCTTAAACTGGGTACAAAAAACTAAGCCCCATATTAAAAGTGAAACGGGACTGCTACTTTTTGTTCCCACTATCAAATTGACAGTTTATTTAAGAATACCTTGCCGCATATTTATTAACTCCTTGTATAATACTGAATCTAATTATATTCCTTAACCCTTTATTTGTCAAGCTGACAAACTAAAGCAGAAAAAGCGGCAGGATTTCCCCCTGCCACTAATCATCTGTTTATGCAAAAATAATTTCCTTTTCCACAATCTCCCTCGCACAAGCCCTTATGTTATTGAGGCATCCTGTCCATTCTAAGGCGTTTTCTGCCTTTAGCTGTTCCGTTATGCCCTGTGCCTGTTTCATACCCTCTATGAGCCTTTCAAAGCGTTCCTGTGCCTGTCTGTTGATGTCGGCAAGGTAGGCGTTTAGCCTGCCGCTTGTAAGAAGATTGGTGTATGTAACTTTACGGTACTGTTTTAGATAATCTAAATGCCGTTGCCCCCAGATGCCTATTGCCTGTTCTTCTTCGGCGGGTACAGTTAAGCACGGTATCAAATAATCCCCTTGCCTTTCGTATTTGCCGCCCAGTTCCTCAAATAATGATTTTGCCATTGTCTGTTACCTCCACATTCTTTTTTATTTTGAATGTCCGCAAAATCCGTCCTACATCGCTTGGACGCCACGGACAATCCAGATTATGAATTGCCACAAGCCTGTCCTGCACATTCGTTCCTGCTCCCATTTTCGGAGTAGAACCGAGTAATACACGGACTTCACCGCTTCGCACCTTTCCAAACAGCTCTTTTTTCTGTGCATCGGTACTGGCTTCGTGGATAAAACGTACCTGTTCGGCAGGGATACCACGCTCTATGAGCTTATGCCGCATATCATCATAGACATTGAAAGAGCCGTCATTTTTAGGGGTGGACAGGTCGCAAAACACAAGCTGTGCAGCTTTGGTGTCGGCGTGTTTTTCCCAAATACGGTACACATTATCCACGCAAGCATTGACCTTACTGTTAGGGTCATCGGGGAGCATTGGGTCTATGAGCCTTTGGTCAAGTGCTAATTTTCGCCCATCGTTCGTCACCTTTAGCATATTGTCGATGTTTGGCTCTACTACTCTGGCACGGACTTTTTCAGCCCTTTCAGCAAGAGAAGCTACCATTTCGGACTGTATCTCGCTCGGACTGACCTTGATATTGTGGTAATTGACCTTTGGAACAGGCAGCTTTAACATATCGGCGGTCTGAATATCCGCCACCTCACGGAACATCTGCATAAGTTCTGGCAGGTTATAGAATTTCGCAAATCGTGTTTTTGCTCGGTAATTTGTACCCTCTGGAGCAAGCTCCAACGCCGTAACGGTTTCGCCAAAGGTAGAAGCCCAACTATCAAAATGCTGCAATCCATTCTGCATCAGCGTGTCATACTGCAAGTATCGCTGAATAGAATAAAGCTCCACCATTGAGTTACTGATAGGCGTTCCTGTGGCAAATATTGTACCACGGTTGCCTGTAATTTCGTCCAAATAACGGCACTTCATAAAGAGGTCGGAGCTTTTTTGTGCTTCGGTCTGGGCAATACCGCCCACATTCCGCATCTTAGTATAGAGGTACAAATTTTTGTAAAAATGGCTCTCGTCAATAAACAGACGGTCAACGCCTAACTGCTCAAAGTCAATGACATTGTCCTTACGCTTGGTATCATTGAGTTTATCAAGCTTTGTTTTAATTGCCTTTCTTGTTTTCATAAGCTGCTTGACCGTGAACTGCTCCCCGTGGGAAGATTGAATATCGTCAATTCCACGCTCAATATCATCAAGCTGCCGTTGCAACTGCTCGTACTGCCGTTCAATGCTCATCGGGATTTTTTCAAACTGCGAATGACCGATGATGACGGCATCATAATCGCCCGTTGCAATCCTGCCGCAGAACTTCTTGCGGTTTCCCGTTTCAAAATCCTGCTTGGTTGTGACCAGAATATTCGCACTCGGATAGAGCCGCAGATACTCGGAAGCCCACTGACCGACAAGGTGATTAGGAATTACAAACATTGATTTTTGACACAGCCCTAACCGCTTACTTTCCTGTGCGGCTGCTACCATTTCAAAGGTTTTTCCTGCCCCTACCTTGTGGGCAAGGAGCGTATTACCACCGTAAAGAATATGGGCGATAGCGTTGACTTGGTGAGGTCTTAGCTTAATTTCTGGGCTGATACCGCCAAAGGTTATATGGCTTCCGTCATACTCACGGGGACGAACGGAATTAAAGGTGTCATTGTAGGAACGGATAAGACGGTTTCGCCGTTCTGGGTCTTTCCATATCCAATCTTGAAATGCCTGCTTAATGACTTCCTGCTTTGCCTGTGCTGCTGTGGTTTCCTTATGATTGAACACTGCCTTTTTATTGCCATTCTCATCATAGATATAGTCAAAGATACGAACATCACGTAAGTTCAGCGTGTCCTCAATAATGCGATAGGCGGAAGCCCTCTTCGTACCAAAGGTGCTGTCCGCCTTAACATTTCCATAGTCTGAGGACTTATTTTCTATAAACCAATCGCCATTCATCGGTGTGTATCGTACCTTGATTTTGTTTCTGGCATAGCTTGACGGAGTGAGTAGCTCCATTACAAATTGCTGATAATCCTCCTGCGGTATCCAAGTAGCACCTAAACGAACAGCAATTTCACCTGCCGTAAGGTCTTTGGGAATGACCTTTTTTAGAGCGTCCACATTGACCGCAAGCTCTGGGTCTACCTTTGCTGCGGCTTCGGCTGCAAGAAGTTTTGTGCGGACATTACCAGACAAATACTCGTCAGCGGCAACATAACGCACAGGCTCGGAGTTTGGCACTTTAAAGATAACACCCTGCAAATCTCGAATGATTTCCTCCTGCGACTTGCCTGTGAGCTGTTCCATATACCCTAAATCTACACAAGCTTTTTCTCCGATGGAGAGTGCTAATGCTTCGCTTGAAGTTTCCACAGAAGTAATGGCACGGTGTGGCTTAATTGTCCTTTTGGAGAACATATCTGCTTTTTTCTTAAAGTTACCCTCATCGTCAAGCACCTCTAAAGAGCATAAAAGAAAATAGCTCTCGTCCGATGCAAAGGCAAGATAGTTACCTCGGTTATTGATAAGTCCATACTTCGATTGAAATGCGTCATACAGGCGGTTTAGATTTTCCTGTTCGATGTGTATCATTTCTTCGGGGTAGTCCTCGGTCTGATACGCTATGAGCCTGCGGACGCAATCTCGGATTTCAACAAGCCCCTTAATACGATTTTCCCCTGTCATTGAAACGGTGGCAGGGGTCATTTTGTCATTTTCTCGGAAGTAAACCTTACCGTCCACCAGAGCAAAGGAGAAGTTCCTCACATTAGGGTCGGCTGGAATAGAAGTGTCCTGTTCATTAGAGATTTTGTCAATCTCATTTTCATATTCTGGTATTTCTCCGTTAATTCTCTGTACTGCATCTGAAAGAAGCTCGACAAGAGGTACATTGTCTTTCGCTTTACAGGCACTATCCATACCGAAGCGGGTGCTTTCCATTACCATATCGCCCATAATCATCTCTGGGTGTTCCACAAAATAGCTGTTCATCGTGATACCGTTATCATTAGTAGCAAGGTGTACCCAATCTGCATGGAGTCCGTGTGACAGCTCTATATCAATGATTCGGTCACGCTTTTGCAGAAAGATAATATCACTCGTAACCTCTGTACCTGCGTTTGCCCGAAAGGTGTTGTCGGGAAGTCTGATTGCACCTAAAAGCTCGGCTCTCTGGGCGATATATTTTCGCACCTCTGAGCTTGCCTTGTCCATTGTTCCTTTTGATGTGATAAATGCCACAACACCGCCTGCACGGACTTTATCCAGAGCCTTTGCAAAGAAATAATCGTGAATGAGGAACTTTTGCGAATTATATTGGCTGTCGTTTACTTTAAAATCTCCAAACGGTACGTTGCCAAGTACCACATCAAAGTGGTCATCTGGGAGCTTTGTATCCTCAAATCCCTGTACTGCAATGTTGGCTTTCTGGTAGAGCTGCTTTGCAATCCTGCCTGTGAGAGAGTCGATTTCTATGCCGTGCAGCTTGCTGTCTGCCATACTGTCGGGAAGCAAGCCGAAAAAGTTTCCTGTGCCACAGGCAGGCTCCAAGATATTGCCCTTTGAAAATCCCAGATTGTCAAGAGCATCATACATTGCCTTAATAACAATCGGCGGGGTATAAAAGGCGGTAAGCGTGGATTCCATTGCCGCACGGTATTCCTCGGTGGAGAGTACGCCTTTTAGCTCCTTATACTCATTTGCCCACGCTTCATTGTGTTCATCAAATGCCGCCGACAAGCCGCCCCAACCTACATATTTAGAGAGCGTTTCCTGTTCTTCGGGTGTGGCAAGCCTGTTTTCAATTTCAAGGTCGTGCAGAAGATGAATAGCCGCCATATTTGCCTTGAACTTTTCCTTTGCACCGCCAACGCCCAGAGTTTCATCGGTAATACGGAAGTTATGACGGTCAGTAAGTGGGGATGAGGTTTCTTTTGGCAAGGCTTGTTCTGGCTCTTTATCCTGCACTTTTAGCCATTCACGGACACGGGATAGCTTCTCCACACGGTTAATCAGGAAGCCGACATTGTTCTGAAACGTGACATCACGCATAGAAACATCACCGCTGATTTCCCCAACACTTTCAATCACATAGCGGCGATTGTCAATGGTAAGCTCCTTGCCGATAATTTCTTCGGTTGTCGGCACATCAGCTTTGGGGTTAAGATAGGGATTATCCTCGCTTGTTTCAAGAGAATATCCCATTTCTGCAAGGCTATCTGAGTAGCTTTGGACAGCGTGTTTGGGAATGCCAACTAATGGCTTGCCGTTACGATTAGTGAGGTGTAGTTCAAGCAGTTCTGCTGCTTTTTGAGCTTCCTCGCCGTATAGCTCATAAAAATCACCGACTGCATAAGCGATAAGATGTTGAGTTTCTTTCTCGGTAGACACAAACCATTCGTTTTCCGTTGCCATTATTTCAGACAAGGCACGGTTATCCTCTGGGGTCAGCTCGGAGTGCTGCGTAAGGAATGGAATCAGTGTATCCCTGCCACGGAGCAGGCTTTCTCTGTCCTCTCCGTATAGCTGCTCGCCTTGAGGGGATAAAGCATAATCGTAAAAATTCTTGATGTGAGCAATTAAATCGCCCTCTCCATCGCCAATATCAAACCTTCCTTCATAGTTAAATTCCTCACCGCCGATAACAGCCGTGATTGTAAAATCTGTCTTGTGATACCAACCGACCTTGTTATTTTCGTCCTCTCTTTCTCGGTGCTGCTTTTCGTCAAGAATGCCTAAAAGTTTGTTGCCCAGAGCAAAGCTCAGATTGGTATTGCGGTCATTGAACTCTCTGTCATAAAAGGCAGGGTGTTCGGAAAATCCGATAGACAGCTTTACGCTGTCGGGCTTTTCCTCGGACGGTGTTTGTACTTTCTGAACTTCGGTTACAATCATCTTCAAATGGTCATTTACAGGGTTTTCCTTTAGCTTTTCTTCAAATTCAGCTCGGCTCATTTCCTTGCCGAACAGAGGAAATTCCACATTTTGAAGCGATACGGCACTCTCATTAAATGCAGATATTTCGTACTTATCCGCACCGATATAAACAATATCGCCCTCTTGAAAGAGGTAACGCATTGGGTGCAGCTCTTTTAATTCCTCGGTAAACTTCCACGCATTGCTGCGGCTGAAAACATCACTGGTCTTGCCCTGTACCAAAGCAAGGAAGTCTATAAGCTGCTGAACAGCGGCAGGGTCGGATAGTTGCTGTTCCATCTGGTTGGCAGTCATATCCGCAAAATCTGGTCGCTCCACGTTGGATAAAAGTTCTTTTTCATAACCGTCCAAATCACGGATAAAGTCAGAAAGCCGAAGGGAGAGGGTATCTCTTTTGTCTGCAGGCTGTTTATCTCTATTTTCTTCAATAAACCTCTGCCTTGCCATTTTTCTTTGGGTATCCACCTCATACTGTGGTGCTTCCACGCTTGCCAGATAGTCGGGATAATACTCTTTTTCCTTTTGATTGAGATAACGATTATTCTTAATCAGTTCACGTAGCCGTTTTTCTACCTTTGCCCAACTAAGAAGTAAATCTGGTTTGGTATATGAACCCTGCTTTTCAATGGCAATGCCCTTAGCATCGTGCCAAGAGCCACCTCTTGTACTGTCTGGATAATCGTGTGTACCGCCACCGATACCATATTCATTTTTAAGGAATTTGATATTTTTCTTGCTGTCCTCGTATTTCTGGAACTGGCGGTAGATACGGTACTTGCCTTGTTCAAATCCGCTGCCTTTTACCAGAACAGAGTTAATATCCTCCTGTGAAACGGAAAAAGCAGAGGATTTTTCGTCCTCTGCTTCAACCATCATCTGTATTTGTTCATCGACTGTGGGGAGATTTGCCCGAACTTCGTCATCGTTGGCAATACTTAGCTGAAAATCAGCTCGCTCATTATCATTTCCTCCGCCTGTGAGCGGATGTTGTTCATCAGACCTATCCACTGCATTGGGTCTTTCTCCTTGAGTTCCTCGGTCAAGCCCTGTTCCTGCTTTAGCTGCTTCGTCAGAAGCTCTAACCTCTGGAGGGCTGTCTGTTCCACCTTGTAAAGATGGGCGTTCAGCTTGCCCGATGTCAGCAGATTGAGATAGGTCACTCGCTTGTGCTGCTCCAGATAATTCCTGTGCATCAGTGCGTATCTGCCAAGCGGAAGCTCTGGCTCTGTCGGTAATGTTAGGTCGGGAATAAGGTAATCCCCCTGTTTGGTGTAAGTGATTTTGCTCATTATCGTTGCTCCTTTCGGGTTGTATTCTATCATTATCATACTGAGCCTGCGGTGTTTGTGCAAAGGTGCGATTTTGTCCTTTTGCTTCAATTTGCACATTCTGAATGGCAAAGGAAATTTCTTTAAGTGCCATTTCCGATATATCACTTGTGGCAATACCAATGGCGTTTAAGGTATCGGGCGTATTAAAATTGATAATATCCGCAAAGTCCTCAGCAGTAAAGTAATCTTCGGTATTCAGACCGCAGCGGCTGATTAACATATATGCAACGCTGTTTATAGCTAATTGCCTGTAAATGACCTCGACATTAAAATCGTCCAGCTCTTCTAAAAAGCTATCCTGCGTATAGTCTTTTATTTGTGAAAGGTAGTCGGGAAGATTATCCTCCACTGCATTTTTCGCTACCTGTATAAGAGCATCCCCTAAATCTGCACCCGTGGTATCTCCAAATCTATCGGAAAGCCGTTCCATAACTGCCTGTTCATATCGTTCGTTCATCTGCCAAATGGGAACAGGGCGGTTATTGTAATAGCCCTCGTGGGTGTCTGAAATATCAAAATAATATTTGAGGGTATTTCTTCGCCCTTTTGTATCAAACACCGCAATCCCTTTGCTGTCTTTGTTGACCCAACGCTTAAACTTCTTATTCCAATTTTCAAGCTCTAATACGGCAATGGCATCTGGCCGCTGTGCATAAATTAAAAGTTGCTCATCAAAGCGGCATTTATAATTATGACAGGCAGAGGACAAAAAGCTCTGCCACGCCTGGGGATTTTTTACAACTGTGACGCCTGTACGCCGATAAAGCTCTGTGATTAGCTGATATTTTTCAGCCATTTGACCTGCACCTCCTTTATCGTTCTAATTGTTTTTTCATTCTGAAGCACCGCCCAGAAAGGAAATGACCTTGTTTGCCTTGATGCTCTTTTGCAGCTCATTGACAAGAGCAATATCCGATACCGTAACGCCCTGCATAGAAAGAACATCGTCCATTGTCATAGCTGCAATGGTTTTTTCATCGGTAAAGCCTGCATCAAGGACTTTTCCAATGACTTTAATTGCTTTTTGGTTGACTGCCATAAAATCCTCCTTATCGTTCTAAATCCTTGTGTTTGGGTGCTTTCTGCGGCTGCTCTGGTGGCTTCGGCTCATAGGTCGCACCGTTTTTCTCCATACGCTCGGCAAACTCACAGATGTGAAATAAATCCCTGCCAACCTCGGTATGATACTCGTCAATATAGCGGCAGGTGTGTTCTGATTTCTCGCCCCAAGCGGTGGTAAGAATAATCCTTCCTCCGTCTGGAATACAAAACAGCTCCTTGTAATGCGGGTCAATGAAACGGATGCCTTTTTCCGCATTGGAGATATGCTTATCAAGCCATTCTTTTACATAGCAATAGCAGTTTTTGATGTGGTAGTCTGGATTGCATTTTCTTTTGTAAACTCGGTTGTACCTGTCTTAAAGATGCCGATAACCGCACCACCTAAAGCATTGCCGTCCTCATCGGCTTTTTTACCACTGACAGAACCATAAATGAGGTTGTTTTCAATGGTTTCACCCTCATTAGCTGTGATTTGAACAGTTACGGTATCCTGTCCTGCGTACTCAAATACGACAGGGTATTTCTGGTCACTGATGATATATGCTGCATTGGTGGAAATTTCTTTCACATAGTAGCTACCAAATGGTAAATCAGTTGCCACCTTACCGTGTCCGTTTTCATCGAGGGAAATAATCTCAATCAGTCCATCGGCAGGAATTATCGTACCATCTGCGGCAGTGAGTTCTTTTTCCGCATACAAGCCAAAGGTTACATCAAAGATTTCTCCGTTACTGCCAATGCCAAAGTCCTCGTTTTGTTCAAGGCTCTTTGTGAGGTCAATTTCTACACGCTGTCTTTCATTGTAGAAGTCAGTAGCGGTTTCAGTCACAGCGACATTCTGACCTGCATACACAAGCTCGACAGGGTGGATTTCATCATTCAGTACCATTCCGTGAGGGGCTGTGATTTCTTTAACCTCATATTTTCCAAGATATAGCTCTTTGGATTTTACTGTGCCGTCCTTTCCTGTGGTAATGGTATCCACAACCTCGCCCTTAGATGCTCGAAGCGTTCCGTCCAGAGTATAAATGTCCTCGGCTGCGGTAATCTCATAAACCGCACCCTCAAGACCGCTTACTGCATAAACAGGCTGATACAATCCATTATTTTCAGAAACAGAGCTGAATACCTCGCCCGATTTGGAAACAGTAATCGTACCTTTCTGTGCCATATTGGAGCGTACCACCTCAATTACGGTAATGCCGCTTTCCTCGGCAGAATCCTCCTGTATCACATCAAAATACACAGGCTCGGAGTTTAGCACATATCCATAAGGAGCTTGCACTTCGACCAAAGAATAGCCCTTGCCATATTCCAATGTCTGCGGTGTGATAAGGTCACCATCTGCTGTGGTATAAAAGGTATCAATGGTGGTTACTTCTGGATAGGTGAATGTCATTGTGACAAGGTTTCCGCTTGGGTCATAAATCTGGAAGCCTGCACCTGCATAGGGAATGGTTTTATCTGTTTCCGCATCCTTTTTGACTACCTTGATATAGCTCTCAAAGTTAGCGTTGTTGATTAAATAGCGGTAGGTCTGACCGTCAGAGCTAATAAACACATCAAAGTCTTTCATCAGCTCACGCCCCTCCCAACCAGAGGTTTGATGAACCGTATAAATGCCGTAAGGCATATCCTTTGTCTGTGCAAATCCGTTTTCATCACATACAAGGGTATCTCGTTCCGTTTCCTTTGCACCCTCAAAGCTGCCTGCGGATTTTAAATACACATCAAAGGTTGCTCCAACTTCGGGCGTTTCAATCTGGGTTTCGCCGTTATCGCTGTGCTTAATAATAGCGATATTGCCTTTGATAACCTGTTCGTTTACATCGTTGGCAGTAGAGTTGTATTCCACGGTATAAAGCTCTGGCTCTGCACCAACCTTGTGAATGGTTGTATCAAGCAAATATCCCTCGGACGGGGTAATTTCACGGATAGTCCAATCATAATCACAGATATAATACTTGCTGGTAAATTGACCGTTCCCATCTGTGGTATAAGTGTCAATGAGTTCTTCTCCTTTGTAAATGCCGTAAACCGCACCTGCAAGAGAAGCATCGCCCTGCGGTGAGCCTGTTTCCACATCGGATTTTGTCACGGTAACATTAAACTTTTTCAGAATATTGGTAAAACTGCGGCTTGTTACCTTTTCCCATTCAATGGGTGCTGTCTGGGAATCAGGCACAACATAACGGATTGCGGTGTCAACTTCCTCAACGGTATAGGGTGTATTGCCGCTGATAAGGACATTTTCAAATTTTGCAACGCCCTTTGCATCGGTTACGGCATACTCATCAACAGGTAATCCACTGAGCGAAGTGCCGAAAAGATGAAACTTCACACCCTCCACCAATTTATCCTCAGAGTTTTTGACAATTTCCAGACTGCCACGTTTTAAGGTATTACTAAATGTGACGGTAGAGGTTTTTCCTCCAATAAGGGTAATGGTCTGAGTTTTCTGTGGCTCATATCGGTCAATGGAATGCTCTGCGACTGTATAAGTGCCAGGGAATAGACCCTCAACAGAGATATTACCGTTACTGTCTGTTTTCACAACCTTGTTGTAACGCTCACCTTTGATTGTAAAGGCAATATCAGAAACAACACCATCCTCGGAAACCTTTTTCAAAGAGATTGTTCCTGTCGGTGTTTCAATATTGATATATGCTGGCACTGTGTCTGTATTTTCCACACCCGTTACCAAGTCCTGCAAATTAGGGTCGCCATAAGCAATCATTTTTGCACTTTGGCTTACCGTAGGAACATTGTTTCTTTTGGCGGTAATTCTTACAGAGCCGCTAATAGCAATGGCAGAGCTAATCGTTAGCTTATTGCCTGACCTTGAAATGCTCACATTGCTGTCAGAGCTTGAAATGGTGTAGTTAGAAAGAACACCGTTGTTGTCGGTCAGTGTAATGCTGTATTTCCCATCCTGATAAGTCATCTTCTTTGTGATGTCATTTTTACCACCCGACATAAAGCTCGGAATGGTATTATGCTGACTTAGCATTGCGACAATCTGGTCATAAACCGCTCTTGCTCCGCTGTTGGCATAATTTGAGCCAAAATGAAGCTGATATATCGTGTTGCTTGTCTGTCTGTATGAGCCTGTGGCTTCTCTGCAACCTGTTACAAACTCCCATATGAGGGTTTGGGTCGCAAGCCATTTTTCATCATCACTTCCCGAAAGAGAATTGCGATTTCCTTGATACCCATAGAGAAGTGAAAGTCCTACTGCCTTTTTCTGATTGGAGGAAAGGGCATTCCACGTTTCTGACGAATTTTTATTCAAGGTATTTCCTGTTTTCAAGGGAACACCGGGCTGAATGCAAAAAGCCGTGTCACCGTCTAAAAAGATACGATACTTGTAATTTCCCGTACCTCCTGCGGTATATCCGCCAATATTGGCACTTGAGTTGTATCTCATTGCATTGCCGTTGGCATCGTAGGAAATCTTAAAGGATGCCGTACCGATGTCACCTGTTGCTGCAAAGGCTGTCGTGGCAGGTATCACCGACAACGCAGTAACTGCCGCCATAAAAACAGCGGCAGCTCGCTTAAATATTTTATTGAATTTCATTGCTAACCTCCTGTTTGTTTTATAATAATTCTTTTCTCGGATAGTCTTGGTAGTAATTAGGGGGAGAGGTGTGGAGAGGGGGAAACCGAAAGGACGGCTATCCACCAAAGCTCAAAATGGGCAGACCTCACCCTTGGCGTGTGGCTATCTTTCCTGTGATTTGTTTCGCTGTAAATGTCGGTTGTAGAACTCCAATGCCTTTACAACAAAGTCCGATTCCTGACCCTTTGGGATAGTTTTTGGAATGAGCTTTACTATCCGTTCATCTCGGAAAGCAGGTTTATCCTTTTGGTTTGGCTTTTCCTCCTGCATAATCGACTGGATAACCTCATCGGTTAGCTTTCCGTCATTGTTAAACTGCTTCATCTTAATAGCCTGTGCCAATGATGGAGTAGCATCGTTGTATTCCATTGCTTCAAGCAAAGAATACTGCTGTTCGTCGGAAAGATAGGAGATTTCAACCGCAGGACGAAAAGCAATCTGCCGTTCATCAACCATTTGCAGGATTTCGGGTACAAGTTCAGTTAAACGGATATATCTATGAATTTGTCTGCTACTGTCAGCAACTTCTTGACTTATCTTATCAACACTGAACAACTTCTCGCCCACTGGTCGAGAAGTTAAATCAGACCTCTGACCCTGCCTGTTCATAGCTTCAAGCCGCATTTTATACGCAAAGGCTTTCTCACTTGGTAAAATAGTTGTCCTTTGCAGATTGCTTTCTACCATTACAATAACGGCTTCATCACGGCTTAAATCCTTAACCTCGCATTTCAGCGTTTCAAGTCCTGCAAGCTCACAAGCCCTTTTACGCCTGTGACCGCTGATAAGCTCATACCGTCTGCCACAGGGGCTCACTGCGTCCTCTTTAAGCCGAACTGTAGCAGGGGTCATTACACCATTTCGCTTGATACTATCGACAAGCTGCTCCATATCCTCGTCCATTAAAACCTTGAACGGGTGGTCTGGAAACTCATCAATTTCTGAAATGGGAATATCCCGTACCTTGCTTAAACCTGCTTCCTCACGGCTTTGGTCTGTTTCAAACAAGTCATCGTAAGCGGTCAGCTCGATTTTGGTTTCTCTGCTTTTCGCCAATGTGTGCCACCTCCTTTCCAAACTGCTCATAAGCTGCGGCAACCTTGCCGCTTTTGTCGTAGGCAAAAATACTCTTGCCCTCTGCTGTGGCTTCTACCGCACGAATAGAATGGGGTATCTCGCTTTCAAAGACCTTAATTTTCTGACCGTATGCACTTTTTACCGATGCAATGATTTCTTTTGAAATATTGGTGCGTGGCATAACCATCGTCATTAAGATACCGTCTATCCGCAGCTTGGGATTTATCTGCCGTTTGACTTTAGACACGGAACGCAACAGCAGCTCCAGACCCTTTGCAGAAAGATAATGCGGCTGTGTTGGGATAACCACGCTGTCAGCCGCCGCCAATGCGTTAATGGTTATCATGCCGAGGGAAGGCATACAATCTATCAGCACATAATCATAGTTTTTCTTAACCTCATTCACATAGGTTTTCAGAACACTCTCACGACTAATGGCATTGATAAGCCTTACCTCCAGACCAGACAGCTCAATATTTGATGGCAACAGGTCAACGCCCTCGCTGTGGTGCAGAATACCGTTTGATACATCAACGGCTTATCGTCTATGATGTTCTGCATTACAGTAGAGATAGTAATGGGAATATCATCGGGACGATTGTAACCCAGAGCCATTGTGAGATTTGCCTGTGCATCGGCATCAATCAGCAAAACTTTTTTACCTTGCATCGCAAGCCCCACGCCCAGATTGACCGCCGTTGTGGTCTTTCCGACACCGCCTTTTTGATTGGTAAGAGCTATTACCTTGCAATTTGACATAGTGCGTCCTCCTTTCGCATAAATTTAGCCACCTTGTCAGAGTGGCTATGTAAACTGTCCGAAAATACAGCTCGATTTACATCTCGCTGACCGTGGCAGTCGCCAAATGGAAATGCAAGCATTTCCGCTTGGCTCGTTGTTAACGCAAAAAAGCCGACTGGTTTTTATACCAATCGGCTATGTACTGTTTCTTCGTTTTATTCTGTTTTTTGATACTGCAATACTGCTTCTTTAACCTGCTTCATATCCCACTTTTCGGGGTACAGGATTGCTAAAATACGAAACGCATCATACAGTCCTGCAATATAAGAACAGGTGGAATAATCTAAGTTCTGACTGTCCCTGCACTCTAAGAGCTGATTGCATACCATCCGCTGCTGTTTCGTCAATGCAAGCTGAATGTATTCCTGTTCTGCAAATCCCTCCTCGATGCTCTTTTCTTGATACTCCGTATCAGACTGTAATAACTGATATACAGATTCCTCTTTCAATGTTTCAACCGCTATTTTTACAAGCTCCGCTAATTTCATATCACACATGACACCCTCCCGTCATAACAACTTTCAATTTTTTGACGGGTGCATTTGTGACCTTAAAAATCAGTTCGTCCACACAATCTGTGTATCTGCCCTGCTGTATAAGCTGATTCTTTAACACAACAAGGCTCTGTAACAAAATTCTTCTTTCTTGGCTATCCATATATAAATGATTCATTTTCTCTCTCATAATTGCCACCGTCCTTTTTTGCTTTCATTATATGAAAAAGCAGTATACGGTTCAAATATGCAAATTTAAAGAAAAAATTCTATGGTAACATTAAATCATACGGAAATATTCCAACGCTTCTCTTATCGCTGTTTCCTTCTCTGGTGTGCATTTCGGTTGTTTGGCATTTTCCGATTTAGGCAGGTTATGGTTTACTCTTTCAATAATTCCACATTTCTGTTTTACCTGTGCAATATATAAACTGCTGACCTTTAATCCTGTATTCTTTAGCACATAATCCTTGATTTCTTCATAGGTGGCTTTGCTCTCTGCCGCCGTTAAATCTATATCATCCATATCAAGCTCTACTTCGATATGTTGTCGACTTCTAAGTTTGGACAATAAACATACCGTTTCCACATGTGTCGTCTTCGTAATAAGGGAACATATTATCCGAGTCGTCTTGCCAATTGAAACACATTTTTGTGTGTTCTGGTCCCTCACTAGCAAGACTCTCATTTTTGTTATTGTTACCATTCAATAAGTCGTTTTGAGTGCTCATTTTAAACAGCCCTTTCTACTTATTGAAGTAAACTTGTTACTAACCTACCTGCTTGCGTAAATTCTTGTATCTCTTTTTTGCATCTGATACCGAATAATCAGCAAGTCCTTTTAATACAAAAGTAATCTTATATGGATCTGATATTCCATCTTCATTTATTTCACCAATAAGTACTTTCTTTACAACACTCTCAAATACAGAACGATCGAATTTATCCAATACCTTAACTTCTGAAATTCGTGATCTTAAATCTTTCATTCTCTTGCCGACATCTTTCTTTGCATCGGCATTTGATGTTAGAATTTTTTGTTCCTGCCTAATATGATTGATTTTTTGTGTATATTCATCATATCTCTCATCATAAGCTTCTTTTAAAATTTTATCATCAAGTAACATGTCGGTCAATTTCTTTCGCTTTGCTTCCATTGCTGCCAAGCTCTTATCAACACGTTTTAACCTTTCTCCATTATCATTATTTGATAATTCAGTTTCAATCGATTCTAAAACAGAGTCTAGGACATCATCAAAATTATCTGCCAGTAATTGAAAGGTTTCAACAAATGCATTTTCCAGAATAGATTCATCAATTGTTTTACTATGAGGGCATTTATCCTTTCCTTTATTGGAAGCAGTTCTGCATACCCAAACAGGCTTCTTATTTTGTGTATCCTGGTGATGTGATCTCCTTGTTAATTTTGTCCCACAGTACGCACACTCACACAAGCTACTAAAAGCAAACTTACGAGACTGTTTCTCTCTTGTGCCATCTATAACACTTGTATTCTTTCCATATCTGCTCATACGAATCTCTTGAGCTTTATCCCACTCTTCTTCAGAAACTATAGCTTCATGATGATCTTTAATATAAAACTGATCTTCTTCACCCATATTCTCTAGTCTACGTTTAGAAATTGGATCTACAGTAAACGTCTTGCCTAAACGCAAATCACCTTTGTATTTTTCATTTTTCACAATTCCTCTAACGCCGCTATCGGTCCATTTAACTTCGCCCTTCTTATTTTTCTTACCTAGACGCACTAAGTCTTTTGCAATGGTGTATGCACCATATCCTTGATTGTAACGTTCAAAGACCCAACGAACAATTTCCGCCTCTTCGTCATTAATACTAATGGACTTATCTTCCTGATGATAATTATACCCCAAGCAACCATTAAATCCCATAAGCTCACCGCGTTTCATCTTCATCTTAATGCCCATTTTTACATTGGCTGATAAAGATTCAACTTCATTCTGTGCAAGTGTGCTTAATAGTGCCAACGCCATTTCACTTTCCATAGAAAGAGTATTTATATTCTCTTTCTCAAAAATAATTGCTACACCTTTGTCTTTTAACATACGCACATACTGTAATGTATCAACAAGATTACGTGAAAACCTAGAAATGGATTTTGTTAAAATAACATCCACTAGACCATTCATACAGTCATCAATCATGTTCAAAAAGCCTTCTCTTTTCGCTGTTTTCGTTCCAGTTATTGCTTCATCTGAATAGATACCAACAAATGCCCAATCCTTGTTCTTGGATATTTTATCTGTATAGTATTCCATCTGAGACTGAAAACTCTGTAGCTGTTCCTCTCCATCGGTACTTACTCTCACATAGGCTGCCACCCTCTGTCTTTCCAGTGTCAATCCTTTTCCAATAGTATCTCTACGCCTGCATACTGTACCTTCACTAGCTTTTATTACTTCAACCTCTGCCATATTGACCTCCTCCTCTCTTGAAGTATGGTAAAATCAGAAACCTTTCATGTTTGTTTCTGACTTTACTATAATCCAAAAGTTAAATATGAACGAACATGTGAAAATGCCGATGAAAATTTTTCACCGGCATTTTCACATGTTATGTATTCATAAAACTAACCACGTTATATTCTCTCATAATTCTCTTTTTCACTGCTGTGTACTCGTCTTCACTGAGTAATGCCATACAATAAAGCTTTCCAAGAACAGCTAATTTCTTTGCTAATTCCAATTCTTTTGCCATTTACTCACTCCTCATCCAGCAGTTCAAGCTGATAGATAAGTGCTATATTAAGTTTTTCTATCAATCTTTTGTCAGTAATAGCTGCAATTTTCTTAATAACCTGCGTACGATCTGCACTGCACAATTGTTCGCACATTGCCATTCCTGATTCTCTCAAATTTTCACAGTCATTCTTATCTATAAAAATGTGCTCTGGTCTGTCAATTTGTCTAAATGATTGTGTCATCGGAATCACAAGAATCACAGGGCAGTCTGGAATGAAACGGCCACATACAATAGCAGGGCGAGAACCAACCATTTTACAATGTTCTGTATCATCTCCCATATTAATTAGTACGATATCACCTTTTTTAACAGGTTCCATTGCTAAAGCTCTTTCAATTGTATTTGGCACTTTATTGTAATTGTTTCCGTTCCCATCACCGTTACGGAAGACATTGCTATTTCTTGCTGGTTTAGTTATTTCAGGATAGTCTTCAACAAATTCTCTAATCTTCATTTTTCCTCCAATCTGGTCAGCTAGTTTTCACTAGCTGACCAACTAATGCATATTTCTTTATAGTAGTGTAATTGTACAACGATTTTCGAAGATATCCTCATCGTTATCGTCTAAAGCTGATACATCAATACCCTCAGCTTTTCCTTCCAATGCAAATCTTACAAAACCGCCATAGCAGCCAATCATAGTAACAAAATCTTTTATAATTTCTGCTTCATCTGAAATCATTGCTTCTGATAATGCAACGATGCCTTCAGCCTCACAATCATCTATCATATCTAAGCATGTGGTATAACCTTTCTTAGCAATTCCCGTGCCTCCAGTATATTCTGATATAATAGCAACAATTTCATACCCCTGTAGCTTTGACCACTTTATCAAATCATTCTGTAGCTTGCTGTCTAAATCACTATCTTCACTTTCGCACAAATAAATAATTACTCGAATCTTATCCATTTCGTTATCTCCTTCTTCTAATTCATTGATATACTCAACTGCCTCTTTTTCCGTCGGACAGCTAATCACTTTGTTCCCATAAGCGTCAAAAATGACTGTTTCACTACCCATAATCACAATTGAATAGTTAGCAGCCATATTAATACCATTTACTCGCTAATTCCTGAATAACACAGCAATAATTTTCTTTATCCTGGTATAAAACCAAATCATCATTCTTTCTGACAAAAATACATGCACCAAGATTCATCAATTGCAATGCAAATTTTCTTGCTTCATCTGTGTTATTGAAGAAGCTTTCAAGTTTGTCTACAATAATAATATTGCTTTTTCCTGATTTTACTGCCTCCAAAATATTTTTGAGATAATCGCCTTCTGCATTACCCCTAAACTCAACAACAAGATCTCCTTCTACTTCATGAATTCCTGTTCCAACTGTCATATCTACCAATTGTGTCAAAATCAACTTTCCAGTTGCTTCTGTCCCTTTGCTTCTAATATATATTGATGCTCTATTCATCGTTTTTTACCTCCATAGTTTATGTAGAGAAATTTGCCGGCGTTGCTTTCTCAAATAATATCCTTGCTACCAAGACTCTTATTTCAAAAAGCAAAATGACATGTACCGAAGCAGCTTTCACCACTTCCCTCCTCGCCCACATGTCTGGGAACACAGTAAGTATCTTTGATTAGAAAACATTGCACACGCTGATTACTCAGCTTGCCGGTTATAAGCCTTTGCCCGTAGGAACTGTTTGCCAGCAGCACCCGTACATATCAGTCTTGACCTTGGTTTTATAATGGAAATCACTCCATTTGTCTTGTGAATGGCTCGCTCGTTCCTTACTACATTACATATGCCTTTCGGCAGGAACATTCTGGCTTAACTCCTTATTGGATAGCTTTTGCATTCGACCACAATTTTGTAAATTCAAATTGTGTCCTTAGTCTCTTCCGTAGATAATATCCACACCTCCCTCAGCTCCCTTCGTTTTTTTCCCGTTTGCTTAATGAGGCTCCTGTGTTGAATATTCAGTTTTCAAAGTACAGCGGTTTGTATTTCTTAACCTGTACTTATGATAGAATATTCAACTACCAAATCCCACAAAGTGCATTTGGATATTACTTTCATTTCACCCAACACATTGGGGATTTATTTATTTAAGCCGTTTCAGGGAAAAATATATTCATAAATTCAATCATTTTTTTCTTATCTGTCTGTGCTAATTTATTATAACGATTAAGAAAATCATCATCAGAAGGAGCTTGTCCAACACCTTTAACGAGATAATCCAGTGACACCTTAAAAAAATCAGCTACTTTTTCAATATTTTCAAGTTTTACATTGTTGTTACCCGTTTCCATATTAGATATGGTATTGTCTGATACCCCGATTGCTTCCGCCAACTCTGACTGGGACATATTTTTTTGTTTTCTGCATTCACGTATTCTCTCACCTATTTGAAAATTCTTATTATCTGCCACTGGATCACCCCCTTCCTTGTTTATATTTATCAATTAATCACGTTTTTTTATTTGGTTTTGGAACAAAAAAATACCAGAATAATAAAAGACTATTCGTCTTCTATTACTCTGGTACTTGACTCTCTCATGGCTATAGGCAGTATGCCTAGTAGGAGGTACGACTCAGTAGTTACATTATGAAATTTTCACTTGCTCAGATTTTTTATTCATAAGTTGCTCGCTTAAATCAATTACATTAACTTGCTTACAATTACAACATTTAATTACAATTTCACCACTCATATTTTCCTTAATATCAAATAATCTTTTTTTACAATAGCTACATCTAATTTTAAACATTTGTAATTCACCCCTGTACTAAATTGATTTTGATAGTATTAGATTTTGATTCCTAATTGGATTCTTTCATTTTTAACAATACATTTTCAAAAATATCTTCAATTTCTTCTATCCACCTATCTGCGAAATTACTCTCATCAATAATCAGTTCAGGCAATATATTATTCAATTCTTTAACAATTCCATTTCTTCTCCTAGCATCTACACCCGGGCCTCCATCCATATACAGTTTTTTCCATGTGTCCATTCTTACATCAACAAACATTTTTTTTACTAATACCTTTATATTACTACTTATTTCTTCTTTAAACCAATCGATTACTTTGTCTTTATGATTAGGAATAGTAGTTTTAATTTCAAAATTTATATCATCAGGATTTTTTATAAAACGATCAATTTTTTCCATTAATATGTTGCAAAAATCATCAACGGGTTTAAATGCCCTACTAGTTCCAACAAAATAAGTCCCTCCATTTTTCAATTTCCTTGTTAGTGCTTCTGTTGTCTTATATCCAGGATAATTTTGCAAATACAAATTCTTCTGCTGTTTAATATAATCTTCTTGTGCTTTATTAAACACCAAAGCAAGCCTCTTATAATTAAAACCCATTATCGATTTTCTTTTATCAATTATTTCTACTTTCTTATAATTATATAAGTTTTCAAAATGATCACCGACAGCCCCTAACATTTCATCAATACAATTTTTCTTACCGTCACTCGAAACTAATCCTTGCAGAAAATACGTTTTTTTATCTAATGTTGCTATAAACTTTTCAACATTTTCTGTTTCATCAATTTTTCTAAGTGTTGTATTTTGTAAGTCTTTTAGAAAATATTGTTTATCATGTTCATCCTCAAAATCTTTTTTTGTAAATTCATCGTAAAATGTATACATTAACATTACTTTGCTTTTATCTGCATTATTGTATATTTCTCTTAACAAATTTTCGGTGGTTCCATTCATAGATTGTTTTGCTGAATCAATAATTCCAATAATATCATAGTTGTTATATGAATATTTTGTGCTTCCTTCCAAGCTTCCTGTATCGTCTGTTTTTCTATGTTCAAATCCTACTGTATCTGTTATGCAAATGGTATGTTTTTTGTTTTCGTCACTAATCTTTTCATTATAAGGAACCTCTATCGCCATTGATTGAACAAGTGGAGTAACTATTTTAGTGAAATTCTTAATACTCGTTGATGAAAATGGTGTTACATATTCTTCAATCTTTCTAACATCAAAATTTTCATTTCTAAACCCAACTATTTCTTCGTTTTGATATACAATGCTTCCCTTACCCTCACTTTGCATATTGATGCATATTTCACTAATTTTGTTCTCTAATAGTTCCACTATACCCCATATCATTTCATCAATTTTATCACCATAATAGCAATCTTTTATAAACTGATCTCTTATATCACTATCAAACACTACATTTTTGTCTAAACTATTATCAATGCCTCCATTTACTTTTTCTAGAAATTCAATAATTAATTGGGCGATTGAATTATATATAGAATCCCAATACTTAACTTGCTTTGCCTTTTCACTTAGTTCTCGCTTCTTGTTATCTCTTTCATAATATTTACCTAATACATATTCAATTTTGAATATTTTATCCGGATCCGTAACAAATTCAATCATAGCTTTGTCTTGAATTTCATCTATATTTCTATTTTCTACTAATCCTGCAAAAATTCTATCTATTGCACGAATATAACACTCCGACACTAGACTAAATATCTCTTTTGTATCTTTAAAATCAATTGATAACTTAAAGTTTCCTTTTCGTATATCTTTAAATATATAATGTGCATCGTGTATCGTCGTTCTCGCTGTATCGACCACTGGGAAATCAACTTCATCTGATATCGCACTTATTTTTTTTATTATTGTAGATTTTCCTGTTCCAAATTGTCCAAGAAAAAGCATACGAATAAATGAATCCTTCTGATTATCAAAAGTAGCTATCAATTCATTAACTGAGCTTTTTCTTAGAGTAATACTTTTCTTCCCAAGTAATTTAAGAATTTTTACAGTTTCCGATATTGCAAAATTGAAGAAGTCATTATCTGCTTTAACCCCATATTTTTCATATATTGCGGCTACCAATTCTTTGTATATCAAATTCTCCTCGACATTAAATAACTCTGGTCTCTCATTTATAAGCGCAATCTGCTTTTGAATCTGTTGAGCAATCTGTTCATCACATTCTATGGTTGGTCTAGTGCGTATAGCTCCCATCCTAATATCAAATTGATAACTATTTTCTTTTTCCTTCTTGAGTGTTACTTTAATTTCTTCCATAAATACCTCTTTTCCTTGTCAATAAAATGCTGTTATCATAATTTCACTGTGTTTTTTGACATATTTATTTATATTCCTTGTCATTAATTTAGCATGCTGGAAAATATTTGTCAAGCGTTTGTCATATTTTTATTCTTTAAGCTCTCTTTTTTTATTTTTTTGACAATATCATTGTTCATTTTTGTCATCGTTTTATTAAATGTTATTTTTACATTCTTCTTAATACGATGCAAAAAATCAAATCTATTTTCTTTACTAAATCACTTCTGGAAAGAATATATTCATTACACTTATCATTTTCAATTTATCTTCTTCTGTCAGATTTAGATATCTCTTTACAAATATATCAGTAATAGGTGTTGGTCCATTTCCCTTAACAAGGTAATCCAGTGACACATCAAAAAGATCCGCTACTTTTTTTATATTTTCAAGCTTCACATTATTACTACCTGTTTCCATATTAGAAATTGTATTATCAGAAACCGCAATAGCTTCTGCTAATTCTGTTTGAGACATCTTATTCAGTTTTCTACATTCCCGTATTCTATTTCCCATTTCGTACTTCTTTTCTGTTGTCACTAGATTACCTCCTTCCTATTTTTGTAACGATAACTAATGTATCAATTCTAGCGCAATTACTTCCCCACTTAATTCTTTTAAAACCATCCAATGAAATCCCCAAATCAGCAGATACCATTTCTTGCTTTAAACCTTTTCTTTCCTTAAGGTATTTGATTCTCTTACCGCTTTTTTCAATGTCATAATACATGTACTTCTTTCTCCTTTTTTTGCGTTACCGTTAACTCGCATTGGAGGTAGAAATAACTCCTTCTTTCAGAAAGAATTTAATAAAATATCTTTCTATCAACCAACGCAAAAAGGAGCCGACAAATATCGACTCCTTCCAGATTTAAATAGAAGATAGAAAGCACTCATAAAAATGAACATAAAAAAAGCCCCGAACCACAATTTCCTGGTTCGAGGATCACATTCTTCATTTCTTATTTATTTTGCTGATATACTATCTCCATCATATAGAGTATAGCATGTCAAATGTATGAATACAGTACGCGAAAAGTCCGTATTTTGTATGAATTAAGTCCGAGAAAAGTCTATTAAAAGTCCACCAAAAGTCCGTCTACCATTTTTTATCCTACATACCCAACCACGGGTAACATTTGTCCACTTTGCGTACTCTTTGCTTTCTTCATATTTGGTATAATAATCTGCCACAGACAGTAACCGAATACCTTTACAGCATCCTTTTTATATTTGTAATATGTACTTCTTGAAAGATCCAGTTCATATAAAATATCTGTTTCTTTATTCTTGTCTTTCGATAGATAAGTTTTCTGCAACACTTTGAAATAATATTCTCCCAAAGATGGATACTCTTTTACTTTCAATATAGCAGTGACAATCAACTTAGCCATTAGTCTAGTTTCCTGATTAGCTACTAATTTTCCTTCCAGTTTTCCGATATCCATCCGATAATCAAATTTATCAAGGACTTCAACTGCATAGGCTAATTCTTCATTCATAGTTGCCTTACATTCATCATCTAGCTCTTTGATATTACTGCTGATTGTCCATAATACTTGTTGATACCCATTTAAAAGTCGCTTAGCCTTTTGAAACTCCGCATCCGATATTCCACCTGGATCAGTCATATACTTTTCTACCACAGCAAGAATTGGCTCTTCATCATTTCCAAAACTAATCACATAATCTGCATTTCCCATTCTTCTCACTCCCCTTTCTCTAATCCATTAATCTTCCCGTCATTACTACCTTTGCCAAATAGTCCTCATCTTCATCCTGCATGACCACCAATTCCCGGTAAGGGTCTTCGTTTCGAGGAGCTACGATAACATCACCGACTCTTGGAGTAGCATTAGCATCACATATAACATAATTACCAAAGGAGATTCCGTATGCAGGTAATCCTGTACCGTTTACAATCATTACCGATAACTTTGTATCTTCATACCCACTAAATGATATGTTACAATCTTTAACCCCAATTGGATGTTTCATAAAATCATTAAAAACCAACACCTACTGACCTCACCGTCCTTCTCCTGTTCCTTCAACAAACCACATGTTGTTTCCTTCGTAATATAAGTATTTGTCCTGTCCACATATCTGGCAGGTATATCTCAGACCAACACCACCTGCTCTTAAACTGGCAGCGCGTCTCACATCTTTTACTCTATCTATTTCAAATTGTCTGCCATCTTCCCAAGTAATACTTTGAGGTAATAACTGACCCTCTTTTGAGAATTTAGCAAAAACATCTACATATATCTTACTCAAATCTTTCACTCCTATTTTTACCTATTCAAAATACCCATGAGGATGAACCGTGTGATCTTCCTTAGCATTTAATGATGATAGAATCTTGTCCTGAAACATCAGACCTCGCTGCACACTATAAAATCCAAATCTCTGCCTGATATAATCAACAGTTGCATCCATTTTCATCAGCTTATCTCTCTGTTCAAAACTCATAAATAAATCCAGCTGCTCAGGGAAAGTGTCTGCAACCAAATCTGCACCTCTTATACCAATACTTCTTATTGGCTTTTTCCAGGTATAATTTACTTTGAATAATTGATAAGCCTCATCAGCTATCTCCTTTGTTATGTTGGTAGAATAATGAATCTTTTTCTGTCTTGTGAAAGAAAAAAGTTCATTATCCCTAACGGAGATCTCAACAACACGACACCTAAAACCATTTTCACGGAGCCTTGCAGATACGCTTTCTGCTAAAACAGTCAGTACAATTTTAACATCTTCATCATTCTCCAAATCTCTTGGAGTCGTTGTACTATTTCCAATTGACTTAATTGGAGCATGATAATCCTCATTACTTACCGGAGAATCATCCCAACCATTAGCAAAGCCATGTATAATTAATCCCATTTTTCCAAGCTGTCCTTTAAGGATATCAGGAGATGCACATGCCAAATCACCAATTGTCCTAATTCCTAGTGATTTAAGTTTTGTAAATGTGCTTCTTCCTACATAAAGCAAATCACTAACAGGTAGTTTCCACGCAATATCCTTATAATTCTCTTTTCGAATTTCTGTAATGGCATCCGGTTTCTTATAATCAGATCCCAGCTTCGCAAAAATTTTGTTCCATGACACACCTATACTTACCGTAATACCAAGTTCTGACTTCATTCTCTGACTGATTTCATCTGCTATCGCCCTGCCATCACCTTTAATAGAGCAACTTGAAGTTACATCCAGCCATGACTCATCGATTCCAAATGCCTGTTGCAAATCCGTATACTCTCCGTAAATCTCATGAGCCATCTTTGAAAACCGAAGATATAAATCCATTCTTGGAGAAACAAAAGTAATTTCCGGACAAACCTGTTTCGCTTGCCAGAGTGCCATACCTGTCTTTACTCCACATTTCTTAGCAACATAATCTGCTGTTAAGACAATACCATGCCTAGCTTCTGGATCTCCGCCAACTGCTAATGGTCTTCCTCTTAGTTCTGGTCGATGTAATAATTCGATATTTGCATAACAACTATTTATATCAGAGTGCAATATAGTACGGTCACTCATCCTCTTGTCCTCCTTTCTTTCATTTCTTCGTATGTACTATTATATATCTCCTTTTTGGATATTACAAGAGAATTATTATTCTCATTTTATCCTTTTTGGATATTTTACTTGTATTTTCACAAAAAAGAGTATAGAATACTGATATAACATAAAGTAAAGATTAGAAAGCGAGTACGTTATGAAACAAATCGGTGAAAAAATAACCCAACGAAGAAATGAATTAAAACTTTCTCAGGTAGATGTTGCTACTGCTTTAACCCAAAAAGGATTCAAGGTAACAAATCAGG
The DNA here is from genome assembly GCA_052116865.1 of Lachnospiraceae bacterium LCP25S3_G4. GTDB lineage: Bacteria > Bacillota > Clostridia > Lachnospirales > Lachnospiraceae > CAUPWF01. Next base: position 26,996 of record JBQKKG010000001.1, on the reverse strand, counting down.
CAATCTATAAGTGGGAAAAAAATATGCACGAACCTAACGCAAGGCAATTTATGGCTCTGTGTAATGTTTTGGGTATTGATAATATTTTAGAAACTTTCTTAGATAATGAAGAAGACTTCCCACTTTCTAAATTAAACATGGAAGGTCAAAGATTGGTTAATGATTACATAAACCTGCTTATTAAGAGCGGAATGTATGAAAGACCACAGGCTGAAGTCATCTCTATTACCCGCAAGATTAAATTGTTTGACTTACCCGCTTCTGCTGGTCCAGGTCAATACTTGGATGATGATAGCTTTTCAGAAATTGAAGTTGGAAACGAAGTTCCAGAAATCGCAGATTTTGGTATTAGAATTAGCGGTAACAGTATGGAACCACAATTTATAAACGGGCAGACAGTGTGGGTACATGAGCAACCAACTCTCTATAACGGAGAAATTGGTATCTTCTACTACAAAGGAGATGCATATTGCAAAAAGTTCCTAAATAACTCTAATGGCTCTTTACTTGTTTCATTAAACAAAGACTATAGCCCCATTACAATTGATAGTAGTTCTGATTTTAAAATTTTCGGAAAAGTTGTTGGATAAACGAAAGCCTGCCAGAACACGGCAGGCTTTCATTTTTCTTCAATCCAAAACATCTCATCTACTGATTTGTTGAAATACTGAGCTATCTGTAGCGCAAGTAGTATTGATGGATTTAATTCACATCGTTCAATCATACTTATAGTTTTTCTACAAGTACCAATTTCATTAGCTAACTGCTCTTGATTGATTCTGTTATTTTTTCTTAATTCACGTAAATTTGTGTTTATGACAATCAATGGTACACCTCCAACTGTTATGTATTCTAGAATATCATATAACTAATTGTAAATTATTAGGTGTCCCAAAATACGGACTTTGCACGTCTGTTTTTTACCTTCATTTTATTCTTTAATCGTAATTCATCTTATGTTCTTTTTCATCTTTTGCGTTATATTTCCTAACTCATAAATTTAACAAAATCTGATATATGAGGTTTGTATGCTTAATACTCATTATCATTAATGCACAACAACACTATATTCAGGAAACTTTCGTCAAATACACCTGCGTTGATAATGTGTATCAAAGCTCATGCCGATATGTATCCCATGTCATAAACTAGAATGGAAATAATATTTTTTAACACATATCTCATCTCACACTTAAATCAATCTGCAGGCTTTTAAATACCCATGGTTTAATACTGGTTACATCTTCATCAAGCTCAAACGTATCCCATTGTGGCATTCCACCAAGGATCAGATTGAACCACTTTTCTCTGTCTTTTACAGTATTATAGATACTTTCGTCAATCGTGTTCTTAATATATGGATAGTACACATCCAGCGTTTTCTCTTCATCATTCTCTCTTAATGCAGAAATCAAGCTTCCTATTCTATCTACTCTACCAACTCTTTGCTCCATGGAAGCTGGATTCCATTCCATATCATAATGAATAACTTCTTTACATTCTTTCTGTAAATCAATACCTTCTTGCATGGTTTTTGTAACAATAAGAATCTGTGGATAGAATGGTGTATTAAAACCTGCCTTAATACGTTTACGAGCATCATTTGTTGTACTCGCATTGATAATAGAAACGACATCCGCTTTATTATCCAGTCCTAAGCACATTTCTTCTCTGTCAGCATCAGTCTCTGTTGTATATCTCTCCAGAAACCTTTGATATGCACTCTTCCAATCCAGAAAACTTCCTGATTCAAAAGTTCTTGTTATCAGGAATGAATAATCGTTTTTCTTATTTTGGTATTTGTCCTGCATAATACGTAGTTGAATAAAGAATCTTCTATCCCTTCTAAGGAATTGAATCATCGCATTTACAATATCATCTCTTTCCGATGGTTGCAGCTTATTCAGATAATCAGAATAGAGTACCCAAATTCCTTTATAATTCAAAACAGTATTGATAAGATCATTACTAATATTTCTGATGTCATTTTCTGATTCTTCTACCGTAATTTCTTCATCGTCATCTCTCTTCAAGTTCAAACCAAGTTGAATATAATCTGTATCAATGATAGAAAATATTGTTGTTAACAACATTTTTTCATCCTTTAACTTATGTTTCCAATCAGTAAGAGAATAAAGGACTTTCTTAAATACAATCTGTTCAACTATACGCTTCACATACATGTAATTAGTCTTGTTAGTCGTATTAAAATTTTGATAAAGCATATTTACTTCTGCGTTTATCTCTATTGCATTTGGTATCAGGGAAATATCAGCACCACACAACCGTATGACCGGAATTAAAATGGAATGAATATAGCTTTCTTGTAGCAAAAACCATGAAACATCCTGCTTTGCATAAAATCTTTTGCAATAATTATCAAATCCTTTTCTCCCATTCTCTGGGAAAAGTTTTTTTATGCTTTTATCAATGTTTCTATTCAGTTCTACTCCTAATGTGTTCTTTAAAGTGTTCATTGTCTCAATCCGGTCACAGAAGATTAGTGTTTTGTCACCGTTCATCAATAAATCTACTGCTTTATGGCATACATTAGAAACCTTCGGATGAGCAATTAAATTCAAATCTAGTTTTGCAAACATCTGCATTGCTCTTATATCTTTTGTCATAATATTAGAGCTTGTAACCGCTTCAAATGAAGATGTAAAAGACTGCTTTACATTTGCTATAAAAGTTCTATCTCCTTTGTTTAATATCTGGTAGATAGCTTTTTCCATTAATGCATAAGGTATGAAAGACTCCTCAGACAATGGTAAACCACGACTATTGTCATCATCCATTGATCCTATGATTTCTTTTCGATATGCGTCCTTTGCCTTTATATTTCTTATAATCAACTTTCTCATTGCGGATTCCAAAGCGTTTTTCTGTTCTAATAATTTCACGTATACATTATAAGTTTCTTTAACATCAAAGAATAGTCCCTCTGTAGATGTATTCTTAATTGCGATTTCCAACTGTTCTTCTTCATCCAGTGACATCTCATGAACATAATTCTCAAATAAAGTCATATATTCTTCATATACTGTCATTTCCGAAAATAATCTATCAATCAATCCATCAAACTTCTCAATACATTCCCTCTCTACTGTAGAACATTTAAACATATTCAAAACCGACCTAAGCTCCCCCTCACCAAGTTGAAATGGAGTTGCCGTTAGAAATATGCCTTTATCAAAATTTTTCTCAATTCCTGCAACTAAAGCACGTCTTTTGACGGTCTCTTCATTTTTCATTTTGTGAGCCTCATCCAAAATCAATAATGATGCCTTTGGCATAACCTTATTTACTATTCGATAACGAAGTTGTTTTATTTCTTCCCCTAAACGACTGATTCCATTGACAGATAACCCTTCCGTATCATACACATCGTCCAATGGTTCATACCACTCATCCGGTATCCCATCAAACCCAATTCCCATGTCTCCTAAATCTTCTGGTGCATACACCTCTGTGTCTCCACCCATTGCATCTAGAATTTCCTCTCTGGTCTTTCCCCAAAACCTCCTATGCTTAAACCAACATGACAGATAGAAGCTCTTTTCTATCTTCCATCCCATAGATGAAAATACATTAATTGGAATCAATATTACTTTGCCATTTTTTGAAGCATTTTTCAATTGTCCCACATATGTTCCAAACCCGCTTTGGTATATTTGCTTGATATCAGAATTCTTAAGTATAACTGAGTCTGGCAACAAATTCTGTTCTATAAAGTTTCTAATGTCGTTATACCATTTATCATTTAAAAGCCAATTCGGCGTGATAATTACGATTTTCTTCCTTGGATATTGGGACAAAAAGTACACCGCAGTGCTAAAAGCAATATATGTTTTCCCCATTCCTACATCATCACCCAGAATAATACCTGGAACATCATTAAGCATTTTTACAACCTGTGCACAGGTATTAGTCTGCAAATCTGCTGTTTCTTTATTTACACTTTTTGATAAATCAAACAGATTATCCAGCTCATCTCGAATCACTTTCTCACCTCCAATCCATATTCAACCAATAATATGTCATATTGATTTTTCATTGTTTTACTTGCATTACTGTATATTATCTTACGGATAGCAACAGCTTCCGAAAGAATATTCTTTAGCATATTCTTTTTATATTCCTGCTCCAATCTATCCTCTTGAAAATGCAGGTGGCATATTATATTTTCAATTTCAACAACAAATACAAAAGTCGCACTATTTGCAGCTATTCCACTCTGGTAGTCATCAACAATAAATTTAACTAGTGCTTTTAATCCAACCGGTCCATATAAATAAGAACGGAATGCCTGTTCTGAATAAAATGGGGCTTCTAAGCCCATCTTTATTGCGCCAAGTGCTTTATAATAGCGTTGAAGATTATGTCTGAAATAAACCGAGATACCATTTACTTCAACTACACCATTTTCCGTTTTTATTCGTTTTAGTCTTTCAATTTCAGATACGCTTTTATATTTTCCAGCCAGATAATCAATGATATCTCCCATTTCAATCTGATATGTTAGTTTTAGATCATCTGATATAAATACCTCTTTATTCGCTACATAAATCGGATAATAGAATTCATATTCTGCACAGATTACTTTGATATCCAACGACCGCTTAATACGGAAATCAGATATAATCACAGTTTCCTCTGGGCACTTCTCTGTTTCATAGATACCCACTTCTTGGTATTCAATTCTGAATGGAATACTAGCTTTTTCTGTGTCAAAGCGAAGGATCAACTTACCTGAATCATATATAACCTGTTTAATGAAAATTTTAATCGGTATACTGTTTATCTTCTTATCATCATATTCAAGCAGTTCAATGTATGTCCTGCTTGCATTAGGTAGCATAAACCGAGATTTTCCAAGCTCTATTACACTGATTTCAATATTTCGTAGGCTTTGAAAATAAGAACGCATTGCATTTATTGTGAAGTTAATAGAACCACTCATAGTTAGTTTTTGACCATCTGAAAATTCTGCAATTATTAGCTTTGCATGTAATGTTCTAAGAACCGGATCATCTTCTTCTCGTTCCCATTCTCTGTTAATAACAAATAACTCCACATTCTTATACTTATTGGATAGTTCGTGTAAGATATTAACTGGTGCTGTCACTTTATAACCTTTACCAGTTTCTTTCTTTATGGCTGGAAAGAATATACGCATCGTTGCATCCGGATTATTTAAAAAGAAAGAATCAGCAAATTCCACCAATAACGTATGCTCCATGGCACTTTCTCTGTCACTTTCAAAGAATGGTGAAATAATATTAATTCGTTTGCATTTATCTCTTACAAGTGCCATTTTAGAAAAATACTGATAAAATGCGCTGTGGTCGTTAATGGTTGATATTAATTGTGGAAATGTATCATCATCTCCACATTGAAGCAAAAATTTCGTAATCTCATGAATAGAATCATTACCTGCCATTCCATACTTTTCAATCATCCATTCCAATATCATCTTTAGTGATTTTGTCATTCCGGATGACTCGAATATATGAATATCCTGATACCAAACTGTTTCGGCATTGTAACATAATCCAGCCTTTGTAATATTACATGAGCCAATAATTACTCTTAAATAGTCTGGATACAATAATATATAGCACTTTGGGTGAAATATCTGTTCTTTAATTGAAGTATGTTCATACAAAAATGTCTGACCACCACCATACTGGCGTGCATCAGACATTACAGTAACTGGAACTTCTTTGAGTCTGGTAGCAATTTGATTACGGAATCTAAGCTCACTATCTTCTGGATTACCAAGCACACCAAGAAAATTCGGCAGGATATGCTTTTCAAACAGTTCAGCATCAAAACCGTAAGTCATAAACAACCCCGCAACCGGGTTAACATTATCTGAACCTATTAAGCTAAAGAAATCAGTATACTTTACCATTAGGAATCCACTCCGTATCTTCAATAATATTTATAATATTCGTAACTTTGTATCCATGAAGAAAAGCTACTTTTTCGGTTTTTCTTGGATAATCATAACCAGAAGTCACAATAATATCTGTACCATCCAAAAGCATCCATGCTCCACTATTTCTTCTATTCATAACACTAATATGATAGTGAACTAATGCAACAATAAACTCTGGGTAATCGGTTTCTGTCATATCCTCAAATTCCTGCAATAACACTGCAAATGAAGTTCCATGCAGGCTTTCTTTGATATTTCTATATGCTGATTGTTCCATGAGAATTTTTATATACTGATTCTCTCTTAAAACATCCAAATAGCCAGTTGAATGTAATACCGTTTCGGTTATTGATATTCTTCCCATATTGTTTTGAGCATTTCTAATAATAGAACACCACACACGATTGATTGCAATTGCAAGATTCTCAAAAGCAAAAATTGTTTTGTATCCATTAGCAACCGTTCTTCCATCATTCGTTTTCAGCTTTGTATTGGCTATTGCTTCAACAACATGCATCGGATTCTTTATTGGAACTTCAATATCTCTGTACTGATATATTAATGAAACAGCAATAATATTATTAACATTGTTAAGGATAAATTCCTGTAATAAACTATTTTCATTCAAGTGTTTTGTCTGATATAAGTCCTTGGCATATTCAAAGCTATTACCATCCAAGCAAGTATGAGCGCCTAATGATTGAAGCGTTTGATTTCCCTCTTTCATTACAATGTCTTCATCTCGCATTGCATGAATAATCATTTTGTCATAGAACTTTGTGTCAAGAAAACTTTTAGCCAGAGCCATTCCCTTATGGGTTAAGGTCAAATTACTTTTTAACAGTTCTAAAGATTCCATACTGCTTCTGTATGCACCTAAACCACCTAATTCCAGTTGGTGCGTAAGGAATTTAAAATCAAGCGTTTTAACACCTTCATTATATGCCCTTATAACACCGCGCTTACCTCGAAGCTCTTGCTCTTTGCCATCTCGTTCAGCCAACTCATCATAACAGGAATAGAACTCCACAATCGCTCTTGCCCAGTATCTTTCATATAGTTTAAAAGCATCCAAAACATCCCGGTCTCTATAAATACAGCCCAAACTTTTTAGATACTCATGTGAAATATATATTCCATAGGCAACCATACTGTAATATCTCGCCCTTCCGGTACGACTTGTAAAGCTAGGTAGCACAACATTTCCCAACAACTGTGCAAAGTAATCAAATCCCAACGGATCAAGTACAGATGTTTCATCCTCCAATGGTCCATATAACGTCCAAGCTAAAGTTGATGCAGTCATGCCATGTTACCTCCTATTCTTTCGGACAAAGGTCAATAAGATTTTCTCCGTTGTACCCTTGAATCTGTTTTGTTAATTTTATTAGGTATTGTTTCAAATTCTCGTTTTCATCCATTTCTGAAGCAAACCATATATTTGCTCTACCAAATCCATATGAAATACCACCATTCTTACGTGGTACCTTCCATTTCAGAATCTGGGACCGTTCAGAACGTGGCATTAAGACACAATTTTCCCGTAGTGCAATTGCATTATATTCCTGCCAATACGTTCCTCCATTTTCTGATTCAAAATCAATCGTCATATAATTCCGATACACCGTTGCATGTTGATACCATCCAACAACCGTTGTAAATCCATGACTCGGATGTGTTGCACAATAAATTACCAAAACATCTTCTACGCAATCATCCTTGGTACACAGTTCGCATCCACTGATTTTTTCAATATGTAACTGATTGCGTTTTTCCTTACTGGTTGCTTTCGTCTCAACAAATCCCATACAATATTCTCCATCCGGCCAGAATTCATCCTCAAAATTCAATCCCGCAGGTGCAAAATTGTATTTCTCATGTGCATCTTGGTTCTCCGAAACATATTCACCGCCACCTTTTGGAATATCATCTTTTGTAATTCCTTTATAATAGTCCATCCAGGCAATGTTACAAAACAAAATCCTCATTACCATTCTCCTTACTTTCTTATATTACAACATCAATTGTAAATTCATATTGCTGCAACATACTGTCTTCATCTTCATCTTCAATTACCAGATAATATGTATCCTGCGGTTTATATGAACCAGATTTTAGAGTGAATTTCTCAGTTGTAACACGTTTGGATGCATCCTTGTCCTTACTTACTGCACGAATTGGAACATCATAGGAAATCTTCTTTTCATCATTCGTCATAAAATATGCAATCACGTTTCTCCCTTTCATCACATCAGTTACTGGTTCTGTCTGAATGAAGTCTAAGTTTACACTCAGGTCAGAGACTTTCCTTGTGATTGAAGTTAAGATGACATCAACTTTATTCGTAGATTTCTTTCCTTTTATTGTCTTTAGGCTAATTACCGGCACTATCATTTCCTGCAGAGATGACCCACCATGTACATAATTCTGTCCACCACCGGGTGCTTTAATAATATTTGCTCCAATTGGTGTCACCACATATAACTTATTCATTACGCTCAGATATGCCAATGCTCTTCGTATTGTTGAATCCGATTCGTAGGCTTTATCTGTAATAAGGAAACGCTTGTTTGTGAACAACATATCCTTCTTATCCATCGAGATTTTATCACTTTCATCAAGCTTGTCTCTCTTATAAATAAAGCCATGATCTGCAGTAATAATAAATCTTGTAGCAGTTACTGCTTCAGTCAGCTTTCTAACCAATTTATGGATTTCGCGTATAGTATCCTCACATGCATTAAAGATTTCATTTTCAGCATGTTCCCCACGGTTATCAATCTGGTTGTGATATATATATATCAAGTCTTTTCCTTGGAACATTTCTTTAATATCTGCTCTCTTGGCATCCTGGATAGATTTATACTGAACACAGACTGCATTTGGTACATACTTATTCAGAACTCTCTGTCTTTCTTCAATCTTATGATTGCAAGGCATATCATCAACAGTAATATTCATATCTCCATCTACAATGATTTCTTCATGCGGCAGTGTAGATGCCATTCCAAGTGTTGTTTCCGATGGAAGTACACTAATGACCGGTTCTATCTTAGCTTCACATTTCTCATCCATTTCAAATCGTTCCATAAGCTCTTTGGCACACTCATAACGCATACCATCTGAAATGATAACAAAGGTTCTTCCACCTGCCATAGATGGACGTACAAATTCTTTATAAAAATCCTGCTGTCTTTTGAATTTTGCATTCTGGTAGACATCATCTGTAAGTATCTGATTCCATTTAGCAGTAATATTCGCCAAATACTTATTTGTATAGATATTCTCAATTAAGTCACGAAGTTCTTCAAAATTCTCTGGAAGTCCAGTTAAATCCATATAGTAATAGAATTTGCGGTAATATGTATCAATCTGATATGTCTCTACTACATAATCATCAACCACTTCTTTGACGGATGGTTTGAAGCTATACATAGTTATCTCTTTTAACATCTTGTATGCATAAAAGAGCATTTTGTATTGATTATAATAAACATCTGCATAATGATAACTATCATGAATTCTCTCATCACATAATTCTGGAATAGTAAAATCGCCAACTTTTTCATCAATCATTTCATCTTCCAATTTTTCAACAAGCCATTGTATCAAAATATCATCAAACAAATGGAATGTATCACACTTTACTATGTCTGATAAATTACAATCTGGCATTAGCTTATAAGCTTTCAGTCTAACAGCAACCTTTTCTGCAATCACATCATATTGCTCGCTGCATAAAGCCATAATATTCTTCACGAATATCTGACAGTCATTTTTTCTTCCTGAAACATAGGATTCCCAACTCTTTGGAAGTCCTTCTCCTAATCCGGTTGCAGTATATGTAACAAGGAGTTTTGCTACTACTCTTTGAACACTTGGTTCCTCATCCATGTAACCGTAATACTTTTCACATAAATCCCAGAACGTTTTTTTAGCTGAAAACTTTTCAAATTCATTAATGATTGCATTATCATCATAAGATTCTGTTATAACTGCTTTTAACAGCTCATCAAAGTTATGTCTCTTTACATTTGCTATTACGCATAAGATACCTAATTCAATATTTTCTTTATTATAATGTTCAACCTGCAAAGTCATAAATTTATTTCGTCTGGTAGCTGCATTAAAAAATAAAGAATACTGCTTTAATACGTCTGCATACTTTGCATCCATTCCAAGTTCTTCCGTAAGCTGCGTCATTCTATTAGAAGAGAAATGTTCAGCGTAATACCATGTATCAGCCAGATGATTTTCTCTATCTTCTGGTTTCGAAAAAGGGGCATAAATCAAGAAATTCGTATCTGGGTCCTGCTCTTCCAACAACATCTTTGTTGCAAACCAATTAGAATCAGTCAAAATATGTAATGTTGCATTCTGTAACTGAATACTTTCGACTTCGTCCTTATACTGACCTTCATCGTCATACCAGAAAACTATTTTTCTTGATGTACCTTTTAATAAATTATTGATACTGCTTTCAATTTTAGAATCCACTACCTTCACCTCTATTCACCTTCATTTGGTAATTTATCTAAATCTGCATGCCTTGCAGATTTTTTCATTAGCGAGAAGATAGGAAATGATTCAAAGCTTTTCCGTTCCTCTCGTTTCATTTTATCCATATATCTGCTAACCATCTTGAAATCTTCCAATAGTATATAACTTCCTGCGATAATGGCATAATTGTCATTATTTACTTCTATAAAATCAAGTAATATATTCTCCTCGTCTTGCTCCAACTTTCGACTTCTAAAATAACACTGATACAAATTCAGTATTGCAATCTCACTTTTATTTTCTTTTTCAACAAGCCATCGGCAAATTTGGGTCGCAATTTCTAATAATTCTGGTTTTTTTTCTTTATCATAAGCTTTTAGTATCTCTAGCATAGTCAAGTTACACCGATTATAATGTCCATCGTTTTCAAATGACATAATATCCTTTACAATACTATCATAATTCAGATTCGATATTATCAGAAAATCATTTTCTGTCAGTATTGTATACTTTGACGTTGGAAACATTGTTCCGTCATTATAATCTGATGACCACTCTGCTACGCAGTCAGTAAAACTTTCCAACAAATATTTCCCATCATTTTGCACCTTAAAATGAAGCATTATATGAAGATTGTTTATTGTTATGTGAGCTATAGGGGGAATCTCTCCCTCGTTAAACCCTATTGTCCGTTTATGCTTAAATGCCATGATCAACATTCGAATATATTCTTCATCCTTTTCTGTTAACCCTTCACATTCCAAAGGAACAGTTACATCAAGGATGTCCAGTACGTCTTGTACCCTTTGAAGATGTCTTAAATGATTCTCTATATCCTCTAGACAAAATGCTTTTATTTCCTTTTCAGTAGCATTAATCTCAAGTTTGGCTCCATTTACAGTAACCTGCTTTTCTTTCATTAAATCAATGATAAATTTCTCAGCTATAATTCGTTCTTTGAGATTTCCTCTCAAACAATAGTTTACCTTTGGAGTTCCATTTTGTACCAGATTAAAGATAATACTTTTTCCGATATGCAATTCATCACAATCTACTTTGTGAATTACATCATATTCCTTATAATATTCTTTATCTCCTATGCAAACGGCTCCAGAAAGCTGCATTTTCGCAATTTCAGCTCTCCACATATGGTCAATTGGAATTCTTATGTTCATTTCCTTATTCTCAGCATACATATATACGTCATGCTTAAAGAGATACTCAAACGGCTTTGTTCTGTCATATCCAAACCCTGTATAGGAAAATCCAAATGATATCTTTGCCGGATCTCCTTGTTTCAGGAATTCTTCAATGGAGATATTCTTACCATTTCTTAATAGAACCTGCTTATCTCTATCCTTTACAAAATTCATAACAATATTGGTTATCTCATTTGTTTCGTTTGGAAATTCATATAATGTAATAGATATCGTGTTCTTCTTTTCAGCCTTTTCCACTAATTTATTAATTTCAAACGGCAAAAGTGCTGAATAAAATATCTTCTTATTTTTGTAAGCATCAACCTGCACTACAAAATATAAAATACCACCGTCCATTCTGTATTTCTTCAAATTTACTACAGGCACTGGATAAGTGATTTTCTGTGTTGACAATTTATTAACATCTTTTCCTTTAACTTGAACAGGTGCTCTTCCAATAAAATCTTTGTTTTTTTTAGAAGTTTTTGAATAGACATAGATATGACCATCCCACAACGGCTCTTTATCCTTGTCGTTTACATAAGGAGACAAGTAGTCTGTCATTGCTATTGCTTCTTTAACCGCTGATGTTCCTATTACTTCTAAGTCCATTCATTTCACCTCTTCTCTTTAGATTATTGCTAATAAATCAATCTTCTGTTTCTTTCCTGATTCTGATACCGTTTCAATACCTTGAAAAAGTTCATAATTATGTTTCACACCATCATCTAAGTCAATTTCAATTCTTTGATGTGCAATATGTGCTAAAGCCTGATCATAAATACGAGTCTCGTTTAACTGTTTAATATATTTGTTTCTGTTCTTTGTCGCCTGAGCACGATCTGTTGCCGATGTACTATTTGTAATAATATCATCAGCATTCCTTAAAGCATTCTCAATTTTCTCTTGCGTTTTATGAAGATAATCTGCGCGCACTCTTCCCACTGTATCCTTCTCGTATCGGTGCATATAAATCAATGCTTTAAATCCATTCTCTTTTCCAGAATCAAATAGCCAGTAAATAGGACGTTTCTGATATATTTTACAATGGTCTTTAAAGAAATCTTTTACGAAATAATTACGAATTATTTCTCTTGATGAATTTCCTTTATTGCCTAATGCAGATGCAATAAATAATAAATTTTCTTCTAATGTATCTGCCCCATATACCGTTCTTACAAATTCTACAACTCTACCAACAATATCGTCTTCAAAGTATTCTTCATCAGTGATAGGGATAACATTATCAACATCTGCACAAAATGGTCCATATGCATCCATCCAAGATGAAATATTCTGGTCACAATGTTCTGGTCGTCCTGCTAATAATCCCTTCTCTTGTGGCGGCCAATTGCCTCCTGCATACACTATGCCTGGAAGCACAAGAGAATATCTTCCAAACATACAGCCAACTGCATATGAGAGTAAGCCCTTAATATCTGCAATTAAATTTGACTTTCGAATTGTAATTTCCTTATCGTCGATGAATGTCGTTAACACTTTCTTCAAGCCATATTTGTTAACAAATATCTCATTGAGACTTTCTTCATGTTGCTTCATCCTAATAAACCGTTCATTTGTAATCTTCGTCCAATTATTAAATGCATTGCTAACATTATCTCCACTGTCAATCAATGGATGCTTAATAAAATTTTGAGATGTTTCATATGAATTCCATTCATCATCTGAATCTTTCATACAATTTTTTACCAAATCTAATATTTCATCTTTTTCTTCAATTTTAATAAACGGCAATCTACTAACGGTGCCCGGATTACAATCCAATGTAGGTGATAATACATTTAACAATTCTTTTACTATAGGAGAATTTAAAAATCCCATGACAATCAACAAATCATCGTGTGAAGTGTTTTCTTTTGCAAAACATGTTGGCCCTTTAATATCAAAAATAGTATTGCTACCTGTATACCTAAACATTGGTGCACCAGAAGCAATCGAAGACCAAGTTATTCCTTCAACAAAATAGTACTCACTATTCCAGCATTCGCTATTTTTCTTTTCAATTTCACCTAATTCTAATCTATATTTTTTAAAAGCTTTAATGTCTGTTCCATCATTTTCCCAGTTTACTACCAAATCAGTATTTCCTGTCCATTTACGTTGACTACCTCCTTTATTATATCCATACCATTTGGTGCCTGGCATAAAATGATCAATTTTGGTAGTAGATGGTTCATACCAAAATCGAAGAAATAACTCATTATTACCAGTTTGCATACCAGCCCTGCAAATAAAATCACTACTAATTGTACTTGATTCAAATAAAGGCAACATAGTTCTTGGTAACCAAAAGGACATAGGTGATCCTTCAATTTGATTGGTTTCTTTCAAACTGGCAGAATATGCATTGAGCTTATTTATAACACAATTTTCTTTTTCATCATTTGTAGAGCACCCATCTAATTTACAATATGTAGCATGATATTCCTCGAATTTTTTCTTTCTAAAAACAAATGCCCCAGATTTAACAACTTCGCCACTTAAATCTTCAAATATATGGGAACCCAAATGGAGCATATTCACGTAATGGGTACTATCATAGATATATTCTCGTAGTTGTTCGCTTCTAGTAAGACTCATCCATCCTAATTGAGTAATCATTGATATGTAACCATTCTTTTTACACATATCTTTACAATGAATTATGAATACAGTATATAAATCATTTCTTCCATTATCATAATTCTGTTTTACATATTTCAGTAAATTTGAATCCATTCCAGCACTAGACATATATGGTGGATTTGTTACTACAACATCATACATTTTACACATCACAAGTGCCTGGAACATTAAATTGTCCAAAAGGGGACACACATCATCCAATAATAACATCTGTGGGATATTTAAATCATGAGTTCTGCAATATTCATGATTTTTAGAATACAAGCTAAAGAGCGTCATTGCAACTGATGCATACTGTCGATCTTCTCTATCCGGATCGCAATAACTGTCCACATTCAGTATTGAGCCATATTCTCTTGCATCAAAGAACACATCCCTTACATACTGAATACATGAAAGTTGATCTTTTGTAAACACCTCAGGAAATGCATCATTTAATTGGTCTGCGACATTTAATGGTAGGCTGTTACTTTCTTTGATTGCATATACATTTGGATGAGCATAGTGAATATGTTCTCCAGTTTCCGTTACATCACTCCTACCTTTAAACAGTCTTCGGTTATAACTTCTTCCCTTCATCATGATTGCAAAGTATGATAACTGATATGCTCTTTTATCAATATCCAATCCATGCAGGTTATACTGGATTATATAAAATGCTGCATCTTTCTCACTGTATCCTGCACTTACATAAATACTTATTAACACATCAAACATATATACCAATATATGACCACTACCCATACAAGGGTCAATACACTTGATATCTAAAGGTGTCATATCTTTATAAGATGTTCTAATTTCTGCTAATTTTACATTTACATCTGTTTCCTGTTCTGCTTCTGGTAAATAATATTTCCATCCAAACTGTTCTGCTACTTCTTTTTCAACAACAGAATCATCGTTTGCTCTTAAATGCTCAATCCATAAACGTCCAACGGAATTTTCCACCATATACCTTACAATCCAATCTGGAGTAAATAACTGAGTCGCAGCAGGAATTCTATCTTTGGTAATCTTTACATTCTTTTTTAGCAATGCAAAGGTTTCATCCTTTAATTCCGAATTATAATACTGATACATCCATCCAATGATTTCTACCTGACCAGAAACTTGTCCATTTTCGTCTACTGCTTCAATATTGAAATCTTCTTCTGGAACAGTATCTACAAGGATACGAACTACACTGTCCTCATTTACATAGGATAGCTTCAATAATAGTTCTGTATAATCCGAAGTATTCTCAAATAATTCTGGAAGAATCTCATTCAGTGCATTGCACTGTTTTAGAAATAGCATACGGAATAAATCATCATATCTGTTTTCTTCTTTTGCTGCATAAATTGTATCTTTATCTTCATCCGAAAATTCTAAATCCACATCTGGTGCCATAGACACTAAGTCTGGTTCACTTTTTCCTTTTGTTTCAGAAGATAATACACGCACTCTTGTTGGAAGATATCCATTTATCTCCATAAATCTGATAGCAATGATACGATTAAACCATGTATAGGACACTTCTTCCATAACATTATCAAAACCTTTTTCTTTCACAGCTGTTGCAAGGCTCGCTCTTTGCTTTATCGTATCACCGAATATCTGATTGTCTGTTCCCGCGATAGTTTTGTATACTTCAAATCCATTTCCTTTTTCTTTTGGTTCATTGCATCCATTTACTGTAATTCCATAGAATCCAGCTTCTGTTACAACAGATGCAATTATTTTTTTCCTTGCTTCAATAGCAAAGTTCTTTATGGCAGTTTTATTCATTTAGACCGCTCCTATTCTAGCTTAACTTGATTATCGTATCTTCATCTAATTGTTGCATTAATGACTGTCTGATATCTTCTATAAATTTTTCAACATCATCTTTTGACTTTACCGAATATGTCTTTCCGAATGTCAAATCTCTTACGGAGATATTCTTTGTTGTAACCGTTTTAACCGGTGGTTTTGGTGCCACTGGGTCAACCGGACTGACTGGCTTTTCGATGATTCGCTGATACGCTGCCTCTTCTCGGTCTAATTCATTTAAACAATTTGTTCTGACTGCATTACTTTCCTTTTGTACAAGCATAATTTCAGAAACGTCATTACTTGTATCCAGTTTCGCTAATAATTCATCAAATGCTGCTTCAAATTTGCGTGTTACTTTATCAGTATATGGTCTATCTTGATAAACAGATTCCATCACAAATTTTCTATCATCATACACATCTGGTTTATAACGTAATGCTGTAGATTCCAGCATTTTGGAATTTAATGCAATAAACTGGTCACACATATCTATCAAGCCATTTATCATACTATATGGCTTCTTTGCAAATACTATTTCTTTCATTTTCTTCGCCAATTCCTCTAGAGCTATATCCGAAATAAAGTTCTTACTCTTATCATAAATTATCAGCAAATCATATGCTTTGGAGAATAGCTTCACTTGCTCACCTTTAAAGAATGCGGTAGTATCCTCAATTTCATCACCCAAATCAAGGAACTCATCTTGTAAATCAAATGCTTTCTTATAAAACGTCATTGGATCAGCAATACATAACAGTGAATCAATTAACTTGATTGCTTCTTCAATAAAGGATTTTCCAGGATAATCTATGTTGATTTTGTACTCTTTATCCAAGTAGTTATTTAAAGCAGTTCTCTTATTACCCGTATAAGTAATAAAATCCTTCATAAGTGCATCTGAATCATCTGTTGTTGCTGATACTCCAACAAATTCTCTCATAATATCTTTTACAGCTTTTATCCAAGATGGCTGTGGAACTGACTTCATTTCAAGCAAAATCTTTTCTGCATAATCTTTTTTTGTAAGATAACGAAGAGTATCTTCTGCTTTTGTATTTGCAGGATTTACTTCTGTTCCGTTAAGTTTCAAGGCAACTTTAGCCTGACGATATAAAGTTGCAACTAGATATTCCACATCTTCTGCTATATATCCATATGGTGGCATCATGAATTTATCCATTAATGATTTCAGTGACATCTTCATGTGTTTAGCATAGGCATAGTCAATGACTTTTAGCACTTCATCCATTGCCTGCTTATTAGGTATCCCGGCATCGCCGACATCTAAGGTCAACTGTGCTTTATGTACATGAAGTACACTATCAATATCTGATAATACCGGAGCGGTTTCCATGTATTCCAATTTGCTATACTCAAAATTAACGAGTTTTTCCATTGCCTCATCAATTCTTGTTGATGCATCTCTGCTCTTAATTTGTGCTTTGCTTCCATTTACATAGATTTCTGCATTTTCCAAAGACATACGGATATGATTATGAATCATATCCACTTTTGCACGACGTTCTTCCTGCTTACCACTTCGAATCGTATCATAACTAGCAGTAGAGCCAATAGTAGCTTTATTCAAGAACTTTGTTATCTGGAGCATTTCCGTGATTTCTTCAAGGAAATTGTAATCGTCACACATTCTAATAACTACACTCTTCTCCTGTGCTGATAGCATTCCATATCCTAAATCCGAGTTTTCTCCACTATAAGCTGTCATGATATGAAGTCCAATTCCATTTGACTGATTATTCTTATAGAACCTATCATCTACTTTCTGATTGAAAGCAAACTGATAGCGGTTATTATATCTGTACTTTTTATCTTTGTAGATATCCTCAAAGATTACCATCGCCACCTGATTAATAACTTCTCCGGTGTCTACACTCTCTGTACGAATTGCCTTTTCGATATCTTGCTCTTCATTTGTTAGGAATACATACTTGGTACCATTCTTTTGGATAAGTTTTTCTCCATATAAACGATTCAAAGACTCCAAAACTTTCTTCTGCAGTTCAATACGATCTTCATCTATTCTACCTACCATTAAAGTTGTCAGATTTTCGATATTTGCAGGTAATTTATCTACGTACTTTATCATGAATAATACCTTTAGTATCTCTACATCAAATGACTGCAAATGCTCATTATCTGCAGCATGAATAATAACAATACGATGTGTATGGTCAATAAATTTGTCTAATGCCTTATAAAACAAATTAAATGAAATCAGGATATCCTCTTCAGCATTCATGACATCCTCTGCAGCTTCTTTAAATAAAGCAAGCATAGAACGTTCACCTTCAGCAAGATGTTTTCCACTTGCGCCAAACTGTCTGATAGCTGTCAGTACATGACCTAGCAAACGGAATTGATATGGAATAAAAGGATAAGTCTCTGCAAAATCATTCGCATCCTTATATAATTTCATTTCAGAGCTTTCTTTAAATGTGAGTGTATTCTTAAGAACAGCTTCATTCCCATCATATAACCGATGTAGCATACCCTTGCACTCATCTTTTTTTGCCAAGATACGTTTACGAATAACTTCATCGACATTAGCAGATGACATAGCAAGTCTAGTATCAAAACGACCCTGAATCTTAGAAAAGTTCTCACTAAATGTTTTTGTAATGGAGTCAATATCCTGCTGACTGGTTACAACAATCCATGCTCTTCCACCACAGGCAGTTCCTAAATCTTCTGTTACTGTTTGCAAATTCAGCATCAAATTAGAATTATCTGCAATATACTGGCCAATCTCATCCACCATGAATACTACATGATGATTTCTTCCTTTACTTTCACAGTATCTTCTAACATATTCTGCGAACTGGTCAATTGATAGAGCATATGCATTCTGTGCAGTTTCACACCAGTTTCTTGCTGCCTCTTCACTCATGAAGTTCATTGCCACTAAGGTATCTACAATCTCATCCTGAATAAAGAAAAAATCTTCTCTTGCTTTCTCCCAGTTATCTCCATTAATTTCTTCAAATTTTGTTTTGAATTCATCAAATCTTCCTTCAGAATCGATCTTCCTTTCCAAATCTGCAAGAAATGGAATTGAACCACAATACCCAAGCTTTTCATTAAATACTTTCATAAAGACTTCCACGATCGCCGTCTTACTGGTTTTCGCATCTGCGGAACTTTTTGAATCTATATTGAACAGAATAACATCTGTGTCATCACAAAATTGCTCAACTGCTTTAATCTCATCCAACAATTTCTGGTCTTTAATTTTTCCATCTTCTAAGAAATAATCAAAAGCATTTCTGCCATTTATATGCTTATTCTCAAGAAGGTAAGATAATATTTTTAAGAAGTGAGATTTACCACTTCCAAAGAAACCTGAAATCCATACACCCATTTTATCTGTATGACCTTCTGTTCCTCTTCTATATGAATGAAAGAACTCCATAAAGTGCTTATAAAGTTCACTTGTTACAACGTATTCATCTAACTCTTTTTCAATATTTTCATTATCTGACTGACCTACTTTAATTACTCCATTTATTGTACGATCAATTTTTTTCTCAAACATGTCATAAATTCTCAATTAATGTTACCTCCTCAATCATCTATCAGTGGAAATGCTCTGTAGTAGTTATCATCTTTTATGGTTCCAAACAAATTCAATACTTGTCCGTTCCATTCACCTGGAAAGAACATTACCACTGGTATCGTCTGCGGTAGCGAGTATAAATTATTCAAAATATTATGGGACCGGACAATTGGGAAACATTTTCCTATTCCAGTTAAAAAGACTACAGCATTATCCGGTGTACGTTCCACAATTCTATTAACAATCAGATTGTTCTCATTTGTCAGTCGAAGCATCTTGATAATTGCATCAAACATATACCCTCTACCCTTTTTCTCTTCAAACTGAATACACTTTTCTAAATATCCTTTTTCGTTTAAGAGTTCCAACACCAACTTATAAAGGTCATACTCTACAATCTGAAATCCATCAACTTCCGAATTATTATTTTTGATAAGAGTTTCAATTCTTTCGCGAACGATTAACTCTTCTCTTGGATCATAATCAAAAACATAGTACCGAACTTCATTTGCAACACCTTTATTAGCCAGAAAATCCGGTTCTGATATTCGTTTTGGTATTCTATCTAGCCTTTCTTGTAAATCCATCCTTAATTTTCTCCTGTCATTGCAAATAAGTATTGTTCCATATTGTTTTGTACCAGACTGTTTCTAAGACGATCATCCACATATACTTTTACTATGTTACGATTTTCTTTTACTCCTTCTATAAGACCCGCTTCAAAAAGATATTTTGAATATGTCTGTTTCAACTTTTTAATTGCACTTTCAGACCATCCTGCTATCTTTTGGCTCTGCGCAGCCTTCTCTTGAAAAAACACATTAAAGTCTCTATCTTCGAGTTTATTTTCACCCATTTTTATATTGTTACGATATACTTCATAAACAAACTCAAATAGTAATCTATCTGTAGCCATTGCTCCAACAAGAATAATTAATTTTGCTGTAGCTAAATCAGATTGGTTTAATTCCTTTATCAATTCATCCGGCAAAGCATTTAACCGGGTCATAATACAACGAAACTGATTGATAGCCCGTCTTTCCTGCTTTTGCTGATATAAGTTTTCAGAAACAACAAATACCTTTATTTCCTGCTTTGTTTTACCTTCGCATAAAAGCTTTGCGGTTGCTCTTGTTTCGACAAACCAGAGCAGATTACTTACTATTCCTGCACTATATTCCATTACTCCTGCTCTCCTTTATCGTCATTTTCAAAGCTCATAATATCTCCGACATTGCAGTTCAGATATTTGCAGATTCTTTCTAAAACATTCACGGAAACAGAATCTCCTTTTCCCATCTTTGCAATTGTACTGGAACTAATATTTAGTGCTTCCATCAAATCTTTTTTTTGCATTTTTTTATCAATTAAAATCTTCCAAAGACCATTGTATGATATAGCCATATTGATACACCTTTCCTTCAGATAAAACATTTTTTAGCATCTGTATATGAGTATATCATATGCGTAGTTATTTTTCCACTCAAATCTTTGCAAAACTAAAGTTTGTATTTAGATAAGTACATCTGATGTTTCAGGAGTTAAAATTCATGAACGTTGTGAATCGTACGTTGTGAATGCGCTGTAAATCGTACAAATGCGTTCCAATCAAATCATTCCAAAGTGTTCATTCACTTGATATAACTTTTCACCAATGTCCATAATTAATTCTTTAAGTTCTAATTGTTGTAGCCATACATCCGGAATAACACTCATGCCACCATATGCGCCAATTATATTTCCACATATTGCTCCCGTTGAATCGCTGTCGCCATCATGGTTCACAGCCAATTGTAATGCTTTCTTAAAATCCTTTTCCTTTAATGCACAATATATGGCAATCGATAATGCTTCTTCGGCAATCCATCCTTCCCCTAACTTACGAATTGCCTTTGATGTATCAATATCCGTATTAGCTAATTCTATTGCTTTTTTTAATGCCAGTGTTGTTTCCTTATTCGTATCAAACTGTCTCAACATTTCAAATGAAGAATCTATACCTTCAACTAGCGTCTTGCCATTTATTAGTTCAGCAATTATAACCGCAAACGCTCCTGCCGAAATATACCCCGTTGGATGCCCATGCGTTAAAGCCGCAATTTTCATTCCGTGATCCATAGCTTCTTCTGGATATTTATGCAAAAAAAGACCAACTGGTGCAACACGCATGACGCCACCACAGCCTTTGCTATTATTAATCGGTTGTTCTATTGTTCCCATTCTTCCTTGTGCAAGGGCAGACAAACAACTATTACCTGGTGCTCGTCTAGCGAATAATTCTGTATACTCCATAATGGTTTTATCATAGGTAATAATATAATTTTCAGTTTCATGTGGTTGTTTTTCTAACCAACAGCCATTGCATACAGTCCCCGTCTGGGTATAATGCCATCTATAGTATGATTGCAATGTACCGCTACCTTCATACGAACCTATGCCTCTTTCTGAACATCGTAAATGGGACCAAATTAACCCATCAGAAGTAAATAGTGTCATCTGTGTATCATCAGAAATCAGAGCTTTACCAGTTTTATTATCTACTGATAAATCTCTAATTCCATTCTCCCCATATTCTGAAACAATTTCACTTTTTCTCATAAATTCGATAGGATAACCTAGGGCATCTCCCAACGCCCCGCCTAAAATGCAAGCTACATATTTTTCTTTAATATCCATTTATATTTTCCTCCAAGTTATTTATAACTCATTCAAAGTTTCTATTTCTCTTATTTCGCACTTAATAAATGGACTATATGCATTCCACAATTGATGGAAAGGGAAGTATGGATGCCTTGGTAAAATTCGCTTTAAATCTTTTGATACAATGAAACAATACTTATATTTTGGATTAGTTCCTAATTTCTCTAGAATATTGTTATCATAATAATCTGCTTCCCTGTTGCTGATTTGAATTTCTTTCTCAGAAAGTCTTGGGTAAATCTCGCTAATAGCTTCTTCAAATGTGCACTCAACCCAAAATCCACCTTCATCATCTGTTTCAGGCCAAATCCATTCAATTTTCATAATCCCTCCTCCTGGCTTTCAGAGAAAAAAACAACTTGTATATCACTTGTATTGTTCCATAAGCCTTTTTGCCTCTTTCCGTATTATGGCAACCACATTTTCTGGCGATACCACCTTTGCCCCAGCTCCAAGTCCGACTATCCATGCAAGAAATTGCTGACTAACTTCAATATCTACACTTATAGTAAAATGCTCACTATCTACTGGAATAATAGTAGCATCTTTCCCAAAACGATCGATAATGACGCCGACTAAATTATTGGTGCATTCGAGCTTTACATTTTCTTCGGTTCCGCCAAACATCTCAAACATTTTCTTTTCATATACTGCCATATCAAATTTTTTGAACTGTTCATTACCATCTCTTACATCTTTAGTCAAAGTAATGTGCAACATCTTATCTACTCGGAAGTGCTTAATTTTCTCTTCGACCGAATCATAGGCTACCATATAATAATTTTCATTATCCCACATTAATGCCCACGGACTGACTTTATACAAAGC
Organism: Lachnospiraceae bacterium LCP25S3_G4; assembly: GCA_052116865.1. Classification (GTDB taxonomy): domain Bacteria; phylum Bacillota; class Clostridia; order Lachnospirales; family Lachnospiraceae; genus CAUPWF01. The sequence continues at coordinate 3,808 of JBQKKG010000001.1, read as the reverse complement.
TCCACCTTTTTTAAGTTTTGTTTTCTTGTCTACCGTCCATTGCGAATATTGAAAAGTAATTTGACTGTTTGAATTTATTGATTCATGAAGATGATCTACATTGTAATAGATACTTTCATTCATGGTTTTTATGCGATTAGATACATATACCTGTCGTTGCAGTTCTTTAGCTTCAAAATTGCTAGCAAAACTCTCTATTTTTTTGATTAATTCATTTGACTTTTTTGCTGTAATAAACTTCGAAGACTGAACCGCATCTACTAAAAGCTTCAGCTCTGCTAATTCAAACTTACGATTTACCAGATGGTAAAAGTATGTTCCTTTTTCCTGAAATCCCTTAATGTCTAAACCATATTGCTTCAATGCTTCTATATCAGCATAGATTGACTTTCTTTCCGCATTAATATCATTGCTACTTAAATGATTTAAAATATCAACCATCGTAATATAATGTGTTTCATCTGTTTTATCCAAGAAAAGTTGCATTAAATACATACTTTTCATTTTTTGATTTGATCCTCTAGCCATGCATAGCTCCTTTCCATTTCACGTTCAAACTACAATATGACTAGATTATAACATACCCTTAATTACAAGTCCAAAAAATCGTACTTCTATTTCATCCTTCACCACTGCATTTTTCATAGTACTGACAAATCACGCAACAGCTGTGACATTTTTTCCTTCTGCTTTGGAATATCCAATATTTTATTCTTTTTATCATAACATCACTGCTTTCTTGTTTTCTTATGAAAGTATTTCCCATGTCACAGTTACAGTGTCTGTAATATCCAAATCTTCCGGTTCTATGTCCAAGGAACTTTCATAACTACAAGCTGATTCTTCACATAAAATTGCTCTATCATAGTTTACTGGTTCACTGTAAATATTAATTTCACCCCACGAGTAATTGATATTAACCACCTTGCCTAATTTTACTCCTGCTGCCTTTGTTAAAATTTCTGACTTCGCCTTCGAATCTGCAACGGCTTTTGCCAACAGTTGATTCTTAGCATCTTCCATATCTTTTATTTTATATTGAATTGAAAATTCTGGATTGATTGGGCATCTTGCAATCAAAGACAATATTTTTGCAAGTCTTTTGCTATCAGAAAGAAATTCTATCTTTAAATCATGGTTGCATTTATATCCAATAAACCTTTTTTTCCAGTTATCCCGTTCTTTATAGCTTTCATATTCCAAATCAACATTAAACCGTTTTGTCTTTATATCTTCTTTTTTGAAATCTTCTGACTTAAGCGCATCCCTCAATAGTAAAACTGCATCAGCTGAAGCATCCATTGTCGCTTCATAAGTATCTCGAACAGTTTCCAAAGAAATATTAATTATAATTGTATCCGGCGGTAATGAGATCTTTCCTTTACCTGTTACTGTAATGATTTCATTCATATGTATTATCCTCCCTTATTTGAATAACTTTTTAAAGATATCTCCAATTCCAAATGTTGTACGGTGATAGACTGCATTATTAACTGATTTCTTTGGATTCTTTATAAATCCCATTCCTTTTTTTCCATACAATGGATTAATTGCTCGCTTTGCCTGCCTTTTCCATTTCCCTGTAGTTCTAGCTTTTAAACTTCTTTTTAGACTTGGTTTTCGCATTCCAACTTTCATATATAAACTACCTCCATTTCTATGATCATCTTCATCACTAAATTATATACCACCTCTTGAACTTGCCTTGTACTTTAATAATTAATATATTATTCTAATGAAACCATCCTCGTTTTCTAAATTCTACATCAAAGAATTCTTTTGCCTTATCTAACTCCATTACAATACTTCTAGAAACAAGTTGAGCATTCAGAACCGGTGGTAATTCATCGAATATGTACTTCAACTCATATGTTCTTCCTCCATCTGGATAAGAATAAGTTAATTTATTTTTCTTCTTATCAATCACAAATTGATCCGGCTCATTCTGCCATGCAATAATGATTTTCTGTATTGCATTTCTACCAACAGCCTTATTTCCAAAATAATCTGCATATGTTAGTATCCTTATGTATTCTGGTACCGTTTCTGCTCCATACTCGTTGAATATATTCACTAAAACTGTAGATGAGGCTTCAAATATATCTGGGAAGTATTCATTATCGCTATCCTTCATCATCTCCGACATATTTGCTACTACATCTAACATTTTTCTAACATACTCGCAATACAAACTGTTCGTAGCATGACGCATACTTTCATTAACCATCTTTGAATTCTTTACACCTATTTCCTTATCTATTTTAGTATTTATATGACATGCAATAGCTCTCTTGGAAATATCTGCCGTTAACGATGGAACCTTATTTGTTGTAATTGCAATTGAAGGATAATTTATAAAATGGTCTCTAATTCCCCATTCATCATCCTTTATTACCTTTTCAAAATGTGCTGAATATTGAGCCTTTGAAAGGTCATCTATATTTATTGGTAAGCCTTCGCATCCTCTTTTCAAGTCCTCAATATTACTTGCTGTAAAGTCGGAACTACTATTTAGCGGTACCTTAATTTCACACATCATCTTGGATAGTAATCTAACAAATGTTGATTTACCACCATTAGAGTCTCCATATATAATACCTATTACCGGAAACGGTGTAACATCATAATTATTCATTACCGCCACATATCTTAGATAAGGCATAAAAAGACTTGCAAAATACCAATTCATAAATCCAAAATAATCTTTCTGGCTCTGCTCTACATCACCATAGAACATTGTTAGGCTAGATAGATAATTTTTCAAACAATTAATATCGGATTTTATTTTATCCGGATCTGGTTTTAAATTACATGCTTTTCCATTGAATTTCATAGTACCAGCTTCATAATCCACATGTAATTTAGGTAGCTTTTTCTCCTTTATTTCCTTTATCTGCTTGTGTTCTGAATATTTTCTCTTAAATACATGCAATGCTTCCGCTGTCAATAGTGTCATTCCATTCTTCTGTGGTTTAGGCAACATTGACTTCAACTCATCCTGAAATCCTGTTACGTCAGCTACAACTTCATAATCCGTCTCATCTTCTGATTTTTCAATTACTACTATCTTTTTACTTTTCACGGTTTGAAAGATTGGTATCTCCTCTGGATTTTCTCGGAGCAAGTTATCCTCACCCTCTATCATTCTTTCAACCACTTGCTGATTCACATTGTCAGCACATTTCTCTCGAAAATCCATAAAGCGTTCATAGTACCAGTCAAATGCCTCCTGATCCTCAAAAAAGGTCACATTCTCTCTTTGGTATCCACAAAATGCAGATGCAGACATATTAGCGCTTCCCGTAATTACACGAACTCTTCCATCTTTCGCTTTCAAAACAAATACTTTCTCATGCGACTTCAAATCTCTTGAAACGTAAAGTTTGAGCTTCTCTTCTTTCATCATTCCAGCCATCAAATTAGCACTTTTATTTTTAGTAATCAGTTCTACCATTTTTGCTTCAACAGCCATAATAGCTGCTACATTATTATCAATAATATCTTCACATCCGAAAATCACTTCAGCATATTCAAATTTTTCTAATAATCCTTGCATAAAATGAATGCCTGATGAAAAGGTAATGGCATATAATTCATCATATCCTTCAAATAGTTCCTGCCAGGTAAAACTGCTTGCTTCTATAAATTGTGCTTTAACTACTTGTAACTGCTTTGTCTGTTGTAGCCCTGAATCTTCGTAAGCGCATAATTTGAGGGTGTAAATCTAAAAAAGATTTCGGATTTCTATGTTAGACTTCCGAAATCTTCTCACTACATTTTTGGCTGCAAAGTTGTTGAACATTTTCAT